>NZ_AP031498.1:1882481-3129963 GCF_042854845.1 Maricurvus nonylphenolicus | reverse complement strand
CCGGTAAGCAAATGGCGATTGATGCTGATTTGAATGCGGGTTTGATTGACCAGGACGAAGCCCGTACCCGTCGTGAAGATGTGGCTGCGGAAGCGGATTTTTACGGCTCAATGGACGGTGCGAGTAAATTTGTTCGCGGAGATGCCGTCGCGGGTATTTTAATTCTGGTGTTGAATATTATCGGCGGTTTAATCGTCGGTATGGTGCAGCACCAGCTCGAATTCCAGGATGCGCTGGAAAAGTATATTTTGCTGACCATTGGTGATGGTCTGGTTGCGCAAATTCCTTCTCTGTTACTGTCTACTTCGGCAGCCATCATGGTGACACGGGTGAACAGTACAGAGGATGTACGTAACCAGGTCTTTAACCAGATGTTTGATTCGCCCAAGGCTTTGGCGGTAACGGCGTTTATTCTCTTTATCATGGGCTCCATTCCCGGAATGCCCCATGTGGCCTTCCTGGGTTTGTCTTTTGTCGCAGCAGCGGTAGCGTTTTATATCTACTACAAAAAGCAGCAGCAAATCGAAACTGGCGGCGGTGCTCCTGGCACACCTGGAACACCCGCGTTAGTGGGTGCTGGTGGCGGTGGTCCTGGTCAGCCTGCACCGATTGAGGGTCAGTTAACCCACGAAGGCGGCGAGGAATCCTCTGAAATCAGTTGGGATGATGTGCAGCCGGTAGACATTATTGGTTTGGAGGTGGGTTACCGTTTGATCCCGATGGTGGATAAAAATCAGGGAGGAGAGTTGTTGGGCCGTATCAAAGGGGTCCGTAAAAAGCTCTCTCAGGAATTGGGTTTTCTGGTGCCTTCAGTGCATATTCGTGACAACCTCGATCTGCTGCCCAATGCCTATCGCATCAGCTTAATGGGAGTAACCCTGGCTGAAGCGGAAGTGTTTCCTGATAAGGATTTGGCAATTAACCCTGGCCAGGTGTTTGGCAAGCTCGAAGGTATTGCTACTGTCGATCCGGCTTTTGGCTTGGAGGCGGTGTGGATTGATCAGGATAAAAAAGATCATGCCCAAACCTTGGGTTACACCGTTGTAGATGCCAGTACCGTGGTGGCTACCAATATTAATCAGATTCTGCATAAGCATGCCTATGAATTATTGGGTCATGAGGATGTGCAGAAGCTTCTCGATAAGCTCGCCGAGCAGTCGCCTAAATTGGTTGAGGAGCTGGTGCCTGGAACGGTATCGCTGAACCTGCTGCTGAAAGTGTTGCAAAACCTGCTGCAGGAGCAGGTACCCATTCGCGATATGCGAACGATAGCCGAAGCTTTGGCATCGAAGGGGGAGAAGAGTCAAGATCCCGTCGCCTTGACCGGCGTGGCGAGGGTGGCGCTAAGTCGTCAAATCGTCCAAAACATCGTAGGGGCGGAGCCTAGCATCCCGGTTATCACGATAGATGCACAGTTGGAACAGTTATTGCTAAAGTCTGTTCAGCAAGCACAAAAAGCTGGCGCTTCGGATGGCGCGTTTGTTGAGCCATCGCTGGCTGAGCGATTACAACAATCGCTAGTAGAGGCAGCGCAGAAGCAGGAAATGGCGGGTAAACCGATCGTGCTGTTAGTTGCAGCTCCCATACGCGCCATGATGAGTAAATTTGTTCGTTTCAGTATTCCGGATATGCAGGTGTTGGCTTACACCGAAGTGCCGGACAACAAACAAATTACCATCGAGGCCAGTGTCGGTGCAGGAAATTAAGGCCCGTAAGGTAAGAATAAAGCTGGATTGAGGAAGTAGTCATGTCAGTTAAACGTTTTGTGGCAGCGGATATGCGCCGGGCTTTGGAGCTGGTGCGCAGAGAAATGGGCGATGATGCGATCATTCTGTCCAGCCGTCGTATTAAGCAGGGCGTAGAAATTCTTACTCAGGTTGAGCCTGTTGCCGCGACGCCGAATCCGTCGCCGTTGGACAACCAGGGCGGAGAATCTGAAGTGGCGATGCCAAGCGATGGCGCTTGGGCAGAGCAGAGTCAGCTGGAGGCCGCCGTAGCGCGACACCAGGGGGCTGTCAGTTTGTCGCCGGCGCAACATCCAGAGCAGGCCACAGCGTCAAATACCACACCACATATCGTCAAAGCCAAAACCACCACCCGCGGATTGGCTTCTGGCAAAACACCGGCAGAGCTGGCGGAAGAAATTGAGCAGGCCCGCCAGCGTATGATGGCCGCCAAACGTGCGCAATCGGAACCTCAAGCCGCAGCCGTACCTTCATTCGAACATGCTATGGCGGATAACCAGTCAGGAGTATCTCGCTCGGCTGAAGCAGATCTGCAAACTGCAGCGTTTCAATCTACTGCCCCAAAACCCGAACATTCTTTTAGTGAGAACTCTGTAAACGAAGCGCAATCTTTCCAGGCGAAGCGCGAGCAGCAGGCGCAGCGTGAGCAGCTGGCGTCGCTACAGGCGGAGCTGGCAGATATGCGGATTTTGCTGGAAGATCAATTGAGCCGTATTGCCAAAACGCCTTCCCAAGCGCCTTCGCCATTGCATGCCAGTTTGCAACGACGACTCGATCGCTTGGGCTTGTCTGTCGACAGTCAGCAGGCGTTATTGGATAAGGTTAATATGCATGGTGGCTTGCGCGAGGCTTGGAAAGAAAGTCTCGCTGTGCTGTCTCATCAAATCCCAACCCTGGGTCAGGATCTGGTTGCCAAAGGCGGTGTTTTCGCCTTTGTTGGGCCAACCGGTGTTGGTAAAACTACGACTATCACCAAATTGGCCGCGCGTTATGTTCTTGAGCATGGTGCAGATAAAGTTGCCTTGGTGACTACCGACACCTATCGAATTGCTGCGCACGATCAGTTACGCTCTTTGGGCCAGATTCTCAATGTGCAGGTGAAGGTTGTCGATGACAATGAGGACTTGCCAGCGGTATTGCGCAGTTTAAAAGGCTGCGAGCTGGTATTAATCGACACAGCCGGTCTGCGTCACGGTGACCCGCTGTTGAAGCAACAATTGCAAGTGCTTAACCAGTTGCCTCAAGTGACAAGTTTATTGGTGATGGCGGCAAACAGTCAGCGCCAAATGTTGACGGCAACGCTTCACGCATATCAAAAAGCCGGATTGGCTGGCTGTATTCTTACCAAGCTGGATGAAACCGCGAGTTTGGGTGAGGCCATTGATGTGATATTGGATAAGCGTCTGCCGCTGGCGTATACCACTGATGGTCAGGAAATTCCCGATGATCTGGAGCTTGCCCGTGGGCACCGCCTGGTGACTCAGGCAATTTCGTTATTAAAACAGCAGGGCGGTGAGGCTAGCAGTTTTGACAGCTTGCTGGCAGGCGTAAATGGTAACCCTCAAGGGGTTGGCAACATCTATACTGAACAGAGATAGTTACGGCTGTAGGCTGTAATATATAGACGCAAGCATAAACGATAGGTTACCTTGCAGCGCAGGTAGTCGGAACAAGATAAGAAAAGATTGGAGCAGACTGCAATATGCAGGTTTACCAGGAGTACAAGAGTAAATGAACGCCCAGCGACCGGTACAAGTCATTGCCGTCACAGGCGGTAAAGGCGGAGTAGGCAAGACCAATATCTCCGTCAATTTAAGCATGGCGTTGGCTGAGATGCGTCGTCGGGTGGTTCTGTTGGATGCGGATTTGGGATTGGCCAATGTTGACGTCCTGCTAGGATTGAAAGCGACCCACACGCTGGCCGATGTATTGGCAGGGCAGTGCTCTATCCAGGATGTGATGGTTACAGGGCCATCGGGTGTGAAAATCGTACCTGCATCGTCAGGTGTGCAGCATATGTCCAGCCTGAGCCCGCAGGAGCATGCGGGTTTGATCAGTGCTTTCAGTGAGTTAAGCAGCCAGTTGGATGTGCTGGTGGTGGATACCGCAGCGGGTATATCCGATACGGTTGTTAGCTTTGTTCGAGCCTCACAAGAGGTGGTCGTGGTGGTGTGTGATGAGCCATCATCCATTACCGATGCCTATGCGCTGATCAAGCTGTTAAATAAAGAATACGATATGTTCCGTTTCCGGGTGGTTGCCAATATGACGCGCAGCGCTCAGGAGGGCCGAAACTTGTTTAACAAGCTCAGTGTGGTTTGTGAGCGTTTTCTGGATGTGTCTCTGCAGTACATGGGGCATGTACCTTTCGATGAAAATGTCCGCAAGGCCGTACAAAAGCAAAAACCCTTGTTAGAGTTTGCTCCGCACTCTCGAGCAGCCCAGGCTATTCGTTCTCTTGCTGAAGATGTGGCGAGCTGGCCATTGCCCACCTCGGCACGAGGGCATTTGGAATTCTTTGTTGAGCGCTTATTGCAAACCGCAGATGCAGGATACTAAGCATGGGCGCAGTAGACGGATTGGCTATGTATGATGAAACCAAGCGAAGTCAGCAGGCGATAAACGTCGAAGACTACGCGCCGTTGGTGAAACGCATTGCCCATCATATGATGATGCGCATGCCAGCCTGTGTTCAGGTTGAGGATTTAATTCAAGCGGGCATGATTGGTCTGCTTGAGGCTGCGCAAAAATATGATGCCAGCCGTGGGGCAAGTTTTGAAACCTATGCCGGTATCCGCATTCGCGGTGCCATCGTCGATGAAATGCGGCGCGGGGATTGGGCCCCACGCTCTGTTCATCGCAATTCACGTCGCGTACAGGAAGCGATCAGCGTGGTAGAGGGCCGTACTGGTCGTGATGCCACGGATCAGGAAGTGGCTGAAGAGTTAGGTGTGGAGCTCGATGAGTACTTCACCATGCTCAAGGATGCTGCTTCCAGCCGCCTGTTTAGCTTCGAAGAAGCCTTTGGAGATGATGACAGCCGCCTGGGATCAGAAGGCACCAGTATGGCTTTTATCAGCCCATTGGACGGTTTACAGCGCGAATCGCTAAAGCAATCGCTTGCGCAGGCGATAAGTCAATTGCCGGAGCGAGAAAAGCTCGTATTGGCTCTTTATTACGATGAAGAGCTCAATCTGAAGGAAATTGGCCAGATCATTGGGGTTAGTGAGTCGCGTGTAAGCCAAATTCATTCTCAAGCCGCCCTGCGGCTGCGAACCAGAATGGCTTCTTGGACTGACAATGAAGGTTAGCGATTGACCCGTAGCGGGTTTCTCAGTACCTTTCCAGCAGGCGCAGTTTTCCTCAAAATGTTGAGTGAAAAATGCCCAATTATCAATGAGTTGGCTAATTCTGACGGTTTTTCGACACTTGCCGGGTGAAAAACTGGCCAGAGGCCGATCAGCGACTAGACTAATAGGTAAAACGGAATCCCAGAGTGGGGACGACGGAGGTTGCATTGGACAAAAATATGAAAATCCTGATTGTCGATGATTTCTCGACAATGCGTCGGATTATTAAAAACTTACTTCGGGATTTGGGTTTCACCAATACCCAGGAAGCAGACGATGGCTTAACAGCATTGCCTATGCTGAAGTCGGGGGACTTTGATTTCCTGGTAACGGATTGGAACATGCCGGGTATGACAGGTATTGATTTGCTCAAGGCGGTTCGCGCGGATGACAAATTATCCTCATTGCCCATTCTGATGGTAACGGCGGAAGCCAAGCGCGATCAGATTATTGAAGCCGCACAAGCCGGTGTAAACGGCTATGTTGTTAAGCCTTTTACCGCTCAGGTTCTTAAAGAGAAGATCGATAAAATCTTTGAACGTGTAGACGGTTAAGCACAGCTAAGCAGTTCTAGCTGATAACAAGAATTTATAGAAGGCTTGGCAATGGAAACAGAACCAGCGCTGCACAACAATACGGAGTTTATTTCAGAACTTCAGGATTGTGCGAAGTTGCTTGCAGAAAAGCTTAACGGCGATGATTTTGAGGGTGCCTCCAAACTGATTCATCAGATGGTGGAGGTGCGTGATCGTAATATTTTCCAGTCGGTAGGTCGATTAACCCGCGGTTTGCACGATGCAATCGTCAACTTTCACGTTGACGCCGACCTGGATGCAGAGCCTCCCACCATTGAAAGCTCAGAGATTCAGGATGCCTCAGACCGCCTGAATTATGTCATTACCATGACGCAAAATGCTGCTGACAAAACCATGGACAAGGTTGAGGTGGCTGCCCCCATCGCACTCAACCTTGGTGAGGAAGCTGCCTCTTTGAAAGAAGAGTGGGCGCGTCTCAAACGCCGGGAAATGACCGCAGCTGAGTTCCGTGAGTTGTACAACCGTATCGATGGCTTCTTGGCGGATATGGATACCGGCACCAAGGAACTCAATAAAAACTTGCAAGATATTATCCTGGAGCAGGGCTTCCAGGATCTTACCGGCCAAGTGTTAAAGCGCGTAATTGGTTTGATCAGCGATGTCGAAAGAGACCTGGTGTCATTGGTGCGTATTGCCGGTCAGGTAGAAGATATTACAGGTTTGACAACTGATGCCGATAAGGACCCTGAGGCGAAAGCCGATAGTGACATTCAAGGAGAAGGACCGCAGATTCATGCCGATATACGCGATGATGTGGTGTCTGGCCAAGATGATGTCGATGACCTCTTATCGAGTTTAGGGTTCTAAGGAGCTGATGAATGGGATTCGGTGATGACGACGATATCCTTCAGGATTTTCTGGTAGAAGCCGGTGAAATTCTGGAGTTGTTATCTGAGCAGTTAGTCGATCTGGAACAACGTCCCGACGATAATGATTTGCTCAACGCAATCTTTCGTGGGTTTCATACCGTAAAAGGTGGGGCTGGATTCCTACAGCTAAACGCCATGGTAGATTGCTGCCATGTTACTGAAAACCTGTTTGACATTTTGCGTAACGGTCAGCGTACCGTAACCCCTGAATTGATGGATGTGGTCCTGCAAGCGCTGGACTGCGTTAATCAGCAATTTGAAGAAGTTACCCAGCGGGCTGACCTTACACCTGCTCCCCCCGAGTTAATCGCTCAACTGGAACGCCTGGTGTCCTGTGAAGACTTGGCTGAAGGTGGTGGTGAGGCCCCAGCAGCTGAGCCCGAACCCGTGGCTGCACCAGAGCCGGTGGCTGAGCCTGCTCCCGCAGCAGCCTCTACCCTTGGGGCTGGCGGTGGCGATGGTGATATCACCGATTCTGAATTTGAAGAACTGCTCGATGCCATCAGCGATGATGCGCCGGCTGCGGAAGCTGTAGCGTCGGCTCCAGCACCGGCAGCCGAAGCTCCAGCCTCTGCAGGCGATGATGAAATCTCTGAAGATGAGTTTGAGGCTCTGCTGGATCAGTTACACGGTTCAGGTAAGGGGCCTGGTACTGAGCAGGCAGCTGCACCAGCTTCAGCGCCAGCAACACCTGCTGCCACTGATTCTGATGGCGACGAAATTACTGAAGATGAATTTGAAGCTTTGCTGGACCAATTACACGGTTCCGGTAAAGGACCTGGTAAGGATCAGGTTGCCAGTGCGCCAGCCCCTGCAGCTCCAGCGGCCCCTGCCGCAGGCGGGGATGACCTGATTAACGATGACGAGTTTGAAGCGCTGCTTGATCAGCTGCACGGTTCAGGTAAAGGGCCTGGTAAAGGTGGTGCCACAGCGCCTCCAGCGGCTAAAGCTCCAGAGCCTGCTGCGCCTGCACCCGCGTCAAAGCCTAAAGCGGCGGCTCCAAAACCCGCTGCAGCCAAAGCGCAGCCGGCGAAAGAGGCGGCCAAGCCTGCTGCCAAGGCGCCTGCACGAGATGCAGGTGGTGGCGCGGCGGCTGCACCGGCTGAAACAACGGTTCGCGTAGATACCCAACGCCTTGACGATATTATGAATATGGTTGGTGAGCTGGTGTTGGTTCGTAATCGACTGGTGCGTCTGGGGTTGAATGCCGGTGACGAGGCACTTTCAAAAGCGGTGTCCAATCTGGATGTTGTCACCGGAGATTTGCAAACCTCCGTCATGAAAACCCGAATGCAGCCAATCAAAAAGGTGTTTGGCCGATTCCCTCGTGTTGTACGTGACCTGGCGCGTAACCTGAAAAAAGAAATTAACCTTGAGCTGCAAGGGGAAGAGACCGACCTGGATAAAAACCTGGTTGAGGCTCTGGCTGATCCCTTGGTGCACTTGGTGCGTAACTCTGTAGACCATGGTATTGAGTTACCTGCAGATCGCGAAGCCAAAGGTAAATCCCGTGTCGGTAAGGTGATTTTGGCTGCTGAGCAAGAGGGCGATCATATCCTGCTGTCTATCACCGATGATGGCGGCGGCATGGATCCAAACAAACTCAAGGATCGCGCCGTGGAGAAGGGTGTTCTCGATGAAGATGCTGCCGCGCGTTTATCTGATAGTGAGGCGTTTGCCCTGATTTTTGCCCCGGGTTTCTCCACCAAGGAAGAAATCTCCGATGTGTCCGGCCGTGGTGTCGGCATGGATGTGGTGAAAACCAAGATAACCCAGCTTAATGGTTCAATTGATATCGAATCGCAGGTGGGTGAGGGTACCCGGATTATCATTAAGGTACCGTTGACCCTGGCTATTATGCCAACGCTGATGATTATGCTGGGCCAGCAGACCTTTGCTTTGCCGCTGGTGAGTGTTAACGAAATCTTCCATATGGATTTGACCAAAAGTAATGTGGTTGACGGCCAGGAGTGTGTCACTATTCGTGAGCGTGCTGTGCCCATATTCCATCTCAAGCGCTGGTTAGTGCGTGAGGGGCTCAATCTGGGTAATGGCACTATGGAAAGCCCTGACGAAGCCCATGTGGTGGTTGTCTCGGTTGGCACCCAGCGGGTTGGCTTTGTGGTGGACCAGCTTATTGGCCAGGAAGAGGTGGTGATTAAGCCCTTGGGTAAAATGTTGCAGGGAACACCGGGTATGGCAGGCGCAACCATCACGGGAGATGGTACTATAGCCCTGATACTTGATGTCCCTAGTATGCTGAAACGTTACGCAGGTTATGCATGATCGATTCAGCCTTAACTCATAAGTTACCGGCCGCCAGGCATGTGGCCGGTGACCGTTACAGATTGGATTTTTCATGTCCGTGTGCAGTACTGATAACAATAATGACAATTCAGTTGCCTTTCTAGGCAACTCGCACTCCCTATTTCACGTATTTTCTTCTCAAGACCCGTTCAATAACCGCACATACAGTGGTGGCATTTGTTTGGCTGGTGGAGGTTGCATCCTATGCCGATAAATGTGTTGGTAGTAGATGATTCAAACTTCTTTCAGCATCGCCTAAAAGAAATCATTAATGCCCACAGCGAGCTCAATGTGGTGGGGGTTGCCGCCAATGGTCGCGAAGCGGTTGACATGGCGCAGTCTCTTAAACCGGATGTCATCACCATGGATTATGAAATGCCGGTGATGGATGGTGTGAGCGCTGTTAGGCAGATTATGGCGCAACGGCCTGTGCCCATTTTGATGTTCTCGTCGATGACTTACGAAGGTGCCAGAACTACGCTTGATGCGCTGGATGCCGGTGCTACGGATTTTATGCCGAAGAACTTTGCCGAAGTTTCGCGTGATTCAGCGGCATTAAAGAAAAAGTTGCATGACCGTTTGTTGCAGATTGCCAGGCCTCAGAGGCTAGCCCGTTCTGCTACGCCTGCGGCGAGCTTCAAGGCTCCGCCCGCGCCTGAGCGTAAAATATCATTAAAAGGGCGAGTTAATTTGTTGGTGATTGGTGCATCGACTGGAGGGCCTGTAGCGCTCGCTGATGTGTTGACGAAATTGCCTGCAAATTTTCCTGTGCCGATTGTGCTGGTTCAGCACATGCCAGAAAACTTTACCAAAGCCTTTGCCGACCGTTTAAATCGCCAGTGCAAAATTGAAGTGCGTGAAGCGGTTGATGGCGATCAGCTGCGTCCGGGTTTGGCCTTGTTAGCTCCAGGTGGTAAACAGTTGATGGTAGAAAAGCGTGGTATGGGCTGTGTGCGTGTATTGCCTGGCGATAGTCGTGTGAATTACAAGCCCTCGGTTGATATTACCTTTGGTTCGGCCGCTAATACTTATGACAAGCATGTGCTGGGTGTTGTGTTGACGGGTATGGGATCCGATGGCTGTGAAGGTGCCAGGTTGTTGAAGCGTAAGGGTTCAGCTATTTGGTCGCAGGATCAGGCCAGTTGTGTGATTTACGGTATGCCCATGGCTGTTGCACGTGAAAAATTAACCGATCGCGTTTTGCCGTTAAATGAAATTGGTTCTGCGTTGGCCAGGGAGCTCTAGGGATAGCTCTCTAGTAAGGGGACAGGACACATGGATATTCTCAGTATTCTAGGCGTTATCATCGGCTTTGCCGCTTTAATCGGCGGCAACTTTATGGAAGGTGGTTCTTGGCAATCCCTGTTAAACGGTCCGGCGGCAATCATTGTTCTGGGTGGTACCTTTGGTGCGGCTATGCTGCAAACACCCTGGCTGCATCTTAAGCGCGCTGGATTTATTTTACGTTGGGTATTTAAGCCACCACGTAATATTTTCCAGGATGGTATCAGCAAAATTGTGCGTTGGGCTGTGGCGGCGCGCAAAGAAGGCTTGCTGGGATTGGAAACTATTGCCGAAACTGAAGTGGACAGGTTTGCCCAGAAGGGGTTGCAACTATTGGTTGATGGCAGTGAGCCTGAATCTATTCGTCGCGTGCTGGAAACCGAGATGATCGTCAATGAACAGCGCGATCTGGATGCGGTAAAGTTTTACGAAAGCATGGGCGGTTATTCGCCAACCATCGGTATTATCGGTGCTGTGATGGGTTTGATTCATGTGATGCGGAATCTTGCCGATCCCAATGAGCTGGGTCCAGGTATTGCCATTGCCTTTGTTGCCACGATCTACGGTGTTGCCTTTGCCAACCTGTTCCTGCTGCCTATCGCCAATAAACTGAAAATGTGTGTGCACGAGCATTCACAATACCGTGAGTTGGTGATCGAGGGCATTATTGCCATTGCCGAAGGCGAAAATCCTCGCACTATTGAGATGAAGCTCGATGGCTATCTGCATCGCTAATATTCTTGTGCTGGATGCCTCTCGTGCGAGGTTAGGGTGACCGCTTATGCCTCGTCGTCGTCCTGTTGAGTTACAAATCAATCACGAACGCTGGTTGGTTTCTTATTCCGATTTTATCACGCTACTGTTTGCTTTCTTTGTCGTGATGTATTCCATTTCCCAAGTGAATGAAAGTAAATACCGGGTGTTATCTGACACTCTGTTGGATGCCTTTAGTGAAAATGATCAGCGATCCCTTAAACCTATCCAGGTTGGTGATCCCAGCTTAAATGTCGATCCCAATGTTATTGATTTGGAAAACCAGGGGCAGGGTGAGTTCAGTGGTGATGGGGCTTTTGATAAAACCGCTGACTTACCGCAGTTGGCTGATCAGTTTACGGAACAGTTTTCCGATTTACTCAGTGATGACTCGGTGCAAATTCACAGTAATGAGTTTTGGCTGGAAGTTGAGCTAAAGGCGAGTATTTTATTCGAAACCGCCGATGCTGAGCCGAGTGCAGAAGCCGAAGCTATTTTTGCGGATGTTGCCGCTATCCTGAAAGATTATGACAACCCTATTCAGGTGGAAGGCTTTACCGATAATGTGCCGATCAATAATGCTCGCTATCCTTCCAACTGGGAGTTGTCCAGTGCCAGGGCGGCAGCAGTGGTAAAATTACTTGCTGAGAATGATGTGGCGCCCAGTCGGCTGTCGGCTGTTGGTTATGGTGAGCATCAACCCATTGCGGATAATGAAACCGAAGAGGGCCGCAATGCCAATCGCCGGGTGGTGTTAATGATTGCCCGCGAACGCCGCGAGCGTCCCCATGTACGAGATAAGGAAGCGATTGATCGCGCCATTAATCCGCCACTCGTTGAGGTGACCGAACCTTATCCGCAGCCGGGCTTGGCAACTTCATCAGCCGATGAGGGAGAAGATATCGCCGAGGCGTTGGGAATAGAGACTGCCGAAGATACGGCTGGCGCTGAAGCGCCTGTATCGGAAGCGCCTGTATCGGAAGCGCCTGTATCTGATGCGACTCCTGAAGAGCCCGCAGATCGTTTAGCACCCGTGGGCGATATCAAACCGGTGGAAACCAAAGAGGGTGGCTTGTTGTTTAGCAGTGACCCTGATTTGCCGCGAAAATAAATAAGTGGCCTGGATTGCCGATATCATTTTTATCTGTTCGGTATGACGACAGGCATATTCCTTGCAGCGTTCACACACAAACGCCTGTCGCGCTGGAGACTTGACGATTTATTGGCGCATAATACGTCATGCACCGTAGTAAAAGCGTGTAGAAGATTAAGGAGCCCTGTTTGCAGGTCTGGACAGTAGCCAATCAAAAGGGTGGAGTAGGAAAAACCACCACTTCAGTATCCTTGGCCGGTTTGGCTGCGGAGGCTGGCCTGCGCGTGTTGCTGGTGGATTTGGATCCCCATGGTTCATTAAGCTGTTACTTCCGCCAAAATCCAGACACTCTGAGTATTGGCAGTTTTAATTTGTTTCAGGAACGTAAGCAGTTAAGCCGTGATCTGGTGATGAAGCAGGTGGTTAACACGGCGTTTCAGAATATTTCCCTGATTCCTTCTTCCACCGCTCTGGCAACCCTGGAGCGCCAGGCCATTGGCCAGGATGGTATGGGCTTGGTGGTCTCTCGTTCCCTGGCCTTGGTTGCTGACGATTTTGATTTGGTCATTATTGATAGCCCGCCGTTATTGGGGGTTTTGATGATCAACGCACTGGCGGCCTGCCGGCTGTTGGTGGCACCGGTGCAGACCGAATATCTGGCTCTTAAAGGGCTGGAGCGTATGGTGCATACGTTGGAGATGATGGGGCGTTCGCGCAAGAAGCCACTGGATTATGTGGTGGTGCCCACCATGTTTGACCGCCGAACTCAGGCTTCTACCAGTAGCCTTAGGGTTATTCGGAACGGTTATCGCGATAAAGTGTGGCCAGGAAAGATTCCCGTGGACACAAAATTGCGTGATGCCAGTAAGGCTGGTGTGCCACCGCATTTATTTCAGCCTGATAGCCGAAGTGTTGAGGCATATCGCTCCCTTTATAAGTGGTTATCCCAGGAATTCGCTCAAGATGAAGTTCCTGCTGAAGTGCCCTCTGTCGCCAAAAGCGGGGGGCGCTGATGGATACGCCACAGGAATCCCTGCAGAACTATTTTGATGACTTGTTGGGAGAGCCGGCTGCGGAGGCGCGGCCGGTTGAGCCCGTTGTGTCAGAGGCTCCGCCTGTCATTGCAAAAGCCAGTCCGAAAGCCCCGGAAACGAAGCCATTTGCAGAATCTCATGCTGATCAGTTGCAGCAGGAGCATCGCGCCAAACTGAAGAAACTACTGGAAACCGCCAGATTGCATGCTGTCCAGGCTGAGCCTGAGGTGGAGGTTGTTCAGGAGGTTAAGCAGGAAATCACTCAGCAGGTGGTTACCGAAGCACCAGTTGCCGAGCCAGAGGTTAAAACCGAGCAGGTTATTGAGGTTGAGGCGGAGGTAGAGGTTGACGCTGCGGTTGAGGAGCCGGAAGTTGACCTGCAAACGCTGAATCAGCCTGCCGAACTGCAAAGCCTGGAGTGGGAGGCCAATGGCCGCCCCAGTTGGGCACAGGAACGCTTTGATGTCCTGCTGTTTGATGTGGCTGGCCTGACCTTGGCGGTCCCCTTGATTGCTCTTGGGCAGATTCAGCCGTTGACCGATGAGTTGACCCCTTTATTTGGCCAGGCGGACTGGTTTATGGGTCTACAACCAACCCCAGTGGGCAAGATTCGCACAGTAAATACGGCTAAATTTGTTATGCCGGAACGCTACGACGAGAGCTTCCTGGATTCTGCCAAGTACGTGGTTTCCATCAGTGGCTTACCCTGGGGTTTGGCCGTTGATAAGGTCGATCAGCCCATCACCCTTGATCCTGACGATGTAAAATGGCGTGGTGAGCGCAGTAAGCGGGCCTGGCTGGCTGGAACGGTGAAGGCGCATATGTGTGCCCTGATCGACATCCCTATGATGGGTCAGATGTTGCAATCCCAGGATGCCAACGCTTAGTGGCCTATACACAATAAATGACATAAAAAGCTAAACTTTTCAGAAACCCGGACGATAGGCTGGCATAGAAGCTGCTATTAACTATAGTAAGGATGTAGTTTCGTTTGTTTTTTGACGCCGGTTTAATGAAGGAAGTGGATAAATATGACAACCAGCTCTGCAAAAAGTAAGACCAGCGAAGATCCGATACTGCAGTGGGTCACCTTCAAGCTGGCGGGTGAAACCTACGGTATTAACGTGATGCAGGTCCAAGAAGTCCTGCGCTACTCCGAAATTGCCCCGGTTCCCGGTGCGCCCCCCTACGTATTGGGCATTATCAATCTGCGCGGTAATGTAGTTACCGTTATTGATACCCGTCATCGCTTTGGCCTGGAGCCAGGTGATGTCACTGACAATACCCGTATCGTCATAATCGAAGCGGATAATCATGTGGTGGGTATGTTGGTTGATAGTGTGGCTGAAGTGGTATATCTGCGCCAGTCAGAGATCGAGACAGCACCGAACGTGGGTAACGAAGAGAGCGCCAAGTTTATTCAGGGCGTCTGCCACAAAAACAATGAGCTGTTGATCTTAATTGAGCTCGACAAGCTGCTGACAGATGAAGAGTGGGCTGATCTGGAGAATATGTAAGCCAGTTTGCATATTTATGCGATCAGTACGCGAGGAGATGTGATTGATGAATACTGAACAATGGTTTGATATCGCTTTACTGGGTAGCGTCGTTGTTAGCTGGGCTGCGGTGATATTATCGCTGTTCTGTATTCGTCGTCAGCGTCAGCAGGCGGAGCTAACCCGTAAGCTTTATGATCGCTTGGATCATGACTTACAGTTAACCAATAGTGGCTCAATTGGCATGGGAAAACGCCTGGTGGCGATGGAAAAAGTTTTGCATCAACATGCCAAGCAAAAAGCGGACGCTGCTGAGGCACCTGTACAGCAAGTGCAGTCTGTTCCTTCAGCTGTAACTCCTGTGCACAGTGCCTACAATGATGCGGCACGCTTGTTTGATTCTGGAGTGCAATCTGAAGAGGTTGCCCGTCGCTGTGGTTTATCTCGTGCTGAAGCATCGCTGATGCAGCTGATGCACAAGCAGGTTAATCAGCAGGTCTCAGTTGCCTAGATTTTCGTCAAATTTCTGAACGGTTATGGAGATCGGTTTGATGGGGCGCAGGGTAGTGTTTCTGGCGGTAATATTTGCCGGATTGTTTTTCATGAATTCCTGTGCGTTACTTGATCACCGAAATACCGTCACCTATGGCCACAATAGCAAGCCAATTCCTGAGCAGGTTTTCAACAGTATTCGGGTTAATAAAACAACACGTGATTGGGTGTTGGAGAATATTGGAGAGCCTGATCAAATCAGTCGTGGTAGCAACACTTCAGAAATTTTTACCTATCGTTTTGAAGAGCATCACACCAAACGCACGCGAGTATTTCTTCTTTTTTCTTTTAAGAAAAATGTCATAAAGGAAAAGCATGTGTTTGTGCACTTCGTTGGCGGTGTTGTGCATAAATACTGGCGCGATTACGAATTGCCTGCCTTACCTGTTGATCAGTTTGAGGTGGAGCACCAGTCCGTAGAAAAACAATCGCAAACGCCGTCCTGGTCTGAGCCTTTAGATCCTTTGTCTGAGGATGTAGAGCGCTATTAGTTGTCTAGCCCTAATAGCTTTATAAGTTTACGCTTATTTCCTTTGTATTCTTGTTTCTGTTTCTGCTTTTTTTCGTCTCATAGCTTCTGTTCTAGATAGTCCCGGCCTTTAGTCCCTTTTCGACTAACTGGGCCTTTATTCCCTACCTATACTTTTTAACAAGAACAATTTTTAGGCCAATAGGGAAAATACCGGGGTTGTAGCCGCTTAGGGGAAGGTGGTGTGCTAGCCAGGAGGCTATCTTGATGTTAAGCAGTCATTTGTTTGTTGTTAAGTTGCTTGCGATGCCAGGGAGTGTGTGGCGAGTAATTGTAGCTTTTGTAGCGTTGTTGTTTTCTGTTGTAAGTGTGGCCGATTACGCTCCAATGGGAATATCGGGCGTAAGAACGGTTAATGTTTATCAGGCGAAAGCTCTTTATGATGCGGGTGCAGTCTTTGTCGATGTACGAAGTGATGAAGAATGGTCAATGGGGCACATAAGTGGTGCCTTGCATTTGGATTTCCAGCGTGACTTCGACAAGCTCTATCAGTCCAGGGGCATCAGTCATACAACCCCGTTAGTGATTTACTGCAGTAGTGCAGAGTGCATGCGTAGCGCTTATGCCAGTGCGGTGAGTGTGTATTGGGGGTTTTCGAATGTTTATTACTTC
Organism: Maricurvus nonylphenolicus; assembly: GCF_042854845.1. Taxonomy (GTDB): domain Bacteria; phylum Pseudomonadota; class Gammaproteobacteria; order Pseudomonadales; family Cellvibrionaceae; genus Maricurvus; species Maricurvus nonylphenolicus. The sequence continues at coordinate 3,113,743 of NZ_AP031498.1, read as the reverse complement.
CGCAGCGGTTTTTTTGCCTGGATGCTGGAAGACTTCCCTGTCGTTATGCCGATGACGGCGATGTATCTACAAAATCCTCAAGTAAGCAGTCGTTAAGAACTCTCAGCTCTTTGGGTTTAAAAGCTAAACTGCTTTCCGCTTATGCCTTTGCTGTCTGGGCCTAACAGGTACAGATACAAAGGCATTAATTCTTCTGCGCTTTTCACATCAGCAGGGTTTTCCGCTGGGTAGGCTGCAGCACGCATTTGCGTGCGAGTCGCACCTGGGTTGATGCTGTTGACACCCACAGGTACAACGTCTTCCAGTTCCTGGGCGAGAGTTTGCATCAGGTTTTCCTGTGCAGCTTTGGATGCAGCATAGGCACCCCAGTACGCACGCCCTTGATAGCCAACAGAAGAGCCGGTAAACAGAATGCGTGCGTCAGAGGATTTTTCCAGCAGTGGCAACAGGGCTTTGGTTATCATAAAGGGGGCGTTTACGTTAACCTGCATTACGCGTTGCCAAGTGTCTGCTGCATAGTTGGCAATGGGGGTTCGCTCGCCTAAATCACCGGCGTTGTGTAATAAGCCGTCGAGGCGACCAAATTCGTCAAAGAAGGCCTGGCACATATCCTCATAATCTTTTTCGCAGGCGCCTTCCAGATTGATTGGGAAGATGGCTGGCTGCGGGTGGCCGGCTTGTTCAATCTCATCGTAAACCATTTCCAGTTTTTGAATGGTGCGGCCAAGCAGAATAACAGTGGCACCGTAGGCGGCAAACGTTTTTGCGGCTATGCGGCCAATGCCATCACCGGCGCCGGTAATGGCGATAACTCGGCCTTGTAGTGTGTCGCCAGCGGGGCGGTAATTTTCAGGCATAGAGGCTTTTACGTCAGACATAGAATTTCATTTCTCGCGGTAACTGTAGCTTCTACATGTGAGCTACTTACAAATAGGTTTTAATGATTGGCCAGAGTTCGTTGGCGCAATCAACGATATGATCGGCTTGCCAGTGATCTGGATTGTCGTTCTCTTCAATATAGCCGTAGCGAGCGGTGATGGTAATGGCGCCGGCGCGGCGGCCACACTCAATGTCTCGCTGATGATCACCGATATAGATCATTTCCGTGGGGGAGCAGTTTAGTTGCTTTCCGGCGAGCAGTAATGATTCTGGGTGTGGTTTACGTTCCTGCACATGATCTGGACAAATTACACTGGCGGGTGAAAGTTGTAGCTGTTGCAGTAGTGGCGTTGTGTAAACTTCAGGTTTGTTGGTGGCAATACCCCAGTGCAGCTTGTGCTTGGTCAGTTGCTCCAGTAAAAGTTCTATGCCGTTAAACGGTTTGCTGTAAACGGCCAGGTGATCGCTATAAAGCTCAAGCAGGCGTAACCGTAGACGTTCAAATTCTGAATCGGATTCTTCCAGCTTAAAGCCGAGCTTTACCAGTGCTTTTGCGCCGCTGGAAACTGTGTCCCGGATAGGTTGCTCTGGAAGAGGGCGGCGACCCTCTTCTTCAAGTAATCGATTTAATACAACAATAAAGTCCGGTGCTGTATCAATCAAGGTGCCATCAAGGTCAAATAGAACTGCTTTTACTGCCATTACTTAAGAGGCTCTTGTTTCTAGGTTAGCGTTTTTTACAGTGCACCATATAGTTAACGTCGACATCCCGATCATTGAGCTTATAGCTCTTGAAGAGTGGGTTGTAGGTTAGGCCAGTCATATGTTCCAGTGATAGATCTGCTTGGCGAATCCAGGCCGCCAGCTCGGAGGGGCGGATAAATTTGCTGTATTCGTGAGTGCCCTTGGGTAGCATTTTCAGTAAATACTCAGCGCCAACGATCGAGAACATATAAGACTTGGGGTTGCGGTTAATAGTGGAAAAATAAATATCACCACCAGGTTTGCATAAATCGGCACAGGCTTTAATGACTGAGCTTGGGTCGGGAACATGCTCCAGCATTTCCAGGCAGGTCACCACATCGTATTGGCCGGCTTCTTCTTGAGCCAGCTCTTCGGCGGTTGTGCGGCGATAGTCGACGCTGACGCCAGATTCGAGGCTGTGCAGCTTGGCTACATTCAGCGGTGCTTCACCCATATCGATGCCTGTGACTATGGCGCCGCGCTGCGCGAGGGATTCGGAAAGAATGCCGCCGCCGCAACCAATATCGACAACTTTCTTTTCGGCCACCGGTGAGCGCTGATCAATATAGTTGGCGCGCAGCGGGTTGATATCATGCAGGGGTTTAAATTCACCGCTTTTATCCCACCAGCGACTGGCCATGGCTTCAAACTTTGCAATCTCTGCGCTGTCAACGTTGCTCATATCGTTTTCCGTATACGTCTTAAACTTAAAAATATGTTATTGCGATTGGGTTAATGTGATTGACCGGCTATTTTTTTCTGCCAGCGCTGGGCTTTGGTGATGATCTCGTGCTCGCTTAGGGTTTGCAGCTGGCGATCATGCATCAGGCACTTACCGTTTACCCAGCTATGGGTGATCCGGTGGCTGCGTTGGGCATACACCAATTGTGATGCCGGATTGTATAGCGGCATGCTTTCCAGTTCATCGAAAGCGATGGCAATTACATCCGCTGCTTTACCGGTTTCCAGGCTGCCGGTTACGTGATCTATTCCCATGGCCTTGGCGCCATTCAGGGTGGTCATGCGAATGGCCTGGTGGGCATTCAAGGCGCTGGCATTACCGCTGACTCCTTTAGCGAGTAGGGCTGCAGTGCGTAGCTCTCCCAGCAGGTCTAGGTCATTGTTGCTGGCGGCGCCGTCGGTGCCGAGGGCGACATTAATGCCGGTCTGCTGGAGTTTATCTACCGGGCAAAAGCCGCTGGCCAGTTTCAGGTTGGATTCCGGGCAGTGCACGATATGGGCGCCGGTGCTTTTCAGCAACTCTAGGTCATCATCGCTGATCTGTGTCATATGCACGCACTGGGTTAGTGGGCTTAGTAGCCCCAGATCAGCCAGGCGTTGGATAGGGCGTTTACCCGTATTTTTTACAGCCTCATCGACTTCAAAAGCGGTTTCGTGCAGGTGAATCTGGATGGGCGCCTGCATTTCCTCGGCAATGGTGGCAATTCGCTGCAATGGCTCATCTGAGACAGTGTAGGGAGCATGAGGGCCAAAACCGATGGTAATCAGTTCGTTGGATCGGTAATCATCGTTTAGCGCCAGGCCTTTGCTCAGGTATTCATCGGGCCCTTGACCCCAGGCGCTGGGGAAATCAAAGACAGGGAAGGTGATTTGGGCCCTGATGCCACTCTCAAAGGCGGCTTTGGCGGCAGCTTCCGGGAAGAAATACATGTCTGAAAAGCAGGTGGTGCCTGAGCGAATCATTTCCGCCAGGGCCAGTTCTGTGCCGTCTTTAACAAATTCTGCATCAACCCATTGGCCTTCAGCGGGCCAAATATGTTCTTCCAGCCAGGTTTGCAGGGGGTGGTCATCGGCAAATCCGCGCAACAGGCTCATGGCTGCATGGCCGTGGGCGTTGATCAGGCCGGGGATGATCAGGTGCTGAGTCAGGTCCAGTTCTTCCGTGGCGCTAAATCGTGATTTAGCTTCTGTGGTGGGAACAATGGCAGCAATACGGCCGTCATTAATTGCCAGGCTGCATTCGCTCAGAACCTGGTTTTCGGGAATGACAGGAATAATCCAGCCTGCATGAATTAATGTGTCGACGGTTTCCATGGCTTGTTGTCTTGTGCCTATAGCTAATTCGGGTGTGTTTTTGGTGTTTATTTGTACTATTTGCGGGGGAATTCATCAGAAATCGTCGCCGCTCTGTTATGACCCCGAGTATACCCTGTGACACTGCCTGTCGGTACACTGTTTTACTGGCATGTTTTAGGGCAATTACGTGCCTATGCTGTTGATTTTATGGTAGTATTCATCGCTTCATGTGCGTGTTGGGCGCGCTTGCTACGGGGGCTATTTACGGCTCATGTGTAGGCAGCATGTTACGCATTCAAGACCAGCACTCCTGGGAGGGATTTTCCACCGGGAGACGTAATGGGGCACTGCCACAAGTAGTGGTGTCTTGGAACATAAGGAAAGCCAAACTATATGGGCGAGTTAGCGAAAGAAATCCTACCCGTTAATATCGAAGACGAGTTAAAGCAGTCCTATCTCGATTACGCCATGAGTGTAATCGTTGGCCGGGCGCTGCCTGATGTACGCGATGGCTTGAAGCCAGTACACCGTCGTGTGTTGTTCGCCATGAACGAGCTGAACAACGATTGGAATAAGCCCTACAAGAAGTCTGCCCGTGTTGTGGGTGACGTAATCGGTAAATATCACCCGCACGGTGATTCTGCTGTTTACGACACCATTGTGCGTATGGCTCAGGACTTCTCGCTGCGTTATATGCTGGTAGATGGTCAAGGTAACTTTGGCTCCATCGATGGTGATGGTGCCGCAGCGATGCGTTATACCGAGATCCGTATGCAGAAGATCGCCCATGATCTGCTGGCGGACCTGGATAAAGAAACCGTAGATTTTGTGCCCAACTACGATGGTACTGAACATATCCCAGAGGTAATGCCAACCCGCGTCCCGAACCTGCTGGTCAATGGTTCTTCCGGTATTGCGGTAGGTATGGCGACCAATATTCCTCCCCATAACCTGAAAGAAGTGATCGATGGCTGCTTGGCGCTTATCGATAATAATGACATTACTATCGATGAGTTGATGGAGCACATCCCGGGCCCGGATTTCCCAACGGGCGGCATTATTAATGGTCGTGCCGGTATTGTGCAGGCTTATCGTACTGGTCGTGGTCGTATCTACGTTCGTGCAAAAGCTGAAATCGAGCGTAACGATAAAGCCAACAAAGAAACCATTATCATCAATGAAATACCTTACCAGCTGAACAAGGCGCGTTTGATTGAAAAGATCGCCGAGTTGGTTAAAGACAAAAAGATTGAAGGTATTTCTGAGCTGCGTGATGAGTCAGATAAAGATGGTCTGCGCGTAGTGATTGAGCTGAAACGCGGCGAGCAGGGCGATGTAGTACTGAATAACCTCTATGCCCAAACTCAGCTGCAAAGCGTATTTGGTATTAACGTAGTTGCATTGGTTGATGGCCAGCCGAAGATTCTTAATCTGAAAGAGCTGCTTGAGTACTTTGTGCGTCACCGCCGTGAAGTGGTAACGCGTCGTACCGTTTATCTGCTACGTAAAGCCCGAGAGCGTGGCCATATCCTGGAAGGTCTGGCGGTTGCCATTGCCAATATCGATCCGGTAATTGAACTGATCAAGGCAAGCCCAACACCGGCTGATGCAAAAGAGGCCTTGATCGCCAAAGGTTGGCCTGTTGGTGATGTTAGCCAGTTCCTGGAGCGTGCTGGTGCTGACGCCTGTCGCCCGGAAGATCTTGGCCCACAATTTGGTTTGGTGGATGGTCAGTACCATCTGTCTCCTGCTCAGGCGCAGGCAATTCTGGAATTACGCTTGCACCGTTTGACTGGCATGGAGCACGATAAGCTACTGGCTGAATATAAAGAGAAGCTGGAGCTAATCGCTGAGTTCTTGGAAATCCTGGGTAACCCTGAGCGCTTGATGCAGGTTATTCGTGAAGAACTGGAAGAGGTCAAAGCCAACTACGGTGATGAGCGTCGTACTGATATTCAAAGCTCTCAGCAAGATCTGACCATCGAAGATCTGATTACCGAAGAAGACCGTGTAGTAACCATTTCTCACGGTGGTTACGCTAAAACTCAGCCGTTGGATGCTTATCAGGCGCAGCGCCGCGGTGGTATGGGTAAAGCGGCAACAGCGGTTAAAGATGAAGACTTTGTTGAACATCTGCTGATTGCCAGCACCCACGATACAATTTTGTGCTTTACCAATGCCGGTAAAGTGTACTGGTTGAAGGTTTATCAGATTCCGGTAGCGGGTCGTCAGTCCCGTGGTCGTCCAATGGTTAATCTGTTGCCGCTGGAAGAGGGTGAGCGTATTACCTCGATTCTGCCGGTGAAAGAATACGATGATGATCACTTTATCTTTATGGCGACTGCCAATGGTACCGTGAAGAAGACCACCCTGACGCAGTTCTCCCGTCCGCGTAGCGTAGGTTTGCGTGCGATTGAACTGGATGAAGGTGATCACCTGGTTGGAACCGCCATTACTGATGGCTCCAATGATGTAATCCTGTTTGCCTCTAACGGTAAAGCGGCACGCTTTAAAGAAAGTGATGTGCGTTCCATGGGTCGTATTTCTCGTGGTGTTCGCGGTATTCGTATGCCGGAAGAGAACAAGGTTATCTCCATGGTAATCCCGCAGGAAGGTGGCAAGGTGCTGACTGTATCCGAAAATGGTTATGGCAAGCGTACCGATGTGGAAGATTTCCCAACCAAAGGCCGTGGTAATCAGGGTGTAATTGGTATGCAAACCACCGAGCGTAACGGCGACATTGTTGGTGCTGTTCAGGTGTTTGATGGTGAAGAAATTATGCTGATTTCTGATCAGGGTACCTTGGTGCGTACGCGTGTCGATGAGGTTTCGGTACTGAGTCGTAATACGCAAGGTGTGCGCCTGATTAAAGTGAAAGGCGATGAGCATATTATCGGTGTCGAGCGTATCGAAGAAACCGGTAATGGTGACGATGAAGAGGCCGCTGTGGCTGACTCTGGAGCTGAGGAATAATGGCTGAAGACAAACCAATGTCTGAAAGCGAGCAGCAGCAATTGTTAAAGCTGCGTGACCGCATTGATGCGATTGATGCCGACATTGGCCGCTTGATTAGTGAGCGTGCCCAATGTGCTCAGGACGTGGCTGAAGTTAAAAAAGCTCACAGTGATGGTGATATAGTTTATTACCGTCCTGAGCGCGAAGCGCAAGTGCTACGTAAGGCCATGGATCGCAATAAAGGACCGTTAGATGACGAAGAAATGGCGCGTCTATTTCGGGAAATTATGTCTGCCTGTCTGGCCTTGGAGCAACCGATTAAAGTTGCTTTCTTGGGGCCTGAGGGCACCTTTACTGAGCAAGCGGCGTTAAAGCATTTCGGGCATTCTGCAGTTTCTATCCCAATGTCTGCCATCGATGAGGTGTTCCGTGAAGTTGAAGCTGGCGCGGCCAATTATGGTGTGGTGCCTGTCGAAAACTCCACGGAAGGTGTGGTAAACCACACGCTGGATAACTTTATGGATTCCGGCTTGAAAATCTGTGGTGAAGTGGAGTTACGTATCCATCAGCACTTGATGGTGTCGGACATTACCAAAACTGAAAATATCACCCGTATTTATTCGCATAGCCAGTCGCTAGCTCAGTGCCGTAAATGGCTGGACGCACATTATCCTAACGCTGAGCGTATTGCGGTAAATAGCAATGCAGAAGCCGCCAAGCGTGTAAAAGGTGAGTGGAACGCAGCGGCTATTGCCGGTGAAATGGCTGCTGATCGTTACGATCTGAAAAAGCTTGCGGAAAAAATTGAAGATCAACCGGATAATTCAACCCGTTTCCTGATTATTGGTACGGAAGAGGTGCCTCCAAGTGGTTGCGATAAATCTTCCGTGGTAATTGCCATGCATAATGAGCCGGGTGCACTGCATAATCTGCTGGAGCCGTTCCATCGTCATAATGTGGATTTGACTCGGGTAGAAACCCGTCCTTCCCGTAGTGGCAATTGGAATTATGTGTTCTTTATCGATTTTGAGGGGCATATCACCGATGACAATATTGCGGCGGCGATGAAAGAGATTGGTGAAAAGGCGTCGGATATTAAAGTGTTGGGCGCTTACCCTAAGGCTGTTCTGTAGTTGGTATGAATGAAAATTGTCGCCGATTTTATACAGGTCGGGGCATAAATTTACTCAAAATAATCCCGATCGCTATCGGGATTATTTTTTTACTCAGAGAGTGTTAATGGCCATAAATAAGTTGGTCATCGTTGGTATAGGTTTGATTGGTGGCAGTTTGGCTGCGGCGCTGAAAAAAGCCGGTGCCTGCAGGGAAGTGATTGGTGTTGCTCGGCGTCAAGTGACCTGTGATGACGCGGTGAAATTAGGTGTTGTAGATCGTGCCTATCTCTCTATTGGTGAGGTGGCAGCTGAACTGGGTGAGGGAGATGTTGTTTTTATCTCCGTGCCAACGCTAACTGTTGAAGCGATTCTAAAGCAGTGTCAGCAGTGTCTGGATTCAGCGGTAACCATTACTGATGGCGCTAGTGTAAAAGGTTCTGTGTTAACGGCTGCAAAAAATGCTTATGGTGAGCTGCCTTCTCAGCTGGTTTTAGGGCATCCCATCGCCGGTTCCGAGAAGAGTGGTGTGACCGCTGCAAATCCGGATTTATACCGCGATCACCGCATTATCATTACGCCAACAGAAGAAACTGGCAGAGATCATCTGCAGCGTGTGACCCAAATGTGGGAGTCAGTCGATGCGGAAGTGTTGGTGATGCCGGTGGCTGAGCACGATGATGTTCTGGCTGCAACCAGCCACTTGCCCCATGCGATTGCCTATTCATTGGTGGATACTTTGGCGCATGATGCGGAAAACGAAAATATTTTCCGTTATGCCGCTGGTGGTTTTCGCGACTTTACTCGCATTGCCTCCAGTGATCCGACCATGTGGCACGATATCATGTTGGCCAATCGCGATAGCGTGCTGAAGTCGCTGGACTTATTTACTGATAATTTAACCCGTATGCGCTCAGCCATTGAAAGTGGTGACAGCGAATACCTGTTGGGTGTCTTTACGCGAGCCAAGGCAGCCCGCGACCACTTTACTAAAATGTTAGCTAAGCAGGCCTATACCGCGCCTGTGCAAGATGGAAAAACCATGCAAGAAAACGAAATTACCTATCGTGTAAGCCCAGGCGGGCAGGTTAACGGTCAGATCCGTGTTCCAGGTGATAAATCCATTTCCCATCGATCCATTATGCTGGGTTCCCTGGCGGAAGGTGTTACCGAAGTAGAAGGTTTCCTTGAGGGTGAGGATGCATTGGCTACTCTACAGGCATTCCGCGATATGGGGGTTGTGATTGAGGGGCCTGATCAGGGGCAGGTACGTATCCACGGTGTTGGCCTAAATGGCTTGCAGGCGCCTCCGGGTCCTTTATATGTAGGTAACTCCGGTACGTCTATGCGTTTGCTGGCAGGTCTGTTGGCGGGTCAGTCTTTTGATACTGAATTGACCGGTGATGAATCCTTATCCAAGCGTCCAATGAATCGTGTGGCTAACCCGTTGCGTGAAATGGGGGCTGAAATTGAGACCGGCGAAAACGGTCGTCCTCCTGTGAAGATTAAAGGTGGTCAGGCGCTGAAAGCGATTGATTACGATATGCCTATGGCCAGTGCCCAGGTCAAATCCTGTGTTCTGTTGGCAGGCATGTATGCTGATGGCGTGACCAAAGTAACTGAGCCTGCTCCAACCCGTGACCATACCGAGCGTATGCTGAATGGCTTTGGCTATGAGGTGAAGCGCGAAGGTGCTATGGCTGAGTTGACCTCTGGCGGCAGCTTAAAGGCGTCTAAAATTGAGGTGCCGGCAGATATTTCATCGGCGACCTTCTTTATGGTGGCGGCAGCGATTGCACCGGGTTCCGATGTCACTTTGACCCACGTAGGCATAAACCCCACACGCGACGGTGTTATTAACATTCTCCGTGCTATGGGTGCTGATATCACTTTAGATAATCAGCGCGAAGTCGGCGGTGAGCCGGTAGCTGATATCCGAATTCGATATGCATCGCTTAAAGGTATTGAGATTCCTGAGGATCAGGTGCCTTTGGCGATTGATGAGTTCCCGGCGCTGTTCGTTGCTGCTTCCTGTGCTGAAGGTGAAACTGTGCTGACCGGTGCCGAAGAACTTCGCGTTAAGGAAAGTGATCGTATCCAGGTAATGGCTGATGGCTTGCAAAAACTGGGTGTTAAGGCTGAGCCAACCCCTGATGGTATTGTGATTCAGGGTAAGGGCAGTGAGGCTGGTGTGTTTGGTGGTGGTGAGGTGGAAAGCCACGGCGATCACCGTATTGCCATGTCCTTCACTATTGCTGCTTTACGTGGCACTGCTGAGATAAAGATTAACAATTGCGCTAATGTTGCTACATCCTTCCCAACCTTCGTCGACCTGGCGACAGGTGCGGGTATCACCCTGAAGGTTGAATCTGCTTAATTTCAAGGCTCCCAAGCTTAGATTCTGGCTTTTCAGCAAGAGTTCATAAGCTTATAAAGAAAGAGTTAGGTGAAAAGGTTCGCCTAACTCCTTCAATTCCTTATAATGGCGCCCCCAAAATATCAGTCTTTGGCGATTTTTAGGCCTTATAACGGCCAATTTGCCAGTTATATGCACATGTAACAGAAGAGATGACTATGTCTAACGACTACAATCTGACCCATCTCAAGCAGCTGGAAGCGGAAAGTATCCATATTATCCGTGAAGTGGCTGCCGAGTTTGATAATCCTGTAATGCTCTACTCAGTGGGTAAAGACTCCGCTGTAATGATGCATTTGGCCATGAAGGCCTTCTACCCGGGTAAGCCTCCTTTCCCGTTGATGCACGTTGATACCACCTGGAAGTTCAAGGAAATGATCCAGTTCCGTGATCAGCGTATCAAGGACTTGGGTTGGGACCTGATTGTACATATCAATCAGGAAGGTGTTGATATGGGCGTGGGGCCTTTTACCCACGGTAGCTCCAAGCACACCGATATCATGAAAACCCAGGCGCTGAAGCAGGCCTTGGACAAGCACGGTTTTGATGCAGCCTTTGGTGGCGCGCGCCGTGACGAAGAAAAATCCCGCGCGAAAGAGCGTGTTTACTCTTTCCGTGACAAGAAGCACCGTTGGGACCCTAAAAACCAGCGTCCAGAGTTGTGGAATATCTACAACGGCAAAGTGGACCAGGGTGAAAGTATTCGTGTCTTCCCTCTGTCTAACTGGACCGAGCTGGACATTTGGCAGTACATCCATCTGGAAGATATCCCAATTGTACCGTTGTACAAGGCAGCCAAACGCCCTGTAGTTGAGCGCGATGGCCTGCTGATTATGGTTGATGATGACCGCATGGAGTTACGCGAAGGCGAGAAGATTGAAGAGAAGATGGTTCGCTTCCGTACCCTGGGTTGCTACCCGTTAACCGGTGCTGTTGAGTCTGAAGCTCAAACCCTGCCGGAAATTATTCAAGAAATGCTGCTGACCACGACTTCCGAGCGTCAGGGCCGTGCAATTGACCACGATAGCGCTGGTTCAATGGAGAAGAAAAAGCAGGAGGGCTACTTCTAATGTCTCATCAGTCCGATTTAATTGCTGAAGATATTCACGCCTATCTTGCCCAGCATGAGCGTAAAGAACTGTTACGTTTTTTGACCTGTGGTAGCGTTGATGACGGTAAGTCGACCCTGATTGGTCGTTTGCTGCACGACTCCAAAATGATCTATGAAGATCAGTTGGCGGCCATTGAAGCTGATACCACCAAGCACGGCACCACCGGTGAAAAACTGGATCTGGCATTGCTGGTAGATGGCTTGGCTGCAGAGCGTGAGCAGGGCATTACCATTGATGTAGCTTACCGCTACTTCTCTACGTCTTCGCGTAAATTTATTATCGCCGACACCCCTGGGCACGAGCAGTACACTCGCAACATGGCCACCGGTGCTTCCACCTGTGACCTGGCAGTTATTTTGATTGACGCTCGCCACGGCGTGATGACGCAAACCCGTCGTCACTCATATATTGCTTCCCTACTGGGTATTAAGCACATTGTGGTTGCGGTGAACAAAATGGACTTGGTCGACTTCGATCAGAAAGTTTATGACAAGATCAAAGCGGATTACATTGAGTTCGCCAAGAGCTTGAATATGACTGACATCCACTTTGTACCTATGTCCGCGCTGGAAGGTGACAACGTTGTAAACAAGAGCGAAAAAACGCCTTGGTACGACGGCGGTACGCTGATGAATATTCTGGAAACCGTAGAGATTGCCGGCGACAAGAATCTGGAAGACTTCCGTCTGCCGGTTCAATACGTCAACCGTCCTAACCTGGATTTCCGTGGTTTCTGTGGCACTGTTGCCTCAGGAATTGTTAACGTTGGTGACGAAGTTAAAGCGTTGCCATCAGGGAAAACCAGCAAGGTTAAATCCATCGTGACTTACGATGGTGACCTGCAAGAAGCCTTTGCTGACCAGGCGGTAACCCTGACGCTGGAAGATGAAATCGATATCTCCCGCGGTGATATGATTGTTAAGGCTGACGATGAAGTTGCTTTAACCAATCACTTAAAGGCTCACCTGGTGTGGATGTCTGAGTCTGCCATGCAGCCTGGCCGTCAGTACCAGTTTAAGTTTGCTAGCAAGATGACCGCTGGTGAGGTGTCTGCTATTGATCATCGTATCGATGTAAATACCCAGGAGCATCACAGTGCTGACAAGCTGGAACTGAACGATATCGGTTTACTGGATATTAGTCTGGAACAGCCTGTTGCGGTTGATCCATACCAGCAAAACCGTGCTTCTGGTGCCTTTATTGTGATCGACCGGCTGACCAATATTACTGTTGGTGCTGGTATGGTTGAAGCTGCACTGGATAGTGTTGAGGTTGCTGGTGGCGATGTTGATGTCAATAAGATCAGTGACTTCGAGCTGGAGCTAAATGCGCTGGTTCGCAAGCATTTCCCGCACTGGGGAGCTGTTGATCTAAAAGAGCTATTAAGTAAGAAGTAATTGCTTGGTGGTTGTGAAAACGGGGCTCAATTGAGCCCCGTTTTTGTTTCTGTGTTCAGTGTCGGTCTCAGTATTTTTTATTAGATAAATCATCCTTTTTTCGGAATTAATTTCGCAGGTTTTACTGATACTCTCCGTTAAGCCTTAAAGGCTTGGTCTCTATTTCTACTCAAAACAGGGAGTGTTGTTATGAAATCTTTTTATCGTTTATTAGTTGCTGCTGTTACTGTTGTGGTGCTGTCTTTTTCTGGTCTGGTTGTCGCTGCAGAAGGGCAGGGGGTTGATGCTTCCCCTCAGGTGATGACCGTTAATATCAACAGTGCTGATGCAGAAGTTATTGCAGAAATCCTTAAGGGTATTGGCTTGAAGAAGGCTCAGGCCATTGTTGCCTGGCGTGAAAAACATGGAAAGTTTACGTCGTTAGAGCAGTTGACAGAAATTAAAGGTATTGGTGAGGCGACGCTTGCCAAAAATGATGGTCGTATTTCGCTGAAATAGCACCTTGTAATTAGCGAGTCCCTGCTCTGGCAGGGGCCCGGCTTTCGTTCCATTCTTTCTCTTCATCATCTAGCCTAGCTAGCTCCTCAACCCCTCTACAGGTACAATAGCGTTCATTATAGCGGCCCTGATTGGCTGTTTATTGTTCATGTTGTTAGTAGATGGTTGCACCTATGCCTGATTCTCCACGTATTGTGGTTGCCCTGGATTTTGATAATGCCAACGATTGCCTGGCTTTGGCTGATCGCCTGGATCCATCTCTGTGTCGTTTAAAGGTAGGAAAAGAGCTCTTTACCTCCTGTGGACCAGAGGTTGTAAAGGCTTTACAGGCCAAAGGCTTTGATATTTTCCTGGATCTGAAATTTCACGATATCCCGAATACGGTGGCGAAAGCGGTAAAAGCGGCTGCCGATCTGGGTGTATGGATGGTGAATGTTCATGCCAGTGGTGGCGAGCGCATGATGATTGCAGCTCGTGAGGCGTTGGAGCAGGTAGAAGGGCGCAAACCCTTACTGATTGCTGTAACGGTTTTAACCAGTATGGAGTCTGAAGATTTACAGGGTATTGGCCTGAATCGTGAGCCGCGTGAGCAGGTCTTGGCGTTGGCCAAGCTGACGCAAAAGGCAGGCTTGGATGGTGTTGTTTGTTCTGCTCAAGAGGCTGAGATGCTGAATGCGGAGTTGGGCGGTGATTTTTGTCTGGTCACCCCAGGTATTCGCCCAGTCGATGCTGAAGCCGATGATCAGCGTCGTATTGTTACACCCAAAGATGCTATCGAATTGGGTAGTCATTACCTTGTGATAGGGCGGCCGATTACCAAGGCTGATGATCCTATTGCTGCATGCAAGGCTATTGCAGCATCGATTGCATAAGAGAAATGACTTTTTCTGCTCAATAATAATTATATTAAGACGTTGGACGCTGAATGATCCCCGTAATCACCATTGATGGACCATCCGGTGCCGGTAAGGGCACCATCTGCCAATTGTTGGCTAAAAAGCTGGGTTATAGTTTGTTGGATAGTGGGGCTCTATACCGCTTAACCGCATTGGCGGGTCAGCTGAAAGGAGCTGATTTGGCTGACCCAGACGTTATGGGGAAAATTGCTGAAAATCTGGCGGTAGAGTTTAATGTGACCGATACAGGTGTTGCCATCTTGCTGGAAGGTAAAGATGTCAGTCAGGCTATTCGTCAGGAGCAAGTGGGTATGGATGCCTCTCAGGTGGCGGCCTATCCGCAGGTTCGATCGGGGTTGTTGGCTTGCCAGCGTCAGTTTGCCAAATTGCCGGGATTAGTCGCTGATGGCCGGGATATGGGGACTACCGTATTTCCTGATGCGCCCGTAAAAATCTTCCTTACCGCTAGCGCAGAAGAGCGAGCAAAGCGTCGAGTTTTGCAACTGGAAGAAAAGGGTGAAACTGCTGATATGGCAACGATTTTGGCTGATATCGAGTTGCGTGATAAGCGGGATCGAGAACGAAAGGAGTCTCCATTGGTGCCTGCGGCGGATGCTTTAGAGTTGGACAGTACAAGTCTTTCTATCGAAGGTGTGCTTGAAGAAGTGCTAAATGTTGTTCAGCAAAAACTCGCCTTAACCTGAAGGTGGGTTTCTATAATCGTGCTAAACAAAGGTGGCCAAGGGAATAAAGTATGATTGTGTGGCTTAAGCGAGTGTTCTGGGTAGTGTTGATCTTAGCCACTATGGCTGTAGGCTATTGGTTTAACACAGAAAACACCCAAGATGTAAATCTGACACTGTTTGGTTTTGTATTGCCTGCTTCATCGTTAGGTGTAATCGTCTGTTTGACGTTGCTGTTAGGTGGTGTTTTGGGGTTTTTCGCCAGTCTTACCCCTATACTGCGATTAACGAATGAGAACCTGTCGTTAAAGCGCAAGCTCAAACGCCGCGATGCAGAATTAACCAAACTAAGAACGGCTGCTTTAAAGGATTAAAATGCTCAATACGGGATGGGATGTCGGTATGCTGGTAGTCATTTTTATGGCTATTGCGATCGGCTATTGGTTGGGGCGCCGAGCCTCCCGTAAACTTGATATTGAAGAGCCTTCTCATCTCGAGCCTCACTATATAAAAGGCCTGAATTACCTCCTTAATGAACAGCCAGATGCTGCCATTGATACTTTTATTGATGCCTTGGAGGTTAATTCTGAAACGCTGGAAACTCATCTTGCTTTAGGTAATCTCCTGCGCAAGCGTGGTGAGGTCGGCCGCGCCATCAAAATTCACCAAAACCTCCTGGCCCGGCCTGGGCTACCTGATTACCACGCCCAGCAGGTCCAGCTTGAATTGGCCCGTGACTATATTAAGTCCGGCTTGCTGGATCGCGCTGAAACATTGCTGCAGGAGATGGTGCCTGTTGCCGCTGCCGATATCCGTACAGCTTGCTTGCGTCATCTAATTGAAATCTACCGTGATGAAAAAGAGTGGCTACGAGCCATTGAAGCGGTCAATCAGTTAGCTGGGCGTCGGTTTGGCCGCTTGCCTGAGGAGTGGCGTGTGGCTCAGGGGCATTTTTATTGTGAAGTGGCTGAGCAGGCCGTTCAGCGTGGGGATTATTTGGCGGCCCGCCGTCATCTTAAAGCGGCTTTAAATGTCGATAGGGGAGCTATACGTGCGAACTTACTGTTAGGTGAGTTAGAGTTACAGCAGGGGAGTGTTCGGGACGCGATTCGGGCGCTCAAGCAGGTGCCTCAGCAAAATCCGGATTATATTCCTCAAGCTTTACCTCTATTGGTGCAGGCCTATACCCAGCAGGGGCGTCAGGATTCATTGAAGCGTTATCTGCTTGAGTTGCAGCAGGGCTACCAGGGGACATCAGTTGCTTTGGCGTTATCTGACCTGCTGGCAGTGGAAGAAGGCGGGGAGTCTGCCACCGGCTATATGGCTCAACGTTTAAATAGTCGGCCATCATTGCCAGGCCTCGGGCACCTGCTTAAATATAAAGCTCAGCAGGAGTCGGGTACGGCTTCCGAAAGTCTGCAGTTGACGCTATCGCTCATAAATAAGCTCAATGAAGCCAAGCCTGGCTACCGGTGTACAAAGTGCGGCTTTTCTGGTCATCAGCTCCACTGGTTATGCCCAAGCTGCAAAAGCTGGGGCACCGTCAAGACGATTAAGGGGGTAGAAGGGGAGTAGTTTAGTGTGCTTGAGAGATGCCTAAGTCCACTGGTAATTCATTTCAGCAGATCGCTGTTTATTAAGTAGTTTTAAAGGAATGTATTTATGATCGTCCCTGTTGTAATGGCTGGAGGCTCTGGAACTCGTCTATGGCCAATGTCAAGGTCGCTTTATCCAAAGCAATTTCTTCCGTTGGTGAACCAGACGACAATGCTTCAGGATACTTGTTTGCGACTAGAAGGTCTGGAAACCTCGGCTCCAATTGTTGTCTGTGGAGAGGATCACAGGTTTACAGTTGCAGAACAATTAAAAGCGGTCGGGATGGGTGAAGATGCGTCTATTTTGCTAGAGCCCTGTGGAAGGAATACTGCTCCAGCAGTTGCTCTGGCTGCATTATTAGCTGCAAAAGCAGGTGAAGACCCCATTTTGTTGGTGTTGGCTGCAGATCATGTGATACGTGATACGGAGTCCTTTCATTCTGCTGTAAAGAATGCATCAGATATGGCTGAGCAAGGAGGGCTTGTCAGTTTTGGTGTTGTGCCTACATCACCTGAGACTGGCTACGGGTATATCAAACGAGGTGAGTTGGTTGGTGAAGGTTATAGGGTTGATGCTTTTATTGAAAAGCCTAATCTTGATCTGGCGAAAGAGTATCTCGAAGAGGGTTATCTGTGGAATAGTGGAATGTTTGTATTTAAGGCAAGCGTTTTTCTTCGAGAGCTTGGCAAATATAGATCCGATATTCTGGAGGTTTGCGATAAGGCTATGGGAGCGGTGTTTGAGGACATTGATTTTATTAGACCTTGTAAAGAGGCGTTTCAAGAATGTTCAAGCGAATCTATAGATTATGCAGTCATGGAGAAGACCGGGGATGCAATGGTTGTACCCGTAAGCTGTGGTTGGAGTGACGTAGGCTCTTGGAATGCATTATGGGATGTTTCTGAAAAGGATAGTCAAAATAACGTAATATGTGGCGATGTTCTGACACACGATGTAAGTGGCTGTTATGTGAGAAATGAAGATAAGCTCATAGCATTGGTAGGTGTAAGGGACTTGGTAGTTGTTGAGAGTGATGATGCAATCATGGTTGCTCATAAAGATAGGGCTCAAGATGTAAAGTCTATTGTCAGCTGCCTGAAGGCTTCTGAGAGGGAGGAGGCTGATCTTCATCGTAAGGTATTCAGACCTTGGGGCTATTATGATTCAATTGATTTTGGAGAGCGTTTCCAGGTTAAGAGGATTGTTGTCAATCCAGGGGAAAAATTAAGTTTGCAAATGCATCACCATAGGGCGGAGCACTGGATTGTGGTTAGTGGAACAGCCAAGGTGACTAAGAGCGAAGAGGTTTTTCTGGTTTCTGAGAATGAGTCCACTTATATTCCTATAGGTGTGAAGCACCGCCTTGAAAACCCTGGGGCAATACCTCTTGAAATGATTGAGGTTCAATCTGGCTCCTATCTAGGCGAGGATGACATTTTGAGGTTTGAAGACTCGTACGGCAGGTAGCTTCTTGCCATTAGAAGGCTGGTCTGCTAGGATTCGCGCGCCGAATTCATGTTTCAGCTATCCTTATATGGGAGCTTAAAGTGCTCGGCGGGCTCAATTAGCGTGTTTCAGCCAGATTTGGCGCTATTTCAGCTCAATTTTAATAGGCCCATGCCTCTGGCGGTATGGTAGGCAAATTAGTCAGCCCTTTATGTCCTAATCTGGATGATGCGGCTAATTTGTGCTGTTTTTGATAGGTAATATCATGAGCGAATCTTTCGCGGAACTCTTTGAAGAAAGTTTGAAAACCGTTGATATGGTGCCTGGCTCCATTGTCACCGGTGTTGTTTTGGACGTTGATCGTGACTGGGTAACCGTTCACGCTGGTCTGAAATCTGAAGGCGTAATCCCTGCTTCCCAATTCCTGGACGAGAACGGTGAGTTGTCTCTGGAAATCGGTGACGAAGTTCAGGTGGCCCTGGAAACCGTAGAAGACGGTTTCGGTGAGACTCGTCTGTCTCGCGAAAAAGCCAAACGCGCTGAAGCTTGGAAAGTACTGGAAGCTGCACACAGCGCTGAAGAAGTTGTTAAGGGTGTTATTAACGGTAAGGTTAAAGGTGGTTTCACTGTTGACCTGTCCAGCATCCGTGCCTTCCTGCCAGGTTCTCTGGTTGACGTACGTCCAGTACGTGAAACTGCTCACCTGGAAGGCAAAGAATTAGAATTTAAAGTGATCAAGCTGGATCAGAAGCGCAACAACGTTGTTGTTTCTCGTCGTGCTGTTCTGGAGCAAGCTAACTCTGCCGAGCGTGAAGAGCTACTGGCTAGCCTGCAAGAAGGTATGTCTGTTAAGGGTATTGTTAAGAACCTGACCGACTACGGTGCTTTCGTAGATCTGGGCGGTGTTGACGGCCTGCTGCACATCACTGATATGGCTTGGAAGCGTATCAAGCACCCAAGCGAAATCGTTGCCGTTGGTGACGAGATCGACGTTAAGGTTCTGAAGTTCGACCGTGAGCGTAACCGCGTATCTCTGGGTCTGAAGCAACTGGGTGAAGATCCATGGATCGAAATCACCAACCGTTACCCAGAAGGTGCTCGCACCAAGGCTAAGGTTACTAACCTGACTGACTACGGTTGTTTCGCTGAGATCGAAGAAGGCGTTGAAGGTCTGGTTCACGTATCCGAAATGGATTGGACCAACAAGAACATCCACCCGTCCAAAGTTGTTAATGTTGGCGACGAAGTAGAAGTGATGGTTCTGGATATCGACGAAGAGCGTCGTCGTATTTCTCTGGGTATCAAGCAGTGTCAAGAAAACCCATGGGATGCCTTCGGAAAGCAGTTCGCTAAAGGCGACAAGATCTCCGGTAAGATCAAGTCTATCACTGACTTCGGTATCTTCATTGGTCTGGACGGCGGCATCGACGGTCTGGTTCACCTGTCTGACATCTCTTGGCAGGAAGCAGGCGAAGAAGCTGTTCGCGGCTACAAGAAAGGTGACGAGCTGGAAACCGTTATCCTGGCCATCGACCCAGAGCGTGAGCGTATCTCCCTGGGTATCAAGCAGCTGGATAGCGATCCGTTCTCTGACTACGTAGCGACCAACGATAAAGGTTCTATCGTTAACGGTACCGTTAAAGAAGTGGACGCGAAAGCAGCTGTTATCACCCTGTCTGACGACGTTGAAGGTACTCTGAAAGCGTCTGAAATCAGCCGTGATAAAGTTGAAGATGCTCGCATCGCCCTGAAAGAAGGTGATGAGGTTGAAGTGGTTGTACTGAACGTAGACCGCAAAAACCGCTCCATCAACCTGTCTATCAAGGCTAAAGATGCAGCGGAAGAGAAAGCGGCTATCAAAGAGCACTCTGCTAAGTCTGCCGAACAGGTTCAGCCAGCTACTATTGGTGACCTGATTAAGGCGCAAATGAAGAGCCAAGATGGTCAGTAATTGCTACTGAGATCTTAATCTTCGAAAAAGGCCCGCATTTGCGGGCCTTTTTTGTGCCCGCCATTCCCGCGTAGGCGGGAATCTATGGCTACGAAGGCCTTGTGGAGGTTGAGATGAGGGGAGGGTAAGGTAAGGAAAAACCTTACTGTGTGCGAGATTTCCTACAAGCCTTTCCGCTATTACCCACTATCTACATATAACCAAATAACAGATCATATCCATGCACACGGAAGTTCACAGGGATGTAAAGTCGGCCATGTAAGGTCAAAGGAAGCGCCATATCAAGCGTAGGCAGGAAGCCTGGCAGTCGCTGATTGGTGTTTTTAACACCAATGTGCAAGGAGCAGCGGGTCAACCTTTTCGGGGGTTGGCCCGTTTTTCTGTGTGATAAGAATCTATATGTTAATTCGCTATATAGAACGATTCGTTATAGTTGGGGAATACTGGGAAATATCCCTTGTTTGAGGGTGGGATCACGAATATACTGCTTAAAAAACAATAGGTTAGCTTTGTTTTACGTTTTTGTGGTGCTCTCATTTAGTGCTCAAAATAGAAGTAAAGCAGTATTGGGGTGAGGCACAACAAGGATACCTTGAAGCGGTCGACTATAAAGTCACTGCTTTGCAGCCGAACTAGGGAATATAACAATGACAAAGTCTGAATTGATTGAACGCATTGCCGAGCAACAAGATCAATTGTCGCTCAAAGATGTCGAGCTGGCCGTTAAGCTTATGCTCGATCATATGTCCCAAGTCCTCGCGACTGGCGAGCGAATCGAAATTCGTGGTTTTGGTAGTTTCTCTCTTCATTATCGTGCGCCGCGTGTTGGGCGTAACCCTAAGACAGGTGACTCGGTAGAGTTGGCTGGTAAGTATGTCCCCCATTTTAAGCCTGGGAAGGAGATGCGGGATCGGGTGAATGAAAGTATCTCGTTAAATTAGATTAGCTTCTATCCGAATTTCTTCTTTGGGGCGGAGCCGTCTTTTGCTATTTGTGTATTTATAGCTAGTGATTAATTATTGGGAATAATAGGTAAGTGACATTTAGTATAAATGAAGTAAAGATTGGTGTTGTTGGGTTGGGGTATGTGGGGCTACCTCTGGCTGTTGAATTTGCAAAGGTCTTTGATGTAGTTGGATTTGATATCAATGAGTCACGGGTAAATGCACTTCGTCAGGATAATGATGAAACCCTCGAGGTATCTCCTGAAGATTTGGCATCTTCGTCTAGATTGAGTTTTACGGCAAATGAAAAGGAGTTAACTGGGTGTAATGTCTATATTGTCACTGTACCAACACCAATAGATGAATTTAAAACACCGGATTTGACTCCACTTATTAAAGCTAGTGAACTGCTTGGGTCGGTTTTAGCTAGGGATGATATTGTTATTTATGAATCAACAGTTTATCCCGGGGCAACAGAAGAAGAGTGTGTTCCAGTTTTGGAACAAATTTCAGGTCTCGTTTTTAATAAAGACTTTTATGTCGGCTATAGTCCTGAAAGAATTAATCCTGGGGATAAGGAGCACCGTGTAGCTACAATCAAAAAAGTCACTTCAGGTTCTACTCCGGAAACTGCCGATATTGTCGATGTTATATATAACGAGATAATTACTGCAGGCACGTATCGAGCCGATAGCATCAAAATGGCTGAGGCTGCTAAGGTTATCGAAAATACGCAGCGCGACGTTAATATCGCTCTTATTAATGAGCTTGCAATGATCTTTAATAAGATGGGGATTGATACAGAGGGAGTATTGAATGCTGCAGGAACCAAGTGGAACTTTCTACCTTTTCGCCCCGGCTTGGTTGGCGGCCATTGTATCGGAGTAGACCCTTATTATTTAACTCATAAAGCTGAAGCAATAGGTTATCACCCGGAAATGATTTTAGCTGGACGCCGGATTAATGATGGGATGGGTGGATATGTGGCGGGGCAGCTGGTTAAGGCTTTAATTAAAAAGCAAATTCAGGTTGAAAGTGCCAAAGTCTTAATTATGGGGTTAACTTTTAAAGAGGATTGCCCGGATCTTCGTAACACAAAAGTGATTGATATTATCGATGAGTTAAGGGATTACAATATCAGGGTTGATGTCTATGATCCGTGGGTTTGTTGCGAAGAAGCTGAGCGTGAGTACGGCATTAGCATTGTCGGTGAGCCTCAGCGAGCGAGTTATGATGCGCTGGTGTTGGCAGTTGGGCATACGAACTTTAAGAAAATGAGTGCTGAAGATATCCGTGCGTTAGGTAAGTCTGAGCATATTTTGTATGACCTGAAGTACGTGTTAGATGTGTCAGAATCTGATATCCGCTTATGAAAAACCTATTAATCTCGGTGTCGAGCGAAAACTATGAATCGTTATAAAGAAGCAAGAACATCTATATCTAGGGATTCTAAAACGTGGTTGATTACTGGGGTTGCTGGATTTATAGGTTCAAACTTGCTTGAGGAGCTTTTAAAGTTAGACCAGCAAGTTGTAGGGCTGGATAATTTTTCTACGGGCTATAAGGAAAATCTTGATGAAGTTCGTTTATCTGTTAGTGATGAACAATGGGCTAGGTTTTCGTTTAAGGTAGGTGATATTCGCAATTTGGATGACTGTATTTCTGTATGTAAGTCAGTTGATTATGTTTTGCATCAAGCAGCGCTTGGATCCGTTCCTAGGTCTATTTCTGATCCGATTTTGTCAAATAATGTGAATATAGACGGCTTTGTAAATATGCTTGTTGCAGCACGAGATGCCGGAGTAAAGAATTTTGTCTACGCTGCCTCCAGCTCTACTTATGGTGATCACTCAGGGCTTCCAAAGGTTGAAGGCAAGATTGGTCAACCACTGTCGCCTTACGCAGTAACAAAACTTGTAAATGAACTGTATGCTGACGTTTTCAAGCGTGCTTATAACTTTAGCACCTCTGGCTTGCGCTATTTTAATGTTTTTGGAAAGAGGCAGGATCCAAATGGAGCTTATGCTGCAGTGATTCCCAAGTGGATTGCAGCCATGATTCAAGGTGAAGATGTATTTATTAATGGTGATGGGGAGACTAGCCGGGATTTTTGTTACATTGAAAATGTTATTCAGGCGAATATTTTAGCTGCGGTTAAAGAGGGTAATAGGGCTGAAGTATTTAATGTCGCTGTGGGCGAGCGGACGACGTTGAATGATCTATTTTGTATTATTCAAGAGTCGTTGCTGGATAATGGTGTGATTTACGAAAGGCCTGCTGTTTATCATGATTTTAGGGCTGGAGATGTTCGTCATTCTCAGGCTTCCATTGAAAAAGCCCAGAAGATATTGGGGTACCAACCCCAATACTCGATCGGCGATGGCCTCGCAGAAGTAATGCCCTGGTATGTCGAATCTGTAAGTCGATAATATCTGTTATTAACAATATGTGAGCGTATTAAAGAATTAACTTTCTCGCTGTAGGTTTATTATGCTGCTTGGCAATATTGATCATTGCTAGTGGCGCTCAATATATGGACGCTTTACTAGATGTGCGGTTTTGTACTTTCATTTTCTTATAATGGTAATTTTACTGAAGGCGAGCTGGATGAGGCTAGATTGGCATGCGACTCTATGTATAGCCGAGGCCCGGATAGTAGTGGAGAGCTGTTCCTGAAAGAACAAAAAGTATTTATGGGGCATAGGCGGTTGGCAATTATTGATACTGGAAATAGTGGGCGCCAACCCATGAGTGATAGTAGTGGTCGCCTTCATCTTGTGTTCAATGGAGAGATTTATAACTATAAACATCTTAGAAGAGATCTTGAAAAAGATGGATATATCTTTCGTACGTCTAGTGATACAGAAGTTATTTTAAATTTATATCTGCAGAAAGGCGAGGATATGGTGCGCTATCTGCGTGGTATGTTCTCTTTTGCATTGTGGGATAATGATAAAGGGGGGGTCTTATTGGTTCGGGACCCTATGGGAATTAAACCACTCTATTATTCTGATGATGGCTGTACGCTTAGGGTTGCATCGCAAGTTAAGGCCTTGCTTAAATTTAAAAGAATTAATGCTCGTGAAGAACCGGCGGGATATGTTGGTTTTTGTTTGTGGGGATATGTCCCTGAACCATACACACTGTATAAAGGTATTCGGTCCTTGTCATCAGGTTCAGTTATGTGGCTCGACTCGAGAGGGATAAAAAGAGAAAAGAAATACTTCTCGATTGTCAACGAATTTAGTGATGAAAATATAAGTGCAACACAAGAAGAGATTCTTAATTGTAAAGATGTACTACGTTCAGCATTGAGTGAATCAGTAAAATACCATCTGGTATCTGATGTGCCTGTAGGGGTATTTTTGTCATCAGGATTAGATTCTGCAACGATACTTGCATTGGCTAGTGAGACATCAGCGGATTTGCAAAGTGTTACTCTTGGGTTTGATGAATATCGTAAAACTGAAAATGATGAAGTACCTCTCGCTTCTAAAATTTCTGCAGCCTATAGCGTTCCGCATAATGCGGTGAGAGTTAAAGGTGAAGAATTTGGTGAAGACTTTGAGCTATTTTTGGGTAGTATGGATCAACCAACTATTGATGGTATTAATACTTATTTTGTTAGCAAGGCCGCTGCATCGTTAGATTTGAAAGTCGCACTTTCAGGTGTTGGTGGAGACGAATTGTTTGCGGGGTATCCTAGTTTTACTCAAATACCGAGCTTGGTTAATGGTTTGGGCTGGGCTGAAAGTGTTCCTGATTTGGGGAGAGGATTTCGCTGGGTTTCTAGTAAATTACTGAAGTACTTTACGTCGCCGAAATATGCGAGTTTATTAGAGTATGGTGGCAGTTATGGCGGAGCATATATGCTGAGAAGAGGAATGTTTATGCCCTGGGAACTGCCAGATATTTTGGGCTCAGATGTGGTGAAAGATGGGTGGGGGGATCTGCAAACCCTCTCTTGTTTGGATGAGTCAATTAAAGGTATCAATTCTTCAAGACTAAAGGTTTCATCCTTGGAGTTGAATTGGTATATGAAGTGTCAATTATTGAGGGACGCTGATTGGGCTGGTATGGCCCATTCTGTAGAAATTCGAACGCCTCTTGTTGACGCTTGGCTTGTAAGAAAATTAATTCCTTTGCTTGCCAGCCAGAATCCTCCAACAAAGAAAGATATGGCGTTGACACCATTAAAGGCGCTGCCGCCTGAAGTTCTGAATAGGAAGAAAACAGGCTTCACTGTGCCGGTTAGAGATTGGCTTATGGGTGATAAACAATATGTTAAAGCTCGAGGGCTAAGAGGCTGGGCTTTACAGTTGTTAAATCAAAATAATTAATTCTATAGAGATTTAGGAGATTGATAGGTTGATCGTTTTAGGAATACATATTGGTCATGATGCGAGTGCAAGTATTGTCAAAGATGGTGTGTTAAGTGTATCTGTTGAAGAAGAACGCTTCACTAGGGTAAAGCATTATGGTGGAATGCCAATACACGCTATAAATCATTGTCTTGAGTATATGAAAGTAAAGCTATCAGATGTTGATAGTATTGCATATTCTGGTCATATCGGGGATAGACGTTTTGCACAGCTGCTAGGTCTTCCTCAGGATGAGGTATTTAAGAAAATAGAAGGTATCGAATTAGGGGCACTTAAAAAAGTAAATTTATTTGTTCGTGAAACTGTCAAAAAGACACCCCAAATTCCTGATTATTTTCATACCATCCCTTTTGTTGATGATACAGAGATACATTATGTTTCTCACCACAGAGGGCATGCAGCATCTGCATATTATACGTCTGGTAATAGTGAGCGGACTTTGGTTGTAACAGCGGATGCGGCTGGTGAAGACGGTTATTCTTTAAGTGTATCTGTTGGTACGCAAGGGAATATGAAGACTTTGAAATCTTTTAAAACGGACTGCTCGTACGGATACTTTTATGGTCTTGTTACTGAGGGCCTCGGTTGGTGGGTAGGTGATGGCGAAGGTACTACCATGGGATTGGCACCTTATGGAGATCCATCAAAAGTTCCAGAAAACGAACTTTTACAATTCATGCCAATATTTGAAAATGGTGAGTTTGTTAAAAGCGTTGATTTTGGAAGGATTGACGGTTTTGAGTATATGGATACTTACCATTGGCACTTTCATATGGTTGATAAGGTCAAGGCTGTTATTGATAAGTATGGTAGAGAAAATGTGGCTGCAAAAGCTCAGGAGTTACTAGAAAGGGAAATGCTTACATTTTTAACATATTGGAAAAATGAGACCGGGTGTAATCAGCTTGCAGCTGCTGGAGGAGTTTTTCTAAATGTTAAGTTAAATCAGAAAATTGTTAAGAATAGAGTTTTTGATGATCTTTATGTGTATCCTGATGCAGGAGACTCTGGGCTTTCAGCTGGTGCAGCATTGGAAGTCTATTTTAAAAAGCATAGTCAGACAAAAGTTGATCGTATAAAAGATATTAGATTAGGGCCATCTTTTACTGACTCAGAGATTCAAAGTATTTTAGATGAGCGTAAAGTTAACTATGAGTTAAGTTGTAATGTTTGCGCAGATGTTGCAAAAGAGTTGCATGACGGGAAAATAGTTGCTTGGTTTCAGGGGAGAGCTGAATGTGGTCCTCGGGCCTTAGGTGGTCGGTCTATACTTTTTGACCCAACAAAAGCGAAAAATAAAGATATTGTTAATAAACATGTGAAATTTAGACAGCCGTTTCGTCCATTTTGTCCCTCTATGACGGTAGAGTCTGCCAGTACTTATCTTACGGATTCGAGTCGTGTGGAGCGTTATATGATAACAGCTTATGATGTCCGTGGTGAGATGCAGGAAACGATACCAGCAGTTACGCACAAAGATGGAACATGCCGACCTCAAATGATTGAGAAAGACGTCAATCCACTTTTCTGGGAGTTGTTAAATGAATATGGAAGTTTGAGCGGGGTTCCTGTTCTTATGAATACATCGTTTAACATTAAAGGTGAGCCTATAGTGAACTGTCCTAGAGATGCGATTAAGTGCTTTTATGATACAGGCATTGATGTCTTGGCAATAGGAAACTTTATTTTGAGAAAAAGTTAATTATGAAGATCCTGCTTTTATGTGGTAGCTCTTATGGGATTGGGACATTTGTAAGGGCACGAGAGCTCGCTCGATGGCTTGTTGAATTTGGCCATGAAGTTGTTCTTGGTTATAAAGGTAATCGGAAGTTTAGAGCGGAAATATATGAGCGTGACGGTGTAAAAGAGATTGGGATTCCAAGTTTTTTAAATCGCATAGATTTAGATACTATGGCGAGTCCTATTGGGCATTATTGGATAAAAAGATACATAAAGAAAAATAGATTTGATGTTGTTCATGGCTTTGAGCACTACTCGATCGTTCATAGTGCTGGTATTTATGCAGTAAAAAGGTGGAATTCTTTATATATATCTGATTGGGCTGATTGGTTTTCTAGTGCTGATGAGCGGACCTTGTTTAAGGTACCGGGGTATCGGACATATATGAGCAAAAAAGAAGAATCTGTCAAAAAAAATGCGCATGGTGTAACAGTCATCAGTCGTGAACTTGAAAAAAGGGCAGCCGCTCTGCATAAGGCGGATCGGGTGATGTACCTGCCAGGAGGTGCACCTGTAGATAGGTTGCAACCTATGAATAAGTCAGATTGCCGTAATAAAATAGCTATATCTCAAAGTGAGATGGTTTATGGCTACTTGGGAAGTTTTTTAGCTGATGAATTGATTCCCTTTTTAAATGCGTTTAAAGAAATATCTAATGAGATTGAGGCTAGATTTATTGTTGTAGGTAAGATATGTGAGGCCTTAAAAGATTATGCTATAGCTGAAGGTATCGAGGATCGAGTTATTTTTACCGGTTATGTTTCTGACGAGGAAGTGAATCAGTATTTATGCGCATGCGATGCTTTTGTTTTGCCTTTAAGAGATACAGATTACAATCGTAGTCGATGGCCTAACAAAATAGGTGACTATATGGCTTCTGGTAGACCTGTAATCTGTTCGAATGTTGGGGAGATGAAACAGGTTTTGATGAGCGCAGAGATTGGGATAGGTGTCGGAGATTGTATTTCTGAAATGTATAAAGCAATGAATATTTATGTTCTTGACGAGAAAAAGAAAGAAACTGAAGGAAAAAATGCTCGTAAGTTGGCGGAAGAATCATTTGCGTGGGAGTTGTTGACGAGACGCCTTGAGAATTTTTATTATGATTTGTTGGAAAAACGTTAACTACTAAATAGAGTTACTTTAAAGGGTGCAGTGTAAAATGACTAAAATGGAACATGATACGAGTGAGTGGCATAACTTTTTCTCAGACTTTAATGTTTATACTAACTCGGTAAGGCTAAAGGTTTTTATTGATGCAATTCGTAATGTTGTAGATAAAAAAAAGCCTATTTTGGAAGTTGGATCAGGGAGTGGCGCTACAGCCAGAATACTTGCCGATATCGGGTATAAGATTGTTGCAACAGATTATGATGCAGATGTTGTTAAAGGTTTAAAGAATTCCTCTCATTTACCGGAGGAACGATTAACAATTCATCAGATGGATATGCTTGATATTACATATGAAGACAAAACCTTCGGTGCAGTAATTCATCAAGGTTTACTAGAGCATTTTGATGACCAGTCGATCGTCACAACTTTAAAAGAGCAGGGGCGAGTGGCAGACTGGGTTGTTTTCGATGTGCCAAATAATCGGGACGATGAGCAGCATTACGGAGATGAAAGATTTTTACCGCTGTCACACTGGAAAAAGCTTTTCGATGAGGCTGGGTTAGAACTTGTCGAATATTATGGGCGCATGCCCCCTGTTTGGACTTACATCTTTCCCCATGCATTTTTTACAAATAAAAGAGGAATTTTTTCTTTGTTAGGCAAATTATTTGGTAAGTCATATATTTTTATTTGTAAGAAAAAATATTAATTGTTAAGGCTTTATTTTTAAATGAAAGAGTGGTAGAGAGTGAAAGAGCTTTCTTTGGCTATCATAGCAAAAAACCCAATTGTTTATCATGCCCCTATGTATCGCAAGCTAGCGGAATCTGGAGTCAATCTTGATGTGCTTTATCTGGATGACGTAGGTAAAGAGTCAATCACGGATCAGGAATTTAATATTACTGTTACTTGGGATATTCCTTTGCTTGAGGGGTATAAGTATCAGTTTGTTAAAAATTATACGAGGAATGTATATGGGGGCTTTTTTTCAAGGATTAATCCAGGTTTATTTTTTTTGTTTGCGCGTAAAAAGTATGATGTTGTTCTGATACAGGG
Source organism: Maricurvus nonylphenolicus (assembly GCF_042854845.1). Taxonomy (GTDB): domain Bacteria; phylum Pseudomonadota; class Gammaproteobacteria; order Pseudomonadales; family Cellvibrionaceae; genus Maricurvus; species Maricurvus nonylphenolicus. The sequence continues at coordinate 3,084,786 of NZ_AP031498.1, read as the reverse complement.
CTACGATAACTTTTCCTATTGGCTTGCATTTTTCTTGTCAAAATTGTTTGGATGTAAAAGCATCTGGAGAGGAGAGGCAATTTTAAAATCAGGTGTAAACCAGAAGGGGTTCGGGCAAAGGCTAAAGAAGTACCTGTTGCCCCGTTTTTTTGGTGGTTATGATGCCTTAATGTATAGCTGTTCCGGTAATAAAGACTACTTAAAGTTTTTTGGGGTTCCGGAGTCCAAATTGTTTCCTATACCGTGCGCTGTTGATAATGACTTTTTTCGAGAAGAGGGGGAAAAATATCGAAATAAGGGCCAGGAAATACGTCAGGAATTGGGTATCAGTTCTGATGACTTTATCGTTATCTTTGCAGCAAGGTTTACTACGCTTAAACGCCCCATGGATTTAATCAAATCTGTTGAATCACTCACGTCGAAAGATATTACCTTGCTATTCGTAGGTGATGGTACTGAAAAAGAAAAGATAGAAGAATATACGCGAGATAATAAAATAAAAGCAGTTTTTACTGGTTTTAAAAACCAGGGAGAAATTTCAAAATACTACTCTATTGCAGATATGGCAGCAGTGATATCTGAGTGGGATAATTCACCAAAGGCAATGAATGAAGCAATGAATTTTGAATTGCCTATCGTTGTTACAAACACTGTTGGAACCGCTCGCGATCTAATTGTTGATGGTGAAAATGGTTTTGTGGTGAATGTGGGGGATGTGACGGCAATTGCTAGCTGCATTGACTTTCTAAATCAAAACAGAAAGCTGGCTAAAGAAATGGGAAAGAAATCATTTAATAAAGTTAGCGGTTCTAGTTTTCAAGAGAATGCACGCTACATTAAGGATGCTATGAAATATGTTGCGTGTGGGAGTGAACTATGAATATTAGTGAATACTATCAGACGGTGGCTGGTGGAGGGCGAGAGGAAGACGAGCCTAGAGTTGATATTGTTGCTGCATTAATTCCCGATTCAAATTTGAGGGTTTTAGATTTAGGTTGTTTTGATGGAGGGGTAAGTGAAGGATTTAAGAAGCAAACAAATGTTGTTGATGGTGCGGATGTGCATCAAGACCCTTTGCGCAAAGCATCTGAAGTTCTAAATGATGTCTTTGTGGTCGATTTAGATCAACCGTTTACAGCAATCAAGTCTGATGCTTATGATGTTGTTGTGATGAGCGCGGTTTTAGAACATGTTTTTGACTATGAGAATATCTTTTCTGAAATAAAAAGAATTTTAAAACCTGGTGGCGCTTTCATTCATGCTACACCAAATGTAGCCAGCTTGAGGGGGCGGATTGAGCTTATGTTTGGAGATGTTCCAAATTGGTATAAGAATTTTGAACATATTAGACTGTGGACTAGAAAATACTTAAATTCTAAACTTTCAGTGCACGGGTTTAAGGAAGAGGTGTTTATGGGGTGTTTCGTTCAAAAGCATTTTCTTGGACGAATCTTTTCTCGTGTATTACCAAGCTTGTCTCCCATAATTATTCAAAAGTATATTCTGAAAGATAAATGAAACCTATTTTTAAATCCCCTGCAGGTGAGAATTTTTTCTTTGGGTATTATGATAAATCGCCTTTTGATTCGCTGAATGCAAAAATCTTAGCGCATAAAGCAAACTTTATTGATCGAATGCCTAATGAAAATGATCAACTAGAGATCGGTTTTTTTGATTGGGTTGGGGATGGCGCCTTTGTTAGTTTGACCAGCACTAAAGCATGGAACTGGCAGCAAGGAAGCATGCTCCAATGGGTGGGCCCCGATTATTCTTCCCGAATTATCTACAATGATCGAGTAAATAATAAATTTGTCTCAGTTTTAATGGATATTGAAAGTAGAGAGAAGATCGAGCTGCCTATTGCGATTTATTCAATGCATCCTAATGGGAATTTAGCTCTGTGTATTGATAATGAAAGACATTATTGGTTTAGAGGTGGATACAATTATCAAGGTATCCAAAACCAAGATAAAAATATTCCTATAGATACTCGTGATGGGATATGGTTAATGGATATTGCTAATCAGCAAGTTGAACAAGTTGTCAACATAGTAGATCTTATTAACATATCTCCACTTAAAACAATGGAGGGGTCAGTACATTATCTTGAACATATTATGTTCAACCCGACGGGTGAGAGGTTTTGTTTTTTACATCGTTGGCAACAAAGTGATGGAAGTGTCTATAGTCGTTTGTATACTGCGAATACAAATGGAGATGATCTTTACTTATTAAGTGATAGCGGACGAGTAAGCCATTTTTGCTGGAGAAATAAAGATGAAATTCTCGCATGGGGTGCCCTACCTAATGTAACTAACTCACTGAGAAAATATAAAGCTATTGCCAAATATATCCTTCGTCCTTTGCTGCCTTTGTATCATAAACTAGTTGGTGAGAAGTCAACTCTTAGAAGAGCCTTAACTGGTGATTCCTATATTTTGTTTCAAGATAGAAGTGAGGCGACAAATCGAATTTTTTCAGACATGCTTTGTGAAGACGGCCACCCCTCTTATAGACCTGGATGTGAAAACCTCTTTGTAACTGACACCTACCAAGACGAGGATCACATAAGGCACTTAAAGATATGTAATTCAGACACTAAAACCGTAACCAATATAGCTTCATTAAACTCATGTTCTCAGTTAGATAATACTTCGCTTCGCTGTGATCTACATCCGAAATGGAGTTATCAGGGGGATCATGTCTGCATAGATACTGTTCATGAGGGTTCGCGACAAATATATGTTTACGATGTTGCTTCAATAGTATAATGAATATTTGTGATCGTTTTAAAAAGAAACCTATTGCTCGTACTTCATTATATGCCTTGATTGAACAGATTGTTTCCGTTCTAACCAGTTTCATTGTTGTTGTAGTAATTGCCAGAGGATTCGGTGCAGAATCTGTTGGTGAATATAACGGCGTTATGGCTGCTTTAGCATTACTACTTGGTATTGCTAATTTCGGCACTCAGGCAGTTATTGCTAGAGAGGTTGCTGTTAGAAAGTTATTGTTAAAACGCTATATAGAAAGTGCACTGGTTATTCGTTGGTTTGTATCGTTGCCTATAGCTTTGATTTTTGCGTGTTTTATTAATAGAGTTTTTTTTGATTTTGTACCGTTAACTTTTGTGATTTTGATTGCCATATACTCATTTCTATTGGGGATAGTTAACTTATTTTATAATGCATATATGTCGTTAGGGCTATTTTCATGGTTTGCAGTATATAGTTTAGCGTCTAAGTGTCTTCTTGTTTTTGTTGTTATATTAATTGCTGAGTTTACAACCTGGGGGGTGTTTGAAGTTGTACTTTCAATGTGTGTGGTGACATTGGGGGCAATTCTCGGTATGTATTATCAGGTTAGAGTGCTAAAAGGTTATTTTCGGACGCGTTTCAGTTTTCGTTTGTCCGCTTACCTTATTAAGAAAGGAGTTGTAGTCTCTTTGGCTGGCGTTGCTGAAGCAGTTACCTTAAGAATAGATATGGTTATGTTGTTAGCTATTAGTGGTGCTGCGATTACTGGTTTATATAGTATTGCAGCACAAATCTATTTGGCCTTCATAATGGCTCCTGTCGTCATTATTAGAGTTTTTTTTCCTGTATATGTTCGATTGTTGGCAGAGAGCACTATTGAGGCCGGCAATCTGTTTTTAAGATATCGTCGTGGTGCCTTATATTTTGGAGTGATAATTTCTTCTATAACGTTGTTTCTGGGAGAGGAGATTGTCCTGCTTTTATTCGGAAAGGAATATCATGAGGCTGGAAAATACTTGTCTTTACTTAGTGTTGGTATACTAGTGGTTGTATTGAATAGGCTATATATGTCAGTTCTTCTGGCTTACGACGAGAGAGAGAAGTATTTAAAGATAACGGTGGTTGGTGCAGTTATTAATGTGATTGGTAATGCAGTTCTGATACCTTTGTATGGCGCCATAGGTGCGGTGCTAATGACTATTGTTGCTGAGGCGTTAGTGTTAGCTTTGGCATGGATTAATGCTTCAAAAAGGCAACAGTATGCAATTCCCGCTGAATTATAGCTTCTGGTTGGCCCTGCTGTTACCTGGGTATTTGTTTATTGACGCCTTTAGGCGTTTTTATGACGGGAGTCGTTTTTTATTACTATCAATTGATTTTATAGTGTTGCTCATATTTGCCACCTTTTTTGTTCGCCGTAGAAGGGGGCCTTCGTATAATTATGTGACACAATTCATATATATTTGCTTGTTTGCATATGTTTTTGCAATCTTACTGGCAGCAATTAATCCTTATTTCTATAGCCCTATAACAACAGTTGCAGGGTTAAGGGCATATTTACTTCCTATCCCATTTCTTTGGATTGGCTACTGCTGTGCCTGCAACTATAGCGTGGAAAATTGGAAAAAATTCTCTAACTATATATTGTTTTGGGTTTTAGTTGCCATCGCTTTTGCCGTAGTGCAAATGTCAATCGATCCGGGCTTTTTGGGTGAGTGGGGAAGCATATTATTTAAACCAATGGATTCGTCAGTTAAGAACTATTATGACCAAACTTTTAATGTGGTTTCATCCTTTTTTGCCTCATCCAAGAGATTCGGTAAATTTCTCTTATTTAGTTTTTTGCTAATAATGGGAGCGAGACTGTATTCTCGTGTCTATTTTGTTGCTTTGATAACTATTTTTTTTATTGGCGTGCTATTGACCGGGGCCAGAGAAGCGCTTGTTTTGCTGGTTGTTTCAGTAGTATTTCTGATCATTATGAAAGGTGGTAAGAAGTTCTTTTTTCAAATAATGGCTACGATAATGCTGGCCACAATTATTTTATTCGGATGGGCTACAAAAAACAATGATACCCCTCAAAATAGAGAGTACTCTCGTCTAGAAGTCATGGCATCTGTTGGAACTCTATATGACTATGGGTACCGATTGTCTATGATGGCGCCTGTTTTTCATGTCAATGAAAGTAATGATGCTATTTGGTTTGGGCTTGGTGTTGGAAAATATGGGCAAGAATCGCTATTAGATGATGAGGTTTACCGATCTACGTATGGTGTAGATCGAGACTTTTTCAATGATTTGGACTTCTTTAGTCGAGTATATTCTTTTGCAGATGGAGGTATGGCAAAACTAATAATTGAATTGGGAGTTTTTACTACAATTTATATTTTGGTCCTTTGTGGCTGTGTGCTTTTACTTTGTCTCAATGTGGCTATTATAAGTGCATCAAAAAAGGACGGTGTGGGTTTAGCATTTTCTCTTATTCCCGTCTTATGGCTGGTTTTATTTCTTAAAGCCCATGTGACTATGAGTGATATTATTAATTCTGTTATAGTCTTTTTTTCTATAGGGGTTTTGTGGCAAAAATATCATGTCAGAAATTCAAGTATTGTTTAATGGAATAAATTTGGTCTCTGCTGGGACATTAGCTACTGGAAAATCACTGGTAAGAGCTTTAATTGGACTGGAGACAGATTATGTTTTAAATGTAATTTTGCCTGCCGGTTATGGCTATGAAGAAATATTGCGTGGATCTCACATAAATACAATTTTTTTCGAGCGACGTAAGTTTAATTCATTTTGGCGCTTGTGGTTTGATTTTGTTTTGTTACCTAGATTAGTTAAAGACCTAAATGTTGCAGGGGTTATATCTTTGGGTAATCATGCCGCGGCAAAATTGGATGTTCCCAAAGTGGTGCTTTTTCGAAATGCATACTATGTTGATCCTGTTGAAGGTATTGGCTTAAAAGAGTATCTAAAAAAGCGATTGGAAATTTTATTTTTTTCTCAAACAGTTTCTACGGCCTCTAAAATTGTTGTTCAGGGTGAGTCAATGAAAAAACGATTGGCTGCAGTCTGGAATATCCCTGACGCAAAACTCTCCATAGTACCAAATGCCCTTTCCGAGAAGTTTGCAGCAGCTGGTGGTTGTCAAAGACAGGAAATAATTCCTAAAGAAAGACTAAAAAAAGACAAAGGATTTGGTAAGCAGTTAGTGCTTTTATATGTGAGTCGTTATTATCCACATAAAAACCATCGTTTAATTCTAGAGTTGGCACGTAAGTTTGCATCCAAAGGTGATGAAATAGTCATTCTGACCACAATGAATGAATCTGACAATGACGTTAAATCACTTCTGAATGAGAGGGATAAGGAGGGCTTGAATAGTGTCTTTATAAACCTCGGAGAAATTGAACAAGAAGAGTTAAGTGACTGGTATCTAATGGCAGATGCATTATTCTTTCCGTCCAAACTGGAATCATTTGGTAATCCTTTTATAGAAGCTATGAATTTTGGATTGCCTATATTGGCTGCTGACAAGCCTTATGCGCATGATGTTTGTGGCGATGCAGCAACATATTTTGATCCCACTAGTGTAGATGATGCTTATAATAAAGTTTCAACTCTTGTGGACCAAAGCAAGTCACTAAAAGAGAAAGGGTTCTTGAGGCTAAAATCATTTCCTAACTGGGATACGGTTGCAAAGACATATCTGCAGCTTATAGCTGACGAAATTTCTACGCAAAAGCGTTGACGAGCAAGAATTAACTCAAATAATTAAGGACTTGGGTCGAACTGTTTATTTTTTTTTCTAAACTTTCGATACCAATATACTTCACCAACAATAAGTGATAGTCCGGTTGCCATTGCGGCTCCTTCTATACCATTGGTATTAATAAGTATAATATTTAATGTGGTGTTAAGAAGAAAAATATTTCGTTGAAGCGTACGGTATAATTTTATTTCGCCAATATGCAGTAAGAAGTGATTGAAAGGCACTAAGCCGCATACTATTAATGTACTTAGAAGTAAGATGTGAGTCGCACAGAAACTCCCCACTATTCTAGTATCTGAAAATATAATTGTAATAATGTTCTCGTAAAATAATAATGATATCGTAAGCATAGCAAACATTAGCGGATAAACTTGTCTTGCAGTTTTGCTAATAATGTTTCTTACTTCTTCTAAATTGTTGTTTACTAGTCGTGCAAAAATTGAGTTTACGTTTACTCTATATATCGAGAGTAAGGTCGATACACCTTCGTAGATTGCTTGAGATATACTGTATATGCCTACACTTGTATCAGATAAGAATAATCCAATGATAAGTAGGTCCACACGGAGATTTAATTCTGGGTACAAGCTTGCTGTATATCCATCTTTTAAGTAGGAAAAAAATCTTTTAGCCCAAGCTGAATCAATTAAAAAGTGATCTTTAATTAATATGTTGCGGTAATTGATAAGGATTGCTAATAGAGTAATTAGTTCAGAAATTAGAAACGTAATAGCTATGTTCTCTATTTCGCTGTCTGATCCGCATATAATAATTGTAGAAGCAGCTAAAGATAAGTGTTTTATAATTTGGCAGCTGTGATAGGTGCGTACTTTATTTAATCCATTCAAGATGCCTAAGAGTATCTTGTTTAACGCAAAAGGGAATAGCGATATTGATACTATCTGAATATTTTGATAAATGCTGTTGCTGTCGAGAATAATTGAAATTGGTTGTGCAAGAAAAAAGAGTAATAAAGCTATTGGAATGGTAATGGTAGTAACTATGGTTAGCACTGTGGCAATGATTTTATTTATCGACTCGATATTACCAACATTAATTGCAGAATCTTTTACTATCGATATATGCAATGAGCCTGTTACTAATTGACCAAATACTAAGTAGATAGCAAGGGTTTGAGCAAATGTTCCAAGGCCAGCAGCACCATATGAATTGGCGATAATAACATTAATTAATAAACCAGAGACTGCAAATATACCGACAGATATATAGCCAACAGGGAGCCCCTTAAGCATTTGTGAGCCTTTTTATTTTGAGTTTATTTTCTCAATTATGACAGCGTTCAAATCCATGCCATCAAGTCGTAAATGACTAACATGATCAGCAATCAATCCCAGTACACAACACATGAATCCAGTCAGCGTTGCCAATATTCCTGCAGTTGGAAATCCTGTTCCCTCAGAAAAAGTAACCCAAGATCCGTAGATTACGCCCATGATTAAAATAAAAAGTCCAGGGACAAAGTATAGCCGTATTGGGGCAAATAAAGTGATTAGTTGTAAAACTTTAACTGCTGCTTGAAATCCATCTTTAATTCGAACTGTGCTTGTACCTATACGTCTCCCCATTTTTACTGGATAGAACTCTATTGGGTAACCTCTTTCCAAGAGTAAAATTGTTGAAGTCATACTGGCACTAAACTGATTTGGAAGAATTGATAAGTATTTTTTAATAACTTCAGAACGAAAAATCCTGAGGCCACAATTCAAATCGTAACTACCTTTTATGTTTAAGGCGTAGGCTAGCCCCCTGATAAAGGTTTTGCCTACACGCCGAGTAATGGTGCTAGGGGACTGGCGGTTTCTTTTTCCAATCACCGCGGCAGTATTGGTTGACAAGATTTTTTGGTACATTGCTTTCAAATCTTCTACGTTCATTTCGCCGTCTGAGTCAAACCATGCAATATACTCATTCGAAGATTTTAACATACCTGTTTTTAGTGCCGAACCATAGCCACGGTTATATCTATGCTGGAGTAGTTGAATTTGGGGGCTCTGCTTTATAGCCCCCTTGATGATCTGGAGGGTTTTATCAGTGCTTCCATCATCTACGACTATTATTTCCGCTTGGGTAAAGCAGGCAACAAGCTCATTTAATACTTGTGCTATAGAAGATTCTTCGTTATACGCGGGAATAATGATTGAGAGACCCTTGTAGTCGTCCATTTCGACTCCTAACAGTTGATGTCGATTATATTTATTTGACTGATCGAAAAATGACCATTTCAAGAGGGGGGATTTGGATTTTTATAAGGAATATTAGACGTTATTTTAACAAAACTATATGCAATATGGTATAGTATTTTATTGGATTTAATGGGGATCGTGTCGTGTCGTGTCGTGCCTGTTTTCAAAACAATTTGATTACTAAGTTCGCAGTAGATAATCATACAATTGATGAATGTAGGAGTTGTGGTTTTGCTCAGGTTCGCTACATTCCTGAGCAGGATGTCCTTGATGACTTATATTCAGCAGGTTATTTCGATCAGGGAAAGTATATCGATGATTATGCTGAGCGAAAGGAATATGAGCGACGAAATGCATATTTGAAAAATTCCATAGATAAGGGCGGAAGATTGCTGGATTATGGGTGTGCACTGGGCTCCTTTGTTTTCAGATGCAGTGAAAGCTATGAAAGTTATGGGGCGGATCTTTCGCGGGAAGCGATTTCAATTTGTAGGGATACTTATCCAGATTTGGCTGAACGTTTTTTTGAATTAGACCGTTTCGATACCGGGTGTGATAACTATTTTGATGTAATAACGATGTGGGATGTTATCGAACATTTGAATGATCCGGTCGGTGAAATTGCCAAGGTAAGGCGACTAATGGCAATGGATGGGAAGCTGATAATTTCTACACCTAATTATGCATCACTTTGGTCGAAATTATTTAAAGCTCGATGGGCATTTATGACTCCTCCAGAACATCTTAGCTTTTTTACTATCGATAGTATCCATAAGTTTTTAGTGTTAAATGGCTTTCAAGTTGAGCATGTTGCTACAAAAGGAAAGTTTACTAATCTTGCATTTTTATTATACAAGTTGAATAGAAAGTTTCATTCAAACCTTCTTGAGAGAGTTGTAAGCAAAGCTAAAAAATCAATTCTCGGGAAAATTCCAATTTATGTATTTGGGGGGGACATTTTATATGTTGTGGCAAGAAAAAAATGTGATCAATAGTGCGCGCGTGATTCTGATGAGTGGTTCTCAGGGATGCCTTTTTTAAAAAAATTAAATTCGTGTTGAATTTTTAGAGTTAGGCGAGTGTGTCTGGTTTTGATCCTCAAGATAAAAGCTGCCAGGGATTCTTAAAATTGTTTAGTGTCTTAAGCGATAGTTCTTTTAATGGTTTCGTTAAGAGGAAAACAGGTTTTTTTCTCATATTGGCGCTTGCTTTAGTTTTTGTGCTTGCTTGGGGCGGACATGCTAATGTAAAAAAACTCATTAAAAGCCATAAATATATCACAAGGTTTTTGTGCTCTAAATCTATCCAGTATTGTATGACCTATGAAAAGCCTGGAGCTGGTCTAGGTATCTATGTAACTTTGCGAAAGCATTATAGAGGGTTGGTTTTAGAGGTTGCTAGTTTAGATATAATTTCTGCTGTTCATTTAAAAAAAATATCTGGTATATCTACGTCGGTTAATGAAAATATTGAATTTGATGTTACTGAATTGCAATTGTTGGAAAAAGGTCAAGTACAACGCTTTGAATATAGGCCAGCTGTCTACCTTCCTCGAGAATACTCCAGAATGACGAAGGGACGTGAGACGTTTATTTCACTGTTTTTCTGTGGTGGGGAAATCAAACCGGATCGTTTGTACTTTGTGGAGTCTGATGGCGAATACTTTATTGTCCCTGATTGTTTGGTTTCCGTTGGGGGATTAGTCAAATGAGTTTATTTGTCCTGTTGCTGATTGGGGTTTCTTGTGTATTGGCTGTGCGACCTCTCGTATTACGCAGTCAGTCCATCATTCTTTCCATGCCTATTGGGGCTGTATTTTGGTGCTTTGCATGCATTTTGCTTTTGATGCTTGATCTCTCTCTTAATTTTTTCGGTGTTTTGATTACTTCTATTGCCCTTCTTGCTGCATGCTCTATTTTTTCGTGTGGAGGTGTCCATGGGCCGAAGGCTCCTTTGCTTCATCTTCTGGATGTGAAGTCACTTTATTTGCCAGTAATGTTGTTGGTAGTAGCATATGTTGCCTGTATGCTTTTTCCTGAGGTCATTATTTCTGGAGACTCTCTTATTATCTCCTATATGAGTTTTTTAATTTCTGAGGGGGAGGGTGGAGTAACTGATTTGGGGCGTTGGTATCTTTGGGGTTGGCCCATTGTGCTTCCTCTCACTTCGTTTGAATTTGATGGCGCTAATCTTGAGAGCTTTTCCTCTCTTCCTTTGGCCGCGTCGATCTCGTTGTTCTTTGCATTGGCTGCATTTTCATATGAGAAACTTCGGAGTGCTAAGTATAGCTTGCCATCAAGTCTTGGTATTTCATTTTTAGTTGTATTTTTTACATTTTCTTCTGAGCTTTCGGTCTATAACTTCTTCTATCTAAATCACCATTCTTTAGTTGCTGTCTTTCTCTTGCTCTTCGTTGTTGTCCTGTCTCGTGGGATAAATGAAGGGCGAGAGCAGAATGAAGTCGGCTTTTTTGTTGTCGTAACGGTTGTTGGTGTTTCAATGTCAAGGCATGAAGGAGCGTTTATTTCTCTTGCAATGATTTTGTTGTTTGCAGAGCGCTTTCGAGATCGAGCTGGCTGGGTTCTTAAGGTGGTGACGGTCAGCTCGGCAGCTATAGTTTTTTACCTGAGTTTCTTACTACTAAATGGTTCTGATGCATCTGGGGTTGTTCTTTCTGAAAGAATTATTTTGTTAATGATTTTGTTGCATGTTCTTGTTCCTGTTGTGCTGGCAGGGATATATTTATTAGATTATAACGAGATTATTTTAAAATATAATTTTCTGCTTTTAGTAATTTTTTTACTGTGTGGACAATTTTTTGGGTTTGTTTTTAATGAAGAGGTCTACATTCATAGCCTGCGCAGTTTGTATGCCAATTTGTTTGGTGGTGATGGCTTTTGGGGGAGTACATGGTTTGTTGCTATCACGGTTTTTACTTTTTCATTAGTGTTATCCCAAACTATAAAGGTAGAACATAAACTGTTGGTTATATTTTCTCTTTTGGTGTTGTCAATGCCTGTGGTGAGAGATATGCCATTCCGTACAGGGCTTGGTGACTCTGCAAATAGAATGTTCCTCCATGTTCTACCTGTAGTATCACTCCTGATTTTAGATTCTTTCGTTGAGTTAAGAAAAAAATTGATGCCGGAATAAATTATAATTTTTTTGTGGGCAGCTTATTTGTGATATTGGGGAAGTGGAATGTGTGCGATTCTAGGTCTTGTGTTAAGGCGCTATGATATTAAATTTGAAGATAAACTTGAGCAGACTTTGACGGGGCTGCTGCTTGCATCTGAGTCTAGAGGAAAAGATGCAACAGGTGTCTGTTTAATTTCCGATGGTGAAATCTTTAATCTACGTGAGTCGCAATCTGCAAAGAATTTTGTAAAAACGTCTAACTACAAGAAGTTTATTAATAAAGCTAAGGAAGTATATAGGGATGAGGGGGGCATAACTATACTTGGGCATACAAGACTGGCTACGCATGGCCTTTCTCAGTTAAAAAGCCAACATCAACCATTAGTTAGTGAAGGGTTGGTTGTGTCACATAATGGTTTAGTTCTTAATAAATTCTCAGAACCGAATGAGCTTGGGGTTAAGTATAAGTCTGATACTGAACTTTTATTGTCAGATATCAATTCAAAAATTAGTTCTCAGGCTGATGTAGAGTCTTCGTTTAATGAGATTTTTAGCGGTCTGGAGGGTGAAAATAACCTTTTGTTAGGTTTTTCTGATCGTGATGTCTTGGTTGGTTATACCAATACAGGATCTTTATATGCTTTAATTGGTGAGGCTTCAGATTATGCTGTTTTGTGTTCAGAAAAGTCATATCTCCAAAGAAGTTTTATTAGTAAGTTAGTTGGCAATGAAAGATTTGATATTCAAGCCATAAAACCCGGAAATAGTATATGTGTCAACATAGGTCCTGATGATAAGGGGTTTATAGTACGTGAATGTAATAAATTTTCGAAGGGTGAATTTTCTGCTTTCTCCCGAAAATCTATTAGGGTAGTTGATGGCAATGTTGAAAGAAAACGAAAGGCGAAGAATGAAATTAAACGTTGCCTTAAGTGTGTTTTACCCGAAACCATGCCGTTTATTAAATTTAATGATCAGGGTATTTGTAATTATTGTTTGACTTATAAGCCGTCAGTAGTTTCAGGCGAGGAAGCTTTACGTCAGCGGCTTAATAAATATAAAAGAAAAACCGAGCCTGATTGCATAGTTGCATTAAGCGGTGGGAGAGATAGTTGTTACGGACTGCATTTGCTTAAGAAGAAATATGGGATGAATCCTATAGCTTTCACCTATGACTGGGGGGTTGTTACTCCTCTGGCGAGGCGAAATCAAGCAAGAATGTGTGAGAAGTTAGGTGTAGAACATATATGGGTTGCTGCAGATTTTAAAACAAAAAGAAAAAATGTTAGGAAAAATGTAAATGCTTGGCTTAAAAAGCCAGAGCTGGGCATGGTGCCTTTATTTATGGCGGGTGATAAAGAGTTTTTTGTTCATGCTAACCGACTTCAAAAAGAGCTTGGTTTGAGCTTAATGATTTTTTCCATGAGCCCGCTGGAGCGCACGGATTTTAAGTCTGGTTTTGCTGGGGTTAATCCTTATCGTGGCGATGGATGGCACTATAGGATGAATTGGATGAAAAAAGCTCAGTTAGCCCTTTTTTATATAACTAAGGTAGCAAGCAACCCAAGATATTTAAATCAGTCACTACTTGACAGTTTGCGTGCATTTGTTGCGTATTATTTTATTAAGCAGGATTACCTTTACCTTTTCGAGTATGAAAGCTGGGATGAGAAAACCATAAACGATGTGCTAATTGGTGAATACGGCTGGGAAACCAGAAGCGATTATAGCAGTACATGGAGGATCGGTGATGGAACCGCTCCGTTTTATAACTATATTTATGATGAATTGGCTGGGTTGACAGAAAACGATACATTGCGTAGTAACCAAATTCGCGAAAATAAACTTAGCAGGACCGATGCGCTTCGCTTGATAGAACAAGAGAATAGGCCGAGATGGGAAGAGATTATTGAATACTGTAGTTTAATCGGAGTTGATATAGATGAAGTTATCAATAGTGTTGAGCGTGCGGAAGCTATTTATTCTCCAGTTTTATTTGATTAGTTGAACTGATTAATTTACGATTTTGATTGATTTTTAGGCTGTTAGCTTGATGGCTGCTTTCAGTTGATGTATTAGTGTTGTGTGCCTGAAAAGCATGTCGTCTGATTCATTATTGTTGTATGCGTCTGGCGAGGGGGATGTGTTACATCTGGGGCTAATTCTGGGGTTCTTTAATGGTTTGTAAACAATTACCTTTATAGATTTCTCGGAAATACTTCATACAATTTAGTTTATTTGTTTGGGTTTCAGGTACAAGAAATACAGGTCTCTGAGACCTTTTGCTGTGGGCTTCCTGTTTCAGTGGGGGCGTATTAATTTTGAGGAGTAATCTTGAAGAAGGTAGCATTAATTACAGGTGTGACGGGACAAGACGGTTCTTATTTAGCTGAATTCCTATTGGATAAGGGATATGAGGTTCATGGCATTAAACGTCGTGCGTCATCACTTAATACTCAACGTATTGATCATATTTATCAGGATAGTCATGAAGAGAATCCAATGTTCTTCTTACATTATGGCGACTTAACAGATAGCTCCAATCTAACAAGGATAATTAAGGAGGTATGCCCTGATGAGATCTATAATTTAGGAGCTCAATCTCATGTGGCGGTATCATTTGAGTCTCCGGAGTATACTGCTGACGTAGATGCATTGGGAACTTTACGCTTGCTTGAAGCTATACGCTTTTTGGGAATGGAAAAAACAACCCGATTTTATCAGGCCTCTACTTCTGAGTTATTTGGAGAAGTTCAAGAAACGCCTCAAAAGGAAACTACGCCTTTCCATCCTCGTTCTCCTTATGCTGTTGCAAAAATGTACGCATATTGGATTACTGTAAATTTTCGAGAGTCTTATGGGATGTATGCCTGTAATGGCATTCTCTTTAATCATGAATCGCCTCGTCGAGGAGAAACATTTGTAACCCGAAAAATTACACGAGCTTTAGCTAATATTTCTCAAGGTTTAGAAAAGTGCTTGTATTTAGGAAATATGGATGCTCTGCGTGATTGGGGGCATGCAAAAGATTATGTGAGAATGCAATGGATGATGCTTCAGCAAGATGCGGCAGATGACTTCGTTATTGCCACAGGCAAGCAAATTTCTGTACGTGAGTTTGTTTCTATGTCTGCTAAAGAGTTGGGGATTACATTACGTTTTGAGGGGCAAGGCATTGATGAAGTTGGAATTGTTGATGATATTTCAGGCGCTTTTTGTGATGCTCTAAATGAAGGGGATATTATTGTAAGAATTGATCCTAGATATTTTCGGCCCGCAGAAGTTGAGACTTTGCTGGGAGATCCGTCTAAGGCTAAGGATAAGCTTGGTTGGGAACCAGAAATATCTGTAGAGGAGATGTGTGCTGAAATGGTATCTCACGATTTGGAGAAGGCTAAACAGCATGCAATATTAAAAGCTAATGGTTTTGATGTTAATGTCACACTAGAGAGCTGATTTATGAGAAAAGTATTTGTTGCAGGCCATAAAGGTATGGTTGGTTCTGCTATTTTACGTCAGCTCAAGCTGAAAGGTGATGTTGAATTAATTACTCGTACTTCAAAAGAGCTTGATTTGACTGATCAAAAGGCTGTTAAAGATTTTTTCTCTTCAGAGTCTATTGATGAGGTGTATATTTCAGCTGCAAAAGTTGGTGGAATTGTCGCCAATAATACATATCCAGCTGAGTTCATATATGAAAACTTGATGATAGAATGCAATGTAATTCATTCCGCTCACCAGGCCGATGTTCAAAATCTTCTTTTTTTAGGGTCCTCCTGCATATATCCAAAATTTGCTTCTCAGCCCATGGGTGAATCGGCTTTATTAACTGGTGTTTTAGAACCAACAAATGAACCATATGCTATTGCAAAAATTGCAGGAATAAAATTATGTGAAAGCTATAACCGCCAATATGGGCGGGATTACCGCTCTGTAATGCCAACAAATCTTTATGGTCCAAACGATAACTTTCATCCTGAAAATAGTCATGTGATTCCTGGCCTTATTCGTCGCTTTCACGAAGCCAAACAGCAGAAATTTCCGGCGGTAGTTGCATGGGGTAGTGGCAAACCCATGAGAGAATTTTTATACGTCGATGATATGGCCTCAGCATCTATTTATGTAATGGGTTTGCCTACTGAAGTATATGATATGAATACTGAGCCGATGTTAAGTCATATTAATGTCGGTACGGGAGAAGATTGTAGTATTCGTGATTTAGTTGAAACAATTGCTACGGTTGTTGGATACGACGGAGATATTAGCTTCGACACCAGTAAGCCTGACGGGGCCCCTCGGAAGCTTATGAATGTTGATCGTTTAAAGTCCCTAGGCTGGTGTGCCAGTACCTCCTTGGAGGAGGGTATAGCTAGTGCATATGCTTGGTTTTTGAAAAACCAGAAATCGTACCGGATGAGTTAATGTTATCTGTTGATTCTTTCAGAGAAGTCGTAAAGTCAACGCCGTTAATTTCTGTTGACTTAGTTGTAAAGGACTCAATAGGTCGAATCCTTCTAGGAAAGCGCGTTAATCCGCCCGCTCAAGGTTTTTGGTTTGTTCCGGGAGGAAGGATATTCAAGGGGGAGGAAGTGAATCATGCCTTTTCTAGGATTCTTGGTTCAGAATTAGATGTTTCCTCTTCAGAAATAAAGACCGCGTTTTTGGGAGTTTATCAGCATTTTTATGATGATAACTTTGCCGGTACCGGTTTTTCAACACACTATGTTGTTCTTTGTTACGAGGTGCATCTTGAGTGCCTGTTGAATAAATTACCATTAGATCAGCATAGTGAATATCGTTGGTTTACTAAACTAGAACTGTTGAATGATATGGAAGTACATAGCCATAGTAAATGGTATTTCCAAGAAAATAAACAAGCTGATAATATAATTCTAAGTTAGATTACAGTTTTGGTGTTTTCTTTAAGCTACTATGGGCGCGTTCATTGAGCAGGGGCTAGGCTATCAACCCTGGGGTTAACACTAGAACTATGTAGTCTTTGAATATCTATGTCTCAGATTTCTTGGTTCTGTATTTTTGGTTGTTATCTGAAATTTTTAAAATGAAAATATCAATAATTACAGTTTGCTTAAATTGTGAAAGTACTATAGAGGACACTCTTAAGTCCGTTGAATCGCAAACATATCCTGATATTGAGTATATTGTTGTTGACGGTTTGTCGACGGATAGAACTAATGAAATTGTGCGTAATTATAGTCATATTGTAAATGCACATATTAGTGAGCGAGATAAAGGTCTTTATGATGCAATGAATAAGGGGATATCCATAGCAACTGGGGATGTGATTGGAATTTTGAATTCAGATGATGTTTTTGCTGATGATAATGTTATTTCAAAAGTAGCTAATGGATTTGTTGGTGGGGTTGATGCAGTGTTTTCTGATTTGATATACGTTGCTGAAAAGGATTTAACTAAAGCTACTCGCTTATATAGTTCGAAAGTCTTTTCGAGAGCGTTGATTCGATATGGTGTAATGCTACCTCATCCCACATTCTATCTACGTAAAAAGTTTTATGAGGATTATGGCCATTATAAAACAGATTACAGAGTGGCTGCAGATTTTGAGTTGATTACGAGAATGGCTACGAATGAGTTAAATATGGTTAGGTTACCATTTATCTCTATAAAAATGAGGGAAGGGGGGGTTAGCTCCCGTGGGCTTTGGGGGAGGGTGCATCAAAACTTCGAAATTGTAAGAGCATGCCGTGAAAATGGGATTTACACTAATATTTTTTTGGTGATGCTAAAGCTGCCTTATAAAATTTCCACTTTAGCTTTAAGATGGTTTGTAAGGTAGAAATGATGAAGGTGCTAGTTACTGGGGCTAAAGGTTTTATAGGTCGTGAAGTTTCTATGAGATTGAAATTGGATCATGTTGTTTTAGAACATGTAAGAAGCCTTAGTCCCGGAGATAAAGTTAGTTCAAATATTATTGAATGTGATTTAGAAGATGAAAACTGGTTGAAGCATTTGACAGGGGTTGATGCCATAATCCATTTGGCAGCTGTGGCTCATAATAAGTCTACTAATCCAACTCTTGTTGAACGTGTAAATGTTGATGCAACACTAAATCTTGCAAATATGGCGATTGAGGCAGGTGTGAAACGTTTTGTTTTCGTTAGCTCTATCGGCGTTCACGGTAACAATAGCGTTAAACCTTTTAATGAAAATGATATTCCTTGCCCTCATTCAGAGTATGCGCTGTCTAAACTTAAAGCAGAGAAGGCCTTGCTTGATTTAACCCGCGCTGAGGATTTAGAGGTAGTGGTTGTTAGGCCTCCTTTAGTATACGGTAAAGGGGCTCCGGGAAATTTCAGAAAGCTGATGCGTTTGGTTCATAGTTTGCCTGTACTTCCTTTTGGTTTGTGTACTAATAAACGTAATGTGATATCAGTTCAAAATTTGGCTGATTTCTTAGTGGTTTGTTTGGAGAGGGAAGAGGCTGCAAACCAAATATTTTGTATTGCGGAAGATACATCAATTTCAATAAAAGATTTAACTTATTCTATAGCCAAAGGTTTGGGTAAGCGTATTTATAACATTCCAATTCCAAAGTTTTTGTTCCTTATGGGCGCTGCTCTGCTGGGTAGATCGGCAGAGGTTCAACAACTTCTTTGGAGCTTAGAGGTCGATTCATCAAAGGCTCATAAGCTGCTTGGCTGGAAGGCTCCATATTCAATAGATGATTCTTTATCTAAATTAAATGATTGACATTTCATAAGAATTTCTCAGATGACTTATTTCTTTATTCGTGCTTTTGATGTAGTTATTGCTTTTTCGGCTCTGGTTCTAGGGTTCCCTGTGTTTTTAATTGTTGCTTGTATAGGTTATTTCGATACAGGTTCCCCTATTTTTTGTCAAACTAGAATGGGCAAAGGGAAGCGGCCATTTACATTAATTAAATTCAGAACAATGGTTTTGGATACTAAAAGTGTTGCTACCCATTTGGCGAGTCATGATTCAATTACGACGTACGGTGCTTTTTTACGAAAAACCAAAATTGATGAATTACCGCAGTTGATAAATGTTTTACGAGGAGAAATGAGTTTAGTTGGGCCTCGGCCTAATTTGTTTAATCAACACGCATTGATTGGTGAACGAGATTCTCGCAATATCTACAGTGCTTTACCAGGTATCACTGGGTTGTCTCAAATTAATGCAATAGATATGTCAAGCCCCAAGCTTCTTGCTGAAACTGATCAAAAAATGATAGAGACAATGTCTGTTTGCAATTACTTTAAATATATTCTTATGACAGCCTTAGGTAGCGGGTCTGGGGATAGAATTAGAAAGGACCACTGATATTAAGTTTTCTTTCCATTTTCTATGCCACAACTTAACACCGCAATAGGAAGGACTTGTGAGTAAACGTTTATTTGATATTTGCTTTTCTTTTGTTGGCTTGATAGCTACCTTTCCGCTCATGCTTGTATTGGCTTTAAGTTGTAAATTCTTTTTAAGGGGGAATGTTATATTTAAACAAACCCGTCCAGGAAAAGGTGGAGAGCCTTTCGGTATGGTTAAATTTTGCTCAATGCTTGAGCTGTATGATATAGATGGCAACCTACTTCCTGATGATGAAAGATTAACCCGTTTTGGTAGGTTCCTAAGGGCCACTAGCTTGGATGAGTTGCCAGAACTATACAATGTGCTTAAGGGTGATATGAGTTTAGTTGGGCCTAGGCCCCTACTGATGGAATATCTCCCACTTTATAATACTCAACAGGCTCGGCGACATGAGGTTCGCCCCGGAATTACCGGTTGGGCACAAGTTAATGGTAGAAATGCTATTTCATGGGAAGAGAAGTTTCGTTTGGACGTGTGGTACGTAGATAATTGTTCAATTTTACTGGATGTTAAAATTTTAACCATGACGCTCTTTAAGGTGTTCCGTCGAGAGGGGATCTCTTCCAAGGGCCATGTGACTGCCGAAAAGTTTAAGGGGAATCAATGAGTCTTGGGCACTTGCTAATTTTAGGCGCTGGTGGGCATGGCAAAGTAGTAGCTGATGCAGCATTACTGTCTGGTTGGAAAAGTGTTAGCTTTCTCGATGATCGCTGGCCAACCTTCTCCAATCTCAATGATTGGAATGTCGTTGGAGCTTTCCAAGATCTAGAAAAGTATGTTGAGTCATTTCAGGGCATTTTTGTTGCTGTTGGTAGTAATCGACTACGTTCGAATTTGTTGATTAGGCTAGAGAGTTTAGGTGCGCCGATAACGAGTATCATCCATCCGTCTGCAATAGTCGCTAGAAATGTCGTCATTGGGCAGGGAAGCGCCTGTCTGGCAGGAGCAGTTATCAATATTGGTTCAACTGTTGGCAGAGGGGTAATTGTAAATACTGGAGCGTCTGTGGATCATGATTGTGTTCTAGGTGATTTTACTCATGTTTGTCCAGGCGCCAGAATAGCCGGAGGTGTGCATATCGAGAGCTGTGGATGGGTTGGTATTGGTTCTAGTGTTATAGAAAATATTTGTATTGGAAGTGAAGTCGTAATAGGGGCTGGAGCAGCTGTGATATCTGATATACCACCAAACTCAACTGTTGTCGGTATTCCGGCACGTGTTATAAAGCAGGATTAATTTACATGTTAGGCACCTCATTTTCTCCCTGGCCGTGTTTTACTCAAGAAGAGGCCGATGCTGTACAGAACGTCTTACTGTCTAATAAGGTTAACTATTGGACGGGTTCTGAATGCCGCGCTTTTGAGCAGGAATTTGCTGATTTCTGTTCCACCAAATTTGCTGTGGCAGTATCTAATGGTACGGTAGCTTTGGATGTTGCTCTAGCAGCTTTGGGGGTAGGAGAGGGGGATGAGGTAATCGTTACGTCGAGAACATTTCTAGCTTCGGCAACGAGTATACTTAATGCCGGTGCGAAACCTGTTTTTTCTGACGTGGATCGTAATTCCCAAAATGTTACTGCCGAGACTTTGAAGCCACTTATAACGCCTAAAACTGCAGCGATCATTTGTGTCCATCTTTCAGGTTGGCCTTGTGATATGGATCCCATAATGTCGCTAGCCCAAGAGCATGGTTTGGCTGTTGTTGAAGATTGTGCTCAGGCTCACGGTGCAAAGTATAAAGGCATGCCTGTAGGTTCAATTGGTCACATCGGCGCATGGTCTTTTTGCCAGGATAAAATCATGACTACTGGTGGTGAAGGAGGAATGGTAACTACCAATGTGCGTTCACTCTGGGAGAAGGTATGGGCCTACAAGGATCATGGTAAGTCATGGGATACTGTTTATAACAAAAGTCATCCTGAGGGATTTCGCTGGCTCCATGAGACTTTGGGCACCAATGGGCGAATGACAGAGATGCAGGCTGCCATTGGACGGATACAACTATCTCGAATGCCAGACTGGCACGCCAGCCGTACCTTCAATGCTGAAAAGTTACTTTCTGCTTTCTCTGATTTGGATGCTATTAGAGTTCCTGTTTTTCCTGATGGGTGTGCTCATTACAAGCTGTATGTTTTTGTTAAACCAGATGTATTGATGGCGGGGTGGGATAGAGACCGCCTCGTCCGTGAAATCGTTAATGAAGGGGTTCCTTGCTATCAGGGAGTTTGTCCTGAAATTTATCGAGAAAAAGTTTTTGTTGATTTGAAGTTGAATCCTTCAAAGCGTTATCCAGTCTCTAAAGAACTGGGTGAAACAAGTCTTATGTTTCTTGTGCATCCAACCTTAACCGAAGCCGAGATAGAAAAAACTATAAGGGTTGTGTCAAAAGTATTTCAGGCTGCCAGTAAATAATGGCAGCTATCAAGGGTTAAGTTTTGACGCGTCTAAGGCATTTGTTAGCTTTCGCTGAGCAAGGGGTTGTTAGTCTAACAAACTTTGCTCTGATGATTCTTTTGGCCCGGGAGCTAGGTTTAGAATCTTTTGGAGTGTTTTCTCTTTGCTTTGTCTTGGTGATACTGGCTAGTTATATTCATGGTGCCGTATTCTCAGTCCCAATGATGACAATGGTGTCATCCTTCCAGTCTAAAGCTTCCCGCGAGCACTATCTAGGGCAGTTAAGTTGTCTGCAGTTTATTGGGGCATTTGGAATATTTAGCTTTTCCGTTGTGGTTTCACTTTTATTTTTTCTTCTTTTTCCCTTGAAGTGGTCGATTATACCTTTAGCGTTAGCTCTTGCAGGGGTTCCTATTGGAGAGTGGTATAGAAGGTATTTGTATGCTATTGACAATCCTGTGGGGGCATTGTTCTATAGTGTTTCTCGAATATTAGTTCTGGCCGTTTTTTTTATTTATTTTATCTTTCTGGGGAAATTATCTATAGAGTTAAGTCTTGTGGCTTTGGCCCTATCCTCTCTTCTGCCTGTTGTCGTCTCTTATTGTTTTGGTTGGGCTCCAATGTTTAAGTTTGGTGGAGTCTGGGAGCTTCTTAGGCTCCATTGGGGGCAGGGGCGGCATATGCTTCCAGTAGGTCTCTTAGAGTGGTTTAATTTGCAGGGTTTTTTGTTGCTTTGTGGTGGGCAAATGGCCGGCGCAATACGTGCCTCTCAAAACTTAGTGGGTCCATTAAATATAGTTTATCAATCGCTTGATAATATCTTGCCTGTCAAGGCAGGGAAGTTATTAGCTATATCAGATTCGACTACAGTCTGGGTGATGCTCTTTCGTGCAGCCGTGTTCCTATCTGTTATGCTTGCCCCCTTGCTCGGTTTGATGACCTTTTTCTCTGAAGAATTGTTGGTGTTGATTTATGGAGGATCTTTCTCTCATCTCTATCCATTAGTTTTTTTGCAGTTACTTTCTTTACTTCTTGGTATTTATCACAAGGTTTTAGGTTCCGCTTTTCGAGTCTTTGGCTATACAAAGTTGATATTTCTCTCATACTTTTTTGGTTTTTCCGTTTTTCTTGTTGCTTTATTTTACTTTGATGGGCAGGGAGCATTTGTTATTATGCTGTCAAAGGTGGTTGCAGAAGTAGTGATTTTTCTTTTGATGGTCTTTTGTGCGGTTAAAGTTTATTCGAGAGTTGGTGAGTAAAAGGTGTGAAGGATTCTGTGTACTATTCAGCGCGAAAAACTCGTAAAGGGTCATACTTTAAGAGTGTTAAGCTTTTACGAAATAATTTTTTGAGGTTATTGATAGATTATGTTCCCCTTTCTTCTGGTTTTAAGGTGTTTCTATATCGTTTGATGGGGGTAAACATCCCGGATGCGCGCTCAGTTTTTATTGGGAAGGGGGTGGTGCTCGATGGGGTTTTCCCTGAAAATATTACCATCGAACCAAATGTGATGATTACTCAAGGGGCGGTGATCTTGACTCATTTTTATGATCCTTCCTATGAAGATCATGCCTTTCGAGTTGGAAAGATCACAATCCAGAAGGGTGCTTTTATTGGAGCAGGAGCTTACATCCTCTGTGATGGAGAAATAGGAGTCGGAGCTGTGGTGGCTGCTGCTTCAGTAGTAACTAAAAGTGTTTCTGATTTTTCAATTGTAGCTGGAATGCCTGCAAAAGTTATAGGCCATAGAGGCAGTGTTAGTCTGGGCGACATGCCTGAGTTACCAGAGGTCCTTTCTAACAAATAGCATCGCTTTGTATTCTTTTCTTTTGAGGTGCGTATTCGGTTGGCGCTTGGAGAAGTATCTTTCTAGCTTCTTCTTGTTGCTGATTTTCACAAGCATATTTCAGCTGGTTCAGGATTGTTTGTATATTTTCCCATGGCGAGAGTTGTTCTTCTGCGCGTAGAATTCTAGGGTGTTGGGTCTTGAAGGTGTTGTCACCAATAAGCAATTCTTCGTAGAGCTTCTCGCCTGGTCTGAGGCCTGTATACTTTATTTCAATATCACCATCTGGTGTTTCTGCAGATTTAACTTCTAGCCCCGATAGGTGGACCATTTTCTTGGCTAGGTCTGCAATTCTTACTGGATCACCCATGTCTAGTATTAATACGTCACCGCCTTTTCCTA
The DNA here is from genome assembly GCF_042854845.1 of Maricurvus nonylphenolicus. Classification (GTDB taxonomy): domain Bacteria; phylum Pseudomonadota; class Gammaproteobacteria; order Pseudomonadales; family Cellvibrionaceae; genus Maricurvus; species Maricurvus nonylphenolicus. The sequence goes on along the minus strand of NZ_AP031498.1, from coordinate 3,060,964 downwards.
GTGCGCCTGCTTGAATAACGAGTTCTGCTGCTTCGGGATGGTCATAAAGTAGCGAATAATGTCGGGGTGAGTAACCGTGATTGGGCCATTTTCTTTAATTTGTTTTTTAAATAACGGCACAACCGAGCCAGATGATCCTAACACATTGCCAAAACGCACCATGGTGAATTTTGTGCAGGTTTCTTGTACTGCTAGTCCTTGTAATACTAATTCAGCCAAGCGCTTTGAAGCGCCCATTATGTTGGTGGGGCGTACTGCTTTGTCTGTTGAAACTAAGATAAAGGATTCCACATTGCTTTGGATGGCAGCCTTTGCACACGTGTAAGTACCTATAACATTATTATTAATGCCCTGACAAATATTGGCTTCCACCAATGGGACGTGTTTGTAGGCTGCCGCGTGGTATATGGTTTGAATTCTATATTGGCTTACAATGCTTTCGAGTAGTGTTGCATCCAGAATGCTACCAATCACAGGGATCACAGTTGTCTTTGTTGTATACTGTCCTAGCTCTTTTATTAGTTCTTGCTCAATAGAGTAGAGGTTGAACTCATTAAGCTCAAAAAGTATCAGCTGGCTTGGTTCCTGTTTTAATATTTGTCTGCAAAGTTCGCTGCCAATTGAGCCTCCTGCACCAGTTACCATGACTGACTTCCCTCTAATGCAGGATGACATTAGTTCTGGTTGTGGTGGTACTGGGTCTCTCCCGAGAAGGTCTTCAATTGCAACAGGTTTTAAATCGCCAATCTGGGCGTTACCATTGATAACTTCTTCGATGGGGGGGATAGATAGCGTGTTTAAGTGCTCGCTTTCTAGTTTTTGAATAATGGCTGCTCGCTGTGAGCGAGTTGCCTTTCCTAGAGCAAGTAGAACGGTATTAACACTATGCCGTTCTGTTAAACGGTTAAGTTTTGTCGACTTATGAATTGGAATACCATATAGCCTGCTGCCTGAAAGCTTCTTGTTGTCATCTACAAAGGCGACAACTTTGAATCTTGTGGAGGAGGCCAGGTTTTGGGCTAGTTCATAACCGCTGTGTCCTGCACCATAAACTATGACAGACTTAATTCTTTCTTGATCGTTGTTTCTGCTTGCCTGCCGTTCGTATTTGGAGGCCCGCTTTGTTAATAGCCTTGGCATTGAGAGTAGGCCCATCGCGCAAATAAAGAAAATGATGGGGGATGAGCGAGGTATGTCAGCCCTTAAAAAAAAGCTGCTTGTGCTGTAGATTATGGCAGCAGTTGATAGGCCAATGGCTAGGGTTTGTAAGGCGCTGTCCTGATCATAGCGAATAATGATTTTATAAAGCTTCAGCTTGCTGAAGATAACAGCCGCAGTAAAAACTGTGGCAGCAAAGCATGCGGCTATCTCTGCACTTATTGGGAGGATAAGCTGTCCATAGCGTAAAGAGAGGCTGAGGTATAAGGCAATCAGTAGTGCAGTTAGATCGTATACAACCGATATAAGGCGTTTTGTAGACCTGTTGGCGTCTAATAGGTTAGACAGCATGGATTTGTTGTCCCTTGCCTAGTTGATTTGTTGGCTAGGATAGCTGAGTTGCTATCCTTTTTCATTAGCTATTAATGAGTAAAAAAAAAGCCGACGTTTTCACGTCGGCTTTCGTGTTTGGCTCCGCCTGCTGGGCTCGAACCAGCGACCCAATGATTAACAGTCATTTGCTCTACCAACTGAGCTAAGGCGGAATTGGTTGTCTCTTGCGCTGTGGCTTAAGATGGCGCGTATATTATAGCCGTGGTTGGTTGGCGTCAACCCTTATTTTTAAAAAAATAAATAAATTAACTGGCTGATTTATAAGCACTTTTTGATGTTTTTATGTGCGTCTTACATTTGCGCGTTTGCTAGGGGTGGGGTAGAGTAGCTTTTCGAGGATAGCGCCTATGTAACAACTTGGTGTTGTCGGCACACTTATGGATGTAAAGGTAATTAGAGTTAGGTTGTGGGGGATTATATGAACCAGCCGTTTCCGGCAGAGCCGGTTTCTCGATATCAGGATGATGAGGTTGATTTGGTGAGGTTGTTTGCAATTATTTGGGCTGGTAAATGGTTGGTTGCAGGTGCTATTTCATTAACGTTTCTCGCGTCGGCTTTATGGTTGTCGCAAAAGCCTAAGGTTTTTCGTGTGAGTGCTGGCTTTGTGATAGCTTCTGAAATTGAGTTGCGTTATTTGCATGTTGTGCTTGGGGGGGGCGCGCTTTCTGAGTTTGCTGAGCAGGCCAAGTCTCTTATAAATGATAAGGGGTTTCAGGAGCGTGTGTTGGCTGAAAATCTTCCACTGAGTATTCGCAAGAGCAATAAGCTTTATACTGTGTCAATCGATACATTAAACCCACAAAGGGTTGCAGGGCAGCTAAATCAATTGTTGGAAGCTGTATCTGGAGAAGCCGTGGAGCGTTTTAAGGGGGCTTATATAGAGCTCTTAGGAGGGCAGGTAAGTGCTTTGGAGCAACAATTAAAGTCCGATTTCGTGAGGTTGGCTGAGCCGACAGCCCGAGCTGAATTGCAGAAAGGGCTGGTTTTGCTTAAGGCGCGTGTATCGCAGCTTCAGATGGTTGACGGGTTTAAAGGTATCAATATTGTTAAGCCCGCTGTTGAACCTGTGACCCCTATATCACCTAGGCCTAAATTGATATGGACTGTGTCTATTGTTTTGGGTGGTATTCTGGGTCTTTTTGTTGTCTTTATTCGCCACGCAGTTAAAAACTACCGTGCCAGGCAAGAGTAGGCCAAATTATCAGTGGGCTAGGACTTGCCAGCCAAAACAACCCCTGATAAAGTACGCGCCTCTTTCAGGGGTTAACCTAAAAACAAGCGCTAACCCCATGATATAGAAAGACTTTAGGACTATAGCTCAGTTGGTTAGAGCGCTACCTTGACATGGTAGAGGTCCCCAGTTCAAATCTGGGTAGTCCTACCACATTTGTAGTAAATGGCGTGTTTGACGACGTTTACCCGTAAAATACCCGCTGTATGGCGGGTTTTTTCGTTTGGGATGGCTCAAAACCGGGCTTTCCATTATATGAAGAGTGAGAATTGCTATGGCTGCGACTGATAAGCCTAAAGTTGCCATTATTATGGGGTCCAAGAGCGATTGGCCCACCATGAAAGAAGCTGCCGATATCCTGGATAAACTGGGTGTGGCCTATCATGTTGAGGTGGTTTCTGCCCATCGTACCCCGGATAAGTTGATGGAGTTTGCCGGTTCTGCGGTGGATAACGGCTTTGAGGTGATTGTGGCTGGTGCTGGTGGTGCTGCGCATTTGCCGGGTATGGCTGCGTCCAAAACCCGTTTGCCTGTGCTGGGTGTGCCTGTGCAGAGTAAAGCGCTGAGCGGTCAGGACAGTCTTCTTTCTATTGTGCAGATGCCACGTGGTGTTTCTGTGGGTACTTTGGCCATTGGTGGTGCGGGTGCGTTTAATGCTGGCCTGATGGCGGCGCAGATTTTGGCTAATAGCGATGCTGATTTGGCGGCACGTATTGATGCTTTCCGTGAAGAGCAGACCAAAACCATTTTGGATGGTCCGGATCCGCGGGTTTAATTCTTTTGTCATCGCGAGCGCAGCGTGGCGATCCAGCTTGTGATGATGATTATTGCTTGTGCTAACAATGGATTGCCGCGTCGCTGGCGCTCCTCGCAATGACAGGTTGCGGGGTTGGAGTGAGTATTAATGTCGCATAACGAAGTTGTCATGAATAAAGTCTGGGTTTTAGGTCACGGTCAGTTGGGTGCCATGTTGGCCCATGCTGCTATGCCGTTGGATGTGGATATTGAACCGGTGGATATCGAATCCGGTGTGGTTCCTGATCTGCAGCCGGATGATATTGTGACGGCCGAGCGTGAGCTGTGGCCGGATACGCCGGTAACTGAAGCTTTAGCGGCTCATCCTAACTTTGTTAATCGCGATGTCTTTGGTCGTTTGGCGGATCGTTTTACCCAAAAGCAGCTGATGGATGGCCTGTCGCTTTCTACTTCACCTTGGTGCCTGGTTGATGATGCGCTAAGTGCTGAAGAGGTCTACCAGCGTTTTGGTGGGCGTGCTTTGATGAAGCGCCGCACTGGTGGTTATGACGGCAAGGGTCAATTTTGGCTTAAAGAGGCAGAAAGTACACAAATTCCAGATGATTGGCGTAACGAAGCCATCGTAGAGCAGGGCATTAACTTCGATGAGGAGGTGTCTCTGGTCGGTGTACGTGGCGAGGGCGGTGAGGTGTTCTTCTATCCACTGGCGCTTACGCTGCAGGTTGATGGTGTGTTGACCGCTTCTATTGCACCGCTGGATCGTATTAAGCATCTTCAGTCCCAGGCCGAAGCTATGCTGGGCAAGCTGATGGAAGAGCTTAATTATGTTGGCGTGATGGCCATGGAGTGCTTCCGTGTTGGCGATAAGTTGATGATTAATGAGTTGGCGCCTCGCGTTCATAACACCGCTCATTGGACTCAAGCTGGCGCAAGTGTAAGTCAGTTTGAAAGCCATGTGCGTGCGATTACCGGTTTGCCGTTGGTGCAACCGCGTGTTAAAAACCAAAGTGTGATGATCAACCTGCTGGGCACCGATTACGACAAGCGTTGGTGGTCAATTCCAGGCTCAGAGCCGTACTGGTACGGCAAAGAGGTGCGTCCAGGCCGTAAAGTAGGGCATATCAACTTTACTCGCGACCATGTTGGCCATTTGGAAGAGCCTCTGGAGGCGTTGCGCCAGTATTTGCCTGAGCGCTACGGCCAGATTCTGGATTGGGCGCTGGCCAATCTCGACGACGCCAGTCGCTAATATCCCTCTATCTGTATTTGCCTGGGGCTGGTTACTCTCTTGATTTGTCTGAGAAGGTAGCTAGCCGCCAGGGACTTCTTTATAATCCGTTCCCTTTCAATTTCCCTGCTTGGCAAATAGCGGCTTCTGCCGATATGTTGAGCTGAGGATGATTTTTCCATATTGGATTTAGCTCACGTGGCCTCTCGTAAGGGTCACCACTGACATTAGGACGCACCATGCCTGTTATTACTCTCCCTGACGGTTCCCAACGCGAATTCGACGCCCCTGTTTCTGTCATGCAAGTTGCTGCCGATATTGGCCCTGGTTTGGCTAAGGCAACCATTGCTGGCCGCGTCAATGGCGAGCGCGTTGATGCGCACGACATGATCGAAAACGATGCCGAACTGTCAATCCTGACCGCCAAAGATGAAGATGGTCTGGAGATTATTCGCCACTCCTGTGCTCACTTATTGGGTCATGCGCTGAAGCAGCTGTACCCGGACGCCAAAATGGCCATTGGTCCCACCATCGAAAACGGTTTCTACTACGATATCGATCTCGACCATATGTTGACCGATGAAGACGTCGAGAAGCTTGAAAAGCGCATGCTGGAGCTGGCCAAGACCAATTACGACGTGGTGAAGAAGAAGGTGAGCTGGCAAGAAGCCCGCGATACCTTCGAAAGTCGTGGTGAGAGCTACAAGATGGAAATCCTGGATCGCGATATTGCCAAGGATGATCAGCCAGGCCTGTACCATCATGAAGAATATATCGACATGTGTCGTGGCCCCCATGTGCCTAACATGAAGTTCTGTCACCACTTTAAGCTGATGCGTGTGTCCGGTGCCTACTGGCGCGGCGACAGCGACAACAAGATGCTGCAGCGTGTTTACGGCACTGCTTTTGCTGATAAGAAGGCTCTGAAGGCGCACTTACGCTTCCTGGAAGAGGCCGTGAAGCGTGACCACCGTAAACTGGGCAAGAAGTTTGACCTGTTCCATTTGCAGGAAGAGGCCACTGGTATGGTGTTCTGGCACCCGAAAGGTTGGGCCATCTACACCGCCGTAGAAGAATATATGCGTCGCGTACAGCGCGATAACGGCTATCAGGAGATTAAGACGCCACAGATTGTTGATCGCACCCTGTGGGAGAAGTCCGGCCATTGGGACAAGTTCCGCGAGAACATGTTTACCGTAGAGTCCGAATCCCGTGACTATGCGGTTAAGCCCATGAACTGTCCGTGTCATATCCAGGTATTCAACCAGGGCCTGAAGAGCTACCGCGATCTGCCACTGCGCTTGGCCGAGTTTGGCTCCTGTCACCGTAATGAGGCCTCAGGTACCCTGCAGGGCATTATGCGTGTGCGTGGCTTTACCCAGGATGATGCCCATATCTTCTGTTCTGAAGACCAGATTCAGGAAGAAGTGTCCGTATTTACCGATTTGCTCTACAGCGTGTATGAGGATTTCGGCTTTAGTGACGTGATTATCCGTCTGTCGACCCGCCCTGAGCAGCGTGTAGGTAGCGATGCTGACTGGGATAAGGCTGAGAAAGCGCTGGCTGATGCCCTGGATAGCAAAGGTCTGGCCTTTGAGTATCTGCCGGGCGAGGGCGCCTTCTATGGGCCTAAGATCGAATTCTCCCTGAAAGACTGCCTGGGCCGTGTATGGCAGTGTGGCACTATTCAGGTGGATTTCTCCATGCCGGGCCGTCTGGATGCCCAGTTTGTGGCCGAAGATGGCTCTCGTCAGACTCCTGTGATGTTGCACCGCGCAATTCTGGGTTCATTTGAGCGTTTTATCGGTATTTTGATCGAGCACTATGAGGGGGCTTTCCCCACCTGGCTGGCGCCAGAACAGGTGGTGATCATGAATATTACGGATAATCAGGCCGAATATGTGCAAAAAGTGGAAGAAACCTTAAGAAACAAGGGCTTCCGAGTGGTTTCTGACTTGAGAAACGAGAAGATCGGCTTTAAAATCCGCGAGCACACAATTCAGAAGGTTCCTTACCTGGTGGTTGTCGGCGATAAAGAGGTGGAAAACGGCACGGTTAACGTCCGTACCCGCAAAGCCGAAGACCTGGGTTCTATGTCCCTCGATAGCTTTGTTGCCCATTTGGAGGGTGATGTGGCCAATCACGGTCGTATTGAGGCTGAAGCTTCTGAGTAATACTAGGATGAAATCGCCCCAAAAGGGCTACACTAGTTGCTAGATTAGGGTTGGTTGCCAGTCAAATAAGGGATGGCAACCAATAAAGGGCTCAAACAGGGCCATATTGAGAGGATAAGAACCATCAAACGAGATAATTCCAAGGGTCGCGCTAAAAAGGCGAACATTAACGATCAAATTGAAGCTGATAAAGTACGTTTGATCGGAGCAGATGGAGAGCAAGCTGGGATCGTGCCTTTAGAAGAGGCATTGCAGGTTGCTCAGGCTGCCAGTCTGGATTTGGTACAGATTGCTGGGGATTCAGATCCCGTTGTCTGTAAGGTGATGGATTACGGCAAGCACTTGTTTGATATCAAGAAGACCAAAGCCGCTGCCAAGAAGAAGCAAAAGCAGCAGCAGATTAAAGAAATGAAGTTTCGCCCAGGGACGGATATCGGGGATTACAAAATCAAGTTACGTAATGTAACGCGATTCCTCGAAGATGGGGACAAGGTCAAGATTTCACTCCGCTACCGCGGCCGTGAAATGGCTCACCAGGAGCTCGGCATGGAGATGATGAAACGCATCGAAACCGACCTTGAAGAGATTGGCACCGTTGAGCAGTATCCGAAGATGGAAGGTCGGCAGCTGCTTATGGTAATTGCCCCCAAAAAGAGAAAGTGATCGGGCTTTTAGCTGCCTAGATGACTTATTGATGGCGCTTTAGAAGAAAGCGAAGTCATACAAAACTGATTGTCATTCCTGCGCAGGCAGGGCACCAATGGCAAAAGGTGAGTATGGCTTTTGTTATTTCTGATTTAGTGTTTTTTGTTTAACTTTAACACTCGAGAGTATTCTCATGCCAAAAGCTAAAGTACACAGTGGCGCTGCCAAGCGCTTCAAAAAAACCGCGGCGGGTTATAAGCGTAAAAGCGCTCATAAAAGCCATATCCTGACCAAAATGACGACCAAGCGTAAGCGTCAGCTGCGCGGTACCAACATCGTTGATAAGAGCGATGTAGTACTGATCGATCGTATGTTGCGCGCCAAGTAATTGGGCCAACCCAGTATCATTTTTAAGAGGATATAGTAATGGCTCGTGTAAAACGTGGTGTAGAGGCGCGTCGTCGTCATAAGAAAGTCTTAAAGCAAGCTAAAGGTTACTACGGAGCGCGTTCTCGCATCTTCCGCGTAGCTAAGCAAGCTGTAATCAAAGCTGGTCAGTACGCTTACCGCGACCGTAAGGTTAAGAAGCGTAACTTCCGTGCCCTGTGGATCACTCGTATCAACGCGCAATCTCGCGCTGAAGGTTTGAGCTACAGCAAGCTGATCGCCGGCCTGAAAAAAGCTGATATCGCACTGGACCGTCGTGTTCTGGCCGACCTGGCTGTACACGATAAAGTTGCGTTTGCTGCTGTTGTCGAAAAGGCTAAAGCAGCTCTGGCTTAAGTTTTACTGTGTGAACGCGCAATAAAACTCGAAAGGGGAAGGGGCTGTAGGCTTCTTCCCTTTTTTGTTGTTAAGTCTGTAGTCATTAAAGTTTTGTTTTGCCATTCCCGTGAAAATGGGAATCCATATCGTTAAAGACACTGAGTTCCTGTTCTAGCAAGAATGACGTAAAGAAATCGATAGCAGATCTGTAATGACTACAGATTGATCTCTTTGGAGTAAGTTGAATGGAAAACCTGGTAGCGCTGACTGAAGAAGCGCTCAAGCTGGTCAGTGACGCCGAAGATCTGGCGGCACTGGACCATGTTCGTGTTGAGTATCTGGGTAAAAAAGGCCAAATCACTGCCTTGCTGAAAGGCCTGGGTAAGTTGTCCGCCGAAGAGCGTCCAGCGGCTGGTGCAGAAATTAACAAAGCCAAGCAGCAGGTGCAGGAACAAATTACCGCCCGTAAAACGGCCATGGAGCAGGCGGCTATTGATGCCAAGCTGGCTTCAGAAACCATCGATGTCACCCTGTCTGGTCGCGGCCAAACCAACGGTGGCCTGCACCCGGTTACCCGTACCCTGGATCGCATCGAAAATATCTTTGCTGCCGTCGGTTACAAGGTAGAGCAGGGTCCGGAAATCGAAGATAACTACCACAACTTCGATGCCCTGAATATTCCGGCCCATCACCCGGCTCGTGCCATGCACGATACCTTCTACATTGATGACGACAATGTGCTGCGTACTCACACCTCGCCGGTACAGGTGCGCACCATGGAAAATCAGGAACCGCCCATTCATATTATTTGCCCGGGCCGCGTATACCGCTGTGATTCCGATTTAACCCATACGCCGATGTTTCACCAGGTAGAAGGCCTGGTGATTGATAAGGACGTTAGCTTCGCCGACCTGAAGGGCACCATCATTCAGTTCCTGCAGGCATTTTTCGAACGCGATCTGGAAGTGCGCTTCCGTCCGTCTTTCTTCCCGTTCACCGAGCCTTCCGCTGAGTTTGATATTCAGTGGGAATCCAGCAAAACCGGTTGGTTGGAAGTGGGTGGCTGCGGCATGGTTCACCCGAACGTACTGAAAGCCTCTGGTGTAGATCCGGAAAAATACACCGGCTTTGCCTTTGGTCTGGGCGTAGAGCGTCTGGCCATGCTGCGCTACGGCGTTAATGACCTGCGTATGTTCTTCGAGAACGATTTGAAATTCCTGAAGCAGTTCTAAACCTGACGCATCTTAAATTGCAGAAACAGAACCGAATTGATTAATGTGCGTTGCCTGTAAAGTAGTGAATGGGCAACCCAACGGAAGTGAAAAATTACAATGAAACTGAGTGAATCTTGGTTACGCGAATGGGTTAACCCCGAATTACCAACCGCTGATTTGGTTGAGCAAATTACCATGGCCGGCTTGGAAGTGGACGCTGTCGACGGTGTTGCCGGTGAATTTAGTGGTGTCGTAGTTGGTGAAATCGTTGGTTGCGAACAGCATCCCGATGCCGACAAGCTGCGTGTATGTCAGGTCGCCGGCAATGGCGACGAAGTGCTGCAAGTTGTGTGCGGTGCGCCCAACGCCCGTGTAGGCATTAAAATCCCGTTCGCCACCGTAGGTGCGGTATTGCCACCAGGTGCTGATGGCAAGCCGTTCAAAATCAAAAAAGCCAAACTGCGTGGCGTTGAGTCCTTCGGCATGCTCTGTGGCCAAACCGAGCTGGAAGTTGGCGAAGACGATTCCGGCCTGTTCGAGCTGGCTGCTGATGCGCCTCTGGGTGCTGATCTGCGTGAATACCTGAAGCTCGACGACAACTGCATTGAAGTAGACCTGACCCCTAACCGCAGTGACTGCCTGAGCATGAAGGGCATTGCTCGCGATGTAGGCGTATTGAATCGCTTACCAGTCACCGAGCCAGCGATCGAGCCTGTTGCCCCCGTTATTGATGATACCGTAGCGGTAGAGCTAAACGCTGGCGCTGCCTGCGCCCGCTATGCCGGCCGTGTTATTCGTGGTGTGGATGTGTCCAAACCTGCGCCTCTGTGGATGGTAGAGCGCCTGCGTCGTGCCGGTATTCGTTCCATTGATGCAGTGGTTGATGTCACCAACTACGTGCTGCTGGAGCAAGGTCAGCCAATGCACGCCTTCGACCTGAACACCCTGGAAGGCGGTGTGCAGGCACGTATGGCTGAAGCAGGGGAGAAGCTGACTCTACTCGATGGCCAGGAAGTCGAATTAAACACCGAGACCATGGTCATTGCCGACAGTGTTAAAGCGGTAGCTATGGCCGGTATTATGGGGGGGGAGGCCACGGCAGTAACTGATAAAACTCAGGATATCTTGCTGGAAAGCGCCTTCTTCGATCCCATCGCCATCTCTGGCCGTGCCCGCAGTTACGGTCTGCATACCGACTCTTCCCACCGCTTTGAGCGTGGCGTTGATTTCCAGTTGCAGGAAGCCGCCATTGAGCGCGCCACCCAGCTGTTGATCGATATCGTTGGCGGCCAGCCTGGCCCTGTGGTTGTTAAAGAAAACGAGCATGTACCAAGTGATCGTAAGGTAAGCCTGCGCCGCGAGCGTATCCTTAAAGGCCTGGGTTTCGATATGGCAGATGAGGAAGTGCTTGATATCCTCAACCGTCTGGGCCTGGAAACCCTGGAAACCACCGATACCGGTTGGACCTTCGCTGTACCTAGCTACCGCTTCGATATCAGCATCGAAGAAGATCTGCTGGAAGAGTTGGCCCGTGTCTACGGTTACAACAACCTGCCGGTTACTACCATGGCAGTGCCTCAGCACATCCAAACCGATGACGAGTCTACCCTGGAACTGGGCCAGCTGCGCAGCAACCTGGTAACCCGTGGCTACGAAGAAGCCATCTGCTACAGCTTCGTGGATGAAGGCCTGTTAAAGCAGTTTGAGCCAGCCGCTCAGCCTGTACCCCTGCAAAACCCCATCAGTGCCGATATGGGTGTAATGCGTACCAGCCTGTGGCCAGGTTTGGTATCTGCGCTCAAGTACAACCTGAATCGTCAGCAAAGCCGTGTTCGCTTGTTCGAAACTGGTCTGCGTTTTGTTTCTGAAGACGCAACTGTAGCCAAGCTGGTACAAACCCCGATGGTTGCCGGTGTGGTTTATGGTGGTCTGAATGATGAGTCCTGGCACGGTAAGGCGCAGAATGTCGACTTCTACGACATCAAAGCCGATGTTGAAGCCCTGATCGCTTTAACTGGCCAGACTGATGCCTTTAGCTTTGCCGCTGGTAAGCACTCCGCGCTGCACCCGGGACAAACCGCTGAAATTTTCAAAAACGGCGAAAAAGTGGGTTATGTCGGTGCCTTGCACCCGCAGCTGCAGCAGCAACTGGGCCTGTCCGGTGCGACCTTCGTATTCGAAATCGAGCAGTCTGCATTGCTGGAAGCCAAAATCCCGGCCTTTAATCCGCTGTCAAAATTCCCGGAAGTGCGTCGCGATATCGCCGTGATTGTTGATCAATCCGTAGCGGTTACTGACCTGCAAAATGCCGCCAAAGAGGCAGCCGGCACTTACCTTGAGGAGCTAAAGGTATTTGACGTATATGTGGGCAAAGGTATTGATTCACAAAGAAAAAGTGTCGCTTTGGGGTTGACCTTTCAGCATCCTTCCCGCACTCTTACAGAGGATGAAATCAACACCTCCATGGATGTTGTGGTTAAAGCTCTGGAGGATGCTTTTAACGCCTCGCTGCGGTAAGGTTTGTGAGTGCTCTTGTTGATCCGTCGGTTTGTCGCTCTATTAAAGAAAGCAGCGACAGCTTGCGGTAAAGGAGTTCTCGGCGTCTGGGCGTAAAAGCAGCAGGTGAGTGAGGACGACAAATGACAGGGGCGCTAACCAAAGCGGATCTGGCAGAAAAGCTGTACGAAGAGCTCGGTTTCAACAAGCGTGAAGCCAAAGAGCTCGTTGAGCTATTTTTCGAAGAAATTCGCCACTCCCTGGAGGGTAACGAGCAAGTTAAGCTCTCCGGGTTTGGTAACTTCGATTTACGCGACAAAAGCCAGCGACCGGGACGGAATCCCAAAACCGGCGAAGAAATCCCCATTACCGCCCGGAGGGTGGTAACATTCCGACCAGGACAAAAACTCAAGGCACGAGTAGAAGCGCATGCTGGAACCAACGAACAATGACGAACTGCCGGTAATTCCCGGTAAACGTTATTTCACCATCGGTGAGGTCAGTGAGCTGTGTGCGGTTAAACCCCACGTACTGCGCTACTGGGAGCAGGAATTCCCCCAGCTAAAGCCCGTCAAGCGCCGCGGTAATCGCCGCTACTACCAGCGCCAGGACGTACTGACCATCCGCCAAATTCGCGCGCTGTTGTACGACCAAGGCTTCACCATTGGTGGTGCCCGCCAGCAAATGAGTGGTGAGGGTGCCCAGCAGGATGCCAGCCAGTTCCAGCAGCTGATCAATCAGATGATAAAAGAGTTGGAAGATGTGTTGGTGGTATTGGATACCCACTAAGCAGCTTGACTCTACATTCAAATAAAAGGCCGCTCGATAGCGGCCTTTTTAGTTTCTGCGATTTATTAATGGTTATTTGCCTACCCACTTGGGTAGCAGGCTATAGGGATCCAGCCCCTCAGGTTCTGTAAAGCTAACTCCGGCACGTGCAAGCTGCTCCTGCAGTTGGCCGGTTTTAAAACCGGCCAGCGTGTCACTGCAGCCACCAATAAACTTCCCACCGATAAATACCTGCGGAATGGTTGCGCAGCCACTGTGCTCAGTAAGTGCCGCACGTACCTGTCCACCCCAATTGTCTTTCTGGTTCTCGGCAGAATCCAAATCCACCGAACGAAATTCAATGCCGCACTGAGTAAATAACTTACGCAGCGTCCAGCAGAATTCACACCATTCCAGCGCAAACAGGGTTGCCGGTTGCTGCTTGTCAGTCAGCAAGCTTTGCAGAAAGTCTCTAGCGGCTTGGCTTGGAGCAACCGTAGCAGCAGGAGCGCCACCTGAAGGCGTGTCGAAGCGATATCCCGGGGTAGAGCGAGATAGTTCCTGTTCTTCGTCATTCATTTCCACATCGATTTCATCAAACAGCGGTGTGGAAAGATAGCGCTCACCGGTATCCGGAAGCATACATAAAATGCGTGAACCGGGCTCAGCTTCGCGGGCCACTTCAATAGCGCCAGCCAGGGTGGCCCCAGAGGAAATGCCCACAAAAATACCTTCCTCTTGCGCCAGCCGCTTGGAGCAGGTGAGGGCATCATCGCCTTTAATGGCCATCAGGCGGTCGAACAGTTTGTCGTTAACCGCATCACCGGTCAGTTTGGAAATAAAGTCAGGTGTCCACCCCTGCATCAAATGCGGCCGAAAAGCCGGGTGGCTGGCCGCCGGGCTGCCGTCATCCTGATAACTTTGTGGTTCCGGGCTGGCGATTAATGCCGAGTTATCCGGCTCGCAAAGAATAATCTGGGTGTTGGGGCTCTTTTCCCTCAGCTCCCTGGCCACACCTTTGAGTGTGCCGCCAGTACCAAAACCAGTAACCCAGTAATCCAACCCCACATCTGCAAAGTCTCTGAGGATTTCTTGCGCAGTTGTGGTGGTATGAATATTGGCGTTGGCCTCATTCTCAAACTGCCGACACAAAAACCAGCCATGTGTCTCTGCCAGCTCGATGGCCTTATTCAGCATGCCGCTACCTTTATGGTGTGCCGGCGTTAAAACCACCTTGGCGCCCAAAAAGCGCATCATCTTACGCCGCTCAACACTGAAGTTTTCCGCCATGGTTACCACCAGTGGGTAGCCCTTATGTGCACATACCATCGCCAAACCAATACCGGTATTGCCACTGGTGGCTTCAATTACGGTTTGCCCGGGCTTTAAAGTGCCGCGCCGCTCGGCATCTTCAATCACGCCCATCGCCAGGCGATCCTTCACCGAGCCCATCGGGTTAAAGGCTTCGATCTTCACGTAAAGCTCAATATCTTTCGGCGCAAGCCGGTGGAGTTTAACGCAGGGGGTATTACCAACGGTTTCGAGAATGCTGTTATATCTGGCCATGGGGTACCTCACCAGCAGCAGAAGCTACAACAGGAATGCTTCTTTAAGTTTAGCTGGTTTATAGCTGAGTAAAGGCTTTGAGGGGGCAAAGAACCTCTTAAAGCGTTTGGCTTTAATGGCTTTCTGATAATATAACTTGGAATTAACTACGGGGAATAAAAAAATGGAACAATACCCAGTTGCTATTATCACAGGGGCAAGCAGAGGAATAGGCCGGGCGTGTGCTATTGGCCTCGCACAGAATGGTTACCAAACAATATTGGTAGCAAGAAGTGAGACATCGCTGCTGGATGTAGCAAATGAGATAAATGAAAAGTACATAAGCGATTCGTCTCTTTCTCCCATAGTGTTTCCGCTTGATCTGACTGAACTTGAAAAGATTGAAGGCTTTGTAAAGGAGGTTATTCAGCAGGTAGGGAGGGTGGATGTTTTAGTTAACAATGCTGGCCTTGCTGTCACCGGGTCGTTAGATGTTTCTATTTCAGAGTTTGAGCGTGCATCTTACTCCAATTTATTTTCTCCGTTTGCGTTATTGAAAGAAATTGTTCCAATAATGAGAGCGCAAGGTTCAGGCTATATTTTTAATATTGCTTCACAGTTGGGAAAAACCTGTTTTGCAGGGATGGGCGCATATGGAGCTGCCAAATCAGCTTTGATTGGACTTAATGATTCACTTTTTCGAGAGCTTTCAGGTGAAGGTATTTCTGTCACGGCTATCTGTCCAGGCTGGGTTAATACTGATATGGCACAAGAGGTTGGAACACCTTTCGCTGATGAAGATATGATTCAGCCAGAAGATATTATGAAGACCATTAGCTGGCTCCTGGAAATGTCTCCCGCGGCAAAAGTAAAAGAGATCGTATTGGAGTGTAAGGGGACGATAAGCTAAGTTTGATGTGGGGCTGTGGTGATGGTGGCAGGGGTCGCAACAGGAATGTTTCTCTATATTTGGCATGTTTAATGTGGTGTGGAGCGCAGCCGCTGAATTCTACTAAGGGTGAGCATGGGTTAATTACTGCTGTGTTAACCCGTCTTCAGCCATGAGCTGTTTAGCTTTTTTGATATCCAGCATTTCCACTGGGTGGGCTAAATAGTACGGCAGAGTCACAGGCTCAGATGTGGTTACCAATAGTTTGCCTTCAATCAGCCTTTCTATAACAGATGCCAGTGTTTGTTCCAAATTATCTGGAGGGTTGCCCTGATAGCGCTGGCTAATATTTTGTAGCATCTCCCCCAGTGTGTGTTGGCCGTCAGCGAGGGGGATGACTACGCCAAACCAGGGTTCCAGAGGGGTGATATGTGCCAGGTTGTGAATATCACAAAGGGCGGGTTGGCCGCCATTTTCACAATAGACTGCAGTGCGGTAGAAATAGTGTGATTTATTCAAAGCTGGAGTCCTGATTGTAGTTTTGTGGGGCGTTAGTCATTGAGATGTGGTGCAGTTTATTGGTTTTTTGCGAGGGTAGGATTGATATAGATCGTATTTCTCTTTTCTGCTGAATTGAGTTTTTCTAGATGACGTTTACAGCTCATGTGTGCACCTCTATTTATCTAGCAGGCTTTTCACCTATAAGCCTAGAAACCTTTTAAAGGCTCAAAGGGAAAAATGGCTATAGGGATGGCGGCTCTATAACTGCATCTACTTTGGCTTAGTTTTCGGGTTGAGCGTGAAATGGGCTTCGGTTTTACAAACAAAAAAGCCGCTCAAAGCGTTTGGCTTTAGCGGCTTTAATGATGCTTTATATGGTCGGAGTGGCCGGATTTGAACCGACGACCACCACACCCCCAGTATGGTGCGCTACCAGGCTGCGCTACACTCCGCTGGCTGCTTGATAGTTTTCTAAGCTGTTGATTTTAAGGGGGAAACAGAGCTATCAAGTGCGCTGCATAATACCCGAACTGGGTGTTAATGCAAGGGGTCTAAGGTTACGCTACTTGTTTTTTAAGTCTTGCCTAGATTTATTGGCTGAATAATTAGCTATTATCTTAGATTTCAATCTATAAGGGTCAGTATATTGGCTGTTATATCCTTTTCTCTGTGATTATATAACCATAGAGCCATTACTAGTTCAGAGCTGATATGCGCTGTTTTCCACTCAAATTGTTCTGGTGCGCCGTAGGGTATTTACTTTGACAGTATTCAGTGTGGTCGTCCGATATAAGTTATGGCTTCTGCTTACCGGCTGGCTATGACCAAATTGAGAAGCTTTCAATAGGATTGGGACAATGTAGGTGCTTTGAGACTGTGAGACGCTAATTGTTGCATTAGTGTCAAATAAACACAGGAGACAAGCATGACTGCGTCTAGCTCTATCAATGATCCTATTCAGCTAATCGGAGCTACAGGTTCACCATACACCCAGAAAATGGTGGCGCTGTTGCGTTATCGTCATATCCCATATCGAATTATGTGGGGGGATCCAGCGACGACTTTAGATGCTATGGGTATCGAAAAA
The DNA here is from genome assembly GCF_042854845.1 of Maricurvus nonylphenolicus. Taxonomy (GTDB): domain Bacteria; phylum Pseudomonadota; class Gammaproteobacteria; order Pseudomonadales; family Cellvibrionaceae; genus Maricurvus; species Maricurvus nonylphenolicus. Next base: position 3,044,114 of record NZ_AP031498.1, on the reverse strand, counting down.
CCCAAAATTGCATTTATGCCGACTGTTTTGCTGCCAAATGATGAGGGTAAGTTGGTAGCGGTTTGTGACTCGACGCCTATTATTCATCGCCTGGAAGGTGAAAAGTCTGATCGTTCAGTGGTGCCCGCTGATCCTGTACTGGCATTTTTAAACTTTGTGCTTGAGGATTTCGCTGACGAGTGGTTTACCAAGTGCATGTTTCACTATCGCTGGTATTACGAGCAGGACGCTCTTAATGCTGGGCGGATACTCTCGGCGGGCATTGACATTACTCAGTCAGATGAGACGCTTCAGCAGTTTAATGACTTCTTTAGTCAGCGTCAGATCGAAAGGCTTAAATTTGTCGGCTCTAACGATACTACAGCACCAATTATCGATGCCAGCTATCGCAGAATAGTGACATTGCTCGATAAGCATTACCAGACCTCTCCTTACCTGCTGGGTTCACGTCCAGGGTCTTCAGATTTCGCATTGTTTGGGCAGCTTACCCAATTGGTTGGGGTTGATCCAACGCCTAGGGCTATCACGCATGATTTATCTTCCCGAACAGTTGCCTGGGTTTTATCAATGTATGACCTGTGCGGCCTAGAGCCAGAAGAAAGCGGTTGGCTGCAAAAAGAGGCTCTTCCTGAGTCTTTAAAGGCAATATTTGAAGAAGTGGGCCGTACTTATGTTCCTGCACTGTTAGCTAATGCAAAAGCTATAGCGGCAGGGGATAAAGAGTGGCAAACAGAGATCGACGGATGTGTTTGGACTCAACAAAGCTTCCCTTATCAAGGTAAGTGTCTGAAGTGGATCCGAGAAGAGTTCCAGGCGTTATCTGCCGAAGATCAGAAAATAGTAGAAAACTTCCTTGCCGGAACCGGTTGCGAACCTCTGCTGCTGGGTAATCAATAAATTCTGAAAATCTATTCTGAGGCTGGAAATGAGTTTACTTCCTTTTAAATCTAAATATAAACCATCAAATACGCTAGACCTTAAATGCTGTAGAGCCTTGGTTATCACCACCAGTCACGGCAGCCTGGATAAGCTTGATCCCGACAGTGGTACCGTTATCAAAAAAGGCAAACCAACAGGGGTTTATGCGTCGGAGATGACGGATCCATACTATGTATTTCTAGATGCTGGGATGGATGTTGATATTGCGAGCATTCAGGGGGGAGAGATTCCTATCGAACCTGGGTCACTGAATATTCCCTTACGGACTGAGTATGATAAGCGTTATATCATGGATCCCCTTGCTCAGCGTAAAGTGAAAAACTCGCTCAAAATTGATGATCTCGACTTTCGTGATTACGATATTATCATGATGGCTGGAGGCTGGGGAGCTGCCTATGATCTGGCTCAGTCGTCTGTTCTTAGTAAAAAAGTGAGCGAGGCCTACGAGGCTGGAAAAATTCTGGGCGGCATTTGTCATGGTGGCTTAGGGTTTATAGGTGCTGTTAAGCCCGATGGTAGCCCGCTGGTTGAAGGTGTGAAAATGACAGCCGTGACCGATCGCCAAGTCAAGCAACTGGGTATCGGTCTCACCCCTAAGCATCCAGAAACCGAGTTGCGCCGTGAGGGTGCTGATTTTAAATGTAATAGCAAAGGTTTAGTTGAGTTTTTCAACGACCACGTTGAAGTTGATGAGCAGCACCGGATTGTAACGGGCCAAAATCAAAAAGGTGGTGTTGAAGCTTCGGATCGGGCTTTGATGTTGCTGCATAAGCTTTCTGCATAGCTTACGTTACGCTTAGCATAGCCCCTGCCTCACTTGATTTGGAGGTCAGGGGCTTTTTTGTGTGGGTGGAATGGTCAGAATTATTAGAAAATACTGGGATATCTAATTACGTTACGATGCTTCTGAGGTGAGCAGGGATTTCTGTAATTCGCTTTTAACAAATTTTCCACTGGCGTTACGGGGTAGGGGCGTTGGTAAAATCCATATGTAACGAGGCACTTTATAGGCGGCCATTTTAGTTTGGCAGAGGTCCCTAACGGCCCCAGCAGAGATAGGGGTGGATGGTGAAGGAAATATCGCTACACCGACTTCTTCGCCCAAGCGATCATCAGGAACGGAGAATACACAACATTCTGCGATGCCTTCCATCTGGTGGATTGCCTCTTCTACTTCAGAGCAGTATACATTTTCTCCGCCGCGCAAAACCATGTCTTTAGCTCTGTCTACCAGATATAAGGAGTTGTCCTGATCCAGGTAGCCTATATCTCCAGTATGTAGCCAGCCGTCACTAATGGTTTCAACGGTGGCTTTAGTGCGGTTCAAATAACCTTTAATAACTTGAGGGCCGCGTATGCAAATCTCCCCGGTTTCGCCTGCTGGTAAATCATTGCCATCGTCGTCAATGCACTTGATGTCAAGTATCGGTGACACAACTCCTGCACTATTTGGCTTTTCTGTTAAATAGCCGCCATAGCTGCCACACACCATGCCTGAGGTTTCGGTCATGCCGTAACCCTGTGCTGGCATGATGTCCCCTTGCTGTTCAATCTTGTTAATGATGTCGGTTTGTACGGCAGCGCCACCGCCTGCAAGGGCTGATAGGGTGCTGGTATTGTATTGTGCAAAGCTTGGGTGGTTTATTATCTCTCTGCACATGGTGGGAACGCCAGTAAAGGTTGTAATGCCTTCTTGTTCGATAATGCGCAGCGCTTCTCCGGCATCCCACTTATACATGTGCACCAGTTTTCCTCCGGAGGCTGTAATGCCATGGGCCATGCTGTTATTGGCGGTAACATGAAATAGCGGGGTGGCGACAATTCCGGCTGGTGGAGCATCTTCTTCAGGGTTGGGTAGTGGTTGGTCGTTGAGGATGGCCTGAGAGGTTTGCTGGCAGACTCGGGTGAATAGTGCGCTAAACACTTGGTTGCTACATCCTCGATGGGTAAGTTGGGCGCCTTTAGGTGTGCCCGTCGTACCTGAGGTATAAAAGATGCAGGCATCATCATCAGGATGAATGCTCACTTCGGGCATGTTTGGTTCAATATCCAGCATTGTGCCCCAGTCTTTCGTCCATGACGGAGGGTTTTCTACACGAACGGTAACAACGGCTAGCTTAGGAAGTTCTTCGCGAATCTGGCAAAAGCGTTCCAGTCGTTCCTTATCGCAGATTAGTAGTTTTGCATTAGAGTCTATTAGGCCAAATGCTAGTTCATCGGCAACCCACCAAGCATTCATGCCTACGGGAACGGCGCCAATACAAATTGTCGCCCAGTAAGCAAGCATCCATTCCGGGTAGTTACGCATCGCGATGGCTACACGATCATGTTGCTTGATGCCGTTACTTACCAGCCAGTTAGCAATCTTGGCCACTTGTTGGTGGGCTTCAGCATAAGTCCAGCGTTCATCCTGGAAAACCAGATAATCTTTATCAGCATGAACTGCAGTGCTTAGCCAAAGATCTCTAAGTGAGCCTGGGGCATTTACCCAGAATTTTAGTGGCATGCCAGCTATTTCGGTAGTGGAGATCTCAAACATTTCTCCTTTCGAAGTCATGGCGGCAGTGATTTCTTTAAGTTTGGGAAATAATTCTTTGTTGTTAGACATAGTTTTACGACCAACGTTTGATTGTGTATTGCGGAAATTTTCTGAGCGTGAGGCAGTTACTTACACTGCCTCCGTTGTCTTTTCAGTGGCAGGAGATGCATTTGAATGCTTGTCAGTCTTAAAATAATCTCTGATGCAATCTGGTTTTTCGAGACTGATAAAATGATCGGTACCCTGGGTTTCAATAATCTCTACTTTGGCTGAATTGGATGCACTATTGATCATCGCCTTACGCCATAAAACACTATCTCTTTCACCTGCAAACAGGGTTACCTTGTTAAAGTTTTCATAGCTCTCATAGCCGGTTTTGGCTTGCCATTGAATAATATCTTTGCCGCTGGTTAAGGCGGTGCGGTACTGTTTGGGGGCAAGGGGAAGGTAGAGAAAGAGCTCTTCTTTAATGCGGCTGCTGGTCCACATAGTAGGTGATTTCAGCATGGTTGCCTTAGGTATATATCGCATCAACGCAATGAGAAATGGAAACAAAAAGAAGCCGACAGGTTGTAGCTTCTTTTCCATATTACCAGCCATTTTTCCCTTGGGGACCACGGCAGCTTCCAGGATGGCTTCCAATTGTTTGGTCCGTTGGGGTTGCTGATTGCCTGTTTCCAGTACCACTGCACCTCCTCTCGAGTGGCCGTGTATTACAGTGTTTTCGCCATAAGTCATATGCTCAATCACCTGGTTAACACAGTGTGCATCATGAGCGATGGTTCCAGGTGTGTAGGGTGGGGGGGTAAACCAGTCTGGACAAGTGCTGGAAGTCACAGAAAAGGGGTTATGATAGTTGGCATTGTTAATGATAATCAGGCGTGCAGGTGTATTGTGGTAGAGCGCTAAAAAATAGCGCATATCTTCCAAAAAACCCGGGAAGCAGATGATCGTTTTTTGTTTAACGAGCTCGGCATCTAAATGTGAACGGTCCGGTAAGCAGGCAAGATTGTGGCCTAATTGAAGGATAGTTCCCTTGAATTCTTCTGTATGAGTTTTTGGCCAGCGGACATATAGTAGAGCCAACCTAAGTCCGAGTATTACTAAAACGAAGACTGCTAGGGAGATAAGTATGTACATGCATTCTCCTGCGAGAAGTGACGTCATAAGCTACGCCCTCGGGCGCAGCTTATGACAATTAGCCTCTTGTTGATTGATCTGTATCTGATTTTATTTGTAGTCAAATACACCATTGTTCAAATCAACTTTTGGCAGTTCTTCTCGCTCTACCCAGTAGTCTTGTGACAGTTGCCAGTCTTCACCTGGGCCTCGCTTCGGCAATAGGTGCATTGAACGCATCAGATAACTTGGGTTGAATACCTCTGGATCGCCCCAAGGACGTAGTGGCTTATCCAGATCTTCTTCAGGCAGCTTTACACTGACTTCACTGATATTGTTGTTATCCATGTGATTCAGCATTCGACAAATGAAGTCGCTGATTAAATCTACACGCAGTGTCCAGCTTGCTCTAAAGTAACCCATAATCCAGGCCATATTAGGAACACCAGTAAACATCATGCCGCGGTAGTTAACTGTATTGCCAAAATCAACAGGGGTATTATCAACACTAAATTCGATACCGCCGAATACGCTAATGTTAAAACCTGTTGCGGATACGATAATGTCTGCCGTTAATTCCTTACCTGATTTCAGCGTGATTCCCTTTTCGGTAAAGCATTCGATTTCATCGGTTACCATGGTGACTTGGCCACTATTGATACCCTTGAATAAGTCCCCATTGGGAATAGCTGCAATACGTTGACGCCAGGCGTTATAGCGAGGCGTAAAGTGGGTTCCAACATCGAAGCCTTCATTCAGCTGGGCTTTAACACCTTTAATCAGTTCCTGGTTGGCAACGTCAGGATAGGCTGCGCAGAATTGGATAAAGTCAAACTGCTCTTTAAGGACTTGTTTGCGAGCGATGTCGTGAACCAGGTCGGGCTCTACGTCCAGTTCGCGTAATTGGGTTGCTAAAGCGTTGTCATTCGGGCGGGCAAAGAAGTAGGTGGGTGAGCGCTGCAAGACGGTTACATGCTTACAATCGCCAGCGATGGCCGGGGCGACTGTAGCTGTTGTGGCGCCTGAGCCAATGATGATAACCTCTTTGTCTGCGTAGTTGAGATCTTCTGGCCAGTGCTGAGGGTGAATAAGCTTGCCTTCGAATTTTTCGACACCTGGCCACTCAGGCACATAGCCCTTATTGTGATCATAGTAACCCTGACACATCCACAGGAAATTGGTTGTGAAATGACAGGTTTCGCCTGAAGCCTTATTATTAACGCTCAAGGTCCACAATTGCTTTTCGCTACACCAGTCTGCTGCCAGGACTTCGTGTTGGTAGCGAATACGGTCTTTAAGTTCCGCTTCTGATATGACCTCGCCCAAATATTTGAGGATCGCTTCTCCAGTCGCAATGGGCGCATCAACCCAAGGTTTAAAGCGATAGCCGAAGGTAAACATGTCACTATCGGAGCGTATACCAGGATATTTATGAGTAAGCCAGGTGCCTCCATAGCTTTCAAGGCTGTCTAATACGCAAAAGCTCTTATCGGGGCATTGATCACTAAGGTGACGCGCAGCCCCAATACCAGAAATGCCTGCACCGACAATTAATACATCGAAATGTTGGGTGGTTTTACTCATGATAACTATTCCGCTAATCGTTAATACTTCGTGCGAAATCGGCGTTAATACCGTATTTGCAGTTTTCTATCGATTTCTATGTTAATTGACAGGGTGAGGTCGAGGGGGGTTAAATACGATCACTATGGGGGTTAAATCCTGTCAGTACAGAAGGGCGAAAATCAATGCAATCCTATTATTTGTCAGTGCTAGTTGAGCTTATGGCTGAATTTGGCGTTAGTGAACAGCAGCTGTTTGAGGGCACAGGCTTCGAAGGTGTCGCGCAGACACCTTTTCAGCAGTTGAAGGCTGATGAGGTGGCTAGATTACAAAAAATTGTGTGTAGTAACGCGCTAAAGCTATCGGGAAATCCTCAATTAGGAGTGCTTCTTGGGACTGGCTTTGATGTTGCGTCTCAAGGGATTATTGGTTACGCATTGATGAGCAGTTCTACGGTGGGGGATGCGTTAAAATTCCTGGTCACCTATAACCACGAGATAATGCCTAGTGTTGATATTGAGCTAAATAGTGTTCCCGATGGTGTCGAGGTGATCGTGCATGGTCGTCAATTAAGCAAAGAGCTAGAGCGTTTCTTCTGTGAAACCCTTTATACGGTCATGATATTCAATGGTTCGATTTTGACGAGTGGCGAGCAAGGCGAGTTCAGATTGGATCTGGATTATATGCCTGCGGGTAGTTTATCGCGATATAAGGATGTATTCGGTTCTGCAGTCTCTTTTAATGCTCAGAGGCGTGTTCTCTTCTTCAATAATGATGCACTAAATGTCCCGGTTTCAACGGCTAACCCTCACGTAAAGGCAATTTTTGAGCGTGAGTGTGAGCGTTTATTTCTTCATGATCACCATCAAGGCAGTTTGAGGGAAAGAGTTCAGCAGCTTTTATTACAATCAGGTTCTGAATTTCCCTGTGCAGCCAAGTTAGCTAAACAGTTGCATATGAGTGAAAGCACATTGCATCGCCGCTTAAGTAAAGAAGGTTTTCGTTATCAGCAGGTAATGGATCATATTCGATATCGCCTTGCCACTGAATACTTGTGTAGTACGTCCCTACCTGTTTCAGAGGTCGCATACTTGTTAGGGTTTAGTGATGTTGCCAATTTTCGTCGCTCGTTTAAGCGCTGGGCCAATAAAACCCCAACAGAAGTGCGCCAGCAGAATATAGATAACTAAAGTATTGACCAAATCGCAAGCGGGCGAACATATTAGAGCCATATCAGTTAATTGATTTGATCTTTATGCTGAGAGCTATAAGGCAACTATTGAAGTCAATTATTTTATTTATTGGTTTCATATTTCGTACTTTAGTTAAGATAAGGTTCTAAGATGATTTCTCTCAAGCGTGAAGGGGATGTTTGTATTCTCACTGTCAGTGAGTTATTGGATTTGGAAACTGTACAGGGAATGCATGAGGTGCTTGACCAGGTTGAGCAAAGTACTGATGCTGAGATCCTGATTCTCACAGGGGCGGGGAAGTTCTTTAATAATGGTCTAAACCTGCCATTTCTCATGAATCTGGACGCTGATCAGCAACAGGAATTTAATCAGCAGTTGACACGTTTATTTGGTCGTTTGTTAGGTTTTCCGTTACCAACTGTTGCAGCAATTAATGGTCATGCTTTTGCTGGGGGGGCTGTTCTTGCAGCGGTATGTGATATGCGCATTATGCGTCAAGATCGTGGTTGGTGGTGTCTTAATGAGGTCAATGTTGGGGTGCCGATTGTGGAGTCGGTAATGGCCATGTTGTCAGCGAAAATGCCAAAACATGTGTTGTCTGAGGTTGTGCTAACTGGGCGCCGTTATACCGCTGCAGAGGCAAAGGCTGCAGGTATTGTTGATGCAACAGCTTCAGAGGATGGGTTATTTGAGGCGGCATGTAATGTTGCTGCAGGTATGGCAGGTAAAGAGCGCGGAATCTTTACCTCTCTCAAGCGAACACTCTATTCAGAGGAAATCGCTGGTCTTATGCCGTAGAGGGGTGGTAATAGTAATGTTGAGTCGTTATTAGAAATATGCTTGCTAGTATTTCTTCTTCTAAGTGAGCTCCCTCTACTGACCCACTTGCATTGATGGGGTCTCACTTGGGTCAGTTGTTCTTATGGTGCACATTATCTAATATCTGCCCCTCAGCAGCTCACTTGGTTGCTACAATAACAAAGACAGCAAATACTATTCTTGCGACTGAAGGAATCCCAATGGCTCAACGGTCCTTTACTTCGGTATGGGTTGACCTCCTCAAAGATGGATTACAACAACTGCATGTGGATGTTGATGAAGTCTTTGGGCGAATCGTTATGCAAATGGAGGATATACCTGGTAAAAGCGGGTTGCCATCCAGGGTCAGTTTTGATGATCGTAATATGTTGTGGCGGACTATTGAGGATGTCTCTGGTGATCCGGATATTGGATTGCATTTGGGGGAAGTGATTCGCTATCACACAGGTGATATTACCCAGTATCTGTTTCTCAGTAGCGCGACTTTTGGTGAGGCGATCACTCGGTGTAGTAAATATACAAAATTAATGAGTGATACCTGGGTAATTAGCCATCAGTTGGACGGGGAGAGTTGTAGTATAGGCTTTGTTTTCCAGCATGCTTCCGCCGATAGCTTGCGTCATGCCAATGAGGCAACGATGGTTGTGTTAACGCGTTTTTTTGACTATGTCACTTCCGGCGCCTTCGAAGTGGAGCGCATTGAATTTACTCATTCAGAGCCAGCTTCTACTGCTGAGCATCAGCGAATATTTAACTGCCCTATCAGTTTTGGTGCTGATGTAAATAGCATTTGGTTTCCAAATGCGTTGCTTGATTGTGAGTCATTACATGCTCAGCCTGCAATGTTAAGGATGCATGAGCAAGTGATATCGGAACAGTTGTCCAATCTTGAACGTCGAGCTCTACTTGATCAGGTGCAGGACGTGATTGCGGGCTTGCTTGATCATGAAGAGGTGAGCGCCCAGAAGGTAGCGGAGTGTTTGAATATCACGCCAAACAACCTTCGCTATCAGTTGTCGGATATGGGCACCAGTTTTAATCAGTTGTTTGCGGATTATCGCGTCCGTCTGGCAAAAAAGTTACTTGCCGAAACGGATGAGTCCATTGATCGGATCGTTTACCTTACCGGCTTTTCCGAGCCAAGCCCCTTTTACCGTGCGTTTAAGCGTTGGACGGGCATGACGCCCATTGTCTACCGAGAAAAGTACGGCAAGTAACAGCCTGTATCGCCTTCCTGATTAAGCTCTTCATTGTCCTGATCGTGAGGAATTGACCTAAGTGGCAGCGTCCAACTGTCATTTGGGCAATGTATCTCGGATTCCGTTATGGGACTCTGTGCTTATGAGAAAAGAATCAGATGAAGGGCTAGAGCCCTTAGCAGGAGGAAACATGATTGATTTGTATACCGCACCAACCCCTAATGGCTGGAAGGCATCCGTAATCCTGGAGGAGTTGGAATTACCGTATCAGTGCCATACCGTCAATCTTCTTGAAGATGAACAAAAAAAGCCTGATTTTCTTGACATAAACCCTAACGGTAAGATTCCGGCCATCGTTGACCGTGAAGAGGATAATTTTGCTGTCTTTGAGTCTGGTGCAATTCTCATTTATTTGGCTGAGAAAACCGGAAAGCTCCTTCCGTCAGATATTAAGGGGCGTGCCGAAGTGATGCAGTGGCTGATGTTTCAGATGGGAGGCGTTGGCCCTATGATGGGGCAGGCCAATGTGTTCTTCCGCTACTTCCCTGAAAAGATTCAGCCGGTTATTGATCGCTACCAAAATGAAGTAAAACGCTTATTTACTGTATTGGATACGCGCTTAGCGGATAGTGAATATCTGACTGCGGATTTTAGTATTGCTGATATTGCTAACTGGTGCTGGGTACGCAGTCATAAGTGGTCAGGTGTTGGTGTCGAGGAGTTGCCTCACTTGCAACGCTGGATGGCTTTGCTTGATGATCGGCCAGCCTGTAATAAAGGGGTTAAGGTGCCTTTTGATATGGATGCGATAATGAAAGGGGATGGTGAGGCTAAAAAGTCATTCAGTCAAAATGCCCGAAAGGTGGTTGAAGGTGCTGAATAAGCCAGCAAAATATACGATCAGCTGGATTTAAGAGTTCAAAAATATCTGTGTGTCAAATAAGTCAAAGAATTTATTGTTGGAGTTAAAATGATTGTATTACATGGTGTGTCTGCATCTCCGTATGTGCGTAAGGTACTGTTCGCTTTACGGTTGAAAGGTTTATCGTTTGAGCACTTGCAGCAAATGCCATTCGCAAATGATCCAGAATTTAACAAAATTAGCCCCTTAGGCAAGGTTCCTGCTCTACAGGATGGTGATTTAACAATCTGTGATTCAACGGTAATTTGTGAATATCTTGAGGATGCTTATCCTAAGGCGCCTATTTATCCATGTCTACCTGCAGATAGGGCAAAAGCTCGTTGGGTTGAAGAGTATTGCGGTAGTCGTGTAACTGAATTGGCAACAGGGATTTTCTTTCAGCGGGTAATGCGACCTATGGTTTTTCAACAGGAAGCCGATGAGAAATTGGTGGCAAAAATTATTGGTACCGACATGCCGCCAGTGTTTGAGTATCTTGAATCATTGATACCTGCTGAAGGCTACTTATTTGGTGATGTTGGTTTGGCTGATGTCAGCCTGGTAAGTCCTTTCATTAATGCCAGTTATGCAGGTTTTGAAGTCGATGCAGAAAGATGGCCCAAACTTAGCGCTTTTATTGAGAAGGTGAAATCTCACGAGATTATGCAGAGTTTGCTTGGGGCTGAAGCGGTTGTGCTTGAAAGCAATGGTCTTTGAGGGTTTTCTGACTGTCATTTCAGCTATATGTTTGTCGCAAACTAAACATGCAATGAGCGGAAAATCATGAAGTCACTGACCTTTATTATTGCATCAGTATTATTTGGTTTGATTTCGCAGGTACATGCTGAGCCTGAATCTGTGCTAGGGCTCTGGCTCTCCAAGAAGGAGGGCAAAGCCAGCCCCGTGGTTGAGCTGTATCTGGAGCATGGAAAATTGCAGGGTAGAGTGGTGGATTTTTTGCTGTCACCTGATGAATCTGAGCCAGTTTGCAATACCTGTGATGACGAGCGCCAAGGTAAATCGGTGCGAGGTATGAAAATTCTTTCCGGTTTCAAATGGAATGGAGAGAAATGGGTTGGCGGGCGCATATTTTCGCCAGAAAGGAATAAGGAATTTAATTGTGAATTATGGCGTGAAGGTGAAGTACTTAAGTTACATGTGAGTGCCGGCTTTATTTCGCAAACAAAAGTATGGTACCGCAGGTAAGTGTCAATATAGCAATGTATGAGGCTCTTAATGTTTAAGAGATGTTTGATCGCATTATTGTTTTTAATACCGGTTCTAGGATCTGTTATCTGGTTCAATCGTATTGATCTTTTACTTGCATTTGTAAAGTATCAGAGTCAGAAAGATGCCAATATTGGTCCCAATCGAGAGGTGGTGTGGGCCCAAGGGCCTTCAATAGAAAGCTCTCCGGATGCTGAGCGTCCTCCCAATATCATTCTGATTGTTGCGGATGATTTGGGTTTTAACGATATTTCCACATTTGGTGGAGGACTGGCTGACGGTCGAGTACAAACCCCAAGTATTGATCAACTTGCTGCAGAGGGGGCAGTATTTACCCAGGCCTATGCTGGTAATGCGACATGCGCGCCGTCCAGGGCAATGATTATGACGGGGCGATACCAGGCGCATACCGGTTATGAATTTACACCTATGCCATCGGGTATGGCCCCGATTGTTAGTATGGTTGCCAATAGTCTTGATACTGGGTTGCCCACAATCACACATCCTTCAGAAGAGGAGGGGACGGTACCTTTTGATCAAATGAGCCTACCTTCTGAAGAGGTAACTATTGCAGAAATACTGCAGGACAATGGTTATCAGACTGCTCATATAGGTAAGTGGCATTTGGGATACACCCCAGGGTCTACGCCTAATGATCAAGGCTTTGATGAAAGCCTATTGTTAGCGGGAGGGCTTTATCTGCCTGAAGATGATCCAAATGTGGTTAACGCAAGGGTGGAATTTGACCCCATTGACCGTTTCCTGTGGTCTCGACTTAATTACGGTGCCTCGTTTAATACGGGTACAAAAGACCGTTTCGAGCCAAAGGGTTATCTCACTGATTACTATACGAATGAATCCATAAAATTTATTCAAGCCAACAGGAACCAGCCTTTCTTTTTGTATTTAGCCCATTGGGGGCCGCACACGCCTCTCCAGGCAACCCGTGAAGACTATGAGGCTGTAGGCGATATTAAACCTCACCGTTTGCGCGTGTATGCAGCCATGATCCGGGCTATTGATCGCAGCGTTGGTGAAATTATGGCGGCTCTTGAGGCTGAAGGTTTGGCGGAAAATACCGTGGTTATGTTTACCAGTGATAATGGCGGTGCCGGTTATATCGGCTTGGAAGATGTCAATAAGCCTTTCCGAGGTTGGAAGGCTACGATGTTCGAAGGTGGGCTGCGCGTTCCCATGTTTGTTAAGTGGCCAGCAAACATACCGGCCGGAACAAAAATAGACGCTCCCGTTGCACATATCGACATGATGCCAACCCTTTCGTCTGTAGCGAGTGCAGAATTACCCGAAAGTCTGGAGATTGACGGTGTTGATCTGATGCCGTTGGCTACAGGCGAGAGTGAAGAGTTGGGGCGTAAGACTTTATTCTGGCAAAGTAGCCATTACCGTGCTGTTCGCCATGGTGATTGGAAGTTGCAGGTGTCTGAGCGACCAAATAAGGCCTGGTTGTATAATCTTGTCGATGATCCTACGGAGCAAAACAACTTGGCGGAGCTTCGTAAGGATAAATACGAGGAGCTAATGGCATTGCTGGTGGAGCATCGCTCTACATCGCGTAAGCCTCTCTATCCTTCAGAAGTAGAGATGCCAGTCACTATCGACAAGTCTTTGGCGCAGCCATATCAGAAGGGTGACGAATACATTTATTGGCCTAATTAATGTAGTTAACTCACTGCTCTCATTTGCAGTGAGTTAACCTCTCACCACTTGCCGGGCGTAATCACGCCTTCGGCTTTTCTTTCTCTGTCTTTTTCTTTCATTTTCAATTGCTTGTTTTAATTCTTCGCCTGCATTGTTAGTAACAGTAATGGGCCTTAAGGCAGTTGGTCGTTTGCTGTATAGCGCTATTGCTCGAACTATTATATTGACTAGGTTGCAGGTATGAGTTCGTAGCAAAGACAATGGATTAACTCTTCGTTTTCTTCACTATTAGTTAAGTAGGTATTCATAACTACTACAACCCTACCTAATAAAGGTGAGCCTAAATTTAGCACTCATATAATGAGGGGAGAGCTACATGAAGAGCGATATGAAAAAAATAAACAAAAATATATTATCAGTAAGTATAGCTTCTGCTATGGCAGTGGCTTCTGCACCTCAGGTCCTAGCCGAAGATTTACTGCTTGAAGAAATTGTTGTAACAGCACAAAAGCGTGCTCAGAGTTTGCAGGATGTTCCTATTTCCATTAGTGCAATGGACGGTGAAAAGATGTCTGAGGTGGGTATTTCCAATCTGGAAGATATGTCTGCCTACGTTCCTAACTTTCAACAGGCTAACTCGCCACTGGGTCAAATCATTTCTATTCGTGGTATCAGCTCAGGTATTAACCAGGGTTTTGAGCAGTCAGTAGTACAATATTTTGATGATATCGCCATGGGTCGTGGTCCTATGGCTCGTACGCCACTGTTTGATTTGGAACGAGTAGAGATTCTCCGCGGGCCTCAGAACGTACTGTTTGGTAAGAATAGTATTGGTGGTGCTATTTCAGTCACTACGGCTAAGCCTACTGATGAATTTGAAGGTAGTGTGCAGGTTGATTACGAGCCTACCTTTGGCCGAAATGAAGTGCAGGCCGTTGTTTCTGGTGGTTTGACCGATGATCTGTACGCTCGATTAGCCGTTAGATCTGCAAGTGATGATGGTTACTATGAGAATACAACTACCGGTGATGATGAGCAGCAGAAAGAAGAGCTGACCGCACGTCTAACACTGGCGTGGGAGCCGGCGGATGACCTGTCTGCAACCCTGAAATTAGAGCATAGCAGTTTTGATTTTGAAGGTATGGGTAGTGAGCTGATCGGCGGTTATGATTCTGCTGCTGGTGCAAGCTATACCGAGGCGTTAGATGCGTTGGCTGCAAGCACCGGATTAGATATTGGTGAAGGTGAAGGGACATCAAACCTCGAACGTCAGACATCTTTTGGTGAGCACAGTGATAATGAGTCGAACCAGATTGTATTGACGGTGAATAAAGATTACGACAATTTTACGCTGACCAGTGTGACAGGGTATATCGGTTATGAATATGAAGAACTGACCGATGGTGATATGACCGGCTATGATATGTTAGAAATTCACTCTAACGAGGAGTTTGATCAGTTTAGCCAGGAAATCCGCTTTACCTCACCTGGTGGCGAGACCGTCGACTGGATTGCCGGTGCCTACTTCCAGACTTGGGATCTGGATTATGGTCAAGAAGTGCCTAGTGGCGAAGATAATGTATTCTCGGCGATAAGTGCGCAGGCCGCTCTTGGTATTCCTGCCGCGACAGGCTTTGATCCTTCTAATCCTGCTAATGTATATCCGTACTACGGCGTTAATCCACTTCTTGTAGCTGCTAACCCTGCTATTGCCAGTGGCCTGTTTGCTTACTCGCTGGTAGAAGGTGAAAACACCAGCAGCTTACGAAACTATAAAGGCACAAGTGATACCTACTCTGTCTTTGGTCAAGCAACCTGGAACTATAGTGAGGAGTTACGTTTTACCTTTGGTGCTAGATACACCTTAGAGGAAAAGGATGCCGAGCGTGACCTGGCAATCTATGATATCAGTGGCGGTGGTTACGCCCCTGCAAGTGCAGGTGCGCTAGCAATGCAGTCGACAGTGTTTGGTACTCAACCACACGCTGTTGAGGGTGATCGCCGCGAAGAATCTGTAACGGGTTCAGCAATCGTTGAGTGGGATGCAACTGCCGAGATGATGGTTTATGCCTCTGTAAGCAATGGCTTTAAAGCCGGTGGTTTTGATGCCCGTGCGAGCTCGCCTGATAACTTTGAGTACGAAGATGAAAGTGTAATTACATACGAAATTGGTACAAAAACTGAGCTGATGGGCGGTCGTGGAGAGCTGAATGCTGCTCTTTTCTACAGCGATTACAGCGATCTTCAGGTGAGTCAGTTTGACGGTTCTGTTTCATTTGCAGTGGGTAATGCCGCAGCAGCGGTTAGCCAGGGTATTGAGCTGGATGGTCGTTTTATGATTACGCCAGAATTGATGCTGATCGGTTCAATGGCCTATCTGGATTTCAGCTTTGAAGAATATGAAGACGGTGCATGTCCAAGTAAAGTTACTTTAGATACAAGCGCAATTTCCTGTGATTACAGCGGTAAGCCGGCAACGTTTGCGCCTGAGTGGACCGCGTCGATTACGCTGGATTATCAGCGCCCTCTGTCTGACTTGATCAATTTGCGTATGACGATGGATACGTCCTATCGTTCAGAGCAGTATATTGAGGCGACTTTGGATCCATACCTGCTTCAGGACAGTGAAACCAATTTCAATGCCCGCATCGCTCTTGAGTCGGAGCAGTGGATGGTGGCACTCGTCGGCAAAAACCTGACAGACAATGACAGCTATAGTTATGGCTACTCAGCACCATTATCAGGCTCTTCATTTATCGGTGCGCCAAGTTTCATTGGGCATCAAGTAAGACCTCGTTCTTACACCATCCAAGTTAAATATAATTTTTAATTAAAACCTCTTCTCTCTCTTTGCCGCAAGCTTGCTTGCGGCTTTTTTTCTGAATTTACAGAAGCTCTTTATTGATATATGGCTTTCATCGTAACGATAACCAAGCCAGAGCATTGTAGGTAGGATTCTAGTATGAAGCATCAATATCATCTTTATGGCTCCGATAGTTCCATGTTTACCGCGAAAGTTCGAGGATATATGAACTACAAAGGGCTTGATTATGAGCTTAAGAAGATAGGCCTCTATGATCTGGCGGTACGCTTGCCCAAGAAGATTGGGGCTTCGGCCATGCCAGCATTAAAGGATTCGGCCGGTGAGTGGTTTGGTGATTCAACGGAAATTATTGAGGAACTGGAACGCCGACATCCATTTCGTTCGATTGGTACTGTCTCGGCTCGACAAATGATTGCTGTCATGCTTTTTGAGGCTTGGGTGGATGAGTCCTGGATGGTGATCTCCTTGCACACTCGCTGGTCATACCAGGAAAATATACCTGGGATTCGTAAAGAAATGGCTAATGCGATGATACCGATTGGTCCCCAGTGGTTAAAAAATGCGGTCATTTCTAAAGCGCTCGAAACCAGAATCCGTGAGTCAATGCCAAAAGTCGGTATCATTCCTGAACAGATAGAGACCTTGGAAAAGTGGATGGTCTCATTATTGGACTTGTTAGAGGCCCATTTCTCTAAACACGCCTATCTTTTTGGCGGTAGACCAACAATCGCAGATTATTCCTTGTTTGGACCTTTATTTGCTCACCTCAACCGCGATCCCTGGCCAAAGCGTGAATTGATGAGCTCTCGTCCTAATTTACAAACCTATTCTGAGCGACTATTCCGTGGAGATGATCCAGTCGGGGACTTACCAACAGACGGTAGTATTCCGGATACGCTTGACCCAATTTTCCGAATTATATTCAGTGAATTTTTCCCTTTAGTGAGAAAAACAGTTACTGCGGTAGAGGAACTCGTTACTAATAAAGGTTTTCAGCCAGGCGATTCGCTGCCCCGTGGTGTTGATAAAATTACCTCCCCGATGGGGGATAGTACCTTTACCAAGGGCAGTGTGACTTACACCTTGTGGATGATGCAGCGGATTCAGACGTATTATCAGAACCTGTCTGAAACTGATAAACAGGATGTTGCAAACTGGTTTAAAGAAATGGGGCAGTCAGATTTGCTGGAAATGAATCTGGGGCCTAAGCTTGAGCGCGATGGTTTAAGTACCCGTTTAGCGAAATAGCCCTGAAGTACAAATAGTTGCTAGGTGTTTATTGACTATGCATTTATTTCAGTTTGATAGATTTCTGAAAATTTCAATATTTTTATATTTCGTTACTGTGGTTGTGCCCATGACGCTCGCGCAGGGCGATACATCGCGTCGGCCTAATGTCGTGATGATTATGGTTGATGATGCAGGCTTGATGGACTTTGCTCCATTTGGCGGTGAGGCGCATATGCCTAATATTCAAAAGCTTGCGGACGAGGGTACACGTTTTACAGGTTATCGAACATCGCCACTTTGCGCACCGTCTCGCGCGATGTTTTTAACTGGTATCGACAATCACCGTACGGGCATCGCCAGTATCCCTGAAGTGCTACCAAAAGAACATGAGGGTAAACCGGGCTATTCCATGGTGTTGGAACCTGGTGTTAAAACCATTGCCGACAGGCTTCGCGATAGTGGTTATCGTACTTACATGACAGGTAAGTGGCATCTGGGAGAAAAAGTGTCTGACTTGCCTGTTAGTCACGGATTTGATCGCTCTTTTGCGCTTGCCGCATCCGGTGCGGATAACTGGGAGCAGCGGCCTTATATGCCTTACTATGAAACGGCGCCCTGGTTTGAGGATGATCAACCTGCGACCTTACCGGAAGACTTTTATTCCTCTAAATTCATTGTTGATAAAATGATGGAATATATTGGTGATGAAGATCATGAGGGTAATAAACCATTCCTTGCCTATTTAGCGTTCCAAGCTATTCATGTTCCCATTCAAGCCCCCCGTGAATTCACTGAACATTATGAGGGCGTATACGATCAAGGTTGGCACGCTTTACGTGAAGCTCGTTGGCAAAAAGCACAGTCTTTAGGGTTGATTCCTGAAGGTGTTCCACTTGCGGAAATGCCAGAGCAATTGCGTGAGTGGGATCAGCTTACCGACCAAGAGCGTCGCTATTACTCGAAAGCTATGGCGGTAAATGCCGGTATGCTGGAGGCGATGGATCATCATGTTGGCCGTTTTATGGCTTGGTTGGCTTCCCGTGGTGAACTTGATAATACGATCTTTGTTGTTACTTCAGACAATGGCCCTGAGTTTAATGATGTTATCCATTCACCCGGAGTAGACCTGTGGTTTGCGACCAGTGGCTATCGTCATGATATAGAAACCATGGGCGAAAAAGGTAGCCTGGTTTCTATCGGCCCAGAGTGGGCGTTGGCGGGAGCCTCGCCAAGTAACCTGTTCAAGTTTCACAGCACTGATGGCGGTATTCGAGTGCCATTAATTATTGCTGGCCCAAAAATGCCTAAAGGTCAGATCCAGAAATCGTTAAGCATGGTGACGGACATTGTGCCGACTGTATTGGATTATTTACAGATACCTTCTGATGCAGGCATCGAAACAGGCAGTGTTTCCATAACGGGTCGTAGTCTTAAGCCAGTCATAAACGGAGAGGCCGAGCATATCTATGGGCCAGATGATGCCGTGGCTATTGAGGTGGCCGGTAATGCCGCGCTATTTAAAGGGCAATACAAATTAACCCGCAATCTTCCTGCTTATGGTGATGGCCAGTGGCGTCTTTATGATCTGGGCAAGGATCCAGGGGAAACTCAGGATATATCAGAGGCTAATCCTGCAGTATTCGAGGAGTTGATGGCAGACTATAAAGTTTATACCGAAGATTTCGGTGTTCTGGAGATGCCAGAAGGGTATAACGCTGTTGATCAAATTATGAGTAACATCGTCCGTAAGATGTTGGCATCCAATTGGTTCCTCATATCCATTGGCATTGGTTTATTGTTTTTGGCCGTTGTATTTACTTATAGGCGTATTCGAGCGTGAATGGTGAAAAATTGGTTGCGGTAGAACGCTTGAGTAATAATCCGCTTTGATATGAGGATTTATAATGTCTCCATTAAAAATTAAAGTTGGTAAAGCAGTTGTATCAGTGGTTTGGGTAATGGTGATTGCGTCATTACTAATACCTGATGTGATGCCATTTTCTGAGGTGTTCATTGGTGTCGGTATTTTTATAACCGTGGTTCATATTCTTCAGGTTGTTGTATATGGAAAACGCTTTACAGCGCCTTCTGATTACCTGTACACCATTATCTTTGGCATGTTGCATCTGGAAACATTGTCTGAAAAGTCCAGATAACCTTCGTTTGTCTAGACTTGGGCCATAAGACATTTCAATAAATAGAGCAGAGTTGTAACATGATTGCAGATATTCTCATTCAAATAGCTATTCCTTGCTCAATGTTCTTATTGATGCTTGGGATGGGTATTACCCTCACGGTAAGCGATTTTCGTCGAGTGTTGCTTGTTCCCAAGCCTGTTATTATTGGCTTGGTTGTACAGCTCTTGCTTATGCCTGCGATTGGGTTTGGTTTGGCTTTGGGGTTTGGTCTGTCCGCTATGCTGGCGGCAGGTTTAATCGCCGTCGCTGCCTGTCCGGGTGGTACAGCTTCGAATGTGTTTGCGCATGTGGGCAAGGGCGATGCTGCGCTCTCCATTACCCTCACCGCTACAGCCACA
This sequence comes from Maricurvus nonylphenolicus, assembly GCF_042854845.1. Lineage (GTDB taxonomy): Bacteria > Pseudomonadota > Gammaproteobacteria > Pseudomonadales > Cellvibrionaceae > Maricurvus > Maricurvus nonylphenolicus. Next base: position 3,024,366 of record NZ_AP031498.1, on the reverse strand, counting down.
TTTGCTACCTTGTTTACGTTACCGCTATGGATGAATTACTCCTTAGCGCATTTTGGCGAATCCCAAACGCATATCGTCATGCCTATTTTGGATACGGCCATTCAGTTGGGCGCATTTACCGTGTTGCCTGTCGTTATTGGTATGTGGGTAAGGCATATGTGGCCTGCTTCTCTGGGGTGGGAGAAATTACTTACCAAGGTAAGTGTGGTAACTATGTTCTTGTCATTTCTCCTGATGGGAATTCTTGATGAGGATGACGCCTTTAGTCATGTGGGGCAGGTGTTTACGCCAACTGTATTGTTTTTTGTCATTGCGATTGCTTTGGGTTTTTCTGTACCCAGATTCCTTGGGGTGAGTACAAAGGCCAGTGTTACCATTGCTGTAGAGGTTTGTGTTAAAAATATTCTGCTCTCGCTCTTTCTGGCGACGAGTTCCTTAAAAAGTGTAGACGCTTCTTTGGCGTCAGTCGTGGCATCAGTGGTTATTGTGCCTGGCGGCTTTCTGATTATGTTTCTTTACAGGCTTTGGTCCTCTGAAGAGGAGGGAGAAGGGGCTTCAAGAGTATCTTCTTGAGATTGGGCTGGCTGAGTAAGGGGGCTGAACAGTACCCCCTTTGCCTTCCCTGGCGTTGGGGGTTATTTAGAAACGGTACTCGCCGTTCTTGATTCCTTCAAAAATCTTCTGGGTTAATTCTTGATACGTGCTTTCCCCTGGAAGCAAGACATACGCCGGACCGTCCAATAATTCCATATCAAATCCTTCCTTTTTAAGCGGAGCTTTTTGGTATTTGAACGTCGGGGTTTTCTCCAGTTCAGTTTTAATCCGTACAAAAATGGGCACGGCATATGTGGGTAATTGGCGGTTTAGGTGTTCTAGCAGGGATTGACCATTAAATGTATCTGCATTTTTCTCCAGCTTGAGTGCAATCATGCCAGCCTTGCCGTTCGTCTGGGGTATTTCTACACCATAGGCGACAGATTCGCTAACCGATGCATGTTTATTGGCTGCCTCTTCTACTTGTTGAGTGGAAACGTTTTCACCTTTCCAGCGATAGGTGTCACCGGTTCGATCACAAAATTGAAGTTGCTTGTAGCCTATGTCCTTTAGAACATCGCCGGTATTGAAATAGCTGTCTCCCTGCTTAAATGCATTATTTATGACTTTTGAATCATTTTTTGATTTGTCAGAATAACCATCGAAGGGCGCAATTTCATCAATCTTGCCTAGCAGTAAGCCGGGCTCTCCTTTGCCTGCTTCTATTAGCCGACCTTTGGTATCTTTGATGAGTTCTTCATTTTCCTGATCAAATTTTACTAATTTGTAGGATCCCATAACCATACCGACGGTACTGTTCAGGTTGAAGATATTCAGTGCCATTAAGTTGCCTTCACTGGCACCATAAATTTCATTGACTACTTGAATGCCGAAGCGAGCTTTAAATTCTTCCCAGATTTCTGGTCTTAGCCCATTGCCAACCATAGAGGTTAAGGTGTTGTTCTTTTCAAGGGCAGATTCTGGTTGGTTTAATAAATAGCGGCATAGTTCGCCGACATATCCAAACGATGTTGCTTTGTATTCGGCTATATCTTCCCAGAAGCGGCTTGCACTGAACTTTCTCGCGAGTGCGAGTGAGGCGCCATTACTGATTGCCGCAAACCAGCAGGCAGACAGTGCTGTAATGTGGTACAGCGGCAAGCTGCTGTAGACAATATCTGTAGGAGTGAGGGGGTTTACAACGTGCCCCATAAGTGCAGCTGACTTAAGTGCCCGTTTATGGGTTTGTACAGAGGCTTTGGGAAGGCCAGTGGTTCCTGACGTATAGATGTACCAGCAGGGTTGATCACTCGTCAGTGTGCTGGTGATACCAAGGTTGTCTGTCCGTGCGTCGGCGGATGCTCTAACGATATTTATGTAATCATCGAATTCTCCGCCGGTGTATTCTGTGGTGTCGACATCGGGTACTACAAAAACGGGTAGTTTTATACTCAGTTGGTCTTTTACTGCCTCCAATGCGGATAAGGTTTCTTCGCCGCTGATAACCGCTTTTGAATTCACTAAATTAATGCTGTGTATTAACACAGAGTCTTGTTGTGAGCTATTGATAAGCGCAGCTATACCGCCAAGCTTGGTGATTGCCAGCTGATAGATCAGAAATTCAGGCCGATTTTCCATAAATAGAGCGACAGTGTCCCCCTGGGTGATCCCTTGCCCCTGCAAGTAATGGGCGGCTTTGTTTGCTGCGGTATTAATCACACGGTAGGAAAGTTCACGATCACTGTATTTGATCGCTGTATTATCAGCATATTTAGCGGTTTGTTGCTCAAAGAAGAGGGCGTAAGTCAGATTTTTCATGGCCTCATCGTTTTTGGCCATTTTAAGGACTTTCAGGGCGCCTTTAGCTCTTTTAGTAAAGTGTCGCCTGTTTTTGATTAAGTCGCGAAGCCTGATTGATTGAGTCATTTTCCCGGAGTGTCCTGTGGTGATGTGTGGCTTGCCGGCAATTTGCTGGCATTTGAACTGATCAATCAAAATGGTACCGATGTCCTCTTTGATGTCATTGTCCGGGTGATCAGAAGAGATTTATAAGATGGTCAACGCTTGACGAAACTTGGGCTGATAAGGTCATCCATGACATCTGATATCAAACCTCTAAGCTCTCGATACTCCCTAGTTAATCAATATATTGGTCAATATATTATCTTTAATGTTGATATTTACTGTTTATTGGTTAATATATTGGATGTAGTATGGTTTTTGGAGGCAAAATAAAGGTTATTACTATGAGTTTTGATCAGCTAAGTAACGAAGCGATTTTGCAGGTGCTGGGGGATCGGCTGGAGCGTTATCGTCTGCAGGCCAATATTACCCAGGCGGAGGTTGCGGAAAAAGCTGGCATCTCATTGGGGACCTTAAAGCGGGCCGAAGGCGGCAAGGGGTTATCACTGCTGAATTTGGTGGCTGTGCTGCGAGCCTTGGGTAAGGTCGAGGCTTTGGAGGGCTTCTTACCTGAGCCTCCGCTGGACCCCTTGGCGGTGCGCGACAGGCAGGGACGTTACCGCCAGCGGGCCTCAAAAAAACGCAGCGCTATGCCCGAGCTCGATAATAACTGGTCTTGGGGAGATGAAAGCTGATGGCTGTAGCTGAAATTGCCTCCGAGCAGATAGCTGATGTTGTCCTGTGGGGCACCCGTGTGGGTGTGGTGACCTGGGATGTGGAGCGGCAGTTGGGCTTTTTCCGTTACGATCCGGCTTTTCTGAATGCACCGGTTGAGGTGGCACCTTTGATGATGCCTAAAGCCTCGAAGGTGTATTACTTTGAAACCCTCAATCGAGATAGCTTCAAAGGTTTACCCGGTTTATTGGCCGATGCCTTGCCGGATAAATTCGGTAACCAGTTAATTGATCGCTGGTTGGTGGAGCGGGATCGGGATCCTGCCAGTTTTAGTCCCGTTGAGCGTTTGTGTTATGTCGGCTCGCGGGCGATGGGGGCCTTGGAATTTTATCCGGCAACGGATGGTGTGGATGTTGTCAGTCAAACCCTGCAGGTTGATGAGTTGGTGGCGCTGGCCAATCAGGTGTTGAGTGAGCGTCAGGCGTTTCATACGAATCTAGATAAAGGCGGTAGCGCCCAAGCATTGGAATCTATTTTACAGGTGGGTACTTCTGCGGGTGGTGCACGGGCCAAGGCGGTAATTGCCTGGCACCCGCAAACTGGCGAGGTTCGATCCGGCCAGGTTGATAACAATGAGGGTTTTCAGTACTGGTTACTGAAATTTGATGGTGTGGGCAATAACCGCGATAAAGAGCTGGCCGACCCGCAGGGGTTTGGTCGGCTGGAATATGCCTATTATTTAATGGCGCAGGAAGCTGGCATTAATATGGCCGATTGTCGGTTGATGGAAGAGGGTGGTCGTGCGCATTTTATGACGCGACGGTTTGATCGCCCGGAAGTTGGTGGCAAGTTACATATGCAGTCGTTATGTGCGATGGCGCATTTCGATTTTAATATGGCCGGTGCTTACAGTTATGAGCAGGCGTTGCGGGTGGTGCGTCAGTTGCAGATGGGTGATGAGCATCAGGCGCTGGTGCAGTTGTACCGGCGTATGGTGTTTAATATTGTGGCGCGCAATCAGGATGATCACACCAAAAATATTGCCTTTTTAATGGATCGCCGGGGCAATTGGTCTTTGGCGCCGGCCTTTGATGTGACCTATGCCTATAACCCGGTTGGTGAGTGGACATCGCAGCATCAGATGTCGGCTAATGGTAAGCGTGACAACTTCACGGAAGAGGATTTAATTGCGGTGGGAAAGAAGGCCGATTTAACGGCTGCACGCTCGCGAAAAATTATTGATGAGGTAAAATCCGCCTGCGAGCAGTGGCCACACTTTGCCAAGCAGGCGGGCGTGGATAAGGCATGGCGTGAAGAGGTGCAATCGCACTTTCGATTGATGGTATAAGGCGGTTGATGAATCGCCGGTTAATGTATGAGAAGTATGGAAAATCAGATTATTTATGCGTTTGGCAACGGGCCAAAGGCTACACGGTTTTTAAATTATTTAAAGTCCGGGGAGGTACCCGGGGTTAAAGGCAGTTTGTGTAATGGTGGCCTGTCAGTAAAGGCGCGCTATGCGATGGCGGGTGTTGATGGATTTGATACGACTTGTCAGCAGTTGGATGATTTGGCGGATAGTTTGGGTGGGGTGGAAGCAAGTTAAGTCGAAGTTCGCCATTCCCGCGAAAGCGGGAATCCAGTGTCTTTAGGTACCAACTTGCAGCATAAGTCTATCTATTCAGCTAGAAATACTGCAACTATAAGTTTACTCGATACAGGCTAGCTCTTTGAAAGAAAAGTGGATTCCCGCTTTCGCGGGAATGGCGGTGTAGGGAGTGTGTGCTGAATTTGAAGGGCAGGGTTAGTAATACACTTTTGGGGTGTGCCCCAAGCCTATAGTACTACTCACTTCCTGGCCAAAAGATTGACCGATAGATGCACCCAGTTGTTCACTCAGGCGTTTCAGCAGGGATTTCTGGCCGCCATAAAGAATGATGTCTTCAGCTTCAATAACTTCTCGGGCTACATAACCAGCGCTACCCAGGCCATCAATTAAACCCAGTTCCAAGGCTTGTTCGCCACTCCAGATTAAACCGCTAAAGAGTTTTTCTTCGTCTTTTAGCCGGTCACCGCGGCCTTCTTTAACAACGGTAATAAACTGCTGGTGGATGCTGCCCAGTACGGTTTTCCAAAAATCCACTTCAGAGTCTTTTAGTTCGCTGAAAGGGTCGAGGAAGGCTTTGTGCTCGCCGGCGGTAAAGTGGCGGCGTTCTACGCCCACTTTTTCGAGTGAATCGACAAAGCCAAAGCTGGAGGCGGTTACACCGATGGAACCAACCAGGCTGGCTTTGTCGGCGTAGATTTCATCGGCGGCAGCAGCGATATAGTAACCACCAGATGCGCCCAGGTCGCTGATTACAGCATAGACTTTGGTGTCGGTGTGTTCGGCGCGCAGGCGTTTGATTTCATCGTAGATATATCCCGATTGTACCGGGCTGCCGCCTGGGCTGTTGATGGCGAGGATAATGCCTTCTACGGTTTCTGTATCAAAGGCTTTGCGTAGGGCTCCGGCAACAGCGTTGGCATTTGCCGGCGAGTCTGCGCCAATAGGGCCGTCAATGCGGATAAGGGCGGTGTGTTTTTCTTTGGTACTGGCATCACCAGGTTTGGCGCTGTAGGCCAGAATCAGGATAACAAACAGGTAGGCAAGGGTGGCGAGTTTAAAGAAAACGCCCCAGCGGCGGGCTTTCTTTTGTTCTTCGAAGGTTTCGCCGATGATTTTATCGATCATGCGCCAGTCGCGATGTTCGTCATTGGGGTCAATGTCGTTGCCGCCGTACCACTTTTTCATAGATGCATCCTAAGCTTTGGGTTAAGCATTGTGTCTAAGGTGTAACATCATATCCTACGGGGCGGTTTCGGCAAATACGCCTATAATTTGAGCAGTGCGCAGTAAAGGGAAGAGGTTATGGACTTATTACAAAGAGTGGAAGGCTTGCGGGTAACAGCCTTAATGGTTTTGGGGTTAATGCTGGTAGGTTGTGAATCAGAAAATGAACATTTCTGTGCCAAGTACCAGTATTACTATCGTGAGCTAACGGCTCCAGGTATTTTACCGATTCGAGACTTGCGCGAGCAGCTGGAGAAAGATCTGGCCAAGTCACCGGATTCCGATCCTACAAAGATGGCGTTATTTGTCCTTAACGATATTGAAGCTGATATTAAACCGGAGGCGGAAGAGCCGCGTGATTACTGCATGCGGCGTCAACGTTGGACGCGCTACCGTTAGTGAGGGTTACAGGTGTCGGTGGAGGTTGTTGGCGTTTGCTGCTAGTGTGTCCACTCTTTGAATGCCTATGGCTTTGAATAAATAGAGATTGGGGTGGATCGGGTATGTTTTCCCGGCAGTTTATTGGGGTTTGGATTCTCGTTTGTTGTAATGCGTTAGCGTTTGCTGCAACGCCATTGATGATGTTGGTGGGGAGTTTGGTTGGCGTAAAGCTGGCCCCTTCGGCCGACTGGGCCACTTTACCTATTGCCACCATGGTTATAGGGGCTGCTTTGGGGATTCTTCCGGCTACGCAGGGCATGCAGCGTTTTGGCCGTAAACCCGTTTTCCTGTTTTATCTTTTTTTAGGGCTGCTTAGCTGTTTACTGGCGGCTTATTCTCTCAGTGTCGAAAGCTTTGTATTGTTTTGTGTAGCGTCTGCCATGGTGGGTTTTACCAATGCAGCGGTGCAGCAGTTGCGATTTGCGGCTATGGAGTCGGTGTCACCCGAACAAGGGCCTACGGCGGCTTCGCTGGTGATGTGCGGCGGTATTATTGCGGCGTTTTTAGGGCCGGAGCTGGCGGTGCAGGGGCGTAACTGGTTTGCGACAGAATATGCTGGTTCCTACCTTGCTACAGCGGTGTGTTTTGTTGTGGCTGCGGGTTTAATGATGGTGTTTAGTGAAGTTAAAGCCTCTACGGCAGACGTGGTTGAATCCCGTCGTTCTTTTTTGGCGTTGTTTGGTAATCCGGCGTTTTGTTTAGCCTTGGCTAGCGGTGCGGTCGGTTTTGTCATTATGACCTTTGTGATGACCGCCACGCCCATCAGTATGCATCACCATCACGGTCATAGCTTGATTGATACCAAGTGGGTAATTCAAAGCCATATTGCGGCGATGTTTTTACCTTCGTTATTTACGCCCTGGTTGTTCCGGCGCTTTTCCATCAAGGTGATGATGGTAGCTGGTCTTGTCTGCTATGGATTAACGGTGTTGGTAGGCATGTCCCACACGTCTGTTTCGGGCTTTTGGGTGCAGCTGGTATTGCTGGGGATTGGGTGGAATTTCTTATTTGTATCCGGTACGGCTTTACTGCCTTCGACGTATCTTCCTGGCGAACAGTTTAAAGCTCAGGGTGTTAATGATGTGGTGGTTTTTTCCTGCCAGGCGGTCGCTTCGCTGTCGGCAGGTTGGGCGTTAACGGCCAGCAGTTGGCAGACCTTTTTGTTGATCTGTCTGGTGCCTATGGCGCTGCTGGTGATTTTGTTAATGCTACCTAGCCATTCAAACAGGCTTGCAACCAACGACTGATATCCTGAATCTGCTCCAGACAGACTTCGTGCTGCATGGGGTAGTTGGCGTACTTTGGCTGGTAGCCCATATCAGTCAGGGTACGTTTGGCGCGAATACCTAAGACTTCCGGTACGACCGGATCCTGAGTACCGTGAAAAATATGGATAGGGATTTCTTTGTTGGCTTCATTCGGTTGAATGGATTCCGCGGTGGCGAAGTAGGTTGATAGTGTCATCAAACCTGCCAAGGGTTTGTCATAACTAAGGGCAGCCTGGTAAACCACAGCGCCTCCCTGGGAGAAGCCGGCGAGAATAATGCGATCGCTGGCAATACCACGTTCAATTTCCCGTTCTACTAATTCAATGGTTTTTGCCGCCGAGGTAAGAATCTGGTCTTCGTCGATTTTGCGATCAATATCCATGCTTAAAATATCGTACCAGGCGGGCATTACCATGCCACCGTTAATGGTGACGGGGATTTGTGGCGCATGGGGGAAGATAAAGCGCACTGGCAGGTCTTCGGGTAGCTGCAGGTGTGGCACTATGGGTTCAAAGTCGTGGCCGCTGGCGCCAAGGCCGTGGAGCCAAATAACGCTGGCTGTAGCAGGAGATTGGGGTTCAACTTCGATGCAGGGCAATAATGACATAACATTCACTTCTTAACGTAACTTCTAGTACAAAGACTGGCCAAAAAACGGCGCCCAGCATAGCACGCTGACTTGTGAAATCCGAAAAAACGCGGTACTGTCTCTTTATACAGTGTTTTGCGTTGCGTGAATTGGGGACTGCATGATCCTTTATATTGCCGAAAAGCCCAGCTTGGGCCGTGCTATTGCCGACGGATTATCGGCTTTAAACGGCTTGCCCAAGGCGCGTAAAGGGGAGGGTTGCCTGGAGCTGGCCAATGGCGATGTGGTCAGTTGGTGTATTGGCCACTTGTTAGAGCAAGCGGAGCCCGATGCCTACGACCCTGCCTATAAAGCCTGGAAACACGAAACCCTGCCCATTATTCCACAGCAGTGGAAACTGCAACCCAAGCCCAAAACCCGCAAGCAATTCACGGTGTTAAAAAAGCTGATCAAAAAGGCCGACCACCTGGTGCATGCCGGTGACCCGGATCGGGAGGGGCAATTGTTGGTTGATGAGGTGATTAATTATGCCGGCGTTAGCGAGGCAAAACGCGGCAGTGTTCAGCGTTGTTTAATTAGCGACCTGAATGGTCCCGCGGTGCAGCAGGCACTGCGTCAAATGCGCCCAAACCGTGAATTTATGGCGCTCTCTGTTTCAGCGCTGGCCCGCAGTCGTGCTGATTGGTTATACGGTATTAATATGACCCGCGCTTACACGCTGCAGGGTAAAACGGTGGGTTATCAGGGCGTTTTGTCTGTCGGGCGGGTGCAAACGCCGTTGTTGGGGCTGGTGGTACGACGGGATTTGGAAATTGAAGCTTTTCAGCCACACCCGTATTTTGATGTGTGGGCAAGCTGCCAAAACGATGACAAGCAAACCTTTAAAGCAAAGTGGCAGCCGAGTGAACACTGTCAGGATTATTTGGATGAGCAGGGTAGAAACCTGTCGCGGCCTTTAGCGGAGAATGTTGCCGGTCGCATAGTAGGACAACCTGCCGAAGTGACCAGCTACAAGGTTGCCAACAAAAAACAGGCACCGCCGTTACCGCACAGTTTATCGAGCTTGCAGATAGATGCCAGCAAGGCCTTTGGCATGAGTGCCCAGCAGGTGCTGGATATATGTCAGGCATTGTATGAACGCCATAAGGTGGTTACCTATCCGCGTTCTGATTCACGGCATTTACCGGTTGAGCATCATCGTCAAGCCGGTGATGTGATGCGGGCGGTGACGGATAATTTGCAGTCAGTGCTCTCTTCAGAATCGGGGCTTGGGTTTGGGCAGGCGTTAGAGAGTGCGAACTTTTCGCAGAAATCCAAAGCTTGGAATGATAGTAAGGTAGATGCTCACCATGCAATCATTCCTACCCAGGCGCGCAGTAAATCCTTAAATGCTAATGAATTAAAGGTGTATCAGTTAATTTGCCGCAATTACCTGGCGCAGTTTTTAAGCCACTATCAATTCGAGGATGCCAAGGCCGAGATTACTATTGCCGGTGGTGTATTTGTCGCCAAGGCGAAAAAGCCATTGGAAATGGGTTGGAAGATTATGTTTCCTGTGGCAAAGAAAGGCAGCGCTGCAAGTGAGGGGGAGGACGCTGATCAGTTTAATCGTAGTGGTTTACCTGGGCTGCAAAAAGGGCAGATATTGACCTGTATTGATGCCGACATTGTCGATAAGCAAACCACGCCACCGAAGCCCTTTACCGATGCAACTTTATTGGCAGCTATGACAGGCATTAGTCGATTTGTCGGTGATCCGGCGTTAAGGCAAGTGCTAAAAGAAACTGATGGCTTGGGCACCGAGGCCACCCGCGCCGGTATTATGGAGTTATTGTTTAAGCGTGGTTTTTTAACCCGACAGGGCAAAAGTATTAGAGCTACCCCGGCGGGTAAGGGTTTTATTCAGGCATTACCGGAATCAGCAACTCTGCCAGATATGACCGCGCGTTGGGAGTCTCAGCTAACCGCTATCAGCGAGCGGCTGGCACGTTATGATGATTTGATGTTACCTCTGCAGCAGGAATTGCAGCAGTTGGTAGTGCAAAGTCAGCAGGTGGTGCCATTAGCGTTAAAAGGGCTTTCATCAGGCAAGCCCGCGTACAAACGCAAGCGCAAAGGTAATAAGGGTACAACCACTCGCAAGAAAACCGCAACGGCTAAATCTTAAGATATAATACAGCCTTTGATGTATTGCTAAAGCCTGTTGTTTGAGGACCTGTTGCTGTGACCACCACCGACTCTCATTTCCATAATCAGCATCCCGCTATTGTTGCTACCCGTCGTTGGCTTGAGGATGTAGTAATCGGTTTAAATTTGTGTCCTTTTGCCCATAAGCCCAATCGTCAGGGGCTGATTGATTTGGTGGTGTCTGAGGCTGAGCGTGAAGAAGAGGTCTTGCTGGATTTGCAATCACAAATGCAGCGCCTCGATCAAACCCCTGCGAACCAATTGGAAACTGTGGTGTTGGTGATTAGTAATTGTCTACAGGACTTTGCCGACTACAATCAGTTCCTCGACTGGGTTGATTCGTTAATTGAGCAGTTTGATTGGCAGGGTATTTATCAGGTGGCGAGTTTTCACCCGGATTACCAGTTTGGTGGCACCTTGCCGGAAGATGCAGAAAACCTCACCAACCGAGCCCCTTATCCGCTACTGCATATTATTCGAGAAGACAGTATGGAAAAGGCGCTGGCATCTTACCCTGACAGTGACAAGATTCCGGAAACCAATATTGCTCGCGTAAGTAGTTTGACCGAAGCGGAAGTGGCGAAGTTGTTTCCCTATCTGAATCGCTAATGTCTATTTGGCTTGGCTGATGGCTCTCCAGCAGAAATCCTGGATAGCGCCAATCAGCTGATCTTTTTCAATCGCCAGTCGGTCATCTTCTGCCATGGCCAGTGGACCTACCAGAGATTCGGCAACAACACCCACCAGTGCGGCTGCACTAACGCTGGCTATTTGCTGCGGGCATTCGCCCGAGGCCATACCTTCCTCAATCAAACCCTGCCAAATATCGGCGTAGGCCTTTCGGTAGATCAGACGCTCTGCATCTACCAGGGCATCCACGGGTTCTGCAATCAGGGCGTAGGCCAGGCGGCGGCCCTGAATGGCACGCTCGGCAAATACGCGGATGGAGTAACACAGACGGTCTTTTAGGTTCGTTTGGTTGGTGTCGTGGGTGGCCGAGCGGACCTGTTCCACTTCTTTGATGGTACAAAGCTTAAAAACCTCGGCGCATAGGCTGGCCTTGTCTTTGAAGTATTTGTAGACCGTCCCGGTGGCTATACCGGCTTCCTGCGCTACGGCCTGAATGGTGAGGGCGGCAAAACCTCCCTGGCTAACCAGGCGAATGGCGGCCTCCAGCAGTTGTTTGTGTTGGGCGGCGCGTCGGGCTTCAGTTTTAGCGGTGGGGCGGTAGGCCATTGGGGTTCCTAGTCATGGGGTCCTGACAGTAGTGCTGGCGCACAGTGTAAGGCTTGCAGCGGGCATCTAAAAGCCTTGTTTCAAGGTGTGAATTGTGGTTCACTTTATAAGGTGTGAACTATAATTCACTTCTTTGGGTTTAGCCAGATTGATCCATCCTGATATGCGGATAACTCTGTCTATGCTGTAGGTATCAGCGGCGGTTAAATCCATTTACCTCATTGCCGTACGTACGGAGGAGCCCCATGTCCGAATTTAAGCCATCTACAGCCTATTGGGCTGAAACCCACGAGATTGAAAACCAGTCCTACCCGCTGGAAAACTACAACCTGTACTTGTCCGATACCGCTCTGACGGAGGCGGTAAAGCGCGAAGGCGGGTATTGGGATACCGAGGATTTAACGGCGCTGGGGCAGGATTTGGGTTCGGCTGAGTGGATTGAATTGGGCCATCAGGCCAACCAGAACAAACCTGAGCTACACACTCACGATCGTTATGGTCGCCGTAAAGACGAAGTGAATTTCCATCCTGCGTATCACCGTTTTATGCAGAAATCGATTGAGCATGGCCTGCATTCCTCCCCCTGGACAGACCCCAAGCCTGGCGCCCATGTGGCCCGTGCGGCCAAGTCTTATATGATGTCGCAAGATGAAGCCGGTCACGGCTGTCCGATTACCATGACCATGGCCGCGATTCCCGCGCTGAAGCACCAGCCCGAACTCTATGAGCAGTGGGCGCCAAAGATCATGGCTCGCGAATATGATTTTCGTAATGTCTCACACGAGGAAAAAAATGGTTTGACCATCGGTATGGCCATGACCGAAAAGCAGGGCGGCTCCGATGTGCGACGCAATTCTACGCGCGCAGTCCCTGTAGGTGAGGGTGGCCCAGGCCAAGCTTATGAGTTAGTGGGCCATAAATATTTCGTTTCGGCGCCCATGTGTGATGCCTTCCTGGTATTGGCGCAAGCGCCCGGCGGTTTGTCTTGCTTCCTGTTGCCACGCTGGCGTCCGGACGGCAGCAAGAATCCGCTGCAAATACAGCGTTTAAAAAACAAAATGGGTAATGTTTCTAACGCCTCCAGTGAAACCGAGTTACGTGGAGCTTTAGCTTGGATGGTCGGAGAAGAGGGGCGTGGTGTGCCGACTATTATCGATATGGTGGCCATGACGCGTTTTGATTGTATGGTGGGCTCGTCGGCGTCTATGCGTCAGGGCTTGGCTCAGGTTTTGCACCACTGTGCGCAACGCGAAGCCTTTGGTGATCGCTTGATCGAGAAACCGTTGATGCAGAATGTACTGGCGGATTTAGCCATTGAAAGTGAAGCCGCGCTGATGCTGAGTATGCGCATGGCACGGTCGCTCGATAACCAGCAGGATGAGCACGAGCAGTTGTTAATGCGTATTGGCACCGCCGTGGGTAAGTACTGGATTTGTAAACGCACTCCGGGTCACGCTTACGAGGCGATGGAGTGTATCGGTGGCAGTGGTGTGATGGAAGAGAGTATTTTCCCGCGCCTGTATCGCGAGGCACCGGTAAATGCCATCTGGGAAGGTAGTGGTAATGTGCAGTGCCTGGATATGATTCGTGCTATTCAGCGCACGCCGGGCTCCCTGGATGCCTTTATGCAAGAGGTGGGCAAAGTCCAGGGTAAGGATGCACGCTTGGATGCGTTTGTTGAGAGCTTGCAGGCGGATTTTGCCGACCTTTCTACGCTTGAGTACCGCGCACGTCGCGTTGTAGAAAAAATGGCCCTGGCGCTGCAGGGAAGCCTGTTGTTGCAATTTGGCGATGCCGCAGTAGCTGAAGGGTTCTGTGCTTCGCGCCTAACTGCGGATAATGCTGGTTGGGTCTATGGCACCTTGCCAGAAGGTGTTGATTGCAAGGCGATTATCGATCGAGCGATGCCAAAGCTATAAGTGGATTGCTTCGTTTTGGCGTGATATAAAAAGCCCACAATTACCTGTGGGCTTTTTTATGGCTGTCATTATCGATAACTCCCAGCGTGCACTGAAGAAATACGAGGCTGAACCTCTGGCAATCAAATCCCAGGGAGGGAAATTTGCTCAGGATTTTTATTCACCCTTTGGTCCTCAGATAGCTAAGGCCCGCTTGAGTGACACATTAATCGAACAGTTAAATAGCCAAGTTGATGCGGAGTTTTCTCGCAATGAGAGTCTTCAATCTGGTAGGGAAGTGATATTACCCGATAGTCTTGTGTCTGCCGGTGGTGACGCATCACTGGGTTATATTCTGGCCCAGCATATAATGGGCTATGCCGAAGAAACCGAAGGGCAAAAGGTAAAGTCGCTAGAGTATGAGACCCTTTGGGCGGTTAGTCAGTATGCCAATACGCCGAGTCCTATGCATTTCCACTCCACGGATATTTCTGGCGTATTTTACTTAAAAGTACCAGAGCTAAATGAGAGCGAAGCCTGTGAACAAACCCGTAATTATATTGGCGGGCGAAAAGCCGGTTATTTGAATTTTATGACTGGCGGTAAGCAGGCGTTTAACAAATCGTTGATGAGTGTGAAGCCTGAGGTGGGGGACCTTTATATCTTCCCAGGTTGGCTGCTGCACGGCGTGGAAGCCTTTGCCGGTGAGGGCGAAAGGCGTTCCGTGGCATTTAATGCCAATGTCACTTTTTAAGCACGACTCTCTCTTAATTTACTCAAAAATAAATTAATGTCATACCCGCGTAGGCGGGTATCCAGTGTCTTAGAGCTAACTACGGGCATAGCGTTAGTTGTATAGCTCGGGCAATGCATCATCTGCCTGTTTCTTACCATTGCGTTGCTGCATATTCCGCTTTCTTTCCAGCTCCACCGCCTGTAACAAATTATTCGCATTCCATGCCTGCACTTCATCGTTCTGGTAAAGCGCTGCATCCAGCTCAGCAATAGCACTTTGCAGCGTCCCAGAGTCACTTAACCCAATAATCTGATTAAGGCTACTTAGCCCCGGTTCTTGCCAAAACTGCTGTGCCCAGACAATCAGTGCCTGACGCACGGGTTGTGGCTGTTGGCCTTTACAGCTGGCTTTGAAGGCATTAAAGGCCTGTTTTTCGTTGCTATTGGGTTTACTGGCTTGAGCTGTTACCGGTGCGGGAGCTGATGTGTTCCAGCGCCAAAATAATAGGCCTGCCAGCGCAATGTTCAGAATAATGGATGCAACCGCAACACTTAGCCAAAGGTTAGTGGTTGAGGTTGATATCTGGCGGCTTTCATTGGAGATGTCGATTTGCTCAGGTTGCGCAGGTTGAATAGCTGTCTGCCCGTCAGCCGGAGCAACTTGTATGGTTTGTACCGGCAGGCTCACTTCACGAATACGGTTGGCTTCGGTATCCCACCAACTCACCACTACGGCTGGAAGGGTAAAGTTGCCTGGGCGAGTGGGAACAATCGCATAACTTTCGGTTCTGATACCTGTAATGCCCGTATTGCTAACGCTATCTTCCGTTTGCGGTTGATCCGGGTAGTACTTAATGCCGCTTTGTTCTGTGATGGTCAGAGGAGGCAGTTGGGCAGCGCTAAGTCCTTTGGCCGTTAGGGTGATAGTACGGGTAATCGGTTCACCCACGGTAAATTGATCAGGGGCTGTGCTCCAGCTTTGTTCCAGGCTCAAATTACTGGCAGGTAACCAAGTGGCAGCAGGATAGTTGTCTGGTTGTGGCATAACGGGAATAATTTTCTCAGGTGCATGTAAGCGCAAGCGTTTGCCACCGCGCTTAAAGAACGGATCGCGACCAAAGGGGTCCTGGCGCATATCTTCCAGTGTGACGGTGTAATTTAACCGTGGAATCGTCAGCTCACCACTGCTTTGCGGGAAGATGGCATACACACTTTCAACCACCAGGTGGTTGCGGCCGTTAATACGGCGCTGGTATTGGTTTTCACCGACTTGTTTTACAACCGCGCCGGGAATTTTAAGCTCATCGGCATTCAGACCTTGCAGATTAACCGAGGTGATTAAGCGCACGGTATAGAGCAGTTGCTCCTGCACAAACAGTTGTTTTTTATCGATGCTGCTATCGATAAATACGGGTTTGTCGCTACTTGCTGTGCTACTACCGGATCCCGCCGATAGCACTTCTACATTAATAGCCTGGCTGCTTACACCTTTAAAACTCAGTGCCGGGATTTGCAGCTTACCGGTACGTTTAGGCGCGAGCATTAGTCGCCACTGGGTATAGGATTCTACCTGGCCATTTATGCTGCGGTATTGGTTGCTCTGGGAATTACTGAGAATGTCGAAATCATTTTTCAGTATGTCAAAGTCAGGTTTGCCGAAGGCTACCTGTTCGTTGTAGCGAACCTGTAGGTTAAGGGTTTCTTCTTCTGTAATCTTGTTTCTGTCTACCTGTGCAGACAGCGTGGCTGCATATGCCTGGACACTGAAAAGCATCAGCAGGGTGCTGATAACGGTCAGTTTGCAGATTCTTGTCATTACCATCATTACCATCTTTTATTGGCTTCGTTCTCGGGGGGCTCCCAAGTGCCCGCTCGGTATTGCTTACGGCGCAAGTTGTGCTGATATTGCAGCTTGCGCTTCATTAGACCGCTAGGATCGTCAGGGACTTTACGTAACCATTGCTCAAGGGCCTGATCCGATTCGCTTTGCTCGCCCGTTTCCTGAGCGGCCATTTGTTGTTCGTTTGCCTGTTGTTCCTCTGCAGGGGTTGTCTCCTGAGGTTGTTGGCCTTGTTGTTGCTCGGTCTTGTCTTGTTGTGATTCGTTAGCTTGTTGTTTCTGTTGCTGAGTCTGTTCTCGCTGCTGATCAGTTTGACCATTTTGCTGTTGCGATTGATTGTCTTGCTGTTGGTTTTCTTGCTTTTGATCGTTTGAAGACTGTTGCTGACCTTGGTTCTGTTGATCTTGGCCCTGCTGATTTTGCTTGTTTTTTTGGTCTTGGCTTTCTTGGTTCTGTCCCTGCTGGCCCTGATCTTGTTGATCCTGGTTTTGCTGATTTTGATCCTGGTTCTGGCCTTGACCCTGTTGGTTTTGTTGTTGCTCTTGCTGCTGTTTTAACTGTTCAACCAGTTCTTTGTTGGTTTGTGCATCCGGATGCTCTGGATCCAATTGCAGGGCTTGTTTGTAAGCTTCAATGGCTTGATCAAATTGTTGTTGTTTGGCCAGGGCATTACCGCGGTTATAGTGCGCTTTGGCACTGTCTTCCTGACCGTAGAGTTCTGCGGCTTTATTGTAGTCGCCGTTTTTGTAATGAGCTGAGGCTTTCCATTGGCTATCTTCAAAGGCTTCGGCAGCTGCCTGGGGCTGTTCTTGTTCGAGCAGTTTTTGTCCCTGTTGATCTTTACGTTGCCACAGATCGTCCCAACCAAAGGCGTAGCTGGTTTGTGGTGTTAAGGTGCCCGCGCTAAACATCACAACTGCCATGGCAGCTGCCCAGCCGCGACGGAAGGCAAAGGCAACAAAGGGTAGAAGAAATAGGGCGAGGTATGGGCCGCGTTCAAACCAGATATCAAACTGCCGTTCTAGTTCACGGGTGCGCTTATCCATCATATCCGGTTGAGCAGTAAGTGCGCTGAGATCTGTATCGGTTGCACTCAATAGACGAAAGATACCGCCGTTGTCCTGGGCAAGTGATTTCAAGTTACGGCTAACGAGTTTGGCGACGACAATGGCACCATCCTGTTTCGCAAAACCGCCTTGACGGATGGGAATAGGAGCCCCAGCATCGGTACCTACACCCAGCACGGATAAGCGATAGGCCGAGGTTAATGTGTTGCTAATGCTTTTAACCGCAGGCTGCTCAACCCCATCGGTAATTAACAGTAGCTCGCCGCGTTGTAATCCCGCATCGGCTAACAGCTGCAACCCCAACTCAACAGCCATTTCGGTGTTACTGCCTTGCAGAGGCATTATATCCGGACTTAATGCGGGCAGAAGGCTGATTAACGTCTGAGTGTCGTCGGTAAGTGGCGTAATGATATGTGCCTCGCCGCCGTAGGCGATCAACGCGGTTAAGCCTTCTTTGCGTTCTTTTAGCAGGTCTATGAGTTTGAGGCGGGCTCGCACCAGCCGTGAAGGTTTTAAATCTTCAGCATGCATGGACGGTGACAGATCGAGCAAAACAACCAGCGCACTTTCGGTTTTATGGATAGGCTGCGGAATTTTTTCCCAGGTGGGGCCGGCCAATGCCAGGCAGGTAAGTATCCAGCCTGCCAGTAAGCCAATCAAAGGTAGTTTTTGTTGTTTTTGCAGTTTGCCTTCCAGCAAGTGTGGCAGCAGTTCGGGGGCTATGATCTGCTTCCAGTTACCACGTCTTTGTTGACCGCGCCAAAGCAGAGCAATAGCCAGCAAGCTGATTGGGATTCCCAGTAACCAGAAAGGGCGCAGCCATTGGAATTCCTGCCAGATAGTTAAAAGTTCTTGGCTATCCATCAGGCATTCTCCTGCGTACGACTTAAGCGCTGAGCACTTTGCAGTAGGGGTGGTAATAGCGCCATCAACACACTTAATAGTAAAGCCACCCCTAGTGGCCAGTGGTAGAGAGATTTACTGGGGCGAAAAACTTCCGCTTCCTGCTCGATAGGCTCTAAACGATCAAGTTCCACATAAATCTCTGCCAAGTCCTGTGGGCTGCGCGCACGGAAGTAGCGACCTCCGGTTTGCTGGGCAATGGATGTTAAGGTTGCCTCATCCAGATCTCGAGACGGATTGATTTTACGGCTGCCAAAACTGGAGCCAAATAACCCGGGGCGATGCATTTCGTCAGCACCGATACCAATGGTGTAAATCTTTACCTTGGCCTGTGCAGCCAAGCTAGCGGCTTGCAATGGCTCAACCTGGCCTGAGGTATTGGCACCGTCAGTAAGAAGAATCAGTACGCGGCTGTCTTCCGGGCGATCACGCAGGCGTTTTACTGACAAGCCTATGGCGTCGCCAATCGCTGTTTTTTCGCCGGCAAAACCCAATTGCGCTTCGTGTAAAAGCTGTTTAACGGTTTGGCGGTCAAAAGTCAGCGGGGCTTGCAGGTAGGCGTTACTGCCAAACAGCACTAAGCCCAGGCGATCACTTTGGCGGCGTTCGACAAAATCACCGACGACAGCTTTAACCGTTGTCAGGCGATCAGCCATCTCGCCATTCCAATTCATATCAGCCGTTTCCATACTGCCGGAGATATCCACGGCTAACAGCAAGTCACGGCCACTGGCAGGCAGATTAATCGGCTCACCAATCCATGTGGGTCGGGCGCAAGCCAATAAGAGTAGAGCCCATATCAGCCACAGCAGCCCAAGGTTAATGCGACTGCTGTCGATACGAGAGGTTTGCGGTGAATCGATATGTTGCAGGTCATTAAAAAATGGTACCAGCAGGGCGGCGTCCTGGCGGGCGGCCGTTGGCCATAAAAAACGGATTATCAAAGGCAGGGGCAGAAGGGCAAAAATCCATAAAAATTCCAGCGTTAGCATTTATGCGGCCTCCGCTATTGAATTTGCCTGTTGGATGGCTTGTGCGCTGTGCATCTTGATCCATGTGGTGCAACGGGTCTTCAGGGTATCAATATCTGCAGCTGAAAGCTTGCTAGGGTCTTGATAGGGGCCTTGCGCTAATAGCGTAAACGTATCTGCAGAAAGTTGAGGACAGCTTGAATGTAAAAAATTAACCCACTGGTCGCCGTTAAGAGAGGCAACCTGATGGTCGGGATAGGCGACCATGGCAACACGTTTTAGCAGGGCGTTAATATCGGTTAAAGGATTATCCTGATAGTTCAGTTGTTGTAACTCTTGCAAGGCTTGCTGGCGATAACGATTTATTTTTTTCTGTTGCGCAAACCATATGCCCCCCCAAATCACAAACGCTACCAAAATAGCGGCAAGTATCCACCAGCCCGGTGCCGGTGGCCATGCGCTGATGGCATCCGGTAAATGGATGTCTTTTAGCTGGGCGAGGGGGTCTTGTTGTTGCGGCATCTGGGTATTTAACGGCGGCATGCTCTGGCCCCCAGTTGCTGTTGTAATAAGGTAATAGGGTTGTCAGTAGTTGATACAGGCAGTAGCCCTAACCCCAGTTGGCCGCTCAGATGTTTAAGGTTCTTTTGTTGCTGCTGAAAATGTGCTTGATAACGTGCTTGCGAGTTGCTGCTATCAATTTGTTTACGTTGTACGCCATCGCTAACCGTTAATAGCTTGTTAGTCGGTAAAGTCGCCTCCAAAGGGTCATGAATCGGCAATAAGGTGATTTCGCAGTGCCGACTCAGCTGGTAGAGCTGTTCACGGCAGTCTTCATCGAGATCGTGAAAGTCGCTGATAATAAACAGGGCGCTACCGGGTTTGGCAATACGGCGCAGATCGCTCAGGCGTTGTGATAAAGGCTGAGCCGCTTTTTCTGCAAGCGGAGACTGTAGTCCCTGATTAAATTCATGCAATCCACGTAACAGCGCAAGTAGGCTGTGGCGACTGCGCTTGGGACGTAAATCCTGTTCGTTCACATCATTAAAAATTAGACCGCCAATACGGTCATTGTTTTTAAGGGCAGCCCAGGCGATTAATGCCGCGCAATAACAGGCGGTAACCGATTTAAAGCACGTCTGGCTGCCAAAAAACATCGCTGGACGCTGATCTGTTACAACCAGCACCGGGCGTTCACGCTCTTCACGGTAGAGTTTGGTGTGGGGCACTTGAGTGCGTGCCGTTACTCGCCAGTCGATTGAGCGAATATCGTCACCGGCCTGATAGTGGCGAACTTCCTCAAACTCCATACCACGGCCGCGAAAGCGCGTGCGGGTTTGACCTGCCTGTAAAGACTGGCTGAGTTTACGGGCGCTCAAATCCAGATCCTGAGCGCAGAAACGCAGCTGGATCATGGCTTCCAAGTCGACATAGGGGCCAGTTGGCGCTCTTAGCGCCTGGAGTTGTTCTGTTGCCGTTGTAGTTGTGGACATAGCGCTTGTCGGCATTAAGCCACAGGTACCTTGGCAATTAAGGTTTCAATTACCTGATCGGCTGTTACGCCACTGGCTTCCGCTTCAAAGCTAAGTAATAAACGATGGCGATAGACATTGGGCAAGACGGCCTGGACATCATCTGGGCTGACAAAATCCTTGCCGTTTAACCAGGCGTGTACTCGGGCACAGCGATCCAGGGCGATAGTGCCGCGGGGACTGACGCCGAACTCGATCCATTTAGCCAGGTTGGCGTCATATTGACCGGGATCGCGGGAGGCGACGGTTAATTGCACAATATAGTCTTCAACCGCGGGGGCCATATGGATGCCCAAGGCAGCCTGGCGCATCTCCAGCAAGGCTTGCTGACTGATAGGTTGAGGCGGTGCAGACTCTACATGAGCGGCTTCGTTACGAACCAGTTGAAGAATCTGCTTTTCGGCTTCGGCACGTGGATACTTAACATTGACGTGCATTAAGAAACGGTCGAGCTGTGCCTCGGGTAAGGGGTAGGTACCCTCCTGCTCAATCGGGTTTTGTGTCGCCATCACCAAAAACAGCTCAGGTAATGGGTAGGTATTACGCCCAACACTGATCTGACGCTCGGCCATGGCTTCCAGCAGGGCGGACTGAACCTTGGCGGGCGCACGGTTAATTTCATCGGCCAGTACCAGATTATGGAAGATCGGGCCTGGCTGAAATTCAAAGGTTCCATTTTCCGGCCGATAGATGTCAGTACCGGTGACATCTGACGGCAGCAAATCAGGGGTAAATTGGATGCGATGGAAGTCGCCTTCAATGCCGTCAGAGAGGGTTTTGATGGCCTTGGTTTTGGCCAGTCCTGGGGCGCCTTCAACCAATAAATGGCCGTCGGCAAGAAGTGCCATTAGCAGACATTCGACCAGATGTTCCTGACCTACGATCTGTTGTTGTAGCCACTGACGTAAGGCATGGAGATTGGCTTGATGGGTAGTTAGGTCTGTCTGAGCAACTGACATGGTGCTGCGGCGTCCCCCGGTGGTTAAATTTTGCCCTTCAAGAGATGTTGGGAAAGCTTGAAGAGCTTTTTATAAGTTATTGAACTGGCAGTGATTTTAATGGCCTGCCAGAGGGTTTCAAGAGTTCAGTTATAGACCATGCCCTGGATCAAGAAGTTCCGTCGGGCATGGTCTATGCTTGTATGCATATCTATATAACATTTCTTAAGGGGAAACCTCCGTGGATATAAGTTTGGTAGCGGCAGAGAGCAGGGAAACATTCTTTCATCAACTATCCACCTGTATTGATGAAAAATTGACCAGTGAGCATGCCGATCAGGTTCGATCCTTTGCTCAACTCTACTACGATCAGTATCCGTTGGAAGAGCTAGAAGGAAGAGCCATCAACGATGTCTATGGCAGCGCCTACTCCTGGTGGAATTTTATTCAACATAAAGATCCCCGCATGGCCAAGGTTAAGGTATTTAACCCCACCCTTGAGGAAGATGGTTGGTTAAGCCCACACACCATCGTCGCCGTACTGCAAAATGATATGCCGTTTCTGGTGGATTCCGTCCGAATAGCCGTCAATAACTTTAATATTTCCCTGCATGGTATCAAAAGTACCGTTATGAACTTAGCCAGGGACGACAAAGGTGAATTACTTGAACTGATGGGCCCTGGGGCCAAAGGTCGCAACACCAAGAAAAAGCAGTTTGGCAAAGAAGCGTTTATTTATCTGGAAATTAATCTGCATACCGATGAATCGGAAATGGCGGAGCTGGCACGCGCCATTGAAGCCTCTCTGGTAGAGCTCGATACCGTTGTACAGGACTACAAACCTATGGCGGCCAAGGCCGAGGAGGCAGAAAAGAATTTGCTGCTTGCCGGAGAAAAAGCGCTGGAGGACCGTGTCACGGAAAGCCGTGATTTTATACGCTGGCTGAGTGATGGCCATTTTACCTTTTTGGGATATGCGGAATATGCCTTCGAGGAAACCAAGGAAGGGCGCTGTTTAAAAGAGCTGCCAGAGAAGCGCCTGGGGCTGTTTAAGCAATACCCCCGCAAAGCACCACAGGTGAAAGAAGCTGATTTTAACGAGGGGATGGCGAGATTCCATTTGTCGCCACAGCTATTGTCCTGTACCAAATCTTCAGTGCGTTCACGTATTCACCGTAATGCTTACTCCGACTATGTCGTGGTCAAGCTGTTTGATGATAAGGGCAATGTTAGGGGAGAGGGGCGCTTTATGGGCCTTTATACATCCCCTGTGTATACCCTAAGCCCTAGCAAGATCCCCATGGTACGAGAGAAGCTTCGCTATGTGATGGAGCGATCGGGACTGGACCCGATGAGCCATGATGGCAAGGTCTTGCGTCAGGTAATTGAAACTTTCCCCCGTGATGAATTGTTTCAAAGCAGTGCCAGTGAGTTATTTGAATGTGTCATAGGTGTGGCTCGTATTAACGAACGGCATATGGTGCGTTTGTTTATGCGTCGCGATCCTTACGGCAAGTTTGTAAATTGTATCGTTTATGTGCCTAGGGAAGATTTCAGTACCCGTCTGCGTCTGCAAATTCAAAACCTGATAGGCAAAGCGCTGAATGCGCAGGAACATGAATTTAATACCTATTTTTCCGAGTCGGTGTTAGCCCGTTCTCATATTGTGTTTAAAGTTGATCCAGATGATTCACCGGATTTTGATATTCGTCGTTTAGAAGAGCGCATTGTCGATATTTCTCGCAGCTGGGAAGACCACTTGCTGCATTCTTTATGTGACGCCCTGGGTGAAGAACGGGGCAGTATGCAATTTAGCCGCTATGGTGAAGCCTTTCCGCTGAGTTACTGCAGTAACTTTGAGGCGCGTGTGGCGGTGCAAGACATTGAGATTATGTCTGGGTTGACGGCTGATGATGATATCGCCATGAGCTTTTATCAACCCATGGGCGCCGATAAGCATTCCATGCGTTTTAAGGTTTTTCATCATGACTCGCCGTTAGAGCTGTCTGAGATCATTCCGGTATTAGAGCATCTTGGTTTACGGGTTTTGGGGGAGCACCCCTATGAAATCACGGATAAAAACGGCCAAAGTGTTTGGTTACACGACTTTAACCTGTTATTTGGTTTGGATACGGATGTCGATGTTCACAGTACCCGCCACAACTTCCAGGATGCCTTTGCGGCTATCTGGCGTGGCAAAGCAGAAAGTGATGCCTTCAACAGATTGGTATTGGGCGCACGTTTAAGTTGGCGAGAGGTCGCCATACTGCGTGGCTATGCACGCTATATGAAACAAACGGCGTTTAACTTTAGCCAAACCTATATAGCCAATACACTGGCCAACCATTTGGAAATTACCCGCAATTTAGTGGCACTGTTTAAAGCCAGTTATGACCCACGGGTAAATCAAAAAACCGAGAAAGACCTGGAGCGCATTGAGCGCTTGAGAAGCAAAATTCTTGAAAGCGTTGATAAGGTCGATAACCTTAACGAAGATCGTATTATACGTCGTTATCTGGACTTTATTGGCGGCACGTTAAGAACCAATTTCTTCCAGAAAGAGGCTGATGGAGAGAATAAGAGTTATATCTCCTTCAAGTTCAGCCCGCAGCAGATAGCCGATATTCCCGAACCACGCCCTATGTACGAGATCTTCGTCTACTCCCCGCGTATGGAAGGGGTTCACTTGCGCGGCGGCAAGGTGGCCCGTGGTGGCCTGCGCTGGTCAGATCGCTTGCAAGACTACCGTACCGAAGTACTGGGGTTGGTAAAAGCCCAACAAGTTAAAAATGCGGTGATTGTACCCAGTGGTGCCAAGGGTGGTTTTGTGGCTAAGCAGCCACCCAAAAACGGTGGGCGTGAAGCTTTCTTAAAAGAGGGTATTGCTTGTTATCGCATGTTTATCCGTGGCCTACTCGATGTCACCGATAATATTGTTGAGGGCGAAATTGTTCCGCCAACCAATGTGGTTCGCCCGGAAAATGATGATCCCTATTTGGTTGTTGCCGCCGATAAAGGTACGGCGACCTTCTCGGATATCGCCAATGAGATCTCTGAAGACTACGGTCACTGGTTAGGCGATGCGTTTGCTTCTGGCGGCAGCCAGGGCTACGACCACAAGGGCATGGGTATTACCGCCAAGGGGGCCTGGGTATCGGTGCAACGCCATTTTAAAGAGAAGGGCATTGATGTTCAGAACGAAGACTTCACTGTCATCGGCATTGGCGATATGGGCGGTGATGTGTTTGGTAATGGTATGTTGTTGTCGAAACATATCTGTTTAACAGCAGCGTTTAACCACTTGCATATCTTTATTGATCCGAATCCGGATTCAGCCAAAACCTTTGTTGAGCGCGAGCGACTGTTTAATACACCCGGAACTTCATGGGAAGACTTCGATAAAAAGCTGATCTCTAAAGGCGGCGGAATCTTCAAGCGTTCCGCCAAGTCGATCCCTATCTCTGCGGAAATGAAAGCCTGCTTTGATATTAAAGCAGACAAGCTGACGCCTACAGAGTTAATTACAGCATTACTTAAAGCCCCCGTTGACCTGATCTGGAACGGCGGTATTGGCACTTATGTAAAAGCCAGTCATGAAACCCATGCGGAAGTTGGTGATAAAGCCAATGATGTGTTGCGTATTAATGGCAATGAACTGCGCTGTAAAGTCTTTGGTGAGGGGGGCAACCTGGGCGTTACCCAGCAGGCCAGGGTAGAGTTCTGTTTGCATGGCGGGGCTTGTAACTCCGACTTTATTGATAATGCCGCCGGTGTTGATTGCTCTGACCATGAAGTAAATATCAAAATTCTTATCGATGGTGTGGTTGCCAATGGCGATATGACCGCCAAGCAGCGCAATAAGTTGCTGGCAGATATGACCGATGAAGTCAGTGATCTGGTGTTGGCCAATAACTATAAACAAACGCAGGCAATTTCTATTGCTGAGAAAGAAGCCTATAACCGCAGTGGTGAATACCACCGGATTATCTCGCAGCTGGAAAGTGAGGGGCGCCTGGATCGCGGTCTGGAATTTATTCCAGATGATGAAACCCTGCTTGAACGCTATACCCAGGGTAAAGGTTTAACGCGCCCGGAATTATCCGTGCTGGTGTCATATATTAAAGTGGCCCTGAAAGAAGAATTGGCTGATACATCATTAACTGATGATGAGTATATGGCCAAAGCGGTGGAAACTACCTTCCCCAATGTGCTGCGAGATAGGTTTAAAGGTCAGATCTATGACCATCGCCTGCGGATGGAAATTGTCGCCACACAAATTGCCAATGATATGGTCAACCATATGGGTATCAGCTTCTGCCACCGCTTGATTGAAACGACCGGTAGCAGCTTTGTTGATATTGCCAAGGCCTATGTGATAACTCGCGATGTTTATCGCATGCACGAGTATTTCGAACGTGTCGAGGCATTGGATTTTACAGTACCTGCGGGGCTTCAATACGACCTGATGGTGCGCATGATGCGCCGTATGCGCCGTGGTACCCGTTGGTTCCTGCGTAACCGTCGTGGTCATCTCTCCCCCAGTCATGAAGTAGAGGCGTTTGCCGAACAGGTGCATGAACTGTTAAAGGCTATGCCTGAAGTCATGTGTGGCAGCCCTAAAGAAGCTTGGGAAGCCGATGCCGCTGAGCTGGTTGAGCAAGGTATTCCCAAAGACCTGGCGTTCTGGGCGGCCATGCCTGCGGGCATGAATTCCGGCCTGGGTATGGTAGAATCCGCGCGCATTACCGGAGCTGAGCCTGTACGAGTGGCGGAAATCTATTTCCACTTGGGTGACCGTCTGGGGCTGCACTGGTTCGCCGAGCAAATATCAGATGCCATGGTGGAGAATTACTGGCAAGCGATTGCTCGCGAAACCTTTATGGATGATATTGAATCCCAGATGCGTACGCTGGCGGTATCGTTGATCCGCTTGGGAAGCGAAGAAGAGGAGCTTTCAACCACGATTGATCGCTGGATGGCCCAGCACACGTTGTTGGTTGAGCGCTGGCGTTCGATGATTAATGAGCTGCAGGCTGCGCCCGGCACTGACTTTGCCATGTACTCTGTGGCCTTGCGGGAATTGTTGGATCTGGCACAAGCCAGTCAGCATTGCACGTCTCTGGATGATAGTAGCCAGGCCTGTGTGCTTGGTACCTAAGTATGTAACAACCCTATGAGGAGAGTGTGGCAGGGTGTTATCGCTAGTTGTAAATTTGATGATACCCGCCGACGAGTATCAGCTGATGTATCAAGGGGTGGTCAAGGATGTGGTCACCCGTGCAGTTGATGGGAGAACGGTACGTTTTCCCGCCCATATCCTCAGGCCATTTGTGACCCACGATGGGGTAAGCGGCCGATTTCAGATCATTTTCGATGATGATCATCGTTTTCAAACCATAAAGCGGTTGGATTAGGCGTCTGGATTAGACTAAGTCTGCCGCTTTCAGTATCCTACGCGCGTTTTTTGCCCACTGTTTTTGCCCACATTAAAAGGTCTCACTATGTATTCGTTGATTCGCAACGCGCTGTTTTGTCTCGACCCTGAAACCTCTCATGAATTGAGCCTGGATATGTTGGGCGCCGGTGAGCGCCTGGGGCTGATCAGGCCGTTCGCGCCCAAGATCGCCAATAATCCGGTTGAGGTGATGGGCATTACCTTCCCAAATCCGGTTGGTATGGCGGCGGGTCTGGATAAAAACGGTGATTACTTTAATGCGTTGGGCCAACTGGGCTTTGGCTCGGTAGAGATAGGCACTATTACCCCGCGTCCACAGCCGGGTAACCCCAAGCCACGTTTATTCCGCATTCCTGAGCATCAGGGCATTATCAACCGCATGGGTTTTAACAACAAAGGTGTTGCCCATATGGTGGAGCAGGTGAAAAAACGCCGCTTTGACGGTGTGTTAGGCATCAATATTGGGAAGAATTTCGACACACCTGTTGAAGATGCGCTATCTGATTACCAAAAATGTATAGAAGCGGTTTACGCCCACGCAGACTACATCACCGTAAACGTCTCTTCCCCGAACACGCCGGGACTGCGTAATCTGCAATTTGGCGATAGTTTGAACGAATTGCTCAGTGGGCTGAAAGAAGAGCAGTTGAAGCTCGAGAAAGTTCACGGATGCTATGTACCTGTTGCGGTAAAAATTGCGCCGGATATGGATGAGGCCGCCGTAGAAGAAGTGGGCAATGCCTTGGTGGCTGCGGGAATGGATGGCGTTATTGCAACCAATACTACTATTTCCCGTGAAGGTGTTGAATCATCCCCAACCTCTGAGGAAGCCGGTGGCCTGAGTGGTGCACCCGTTACCGACAAGTCGACCGAGATTATCCGTCAGTTATACGCCGTTGTAGGCGACAAGTTACCCATTATTGGTGTTGGCGGCATTGTTGACGGTAAGAGTGCCGCAGCAAAAATCGAAGCCGGTGCAAAAATGGTTCAGCTATACAGCGGGTTTATTTACCGTGGCCCGGAATTGATTCGCGAAGCAGCAGATGCCATCGCAGCCGTACGCGCGAGTTAATCAGGTATATAAATACGGGTTTAGGGGAGTGTTCGGCGCTTTAGCCAGAGGGGCTAAAGCGCATAATGAGATTGAGGTAGGGTTGATCAGAAGTTGCTCAATTTTTGCGCTTGAGCGGCGCGGTTAAATCCGTCCCAATGATCTTCACGGCCTTCTCGCCAGCCACTTAGCCAGGTCTGTCGCATATTGCCATTCTCATGTGGGCATAGGCTGCGGGAGCGACCCTCAATACCGGCGTTGTAACCTTTGCTGAAAGCTCGTTCGATTTGATTACGTTTTTGACGTTTCATCAGGTAAAGCACCTCTTAATTTTTGACAATCTGAGTTTTGTTTTTTTAATTCGCATTCTGGAATCACAACTCACACATGCCGCTGCCCTAAGTTGCAGTGGGTATATGTAAAGAATTCCGCCCTGAAGCGAATGAGGTGGTATCGTGATTTAAAGTGGAGATATGCCAGCATAAGGTCCAGTATGTTGGGAGGGCATGCCTCATAGTTGCTCCTAATTTGCTGTAACTGGCTCGTAGTTAAAAGTGATTAGATGTAGGCCGCAGTGGGCCGCTGGCACAAGTAAAACCACGAACGCTCAGTAAACCAAACAAACTGGGCTTTTGTGAACGATTTAATTTTTATATCTGACGCTATTATTAGTGCTCATTGATATAGATGGGCCCTCGAAGGCTCAAAAAAGGCAATATAGATGACATATCCAGCTATCCAGAGAGACGTTTCATGATTCAGCAGTACTTTGCCACTTGTCCCAAAGGTCTGGAAAGCCTGTTGCTGCAAGAATTGCAGGGATTGGGTATGGATAATTTGCGCGAAACTGTAGCGGGTGTCTATTTTGAGACCGATCTTAAAGGGGCCTACAGCGCCTGCCTGTGGTCACGATTGGCAAACAAGATCTTGATGCCTTTAGGTCGCTTTGACGTTGGTTCACAGGATGATCTCTACCAGGCGGCTCGAAGTATCGACTGGCAAGAGCATCTTAACCCCCATGGTACGCTGCTGGTGGACTTTAGTGGTACCGATCGCACCATTCGTAACAGCCAGTTTGGCGCCTTGAAGATCAAGGATGCCGTGGTAGATTGCCTGCGTGATGCCAGTGGTCAGCGTCCCAGTGTAGCCAAGCGCGATCCTGACCTACGTATCAATGCCCGTTTAAACCGTGGCAAGGTTGTAATCTCTCTGGATTTGGCCGGAGATAGCCTGCACCGACGTGGCTACCGTACCCGACAGGGTGCTGCACCACTGAAAGAGAACCTGGCTGCTGCCGTATTGATGCGTGCTAACTGGCCGCAGATAGCCGATGAGGGTGGGGCTCTTATCGATCCCATGTGTGGTTCTGGCACCTTGCTGATTGAAGCGGCCATGATGGCCGCTGACTGTGCTCCGGGTATTCGCCGCCAGGGCTTTGGTTTCGAACGCTGGTTAAACCACCAGAACGATATCTGGCTGGACTTGCGTGAAGAGGCGCTGGAGCGGCGTCGCCAAGGTATGGAATCTATACCTGAGATTCGTGGCTACGATGGCGATCCCCGGGTTTTGCGTGCAGCTGAATCCAATATAGCAATGGCTCAGATGGCTGAGCATGTTCGTGTTACCTGCAAGCCGTTACACGCCTTTAAACGGCCTACTCATACAGAGTTAGGTACAGGCTTGCTGGTAACTAACCCTCCTTATGGAGAGCGCTTGGGTGAAGTTGATGAGCTAAAAGGTCTTTATCGCCAACTGGGTGATAAGTGCCGCGAAGAACTGCCTGGGTGGCAGGTAGCTGTGTTTACCGGTAATCCTCAGTTGGGCAAGCATATGGGGCTGCGTGCCCATAAGCGTTACAAGCTATTTAATGGCAGCCTACCCAGTGAGTTACTATTACTGCGGGTTGAGGAAAGCCAATTTGTCGACGCACCTGCACCTGATGTGGCGAGCCAGAATAAATCCATCAAGCTCAGCTCTGGTGCGGAGATGTTGGTTAACCGTTTACGTAAAAACAGTAAGCAGTTTGCCAAATGGTTAAAGAAAGAATCTATTGGCTGTTATCGCCTGTATGATGCCGATATGCCGGAATATTCCGCTGCTATTGATGTGTATACCGATACTGAAGGTCAACAGCATGTGCATGTTCAGGAATATCAGGCGCCTAAATCGATTGATGAACGCAAAGTAGAGCAGCGCTTCGCCGAAATTCAGGCCGCTGTACCTGTAGCTTTGGAGATTCAACCCGAAGCGGTAAGCTACAAACAGCGCCGTCGTAACCGCGGTAAAGAGCAATACGAGCGTCAAACTAAGTCCCAAACACCGCCTATTACTGTTGTGGAAGGCCAGGCAAAGCTGAGTGTTAATTTGTGGGACTATCTCGATACCGGCTTATTTCTGGATCATCGCCCGGTACGCAAAATGATTGCGGAGATGGTGCGCGGCAAGGATTTTCTCAATCTGTTTTGTTATACCGCAACGGCTTCAGTGCATGCGGCTTTGGCCGGTGCGGCATCTACCACCAGTGTAGATATGTCAAAAACCTATTTAAAGTGGGCACAGAAAAACTTTGAGTTGAATAATATACGCGGTGAGCAACACCTGTTAGAGCAGGGGGATTGTTTACAATGGTTGAAAGATTGCCGCCGTGGTTTTGATGTAATTATGCTGGATCCTCCAAGTTTCTCGAATTCCAAGCGTATGGATAATGTATTGGATATTCAGCGTGATCATGTTGGATTGGTTAAGCGTTGTATGGAGTTGTTAAAGCCGGGTGGTACTTTGGTGTTTTCTAACAACTTAAGAACGTTTAAATTGAATACAGAAGCTTTAGCCGGTTATCAGATCAAAGATATTACTCAGCAGAGTTTAGATCCTGACTTCAAGCGTAACAGTAAGATTCATAAGTGTTGGCTGATCAGTCATAGTTAAAAACTCAAAAGTTAAATTCTAAGATTGTGATTCCTAACTGCCTTCCATGACCCCTATGAGGCAGGACGCCGAAGGTTTCTAAAGGGGCAACGGGGTTCTGACCTTCAGGCTAAACTATCTTGCACTATTAATATTGCTTTGGTTTAGTTGCTTAGCTCTATGAGCTTGAAACCATCTTGTTCAAGTAAGCATTGGCTGTGGTTGAAGTATTCAGCAGCTTTTCTTTCCAGTGGAATAAACTGGTTAACAACAAATAAGGCTTTGCCGGCAGGTTTTAACAGTCTGCTGGTTTGCCGTAAAAATTTATCGGTGAGCCCACCATCTATACTGAAGCCCTGATGGAACGGTGGGTTACACAGCACGATATCTACCTTTTCTTTGATCGTGTCAGCACAATCAGCTGAGTGAATTTCTATATCGAGATCGTTCTGTTTGGCGTTTTCGCTAATGGTGAGCAGGGCAGTGGCATTGTTATCAGTTGCGATCAATTTTGCAGGATTGAATTGGCTGGCCATCAGAGTGATGTAGCCGTAGCCGCAACCTAGGTCGAGCATGCTGAGTTCGTTTCGGCTTTCAGGTAACCAATCTTGCAGATGATTAACGAGTAGTTCGCTGCCACGATCAATTTTATTCCAGCCGAACACGCCGGGTTTGCTCCATAGGTTTAAAGGCGGAATTTCAGCTATAGGGCGGAGTTCTGGGTATTGGCTGCAATCCAGGTGAGCATCGTTGTTTGCTTCTAGCTGCTTTGTAATGCTGGCGTGGTAGATCTGGCCATTTTTCTGGGGGCGGGCTTTTTCACCAAACAGCTTGCCTGCTTTATCGATATAGCTTTTGGTGCCGTCGTTCTTTTGACCACATAGAATAAGTTGGCCGCCAGGTTTTAACCAGGTAAAGGCTGAATTAATCAGATGGTGTACGACAGGTTTTTCTTTCGAGACGCGGTAGAAAACCTGTTCAAGGCTATTGGGCTCAAAGCTGTCACCTTGCCAGTCGTTATATTTACAGTCTACGCCAGCGGTTTCTAACGCTGTCTGCACGTCAATACGGTTGGTAATTGCGGTCAGACCATCTCGCACCCAAGAAAGTTGTTGAGCAATCTGTAGCGCATTTTCGTCGGCAATCCACAGTGCTTTATCACCGTGTTGCAGGAGATGTTGTTGAAGCAGAGAAAATGCTTGGTCGCTCATTGGCTTGTCTTCTTTGGGCCTTACTGGATGCTATTGATTTCGGTGTCGGTTAACGGTCGGTATTCGCTCGGCTCAAGATCTTCATCCAGCACTATGCCGCCTACGCTTTCACGATGTAGTTCTGTCACGCGATTACCCAGTGCAGCAAACATGCGTTTAACCTGGTGGTATTTACCTTCGCTAATGGTGAGTTTTACCTCGTTGGTAAAGAGTCGCTCCAGTGTCGCAGGTTTGGTGCGTTTGGTTTCACCATCAAGCATTAGGCCTTCTGCCAGTTTGTCTTCTGCATTTTCAGCAAGGTCGTGTGCAAGGCAGGCGTAATAGGTTTTGGGGCAGTGGTGACGGGGGGAGGTCACTTTGTGGTTCCACTGGCCGTCATCGGTAATTAAAACCAATCCGGTGGTGTCGATATCGAGGCGGCCGGCAATTTGTAATTTGTCTTTGTTGATCTCGTCAAGTAAGTCCAGCACGGTGGGGTGTTCGCCATCATTGGTAGCGCAAATATAACCCTGGGGTTTATTAAGCATAAAGTAGCGTGGCCCAGGTTGTGATAAGGCTTCACCATCCAGTTCGACGAGATCTTCCGGGCTGATATGCAATGCGGGGTCTTTGACGATTTCGCCATTGAGTGTGATTAGTTCAGCCTTGAGGGCTTTTTTAACCTGGGAGCGGGAAAGCTCGCTTACTTGGGTAATATATTTATCGAGACGCATAAGTTAAGTCTAAACTGATAGCTTGTAAAAAAGAGCTACTGCCATTCTTTTGGTAATGAATGCAGCCAGTTAAAGCGTTGAAACAATTGCCGCAGTGTATCATCGATGGGGGCGTTAAGCGTAATGCCTTCGCCGTTGACTGGATGGTTGAATGTCAGTTGCGAGGCATGCAGTAATAAACGGCCTGCATCCAAATGTTGTTTGAAATAGCGGTTATGTACGCCTTTACCGTGTTTGGCATCGCCAATAATGGGGTGGCTGATATGTTTCATATGTCGGCGTATTTGATGTTTGCGCCCAGTTTGCGGTTGGCATTGTACCAATGAGTAGCGGCTCTGGGGGTAACGTTCGATTTCTACATCCAGCTCAACAGTGGCGAGTCTTTGAAAGTGGGTGACAGCCTCTTTGGGTGGATTGTTTAGGCGTGCTTTTTTGTCGGTGTATTTATCCAGCTCTTCTTTTAGCGCGTGATCAATAATGCCGTTTTCAGGGGCATAACCTCTCACCACAGCAATATACTGTTTGCGTATCTGGTTAGTTGTAAATTGTTCGCCCATGGCTTTGGCTATTTCTGGTGATAAGGCAAATAGCAGTACGCCGGAGGTGGGCTTATCGAGGCGGTGTAACGGATAAACACGCTGGCCAATTTGATCGCGAACCAGTTGCAGGGCGAAGCGGGTTTCATGGCGATCAATTTCGCTGCGATGAACCAGAAGGGCAGTGGGTTTATTGATGGCGACGAGGTGTTCGTCTTGAAAGAGTATGGGTAGGGTTTCGGTTAAGGTGTCTGACATAAGGTAGGGAGTTGGTCTCCAGCGATGTGCTGGAGACCTGTAGCATTAACCGATTTTCTTCTCGCCAGAATCAACTGACTGATAAATCAGGGTGTTAATGGTCATTGGGCCTACACCACCTGGAACCGGGGTCAGGGCGCTGGCGCGTTCTTTCAGTGGCTCCAGCTCAATGTCGCCTACACCGCCTGGGTGGTAGCCGGCATCAACCACAACGGCACCGTCTTTGATCCAGTCAGCTTTAATGAATTCAGGCTTACCTACGGCACCAACAATCACGTCAGCCTGCTTGATGATGTCTGGCAGGTTTTGAGTGCGGGAGTGGCAGATGGTTACGGTAGCATTGGCATTCAGCAGCATCAGGGCCATTGGCTTACCCAGAATAGGGCTGCGGCCAACGACAACCGCGTGCTTGCCTTCAAGCTCAATGTCATAGGCTTCCAGCAGGCGCATAATGCCTTTAGGGGTGGCGCAGCCGTAGGCTTCTTCGCCCATGCTCATGCGGCCAAAGCCCAGGCAGGTTACGCCGTCTACGTCCTTTTCCAGGGCGATGGCGTCAAAACAGGCGCGCTCGTCGATCTGGGCAGGTACAGGGTGTTGCAGCAGAATGCCGTGCACATTCGGGTTGGCATTCAGCTCTTCGATCTTGGCCAGCAGCTCTTCAGTAGTGGTTTCTTCTGGAAGTTCTACCTTCATGGAGTCCATACCGATGCGGGTGCAGGCATTACCTTTCATTTTCACGTAGGTGGCCGATGCGGGATCGCCGCCAACCAGGATTGTGGCCAAGATTGGGGTCTGGCCACCGCTTTTCTCTTTCAGCGCAGCTACGCGGGTAGAGAGTTCTTCTTCGGTTTTCTGGGCAAGCGCCTTGCCATCCAGAATCAGTGCGGACATATCGGTTATCCCTGGTTCGGTTAACTATAATGAAGGTAAGAATTAAGGCGCGCATTTTCGCATAGCTGGCAGTTTCAGCCAATAAGCAGATATGGCTTTGAGTGCCATTAAGGGCAGTAGATCGAGCTTCGAACAGAGGTTTCTGTTGGTTGATCTTTAATCCAGGATGGTGCGCTAAGTGCTTGCTGGCATTAAAAAAAGTTTTTTTTAGGAATGTGTTGACGAGGGTAGGGGGCATAGGTATTATGCGCACCCACTGAAGCCGCAGCGGTAAACGCGGTTCAGAACAAGTCGGAGTGTAGCGCAGCTTGGTAGCGCATCTGGTTTGGGACCAGAGGGTCGGGGGTTCGAATCCCTCCACTCCGACCACTATTTCGAATTCGAGCCTAGGAAGGCTGAGAGTCTAGGGCTCTAAAGAATTACCTTTCACAAGGTGATAAGCAAAGCGCCCGTAGCTCAGCTGGATAGAGCATCCGCCTTCTAAGCGGATGGTCGCAGGTTCGAGTCCTGCCGGGCGTGCCATTTCCGCCTAACGGCAAACGATCTATGGTGGGTGTAGCTCAGTTGGTAGAGCCCCGGATTGTGATTCCGGTCGTCGTGGGTTCAAGTCCCATCATCCACCCCATACAAAAGCCCGTAAGTCTTTGACTTACGGGCTTTTTTTATTGTCATTTTACTGTCTCATCCGCTGATTTCATGCTGACTATACTTATAGAAAGTGATTTCTATGAGGTGTTTTCATGGCTAAAGCACTATCTGATACGGCAATTGCCGGTCTCGACAACCCCATGGGCCTTGATGGCTTTGAGTTCGTTGAGTTTGCGGTTCCCGCCATGGCGGATTCTCCCTGCAGGCTGGGCAGTCTATTTGAAACCCTGGGTTTTTCCTTGGTGGCGCATCACCGCTCCAAGGATGTTGATCTCTATCGTCAGGGAGATATCAATTTTATCGTTAATCGTGAGCCGCACAGTCTGGCGGCCTATTTTGCGGAAGAGCACGGCCCCTCAGCCTGCGGTATGGCCTTTAGGGTAAAGGATGCCCACAAGGCCTATAACCGGGCATTGGAGTTGGGCGCGCAGCCTCTCGATGTGCCAGTGGGGCCAATGGAGTTGCGTTTACCGGCGATCAAAGGGATAGGCGGCGCCCCCTTGTACCTTATTGATCGGTATGAAGAGGGATCATCTATCTACGATATTGATTTCAATTTTATTGAGGGGGTTGATCGCCATCCCAAGGGTTGCGGACTAACCCATATCGATCATCTGACGCACAATGTTTATCGTGGGCGTATGGCGTTTTGGGCTGATTTCTATGAGCGCTTATTTAACTTTAAGGAAATTCGCTATTTCGATATTAAAGGTGAATACACCGGTTTGCGCTCCAAAGCCATGACTGCGCCTGACGGGCGGATTCGTATTCCTTTGAATGAAGAGGCTTCCCAGGGGGGGCAAATCGAAGAGTTTTTATTGCAGTACAACGGTGAGGGTATTCAGCATATCGCTTTTTCCTGTGACGACTTAATTGATACTTGGGATAAGTTGAAAGCTAACGATTTGGCGTTTATGACGCCACCACCCGATACCTATTACGAGATGTTGGAAGAGCGCCTGCCGGAGCATGGTGAGCCGACTGAGGAGTTGCAAAAACGCGGTATCTTAATTGATGGTGCAACGCAGACAGAGGATGGCAAGAAAGATCCGCGGTTACTGTTGCAAATCTTTTCTGAAACCCTGATTGGGCCCGTTTTTTTTGAGTTTATTCAGCGCAAAAAAGATGAAGGTTTCGGCGAGGGAAATTTTAAAGCCCTGTTCGAATCTATCGAGCGCGACCAGTTGGCGCGTGGTGTGATAGACGCAAGCCAAGCTTCCCATTCTGGCGATAATCAACCCAGGCCCTAGACCTGGGTGTTATCTTTTACGCTTCGCTGTAGGCTTTGCATACTTCTTCGGCAATAATCTGAACGCCTTGCTGAACGGTGTCACTATCCTGGGCGTAGGAAACACGAATGCATTCGTGTTTGTGGGCCCAGTCATCATTAATGCCGACAAAGAAGTTGTGTCCAGGCACAATTAAAACGCCACGGCGTTTGAGTCGCTCATAGAGTTCCTGGCTGGTAATTGGCAGCCCTTCAAACCACAACCACAAAAAGATAGCACCTTCCGGTTTGTGGATACGGTAGGGGACATCCTTCAGGGCCTGATTGAACCATTGCACGGTTTGTTGAGCGCGCTCACGGTAAAACGGTGCTACATGATTTTGGCTAAGGCGGACAATCTCGCCGTCGTCAAACAGGCTTTTGGCTATTGCTGGGCCGAGATTGCCGCAGGCAAGGCTTAAAATGGTATTGGCATTGGTGTAAGCCTGAATGATGTTTTCACGGGCAATGATAATGCCGGTACGAGCACCGGGAAGGCCAAGTTTCGACAGGCTTAGCGCCAAAATGGTATTGCTGTTCCAGTGCGGTTTTACATCATTAAAGATAATACTGGGGAAGGGTAATCCGTAAGCGCCATCGATAATCAGTGGGATATCGTGTTTTTGTGCCAGTTGGTCCAGGTGTTCAATTTCATCATTGGTTAGCACATTGCCGGTTGGGTTGGTTGGTCGTGAGACACACATTGCACCAACGTCATCGCTTAAGTTCAGGTTGGCAAAGTCCACATGGTATTTGAACTGGTTATTGTCGAGTAGCTCTATGGTCGGGCGGGTGGCGCTAAACAGCTCCTGGGTAAGGCCGCTGTCGGCGTAGCCCAGATACTCCGGGGCTAAAGGCAGATGAATATGGCGATGGCTGCCATCTGTCATGGTGCCGGCAAACATGTTGAACAGCACAAAAAAGGCCGATTGGCTGCCATTGGATACGGCTATATTCTCGGCACTGATTGCCCAGTCGAACTGCTTGCGTAGAAAGCTCGCCAGTGATTCACGGAACGATTTTTCGCCCTGTGGCGATTGGTAAATGCCCAGTAGGCTATGGCGTTGTTGCGGGTCGGCCATAATGGCCTGTAGGCGTTGCTCAAAAACGGATTCAACCTCTGGAAGATGGGCAGGGTTACCACCCCCCATAAAGATCATATCGGGGTTTTCGTTAAGAGCCGCACCCAGGTCGTCCATTAACTCGACAATACCGGACTGGCCGGCAAACTTTTCCCCAAACTCCGATAACTTCACTACAACCTCGATAGACTCTCTATTGATAGGTGAAGTGTACTCCATCGACGAGGGGGTTATAAGTTTAATCAGCTACTATTGGCTAATCGTGTTGCTTTCATGAATAATGGCGCCCATTAATGGCCATCACCGTTTAAGGAGTTCCTATGCCTGGCTTGCTTCCTGATATTGATCCCAGCGGACTGCTGGAGTATTCCGTTGTTTTTACTGACCGCTCACTGAACCATATGTCGCAATCCTTCCAGCAGGTGATGAATGATATTTCATCGACGCTGAAGCAGGTCTACAACGCCGAGGCTGTTGCCGTTGTACCGGGTGGTGGCACTTACGGTATGGAAGCTGTTGCGCGCCAGTTTGCGACTGACAAGAAGTGCTTGGTGATTCGCAATGGCTGGTTTAGTTTCCGTTGGAGCCAAATTCTGGAAATGGGGCGTATTAGCTCTGACATTACCGTGATGAAAGCTGAGGCGGTTGAAGAGGGGTCTCAGGCCGCGCTGGCACCAGCTCCAATTGACAAGGTTGTGGCTGCGATCAAAGCTGAAAAGCCGGAGATGGTATTTGCCCCGCACGTGGAAACAGCCTCTGGCATGCTGCTACCGGATGATTATATCAAGGCGGTTGCCGATGCTGTTCACAGTGTAGGTGGTATGTTTGTGCTGGATTGCATTGCATCCGGTGCGCTGTGGGTGGATATGCAAGCCTGTGGTGTGGATATTCTGATCAGTGCGCCGCAAAAGGGTTGGAGTGCATCACCCTGTAGTGCATTGGTGATGATGGGGAAAGAGGCGCTTGCGCGTATCGATGATACGACCAGTACCAGTTTTGCCTGTGATCTGAAAAAGTGGCTGCAAATTATGCAGGCTTACGAAAATGGCGGGCATGCCTATCATGCGACCATGCCTACGGATGCGTTGAAAAAGTTCTGTGAGACCATGAAGGAAACTCAGGTATTGGGTTTTGACAAGGTACGTGACCAACAGATCCAGTTAGGGAAAAAAGTTAGGCAGATGCTTGAATCAAAGGGCATTAAGAGTGTTGCTGCCGCCGGCTTCCAGGCGCCAGGTGTGGTGGTGAGCTACACACGCGATGCAGATATTCAAACCGGTAAAAAATTCCTGGCAGAAGGTTTGCAGGTGGCTGCTGGTGTACCGTTGCAGTGTGATGAGCCTGAAGATTTCCAAACCTTCCGTATTGGCCTGTTTGGTTTGGATAAGCTGGGCAATATTGATCGCACGGTTGAGAACCTGGAAGAGGCACTCGATAAAGTTCTCTAATTTGGGTTAGAAGCTTACCAGTGATCAGTTTTGATCGCTGGTAAGGTCGGGTTCTACATCCGGTTTTTGTTCGTAGTAATTGATACGCAGCACAAAATTCTGGGTATTTGGTAAATAGACAATAATGCCGTTTTTCTCCGGCGAATTATAAAGTTCAAATTTTTGCGGTTGCTGTAGTTGTACAGGCTCTGCATCAATGTCATCGGGCTTACCTAAGACAACAACTTCTTCAATATCATCCTCTTTCATATTCTCTGGTAATGCTACCGAGATGATGGTGATATCTTTCTCGTCTACTTTTTCGACTTTTTCAATTCTTGCGCCAAAGCTTTTACCTTCGTGGCCAGCTTTAGGTTCCAGCCAGTCAGTTTCTATAATGGTGGTTTGTAGTTTGGGCGTCTCTTGTGCGTGAGAAACTATGGCTAACATGCTGAGAGCGATTACGTATAAGTACTGGTGAATGTATTTATAAGGCATAACAGCGTTCCTCACAGGGCTATTGCTGAGTATAGCAGTGGGAGGAGGGGGGCGACTTCTATTGGTTGTTTCTAAAAGGGGAGCAGTTAGATAACTGAAGGTTGTAAGTTCAAGTAAAAGAAAGGGCGGTTAAACCGCCCTAACGAGGAGATTTCGATACTGTTTGTTTAATGTCGATTCCCACGAATCATTGAGCTGGTTTCTTTGAGCTTGCGTTCAGCGCTGTTAAAAGCTTCTTTAACGGCCAGGTGAATCGACTCATTGTCGTTGCTTACCAGAATAGGGCGTCCTTTCACGTCCAATTCAATTTGTGCTCGGAATACTTTGCCCTTGTTGTGATGCTGGTGAGGGCGGTCCAAGGTGACTTTGCTGCTTTGAATGAATTGGGAATAGCGGGACAGTTTTTCCAGCTTTTTCTCGATAGTGCTATTCAGTGCTGGAGAGGTTTCTAGATCGCGGTAAACGACATTGGTGGCTGTACGCATATAAAGGGTCCTCCGTGTGCGTAAACTTTAATGTTTACACACTATTCAAACAGATGGCGCTTCAGATGAAGTGCCGCGTCAGTAAATTTGACCTTGGCATCAGTGGATGCCGATCTGGTCAAGAGGGGGCGCCCTTATGTTTTATATTGCCGCCGCAAATAAATATTTCAAGCACTATTTGGAATTTTTTTGTAAATGTGGAATAAGCCGTCAAAAGCCTTTTGCTGTTGGAATTTGCGTGCTATGGTTGAGCGAATTAGCCGACCACAATTACCTTTCTAGCCGTTTTAATCTTGCCTGATTCGAACTGTCAACACATCACAGCTGGCGCCGTGAATCACGCTGTTGGCCGTGGATCCTAGCAATAGCCGCAAGCCAGAGTGGCCGTGACTCCCTACGACGATCAGGTCTCCCTCCAGTTCAGTGCACAACGCATGTATGGCATCAGCGGGTTTGCCGAAAGGGATATGTATATTGTCGTGCTCTATCTGATGCTGCTCGGCAATAGTCTTTAGCCTGGGGTAGACTTCTTGGCGAATCTGACATTCCGTCACCTGGTGATTGCGGCCAGTACTTTCTCCGTAGCCCGTTATGGGGTGTTCGCAGGCGTGCACCAAATGAATACGCTCGGTTTCGCCATGGGCTTGCACAATCGCCAGTTCGACAACACGGTGACTCTCATCGCTCAAATCAATGGCACAGATGATGGTTGAGTACATGACATTTCTCGAATTTCCTGTCCTTGTAGTTCAGTGTAACGAAAGTGCTGTTGCTTTCCAGTGACGACAGTGGTGAAGGTAATCTCGGAAATCTGCCATTCAAGTGTTTGAAAATAGCCTGAAAGGCCCATTCTAGAGGGGGTGGGCTTGAAATAACGGTGTTGGGCCGTTAGGCTTGGCGCTCACATTGGGGTAACAAACGAAGTAGAAAGCCAATGACAATAAGAAAAAGAAGCAAATACGTATTACCGCTCACCTTACTCTTACTAAGCCTTCATACCTCTGCTGGTATTCTCTCGGACGAGCAGGACAAGCTCAGCCGTTACGAGCAGGCCTATGAAAATCATCTTGTTGCGCTTGAAGATATCGAGAATGAGATCTTTGGCTATACCAACAAGGTTGAGGTGGCCCGGGCTG
The DNA here is from genome assembly GCF_042854845.1 of Maricurvus nonylphenolicus. Taxonomy (GTDB): domain Bacteria; phylum Pseudomonadota; class Gammaproteobacteria; order Pseudomonadales; family Cellvibrionaceae; genus Maricurvus; species Maricurvus nonylphenolicus. Next base: position 2,983,252 of record NZ_AP031498.1, on the reverse strand, counting down.
ATCTGGTCACCGCCGAGAAGGAGTTGGCCGAGGCCGCCGCCGCGCTGGCTGAGGCTCGAGCAACCGCTCTCAAAACACCAGGGCAAGATGCTGATCGCACACTGAAAAAAGCTACTCATTCGCACAAGATGGCTTCTCGAGGTGTTAGATCCCGTACCAAGCGCCTGGAGCGTGTTGAGGGTAATCTTGCTGAGCTGCAAGCACAGCTGCAGGAGCAACAAGAGCAGCTGGATGACGATAAAAACCGTATCCAGGAACAGCAAGAACGCATTATCACTGTTCGTGCAGATCTGGAGCGTAAAGCCAAGCAGCGAGAACTGGCTGACGCCAAGGCTAAAGCTGACGCCGCCAAGCAGGCGCAAAAGCCAGCACCGGTTGTGGCCAAGCCAAAGCCTGTGGTTGAGCCTGAGCCAGTGCCTCAGCCCAAGCCAAAAGTTGTTGAGGCTCCTAAGCCTGCACCCAAGACTGAGTTGTCTGAATTGGACAAAGAAGCCTTGGCGTTTGCTCAGAAAGAGGTTGCTCGCCTCGAGAAGCTCTTGGCTGACGGCTCCACAGGTCGTCCAATCTTCAAGCGTCTTGTGTTGAAGGGTAATCGCACCAAGCCGGTTAACTTCGAGTTCCTGGGGCAAAACCAGTATCGAGCCGAAGTGGTGGTTGCTCAGGGTAAGCAGATTTTCGAAATCGGTAAGCACAAGTATCGTCGTACCATCCCAGCCTCGGATAACGGCGAAACCTACGTGTTTATTTTCGATGCCAAGCGTCCTTCCCGTCCACGCATGGTCATGTTCAAGAAGTCCCTTCTGGATAATATCTAAGTGACACATTGCTTTCCCCTGATCCTGCTAAACTGAAGGGGTCAGGGGGGAGCTATGACTATCAATACTCAGTCACCATCCATCACATCCGCTAGCAAACACCAGCTGCCGAGAATTCTGGTTACCGGTGGTACCGGCTTTATAGGCCGTCCCTTAGTGCATCGCCTGACCAAGCTGGGCTTCCCCGTTACAGTTTTTACCCGCAATTGTCCCCGTGCAAGGCTGCTGCTGCCGAAGGCTGTGCGCTGTATTAATCATTTGCGTCAGATACCTGATCAGGAGGATATAGCGGTAGTCATCAACCTTGCCGGTGAGGGAATTGCCGATAAGCGCTGGAGCGCCAAGCGCCGGGAGCAGTTGTTTGCCAGTCGCATCGGCGTGACGGAATCACTGGCGCATTTCTTCTCGACTAGAAAGCCACCGGAATTACTTTTAAGTGGTTCGGCTATTGGTTACTACGGTGCCCAAAACGATGAGCTGCTCGACGAAAAAGCCCGCCATCAAGTGGGTTTTGCTCATCACCTCTGTTATGAGTGGGAGTCAGCTGCCAGTGAGTTTGAATCCTTGGGCGCGCGGGTCTGCTGTTTGCGCTTGGGGGTTGTGTTGGGGCAGGGGGGAGGTATGTTGCAGCGTCTATTACTGCCTTTCCGTTTGGGGCTTGGGGGAAGGATTGGTGATGGCCGACAATGGCTGAGCTGGATTCATCGCGATGATCTGATTGCGGCTTTACTGTTTTGTTTGTCCCATAAAACCTTATCTGGCCCGATTAACCTCACAGCACCGGAGCCAGTGACAAATCAAGAGTTTACACGGCTGTTAGCTACTGCCCTGGAGCGTCCTGCGTTGCTACCAATGCCTGCCTGGCTGGTTCAAGTCCTGTTTGGTGAGATGGGGGATGAGCTATTGCTCTCAGGTCAGCGCGTTATTCCGGCGGTGTTAGAAGCCAGTGGTTTTAAATTCAAGTATCCCTCCATGGCACAAGCATTAGACGCTTGTCTCTCGTTAGATTAGTCGCTGAAAGCTGTTAAAAGCGCCGCTCTTTCAGTAATTGGTAGTTGCTCCCCACCGGGGTTAGATGGCTTTGAAAGAGCCCGAGTGACTTGATCTGTAGCTGATAATCCACGTCGATTGGCGGAAAATCAAAATGCCAGGGGTTGCGGATGCGCGCCAGGGTTATATGGGGTTTGAAGTTTTTCCCGTCTGGTTTTTCAAGCAGGTTTGAAAATATTTGGTCTACCGCTTGTTTGAGTGGCGTCAGCAAGCCAGAGGGTGTTGATTCAGTCAGGGCTATGATGCGGGACTTGGCATCGGGGAAATGACTGATTTGATCAAATTGGCAGGTGCTGGGGGGATGCAAAGGATGTTCGGTCAATCTCTGCCAGTGTTCAAGACACGCCTGCAGAGGTGTATCCCCCAGAAATAACAGCGTAATGTGGCGGTTTTGAGGTCGAATCCAGCGAACCCGATCATGGTGGTCTTTGCCCAAGCGGTTGCGCAGCTGTTGGCAATCCTGATCCAGGCGCTGGTTTATCGTTGTGGTAATTCCAAGGCCAATAAAGGCGCGAATAACAGGCATTGTTATTTTTTTATTTCCGCTTGGGGATTAAAAATTTATTTTTAATCCCTTGAAATTATCTTGAGTGACCTCAGATATAGGGTGAGCTTGCTCGATTGAGGAGTTCACAAATAACTATTGATCTGCTGTAGATCACTAATCGGTTTGGTCGTAAGACAAGCCTACACCTATATTGCTCATTTGAGGATATTGTTATGCGTAATTTTGATTTTTCCCCTCTGTACCGTTCTGCTATTGGTTTTGATCGTATGGCCAATATGCTGGATAACCTTAGCCGCGCGGAACAAAACCAGCCTAGCTACCCCCCGTACAACATTGAATTAACCGGTGAAGACCAGTATCGCATCAGTATGGCTGTTGCAGGTTTTGGTGATGCTGAGTTGTCGATTGAGACGGAGCAAAATACGCTAACAGTCAGTGGCAAAAAAGGTGAGGATACAACCGAGCGTCAGTTCTTGCACCAAGGAATTGCAGCACGTAATTTTGAACGTCGTTTTCAGTTGGCAGACCATGTTCGCGTCGAAAATGCGAGTTTGGAAAATGGCCTGTTGCATATTGATCTGGTGCGCGAAATTCCCGAGGCGATGAAGCCGCGCACCATTCAAATCAATTCAGGTGATTTGCTGGAGGCAAAAAAGCAAAACGCCGCTTAAGGGTTATCTAACTTAAGTATTATTTAAATGCGGGGTCTGGCCCAGTGGGTCAGACCCCGTTTGTTGTTATGAAAGCCTGGTGTCCAGCTGCTCACTTAGCCAGTTAATCGCTTCTTGCTCTGAGCCCTTAATACTGTGATCCCCCAGTGCGATAGCATTGCCTAAATGCACCATCAGTTCGGAAAGTATCTCACGGCCTACTAGCGGCAATAATTTTTCTTCCGCTAGGCGATCGAATGCCTCAGTGTCCTGTTGTTTAATGTGGCACATTTCATCAAACGTATTCATGGCATTATCAATGGTGAAGTCTGCTACATGCAGGGATTCCAATTGGTAAAGGAATAGCCGCAGAATATCTTTCTCCACTTGGCAGATTCTTGCATCGGCGGCGGCCACTCGGCTGGCGCTGATCATGATCGCATTTAACAGCTCACCCTGGTTGAGGGGCTGGTTTTCACGGGTAATGCGATCACGATTAAAACGAATAAAGCAGTACAGTTGTTGTATTGGCGTTTTGGTGCGATTGCTGTGGAACCAGAAGGGCACGAGGTAGCCAATAATCGCGCCGACGATACCGCCCTTGAATACAAACCAGAAACACGCGATATACCATCCCTCATGGGGATAATGCCGATAGGCAAGATCTCGCGTGCCTTCAAATGGGCCCATACCTTCAAGCCAGGCAAAACAAATAAAGCTCGCTACCACCATGATGATGGTCATGGCGACCGTATCGATTGTGCGCTCTCTCTTAGGTGTTGGCCCTGTAATGTGGCTGTGATTATCGGCAATCCACGCTGTCCCCAGTGCTAGCGCGAAGGACTGTAATAGGTATGGGTAGGACCAGAGGATGGATTGAGCCAGTTTGGCCAGGTCAGCGGGCCCGTCATAGGATATTGATGCATGCATATAGCGTAGGGTGATCGTGGCAATTAAGCTGGCAAAGGTTGCCAATAGTGCTGAGAGCAGATAAATATTGTGTGGGCGGGTTTTACGGTATTCGTGCGGATACCAAAATCCTTTTGGAAATAAACCGCACAGTGCGGCCATGCCATAACAGGTGGTCATCATAAGGGTGTTGAACCACAGGGAGGACCACTGTAATTCTGTGCCAATGCGATAGGTTTCGATCATTGAAATGCCACAAAAGGCCAGCGTCAGTACGCCCATCAGGGACAGGAACTGGTTGGTGGTAATCTGCTCGTCCACCACGGCGCCATCATCAAATCCCATATTGAGTAGTACGTCGTGACGGCTCTTGGCGGTAAATTCGCAAGCAAACACTCCACGGGCAATAAACTCGGTGAAGCCTTTGGTAAGGCGCTTATGCTCTTCTCGCAGGTGGTGTTCAATTTCATTGAGTAGCGCTTGGGTTTGATGAGGCTTATCTACTTGAGATGAGTCTTTGTGATCGCTGGCATCGGTTAGTTGCTGAAAATAGTTGGCAGTACGTTTGGTCAGCGCGATAAAGCTTACCTGCAAATCATCATAGATATTCTGGTGCGCTTGATAAAAGCGGTAGTAGCGCGGGTTTTCGGCAGAGATCCAGGGTGTGAGGCTGAGTTGGAGAGCTGCCAGGCGGGTCCATTCATAGTTAAGGGAATCGTGTTCCTCAAAGCTTAGTGTATCTCCTGCAATGCCGTGTTCGGCGGCGAGATTTTGGATATCACGCTGCATGGCGCTGCTGATATTAAAAATGGAGCGACGCAGGTGGGCACCCTGACGAATGACTTTGCCTGGTATATGACCCAGATCCCAAAATGTGATCAGTAGTTTTTTATCCAACCGGGCCAGTAATGGCAGGTTAGGCAATAGGGTGGTCAGGGCTAGTGCTGTAACCATAGGGCCGGTTAAGCCTTTGATATTGTCGGGGATGTTTACCTGCCCAGGCAGTCCCAGTGCGAACTGGTAGAAGTAACTTAATAATTCCGGTGATGTCCGTAACACGGATCCAACAAAGCCATAAAGGGCAAGTAAGCAACTCAGGTAGAGCAGATAATAGGCATTAAAGCGAAAGAAAGTGGTTGAGCTGCGATTGCTGGCTGGTGTGTTGTAGCGCCGATAGGCATAAATCGCAATAAAGCACGCGCCCATAAGCCATTCTATTTGAGACGTATCCATATCAGCTATCCATTTTGTGTGGCTTGTGCCTTTATTATGATGCTGCAAATCTTAAGGGGCGCATGTCATTTTGGCAATCGTGTTAAACTGCAGCTAATCAGCTACTAGTGTTGTTTTAGATGCCGAAATATCCCGACTACCTGTCAACAATGACATGCCCTTGCTGTGCCAGCACGGATATCTACTTCTGGTCTGAGGATCGGCGTCGTGCCTATTATGCTTGTCACCAATGTGCAGTGGTATTTGTACCGACGCATTATCATTTGTCTCCCGCTGAAGAAAAGGCCGAGTACGATCTTCACGAAAATGATGTACAGGATGCGGGTTATCGACGCTTTTTATCGCGCCTGTTGACGCCACTCCTGCAAAGGGTGCCTGCTGCAGCTCAGGGATTGGATTATGGCTGTGGACCGGGGCCTGCTTTAGCCTTGATGCTGGAAGAAGCGGGGCATCATTGTGCCAAGTATGATCTTTTCTATTTTCCTGATCAGTGTGTGCTTGATCAGCGCTACGATTTTATTACCGCGACCGAGGTAGTTGAGCATTTGGGGCAGCCGTTAGAGGCCCTCGACAGGTTGTGGAAGCAACTAAAAGCCGGTGGTGTATTAGCCATAATGACCAAGCGTGTCATTGATCAGGCGGCCTTTAAAAACTGGCACTACAAAAACGACCCTACCCATATTGTTTTTTTTGCGGATCGGACATTTAAATGGCTGTCCAAACGGTGGCAGGCAAAACTCGATTTTATCGATAAAGATGTGGTCTTCTTAACCAAGCAAGCACCTGATTAAACCTTGGCAGAAAAGAGTTTGGCTCTTACCGTGGTTCGGTACTCGCTCGGCGTTACCGCCAAAAACTTTTTGAACAAACCGGTAAAGTGGCTCATATCCTGGTAACCCACACGATAGGCAATTTCACTGATCGACAGGTTACTGGTCTTTAACAGGTCTTTGGCATTCTCGATGCGGATTTCCTGCAAATACTGCAAAGGCGTTTTACCGAGTGCGGCTTTAAAGCGACGGTTAAAGCTCCTGACGCTCATATCAAAACGTGCGGCGACTTCTTTCAATAAAATATCGCGGCCATAGTTGTCCTGCAGCCACATCTGAGCCTGAATAATATCCTCATCAGGATGGTTGGTGGGGCGGTCTTCCAGAAAACTCGAGGATTCATAGGAGCGGCGAATTTCATGGGAGAAATTTCGCTCAACCTGAGTGGCGACTGCCTTGCCATACAGGCGCTGCATAAAATAAACCGTCAGGTCTGCCAGAGCGTTAACGCTGGCAGCACAGTAGAGGTTGCCCGCCTGGGTAATAAAGTACTGGCGCTTTAACTGCACCTGCGGGTAATCCCGTTGGAACTGATCAAAGTAGTGCCAGTGTGTGGTTGCCGGTTTACCGTCTAACAATCCTGCTTCAGCCAGGAAGCAGCAACCGGTGCCCACGGCAGCCAGGGTGCAGCCTTTCTCATAGTGTTTGCGGATCCAGTCTATAAGTGCTTGGTTGCGGTTGATGATGGGTCTAGGGTTGCGCCACAGGGCGGGCAGGTAGATCACATCGGTCTCTTCAATCTCATCAAGCGAGTATTCTGGCTGCAAGACAAATCCGGAGCGGGTTTGTACGCCATCTTTGGTCGGTGCGGCCGTCTGGATGCGGATGCGGCTGGCTTGACGGTCTTTGGCTCTGGCACTGCTCATGGCCGCCTGAATCATTTCGATAGGCAGGGTAGTGCTGGTGGTCAGCATTTGTGGGCACAGAACAAAAGTGATGGTGATGGTTTGCGAGGCTGTGGGCATTAAGGCTGACTTTATTGATCGGTGGCTAAAATGTAAATGGCTATTATGGCAGATTTCCTGGCTATAATGGCAAAAAGTTTACCCATGGACTTTTTCTGTGGCTTGATCAATTATGTAGTCCATCTCACAGGATGCATTACAAGCTAAGGAAATGGATTATGGCCGAGAATGTAGGTCGCCGATTGTTGGCATTAAGGGAGCTATACGGAATATCTCAGCGTGAGCTGGCCAAGAGGGCGGGTGTGCCCAATAGCGCTATTTCTGTCATTGAGCATGGCAAGTCCAGTCCTTCGGTAAGTTCTTTGGAAAAAGTGCTGGCGGGATTTCCCATGACTGTGCAGCAGTTTCTCAACGTCAATGTTATTGATACCACGCTGCACACCTATGGTAAGGAAGATCAGCAGGGCGTTTTCGATGAACAGCATATAGATCTCCATCTTTTCAATACAGAGTCGGAAAATGGCGTCTTTATTACTCCTGGTCCTGCCCAGGTATTAGTCGTCGGTGGCCGGGTCTGTATCAATACCTGTAATCAAACTCTGGAACAGTCTGCCGGTGATCGAGTGGGGATGGACCGCAATACCCCTTTCCGTGTCGACCCTTTAACCGATGATGCGGTCTGGGTTTATGCTGCTTTAAGGACCTCCAGCTACCACCTTTAGCCTTACTGTCTCGCTTATCTCATTGTGCTGCATAAAAAGTACGCACTTTTCTGCTATAACCCTACGGGGTTGTGAATTTCTGTGTTTACGGTCTATTCAAACGCCTGTTTGAACGGCTATACTGCCGCTGCTTTGACGTAGGGTGGCAGGCTGAATGCCGTGCCGACGCTTAGTTCAACACGCTGTCATGCCGGTTGCGGCCAGTGATGACGACAATATTCGAGATGTAGAGTCCAGGTTTACATCCGTGAAGAGATGAGGTCGAAGATGATATTTAAAGGCAATGCCATTACGGTGCAAATGCTTGATGCAGGCATCGCGGAGCTCAATTTTGATGCCCAGGGTGGTTCAGTTAACGTATTCAATTCAGCGACTGTGGCTGAGTTGTCCGAGGCTATTTCAGCTTTGGAAGCAACAGAAGGCTTGAATGGCGTATTGGCGACCAGCAGCAAGCCTGTATTTGTTGTCGGTGCTGATATTAACGAGTTTGTACCTTTATTTGGTGCACCTGCTGATCAAATCAGTGCTCATATTGGCAAGAACAACGAAAACAACAACCGTCTGGAAGATTTGAAGGCACCAGTGGTAGTTGCCATTAATGGTTTTGCCCTGGGTGGCGGCCTGGAGTTCTGTCTGGCCTGTGACTATCGCGTAATGAGTACTGTTGCTCAGGTCGGTTTGCCAGAAGTAAAACTGGGACTGATTCCTGGCTGGGGTGGCACCGTTCGTCTTCCACGTGTTGCCGGTGTTGATACTGCTATTGAATGGATTGCTTCCGGTAAACAGCAGAAAGCTGCTGCCGCTTTGGCTGCTGGTGTTGTTGATGGTGTGGTTGAGCCAGAAAAACTGCGCGATGCTGCACTGCAAACCCTGCAAAAATGTATTTCTGGTGAGTTCGACTATCAAGCCCGTCGTGCCCAGAAAAAAGCACCACTGAAGCATAACTTTATCGAAGCCACCATGGCCTTCGAAACCTCTAAAGCGTTTGTTGGTGCCCAAGCAGGTAAAAATATGCCTGCACCTGTAACTGCAGTTAAAGCCATGCAGAAGGCCGCTGACAAAGATCGCGATGCTGCACTGGCGCTGGAAACTGAAGGTTTTGTAAAAGTTGTACAAACCGAAGCGGCACAATCACTTGTAGGTATTTTCCTCAGTGATCAGTTGTTGGCGAAAAAGGCCAAAGGCTGGGAGAAAAAAGCCGACAAGAAAGTTGAGCGCGGTGCGGTTTTGGGTGCTGGTATTATGGGTGGCGGTATTGCTTACCAGTCGGCCCTTAAAGGCACGCCTGTAAAAATGAAAGATATCGCTCAGGCGGGTATCGATCTGGGTATGAATGAGGCCAGCAAGCTGTTGTCCAAGCGCGTTGCCCGTGGACGTATGGCGCCAGCCAAGATGGGCGCAATTCTGAGCAGCATTGAGCCAACCTTGTCCTACGACGGTTTTGATTCAATTGATGTTGTAGTTGAAGCCGTTGTTGAAAACCCGAAAGTTAAACACGCTGTATTGGCTGATGTAGAGAAGAAGGTTTCTGCTGATACCGTTATCGCTTCCAATACATCTACCATCTCTATCAGCTACCTCGCAGAAGCGCTGGAGCGTCCAGAAAACTTCTGTGGTATGCACTTCTTTAACCCGGTACATGCCATGCCGCTGGTTGAAGTTATTCGCGGTGAGAAAACCTCTGATACCGCTATCGCGCGCACCGTGGCTTACGCTAATGCCATGGGTAAGAAAGCGATTGTAGTAAATGACTGTCCAGGGTTCCTGGTTAACCGTGTTCTGTTCCCTTATTTTGCTGGTTTCTCTGGCCTGGTTCGTGACGGTGCCGACTTCCAGCAAATCGATAAGGTGATGGAAAAATGGGGCTGGCCAATGGGCCCGGCTTACCTGTTGGATGTCGTAGGTATTGATACCGGTGTTCACGCCGAAGAGGTTATGGCTGAAGGCTTCCCGGAGCGTATGGGCAAGAACTTCAAGGCGGCTACCGACATTATGTTTGAAGCTGATCGTTACGGTCAGAAAAACAGTAAGGGTTTCTACAACTACGAGCCGGATAAAAAAGGTAAGCCTAAGAAAACTGTTACTGAAGAGTCTTACGATCTGCTTAAGCCACATGTGGCAGAGCGTCGTGAATTCTCTGAAGAAGAAATCATTGCTCGCTGCATGGTGCCAATGGCGACTGAGCTGGCGCGCTGCCTGGAAGAGGGCATTGTTGACTCAGCGGCTGAAGCCGATATGTCTCTAATCTACGGTCTGGGCTTCCCTGCGTTCCGCGGTGGTGTTTTCCGCTGGATTGACAGCATCGGTCTCGACAAGTTTGTTGAGATGGCAGACAAGCACGTTGATCAGGGCAAGCTGTTTGAAGCGACTGAAGCCCAGCGTGAAATGGCCGCTAGCGGCAAAAAATACTACGCCTAAGGGCGGTCTGAATCGGATTAAGGAGAAATATTGTGAGCTTGAATCCAAGAGATGCTGTGATCGTTGACTACGCTCGCAGCGCCATGGGCCGTTCTAAAAATGGCTGTTTCCGCAATGTGCGTGCTGACGATATCAGTGCAACCATTATTAATGGTCTATTGGCTCGTAACGAGAAGCTAAACCCGGAAGAAATTGATGACGTGATCTGGGGTTGTGTCATGCAGCGTGATGAGCAGGCAATGAATATTGCCCGTATGGTTATTCTGCGCGCTGGTTTACCACATACCATTCCTGGTCAAACCGTTAACCGTTTGTGCGGATCTTCCATGTCCGCGCTGCACACTGCTGCTGCCAATGTGATGGCGGGTGTGGGTGATGTTTATCTGGTCGGTGGTGTGGAGCATATGGGTCACATCAACATGAATGAAGGCGTAAACCCTAACCCAATCATGGGGCTTTCTGTTGCCAAGGCTGCAGGTAGCATGGGTATGACCGCTGAATTCCTGGCCAAGATGCACGGCATTGAGCGTCAGCAGATGGATGAATTGTCTGCTCGTTCTCACCGTCTTGCCCACGAAGCGACTGAGAGCGGCAAGTTTGCCCGCGAAATTATTCCAGTTGTCGGTCATGATGCTGACGGTGCACCGATTATGGTGACTCGTGACGAAACTATTCGTCCGGAAACAACGGTTGAAGGTCTGTCTCAATTGCGCCCTGTATTTGATCCCGTTAACGGTACTGTGACTGCCGGTAGCTCTTCGCAGGTTTCCGATGGTGGTTCTGTGATGCTGGTGATGTCAGCTGAGCGTGCTGCGGCGCTGGGACTGAAGCCGCTGGCTAAAGTGCGTACCATGACGCTGGCAGGTGTTGATCCTTCCATTATGGGTTATGGTCCTGTGCCTTCAACGCAAAAAGCGCTGGAGAAAGCGGGTCTGTCCATTAAGGATATTGAGGTGGTTGAGCTAAACGAAGCTTTTGCTGCCCAGGCTCTGCCGGTCCTTAAAGATCTGGAGCTTCTGGAAGACATGGAGTCTAAGGTTAACCTGCACGGTGGTGCGATTGCCTTGGGCCACCCATTTGGCTGTTCTGGTGTGCGTATCACTGGTTCATTGCTGAATGTGATGGAGCAGAAGGATGCTACCCTGGGTATATCCACCATGTGTATTGGTCTGGGGCAGGGTATTACAACCATTGTTGAGCGGGTATAGGTTGAGCGTGTCTAACGCTTAACCAGTCTGCCTATGAAAAAGCCAGGGCTTGCCCTGGCTTTTTTGTGTCCAGAGCTTTTAGCCCAATATATGGGGTTTTTGGTCACTTTTGATTTCTGTTAAACTTGCCGCTTTATTTTCGAGCTATTAGGCCCACCGTTGATACCTGTCTTACGTGTTGACTATCCCGAGCTGAGTATTGTGCAGCACTTTCAGTCTTTGGCTGAGGGTGAGTCTGTCTGCTTGGGGCTTCAGTTTGCTTTTCAGCAGTATTACCTGCCTGATCAGCCAGAAGTGTCTTTATTGGCTGTAGTGGTCGTGGCTAATAACGCGGGACAGTTGCAGTTAAGTGCTACTGTAGGCGAGCCTAGTGAAAATATTCTTGCCGAGCTGCATACGCTTGATGCCAACCCTCAGGCAATTGAGGGCTGGTGTGCGCTGGTTGGTTGGCCTTGGTTTATTGCCAGCAGCCCTATTGTGTTAACCCCGATCGCAATTCCTAAACCTTGGGGGCAGGAAATTTGGTATACCGGTATTGAGGAGCGTGGCCAGTCTTTGGTGGCGGCTCAGGGCCGCAGTGTTCCTCTGCCATGGTTGATGGCTGTTGCTCCCCAGTACTGGGTTCAAGGGCAGCAGCACCAGATTAATCTACTCAAAATTCTCGACCCACTTCCTGAGCCTATCTATGGTGATTTGTATTTCGAATTGCACGAGGAAAAGCAGGAAGTTTATGTGGTAACCAACATCGATGAAGCTGCTTGGCCAAGTGCTGAGGGTGGTATACGTTTCGGTTTTAAAGAAGCAAAGCGATCCGAGTATGATTCGGCGGATAGTTTCAAGCAGGCTTACCTTAATAAAGTAAATGCTTATCGGGCAGTTCGAAAAGACATCGACGACCTGATTGATGATTTGCGTAAACGTGACGGTGTTGCGTTGAATGCTCCGGTTTCAGCGTCACAACAAAAACTTTGGTTACAAGATATTCCTCAGGCGTTGCTGGAAAAAGAAAAGCAAACCCGAACTGCCATGGATGCCTTTGTTGCGGTTAAACCCTTGTCTTTAGGTGATGTGGTTAAGGTGCCTTGCTATACCCCTCACTCATTGATGCATGGGGTGAGAACCGTTGAGTTCCAAACGCCGGTCTATGAACGCAAGATTTTATCTTTTGCTCAGAAGGTGTTAACCCAGACTCATTGGGATACACAGGCCGCAGTTGATATTATGGATGTAGAGGCACCTGTAGCGGCGCCGCTACGTGAATTACATACTGATACCCATACCTGTCTTGAAGAAATTGTCGATTTTGATGATTTTACTGTGCTGCGTTTAACGCTGGCTCCGCAGTCTCAATACCGTTTTGAAAAGGCCTGTGCTTACAGTTTGTTGATGAGCTTGAGTGCTGGTGTGCTCATTAATGATGTTACGCTCACCGCCGAGCAGGCTGTCATGATGCCTAATGGGCTTGTCTCTCGAATAGTCAATCCGTCGGATAAAGAGCCGGCAATTGTGCTTATCTCTATACCTAAAGTTTCTGACCAGAGCGCGTCTTTGGGCGCTGAGTCTGAAGCATAATCAAGGCGCTGAAAAATGAATCGCGGTACAGGGTCGTTTTTAGGTTACTGGTTGATTGTTGCTTCAGTCGTTATTGTCTCAAGTTTTACCCAGGCTGATCCATTGTTGTGGCGCGTTAGTGATAGCGCTAACCAGCGAAGTGTTTATTTATTTGGCTCGATTCACTTCGGTCAAAGCAGTATGTATCCCTTGCCTGACAATGTTATGTCGCGCTATCAGGATGCGGAATCTCTGGTGGTGGAAGTTGATTTGCTGGCGTCTCAGTCAGATGAAATGTCCGCGTTATTGTCGAAGTATGGGCACAATAACAACGGGGAAAAGCTGTCATCGCTGTTGGAGGGTGATGATTGGTTGCGCTTTCAGGATATCTGTCAGCGACAGGGGATTAGCGCCGAGCGTTTTCAGCATTTGCAGCCTTGGCTCGCCGCGATACAGTTGACGGCCATACAAATGCGAGCTTCTGGTTATTCAGAGGCCTATGGCGTTGATCGTTATTTCCTGGGTTTGGCCAAGCGTGAAGATTTCTTGAAGCCGATTGTGGAGTTGGAATCCCTGCAATCCCAGTTAAGTATTTTTGCCGGCTTATCCCAGCAGGAGCAGGTGCTGTTTTTGCGGCAGACGCTGGATGAGTATGAGTCTGGTGGTGATTACCTTCGGCAGATAGCTGAGGCCTGGGAGCAGGGTGATAAGGTACAGCTGGAGAAATTGATCATCGGTGCTTTTAGTGATGCGGATGCGGCTCAGGCGATGTACGAGGTTATTTTCGCTGAGCGTAACCGACGTATGCTGGCGTCGGTAACTGAGCTACTGAAAGTGGGGCGCGAGGCATTTGTGGTTGTCGGTGTTGGTCATATGATCGGCCAGGATGGCTTGGTTAAGCAGTTACGGGCGCTCGGATTTCAGGTCGAACAGCTATAAATCGTTCAAACCATAATCAAACCCCAGGCTTTTATTTGTAATTTCTATATTGAATGGAACGATAAGGTTGAACCTCTATGGGGTCTGTGGCAAAATCAGCACCCCTCATATAGCTGAGGCCTCAAAAAGCCAGAAAATGCCGATTAAAATCAATGGCTTAGGTGATTTGAGGGGCTGATTTACAAAGCCTCATATAGGGCTCAAAATAAGAATTGGCCAGAAACAGAATTTGCGGACGTGGCGGAATTGGTAGACGCGCTAGATTTAGGTTCTAGTATCTTATGGTGTGAGAGTTCAAGTCTCTCCGTCCGCACCATTTTCCATTAATCATCTACACAAGAGCGTTAATCGCTCCTTATCCTGATTCACGAGGAACATCATGCAGGTTTCCATTGAGACGACTTCCGGTTTAGAGCGTCGTATGACGGTTGGTATTCCCGCTGAGCAAGTCGAAACTGAAGTAGAAAAACGTCTTCAGCAGGCTGCTAAAACCATCCGTATGAACGGCTTCCGTAAGGGCAAGGTGCCTGTAAAGGTTGTTAAGCAGCAATATGGTGCCGGTGTTCGTCAGGAAGTGCTGGGTGAAGTAATGAGCCGCTCTTTCTACGAAGCGGTACAGAAAGAAGATGTTAAGCCAGCTGGCCAGCCTTCTATCGAGCCAAAAGAAATGGCTGAAGGTAAAGACATCGAATTCGTTGCAACCTTCGAAGTGTATCCAGAAGTTTCTCTGGGTGACTTTGCCGGTTTCGAAATCACCAAGCTGAATGCTGAAGTGAACGATGCTGACGTTGATACCATGGTTGAGACTCTGCAAAAGCAGCAGGCAACTTACGAAGAAGTTGATGCCGCTGCTGCTGACGGCAATCAGGTAAACATCGATTACGTTGGTACCAAAGACGGTGAAGAGTTTGCCGGTGGTAAAGCCGAAGGCCAAAACCTGGTGCTGGGTTCTAACTCCATGATTCCTGGTTTCGAAGACGGCATTGTTGGTCTGAAAGCCGGCGAAGAGAAAACTCTGGCGCTGAGCTTCCCTGAAGATTACCACGCCGAAGAGCTGAAAGGCGCTGCGGTAGAGTTTAACGTAAAAGTTAACACCGTTTCTGAGCAAAAACTGCCAGAACTGAATGACGAATTCTTCGCCAAGTTTGGTGTAGAAGACGGTGGCGAAGCCAAGTTCCGTGAAGATGTTAAAGCTAACATGGAGCGCGAGCTGAAAAACGCCGCTAAATCCAAGTTGAAAAACCAGGTTATGGATGCACTGATTGGCGCCCATGAGCTGGACCTGCCAAAAGCTTTGATCGCTGGCGAAGTTGAAGCTCTACGTGGTCAAATGATGCAGCAGTTCGGTGGTCAAATGCCTGAAGGTATGGACATGACTTCTCTGCTTCCGGATGAAATGTTCACCGAGCAAGCTGAGCGTCGCGTAAGCCTGGGTCTGATTGTTGGCGAGATTGTTAAAGCCTCTGATCTGAAAGTTGATGCTGATCGCGTTCGCGGTATGGTTGAAGAAATGGCTTCTACCTATCAGGATCCAGAAGAGGTTGTTAACTACTACTACAACAACCGTGAAATGCTGGCCAGTGTAGAGTCTGTAGTTCTGGAAGATCAGGTTGTTGATCATGTTCTGGAAGCTGCCAAAGTTACTGAGCAAGACAGCACCTATGAAGAAGTGATCAAGCCTGCTCAAGAAGCAGAATAATTGATCAATCTTTCGCCGCGAAACGTCCGTTTCGCGGCATTTTCCCCCTCATTTTCATCTCTCTGTTGGCATTCACCCGTTACTCAGGTTAAGCTCAAAGTTACTTGTCAGGCTCTTGCCGGGCTAAAGTCATTGATGGCTAACAGTTTGATTATTTATATTGCTAATTTTTTGCTAAGCCTTGGGGTTTAGTTTTGTCGAAAAAGGAAATAACAACGACATGGCGAAAATCGATTTTTCCTCCCACTCAAGTGAGATCGTCAACACCGGCCTGGTGCCAATGGTTATCGAGCAGACTGCTCGCGGTGAGCGTTCTTTCGACATCTACTCGCGACTCTTAAAAGAGCGGGTAATTTTCCTGGTGGGTCCCGTAGAAGATCATATGGCCAATCTGGTAGTAGCACAGCTGCTGTTCCTGGAGGCGGAAAACCCTGACAAGGACATTCATCTTTACATTAATTCCCCTGGCGGCTCTGTTACCGCCGGTATGTCTATCTATGACACCATGCAGTTTATAAAGCCTGATGTGAGCACCATGTGCATTGGTCAGGCCTGTAGCATGGGAGCCTTTCTGCTAACTGCCGGCGCCAAAGGCAAGCGTTATTGCACACCCAATGCCCGTACCATGATTCACCAGCCAAGCGGTGGTGCGCAGGGACAGGCGACCGATATCCATATCCACGCTCAGGAGATCCTCAAGACCCGTGAGCGCCTGAATGAGATTATGGCCTTCCATACCGGTCAAGATGTGGCAAAAATTGCCGAAGATACAGAAAGAGACAACTTTATGAGTGCCGAAGAGTCGAAGGAATACGGTCTGATTGACGCCGTATTGAGCCATCGTTCGGCTGGAGACTAGGGCTCTCGGCCCATCTGGCGCTTAAATTGCTGGCTTTTTGTACAGGTTTTGGCAAGGTTTCCAATAATTGGCTGTATATCAGTCAATGTTAAGATTTAGTTGGCGGGATTAGCCTGCCAGCACTTGAAAAATACCCCAAAAGCTAGCATCTTGTAGGATATTAGGTCTGATTTTTGACGGAGTGGTTTAATGACCGATCACACCAATGATAACGGGGACGACAACGGTAAGTTGTTGTACTGCTCTTTTTGCGGCAAAAGCCAGCATGAAGTGCGCAAGCTGATTGCCGGTCCTTCGGTATTTATCTGTGACGAATGTGTCGATTTATGCAACGACATTATTCGTGAAGAAATCCAAGAAGGGGCGCCCGAAGGTAGCAGCGATCGCCTGCCAACACCTCAGGAGATCTCAGATATCCTGGATGACTATGTAATTGGTCAGAAGCGTGCCAAGAAGGTCCTGGCTGTGGCTGTTTACAACCACTACAAGCGTCTTCGTGTTGGCGAGAAGAAGAAAGACAAAGACGAAGTCGAGCTGGGTAAGAGTAATATCCTGATGGTTGGTCCTACCGGTAGCGGTAAGACTCTGCTGGCAGAGACTCTGGCTCGCCTGCTGAATGTGCCTTTCACCATTGCTGATGCAACCACCCTGACCGAAGCGGGTTATGTGGGTGAGGATGTAGAGAACATCATCCAGAAGCTGCTGCAGAAGTGTGACTACGATGTAGAGAAGGCCCAACAGGGTATCGTCTATATCGATGAAATCGACAAGATTTCCCGTAAGTCTGATAACCCATCCATCACCCGTGATGTGTCTGGTGAAGGTGTACAGCAGGCATTACTGAAACTTATTGAGGGTACCGTGGCTTCTGTGCCTCCTCAGGGTGGCCGTAAGCACCCGCAGCAGGAGTTCCTGCAGGTTGATACCTCCAACATCCTGTTTATCTGTGGCGGTGCCTTTGCAGGCCTCGACAAGATTATTCGCGATCGCTCCGAGAAGGGCGGTATCGGCTTTAGTGCTGAAGTGAAGAGCAAGGATGATAGCAAGGATGTCGGTGAGACTTTCCGCGAGCTGGAGCCTGAGGATCTGGTACGTTACGGCCTGATCCCTGAGTTTGTCGGCCGTCTGCCGGTGATTGCCACCTTGGAAGAGCTTGATCTGGAGGCTTTGGTGCAGATTCTGACCGAGCCAAAGAACTCACTCACCAAGCAATATGGCAAGCTGTTTGAGATGGAAGGGGTTGAGGTAGATTTCCGTACCGATGCTCTGGAAGCTGTCGCTCAGAAGGCTATGGACCGTAAGACCGGTGCCCGTGGTCTGCGCTCCATTATGGAGTCTGTGCTGCTGGATACCATGTACCGTATCCCATCTGAAGAAAATGTTGCCAAAGTGGTTGTTGATGAGGCCGTGATTAAGGGGGAATCTGACCCTCTGCTGGTCTACGAGACCCCTGAACAACCGCCTGAGCAAGCCAAGGCTGCACCTGAAGAATAGGGTGCCATTTTGGCCTTTAGCCTAAGGTTTAGGCTATAAGCGCAAAGCGTGTACAAAGGGAGGCTTATAAGCCTCCCTTTTTTTATTTTTTAACGGTTAAAACCTTGTAATTCCGCCACTTAGACCCCAATCTTTAGAAGTATTGGGGCATCTGCCATGGACAATTCCCACCTTTTTTGTGGTTACTAGTTGGTTGCGACTAGGTGTCTATGCTTTTCAGTATGCCCAGGCATAACCATTACGAGGCTTACAATGGACCAGAACGAAGCCGCCGATACAGGCGCTAATATCCTACCCCTGCTTCCCTTGCGCGATGTGGTTGTCTATCCACATATGGTCATACCCTTGTTTGTCGGCCGTGAGAAGTCGATCGAAGCTCTCGAGCAGGCTATGGCCGCTGATAAACAAGTCCTCCTGGTCGCCCAGAAGAATGCCTCTGACGACGAGCCTAACAAAGATGACCTGTATGACATTGGTACTGTCTCCAGCATTCTGCAGTTGCTGAAACTGCCTGATGGCACCGTAAAAGTGCTGGTTGAAGGTGGTGAAAGGGCGCGAGTCATTGAGGTTAATGACGAAGAAACTCATTTCAAAGCCGAAATTCAGGTGCTGGAAGGAGAGCTGCTGCCCGAGCGCGAGGCCGATGTGTTGTTGCGTTCTGCCATGTCCCAGTTCGAACAATATGTAAACCTGAGCAAGAAAGTGCCTTCCGAGGTGATGACCAGCCTGTCTGGTATCGATGAGCCGGGCCGCCTGGCGGACACTATTGCCGCACATATGTCCCTGGATCTGGGGCAGAAGCAAGATATCCTCGAAATGGCCGATGTTCGTGAGCGTCTTGAGCATCTGTTGGGCTTGATGGAGGCGGAAATCGACCTGTTCCAGGTGGAAAAACGCATCCGTGGCCGTGTTAAAAAACAAATGGAAAAGAGCCAGCGCGAGTATTACCTGAATGAGCAAATGAAAGCCATTCAGAAAGAGCTGGGTGAAATGGGTGATGAGCCCAATGAGATGGAAGAGCTCGAGCAGAAGATTGTTAATGCCGGTATGCCGGAAGAGGCCGAGAAAAAGGCTCGTGCTGAATTGGCCAAGCTAAAAATGATGTCGCCTATGTCGGCGGAAGCGTCAGTTGTTCGCTCCTATATCGATTGGATGGTGGAAGTACCCTGGTCCAAGCGCAGTAAAGTGCGTCACGATTTAGCCCGTGCTGAGAAAATCCTGGAGCGCGACCACTACGGTTTGGAAGAGGTTAAAGAGCGTATCCTTGAGTACCTGGCGGTACAGAAACGTGTTAAGAAACTCAAAGGTCCTGTGCTTTGTTTAGTGGGCCCTCCTGGGGTGGGTAAAACCTCCTTGGGTGAATCCATTGCCCGTGCAACCAATCGTGAATTTGTGCGTATGGCGCTGGGCGGTGTACGTGATGAAGCAGAAATTCGCGGTCACCGTCGTACCTATATTGGTTCTATGCCTGGCAAGCTGATTCAAAAGATGTCGAAAAGCGGTGTAAAAAACCCGCTGTTCCTGCTCGATGAAATCGACAAAATGGGTATGGATAACCGCGGTGACCCGGCTTCGGCCTTGCTGGAAGTGCTGGATCCTGCTCAGAACAACAAGTTTAACGATCACTACCTGGAAGTGGATTACGACCTCAGTGACGTAATGTTTGTCTGTACCTCCAACTCCATGAATATCCCGGGCCCGCTGCTGGATCGTATGGAAGTTATTCGCATCCCCGGTTATACCGAGGATGAAAAGGTTAATATCGCCCAGCGTTACCTGGTACCGAAACAGAAGAAAGCCAATGGCCTGAAAGCCAATGAGCTGGAAGTGGAAGAAGCGGCGCTGCGTGATGTGGTTCGTTATTACACCCGCGAGGCAGGTGTGCGTGGTCTGGACCGTGAAGTGGCCAAACTGTGCCGTAAGGTCGTCACAGAGCATGTGAAAGAGAAGAAACTCTCTGAAGCGGTTGTGACTGCCGATATGCTCGAAGGCTACCTGGGTGTTCGCAAGTTCGACTACGGTGTGGCTGAAGAAGAGAATCAGGTTGGTCAGGTAACCGGCCTTGCCTGGACGCAAGTAGGTGGTGAACTGCTGACCATCGAATCCTCTGCCGTTAAAGGTAAAGGGCGTATGGTGAAAACCGGCTCTCTGGGTGATGTGATGCAGGAATCCATTCAGGCGGCTCTGACGGTTGTTCGTTCCCGTTCTCAGGTGTTGGGTATTGCACCGGACTTCCACGAGCAGCGTGATATTCATATCCATGTACCTGAAGGTGCGACACCGAAAGACGGCCCAAGTGCGGGTATTGCCATGTGTACCGCTTTGACCTCCGTTCTTACGGATATCCCTGTGCGTGCTGATGTGGCTATGACCGGTGAGATTACCTTACGTGGTGAAGTGCTACGTATTGGTGGGCTGAAAGAAAAACTGTTGGCCGCGCACCGTGGTGGCATTAAAACGGTAGTGATCCCTGCTGATAATGAACGTGATCTGAAAGAAATTCCGGATAATATTAAAGAGGATCTAGTGATCAAACCGGTAAAATGGATTGATGAGGTCCTCGAAATCGCACTTCAGCACATGCCAAAACCTCTCAGTGATGAGGAGTTTCAGGCGTTGGAGGATGAAGCCAAGCAAAAGGGGGCTGACGCCGCAAACCGCATTAGCACCCACTAGCGCTGAAATATAAAAGTGGGCTAGTGACGTGCTACAAGCCGCCAGAGAGGGGCTCTGGCGGCGTCAATTTTGGCCGTATTGATCGCTTTGCGAGCAGTGTGGCACATTGGGGTGAATTTCTACAAACTTTATCAAAAGCATACCTTGACCGCCCCTGAGGCAGTTGGTATAAATCGCTTTTCTTGCCAAAACCTCGCTCTACCGCCCTCTACAGGCGTACCTAAGTGTGAGGAAATGGGACAAGGCAAAGTTTGGGGATTGCCCCTTTATGAACAAATAACTTGTTTTTAGTCTTAAACCAAAAATAAAAGGGGTTTAGTGTGAATAAATCTGAACTGATCGAAGCTGTTGCAGCATCTGCAGACATTCCAAAAGCTGCTGCTGGCCGTGCTGTTGACGCTGTTGTTGAAACCGTAACCAGCGCTCTGAAAGAAGGTGACCAGGTTGTACTGGTAGGCTTCGGTACTTTCGCTGTTAAAGATCGTGCTGCTCGTACCGGCCGTAACCCACAAACCGGTGAGCCAATCGAGATCGCTGCTGCGAAGATTCCAAGCTTCAAAGCGGGTAAAGCACTGAAAGACGCAGTTAACTAATTTGTGGGCGGCAGTTTGGTCACTTGTTGTAACTATCTGCCGTACATGATGATGTAACTGGCTTTACCGAACATCAAAAAAGGCGCATTGTATTCGATGCGCCTTTTTTGTTAATTGCGTACCCATTTGGGCAAATGGAATACGCCAAATTAACAGCTCATTACAACAATAATTGGGGTTAACTATGCTGCAAACATTTCGGGATAACCTGAAAGGAACTGTAGCCTACATTCTGATCGGTTTAATCGTAGTGATCTTCGCGCTGACTGGCGCCGAAGCACTTTTCTCTGGCACCAGTACTGCTGGCAAGGCCGCTGAGGTTAATGGTGAAACCATTGCCGATATCGAGGTGCGTCGTGGCATTCAAATGCGTCGTCAGCAAATGTTGCAGCGTTTTGGCGAGCAGCTGCCAGCTGACTTTATCAGTGATGAGCGTCTACGCGAGCCGGTACTCAACGATCTGATTCTGCGTGAGTTGATTTATCAGCAGGCTCAGGACGGCGGTATGGCCGTGGCTGAAACCACTCTGGATGAGCTGATTACCTCTGCTCCTCAATTCCAACAGGATGGCAAGTTTAGCCCTCAGCAGTACACCATGTTACTGCGTAATATGGGTTATACCCCTGCAGGCTATAAACTGCAGCTGACTAAAGATCTGTTGGGTAACCAGCTGACTGCCGGTTTTGTGAATAGTGGTTTTGTAACCCCGGCTGAAATGGATCAGGTAACGGCGCTGACTCAGCAGACCCGTGATTACTACTACTTGACCATTCCCGCAGCCTCGGTTGCTGACAGCGTTACAGCAGATGATGAAGCGGTTAATGCTTATTACGAAGAGAATAAGCCTCGCTATATGAGCCGCGAGCAGGTAACCGTTGACTATATTCATGCCTCCATTGATGGTTTGATGGATGACATCGAGGTGTCTGAAGATGAGTTGATGGCTCAGTACGAGCAGGACTTCGCCGATTTTAAAGGTACCAGCCGTCAGGCTGCTCATATTCTTATTGAGCCGCAAGAGGATGGTTCTCACGAGGCACGATTGCAGGAAGTACAAGAAAAAATTGCCGCTGGAGAGGATTTTGCTGAGTTGGCCAAAACCTATTCTGATGATATTGGTACCAAAAACTCAGGTGGCAATTTAGGTTTCACCAGTGGTGATATTTTCCCTGAGGCATTCGAAACCGCTCTGGCTGCTTTGGCTGTAGAGCAGGTATCTGAGCCGGTTGAAACCGATGCAGGTGTTCATCTGATCAAACTGATGTCGTTAAAGGCTGCAGAGCCACCCAGCTTCTTGCAGGAGCGCGATCGCATTGAAGATACACTGCAGCGCGCAAGTGCAGAAGAGCGCTTTGTAGAAGTGTTGGATGCTTTACCAGATCTGACCTACAACGCTGACAATCTGGAAGATGCTGCGGCTGAACTGGGTCTTGTGGTTGAAACCTCTGATCCTCTGACTCGCAGTGGTGGCGAAGGTGTGCTGCGTGATAATCGCGTACTGGCTGCTGTTTTCAGTGATGAAGTGTTGGTTGAAGGCAATACCAGTGAAGTGCTGGAATTGGCTGAAGACAGCCTGGTCGTTGTGCGTGTAAACAAGCATGAGCCAAGCCGTCAGCAAACCCTGGAAGAGGTTAAAGAGCAGGTGGTTGCTGATGTAACTGCCAAGCTGACAGCAGAGGCCCTGAAAGCTAAAGCGGGCGACCTGAAAACCAAAGTTGCCGCAGGTGAAAGCGTTGAATCGCTGGCACTGGCCAATGGGTATGAGTGGCAGGTAAAGCTTGCGGGTAAACGTTTTGATCCGGAAGTTGATCGCGCCCTCAATCAGTTTGTATTTGGTTTGGAAAAACCACAAGCTGATCCAGTTGTTGATGGTGTTCAGCTGGCTGGCGGTGATTATGTGGTGGTAAGTCTGACGGCTGTAGCTGCGGGTAAGCTTGAAGAGCAGGACGCTTCTCAGCAGCGTTCTATCAGTAGTCGTTTGGCGCAGCAGTTAGGTGCTGATGATTACCAGTCTTATCAGGCAATGGTTCAGCAGAATGCGCATGTTGATCGCTACTAGTCATTGATTGAAAGCTGTAAAAAAGCCGAGTCAGGTAACTGTCTCGGCTTTTTTGTGTTTGAGGCCTATAGATAGGTTATATAAATCCGGAGACGGCCGGGGAAACTTCTCTTCGCGCCCATAAGCGGCCGGAAAAAGTCAGCGCTACGTAAACTCGCTAAAAGCGCTCAGACAACCTCCGCGACTACTCTGACTTTTTCCTGCCGCTTAAGCAATGGGCTGATTGCTACGAGAAGCTTCCCCGACCGTCTCCTTCCTAAGTGCTAGCCTCGATATTACGCAAAGCTGGCTTCTAGCAGTACTTGGGTATATTCCTGTTCCGGTTCAACCAGGACCTTGCTGGCATTACCTGTTTCTACAATCTCCCCATTACGCATCACTATCACCTGATGACTCAGGGCTTTAACCACTTTTAAGTCGTGACTGATAAAGATATAACTTAACTGATGCTTTTCTTGTAACGAGCGCAGTAAGTCGACTACTTGCACTTGAACTGCTCGGTCAAGTGCCGATGTAGGTTCATCGAGAATGATAATTTCCGGATTAAGAATAAGTGCGCGGGCAATGGCGATGCGTTGGCGCTGGCCGCCGGAGAATTCATGGGGGTAGCGGTGGCGCATATCGGCAGAAATACCCACTTCCGCCAGTACCTCAACGACCTTACGATCGATCTCTTCCTTGCTATCCTGGCTGTGTACGACTAATCCTTCAGCGACAATCTCGCTTACCGTCATACGCGGGCTTAGGCTGGCAAAGGGATCCTGAAATACGACCTGAATTTTGCTGCGCAATGGACGTAATTGTTTCTCTGTTAGCGCGTTCAGTGTGTATTCCCGGTAGTGAATATCGCCGCTGGATTCCAGCAGCCGCAGGATGGCCATGGCCAGGGTTGATTTACCTGAGCCACTTTCGCCAACAATGCCAAGTGTGCTGCCTTTATCCAGGTGGATATTAGCCTGCTTTACCGCATGTAAAAAACGACTTGGTTTTTTAAATAGTGGTTTATGTAGTGGGAATGAAACGCAAAGGTCTTTTGTGTGCAGTAGCCTTTCAGGCTCCTCAGGAAGTGTTACAGGGGTTCCTGTTGGATCACTGTTTAACAGTTCCTGTGTGTATGGGTGCTGCGGTTGGCTAAAGAGTGTTGCGGTTTCCGCCGTTTCTACCAATTTACCTTGGTGCATTACGGCAACTCGGTGGGCGACATGGCGAACAACGCCCAAATCATGGGTAATCAACAGCATCGCCATATTGTCTGTGGCCTGTAGTTCCTGCAGCAGGTCGAGAATTTCCCGCTGTACAGTAACATCCAGTGCGGTTGTCGGTTCGTCGGCAATTAAAAGCTCTGGATTGTTGGCCAGCGCCATGGCAATCATTACCCGTTGGCGTTGACCTCCAGATAGCTCATGGGGATAGGCTTTGAGCTTATCTTCTGCGTTGGGGATTTTAACTTTTTCTAGCAGCGCTAAAACCTTTTCCCTAAGGCCATTACGGGAATTGTTTTGATGCAGTTTAATGACTTCACTGATCTGTTTTTCAACGTTATGCAGTGGGTTGAGCGCCGTCATGGGTTCCTGAAAAATCATGCCGATACGACGTCCGCGAATCGACCGCATCTTATTGAGCGGTAGATCGATAAGCTCCTGCTCGTCGAGTTTGATAGATCCACTCGGGTGATGAGCGGCAGGGTAGGGAAGAAGGCGCATAATGGCGTGCGCTGTTAGTGATTTCCCGGAGCCGGATTCACCAACTAAGGCCAGAGTTTCACCGCTATGGATCTCCAGTGATACATCGCTGACTGGTGTTACGCTAGTCTGGCCTTGATGAAAGGCCACTTGTAGGTTTTCGACGCGCAATAGGGGAGTTGCTTGTGGTGCGTTATTTGTCATCAATCCTTATCCTTGCGTCACAAGTCGAGGGTCGAGGGCATCACGCACCCCTTCGCCAATAAACACCAGCAGTGTCAGCATAAAAGACAGCACCACAAACGCGGTCATCGCCAGCCACGGAGCGTGGAGATTGGTTTTGCCTTGATGCACCAGCTCACCTAGCGAGGCGGAGCCTGGAGGTAGACCGAAGCCTAAAAAGTCCAATGAGGTGAGTGTGGTTACCGCTCCGGTCAAAATAAACGGCATCAGGGTAACAGTGGCGACCATGGCGTTAGGTAAAATATGGCGCTGCATAATCGTGGGGTTATTGACCCCAAGGGCTTTAGCCGCTCGCACATAATCGAGGTTGCGGCCACGCAGGAATTCAGCGCGTACCACATCGACCAGGGCGGTCCAGCTAAACAGCAGCATAATACCTAATAGCCACCAGAAGTTAGGGTCAACAATGCTGGACATAATGATCAGCAGGAAGAGCACTGGCAGGCCGCCCCAAATCTCTAAAAAGCGCTGTCCAATCAAATCGACTTTGCCGCCGTAGTAACCCTGCAGCGCGCCGACCAGTACACCAACGATACTGCTGCCTAGTGTCAGTACCAGGGCAAACAGAATCGAAATGCGGAAGCCGTAAATCACTCGTGCGACTACATCCCGAGCCTGGTCGTCAGTGCCGAGCCAGTTTTGTGCTGTGGGTGGCGAGGGCGCAGGCTGTGGTAGGTTGCCGATATGGGTGTAATAGCTGTAGGGAATCAGTGGCCAAATCATCCAGCCGTTGCCTTCAATTAGGTCGACGACATAGGGGTCGCGATAATCGGCTTCGGTATCAAAATCACCGCCAAAGGTTGTCTCTGGATAGCTGATCAGGGCTGGGCTGTAGAGGCCGCCATCATAATTTACCAGCAAAGGCTTATCATTGGCGATCAGCTCGGCAAACAGGGTTATTAAAAACAGGGCAGAGAAAATAATCAGGCTGTATTTTGCACGTTTGTTGGCAAAAAACGTGTGATAGCGGCGCTGATTGATGGGGCTTAGCTTGCTCACATTAAACATCTCTAAGCCTCCTGACTTTCAAAGTGGATGCGTGGATCAACCCAGACATAAACAAGGTCAGATAATAATTTCACAAACAGACCGATCAGGGTAAAGATAAACAGCGTGCCGAAGATAACGGGGTAATCACGGTTCATTACGGATTCAAAGCCTAGCAGGCCAATACCATCGAGAGAGAAAATTACTTCGATCAGCATGGAACCAGTAAAGAAAATACTGATAAAGGCAGCAGGGAAGCCAGAGATAATGATCAGCATGGCGTTACGGAATACATGCCCATAGAGCACTTTTTGCTCATCAAGTCCCTTGGCGCGAGCAGTTTGTACATACTGCTTGTTGATCTCATCGAGAAATGAGTTTTTGGTCAGCATAGTTAAGGTAGCAAAGCCACCAATAGTGTAAGCCAGTAATGGCAGGGCAAGGTGCCAGAAGTAATCCTTAATCTTGCCGACTAAGCTGAGTTCATCAAAATTTGGCGAGGTTAACCCTCGAAGCGGGAACCATTCGAGGTAGCTACCGCCGGCAAAGACGACGATCAATAAAATTGCAAACAAGAAGCCAGGAATCGCATAGCCAATAATAATGGCCGCGCTGCTCCAAATATCAAAGGCGTCGCCGTGATGTACCGCTTTTTTGATACCCAGTGGTATGGATATCATATAAACCAGCAGCGTACTCCATAAACCCAGTGAGATGGATACGGGCATCTTTTCCTTGATGAGCTCAATAACGCTGGCATCCCGAAAAAAGCTATCGCCGAAATCGAATTGCATATAATCGGTCAGCATTTTGAAAAAACGTTCATGGGGAGGTTTGTCAAAGCCATACATTTTTTCAATTTCAGCAATGACATTGGGATCCAGGCCAACGCTGCCGCGGTAGGCGCTATCCCCATTACCCACTGCTGCGGCTTTAACGTCGGTTCCGCCTCCGGTAAAGCGCGCCGTTGCGCCGCCACCCTCATGGCCTTCGAGCTGGAAGATCATTTGCTCAACAGGGCCGCCAGGGGCCGCTTGAACTATCAGAAAGTTGACGATCAAAATTCCCAACAGGGTAGGGATCATCAACAACAGGCGGCGTAAAATATAAGTTCCCATTACTGTTCTACTGCCTCCGTGGCCATCTCATTACTTTCGGCTTCTGCTTGGGCCTGACTGCGGTTGATACCCTTGACCTTACGCGGATTGATCCACCAGCTCATTAGGCCGGTTTCAAAGCCAATGTCGTAGCGAGGGGTTATGCTGGGACGATCAAATTTATCCCAGTAAGCCAGGCGGTGGTGATTAATATGCCAGTGCGGGATGACGTAATGGTTTTGCAGTAGTACGCGATCAAGAGCGTGAGTATGGGTGATTAAACTTTCACGAGTCTCTGCTTTTATCAGTTGCTCAACCAGGCTGTCGATAACCGGGTTGTTGATTCCCATTAGGTTACGACTGCCTGGCGCGTTGGCGCTACTCGAATGCCAGAAACTGACCTGTTCAGTACCAGGGCTGAGAGATTGCCCGATGGAGTACACAATCATATCGAATTTGAATTCTCGTATACGATTGATGTATTGAGAGGTGTCCACCATGCGAATCTTGGCGTTGATACCAAGCTTTTTCAGGCCGCGAATAAACGGGTTGACCACGCGTTTAAAACCCGGGTCATACATTAACACTTCAAAATTAACGGGCTTGTTTTCTGGTGTGAGTAGTTGGTTGTCTTCGACTCGATAACCGGCATTATCAAGGAGCTTTTTGGCTTTACGTAGATTGATTCGGTTGTTGGGGAGTTCGCCAGAGACTGGGGCACGATATACCTGCTCGAAGACTTCTTTAGGCAGTTGATCTTTAAATGGGTTCAACAGGGCAAGTTCTGCTTCAGTGGGTAAGCCTGAAGAGGCAAGCTCTGAGTTTGAATAGAAGCTCTGAGTGCGTTTGTAGGCCCCGTAAAAGAGGTTGTCGTTTGTCCACTCAAAATCAAAGGCAAGGCCTATCGCTTGACGAAGTGTGCGATCTTCAAACAATGACTTTCGCAGGTTGAATAAGAACGCCTGCATGCCTGTAGGGTTCTCGTGATCGATTTCTTCTGTTATCAATCGACCTTCTTCAATTGCGCGGCCGGTATAGCCTGTGGCCCAAAGTTTAGAGACACGCTCAACACGAATATCGACGACTCCGGCCTTCAGGGCTTCCATCGCGATGGTGAAATCTCGAAAATAGTCGTGGCTGATCTTATCGTAATTGTAGAGACCTCGACGAGTAGGGAGCTTGGCGCCCCAATAATTTTTAACTCTGTCGTAGGTGATTGTGCGCCCGGCTTCAAACTTGCCTATTTTATAAGGGCCACTACCCAGGGGCTTTTGTAAATTGGCGGAAGAGAAATCCTTATCCTGCCAATAATGTTGCGGTAATACCGGAAGCTGACTTACCGTCAGCGGCATCTCTTTACTGGCTCCAGGCTTGAATGAGAATTTCACGCGTAATGTATCCAAAGCCACAACATCTTCAACATCCTGGTAGTAAAAACGGTATTGTGGGCTGCCTTTTTCCATCAAGGTATTGAAGGTAAAAACGACATCGTTAGCGTCAATGCTGTGACCATCATGAAAGCTAGCAGCAGGGTTAATATGAAAAATGACCCAACTGCGATCTTCAGGGTATTCAATTTTGTTGGCTACCAGGCCGTAGATGCTAAAGGCCTCATCAGCGGAGCCGGTCATCAAGGTATCGTAAATAAGTCCCAGGTGGTCTGCCGAGTTACCCTTTGGGATAAAGCCATTGAAACTGTCAAATGTGCCGAGGCTGTGCAGCTTTAATTCTCCGCCTTTAAGTGCTCTGGAGGATGTGTATTCAAAACGCTTAAAATCTGCCGGATACTTGGGGTCACCGTGCATGGCCATAGCGTGGCTTATGGTGACTGGATTACCATCTGAAATCTCACTGGCCATTGAAAGTGAGCAGAACGCAATAGTGATAAAAGCGCTTAAGCCGATAAGGAGAAGATGCAGAAATTGTGCTTGCTGGTCACAAAATGAACAAAGAGGGTGGCCTGCTAGCCTGAATCTGTTAAATGCTACTCGCATGAACCTTCCTGGAAACCTTATCGTTATTGTTGGTTATGTTGTCTACTGGATATTTCTTCGAGGATTTTGACAACAGGATGAGCAATTAGTTGGCTCATCGGTCAGGCTAAGAGTACCTATTTTTTAGCCTTGTGTCAGGTATCTGCGGATTGCCTGAGCTACTTATTGAGAGTAGTCTAAAATAAAGAAAAACAAACACTTAGCGAATGAGTTCGGCATAGAAAGTATGGCATTGACTGGATTGGAAGCGTGGGTTGAGAAACTGGGTAAAAAGGATATGCCCGTACTCTCGACCATCGTCAAAGAATTAAATGAATTGACCGGCAGCGATGAGGCGGAAGTTAACCAGCTGGCCGAAGTCGTCCTTAAGGATGCCAACCTGACGTCACAGGTGCTGCGTATTGCCAATAGCGTGCAATACAACCCTTCGAGCTATCCTATAAATACCATCAGTCGTGCCATTGTATTAATTGGCTTTAGTGGCGTCAGGGCTATCTGTATCTCGGTGATGATGATTGACTCTTTACTGGGTAAACAACCCAGAGAGCGTCTTTTAGAGCAGATGGCACAAGGTTTTCATGCCGCTGTGCAGGCTCGTAACCTGGTACGTCGCACCAATGAAGAGGTACAGGAAGAAGTCTTTATTGCCGCGCTGCTCTTCCATCTGGGTGCAATGTCTTTCTGGGCCAGTGGCGGCAAAGAGGTTGATAAGCTCGATGAGTTGTTAACTGAGGGAAGATTACCTGAAAAAGACGCTATGGAGCAGGTTACAGGCACAAGCTTTAAGGCCATTACCCGAGCTCTGGCGAAAAACTGGAACCTTGGAGAAACCCTTGAACAGGCCCTTTACCCGCCCCAAAAACCATCACCCAAGGTCATTGCAGTACGCATTGGTGAAGAATTAAGCCGTGCTGCTGTAAAAGGTTGGGATTCCCTTGAGGTGGGTGAGGTTTTGAAAAAGGTGATGGCGTTTACTGGCCTGGATCTGACTGAAGCTCGCAAAATGGTAGTCGAAAATGCCGATGAGGCGGCTTCTGTTGCGCTAACCTACGGTGCCGCCAGGGTTTGCCATCTGATCCCCAGTAGCCGCTCTATCGCGCCTGATAGTGAGCAAGATGCCCCAGAGCCTATGCAGGCCGATCATGAGCTACAGCTGAATATATTGCGCGAGCTCTCAAACGCCTTATCAGAGAACCTTGATGTAAACACCATTTTCCAAATGGTGCTCGAAGGCATGCACCGGGGTATCGGTCTGGAGCGGGTAGCGTTGGCTTTTATTCAGGATGATCATGCGGTTGCCAAGTATGTGCTGGGGGAGGGCACTGAGGGTTGGCGTAAGAACTTTGCTTTCCCGCTCGATAAAAATCAGGACAACATTTTTACTTATGTGCGTAAGGTTGCAGAGCCTATCTGGTTTGATAGCAAGCTTCAAAAAGCGCAAAAACACCTTTATTCGCCAGAGATAATTCACGTGTTGGGTAAGTACCAGTCTTTTATCGCGCCTATTCGACTGGGTGGCAGAGATGTGGCGCTTTTCTATGCAGATCGCTGGAAGTTGGGCGGGGTGTTACAGAAAGAGCACTTCCAGAGCTTTAGACATTTTGTGATGCAGACGCAAATGAGTTTGCAAATGCTCGCGGAAAAAAGAAAGTAAAAAATTACCTTTGAATGAATCTCTGAAAGTGGTCTTAAGATTGTGATGCCTTATTGCTTTTCTGGACCTTCGGAGGCAGGACGCCGACGCAGAGCGGGCATGGATGCCGAAAAGCGTGTCCAGGAAAGCAATAAGGCGTCGCAATCGCCACGATTTAGTTAAATACGCTTTAGGTTCAATCTTAATCTCTCGAAAGATATTCAGGTGTCTTAGTTTGTTCTTGTTACATCCACAAACAGGGTCAGCGATTGGCCTGGATGGATATAGTTATTTTTCTTGATCGGGTTCCAACGCAAAATATCATTTACTGATAAATTAAACTTGCCGGCGATGCGCGCTAAAGAGTCACCATTGCGTACCTGGTAGGCGACTTTGCGGATCACTTGGTTACCTTTGCGATGGTTACTGCGTACCATATTAATGCGATCATTCTTAGCCCAGATCACCAATTTTTGACCCTGTTTTAAAGGGTCTTTTGGTGCCATGCCGTTCCAGCGAGCCAGATCACTGACCTTAACCTGGTAGGCTTTAGCGATTTTCCAGAAACTATCGCCAGCCTTAACACGGTAAGTGGTTTTCGCAGTGCCGGATTTACCACGCGAGTAGTTTTGCTTGCGCTCTATGCGCTGTTGCTCGCTATAGGCGTAATGTTTGGCGGGTTTGGCGGCCACAGGGATTAACAGCATTTGATTCTGGCGAATCATATTGCTGCGCAGGTTGTTGGCATCTTTCAAGCTGGCAACGGTGGTGTTGAAATGCTTGGCGATTTTCAGCAGGGAATCACCGGACTTAACCCGATAACGCTCCCAGGCCACACGGTCCTGTTTGCCAAGGCTGGCCAGTTTTGCAGCAAACTCGTCGGCTTTGTCTACAGGGATTAACAGGCGATGAGGGCCTTTGGGATCAGTAGCCCAGCGGTTAAAGCCTGCATTTAGCAGGTATAAATCATCGATATCCATATCTGCCAGCGATGCAGCTTGAGCAAGATCGATTTGGGATTTGATATCAATCTGGGCGAAGTAGGGCTCATTAGGGATAACGGGCAGGGTTAACTTGTAGGCCTCAGGCTCCTTTACCAGCTGCGCCAGAGCAATCAGCTGCGGTACATAAGCGCGAGTCTCACGGGGCAATTTCAATGACCAGAAATCAGTAGGTTTGCCTGCACGTTTATTACGACGTATAGCTTTGGATACATTGCCTTCACCGGTGTTATAGGCCGCCAGAGCATGCATCCAATCGCCTTTAAAGCGTTTGTTTAAGTAGCTCAGGTAACGCAGGGCGGCATCGGTAGATGCGACGACATCGCGACGACCGTCATACCACCAGTTTTGCTTCAGACCGTACATGCGGCCAGTGCCTGGGATAAACTGCCACATGCCGGAGGCGCGGCCATGGGAATAGGCAAAGGGGTCAAAGGCGCTTTCTACGATAGGAAGCAGTGCCAATTCCATCGGTAGGTCACGTGCTTCGAGCTCACCGACAATATGGTGCATATAACGTTTGGCGCGTTCGGAGACGCGGGTCATATAGCGCGGGTGGCTGGCATACCACTTACGGTGCTTGTCGATACGGGTATTGCTGGTGTGGTCCAGGGCAAAGCCTTCGCGTATCCGGTCCCACACATTGTCATAATCAGCAACAGCAAACTGATTAATCGTGTCGGTATCGGTATGGCAGATAGCGTCTGCTTCTGCGAGCTCTTGCGCTTCTTTGGCCTTGGCGGCGGCTTCAGCAGCAGCTTGTTGTTGCATGGCTTGCTGATGTGGCAGCTGGCTACAACCGCTGATAAACAGTGCTGAAGTTACTATCAGACTGAACTGGCGGGCGTGTTGTTTCAGTAATCCCATGGAATTTTTATTCTTTTTGCTAAACATCGTAAATCGTTGCGCTAAATAAAAGGCGGCATTCTAGCTGAAAGCCTAGGTTTTGGTCAATAAATGATCAGAAAAGGTGCGAAGATGCCGCGAAAATCCCTTATTTGTCGTTAAAAGTTATCCTTCCATTGACGGATAGCCGCCAAGACTTCTACATCGCTGTTGCAGGGAGACCCCAAAAAGGTTTCTGCGGCCTGTATGACGCTTTGGGCTTTGGTTCTGAGAAAAGGGTTGGTTTCCAGTTCCAGTGCCAGTGTCGATGGCAAGGTGGGGCTATTCGCCTCCCGGGTTTTGGAATCTACAGCAATTCGTTCGAGCAGGTCGGCATTGGTGGGTTCCACGGTTTTGGCAAAGTTGAGGTTGCCGAGGGTGTACTCATGGGTACAGCAGACACGGGTATCCTTGGGGAGTTGTGCCAGAGCACTTAATGATGCGTGCATTTGTGCTGGAGTGCCTTCAAAGATTCGGCCGCAACCGCCAGCAAACAGGGTGTCGCCACAGAACACCAGAGGGTCTTCACTGTTTAGAAAATAGGCGATGTGATCCAGGGTATGGCCCGGTATTTCAAGAATCTCGAATGTTAGCTGATTACCTATAGCGAGACTGTCACCGTGATAGAGCTTGTGGGTAATGTGCGAGATATTAGCTGAATCCGGGCCGTAGACGGGTACAGGGTACTTAGCCAGTAGATCCTCGATGCCACCGGTATGATCCCAGTGATGGTGGGTAATTAGAATCCCTCCCAAATCCCAGTTTTGTTGATTGAGGTAGTCAAAAACAGGTGCGGATTCGCCTGGGTCAACAACATAGGCTAAATGAGTGGCCGGATCCTGAAAGATCCAAATATAGTTGTCGGTAAAAGCTGGGATAGGGTAAACAGATAACATATTCTTATGGTTGTTTAGGGCTAATGGCTTCATAATAATCTTGCTGATTTCAACCTGCCAGTGGTTTCGACAGAGTTTGCGAACTGAGCAGAAGCCATATCGCCCAGAAAATTAAAACAGTTGGCTGACACGGGAGATAATCAATGTCCATGTTGTCGTTATCAGGAAAGCCCATATCGCGCTGGCGGCGCTGGCTGTTATCTCGTTTTGGTGTCTTGCCTATGGCAGAAACCCTGGCAGAGTTAGAAGGCGAATCGGATACACCGCTGGCGCAGCTGTTATTTGAATATGAGCGACAGGCCATTGATGAAGCCTTGGGCTGTTTGTTTGGTTACCATTTACTGGAAGCCAGTGTATTTGATCTCGCTGATTTAACTGCCAGCAGTACCATCAACCACAAATTCAGTCTGTCACTGCGTGATAATACCAAACGCCAGCAGGTACAAGGCTTGGCTGAGTTTGACCAGCTACCTTTGGCAGAACAGTGTTTGGATGTGGCGTTGCTTCATCATGTGCTCGAGTTCTCTGAGAATCCGCATCAGGTTTTGCGCGAGGTATCGAGAACTATCATTCCTCGAGGGCATGTGGTCATCGTCGGATTCAATCCCCTAAGCCTAAGTGGTTTAGGTCAGTCTATAGCCCAGTTATTCAGTCGTAAGTGTATCTGGCGCCGTCACCGATTACGCGTAGGACGTGTGCTGGATTGGCTGAGATTGTTGGACTTTGAGCCGGTCAGTTTGCAGCAGGGGTTTTACCGCCCGCCCATCAATCATCCCTGGGCCTTAAAGAAAATGGGGGGATTGGAGAAGCTGGGGCGTAAATTAAAGCTGCCTTTTGGTGGATTCTATGTCATTGTTGCGCGCAAGGAAGTATCCGCTATGATCCCCATCAAACCCAAGTGGGACAGATTTAATCCTATGGCGGGCCTGGTGATTGGTAAGCCCACATCGCGGTTACCGGAACCTGTTCGACAGCAGCCCCTCAACAGAAAGGGGCAAGATAAGTAAGGCCACAATAAGGTTGACTATAAAAGAGGCAGTGAGGAAAGTTTGAAGTTTGTAGAAATCTTTACCGATGGCGCCTGCCGCGGTAATCCAGGCCCAGGGGGGTGGGGCGCACTGTTACGCTATGGCACACAGGAAAAAGAGCTCTGGGGCGGAGAGGCGGATACCACCAATAACCGCATGGAGTTACAGGCCGCCATTGAGGGGCTTGCCGCATTAAAACAACCTTGTAAAGTGAAGATGACCACTGACTCGCAATATGTTCGTCAAGGCATCACCCGGTGGTTGGCTGGCTGGAAACGTAACGGCTGGAAAACTTCAGCTAAGAAACCCGTAAAGAATGTCGATCTCTGGCAGATGTTGGATGAGCAGGTCGCTCGCCACGAGGTCGACTGGTTTTGGGTGAAGGGCCATAGCGGCCATCGAGAGAATGAAATCGCAGATCAACTGGCCAATCGCGGCATTGATGAACTGTAGTGACAAATAATAGATATCAAGACCCATATAAATAATGAGACAAATTGTTCTAGATACAGAAACAACCGGTTTGGAGCCCAGTCAGGGCCACCGTATTATTGAAATCGGTTGTGTTGAGCTTGTTGATCGTAAACTCACCGGTCGTCACTATCACCAATATATCCAACCGCAACGGGAAGTGGATGAAGGGGCGATGGAAGTTCACGGTATTACCAATGAATTTCTGCTTGATAAACCCCTATTCAGTCAAATCGTTGATGAGTTTATGACCTTTGTGAAGGGGGCGGAGCTGGTTATCCATAACGCGCCTTTCGATATTGGCTTCCTGGATCATGAGTTAAGACTCGATGGTGGTCGTTACGGGTCCATGGCGGATCACTGTTCTGTGGTTGATAGCCTGGTGATGGCTCGCCAGAAGCATCCGGGAGCGAAAAACAACCTGGATGCGCTCTGTAAGCGCTATATGGTCGACAACTCGCAGCGTGACCTGCACGGCGCTTTGCTTGATGCCGAGATTCTCGCCGATGTTTATTTGATGATGACCGGTGGCCAAACCGATTTGATGTTAGGCCAGGATCAGTCTGAATCAACAGAATCCCAGGGTGCCGATGTCACCGCTATTCGTCGTTTGGATGCCAATCGCCCCGCATTGGCCGTGATTCAGCCGAGTGCTGAAGAAATGGAATTGCATTCGCGTAAACTGGAAGAGATCCAAAAAGCCAGTGGCGATTGCCTCTGGCTGAAGTAACTAAATCTCTATTGCTTGTGTGAAAGCACGAATTCAGCAAACGCCTTGCTTGGTAAGGGTTTGCTGAAATAAAACCCCTGAATGACCTCGCACTGGAGTTTATTGAGAAATTCCAGTTGTGGGGCTTCCTCCACGCCTTCTGCAACAACCCGTAAATCCAGGCTCTGTGCCATAGCGATAATGGCTTTCACAATCGCTACCTCATCGCGATCATTTGGAATATTTATCAAGAAAGAGCGGTCTATTTTTAACTCGTCAAACGGCAGATGTTTAAGATAGCTGAGTGATGAGTAGCCGGTACCAAAATCGTCGATCGAAAGGTCAACACCGAGTGCCTTGATGGCGTGCAAGAGTTCGACATTGGCTGTCGAGTCTTCCATGGCCAGGCTTTCAGTGATTTCAATCACCAGCTGGGAGGGAGAGAGGGAGAATTTTTCTATCGCTTTGCCCAGCAGGGTAATAATGCTTTTATCCTTAAGTTGTTGTGGCGAAACATTAATCGACAATTTGAGTGGTGGCAGTCCCTGTTGTTGCCAGCGGGCTAGTTGCCGACAACCCTCGATAATTACCCAGCGACCAATGCTGGGCAGTAAGCCAAGCTCCTCCGCCAGAGGAATAAACTCCGCAGGCGAAATCATACCTTTCTTGGGATGTTGCCAGCGAAGTAATGCTTCCATGCCCATGATTTGTTGGGTGGCGGTCCAGACTTTGGGTTGGTAATGCAGCGCAAATTCCTGGTGCTCGATGGCTTGGCGCAAATCCATTTCCAAACTTAGGCGCTGTTTTGAACGTGCTTCCAATTCTTTCGAGAAGAAGTGATACCCATTGCCGCCATTTTGTTTCACATGTGCCGATGCCACGCCAGCACGCTTTACAAGTGAATCGCTGGTGTCGCCATCATCGGGGTAAATGGCAACACCGACGCTAGCGCTGATCAATACTTCCTCGTTGGCAATGTTAAACGGCGTCTGAAACAAATTGACCAGACGTCTGATGATGGTTTCTACCTGGTCGGGGCGGTCGATATCCGTAAGCAGAATGGAAAACTCATCTCCGGCAAGACGAGAGAGACTGCGATAAAGATCCTGCTCCGGTATTTTACTCACCACATCACTTTGACGGATATGCTCCATCAAACGATCGGCTACACATTTGAGTAAAATATCCCCTGATTTAATGCCCAGGCTTTGGTTAATCTTCTTAAAGCCATCCAGGCTTATGTCAATAATTGCAGCAGAGCCTCCTTCGCGTTGTTGGCGACTGAGGGACCACTCCAGACGGTCTAAGAATAATTTTCGGTTGGGTAAACCGGTGAGGGCATCGTAATAGGCGAGTTGATCCTGATAGGCCTTAACGGTGAGCGTGTTGCGTAGCCGTAAAGCCAGTTCGCTGGGATCAACGGGTTTGGCCAAAAAGTCTGTGGCGCCTAGTTCGAGGGCTTTGAGTTTACTGTCGGAGTCTGAAGATGATGTGAGTACAATAACCGGGATGTGGTTGAGTTTATCGTCCTGCTGTAATTCGGCCAAAATTTCAAAGCCGTTAACTTCGGGCATGTTGAGGTCAAGCAACAGTACATCCGGACGTTGCTGTAAAACTTCGGATACAGCCTGAGTGGAATCCTCCAGGTTGACAAAGTGTTTGTAACCTTCGGATTCAAGAAAGGTTTGCACTAGATCCATCATGATAGGTTCGTCATCGACCATCATGATCAGAGCATCCTTGAGCTTATTGTAGTGCTCCTTGACCTCGTTTACCTGAGATGATGGTGCGCTTGAAAGAGTCATAATGCGTTTCCCAGGTTAGTGGAGCGTCGTGCTGATGTCAGCAAGGGTGATACGCTGGTTAAGCGCTTCTACCAGCGCAACTATCGCTCTGCAGCTATTCAGGTCAAATTGCTGAGCTGCCTGTTCTAAATCGTAGGCCGGTTCGGTGAAACAATCAAAGCCAACACTGCCCCCGGAGCCTTTAAGCCAATGGGCGAATTGATAGATTTGCTCGTATTGGCCGTTCTCCAGTGCCTGGCTGATAGTTGGTAGTTGTTCATCAAGGCGTTGTTTAAAGCGGTTAATGATTTGGATGAATTTCTCGCCTCGAGTCGCAAGTCGAGATTGAACCCTATCAGGGAGTGGGTGGAATTTTTGAGCCGCAGGATGTTCCAGTATCGATTTCACTGAAGAAGAGTCGTTATCCGTTTGATCAAGCGCATCACTCATGCCTGGGGATTCTGCTGCTGGCTGATGAGTAGGTTGTACACGGCCCATCTTTACGCGCTCGCTTAACTCAATAATGACCTTGAGCTGTTCATGACATTGCTGTGACTGCTGGGATTTGGCTGCTTGCTCCAGCTTGTCGGCGGGGGTTGTGAAGACGCCGAAGCCTACCGAGCCACCAGAGCCTTTAAGCCAGTGAGCTGCATCCGCAAGGGCTTGGTAGTTATCCTGTAGTAGCTGTTTTTGCATGTGCTCCAGTTTTTGTATGAGCTTGTCGATAAATCGGTCAATGATGCTGTGAAGCTTTGTGTTACCAGACAGGGTGGATACGAGTGCAGAGGTGTTGCTTTGCTTGACTTGAGTTTGTTGAGGGACGTCGTCGACCGGACGACCTTTGATTAGTTTGGCCAATTGGTTAAACAGGTGGTCTATATTGATCGGCTTGGTCATATAACCACTAAATCCGGCGGCCAGGCATTTCTCTTCGGCGCCTTTCATGGCGTGGGCGGTGAGCGCAATAATAGGCTGGGTTTGTCCCTTTTTACGCATATGGGCTACGGCGCTATAGCCATCCATTATCGGCATCTCAACGTCCATAAGTATTAGGTCGTAGGGGGTCTGTTCAGCCATTTGGCAAGCGGTTTGACCATTATCGGCAGTGGCGACTTTAAGTCCGGCGTCAGTTAGCAGGATTTCTAGCAGGTTGCGGTTTTCTGCCCCATCATCAACCACAAGGATATCGCAAGCTTCAAACTGCCAGCGTTGATGGGTTTCAGTTGTAGGTGTTTCAGCCTCTTGTAATTGCGGTATGGGGATTAGCGCCTCTGAGCTAACTGGAGCGATTGGGAGGTCAACAATAAACTTGCTGCCTTTGCCTTCTGCGCTTTTAACATAAATATCGCCGCCCAGGGCTTCTGCAAAACGTTTGCTAATAGTCAGCCCTAAACCTGTGCCGCCGAAACGGCGGGTGATGGAACTGTCTGCCTGAACGAAAGGCTGGAAGATTTGATCGCACTGTTGTTGGCTCATGCCGATACCTGTATCGGCAACACTAAGCGTGATCGTGTAATCGTTACTTTTCTGATGGAGTCTAGTTGATACCTCAATGCCACCTTGACGGGTAAATTTGATGGCGTTGCCAATAAGATTGGTGAGGATTTGGCGTAAGCGTGCGGGATCTGATTGAATGATTTCAGGTAGTGGGGTGAGTGGAGTAAATTGTAAACTCAAACCCTTTTCTTCAGCACGCACGCGCATGATTTGTATCACTTCATGGATGATATGGTGCAGTCGGCAGTCTATGGTTTCGACTTCAAGTTGACCTGCTTCAACCTTGGATAAATCCAGAATATCATTGATGAGACCCAGTAGATGCTCACCATTAGAGGCGATGGTGTTTAAATGTTTTTGGTTACTCTCAAGGTCTTTGCTGTAACCCCGCTTTAGCACTTCAGTGAACCCGAGGATGGCATTCATGGGGGTACGAATTTCGTGGCTCATATTGGCGAGAAAATCACTCTTGGCGCGGTTGGCAGCCTCGGCTTCCTCCTTGGATTTTCGTAATTCGATTTCTTTCTCTTCCAGCAGTGTGACATCGTCAAAACTCACCAAAACACCTGCAGCCTTGCCCTGAGAGGCGATAACTGGCGAGCAGTTGGTCATAAAGGTTCGCCAGGTGCCGTCGGCATGGGGAAGTCTGACGAGTTGATTGATCGTCGATTGGCTCTGTTGCAGCGCTTTGTCCCAGGGGTAGAGGGCATTGGCCGAATCGCTTGAGAGTGACCAGGCAAAGCGTGATACAGGCATGCCTAACAGGTCGGCAGCCGGTCGCTCTACGATGCCTGCAAATGCCTGGTTCGC
The DNA here is from genome assembly GCF_042854845.1 of Maricurvus nonylphenolicus. Taxonomy (GTDB): domain Bacteria; phylum Pseudomonadota; class Gammaproteobacteria; order Pseudomonadales; family Cellvibrionaceae; genus Maricurvus; species Maricurvus nonylphenolicus. Next base: position 2,943,417 of record NZ_AP031498.1, on the reverse strand, counting down.
TAGAACGATGTTGCTTCGAGCATCTAGCACCAATAGGCCCTCAGCCATGGTGTCGAACGCCGAGCGCACTCTATCTGGAATCGCCTGCGACGGATCCAAATGCTTTAACATTTTGCCAAGATAGAGATAAAAAATCACAAAGCAGCAGGCGAAACTAATACTCAACAAGAGCAGCAGCTTGTCGTAGGCATAGCCAATTAACCCTTCTGGGGCTAATGCCTGAAAACGGAGTTCCACAGACCCCCATTGCTTTTCACCTTCCCAGATGGGCACACTGATTCGGTCGTCCGTTGATGTATCAGTTTCGAGAGGGGTCCAGTGGTGTGCGTGTTGCCCCAAGTCACTGATTAACTTGCCATCTATGCGTCTTATACCTGCTGATAGTAAATCCGTATGACGTTGGATTTGTAGCAAGAGATTGTTTTCCATTCGCCATATGTCCGATTGAGTCAGGAAGGCGGAGCTATTGATGGCTATGGATTCGGCCAGCAGGATACGCCCTTGCATAATTAATTTATGCTCATTGGGGATCAAGCCAGACAGGCCTGCAATTAATAAAACACTGATGATGATACCGCACAGGCCAAGCGTAATGCGTATTTTGGTATTGATTCTCTGCTGCAAGCGGCGAAATAGTGAAAGCATTTATTGCGCCTCGCTTGCTTTGTCTTCTGTTGTTTTGTCGGCGTTCTCAATAATCTCTTGCAGGGATTCATCGTCATCGGTGGATGTGTTGCCACTGTTGATCAATACTGGCAGTGGGTCAATAAAGCGCCATGCCGGTAAAGAGGACAATACACTGCTTAGCAGGATACCGCTGCGGGTTAACCACACCACATAACCAGCAGAAAGACCTGCGGATACAGCAAACAGGCCTGCTACGGTGTTGCCACGTTGCTGGGTGTTTTCATCCAGTTGTTGTTGAATATGGTCTATATCCCGCAAGAACTGCTCATTCTGGATAATGATTAACGGGTCTTCATACAGCTCAAATTTGATGCGCAACGACGCTAAAGATACATTGTCGGTAAGGGCAGATATGGTTTTGTCATTATCAATTTCAAAACCCGGTGTAGCTAAGATAACCGGGGCATTTACCTGAACGGAAATAGCGGTTTCTGGTGGCGCGATTGTAAATGCTAAATCCGATACCTGTGGGCGGTTGCTGGTACTGACAGTATCTGAGCCTAAGGTTTCGTCATTTTCTGTTTCTGCTTCTGTCTCACTGTTGTCAGTGGTTGCAGGCTCACTGTCCTCAACAGTAGAAGGCGGGGCAGGAGAGTCCAGTTCTGTCGTTTCAGATGATTCGGGTACAGGGTCATCAGTGACGGTAATATCCAATAAGGCTGGAGAGCCTACATTGATAGTGATAGTCGATGCCCGACTGGTGTCATTGCTCGCACCGGAGTTATCAGTGGCGATATAGGTAAAACTGATGCTTCTGCTTTGGCCCGGTAGCAGGTCATCAAAATCACTGCCCAGGTTAAAACTGAAAGTACCGTCATTATTGTTAATTAAATTACCTGCAGTGGGGAGGCTTGCGATGGTAAAGGTATGGCTGTTGCTAAGATCGGCATCGGCGACAATAAACATGCCATTGGTAGTTATATCATCGGGAGTAATATTAATGGTGATATCACTGGTTACGGGTTGGTCGTTAACAGAGACCAGGGAAATGATTGAAGACAGATCCGGACTGCTAAAATCGAATCCCCCCAGGGCTGTACCCCCATTATCTCTGATGCCGGTAATTGTGACGGTTCGAGGCGTGGTATCTGGTTCGTTACTGGTGTTAAGGTAGCTCACGCCATTGATAATAGATTCTGCGTTAGTACGGTTCAGTAATCCACCGTTTAATCCTATTCCGGCATTGGTGCCTACGACACTGACACTGTAGCCCAGACCATTAATCGCGGTTTTACCGGTGACTCCATTGGCCAGGAGAATATTTGTACCATCAATAACCAAATATTCACTACCTGCATCGAGAATATTGGTGACTGAAAAATTGATGTCGGTAATTAGTTGGGTGGCTTCAACGGTATCAATGATTGCGCTGTTGTAAAGGGATACTGCACCTGCGTCTTCAATAAATGTTGGGTTGAGTGGATTGGCATTCAGTGTAGGGGCGTCGTTAACATTAGCGATAGCTATATCGAAAATAACGGTTGTATCACCGCCATTACCGTCTTTGGCTTCCAATGCAATTGACAGATTGCCTGTATCGCCATCCGTCGGGCTGCCAGAAAAGGTTCGGGTAACGCCATCAAATGTTAGCCATGCTGGTAATAGTGTTCCGTCGGCTTGGGTTGCGGAATAAAGAAGGGGGTCACTGTCTGGATCACTAAAGGTTGCTGCGGCAAACTGAAAGCTAAAAAACACATCTTCTGTTGCGCTCTGATTCGGAACCGTATTGTCCAGTACTGGGGCTGCATTGCTCGCGCCAAATTCGAAAGCGCCGATATCTGGCGTTGCATCTCTCAGGTTGCCTACTTGGTCTGCAGTTGGGGCGCCAGTCAATCCCGCGGGATCGATCGCCAAACTGGTGGGGAGCAATGCGTGGGTTCGACCAAAGCCACCGTTATCGGCCAGGGGGGCAAGGTCAGCGCCATTACCTAACCGATCATTGCCTGCAAATCCAAGTGAACCGGTCGTGTCTTGAATTAAGTTGTAGTCCAGGCTATTAAAGGTACCACTGACATCGTTGTTGGTTGATGCAGTATTGCCTGCTACGATGGTGTTTTTAATATTAACGGTACCGGTGTTGTTGAAAATACCTCCGCCTACATTGGCATCGTTGAGTGTGAAGGTTGAGTTGAGAATGGTCACTGTGCCGTTGGCATAAATTCCGCCACCATTACCTGAAGCAATATTGCTACTCAGGGTAGAGTTTTCGACTTTTAGATCTATGGCCGTGTTATGTTCGTAGAGCGCTGCACCATCAACCGCTTGGTTAGCGGTAAAGGTCACCTGTGTAACAGAGGCATTGTTGTAATTGGCAATAGCGCCGCCCAGTTGCGTACCAGCATTGCCGTTGCTGTTAAAGATAGCTTCAGTGATATCCAGAATACCCAGATTAAAAATGCCTGCGCCCTTGTTAGCCAGATTGCTATCAATGATCACCTGGTTAAGGTTAGCGGTAGAGTCGGTGTCAATATAGATGGCACCGCCGTCACCACTGCCGTTGCCATCGGCACTGCCTCCGGTCAGGGTGGTGTTATTTAAGACAAAGTCTGTACCCGCATTGCGAATATCAAAAATTCGATCTATGCCGCCACCGTTGATAATCGTATTGGTCGCACCGGTGCCGTTAATGGTGAGATCCTGCAGAATATCCAGATCGCCCTGGCTGCCAGCGTTATCAAAAGCGCTCCCCAGTGTCAGGGTGTAAGTGCCCGTTGGCAGAGTGATATCGTCGGCGGCAGCATCAAAGTTGGCTTCCATAATAGCGGCACGAAGGCTAGTATTACCGCTGGCGTCCAGGGCTAAACCGTCGCCAACGTTAACATCTATGGTGTCGGCGGTCGTGTTGACGGTGTAGGTGGCCAATAGCCCAGACCATACTGTGCCTGTGTCTATGATTGATAAGCTAATGGTATCCAGTTCACCAAGCTGGAATTCAAGGTCCCAGTCGCCTCCTAAATCACTGCTGCCAGTCAGGTCGGAGCTCGCTGCTATGTCTGTTGCTGTTAATGTGGCAAGTTCCTGGATCAGAGATTGCCCCTGTACTGTAGCAGCCAGGTCACAACCATAGATAAGGATATCGGCATCCTGGCTAAAGGCTGGCTGCCACTGTTGGATCATGTTTGAGTGGTTAGTCAGTGCCTGATTGTCAAACCATTGATTACCCAGTTGCAGGCCTTGACTGTCACCGTGAGATATCAGGTGCAGGGCGTTAATGCTGCCTGCGCTCTGTTTACTAAGGAAATCGCTAATCTGCTCTATACCAGATTGCTGATCATCTAGAAATAGCAATTGATAATGGGTATCAGGAGATGGATGGATGGCTTCTAAAAGTGTTTGGTAATCGGGTGTGGCCTTATCAATCACAATAACTTCAATGTTATTTGTGATATCACTTGTAGGGATCAGGAAATCCGCAAAAGAATTCAGTGAAATATCGGGTTCACTTTTATTATCGGCTTGTTTAAAGAAACTCTCTAGATCATTCAGTGATAATGGCTGAATGTCTTTTGAAGCTTCTGTTTCAGGTGATGGTTGATTATAGAGATCAGTTTGCCAATCGCCGCTTATTGGCAAAGTGCTATCAAGCCCCGTACCCAGTGGGTCTGCAGATAGCAGGATACGGGGTTCTATGACTTCAAAGACTATGGTTTTCTCGATAGATGCCATAGTTACCTTAAGGCTTAAGGGGATGTCGATCCCAGAAGCTCGCTAAACACTTGGGGGATGTTATCTGAATCCATTTTGATATTTAGCCACCAAGCTTTTTGTTGTTTTGACCTTGGTTTCATAAAAGCATCTATGCCCTTGTCGGCTAGCATTTGAATATGTTCTTCCCCTTTACTCTTCTCGTAGGCAACCCCCAGAGAGATGTAACCACTAAAATCACCTTTGGTGAGAATCTGTAAATCGGTAATGCCTTTTTCCCTTAATGCTTCAGCTCGTTCCAGACTTTCTGCAAAGTCGCTACCGCCATCCGTCAGAACAATAAACCCCAGGTCCCGTTGTTGTTCTTTTTCGATTACCGAGAAGTCATATTGGTGATTGGTCAATGCAGTTTCTAACAATGTTTTACGTTCTGCAGAATAGATAGGGCCGAACTGTACGGTTTTTAGTTGTTTGGTTTCTTCTGCGGAGGCTTCCTTATTGAGTTTGGTGGGGGGGACAGGCATGGCTTCTGCACTAGGTACCAGACTGCGGATAACGTTATTGCCCATTGCCGTTATGGTTGACTGAGCAGGTTTCTGGTCCGCAGAGGTTATAGCACTTGCCGGAGGCTGTTGTGTCGGTGCCGATTGATTGGTGAGCTCCTTCTCTGGAGACGTACTTGCCTCAACAAATCGCATGCCACACTTTAATCCGGCTGGGAGGTCGAAATTAGGGTTAGGCAGCTCAAGTCGAACACCGAAGGTACCACTGGCCGCATCACCGAGGGGATCGATACTGCTGACGGTGGCAATACGTATAGCTTGATTGTCTGTTTCAGGGACAACTTCGGCTTGCATGCCTTTACTGATTTTGCCAAATAGCTTCATTGGCAAAATGGTATCTACATGTAAAGGGTCGAGTTGTACAACCCGTAGAATGGGTTGGTCTTCAATATATTCACCTTCATTTCGAAAGACCTTGGCGATAAAGCCAGGGATAGGGCTGCGGATAATTTTCTGGTCAAGCAGAGCCTGTGCGCGCTTTAATTCAAGATCGCGGATTTCCTCCAGATCCTGCGCCTGCTTCAGTTCCCACTCAGACAGCTTGGCTTCGCGGTCGGCTTCTTCCTTGTGTCGAAAGGTGACAGCTTTTTTAGCGTAGAGGGAGTCAATACGCTTGCGTTCTCTTTCGTCAAAGTCTACGTTAATTCTGCCTACTTTGACCTCGGCTTCAATCTCGGTGCGTTTTTGCGCCAATGCTACAGATGCTTTTTCTACATCCGCTTTCAAGCGCGCAACGACCTGATCCTGTTCAACAAAGTCGCTGCGATTAACATCGACACTTTCAACGACACCGGATACTGCACTGCTGAGATCGACAGTTTTATAGGGCACAATCACACAGTCAGTAGGCATGATATCGTTGGCTTCTGCCAGTGCTATGCTGCTCACAACAGTACTTATCACTGCGGGTATAAATGTCTTTAACACGATGTTCCTCTTCTTGTGTCGAGTGTTGTGATCATGCGCGCTCTGGTTGCTGGTTCAGGCGCTTAAATTTTATCCATAAACGGTGTATTTGCCGTTGTATGCCTTTCACCATGGGCTCAGCTGGCTGGATAAAGCGCACAGCAACGGCACTACCTACCGGTATGTGGGCATGTATGTCTTTGTTATCGGCCTCTGGCGGTAACAGTTGAACACGGTATTGGAATACTGGGTCTAGTGTTTTTCTGCTATGTTTGTCGCGTGAATCTACAAGAATATTGCCCGCATGGCTGTCACTTAGCTGGCTGCTTGGAAGCTCTCTGGAGGCCTTAGGGCTAGAGGTTAAAAGGGCACCAGAGAGCTTCATAAAGGGCTGCTTATGTGGAATAACTTCGATGCCCCTGGTCGACATTTCCAAATCCCTTATCCAAGCTTGCGGTACCGCTACATGGGCTATTGATGGGCCATTATCTTGAATATAGCCGACAACTTGCCCTTGAGTGAGATATCGGCCGGGTAAGTCATTAGGCGTCGAAAGGCTGAGGATGCCACTTTTACTGCTGTAAATGGTTAGCTGCTGGCGTTGCTCTGCCAGGTGTATGAGTTGTTCTTGGATAAATTGCAGCTCATCGCTGTGTTTGGCGGCGTCAATCGGTGAGGATAGGGATGCTTGGCGCTGTCGCAGGCGAACTTCTTCCGCTCTGGCTTGCAGTTGTTGCCACTTGGCTTCCAGTTCCGGGTTGCTAAGCTCAATAAGGGGCTGGTCGACATTGACCGGACTTCCGGCGGGTTGCTTAATCGCGCGAACAAAACCGGCCGTTTGGGCTCTTATATGCGAGTCTTCGGCAACCGCAATAACCCCATTAACAACGAGTGTCTGCGGTAATGGAATAACGCCAATTAGCAATGTTAACCCCAGTACCCACGCACTAGCATTGATTAGCAGGGTTTTACGCTGCCGGGATTGTGTGAAACGGTAAAGACGATAAAGGTAGCGGCACGTTGGCCATAGCCACTGCCTGACTAACAGCCAGCAAGCCAGGCCAATACCGATAATAAAAAAGCGGCTGGCGATAAAAAGTGCGATGGTAAAACTCAATAACAATCGATATACCAGCGCGCTGATGCCGTAGAGAGCTAACCAGTATGGTTCTCGACTGTGAGTGACCGGTGCCGGGTTGTCCAAGCGTAAAATATGGCGCTCAAAGAGATTGCTAATAAAGTGTTTTGAGCGTCTATCCAGATTGGGGATTTCCAACCAGTCACTGAGAACATAGTAAGCGTCAAAGCGAAGCAGTGGATTGCCGTTAAATAACAGTGTTGATACCGAACAAATCAACAGTGCATTAAATGCCATATCGCGCAGTAAACCATTCTCGAGATTGAGCCAGGCCAACATGGCCAATCCTGCAATCACAAGTTCCGATACTATGCCTGCACCGGCTATTGCCATACGTTGATATTTGTTAGTGAGTTTATTGGCGTCGCTAATATCCATATAGGGCACAGGCATAAATAACAGCAGCTGAATGCCCGCTTCACGAACAGAGCATCCCCAATGTTTGGCGGCTAATCCATGGGCCAGTTCGTGTATTGCTTTGACGACAGGATAGACAGCTAGCAGACACAAAAAATTCGCTGGTGAAAAAAAGCGAGCTTGCCAGTAATCAACAAGTTGATGCCAGTGAAGAAAGGCCTGGTAAATACCCAGTAGAATAATGCCGATGCCAAGATAAAGTGCCTGCAGGCGCAAGATGGGGGCTAGTCGTTGGTAAGCCTTTTCGAGGATAGGCTCAGGATTGAAACCTGGCAGTTTATAGGCCAGCGGGTTGAGAATCAGGTTTGACCAATGGTTTGTAGGTGTTTGAGCTTTATGGTCACTATCTTCGGACGTTAAAATATCAAATGATAACCATTGATTAACTAATGACTGCAGGCTTTCCTGGGGCAGTTGCTGACGCTGTTCATGATTAAGTTGTTGGTAGGCCTGGTCAATATTTCTCTCACCATTTAAAGCTTTGGCAAACAGGTAGGCAGCACTGTTGAGTAGGTACTGTTTGCCTGACATTGGGTCGTAAACGGCAATTCTCGTCACACCCCGGTGAGATTGTTCATGAAATTCCAGGCTACTGTTCAATCTGGGTAACAGATTGGCCTTATGGCTTGAGGCTGCTAGGGAATCCATGTCCATAGCCTCAAATGTAACCAGTCAATTAAGTCATGAAATAGAATCCAGCCAAGTCGACGGTTGCCTAATTCTATCTTTCCCACCCCTTCCATGCCTGGGCGTAGCTTTTTTTGATATGTAGCGCTTGCAGCTGTCAGGCTGGCTTCTGCTCGGAAATAGGTTCGCTGTTCAGATTCTTTCATCGCAATGGAGATATTGTCTATCTTGAACGGGATGCGATGATTAGGCAGAGCCGTTAAGGCAAGAGTACCCTGGGTGCCTATCTGGATGTCCGCGACATTTTCCTCAGGAATAAACAGGCTTACGCGGTAGGCTTCTGCTGGTGCGATTTCAAATAATACCTCGCCTTTACTGATAGGTGCTCCGAGAGATTGACTGAGGTCGCCAGTGATTATAATGCCGCTTATAGGCGCGGTCAGAGTGCCTTGCTGCAGTTGGTTGTGAACTAAATTGAGCTGGGCATCAAGCTGAGCAATTTGGGCGCGTACAATTTGAGAGTTTGCATACTCCATGTTTGACAGCGCTTGCCGGTAGTCTTTGTTATGTTGGTCAATTTGACTTTGTAACTTCTGTTTCTCGAGTAGCAGTTGGTTGGGGTCAAGCTCGGCGATAATGCTATCTGCAAAGACAGATTCTCCCGCGCGGTAATGGGCTTTTTGAAGATAGCCATCATAGGGCGCAACCACTGCTCGCTGAATTTCTCCTTCAACGGTGGCTTTGCTGGTCACCCGGTATCCGGTTTCCATAAACAGGCTACCTAGGGCCAGCGCGCAAACGCCTGCGACGATCTTTGACTTGTGGCGAATATCCGGCAAGACGCTTGATTTTTTGTCGGGTAGCAGGCGCTTTATATCCAGGAGTGGGCCAATCAGGCGTGCAGTTTTCTCGATAACGAGTTGTTGTCTGTGACTGTCCTCGAATTTTGATTCTACCAGGATCGCCCCGATAAGCTGTTTGTTGCTTTGCAGTAATGGCGTGGTAAATACACTGCCGATGTTACGCGCAGAGGCATATGCCTGTTCGCACTGTTGCAAGTTTTGGTCTTCGTTGTCCTTTGACGTTTGCAGGCAGCGGAAAACGTCTTCAATCGCTTTGACCGCGGGTTGTTTGGTGTCGAGAGTTTTATTGTCGGAGGTGGCAACAAGGGTTATTGGCGCTTCTCCTGTCCCAGCGGGGCGCCTGATCAGGCCAATACTGATCCTTTCTGCTTTAAGGCTAACAGTGAGCAATCTTGCAAGGCGATGGCAGCTCTCAGCCAGGTTTAATGAGCTGGTCATACAGCTAAGTAAGCTGGCCAGGGATAGCGCTTTAGTGCTTTCCTGTGGCAACCCGACTGATGCAGGGCTGGTTTCAGCTTCGTTGTGCCGTGCAACTAATAATTCAACCCACTGCTCAGACCAGGCTAGTAATTGCTCTATGACAGGTTGTTGCTGGGGATTTGCATGAATTTGCAAGCACAGTATGGATGAGTCTTGCTCGTCGATTTTAATGGGTCTTACCAGGAGCAACTGTTCAGCCTGGTTGTCGATAGAAGTTAGGCTGCCAGCCTGTTGTTGATAGAGTTTAATGGCCGATAGCATGGCTGGCGTGATGGCTTTGCTGTCGACAGGCCATTGGGCTTCTATTTTCTCGATCCGGTCTGTTTTTACCACGACGGCGTGACTTACACCGGGCAGCAAGGTGCAGATCTGATTAAGCCAGTATTGAATAGGGGGCATCGAAACCATGACAAGTAGCGAACAGCGTCCAAGTGCTTGATTTGTTATAAGTATTTATCAAATCTCGTGTTTTGCACGAAATTGTCGGGTTTCTGTTTTTATCGGCGGGGAGGAGTGAAAGGTGAGGGGCAGACAAAGAAAAACCCGCCGAAGCGGGTTTTTGCTTAATGCACTGTGTAACGTGTGTTTGGCACTTAATTACACGGCTTATACATCAGACAATAAAGGCATTAACACAGGCCAGAGCCACAACGGACAGTACAAGGGTGTATGGCAACGCCATAAGCACCATACGGCCGTAGGAAAGGCGAATTAATGGCGCCAGGGCTGAAGTCAGCAGGAACAGGAAGGCGGCTTGGCCATTAGGTGTAGCTACTGATGGCAGGTTAGTACCGGTGTTGATGGCAATGGCCAGCTTATCGAAATGATCACGGGTGATTTCACCTGCGCGGAAGGCTTGCTCAACTTCATTGATGTAAACCGTCGCCACAAACACATTATCACTGATCATGGATAGCACACCGTTTGCTACAAACAGCATAGATGGCTGGGCATCCAGCTCCATGGAAAGTACGGCATTGGTGATGGGTGAGAACAGGTGTTGTTCATGGATCACCGCAACAACCGCAAAGAAAACAACCAGCAGTGCGGTAAAGGGCAGGGCTTCTTCAAAGGCGTGACCAATTTGGTGTTCTTCGATAACGCCGTTAAATGCGGTTAACAGTACGATGATCATCAGGCCAATCAGACCCACTTCGGCAACGTGCAGAGCCAGTGAGGCAACCAGAATCAGGGCAATAAGAGCCTGGCTAATCAGGGCCGCATTGTCGCGAAGACCACGCTTTTTATCTTCTTCGGCGGCAAAATCTTCCAATACTGTACGAACAGATTCCGGCAATTGGGAGCCATAACCCAGTATTTTGATTTTTTCCAGCACCAGACAGGTGACCAAGCCAGCAGCCAGCGTAGGCATAGTGACCGGCGCCATCACGGTGAAAAATTCAACAAAGTTCCAACCTGCACGCTCGGCAATCAGCAGGTTCTGAGGTTCACCTACCAAAGTACAAACACCACCCAAGGCAGTACCTACAGCGCCGTGCATAATCAGGCTGCGCAAGAACTCACGGAACTTATCCAGGTCTTCACGGTGGTATTCAGTCACCTGATGATCATCACCGTGATCGTGTTGGTGGTGCACCTTTTTGCCAGAAGCGACCTTGTGGTATACCGAGTAGAAGCCCACCGCAACACTGATCAGTACCGCGGTGACCGTCAGTGCGTCTAAAAACGCAGACAGCACGGCCGCCATAAAGGAGAACAGCAGTGATAATAAGGTTTTTGATCGAATCTTGATCAAAATCTTGGTGAAGGTATAGAGCAGCAGGTCCTTCATGAAGTAGATGCCTGCCACCATAAAGACGAGCAGCAGAATTACTTGGAGGTTTGCTTCAACTTCATGATAGACCGTTTTTGCACTCGTGAGTCCTAGGACAACGGCTTGTAAAGCCAGCAGGCCGCCAGGTTGCAGGGGGTAGCATTTTAGTGCCATAGCCAAGGTAAAAATGAATTCACCAATCAGTAGCCAACCGGTAACGAATGGTCCCGCAGTGAAATATAAGATGGGGTTCGCTACCAGAAATAGGACGATAGCCTGTTTATACCAGTTAGGAGCTTGCCCCAAAAAGTTCTGGCCGAAGGCTTGGCCTAATGTTCTTGTCATAATAGGAGTCCTTGGTCTGACTCTTGCAGTTGGCTAAAAATCAGACAGTACATATCAAAAAAGAGAAACTTTTTACCCTCTAAAGGGGAAAATAAGGTGCCTAACACCTACGAAAACTATGGTTTTAGCGCCATTTTGCTTCATAGTGATAAACGTCTGGCAAAAGCTACCTTGATTTATAAAAAATTCAAGCATTTCAATGATTTCACACTGAAATTTAAGTGATTTTTTGAGAGTATAGTTGAAGTTACTTGATTGCTGTTTAATTAGTGAGCAGGGTGTGGCTGAAGCCTGAGCAAGCTGGCTGCGCTTTAAGCGATTGATCAAGCCTGGCAAATGTTATTGACAAAAGGCTTGAGCTCTATAAGTTAAACTACCAAGATGTAAGCAATTTTATGTTATCAGACCGTACAAGCGCGTCTGAATGTGCCTAATAAGAAAGAAAAGAAGGTTGTTGTGGCCCATAGCGAAGAAATTAATCTGAATTCTTTGGCCTTGGTCAGAGGGGAACTGGTTGCTGAAGTAGAAGATTCTGCTTCAAAACTGGAGCGTTTTGTCGCTGATCGAGACAACGCAGAGCTTTTACAGGGCTGTATTGAGGGTATCGAAAAGATTAGCGGTACCCTGAGCTTAATTCAGCTCTACGGTGCAGATTTGCTGGCAGAGGAACTGTTGGCGCTGGCGAAAGATATTACCCCAGGCCAAAATGATAAGGTCGACCAGCAGCTGGATATTCTCTCCAGTGGCTTCTTCATCTTACCGCGCTATCTTGAGTATGTTCAGCAGACCCGACGGGGTTTGCCGGTACTATTGATTTCTTATATCAATGAGCTGCGCCAGGCGAGAGATGAAACGCCGTTGCCTGAAAGTTATTTCTTTGAAGTCGATCTAAGTGCCAGCTACAGCCCCAAACGTCGAACCTCTGCAACATTCGATGAAGATACGCCCGCGTTGGTACGTCGTTTACGTCATATGTACCAGGTAGGGCTTTTAAATGTGCTGCAGGGTAAGCAGGCTAAGTCAGCGTTAGGCTTGATGAAACGTGCCCTTGAGCGATTGGAAATCATAAGCGGCGATCGCCCGATTGCCAAGTTGTGGTGGTTGGGTGTCGGGGCTATTGAATCACTGTCTCAGGATGGCGTGAATTTAAACAAAACCCGTAAGTTGGCGTTAATGGTGATCGATCGCCAAATCAAGTTACTGCAGGCTGAGGGAACAAAAGCATTCGATCGCGATGCACCTGATGCCATGGTGAAAAACCTGATCTATTGGGTTGCGCTTGGAGGAGGTCAAACAGAGCACGGCAAGTCGGTGCAGGAGACTTATCAATTTGAGCCGCTTACCTATACCGCCAAGGAACTCAGCCGTGAAGAAGAAGCATTAAAGGGCCCCAGTGTTAACACGGTGGCTTCGGTGGCAGCGGTATTAAAAGATGAGCTGCGCAGCACCAAGGAAATTCTTGAGAATGCCTCTCAGGGCGGCACAGAAATCATTTCGGATTATGAAGAATTGATTGATACCCTGGTCAAGGTGTCAGATATCCTGGGAGTTGTGGGGTTAACCGCTGCCGGTAATACCCTGAAGCAGGAAATTACCAAAATTGAAGGTTGGCGGGATAGCGGTGAAACCGGCGATGCCAAGGACTTGCTTGAGGTGGCTGACGCGCTGCTTTACGTTGAAAGTACCGTTTCAGGATTGGATCAGTTGCATCTATCCGATGATAAATTGGCTCAAGCCAATTCGATTGCGCGTGCTGAAGTTATCGCTTCCAGCCAGTTGGCAGAAGCAGAGATGGTCGTTATCCAGGAAGCTGAATCCGGCCTGGCTCTGGTTAAGCGGGCTCTGAACTCATTTGCTGAATCAAACTATGACCGCGGCCATATCAAGAATGTTGCAGCAACCTTGCACGGGGTTCGCGGCGGTATGATTGTCTTGCACCTTGATCGGGCTGCCAATGTTGTGGCGGCTTGTGCGGCGTTTATCGAAGAATCCCTGCTGCAAAATGACCAGCCTGCGGCCCTGCAGCAGCTGCTGGAAACCTTTGCCGATGCAGTTATTGGCTTGGAATATTACTTGGACGCCATTAAGTCCGATAAGAATGCCAGTGATGCAGTGTTGGAAATTGCCGAGGAGAGTCTTCAGGCGCTAGGTTTTAGAGTCTAGCCGGTAAGAAGCGATAAAAAAGATTAATTATGTTTGAACCACTGAACCGAATATTTAATCCGGGGGTTGTTGCCCCAGGTGGGGATTTATCCGATAGCTATATGATTCCCGTTGCCGATGGCAAACTGCTCTGCCCACAACGCCAACCTTGGCAGCCACTGGAGGGCAATGTTTGGCGTTTTTCCGGTATAGAAAAGCTTGCTGAACCCCATTATCTTGGGAGCCTGGACGGCCGTCATTGCTTTGCCGTGTCAGTAAGTGATTCGGTAACACCAGATGGGCATGGATGGGATGGTCTCAGAGCTATTATGGGGTTGTTAGACCCTGTTATGTTTGAATTGGCCAGCCGTGCCTTGCAAGTAATTGCCTGGGATAGGGATCATCGTTTTTGTGGACGCTGCGGCTCTGAAACAGAGGGGCACACGGAAGAACGAGCCAAGGTCTGTGGCTCCTGCGGCATGCAGTATTACCCTCGGTTGTCGCCTTGTGCGATTACGGTTGTGACTCGTGGTGACGAGTGTTTATTGGCTCATAATGCACAGTTCCCGCCGGGCATGTTCAGTGCGTTGGCAGGTTTTATTGAAGCGGGTGAAACGGTTGAGGCAACGCTGCGTCGTGAGGTGATGGAGGAGGTCGGCCTCAAGGTTGGCAAGTTGCATTATTTTGGCAGTCAGTCTTGGCCTTTCCCGAGCCAGTTAATGCTCGGATTTCATGCGGAATATGAAAGTGGTGATATCGCCGTTGATGGTGTCGAAATTACCGAGGCCAATTGGTACCGTTTTGATCAGTTGCCACGTATGATTCCACCACCCTCAACCTTATCCGGCCAGTTGATTCAGTCATTTATACAGAGTCGACTGGGCTGATAACACTAGCTAAAGCAAACGTAGAGCCCAAAAGGAATTCTTATGCTCTTTGACGGTCTAGCCTTATTTATTGCGCTGCTCTGTTGTCTGCTGCTGTGGGCAGCAGGCGCATTGTTGTGGAAGCGTGGTTGGTTGTTGGGGTGGCTGCGAGGCATGGCGGGCACGGCGTTGATTCTATTCGGCGCGGTTATGGCTTTTGCCGCTGTTGATGTATTTAGCTACAAACAACTTCAATCCGAGCAAACGATTGCCACATTAAGTTTTGATGCTTTAGGTACCCAGCATTATCGTGTACTGCTTGTGGATGCCAGTGGCCGTGAGAGTCGCTATGAGCTGCGCGGTGATCAGTGGCAACTGGATGCCCGTTTTTTGAAATGGAAGGGCAGTCTTGCGCGTTGGGGCCTAAAACCCGGATACCGTATGGATCGTTTGGGTGGGCGTTATTATTCTCTTGAAAAGGAGCGTAATGCGGAGCGTACCGTTTACGATTTAAACGGCAGTCAATCAACCGTTGATGTTTGGCAATGGATTAAGTCAGCGGAGGGCTGGCCAGGGATTGATGCAGCCTATGGCAGTGCCACCTTTGTACCCATGGCCGATGGTGCACTCTATGAGGTGCGCGTTTCAACGACGGGATTATTGGCCCGCCCGCTCAATGATAGAGCACAAAGTGCTGTTAATCGTTGGCAGTAAATCATTTTCTGAAATTTACCAAACTATTTATTAGCTGGAGTATACGTTGGAGTTTTTATCTGATTACGGTCTGTTCTTGGCCAAATCGATCACAATTATCATCACCGTCGGCATTATTGTGGCGATTATCGCTGCTGCTTCAAGCCGTGGTAAAGCGGGAGAGAAGGGTCATATTGAGGTGACTAACCTCAATGAAAAGTACGACCAGATGCGTGATAGCCTCAAAGATGTTGTGGTTGATCCAGAAGTGCTGAAGCTTCAGCATAAAGAAGATAAGAAAAAGCAAAAAGAAGAGAAAAAAGCCGCTAAGAAGGCTGGCAAAGACAGTTCTGATACTGAACACAAATCACGTACCTACGTATTGAATTTTGATGGTGATATTAAAGCCTCAGCGACAGAAAGCCTGCGTGAGGAAATCAGTGCTGTGTTAATGCTGGCCACCGATAAGGATGAAGTGGTGCTGCGCCTCGAAAGTGGTGGTGGCATGGTTCACAGTTATGGCTTGGCCTCAAGCCAGTTGGCAAGAATCAAATCCCAGGGTATTCCGTTAACTGTGTGTGTCGATAAAGTAGCGGCCAGTGGCGGTTATATGATGGCCTGTGTGGCAGATAAGATCCTGGCTGCACCTTTTGCTATTCTGGGTTCAATTGGCGTTGTGGCACAGTTGCCAAACTTCCATCGCTTGCTAAAGAAAAACGCCATTGATTTTGAGCTGCTTACCGCCGGTGAGCACAAGCGTACCTTAACCATGTTTGGTGAGAATACCGATAAGGATCGAGAGAAGTTTATCGAAGACCTGGAAGATACCCACGATCTTTTTAAAGGCTTCGTTAGCGAGCACCGCGAGCAGGTTGATATTAGCGATGTTGCCAATGGTGATGTCTGGTTCGGTAAGCGCGCACTGGACAAAAAGCTGATTGATGAGCTTAAGACCAGTGATGAATATCTGATGTCCAAGCTTGAAGCCAGTGATATTTACGAAATTGAGTTTGCCCATAAGAAAAGCCTGCCTGAAAAACTGGGTATTGCAGCTGAAGGGGCGGCAGATCGTCTACTGCTGTCGTGGTTGTCACGTATGCAAAACAGCCGCTTCTTTTCTTAAACAGGAAAGTTGGTGGCTGTACTCGGTGTGATATTGAGAGAGAAAGAGAGTTATGAATTTTAAAGCCCTGCGAGTAGAAGAAACCGCCAATGGCGAGTTTGAAAAATCCATTGTTGAGCGGACCCTCAATGACTTACCTGAAGGTGAGTTGGTCGTTCGTGTACATTACTCATCACTGAATTTTAAAGATGCGTTGTCGGCCCACGGAAATCGTGGTGTTACCCGTAAGTTCCCCCACACGCCAGGTATCGATGCCGCTGGTGAGGTGGTTGAAGATGCCTCTGGCACGTATAAAGCCGGTGATAAGGTTATTATCACCGGTTACGACCTGGGTATGAACACCGATGGCGGTTTGGCGGAATATATCCGTATTCCTGCAAGTTGGGCTGTGGCATTGCCAGAAGGTATATCAATGCGTGAGTCCATGATTCTGGGAACAGCAGGCCTGACAGCAGCCCTGTGTGTGCAGAAGTTACTGAACGCTGGAGCTAAGCCTGAAGATGGCGACGTGATTGTCACCGGTTCAACCGGTGGTGTAGGAACAGTGGCAATCGCACTGTTAGCCAAGCTGGGTTTTAAAGTGACGGCTGCAACAGGCAAGCTGGAAGCCTCCCAGCACCTTAACGATCTGGGGGCGAACTGCGTTATTGAGCGTGATAGTCTCAACGAGTTCAGCTCCAAGCCTATGGTTAAGCCGCAATGGGCGCACGGTATCGATACTCTGGGCGGAGATTATCTTTTTAATGTTGTTAAGGCCTTGCAATATGGTGGCAGTGTAGCCGCTTGTGGTTTGGCCGCCGCTGCAGACTTTAAAGCCAATGTGTTCCCGTTTATTTTACGTAATGTCAATCTGCTCGGTGTCGACAGTGTGGAATTGCCGTTAGCGACCAAGGCTGATGTGTGGCAGAAGCTGGCGTCTGATTTTAAGCTGGATGGACTGGGTTCTATGGCAGAGGAAATCTCTCTAGAGCAGGTGCCGCAATACCTGGATCGTATCTTTAACGGTAATGCGTTGGGGCGTTATCTCGTCAAATTAAATTAATATCGATTTACCTATCTATTACAAGGGAATGTTATGTTTGTTGCTTTTTTAGTTGCGGCTACCTGCCTGCTGATTGTCTTAGCCATTAAGCTGGGTTATTTGCCGGTCGAACGCTTCGGTGTACTTATGAAGCCGGTTACTGCGGTACTCTTTGTATCGCTAGCCGTTGGTTTGTTAAGTAACAGTATTTTCTATGCGGAGCCGGGTTACATCTATCATGTTCGTACTGTATTGGGTAATGAAGAGGTAGTGTCTGATCCAGGCTACAAATTCTATCCATTTGGGCGTTATAACGCTTGGAAGCGTGCCATGACTGTCCAGGCGGCTACTGGGTTCTCAGATAGTGTTAATGCGGAAAAAGAGTTTGGTGGATCTAGTGCCTCTTTGCCGCCGCTAAACATTATGTTCCTTGATCAAGTAGATGCCCACGCTGAAGCAACTGCGAGATTCTCTATCCCTTCTGATGAAGAGCAGTTTCTTCAGTTAGCCCATGAGTATCGTTCTCCAGAGAATCTTCTACGCACTGCCTTGATTCCTGCCTTCAAGGAGACGTTACAGGCATCAGCTAGTTTGATGAGTGCTGAGGACTACTATTCTGGTGGTCGCACCGAGTTTAATAGTGGTTTTGAACAGCAGATGGGTGCGGGTATTTTTATTGTTCGTCGAGTGGAGGTGACCAAAAAGACCAAGCGAAAGGCAAAAGCTACAGCCAATGCTACGCTGGGGGCACAACAGGAGGACTACGGAGATGAAACCAAGGTGACATTTGAGGTTAGAAAGATCTTGGATGAAAACGGTCAGCCCAAGCGTAAGGTGCAGAAGTTTATTGCCTTTGGTATTTCTGTTGTAGATGCTCGTGTAACAGATATGCGCCCCAATAAAAAGTTTGTCGAGCGTATGCAATTAAAGCAAAAGGCTAGTGCTGATAGGGCTATTGCTCGGGAGCAACGAGTTCAGGAAGAGGAACAGCGTCTCCTGGCAATTGCTCGTGGGGAGCGTGAGGTGGCTGAACGTCAGGCGAAAGCCAAGGTTGTGCAAATTCAGCGTACGACAGAGGCTGAAACAGAGAAGCAACTGGCGATTACCTCAGCTCAAAAGCTAAAGGAGCAGGCGCAAATCGAAAAAGAGACTGCTCAGATCCAGTACGAAAAGGCTAAGATTGAGGCTGAAACTCTGCGAACCTTGGCTGATGCTGAGGCATATAAAAAGAAAGTTATTTTGAAAGCGGATAATGCTTTGGCACAAAAGCTAGATGCAGAGGTTCAAATTCAAAAACTTTGGGCAGAGGCTTATTCTAAGCGGGCTGTGCCAACTAATGTCTTTGGTTCTAGTGGTGGTACACCGGTTGGAGGAGATGGCGAAGCTAAGGCATTTATGCAGCTTTTAACCCTTGATGCAGCGAAGCGCCTAAGCTTTGATAGAAGTATTGCCAATAATCAGAAATAATAAATCAAATTAAGGAAGGGGTGGAATCTCCTTCCTTATTCTCTTTTTAGTCCCGCCTTAATCGATCACTGATAGCAATCGGGTTCGGGTAATTAAAGATTACGATATAACTCGATACCAGGAAGGTCATAATTGCCGTGGCCTGAATCAGCACTGATGCTCGGTCACCAATCATGCCATTGGTGACTGCCATAAACACAATCAGTAGTGAGAATTCACTGATTTGCCCCAGGCGAAAGCCAATGTCCCAGGCTAGGGATTTCTTTTCGCTCATGCGTCCTAGCAGGACTCTGAAGGTGATGGGTTTGATGATAAGGATTGCCGCGGCCAAGACCAGGCTGGCGATGATGACATCGCCCAGTAAGCCGAGATTAAATCGCGCCCCGAGAGAGAAAAAGAACAGGATCAGGAAGAAGTCGCGCAGAGGCTTCAGGCTAATGGCAATATATTGAGCGATTGGGCTGGTGGCGATGGTGATACCTGCGATAAAGGCGCCGATTTCTGCCGACAGACCAATCATTGAGGCGAATTCCGCAAGCCCCATGCACCAGCCAATGGCCAGCAGAAAAATATATTCATGAAAGCGATCGAACTTGGCGATCAGTTTCAGCAGGATAAAGCGCACAAACAGGTAAGCTGCGAGCCCTAGAGCAGGCAGAGCGGCAATGGTCATACCGAACTGCTGTGGGTCGACTTTACCCAGATCGCCACTTAGCAGAATCATAAGACACAGAATTGCCAGAAAATCCTGAAACAACAGTAAGCCCACCATCAGTTCACCTGTGTGCTTGTGGTGGAGTACGGTAGTGGGTAAGAGTTTGATGCCAATTATGGTGCTGGAAAACATCATGGCCATGCCGATAATCAGGTTTTCCTGATGGCTAAAGCCGAAAGCATAACCAATGATATACCCCATAACAGCGAAGATAGCGGAGCTAATTAGGGCTACGCTGGTGGCTTTTTGCAGAACACTGAGCAGGGCTTTCGGCTGCATATCCAGGCCGAGCAGGAATAGCAGGAAGATGATGCCGATATGTGACATTTCGGTAACGAGATTAACGTCGTTAATCAAACCGAAGCCATAGGGGCCCAGAAGGGCACCCAGGGCGATATAGGCAACCAGAAGGGGTTGGCGCGTATACAGCGCCAGAGACGCTATAACGGCAGCGCCTGTAAAAATTAAAAAGAATGATTGGAAAAGATGCTCGCCCATACTGCTCATTATTTACGTTGTTTGGATACTATTATGGGCGGCTTCAGGCAGCGGCTCAAGCCGGAATTGGCTGTGTTTCCCTTTTGTCTGCATTCTCCGCCAGGTAATCAAGTACCATTTGCTGGAAATAAGTCAGGGCTGTCTCACCATTAGCTCCACTGAGCGGGCCCACTTCATACGCGGGTGATAAAGTTCCTTTATTCACCATTTCTACCTGCCAGACGTCTTCAATGTGGAAGTTACCTGAATCCAGGGCGTGACCCTCAATATCTTTTAGGGTAATCGGTCTGTCGATATTGACGTTGCCATCCTTGCGATAGCCCACGCCTGGGAGGGGAGCAAAATCAGCCAGGGTTTTAAGACGTTGTGCCTTTTCCCGGTTGTTTTTCCAAGGGGCTACCATAATAAACACTTCAAGCAGGGTTTTGGTGGGGCTAACAGGCACCAGTTTTGCGAAACCGACATTGTCCAGTAGAGGTTGGACAAGAAAGCTGGGAAAGAAACCAAATACTTCGCCGCCGTATGTGTTGATGTCGACCCCTTCCAGTGGGGTCCAGTTAGTCATAAGAGCATTTAACGTTACCTTGGCTTTTTCCTTGGTGGTCATACGCTCCATAGATGTCTGTAAAATCGAATCGTTGCCAGACCAATGCCAATGGCGGCCATGTGGGCGCCAATCCTGAGCCTGAGTAGTGGGGCCTTGCAGGGTGTCTTTATGTAGGTGTGAAAGGTGGTAACCGTCCTGGGCATTTTCAACAAATGATTTCCAATTGCAATTCATGGCCCATTCAACTCGGGTGATAACCTTAAGATTTTCCGTTTTGGCTGGCCAGGAATGCTCAGGCAGGTCAGCAAGATACTCATCAAAGGTCTCATCCGGGACCGCTTGAGGATGAATAAACAGCAGATTACGGAAATTGCCTAGGCTACCTGCTTTGAGGTTCAACTCGCATTTCTTGATGTTCGCGTCGAAAAGCTCTTGCTGTTGCGGGATGCCGCGGAGTTTACCGTCAGTATTGTAGCTCCAGCGGTGGTATGGGCAGGTTAGGGTGCCCTTCATGTTGCCCGTTCCTTCGAGGATCGCGGCCCCCCTGTGGCGACAGACGTTGTGCAGAGCTCTGACGTTACCATCACGACCGTGAATAACGACCATGGGGTATAGACCTACTTGTACACAGTAGTAGTCTCCAGGATTTGGGACGTCGTCCATTGAGCAGGCAAATGTCCATACTTTGCTAAAAAGGTCTCGTTGTTCTTTATCGAACCAGGACTGAGAGGTGTATGCTTCTTGAGGGAGGAGTTGTCGGGCTGTCTTCGGTTTTACGCCACGCTTGATGGTTTCCATGGTTTGTGTCTCGATGGTTGCTATACTTTCTTGATGTAGATTGTCATTTGTGACAATTTACATCAAGGTAAATCCCTCTAACTCGAATTTTTTCTCAACTTAGGCTTTTTGAAGAGGCTAACGGATTGAATGGGTTTGAATATGAGCTTTCATATGTGCAAGATTACAGAGTGCTCGCTTAAGGAATGGACAGGGAATATATAGAAAGCGTGCTTGCAGAAGAGAACGATTGATTATGGTGAAAAAAGTAGTTTCCAAGCCTGTAACGCGCTCTGATGGTAAAGCCAGTCGGACGGCCATTCTTGATGCTACGTTGATTATCATTCTGCGCGACGGCATTCGCTCAGTGAAGTACAAAAGTGTTGCAGAAGTTGCCGGCGTGACCCAAAGTTCTATCGCCTATTACTTTAAGGATATTCCACAGCTGATTACAGAGGCTTTCCTGCATTATCTTGAGGGTTATGAAGTCGGTATGGAGGTGGCTCGAGGCGTCGGCAAAAAGATTCTTGCAAAGTATAAAGGCCAGGATCTTCAGGCCCGTGAAGTAAGGGAAGCTATAGTTAACGATCATGTAAATAGCCTGATGTATATCATTGCATCTGGCGACGAAGATAGCGCTACTTATATGCTGTTGGATCGCATCTTTCGCAACGAAATGCTGCAAAATCCGGATCTTTTTGGTGCGCTTAGAGCTCAGGATCAAAAAGATCTTGAAGCTATGGAGCATTTTTTCCAAGCTTTGGGTTGTAAGTTCCCGGAAGAGGATGCAGTACAGCTATTTTCATTATTGTGGTTTTTGTCTGAGCGCCTGTTGCAAAACAGGCACTCAGATTCTGAAATCACTTATGCTCGCCGCATGCTGCGAAATAGTTTACGACAGTGTTTAAATCTGTCGTAAATCAGGTCTTCTGCAGTTGGGAGTATTTAGCCAGGGTGTCATTGATTCTTTTGTCAATTTCAAGGTTGTGCGGGGAGTAGCCGGGCAATACAGTTTTGGCGATTTTTCTAATCAATGACCAGCGATGTTGCTTAAGTATATTTTTGTTTCCGATTGGCGGTGTGATGGTCTGTTTGTAACACTGTGCAAAACGCAATAAGTAGCGGACCAGGTGAAGCTGTGCGTAGCTGCCCCAAAGCAGGCGGTAGCTGTATTGGCCGCCTAAAGCATGAAATGCATCAAATGCTACGGTGCGATGTTCAATTTCTTCTGCCAGGTGCCATTCCAGTAGCGATTGCCAGCGAGATTCGAGCGTTTTAAAGGTTTGGTGTTCAAACGCCCACAGTGAAAGGGCACAGGTTGCTGATTCAAAGCCTTCTGCATAGGCCAGATTAAATTTAAGGCTTTTTGATTTACTAAATCTGTTGTAGTCCGAACTCAAATCATCTTCGGCTTGTGCCAGGTTTTTTTGGGCCTCAGGTGAAAGCTTCTGGCGCAGAGTTTTATTCATTTTGTCGTGCTGGTGCAAGTGGCTGGCTTCCTGACTGGCGAACGCTTTTATGTCTTCTCGCAAGGATGGGTTGTCTATAGCTTGAAGTGCCTTTCGCATGGAGCGAATGATGTAGCGTTCAATATGCGGTGCAATAATGCTTGTGGCAAACGACAATGATGAGTAATTGATGTCTTCAAGGTCCGGAATTAAGGGGATGTCTGAAGCAAAGCTGAAGTCAGGTTTTCGAACAGTTAATTGGGTCATGGTAATCTCTATGGGGTATCTATGGTTATTTTTTTCGACTGCTAAGCATGAGGGTTACAAAGGCGTAAAAGGTAAAAAATATGGCCGCAAATGCTGGAAGCATGCTGGCGACATCAAACATATTGCCTGTGCCAAACTGTTCCGAATGTAACGCCAGGCCGCGGTTGGTCCCCCACAGGCGGGCAATATAGAAAATGATATTTCCCCATACCATTATCTTCAGGGAGAAGCAGATACGTCGTGCTGTAGGTAGGGGGAGGCTCAGTAGGTTAAGGCTCAATCCAGCGGCAATGCAGGCGATGCCGTTGGTAATACTGCCGGTATGGGCCGCACGCCAAAGCGCTATATCGCCTGGCATATTTATCGGTGTGGAGAATATGGGCCAGAGAGAAATCTCTCCAAGGGCGCTGTAGGTGAGGCCTATTCCCGCAAGCAAACCAATCAATAATGCTGCGCTACCATGAAAGATTGAGGATAGTTGGAGTGTTTTTACATTGGGGGGAAGGGGTGGGTTACTTTCTCGTTTAATACTGTCCATTGTTAGAAATTCTCACAGATTTTGAAGGTGAGGAGCGTAGCATCAGCAGTTACCTGCGAGAGATTCATTGTTGGTCATTATGTTGATCATTAAGTGTCAATTGTAATGTGGTTGTATCAAACGCAAGTGAGGGATTGTTGTGACTGATGATTTACGTTGTTCCGATTTACGTTGTTCCAGTGCTTACGCACAGGTTTTTTTGCGCGCTAATGGATTGAGTGACGAAGTTTTACAGTCTCTTGGTCTTCCACTTCAATGCCTTGAGAAAGCAACCTATATCAGTGGTCGCCACCACTTGGCGATAGTGAAAGCTTTGGATGATATTGTTGATGATCTTTTATGGGGGGCAAGAACAGGGGATCAATTGAGTATGCATGCCCATGGGACTGTGGGCTTTGCCGCTGTTAGTGCTCCAACTTTGGGGGCTGCGCTTGAAGTTATGATCAAGTTTTATAGTTTGCGAACAAATACGTTCGTATCTCGGTTGGATAAATTGGGGCAGCAGTATCGGTTTTCTATGGATGTGGCCTATGAAGACCTTGTCTTCGCTCGGGTTATTTCACAAAGCGTCATTCGTATTCTTCAGAAATTAATAAAGTTAATCGTAGGGCAAGAGAGGAGTAGGCAGTTACTGATTAGCTTCGCAGCTGAGCAAATTGATTGTGCTGATGAGTTGAGTGCTTTTTATGGTGTGCCCTGTAGATTTAATGCAGGTTTTACCGGTTTTTCAATGCCGGCAGATTTATATGACGAGGTTTCGCCCTTATCCAATCCTGCAGCTTATCAACTGAATCTTAATCAATGTGAAGGGCAGTTGAGGCGGCAGCTTGCTTTAACCATGACAGAGCGAGTTGAGGCGGAGCTTCAGTACCATTTTGAATCTGTGGCAAATGGGCTTAGGGAACCTGATTTACCTGTATTGTCGGAAATGGCGACTTACTTTCATATGAGTCCACGTACGCTAACCCGTAAGTTACAGGCTGAAGGCAGTCACTATAAGTCTTTACTGGAGACTGTGAGATTTGAACATGCAGAGGGATTGCTTGCAGAAAAACGTCTGGATATAGGGAGTATTGCTTCTATTCTAGGGTATCAGGAGGCTTCAAATTTTAGTCGGGCTTTTCGAAGGCGGTATGCTATTTCCCCGCAGGATTGGCGTCACCCCAAGGGGAAGTAGATATATTTATAATCTCAGGTGTGTTTTATTCTGAGGCCGGTCTTTATATCGGTAACTTGAAATATTTTTCGACTTCTCCGTTTGTCATTTGGCTATTGTTTCTAGTGTGCGGACGAGTGACTTTTGAGTGGCTCGTTTGCTCCATTGAGAACAATAAATCGGAGAGTATTCCATGAAATCCCTATATACCTACACGGTTCTGCTGGTTGGCTTGCTGAGTCTCGCAACCAGTCATGCCGAGCTCAAATACACAGAAATGGTGACCGTTCCCGCTGGCTATTTTCAAATGGGCTGTAACAAGAAGATAGATCCGGATTGTTACGAAAACGAGATGCCTCTTCACCGCGTTTGGTTAAAGAAATTTAAAATAGATAAATACGAAGCTACCTATGATCGCTATCAAAAGTGTATTGCTGAAGGAAGTTGTAAACCGTTAGGGCAGGGCGGGGCTTGTAACTTTGGATGGCCCAATGTCGGGGATCTACCTGTCAATTGTGTGACCTGGGAAAATGCCAAAACGATGTGTGAATTTGAGGGCAAGCGCTTGCCTACAGAGGCCGAATGGGAAAAGGCTGCCCGCGGTCCTAAACCAAATCTATACCCGTGGGGTAATGAGGAGCCTAATTGTAATCTTGCCGTTATGGATGGAAGCGATGGGGGGAATCTTGCGTGCGGTAAGGGCTTGGTAGAAAAACCGGGCACACGTCCTATGGGGGCTTCACCCTATGGCGCAATGGATATGGCGGGTAATTACTGGGAGTGGACCGCAGATTACTATGGCCACTATTACTATTATTCAAGCCCGGAATCCAATCCTAAGGGCCCCTGGAGCGGCGACTATCGTGTCGCGCGTGGTGGAGATCTTTATGCCCGTAAAGCCTGGGAGTTACGCACCGTAGCGCGTTTCCCCTACGACCCCGTTAATTACAGTCCTGCCGTTGGTTTTCGTTGCGCCCAATAAGCGTCTGGTCAATTTGTTGAGGATATAAATATGAAGAAAACACTGATCTCGGCGCAACTTTTCGGCGCCGCAATGTTAGTTAGTCTGGGCAGTAATGCACAAATCTTTGATGATAGCGAGATGATTCACATTCCCGCAGGTAAATTTACCATGGGTTGTAATCATGATGACTGTGTGGGTGATGATGTGCCGGCCCATAAGGTTAAGTTAAAAGGTTTTTATATTGATAAATACGAAGTGACTTTTCGTCGCTATAAGCTCTGTGTGGAAAAGGGCGATTGTAGCGAGCCTATGATTGGCGGTTCCTGCAATTGGGAGTACCCCGCTTGGCATGATGATCATCCGGTTAATTGTGTTGATTTTAAACAGGCAGAGTCGCTTTGTAAGTCAGAGGGTAAGCGCCTGCCGACTGAAGCTGAATGGGAGAAGGCGGCGCGTGGTGTTGATGGACGTAAATTTCCCTGGGGCAGTGAGCCCCCCACCTGTGATCATGTAGTGATGGATCCAAATGGATTAGAAAAGCCGCAGCCAGGTTGTGGCCGTGGTACCAGTCAGCCGGTCTACCATGGTGAGGGGACTGGTGATTCTCCCTATGGCGTTGTGGGGATGTCGGGTAATATGTGGGAGTGGACCAGTGATAACTACGATCCTGAGTACTACAAAAACAGTCCTAAAAGTAATCCCACCGGGCCGTGGATTGGTTATGGTTTGAAAACGGTTAGAGGCGGCGGCTTTACGATGCGCACACCAGCAGAGCTGACGACGACACTGCGCTTTGGGTATTCACCTGAGGGAGAAGGTTACTTGTTAGGCATACGTTGTGCGATGGATGAATGAGTTCTGTTGTTTATAGTGGAGCCTGTAATGGCATAAAAAATCCGATACCCCAAAAGGTATCGGATTTTTTTTGACTAACGATTGGTGCTAGTTGTTAGGCGCGACGGCGGAACAGAGGGATTGGCTGATCCACAGCTGCCTGGTAGGTCTCGCTAAAATCGCTCAGCGAGGCCATGGCATCTTCCAGTTTGCTGTCGTCAGCAAATTGGAAAGCATTGAAGCCGCAGCGCTTGAGGTAGAACAGTTGGTCGCGAATGATACTGCCAATGGCTCGTAGTTCACCGTTAAAACCAAAGCGCTCACGCAGCAGGCGGGCAGCGGTAAAGCCGCGGCCGTCCATAAAGGTAGGGAAGTTTACCGCAACCAGAGGCAGTTGCTGAGCTTCCGCGCCTAGCAAATCTGCGGTTTCATCGCTATCGAGCCAAACGCCAACATCATTGCGGGCACTGAGAGCGTCTTTTTGTGCCTGCCATACGGACAGGGGCACAATGACCTCACCAGTTGGTACTTCCGCAGATTCGGGTGCGTCGGTTTTTTCCAGCAATTGCCAGGAGTTGTCGGCAATAGCGTTATCTTTAATCAGCTTTGGCATAAACGCGCTCCTTAAATGGGGCTAAACCAATACGGCGATAGGTATCGATAAACAGTTCTTGATCCTGGCGCTGTTCAACAAACACGTCGATCAGCTTTTGCATGACGCTAGGCATATCAGCACGAGAGAAGGATGGGCCCAGTACCTTACCCAGGCTGGCATCGTTACTGGCGTTACCACCCAGCTGAATCTGGTAGAACTCTTCGCCTTTTTTATCAACGCCCAGAATACCGATGTGGCCGATATGGTGGTGACCACAGGCATTCATACAGCCAGAGATATTGAGGTCGATGTCGCCCAGATCGTACAGGTAATCCATATCGTCAAAGGTGCGCTGAATAGCTTCCGCAACAGGAATGGATTTGGCGTTGGCCAGGGAGCAGAAGTCACCGCCAGGGCAGCAAATCATGTCCGTCAGTGTGCCGATGTTTGGTGTAGCAAAGCCCCGAGTTTTGCTAGCTTGCCAGAGGTCGTACAGGTCTGACTTTTTAACGTCGCCCAGTACGATATTCTGTTCGTGAGTGGTGCGCACTTCACCAAAACTGTACTGGTCGGCCAGATCGGCAATGGCTTCCAGCTGGCCATCGGTGATATCACCCGGGGCAACACCGGTAGGTTTCAGTGACAGGGTAACAGCGGTATAGCCTGCTACACGGTGTTCGCGGGTGTTGCGAGACAACCACTTACCAAAGGCCACGTTGTCAGCGGCTTGTTTCTGCAGAGCTGCTTCTGCTTGAGCATCATCAAGGCTTTCGTAAGCGTGCTCGGTAAAGAAGCTCTTGGCGCGTTGGATTTCTTCACTGGTCAGGGTAGTGGGGCCGTTTTTCAGGTGTTCCCACTCGGCTTCAACCTTCTCGGCGAACTTATCGGCACCCATGGCTTTCACCAGGATCTTGATACGCGCTTTGTATTTGTTGTCACGACGGCCAAACTGGTTGTAAACCCGGATGATGGCGTCGAGATAAGAAAGAATCTGTTCTTCCGGCAGGAACTCGCGGATAACGCTGGCAATTACCGGGGTACGGCCCAGGCCGCCACCAACAAGTACTTTAAAGCCGATCTCGCCCTGGTCGTTTTTGACCATTTCCAGGCCGATATCGTGAAGTTGTACGGCAGCGCGGTCGCTCTCGGCGCCGGTTACACCAATTTTGAACTTACGCGGCAGGAAGGCGAATTCCGGGTGGAAAGTGGACCACTGACGGATAATCTCGCAGTAAGGGCGTGGATCAACGATTTCGTCTGGCGTGATACCGGCAAACTGGTCAGAGGTAACGTTTCGGATACAGCTACCACTGGATTGGGTTGCGTGCATTTCAACCTCAGCCAACTCAGCGAGGATGTCAGGTACTTCAGGCAATTCTGGCCAGTTAAATTGAATGTTTTGGCGCGTACTGACGTGGACGTAGCCTTTGTCGTAGTGGCGGGCAACATGGGCCAGTTTGCGCAGCTGGGTAGTGTTGAGCATACCGTAAGGCACGTTAACACGTAGCATAGGGGCAAGGCGCTGGATATAGAGGCCATTTTGTAGTCGCAGCGGCAGGAATTCTTCGTCCTTTAGCTCGCCGGCGAGGTAACGCTGAGTCTGGTTACGAAATTGTGCTACACGGTCGCGCACAATTTGATGATCATAATCGTCGTATACGTACATAAGTGGTAGTACACCTAGTTTCTTTGTGGCTATTTGCCTTTAAATCAGGGGTTTATCCTTATATTTGCCCGCATATCAGCATACCGGGCCCGAATAAACGGCGCGAAAGGATACACCAAATTGATCGCAATCGCGAGCCGACCAATTGTATCTAAAGGTAACAAGAAGGGTTACTTCTTATTAGTTACATGCATATGCCATTTGAGACTAAGATAAAATAGCTATAACGAAGCAAGGCGAGTTGCACGAAATATCGCGCTTATGCTTTCCTTGGGTTGTGGATTAATAACCGAAACCACTAAATAGCCAATTAATCGGAGAATAATAATAATGAACGATCATTTTGAAATGCAGGAAACCGGTGATAGCACAGCCGATGCCATTGCAGCCGTAGCTTTAATCGCCATCTTTGTGGCGACATGCATTTTTTGGGTTAGTGGGCAGTAAACCTCCAAAGCAATGGTCTAACGGCCACCAAACAGCTTTAAAACCATATTTACCGCTCCAAGTTTACGCTTGGGGCGGTTTTCTCACGCCTGCAGATTGACGAAATTCGAGCCACTGGTTGGTTTGACAAGTGTTGATGTGTCAATTATTTTTATGACAACGGTCAATAGCATGTGGAGACGATATGGATTTTCAGCTGCATAACAGTTTTACCTTTTGGGTTTCTCGCTTGGCAAATGTCATGCAGGAGCGTTTTAACCATGAGCTGCAGGTCCTTGATGTCACCTGGCCTCAATGGATGGTGATGAATGTTCTGGCCCATGATTTAGCGCAAACGCCAGCCCAGGTTGCAGCTCATATCGGTGTGGATCGATCCGCCGTTACGCGCTTGGTTGATCGTCTTGAGAAAAAGGGCATGGTCGAGCGCCACCATGACGGTCTCGATCGTCGATCTATAAAAGTTGTGCTTACGGATGCAGGTAAACGTTTGGTGCGACATTTGGATGAAGCCGCACATAATCACCAGCAAAACTTTTTAAAAGAGCTACCCAGTACAGAGTACCGGGTGTTAAAGGGTAATATTCAAAAGATGCTCAGGGCAGGTGGTATTGAAACCCTCGAGCTATGGAAACACGTGTAATAGCGTTATAGGCAGGTCTTTATTTGTTGGTATTGGGTGATGTTTTAACAACACTATGTATCACAAAATTGCCTTCAAAATATACGACAAAGTCCTGATATTCCCAGCGAGTAATTGGCGGCTCTCCTTTGGGGTCTTGCCAACTTTGAGGTTCACCAAACAATCTCTCTACCTGCTCTTTGCTCATCCCCAGTGTTGGGCGCTGAATATGTTGCTTATCTGAGGCCTGTTGGCCCACAGGAACCTTGATCACATCTCCCTCAGTACGCGTTTCCGCCAGAGCCTGGGTTGCGCCAAGGCTTAAAACCGATATTAGTGCGATAGTGTGTTTCATGACGGGAATCCTTATTATTGTGACTGCTCAGCTTGCCGCTTGGCGGTAATCTGTTGTTGCATGATTTGTCGCGACAGTATCTGTTGATGTGTGCTGCTCAGGCGGTGAAATTTTGCGGCAATGTGGAATTGGTCCTGTGTTTGTTCTTCGCAGCGAATGATTCTGGCGAAGGTCGACAGGCCAACAAAAGAAGGCATAAACATAAGGCGAAGGGCGATATAGCTGCCTTTATAGAGCGCTTTATCGGTCTGAAAGGCTATTCCACCTTCACTGATATTAACCCGGGTTGGTTTGATGCCATCACTTTGATGTTGGTCCGCCATCACATTTTGGGTGAGCAATTCGATTTTTCGGTTAAGGGTTGCCAGGTAATCCGCCAGGGCGCGGTTATCTTCACCGATAGCGGTTAATAGTTGAGCAGATTCGCTGTCTATACGCTTGAACTCAGCAAACAGGCTCAGGCTGCCGCTATCGGGAAACAGATTCTCCGGCTTTTCTGAATCTGCGGTATAGCCGTCGACCTGGCGATAATCCAGTATTAGGTCGTCAGTAATACGAAAAAAAGAGCGTTTTTCCTGAGTCATGGAACCCTTCACCGAAACAAGTACCGAATGTGAGCGATATCTAAGAGTTTATCAGTGACAGCGAATGCTGTCCTGTGAGACTAGACAATATTTTCATGTAGTGAGTGGGGTCGACAGCACTCAGTCATTTAGGTTTAATGCGCCTATGCAAATACGTGTACCTTTATTTATTGGTTTGCGCTACACCCGCGCCAAGCGTCGTAACCAATTTATCTCTTTTGTTAGTGGTTTTTCCCTGGTCGGTATGGCCTTGGGGGTTTTGGCGCTAGTGCTAGTGCTATCTGTCATGAATGGTTTTGATCGTGAGATCAAACAGCGATTGTTACAGGTTATCCCGCATGGTTATCTACTGGCCAGTGATCCTGAGCGAAATCCGTTACGAGATTGGCGGCCGGTTGCTGAGGACATTATTAATCACCCTCAAGTGATTGGCGCGGCGCCTTTTGTAGATGGGCATGGCCTGATCGGTTATGCCGGCAGTGTTCAGGGTATCGAAATTCGCGGTATTGATCCGCAATTGGAGAAATCTGTTTCGGCGGTAGCTGAGCATGTAATCGCCGGTGATTTTCAGCAGCTTGAAGCTGGCGAGTACGGTATTGTGATTGGCCGTTTGTTGGCGCGTTATCTTGGCGTCAATGTCGGTGATTACGTTACTTTAACCTTACCGCAGTTAACCATAACCCCGGCTGGAATATTTCCTCGCACTAAGCGTTTTAAGTTGGTGGCTGTCTTTGAGGTAGGGGCTCAGGTAGATCAGCGTTTGGCGTTAATTCATCTTGCTGATGCGCAGAAGGTGTTCCGCTTGGGACAGGCCGTTCATGGTGTGGAGCTGCGGGTAGATGAGTTGTATCAAGCAGCAGCTGTTGTGGATGAGGTGGCAAAACCCTGGCAGCCGGATTTAGTTGGCAAGGATTGGAGTCAAACCCAGGGCAGCCTGTTTGCGGCAGTGAAAATGGAAAAAACGGTTATCGGTGTGTTACTGATGATTATTGTTGCTGTGGCTGCGTTTAATATTATTTCCAGTTTAGTGCTCATGGTTGCCGATAAGCGTACTGACATTGCGGTATTACGAACCATGGGGTTAAGTCGAGCTCAGGTGATGGGTGTCTTTATTGTGCAGGGGGCCTGGGTAGGTATTCTGGGCATATTGATCGGCGCTGTCGCTGGTTCCTTATTGGCCTTTATTATTGGTGATGTTGTTGTTTGGTTGGAGCAGCTTACCGGCCTGAGAATTTTTGATCCCAACGTGTATTTTATCAGTCATTTGCCATCAGACTGGCAGTGGCAGGACGTTATTATTGTTTGCAGTGTGGGTGCTGTAATGAGTTTGTTATCTACACTTTATCCCGCTTACCGAGCTGCCAGAATCGAGCCGGCAGAAGCTTTGCGTTACGAATAATCAAGAATAAGGAAGACGATTTGAGTCAGGAAGTAAAAAGCGCTGATCACGTTGTTTTGGCCTGCGAAGCGCTGAACAAAACTTACCGTCAAGGCCCGCAGGAAGTGGAGGTTTTAGCCTCAATTAATTTGCAGGTTATGGCTGGTGAGCGCCTGGCCATAATAGGTTCTTCGGGGGCAGGTAAATCGACGCTGCTAAATTTATTGGGCGGTTTGGATACCCCTTGTTCAGGTATAGTTGAATTAAATCGTGCGGCTTTTTCATTGCTCGATGATAATGCTCGGGGGCGTTTGCGCAATCAGCATTTGGGTTTTGTTTATCAGTTTCATCATCTGCTAGGCGAGTTTACGGCACTTGAAAATGTTGCCATGCCTTTACTGATCGGCGGTAAAGCTATGGCAGAAGCTAAACAAAAGGCGTTGCGTATGCTGGATAAGGTTGGCTTGGGCGAGCGAGCCGACCACAAACCCAGTGAACTGTCCGGTGGTGAGCGTCAGCGGGTTGCTATTGCCAGGGCTCTGGTTACCGAACCAACCTGTGTGTTAATGGATGAGCCAACCGGTAATCTTGATCGCCATACTGCGGAATCTATTCAGGCATTGATGATTGAATTAAATCAGTCTCTGCAAACCAGTTTTATTGTGGTGACTCATGACGAACGGTTGGCTGCCAGTATGGATCGTGCCTTGCGCTTGCAGGACGCGGGTTTGCATGAGGTAAACCTGTGATGGTGTCCACGCTTGGGCGTTTTACTGCGTTTGTCGGTTTACGTTATGCCGGAGCCCGTCGTCGCCAACAACTGGTTTCTTTTATTTCTGCCTTGTCTATTGCTGGGCTGGCGCTTGGCGTGGGCTTATTAATTGTTGTCTTGTCGGTCATGAACGGTTTTGACCGTGAATTACGTGAGAATATTCTAAGTATTCTTCCTCATGGAGCCATTTACCAGCGCAATGGTATGGAAGATTGGCAGGCGATGCAGGAGGAGTTTGTGCATCGCGATGGCATAGTTGGGGTTGCCCCTTTTGTTGAGCTACAGGGGATGATTTCACGCAAGCGCAATACGGTACCTGCGGCGGTTTATGGTATAGACGTAGCGTTGGAGCCGCAGGTTTCCAGCGTTGTGAAGTTTATGGATGAACAGGCTTTAGAGCGACTGAGCCAAGGCGGTGCTGTTGTATTGGGGGAAGGTATCGCGAAATCCCTCAATGCCGAGGTGGGTGATAAACTAACGTTATTGATTCCCAACCGGCATCGCAGTGGTCGTGCGCCAAAGTTTCGGGCGCTGGAGGTGGCCGGAATAGTGCACACGGCAACAGAGCTTGATCATGCCCTGGCCCTAACCGATTTGCCAACGGCACAAGCGCTGACCGATTTTCCGGATCGGATATCGGGGTTGCGCATTAAGTTTACCGATCTGTTTGAAGCGCCGGAATGGATCTACAAGGAAGTCAGGCGGTTGCCTTACGGTTATTATGGTACAGACTGGACGCGCAGCCATGGCAATCTGTACCACGCTATTCAGATGTCCAAAAGCCTAGTGGGATTACTGTTGTTTCTAATTGTGGCTATTGCTGCTTTTAATGTTGTGTCGACATTGGTGATGGTAGTGGTCGACAAGCAGGGAGATATTGCCATTTTGCGAACCCTGGGTGCCTCTCGCCGGGAAATTATGGCAATTTTCATGTGGCAGGGCAGCTTGATTGGTGTCATTGGCACCTTGTTGGGGTTAGGTTTGGGCTTGCTCGGTGCCTACAGTGTTCAAGATTTGGTTCAGTTGCTTGAGTCGGTGTTGGGTTTTCAGTTTTTGAAATCCGATGTTTATCCCGTCAGCTATGTGCCCTCGGAGCCCCAGTGGGGAGACTTTGTGTGGGTGGGCGGTGTGGCTGTGGTGATGAGCTTTCTGGCTACGCTATACCCGGCGTGGCGTGCTGCCAATGTTGAGCCCGCAGAAGCTCTGCGGTTTGAGTAGTCGACAGGCGTTTAATCCTGTTGATTTTGCTCAGCTTCCTGGCGGGCCAGGCGCTGGGCCTTGCGTTGCTCCCAGTGGCGCATAACCTGCCAGCGCCAAAATACTTGCATGGCAAAATAGCCGACTGCACCCATTACGACCCCGGTAATAAGTGAGCCTAGTAGCAGGGGTTGCCATAGGTTGGGGAATTCGGAGCGGAACCATTCCCAGGACATTTCCATTGAAAAGGATACTGGAGGACTGCTGAGCAGCCATTGGCCGAGCTCAAAAGTTGCATAAAAAATAGCCGGCATGGTGAGCGGGTTACTGATCCACACCAGAGCAATAGCTATGGGCATATTTACCCGGCAGAAAAGCGCCAGTAAGGCCGCAATAGGCATTTGGCCAAGCGTCGGTAAGAAGGCAGTAAAAAGGCCAACAAAGAAGGCGCCAGAGACCGAGTGACGGTTGAGGTGGAACAGGTTGGGGTCATGCAACAGGTGGCCCAGAAACTGTAGGCTCTTATGTTCCTTGATTGTTGCTGGATCCGGGCTCCAACGTTTAAACAGCTTCTTTGCCATTCACTCTTGCCACTAGCACTCACTGCGAAAAGTTGCGGCATTATGCCTTGGTTTTACCTTTAATCCTAGTCTAGTCCTGGTGCCTGGACAAAGTTGCTGCTTGTGATAATGATGAGTCCAGGCCCCGGTGGTTGAGGGGCTTGGGCGCTGTGTTCAGAAAAAAGTATTACTGAGCGAGAAGTGTAAAGAAGCGTTAGTGTGCATTGCGATTACAGCAGATCAACAATCTGTTTGGCTGCACTAAAGGGAGTGCAGGTATTGTTGATTACAGAAGACTGCAGGCCGGGTAGGCGAGCTTGCACCTCTGGGCTCTGGTTGAGTCGCAGTTCAAGCAGTTCATGGATTAATTTGTTCATCCATTCAGAGTTTTGACGTGAGCGTTTCTCGTAAAACGCCTGGTTGTCGATGGCCAGCTGTTGGTATTCGCAAATCATCTCCCAGATATCGCCAATACGTTCTTTTTCCAGGGCGGAACAGGTTTCTACGCGTGGATTCCAAAAACTGCCGTGTTTGCTCAAATGAAAAGCATTTTGGTAATGCTGCTTGGTACGGCGGGCAAGGTTAATGCTTTCACCGTCAGCTTTATTGATTACCAGTGCGTCGGCGAGCTCCATAATACCGCGCTTAATGCCCTGCAGTTCATCGCCTGCATTGGGAATCATAAGCACCAGGAAGAAATCTACCATGGCGGCAACTTCATACTCAGATTGGCCGACGCCAACGGTTTCTACCAGGATGACATCATAGCCAGCTGATTCACATAGCAGCATGGTTTCACGGGTTTTTTGCGCTACACCGCCCAAGGTGCCCTCAGAGGGGGAGGGGCGAATAAAAGCGTTGTCCTCGCGGGAGAGTTCTTCCATGCGAGTTTTATCGCCGAGAATTGAGCCGCCGCGGACGGGTGAAGAGGGATCTACAGCCAAAACGGCAACTTTTTTGCCGCGCTTAATAAGCTCCAGGCCAAAAGCTTCGATGAAGGTGGATTTACCCACGCCAGGAATGCCAGAAATACCGATACGGATACTTTTACCGGTATCAGGCAGTACTTGCTCCAGAATATCTTGCGCCTGCTCGCGGTGCTTATCGAGCTTGCTCTCCACCAGGGTAATGGCTTTGGCCAGCGCTCGACGATTGCCTTGGCGTAATAGGTCCAGATTAATACTGCTCATGGAAGATTCCTTTATTCACTTTTGTATTGGGTTCTATTCGTTGGTATCAAAAACGAAAACCATAAAGCCCAATAGAAAAATGCCCCCATAAAGGGGGCTAATACTACTACAGAAACTTTGGGTTTGAAGCAGGGATACTCCGAAAAATTTAAAAGTATCCCTCAGCAATTAGCTGCGCGCTTCAGCAACCGCATCCAGCACCTGGCGGGCAGAAACCGGGATCTTGGTGCCTGGACCGAAGATGCCTTTAACGCCTGCTTCGTACAGGAAGTCGTAATCCTGTTTTGGGATTACGCCGCCGGCAACAACGATAATGTCGTCAGCGCCTTGTTTTTTCAGTTCGCCAATCAACTCAGGTACCAGCGTTTTGTGACCGGCGGCCTGGGAGGAAACACCAACTACGTGAACATCGTTTTCGATGGCTTGTTTGGCTACTTCCTCAGGGGTGGAGAACATCGGTGACAGGTCGATATCGAAACCAACATCAGCGAAAGCGGTGGCAATAACCTTGGCGCCACGGTCGTGACCGTCCTGGCCCATTTTGCACACGAGCATACGAGGACGACGGCCTTCAGTGTTTTCAAAGGCTTCGATATCAGACTTAATGGCTTGCCATTCGCTGTCGTCTTCGTAAGGAGCGCCGTAAACACCAGAGATAGTGCGAGCCTGAGCGTTATAGCGGCCAAATTCGGCTTCCATAGCGTCAGAGATTTCACCAACGGTAGCGCGCAGGCGTGCAGCTTTAACAGAAAGATCCAGCAGGTTGCCTTCGCCGCCTTTGGCGCATTCGGTAATTGCAGCAAGCGCAGCTTCAACGGCAGCGTTGTCGCGCGAGGCTTTGATATCTTCCAGGCGCTTGATTTGCGACTCACGCACAGCAACGTTATCAACTTCCAGGATATCCAGGTCGTCTTCTTCTTCGAGAGTGTATTTGTTGACACCCACAATAACGTCTTCGCCGCGGTCAATACGGGCTTGTTTCTTGGCTGCAGATTCTTCAATACGCAGCTTTGGAATGCCGGCTTCGATGGCCTTGGCCATGCCGCCGTTTTCTTCGATCTCTTCGATCAGTTCCCAGGCGCGATCAGCGATTTGCTGGGTCAGGGATTCCATCATGTAAGAACCGCCCCAGGGATCAGCAACCTGAGTGATACCGGTTTCTTCCTGAATAATGATCTGGGTATTACGGGCAATACGGGCAGAGAATTCAGTCGGCAGGGCAACGGCTTCGTCGAGAGCGTTGGTGTGCAGGGACTGGGTGCCACCAAATACTGCCGCCATCGCTTCGATGGTGGTACGTACAACGTTGTTGTACGGATCCTGCTCAGTCAGCGACCAGCCAGAAGTCTGAGAGTGAGTACGCAGCATGGAGGATTTAGGGTTCTTGGGATTGAACTCCTTCATGATGCGGTTCCACAGCAGTCGACCGGCACGCATCTTGGCAATTTCCATGTAGAAGTTCATGGAAATACCCCAGAAGAATGACAGGCGTGGAGCAAAAGCATCTACGTCCAGGCCAGCACCTAGTGCGGTACGAACATACTCACGACCATCGGACAGGGTGTAAGCAAGTTCCAGTGCGGCATCGGCTCCAGCTTCCTGGATGTGGTAGCCAGAAATCGAGATGGTGTTGAACTTCGGCATATGATCGGAAGCGAACGCAATAATGTCGCCAATGATCTTCATGGAAGGGGCTGGTGGGTAAATGTAAGTATTACGCACCATAAATTCTTTCAGAATGTCATTCTGAATGGTACCGGCCAGTTGCTCGGTAGAAACACCTTGCTCTTCACCGGCAACGATGTAGTTGGCCAGAATAGGCAGTACCGCACCGTTCATGGTCATGGATACAGAAACCTTGTCCAGCGGAATACCGTCGAACAGGATCTTCATGTCTTCTACGGAGTCGATGGCAACACCGGCTTTACCGACGTCACCGGATACGCGCGGATGATCGGAGTCGTAACCGCGGTGAGTGGCCAGGTCGAAGGCAACGGATACACCTTGAGCGCCTGCTTTGAGGTTTTTACGGTAGAAGGCGTTGGACTCTTCTGCGGTAGAGAAACCTGCGTATTGGCGGATGGTCCACGGGCGACCGGCGTACATGGTAGCCATTGGGCCACGTACATAGGGGGCCATGCCTGGGAAGGTGTCGGCGTATTCCAGGTCTTGCGTGTCAGCACTGGTGTACAGCGGCTTGATATCGATGCCTTCCGGGGTTTTCCAGGTCAGCTCTTCAGGTGTCAGGCCTTTGGTTTGTTTGGTCGCTAATGCTTCCCAATCCGCCAGTGTTGGCTTTTTATCGTCGGACATAAAGATTGCTCTCGTGTCTGTTATCCATAAATTCTGTGGTAGTAAAGCTAAACAGTAAGCTTGATAGATATAAACCGCCTATCTAATCATAGATAACGCCAGGGCTCGATTGAGAGTCTTGGCGTTATGATGGATTATATTGCGGTAAAGGGTGTATCAGTGATCACCCATCGGTTGGTTCAATTCAATCAGCACGCCGTCACAGCTCTTAGGGTGAATAAAGATCACCTTGCTGTTGTGGGCGCCCATACTGGGAGCCTCTGAGAGGAATTGATAACCCTTTTCTTTTAAGCGCTCTACGTCGGCTTCGATATCGTCACTGCGGAAGCACAGGTGATGCAGGCCGCCGCCTTTTTTCTCCAGATAACCGGCAATAGGGCCTTCACCGTTCAGCGGGTGAACCAGCTCAATGCTGGTTTCCGGTAGAGGGAAAAAGGCAGTGCTGGTTTTGGCTGATTCGACATCTTCCTGACCTTTATATGGAAGACCGAAGTCTTCCATAAAACGCTTAATGGCTTTTTCCAGATCGGGAACCGCAATGGCAATGTGATCTAATGCAACGATCATATTTGTGTCCTCTTAGGCTTCAGCCAGTTCGGCGGTTTTGGTTGCAGCTGCAGCTGGCAAGGCGCTTAAGAACTTATCGGTAGACGCCTGACGACGTGCTGCGATTTCCTCGGCGCTTTCCTCAACGATTTTTTCGTCCGGAGTGATCTTAAACAGTGGCTGACCTTTCTTGATAATGGTGCCATCGTTTTCAATCAGGATCTCATCGATGGTGCCGGAGAAAGGCGCGTTAACCTTGTTGAACATCTTCATCACTTCGATGATGTAAAGCGGCTGTCCGGCGTCGAAATGGGTACCCACTTCAACAAACGGAGGCATGCCAGGTGCTTCACAGGAGTAGAACATACCGCCGGTAGGCGCCAGAATCTCATCGGACTTGGCCACAGGAGGTGGTACCAGAACCTTGGCCATGGCTTTTTGCAGCTCGTCTTCGGTCAGGTTGTCTGGAATATGAATGCTCAGATCATCATTTACTTTAAGATCGAAGAAGTTAGTGGCTTCAGCAATAAACGGCAGAATGCTCAGGATTTCGCTGCCCGCCTGGTAGCCGGCGTGGGCAGCTTGTGCAGCGGCCCATTGCTCGGCATCGATACCGGCTGGCGCACTACCGGCCAGAGCGGCTTCGATAGCTGCGTAATCTTCGGTGCCCAGTTTAGCGCTCAAGGCGTCATAGAAAGCAACAGCTTGGCTGAGGATTTCATTATCGTGATCCCAGATCATGGACGCGGCAGGCTTGCTGTCACAGTAGTCCATGTTCAGGAAGTGATAGGTGTCAGCCAGAATGCGAACCGGGTTGGCATTCCAGGTTACCTTGCCGCCTTTGATGGCAAAGTTGTTTTGATTGATGGACAGCCAGCCTGCCAGCATATGAGGCTCGGCCAATAGCATTTCCAGAGGGCGAGTCAGCAAGATTTGCTTACGCTCCAGAACGTTTTTCAGTGCTGTTTTAGCCTCTTTGTCACCAGCTGCATTGATTGCATTTTGGCAAACCTGTTTGTAGGCGTAGGCCAGATCCATGCTGTTAGCTTCTTGTTTCAGCAGGCCGACAGCGGTCAGGTAAGGAACAATAAAGCGCGTGGTTGGGCGGGCATTAATGTTGTTGCCCAGGAACCAGTTAACCAGGCCGTAATGGAATTCCAGGTTGGTCGCCAGATCTTTACCGCGCAGTTCGGTAACACGCAGAACCTCTGCCATTTGTTCGTAGGTTTTGGTACGGTCAGCGCCAATGGTCAGCAGCAGGGCGATATTGGAGTCGTAAGCACCGGCCAGGTGATACTTCATGAAAACATCGGTATCAGGGTTGTGCATGCTGATGCCCTGGTCGTCACGGATCTCACCTTCGATAGGGTCGGACCAGTTTTCGATCACGCCGCCCGCGTGTGGCTGCAGCGCCTGGTTGGTGGCGTTCATACGGGCTTCAACGGAAGCGTTGCTGCGCAGGAAGCGGGTTGGCTTCGGCAGACGCTTACCGTGAGCAGCGATCAGTACCATCACTTCAACCAGAGATTCAACACTGAATGTATCGTTAGCATTGTCCGGGTTGGTAAAGGTCAGGCCGTAGCATAGCTCGGTTACACGGTGTTCAACCTGAATACGGGTATTCATTTCCATGAAGTAGTGGGATTCACCGTCAACGATACACTCAAAGGTACCGAGAGAATCCAGTTTTACCGCTTCACCAAATACAGCACCTTCGTGCTCCATTTTTTCCAGAATGACTAGGTCTTTTTTCAGTTGCTCAGCTTCGCTGGTTTTGCCTGCGGCTTCGGCAACGTCAATGGCCTCTTTCAGCTCTTCTTCGGTAACAGATACTTCCAGCAGTTTTTGCTCGTGCATCTGCAGAGAACAGTCACGACCACCCATGGTCATGCACCATTCGCCGTTACCCACAACCTGGATTTCCTGGTGGCGGGTGGTGTCGATGTTCATTTCGATAAGAACGTTTTTGTTGTCACCAACGCCGTTGGTTTTCAGTTCGATCAAACATTCCAGTACCAGAGAAGGTACACACTCGGCAGCTTTCTCAACTTTATCTTCAAGCGTTGCGCCTTCGTAAGAGTTGGCGGACTGCAAAATACGCTGGCCTTTACCACCGCCACCGGCGATCGCTTTCAGGCGGAAGCGGTTGTTTGGTTTTTCAGCCAGCATGCGCTTGGCTTCAACCTGCAGGGCGGCACCGATATCGGCAGCATCGATAATGTCGATGCCTGCTGCGTAAGACGCGGCCAGTACTGCCAGGGCTTTTTCTTCGTCGTCTTTACAGGCGGCGAAGTCTACGCTCAGGTTGTTGTCAGAGGCACACTTTTCCAGGCCGTCTTTACCGTATTTGGCAAACAGGGCCAAGCTGGTGGCGTTGTTGACACCAGGGGTAACCGATACACCGGTTTCCAGAGCGGTACGCTTGGCCTGGTCTTTCATGCCTGCGGCTTTCTGCGTGAAAGAGCATGGGCCGATAAAGTTCAGGCCAGCTTTTTCCATGCCTTCAACCATTTCGGCATCTTCAGACATAAAACCGTAACCGGCGTAGATAGAGTTGTAACCATTGCTTTTGGCAATGTTAACGATCTGTTGAATACGCTGAGCACGTTCTTCTTTGTCGGCGCCGGTGTAGTCAGGTACACGGTGAACGCGAGATGGGTCTGTCAGCTTACGCAGTTCTGGCGACAGGGCGTTCTGATAAGTGATGCTGTCTTTTTCGGATAGCAGAATGCCGTAGTTGTTGATGCCCATTTCATCAAACACATCCATGGCTTCTTTACGGATTGGGCCACGGCAAATAATCAGCGGGCGCATATGGGTGCAGTCAAAGCTCTTGACCCAATTGCTAACGGCATTACCCAGACGGCGATCTTTGTGGATCAGTGGGTTGTTTAAATAGTTGTCGTTGTGAGTGTTCACGGCTTAAGCCTCTTTAAATTCTTTCCGTTGTTCCTGGCTGTAGCTTTTCACAGTCAGGAAGTTCGCTTTATGTTTTGCGTGCTGGGTTTAGTGGAATTCACGCTGAGGACCGTTGAACGGCTCTGGCGTGTAGTGACCCAGATGGAAGTCCATTTGTTTGCACAGAACTTCACGCAGATCTGAAGGCATAACAATTTGCGAAATTGAACCCAGGCTTAAACCTTCGTTCGGGTTCATCAATTCTTCTTCGTAACGATCTTTCAGTGCACCTTCCTGCTCGGCTTGCCATGCCAGTACATCGGCTTCAGCTTCGCCGGCTTGCAAGCGCTGTTTTACCGTGCCGCGAATTTCTTGCAGCTCTTTTTTGAAAACAAACTCGACACCGGCGGTTCCCATAACGGCTACGCGGGTTGATGGCAGGGCGCATACAAAGTCAGCACCGGTAGGGTAGTTGTTGTAAGAGGCGTAGGCGCCACCGAAGGCGTTACGAACGATAACCAGGAAACGTGGCGTACGAAGATCGATAATGGCATCCAGCATGGCGCGACCGGCTTGTACAATACCACCGTGCTCCTGATCGGTACCAGGACGGAAGCCGGTGGTGTCTTCCATAAAGATAATGGGGATGTTGTACAGGTTACAGAAACGGATAAAGCGGGCGTTTTTGTAAGCTGCATCGATGTCGATCTGGCCGGAATCTACAGCGGAGTTATTCGCAACAAAGCCCACCACATTACCGCCCATACGGCCCAGGGCACATACAGTATTACGGGCACGAT
This sequence comes from Maricurvus nonylphenolicus, assembly GCF_042854845.1. Taxonomy (GTDB): domain Bacteria; phylum Pseudomonadota; class Gammaproteobacteria; order Pseudomonadales; family Cellvibrionaceae; genus Maricurvus; species Maricurvus nonylphenolicus. Next base: position 2,900,996 of record NZ_AP031498.1, on the reverse strand, counting down.
CCGGTTGAATTTCCAGGAAGTCACCGTGGTCACACAGTTGCTGGATCATAATGCTGATGTCCAGAGGGGTGTTGAAACCGCTGGGTGAGTTAAAGGCTTTCTTCAGCAGAATATCGATATCCCAGGTTTGACGATCTTTAGGATCGGAAGTTTCTTGGAATGGAGCCAGCTCAGCGTTGTTGCTTGGCAGGTAGTTGAGCAGCTCTTTGACTTTGCGCAGGGCAGATACTTCATCTGGGACAACAAAGTCGGTAACACCGGTGCTGCTGTGTACGCCTGGGCCACCCAGCTCATCGGCAGTTACATCTTCACCCAGTACAGACTTAACAACGCCTGGGCCGGTCAGTCCGAAGAAGGTTTCGTTAGGCTGAATCAGGAAAGAACCCTGACGTGGCAGGTAGGAACCACCACCGGCGTTAAAGCCGAACATGCACATAATAGAAGGTACAACACCGGAGATCTTGCGCAGTGCGGTAAAGGCCTCGGCGTAACCGTCCAGACCGCCCACACCGGCAGGTACGAAAGCGCCGGCTGAGTCGTTCATGCCCACCAGCGGGATTTTACGTTTGCCAGCCAGTTCAAACAGGCGGGCCAGCTTGCCGCCGTTGGTAGCATCCATGGAGCCGGCGCGAACAGTAAAGTCGTGGCCGTAAACGGCAACATCGCGACCGTTGATTTTAACAATGGCGGTTACCAGGGAGGCACCATCAAGGTTTTTACCCCAGTTTTGGAACAGAACCTGTGGATCTTCATCAGTTAGAACGCTCAGACGCTCCCAGATGGTCATACGCTTCTTGGCGTGTTGACGCTCGATACTGCGTACACCTGCGGCTTTCTTAGGGCGTTGAATCAGCTCATAGCCTTTTTTCAGGGTTTCTTCGTGCAGACCAGGGTCATAGGAGGCTTGACCTGGGACACTGAACTCGACTTCTTTGGTTTCGTCAAAAGGGTTGACGAGTGATGCCTGAGGCTTGGTTGCTTTGGTCATCTTTCTGAGGTTCCAGCTTTTAATGGTTGTTATCGAGGCTGTTTTTGTTGACAGACCCCTTTGTTCGTCATATCGCTCAAGAGAAAGTTACTTAAGGATAGACCTTAATCCGAGGCCATCAATGATAATAATCTGTGTCTATATTGTGAATACGTATCTTGGCGGGTCAGACTTCGTTTTAAACTTATAACCTATTGATAAATAAGTATAATACGTATTTATTGTATCGATTTTTTCACGAAAAAAGTAATCTTTAATAGACATAAACGCTCTTGTCATGGATAAATTCATCAAGGAAAAGTCACATAAGCGCTTATTTAGGCGCTATGTTAGTGAGAGGTTGGTTACGGCCTGCGATATCGTGACTTGTCGACCATACTTTTAGTACCCATCAGACGCGTTACATAAGTACAGGGCTTGTTTATGGAAATGAAGCTGTACAACTACTATCGCTCATCTGCTTCTTATCGAGTCCGCATTGCGCTGGCCTTAAAGGGGGTCGAGTACGATTACTTGCCGGTACATTTATTAAACAGTGGCGGGGAGCAATTCCAAATAGACTACCGAAGTCTTAATCCCCAGAGTCTGGTGCCTACGTTAGTGGTAGGTGAGCATGCTATATATCAATCTTTGGCGATTATCGAATATCTGGAAGAGACGATAGCCTCTCCGCCTTTGTTGCCGGATGACGCTGTAGCCAGGGCGAATGTAAGAGCGTTTGCTCTCCATTTAGGGTGTGATGTCCAGCCTTTGGTTAATCTACGTGTGCAGAAATATTTAAAGGAGCATGTCGGGGCTGGTCAGGCACATGTGAGTCAGTGGTTAAGCCACTGGATGAGTTTGGGATTAAAGAGTTTGGAAAAGCAGTTGGACAAATTACCGGCAAACGATTTTTGTTTTGGTGATACACCGGGTTTGGCGGATATATTTTTAATACCGCAAATATTTAGCGCCAAACGTTTTAATGTTGAGATTACTCCGTACCACCGGTTGTCCAGTATTTATGAACATTGTTTGCAGCACGAAGCATTTAAAAAGGCTGCACCAGAAGTGCAGCCCGATAGTGAGAGGTGAACGTAGTTTTAATGTAGGCGCTGACGATCGCCGTCCAGTCCTTGCCAAAATGCATAAACTCCGTCGAGCATTTCATTGGCCTTGTCGATAAACAGGTCTTCATCGACTTCGTGGGTAAAGTAATATTCTTCCAATTCCTCTTTGGTATGGCGAGCATGGTTGTCTTCCAGGCGGTCATGCCATGTGAAGAAGGTTAGTGGTAGTTCTAGTTTTTTATTGTCGCGGTAGTGGGTTAGACCGTTGATCAGCTCTTTCCAAAAACCGGCGGCGGCCCAGTGCTCTACAGCAAAGGAGGCGGCCTCAGAGGTGGCATAATCGCTTGAACCATAGAGTCTGATAAGTTCATCGCAGAAGAATAGGGTGGAAGGGGTGCCGTGTTCCCTGCGGCCCAGATCCTCAAATTTTAACGACAGGCGTTCGCCGAGGCGTGCCAACAGCTCGAAGTGGGCCGAGCGAAAATGAAAGGTGCCGCCCTCAATGCTGCCCGTAATGTCGCCAAGGCCTGAGGCACTATCGTTGTCGAGGGAGTTCTGTTTGTCGTTAAAGAGTACGCCTATTTCATTGGCTAGAATCTCTTTTGATGAACGCATGGCTTCTATTGTATGTGCGTTGATCATTTTTTGTAGCTGCGCGATTAAAAACTGATTCGAGAAAACCGAGAATTGAATGATAAAGTGTCGGACATCCGCATCGGTTAACTTGGCTTCTTTAAACCAGCGGGTGTAGTTGTTATGGATAATAACGTCATGATTCAGAAGCTCACTTTCGATACGGCGATAGAACTGCTTAAAGCTTTCTGCCTTGTCTAGATCGAAGTCGCCATCGTAGAGGTGCTTAAGAGTTTTTTCGCCGAATTCCTCAAGGTTGTGGCGTCCGGCAAATCGCATCATGACTTCGGAGTATTGCATGGCTAGCCTCCGTTCAGATGTGCTGTTCTGTTACCTTTATCCTAGCCCATCAAAACATCATTTCCAGTCGTTTGGTGTGTAAAAGCTGACTAAATGGTCTTTCGTTATGTGCGGGAGCTGGTAATAGGAAAAAGTTATTAGCGCTTATCTTGAAAGGACTAATAAATGCCAAAGGCTAGCCCGCAGGCCATGGTTAGCCCCATTTCTCCAGCTTTTTCCAGGTGCTCCTGATTGATTTCTCCATGGGCAATATAGGGTTCTAAAACCTTCTTCATAGGATAGCCCGAAAGAATGCGGTCGCATTCACGCACTGCGCCAGTGCCATCGTTGCCGGCGGAGATAAGTAAGCTGTAGGGGCGGTTGAGGTGATAGGGTTCAGCTGGGTAGAAGGTGCGATCGAAAAAGTCCTTGATGGCGCCGCTCATATAGCCGAAGTTTTCTGGCGTACATATAATTATGCCGTCGCACCAAAGGAGGTCGTCCAGTTTAGCATCGAAGGCTTTGTGTAAGCGGGTCTCTGTACCTTCTTCTTGCAGCGCTTGTTCATAGGCTGCGCGAGCAAGTTGCTCCGTGTTACCGGTTTGGGTATGGTAGATGATCAGTAGGTGCTTCATGATTCGCTGGGCTTGAGCTCTTAAATTGAAGCCTACTGGGTTTTGCTCGGAATTACAAAACTCTGTTGTTAGCACCAAAACTGTATTCAAGGATGAATCATGGTTTACCTGCTTGCCCTCGCATTTGGTCTTTTATCTGCCAGTTATTCTCCCGCTCTCCCAACTGATAATCAGTGGTTTTGGCTGCTGCTTATAGCGCTTTTTCTCAGTGGCGTGTTTTTGTTGTTATCAAAAATACGGCTGGCACGTTTAGGTCGGTCACAGCCTTTGTTGTGGCGGCTAACCTTATTTGCATTGCTGTTTGTATTGGGTTGTTGTTGGTCATGGCGTTATGGGGCCCGTCTGGTTGATGGTCAGTTGGCAGAATCTCTGGCGGGCAAGGATATGCTAGTGCATGGTCGAGTTGTCGGCTTGCCAACGGAGGATGATCAACGGGTGCGTTTCTTTTTTGATGTAGAGCGCGCTTTTATGAATGGGAATGCGCTATCAAGCGAATTGCTTCCCAAGCGTTTGCGCTTGAGTTGGTACCAGGCTTCGTTCGGGAGTGCTCAAACTTCCAGGTCTTCAGCGATTTCTGTGCTTCCAGGTGAGTATTGGCAGCTTGTCGTTCGGTTGAAACCACCCAGAGGGTTGGTGAATCCCGGAGGGTTTGATTATCAGCGCTGGCTACTGGCAAGAGGTGTCAATGCCGGAGGTTACGTTCGGGGCAGTCCGTTAAATCGTTTACAGTCCGGTGGCAGTCGGTTATCGATAGATCATTGGCGCTATCACATCAGACAGAGGATTCTAGCATTGCCGGACTCGGCTGCTCGACCCCTGTTAATTGCGTTGGCACTTGGAGATAAGAGTGGAGTTGATCCGCTAACCTGGAAACTGTTGCAGGACTCCGGCACGGTGCATTTGTTAGCAATTTCAGGATTGCATATAGGTTTGATTGCCGGGGCTGGTTATCTGATGGTCGGTTTGTTGGCTCGCTTGTTGAGTTTGCGATTTCCTTATTTTGTATTTTTTCAGCGCTGGTCCCTTGTGGGTTCAGTTGTATGCGGTTGTTTTTACGCCGCTATGGCTGGATTTACCTTGCCAACACAGCGAGCGATGATCATGTTAGTTGTCGCTGCAGTTATCGTCTGGCAGGGTCGCTATCAAGCTGTATGGTTTGGTTGGTTGCTGGCACTTTGCCTGTGTTTGTTACTGGACCCTCTGGCAGGATTTGATACGGGTTTCTGGTTGTCATTTTTGGCTGTGGCGGCCTTGTTGCTCGCAATGCGGCGTAACTTTATGACCGCCAAGCTATTTCAGTTTATTAAGGCTCAATGGGTCGTTTTTGTGGGTCTATTGCTTCCGCTTATGCTCTTGGGGTTGCCTGTCTCGTTACTGGCTCCTGGCATTAATTTTTTCGCCATTATTTGGGTAGGCATGTTTGTGGTGCCTGTATTGCTTCTTGGTGTTGTGCTTTTCATGGTTGCCCCCAGTGTTGCTGAGGTGGTGTGGAGTGCAACCGCAGGAATGGTTGAGTGGTTTTTGCTGGCGGTAAATTGGCTGGTTATTTCTACTGATAACCTGCCATTTATCTATAAATTTTCCGGTGAGCTTGGATTCCTTAATATTGTGCTGATGGGCACAGCATGTTTGCTTCTGTTGTTACCAGGTCTGAGGTTTCGCTGGTTGTTATTGATAGCGTTTATTCCTTTGCTGTTACCTCAACTGCGTCAGCAGCCTGCGTTGCGATTGACGTTTTTGGATGTAGGGCAGGGTGTGGCCGTACTTGTTGAGGTCGGAGGTCGGCGGCTGTTGTATGACACAGGCCCCGTGTGGGGGAAACCCTACTCACAAAAGCTGCCATCAGCTGACAGAAAGTCTTTAGCTCTATTTAGCCGTAGTGCTGCCAACTCTGTCGTTCTGCCCTATATAGATTTTCGAGGTGTAGACTATCTCGATAAAGTTATCATCAGTCATGGTGATAGTGATCATCAAGGGGGCGCAGAAACTGTATTTGCTTCTATGAATACCGGGTTGTGGTTGGCCGGTGAATTAGAGCGCTTGCCAGAGTCGATAAGTGCAGAAAGTTGTCATGGCAAGTCGTGGGGCTGGGAGGGGGTGGATTTTAAGATTTTACCTCTTCCAGTTGCCTCGGCCGGCGACGAATTTAAGGCGAATGATTATTCTTGTGTGCTGAGTATTAGAGGTTATGGTCAGCATATTCTCTTACCCGGTGACATAGAGTCTAGCCGGGAGGCCGATGTGGTTGGTCGTATAGCGGGACCGGTAGATATCCTATTATCGCCGCATCATGGCAGTTTGACCTCGTCCAGCATGTTTTTTGTTCAGGCTCTAAAGCCTGATCAGGTGGTTGTTAGTGCTGGTTATCGAAACCGCTACGGTCACCCCCATTCAAGAGTGTTGGGCCGTTATCGGTCAATTGGCGCTCAAATTTTAAACACTTTCGAGATGGGGGCAATTACTGTGACAGTGAGTCGGGATGGGGTTGTTGCCACCCAGACTGCACGTGAGCAGATTGCTCGCTATTGGTATCGCCAGCATTGAGTTGATGAGTTGTGAGAATCCTCAACAAAAATAACCGCTTACGGGCACTTTTATGTGGTAAAGTTGAGCCCTTACTGCTGACTATTGTGGTCTTTATAATTATTCCTATAAATAACCATAACTGGAGAAGGATGTGTTAGAAGTTGTCTCTGCAGGCGGATGGCTGATGCTGCCGATCATTCTGTGTTCCATTGCCGTTATCGCCATCAGTGTTGAGCGCTATTGGACGCTAAATCCCACCAAAATCGCCCCCAAACATCTTCTGGCTCAGGTCTGGGGTTGGATTAAAAATAACCAACTGGATGGTGCCAAACTGAAAGAGCTCAAGCAGTCCTCTGAATTGGGTCGAGTGCTGGCGGCGGGTTTAAGTAATTCTCGCCATGGCCGCGAGGTAATGAAGGACAGTATTCAAGAGGCAGCCAATCAGGTTATTCACGATATGGAGCGTTATGTCGGCGCTTTAGGGACCATTGCCGCTATTGCACCTCTATTAGGGCTCCTGGGCACGGTATTGGGCATGATTAAGGTGTTTACCGCCATTATGTTGCAGGGCACAGGCAATGCAGGTGTATTGGCAGGCGGAATTTCTGAAGCGCTGGTGACGACGGCTGCGGGTCTTTGTGTCGCGATCCCGGCGATGATGGCACACCGTTATTTTGTTCGTCGTGTTGATGCCTTGGTGGTCAATATGGAGCAGGAGGCTGTGAAGCTGGTGGATGCTTTGCACAGTGATCGCCGCGTAGATGTTAAAACCTCCTAAGCGACGGGTGAAATACTGTGAAATTTCGACGTCAAAGCCAAGTAGAGGATAGCATCAATCTGACACCCCTTATTGATGTGGTGTTTCTGCTGCTGATTTTCTTTATGGTATCAACCACGTTTACCAAAGAGACGCATCTCAGTGTCGACCTGCCGGAAGCTGAGGGCGCTCCTAGCGCTGAAATCGCTGAAACCATCGAGATACTGATTAATGCTGATGGCAGTTATGCTGTTAATGGCCAGAACCTGGTAAACAAGAAGTCAACAACCCTGTCCAGTGCATTGGAGAAGACTGCTGGCGGGAATTTCGCTATGCCGTTAATTATTACGGCCGATGCCAAAACGCCACATCAGTCCGTGGTGACCGCTATGGATGTTGCCGGCCAGCTCGGATTTGTAAAGCTAAGCATCACCACGCGCAATCCTCAGCCTGAGACATAATTTATGTCGCAACAATTTTGGTCTGATGCCTGGTACCAAGGTCGCTGGTGGTTAGTGTTACTGTTACCACTGAGCGGCTTGTTTGGTTTTATAGCCCGGCTTAGAAGACGAAAGTTGCAGGGCGATGTGCAGGCATATACTGCGCCGGTAGTGGTGGTTGGCAATATCAGTCTCGGTGGTACAGGTAAAACGCCACTTCTTATTTCCCTTGTAAACGCAATGCGTGAGCGTGGTTTTCGACCCGGTGTGGTCAGTCGGGGGTATGGTGGCCGAGCTTCACAATATCCCTATCTAGTCACTGTCGACAGCGAGCCTGCCCAGAGTGGAGATGAGCCGCTTCTTATTGCTTTGGAGGCAGGTTGTCCGGTGGTTGTAGATCCCAATCGAGATAGTGCTGTTAAGTACCTGTTGGATAATTTTGATTGTGATCTGGTGTTGAGTGATGATGGGTTGCAGCATTACGCATTACACCGGGATTTTGAAATTTGTGTGGTAGATGGTCAGCGTGGCTTAGGCAATGGTCGCTGCTTGCCAGCAGGGCCTCTGCGTGAATCTCCAGAGCGTTTGAGTGAAGTTGATTGGGTCGTGGTAAATGGCGAGCTTGAACAGTCTTTACCGCTCGGCGTTGCGTCAGAATGCCTCTATACAATGACTGTTCAACCCTCCGAGTGGCGAGAGCTCTCGACGGGATCGCGAATAGTAGCGGCAAAAGCCTTACCCGCTGAATTTGTTGCGCCACTTAATGCCGTTTCCGGTATTGGTAATCCTTCACGTTTTTTTAACACCTTATCGAGCTTGGGTGTTGAGGCTGGCCAATATGTGTTTCCGGATCATCATGCCTACACCGAAGATGATCTTGCGTTTGCAGAGCAGGGCACTCTGCTGATGACAACCAAAGATGCTGTTAAATGCCGCAAGTTTGTTAAACCAAACTGGTGGAGTCTGTCGGTAACAGCACAATTGCCCGACGTTTTTTATGATCAAATTGCTGAGTCTGTTCGCGCTCGTGCAGCAGACCTTATTGCGTCCAAAGGTTAAAGATGAAATATACAGTTGTGATTCCTGCCCGTTATGCATCGAGTCGTTTGCCTGCCAAGCCGCTAAAAGATATCGCTGGCAAGAGCATGATTGAGAGGGTGTATTTGCAGGCACAGAAGAGCCAGGCAGAGCGTATTGTTATTGCAACTGACGATGAACGAATAGAGTCGACAGTAAAAGCGTTTGGTGGTGAGGTGTGTATGACCTCTGTCGATCACAATTCCGGCACTGATCGTTTACAGGAGGTGGCTGCAAAGTTGGGGTTGGGTGAAGACGACATTGTAGTTAATGTTCAAGGGGATGAACCTTTGATTCCGCCAGCAGTGATTGACCAGGTGGCTGAAAATCTGGCTAATGCTACAGAGGCTTCTGTTTCTACATTGTGTGAGCCTATTGCGTCTGCCGAAGATTTCCTGAACCCGAATATCGTCAAGGTTGTTACCGATAAAGATGGCTATGCGCTCTATTTTAGTCGCGGTGCTATCCCCTGGCCAAGAGATGAGTTTGCCGCTTCACAGCAAGCACTGCCTAAAACAGATTTGTTTAATCGCCATATCGGTATCTATGGTTATCGGGTTAGTTTGTTAAACGATTTTGTCACCTGGCCCATGGCGCCAATTGAGTCGTTGGAGTGCTTGGAACAGTTACGAGTTATGTGGCAGGGCAGAAGGATTCATGTTGCCGAAGCTGTGCAAGCAGTTCCAGGTGGGGTGGATACGCCTGAGGATCTGGAAAGAATTCGCGCGTTGTTTGGTTAGTGTTTAGGTAGCTGCTGTTATGTCGCAAGTGTCGGTGTTGTTTGTCTGTTTGGGAAATATTTGTCGCTCCCCAACGGCCCATGGTGTATTTATGCATCAGGTGGCTAAAGCGGGTCTTGGGGACTTGGTAACAATTGATTCTGCCGGCACCAGTGATTGGCATATTGGTAAATCACCGGATCATCGCACCACGGCTTGCGCACTTAATCGAGGTTATGATCTATCCATACTATCGGCCCGCCAAGTAATTCCTGCGGACTTTAAGCGCTTTGATTATATTCTGGCAATGGATAATGAGAATCTTGCCCATCTGCAGCGTATGCGTCCCAATACGTATGCTGGCACTTTAGGCCTGTTCCTCGATTTTGCTGAAGACAGTGATTACCGAGAGGTACCTGATCCTTATTATGGTGGTGCACAGGGGTTTGAGCTGGTGTTGGATTTAATTGAATCTGCAGGCCAGGGCTTGTTGCAGCGTATTCAGGCACAGCTGCTTTAGTGGTGCATTGGTGATGTTAAATATTATACCTAATCTAGAACTGCAGCCTTTAAATACCATGGCTATTCCTGCCTTGGCCCGTTATGGCGTGAAAGTACATTCGCTTGATGAGTTGGGTGCCGCTTTAAGCTGGCGCCGTGAAAAGCAGCTTGAGGACGATGTTGATATTCCTCTATTGGTCATTGGGGGCGGTAGTAATATTATCCTGCGTGGTGATTTTCCTGGCTTGTTGGTACAGGTGGATTTGCAGGGTAAAGAGGAAATTAAAGAAACTGCCGAGCACATCTGGCTCAAGGTCGGGGCCGGTGAGAATTGGCATAGCCTGGTCGAATATAGTTTGAGTTTTCACTACTGGGGCCTGGAGAACCTGGCTTTGATACCGGGGTGTGTGGGGGCCGCTCCGATTCAAAATATTGGTGCTTACGGAGTTGAATTAAAAGATGTTTTTGCTGAGCTTACCGCTGTTGATATTCAAAGTGGTGTGGAGGTCGTGTTTGAGCGTGAGGCCTGTGAGTTTGGTTACCGTGATAGCGTGTTCAAGCAGCGTTTAAAAGATCGCTACATTATCACCAGTGTTACCTTGAAATTGTCGAAAAACCCAACTCAGTATATTGAGTATCCCGCGCTCGCATCGGCGTTGTCTGATTGCGAAAATATAACCCCTGAAGCAGTATTTGAAGCGGTGTGTCGCGTTAGGCGCAGTAAGCTTCCAGATCCGGCACTGACCCCCAATACCGGTAGTTTCTTTAAAAACCCCATTGTCGATAGTACAACCTACCAGCGTTTGCATAATGAATATGCAAATATGCCAGCTTATGTTGTAGATCAGCAAACGGTCAAACTGGCTGCGGGCTGGCTGATTGATAAGGCTGGTTGGCGCGGCAAGGAGCTTGAAGGAATTGTGGTGCACAAGGATCAGGCGTTGGTGTTAACCAATCCTAAACGTTTGCCTGGGAGCGCTGTGTTGGCGGCAGCTGAACAGATCGCGTCTGATGTAAAGGCAAAGTTCGGTGTGCAGCTGGAAATGGAACCTCGTGTTTATGGTAATGCCTAAGGTTGGGCTTCATTAAACAGGTGTCATCAGTTTATGCAGGATGATCTATTTGCGGGTACCGAGCACAGCAAAACTGCAACCTGGTCTGAGCAGATCGATTTGGTGGATGGTGATGTCAGCCTGTTTCATCATTGGTTGAGCCCCGCCGAAGCCGAGCAGCTTATGGTCTCGCTTACCTCCGAGCTTCGCTGGGAGCAGTCAACGATCAGTATGTATGGGCAAGCTGTCAAAATTCCCCGCTTAAATGCCTGGTACGGCGATCCGAATGCTCGTTATCAATATTCAGGGGCCTTGTTTGACCCTTTGCCGTGGACAGATAGCCTCAAAGAGCTTAAGCGTCGTGTTGAGATTGAGCTTGGCGAGCAGTTCAACAGTGTACTGGCTAATTTATACCGTAACGGCAGCGATAGTGTGTCTTGGCATAGTGATAATGAACCGGAATTGGGCCGTAACCCGGTTATAGCATCTCTCAGCTTGGGGCAAAGTCGGCATTTTCTCCTCAAACACCGTAAAGACAGGGATTTAGGCACGATCAAGCTCATGCTATCTGCCGGTGATTTACTGCTGATGAAGGGGGCGACCCAGCATCATTGGCTACATTCCGTCCCTAAGGTCTCAAAAACCATAGGTCCGCGTATCAACCTGACGTTCCGCAGGGTCACAGATTTGTAGGGGGCGTGTTCTGTAGGGCAGGGCTGACAAATAACGGCGCATAAATGACTGAAGTGGCGCATTTGGCCACATTGGTGATGAATAGTGCGCCATATCGACTAGGCAATCTTTTCGGCAGATGATAAATTTGCCGCAGGACAGCAATACTAATCGCCACGCCGTCATAATATTGTTGCTATGCTGAGAGAAGCGGCTTTTTATGACAATTTGAAGGCGTAAAGGCGCAGGACAAAACAAGAATATACCCAAATAGCGCTAGATGGCCTGTTTGGTAGAGTCCTTAGGGGAATAACCTTGACTAAGATTCTGGTGGTTGATGACCACGAGCTGGTACGTATGGGCATTGTTCGCATGTTGGATGATGTTCCCGAAATCGAAGTAGTTGGTCAGGCGAGCAGTGGTGAAGAAGCTGTTACCTTAACCCGTCAATTGCAGCCTGATGTGGTATTGATGGATGTTAAGATGCCTGGTATTGGTGGTATCGAGGCCACTAAAAAGCTACTCAATATCAACGAGCAGATCAAAATTATTGCCGTCACGGCCTGTGATGATGACCTGTTCCCCACGCGGTTGTTGCAAGCTGGTGCTGTTGGTTATGTAACCAAGGGGGCCGATCTGCAAGAGATGCTCAAAGCCATTCGTACTGTTCGCTCTGGTGACCTTTATATGAGTAGCAGTGTGGCGCAACAGTTGGCGTTGAAAAACTTTGGCGGCAAGAAAACCAGCAGTTCACCGTTTGAAAAGCTGTCAGAGCGCGAATTGCAAACTGCCTTGTTGATCGCCAATGGCAAAAAAGCGCAGGAGATTGCGGATACCTTCTGTGTTAGCCCCAAGACGGTAAATTCTTACCGTTACCGTATTTTCGATAAGTTAAAAATCAATAGTGATGTCGAGTTGACCTTGTTGGCTGTCAAGCACAACGTCCTTGATGTTGAATCCGTCGTCTGACGGATTTATTGGTTTTCGTTCTCGATAACCTGGATTTTCCCGACCATAGCAGTGGTATAATTTACCTTACTGCTATGGTATCTATTTATGACGATTGATTCTCAGGTTGCATCCGGTAGCGCTGCTGATTTTGATGCTAAAACCTTTCTGCAACAGGTAACAACACAAGCTGGCATTTATCAGATGTTTGCCGCTGATGGGGAGATCCTGTATGTCGGCAAGGCGAAGAATCTCAAAAATCGCTTAAGCAGTTACTTTCGCTCCAGCGGCTTGGCTCCCAAAACCCGTGCGCTGGTCAGCAAGATTCATCGCGTTGAAGTAACGGTCACAGATACCGAAACAGAGGCTTTGCTGTTAGAGCAAAACCTGATCAAATCCCAGCGCCCGCCCTATAATATTTTACTCCGCGACGATAAATCCTATCCGTACATTATGGTATCCAGTTCGGATGATTTTCCGCGTATTAGTTTGCACCGTGGCGCAAAACGCAAAAAAGCCGATTATTACGGGCCTTTCCCCAATGTGGGTGCAGTTAAGTCGAGTTTAAATTTCCTGCAAAAAACCTTTTTGATTCGCCAGTGCGAGGACAGTGTTTTTCGCAATCGCTCGCGGCCCTGTTTGCAGTATCAGATTAAACGCTGTACAGCTCCCTGTGTTGGATTAATTTCTGACGTGGATTACCAGGAAGATATTCGACACGCCGCTATGTTCTTGGAGGGCAAGAATGAAGTATTGCTGCAAGAGTTGGCCGATGCGATGGAGGCGGCTTCAGAGCAGTTAGAATTTGAAAAAGCGGCGCTATATCGCGATCAAATTACCGCGTTAAGACGAGTTCAAGCTCAGCAGGTAATTGAAGGCGATCATGCCGATACCGATGTGATTGCCGTAGCGCTAAAGGCGGGTATGGTCTGCGTGCATATTCTGTTTATTCGTCAGGGACGAATACTGGGGAGTCGCAGTTATTATCCCAAGCAGGGGTTGGCTGAAGGTGAGTCAGCAGTGCTAAGTGAGTTTTTGCCGCAGTTTTATTTGCGTGGTGGCGATCGCGAGGTGCCGGGTTCAGTTGTTATCAGTCATGATGCAGAAGGTCTTGGCCTTTTGTCTGAAGCCTTGCAAAAAAGTGTTGGCAGAAAAACTGAATTCCAACACCGTGTCCGTGGACGGCGTGATAAGTGGCTTAAACTTGCACAGGAAGCGGCGACACAAAATCTGTCGGCACAGTTGGCCAATAAACAAACCAGTCAGCAGCGGTTTGAAGCTTTGCAGGAAGCTCTATCTATCGATTCCTTGCCGGAGCGGTTGGAGTGCTTTGATATTAGCCACAGTAGTGGTGAATTGACGGTGGCATCCTGCGTTGTATTTGATGCCAATGGCCCACTGAAAAGTGATTATCGGCGTTTCAATATTGAAGGTATCACGCCGGGGGATGATTATGCGGCAATGGAGCAGGCATTATCTCGTCGCTATACGCGCCTGCAGAAAGGGGAGGGTGTATTGCCCGATGTATTGCTGATTGATGGCGGTAAGGGGCAGTTAAGTACGGCAAAATCCGTGCTTGCGGAGCTGGGTGTGGCCGATGTACTTGTAGTGGGGGTTGCAAAAGGCACAACACGTAAAGCAGGTTTTGAAACGCTAATTTTGCCGGATGCGAATAAAGAGTTGGTATTGGCCTCGGATTCAGCCGCTTTACATCTTATCCAGCATATTCGCGATGAGGCCCACAGGTTCGCGATTACCGGTCACAAACAGCGTCGGGACAAGAAGCGAAGAACATCCAGCCTTGAGGGAATTCCTGGCGTGGGGGCCAAGCGGCGTCGCGAATTGTTAAGGCATTTTGGTGGTATTCAGGAGGTTGGCAAGGCAACTGTTGAAGAATTAACCAAAGTGAATGGAATCAGCAAAAAAGTTGCAGAAGATATTTACAGCGCATTGCACAGCGAGTAGGGTGATTCACCATTGCAGCAATGCAGCTCATGGCAGCAGCCGAGTTAAGAAGCTTACAAGAAGTAAAAAAGCCAAATGACATTAGCCAATCAGTTAACACTGTTCCGTATCGCGTTAATCCCTTTGTTTGTTGTGATTTTCTATCTGCCGTTTAAGTGGAGTTATCCCGTTTCGGCGGTGGTGTTTGCCTTGGCGGCAATTACCGACTGGTTTGATGGTTATGTGGCGCGGAAATACAATCAGTCGACCGCGTTTGGTGCATTTCTGGATCCGGTAGCAGATAAGTTGATGGTGGCGGCGGCGCTGGTGTTATTGGTGGGTGTGCATGCCAATGCCTGGTTTGCCATTCCGGCGGTGATTATTGTGGGCCGTGAGATCGTTATTTCAGCATTACGTGAATGGATGGCGGAGTTAGGGCAGCGAGCCAGTGTGGCGGTTTCCTACATAGGTAAAATCAAAACTACGATGCAGATGGTTGCTATTATTATTCTGTTGGCGTTTAGCCCGGATGCAGCACCTATATGGAATCAGCTGGGTTATCTCACACTTTATATTGCTGCTGGCCTGACGTTGTGGTCCATGGTGCTTTATTTGAAAGCCGCTTGGCCTATCCTCATGGAGAACGGTAAAGAATAATTATCTCATATAGTACTTGACTCACGAGCTGGAATTCCTAGAATACGCCTCGCTTGTGGAGCACTAGCAACCTTTCGGGTCGAAGTCTTACCTGAAAAAATGAAGATAAGTGTAAGAAAACACTAGGTTTTTTTTACTTTATTCGCTAGAATCCCAGCTCGCTCAAACGGCACTCCTAGCCCGCTGAGTTTTTTTAAGGCGCGATAGCAAAGCGGTTATGCACTGGATTGCAAATCCACGTAGCCCGGTTCGACTCCGGGTCGCGCCTCCACTTTCCTCCCGTACTTGTTTTAGTGGTACCGGATGGCACCTTGCCTTGGTGGTGGAATTGGTAGACACAGGAGACTTAAAATCTCCCGCTAGCAATAGCGTGCCGGTTCAAGTCCGGCCCGAGGCACCATTTAAATCAAGGGGTTACGCGAATCTCGCTAATTCCACTCTGGTTAAATTGCTCCATAGTAGACGTATAGTAGACAAGTTGATGTCTACTAAGCTCCTTTGTTTTCGCATTGGGGGTTGTTATGTCTGCTGATCTGTTTCCATCCAGTTTTATTCTTCCGAAAAAGCGCTACCTATCAACCAGCGAGGCGTCCAAATTCTGTGGTCTGCCTTCTCATAAGTTATATGCCTGGGAAGGGCGTTTCCCCATGCTTGAGCCTCAAAGGCGTGGAGGGCGGCGCTATTACCGGCAAGCCGATATTGAGATGATTCTCAAGATAAAGCATCTGGTTGATGTTCATGGTTATACCTTGAGTAGGGCTCGTACAGTGATGATCGAGAACACTTACAAGCCTACGTCTACGATCGGTAAGCGCCTTAAGGCAGAAGAGAAAAGTAGGGTGTCTCGAAAGGGAATGGCTGACCTGGATACAAGCCCGGGCTTTACGTATTTCCAGCTTGCCGAGATATGTCGTGTTGATGAGCGTACGGCTCGTCGTTACATCTCGGAAAAGAAAGCCCCTTATTCAGTTTGCAGGCTCATGGATTTAATCTTTAGAAAGCGTGTTTTGCCTGAATCTTGGTCGTATTGCTTTATTAATCACCGGGACAATATTGAGATTAACGGTGTCGGCGAGGTTGGTGAGAGTGACATTCTCAATATTCGCTGGACCAAGCAGCTGTATGAGTCTCATAAGCGCGCTTTGGAGATAAAGCTCGATAGAGCAAAGGAAAAGATTAAGCGTCTTGAAAAGCACCTAGAAGAGGCTAGAGGTGAGCTCGGTGAACTGCCTGCGGCAAATGAGCCTTGGCAGGAGGATTTGTAATGAAAGATCCTAATTTGTTTCTGGTTAAGCGCCATTTCGAGATACTTCTAGAGGCTTTTCAAGGGGTGGAGGGGCTGGCCTCTCATAGTGACTGTGATTCGGTTTCGGTGGGTAAGGCTATGGTTCCGATCATCTTTCAGGCTGAGGAGCTGCTTAAGGACATAAACACGCTATATCAAAGAGATTGCGAGGTAAGAGCATCCAGGCGTGGTTCGGTTGATCTCGGAAATATCGTTATTTTCCCCCGAGAGGGGATTGATTGAGGGCTAGGGTTATGGGCGCTATGAATATAGAATCTGTTTCTTTTGGGTATAAGGAAGTTTGGGGTGTTCACAAAAGAGGGGGATAAGTGGTTCCATCACTGGCTGGTTAATGGGCAAAGGGATTTTGCACTAATACCTGCTGGAGTGATGCGGGGATTCGACGTGGATCTTCCTGTCAGGCTTCAGAATGGGAATCCCTATAGCTTTGGCTATACCCATATTGAGAAAAGGATGAAGTGGGTTAAAAGCATATCTGAAGGTATTCCAGAGTTGATCTACGCAAAGCTTGGTCAATCTGGTCAGGTGTGGAGCACTGAGCTTGAATCTAAAATTAAGATTGTTATGCATTTGGCCCCTGAGGCGATGCTTGTGCTTACAGAGCAGGATCGAACTAGGCAGGGCGGGGATCGTTATCTTTCTGTTACAACAATATATAACCCAAGAGGATCCGCCCATCTCGATGGTGAGCTAATTGGCCGTTATCAATCGGAGTTCCGTATTTAGGGTGGGGAAATAAAAAAGCCACTCAAATGAGTGGCTTTTTTGGAGCTAGGAGCGGCGTCCGCAGGTCGTTTAACCTGGCAACCTTGGCTTAGTTGCACCACGCTCAGCGCGTCTAGGGTGACTGCGCCTTAGCTTCATGCTCTTACCCATCGAAGGTCACCTCAGGGCGGCACATAGGCTTCTAACAAGCTCCTAAATATTATTAGCGCTGCTAATAAAATAGTCAACCACTGATTAATATTACTCTTTGGTACTTTATAACTCGTTGTTTTGTAAGGGGTTGTGGCTCACTGGGTTAGAGGGGCTATATTTATAAGTTATTAATATGGCTTATGAGGTCGAGTATAAGTTTTGCCGGTTTGGGGTTGTGCAGGCGGGTGGCTGGTGT
Organism: Maricurvus nonylphenolicus; assembly: GCF_042854845.1. Lineage (GTDB taxonomy): Bacteria > Pseudomonadota > Gammaproteobacteria > Pseudomonadales > Cellvibrionaceae > Maricurvus > Maricurvus nonylphenolicus. The sequence continues at coordinate 2,883,699 of NZ_AP031498.1, read as the reverse complement.
TCCGGTTACCTGGAACCGGGTAGGAACCGGGTAGGAACCGGGTAGGAACCGGGTAGGAACCGGGTAGGAACCGGGTAGGAACCGGGTAGGAACCGGGTAGGAACCGGGTAGGAACCGGGTAGGAACCGGGTAGGAACCGGGTAGGAACCGGGTAGGAACCGGGTAGGAACCGGGTAGGAACCGGGTAGGAACAGGCTGGAGCCCTTGTTTAACGGGGGTTTAACAGCTGTTTAACTGTTTGTGATTTCCGAAAGCTGATTTCCGAAATTTCCGGAAAATTCCCGGAAATCTTCGGAAAAACAGTTCCCGGGAATCCCCGGGAAATTGCCGGGAATTCCCGGTCTTATACTGCCTCATCCAGAGTGGCTTCTGAAATCTCAATTGCTCGATCTGGTTTGGCTCTGATGATCATGGCCTCAATGAAATCTCCGACAGTGATGATAGAAGAGGTTTCTTCGATATTGACTTCGCGCTCATGAGGCTCATGGTGGCCATGTAGAATCTGCTTGATCTGGAATTGCCTGGCCATCAGAAGCAAGGCTCTCATGCTTTGACGCATGGCGCTGTCAGAATCAAGCCCGCCAAAGAATCCACGCTCTAACTCGGTCTCTTGCAGGGAGGCTATCTCGTCGCTATTTTCGTAATACTCGTCTAACAGCTCCTCAAGGATAAATTCTGCGGTTGCTTCGCTAGAAACTACAAAGCCATCTGCGATGTTTAACGAGTGTTTATCGTTGTTAATCAGCTGTTCAACGGGGGCTTTGGCTTGTTCAGGGGTTGGTTGCCAGCCCTGGGATACATAGTAGGTGCTCAGGGTTTCCAGTAGGTTATCCTCAAGCACTCGCTTGCCGCTCTCAAATTGGGAGAGGTAGGCGCGATTGATCCCAGTCTCTTTGGCCGCTTTGGCTTGAGACAGGTTTAGTGATTGGCGGGCCTCAGAGGCCATGTCAGGAGTCATATACATAACAGTTTCCTTTAAAATTTAATATTTGGTTATTGGGTTCTGCCTCTAACTGAAACTTGAGCGTACAGTTAATGACAGAACTCCAAGTTACGCAGCCTGCGGCTGCTCTGTGTAAAAGCTATTTAGGGCTGACGCCCAATTAGATTGATCTTCTGTTTTGGTTGTTGCCGGCCTGATGGACCATGTTTCAACACGCGTAACAATGGGGTTTAAACCGTTTAACAGGCCTTTTAACAGCTCTGGAAATTCGCCATACCGGTTGTGGGTGGGGCGAACCACCATCATGGGGCGAAGGGGTCTATCCTCTCTTGGGCAAATGGCACCACCCATAAGATCGGTGTAGGTTTCCCAATCCCCTGCATCGGCAGCCTCAATGATCGCTCCCGCCTCCGGCGATAGGGTGACGTCCACCAGGCCTTCACCGATACGGCGAGCTTCGCGCCATACGGTGACGCTAGGGCCGCCGATCTGCTGAAATTGGCGGATTCCCCAGGTGGAGGCCCAGGCTTCAATTCGCATGGCAGACTTAATGGCATCACGGCCATAGAGGTCAGCATCAATAGCAAAGCCATCAATGTTCTTGGCAACGTACTTGGCGCAGTAGCCGGCGGCGCTACCTTTAGTTGGGTCGATGTAGACGATTTTGGAGCGATACTCACTAGCTCCGTACTCGTCGCCATCCTCGCGGAGGGCGTAGTGGTTGAAGACATAACTGGTCTCAATCAGTTGGTTTTCTGGAATGAACAGGATCATGTGCCAGTGTGGCGTCCCGTCGTGGTGTGGTTCGGCCATACGGAAGCCAAACGGGTGAATCTCCCTGCGATCCCATTCGGAGCGAATTTGTGCCCAAATGTCGCACAGGTAGTCGTTGGCTTCGCGGGGTGTGCTGCCGTTGTATTTGGGGTTAGGGTAGGCATAGCGGCTGCCGTTGTTGCGGGAGGCAGCTTTCATTGCGTGATATTTACTTGGCGTAGTCAGTGTGAGGAATAGCCCCATATAGCGAATATGGCTATCGGAAGAGGCTGTAGTGTGGTGGTGTGTTTTCGCGTATTCCTCGAAACCGGCAATGCGAACCATTAACTCGTTACGCCGGTTAATTGGATTAGATGTCGATAAATCAGCCAGCTCGGCTAATGTGTATATCTGACCTTGCGAGTTTTCTGCCTCAAGAGATTCGAGCAGGCGGCGGTTTCTGCGTTTGGCTTCTTGGCGACGCTTTAAGGTGTAATCGCTACAGTAAATGCCACCGGAGAGGCTGACGGCCCCTGTACTTCTGGCAAGCTGCTCATATTGCCTGGAGGCTGTTTTTCGCAGCTGTTTTCGCCACCAGGCAGGGTCGCTAATGCGAGTGAGGGCGGCCACCATATCGCGACTGCTGTATGCTTCTTTGGATAACGGGTATTCGAGACCGGCTGTTTCTACGATGTTTCGTAGATAATCGTTTATCTGGTCTTTTGCTGTCTGGGTCTTTGTGCCGATCAGCTGGTAGGCTTCGTAAATCTGTTTTTCGGTCTTGCGACTCTTGGCTTCGGCATAATCTTTAATTTCTTGGTCGTCGGAATCGCAAAACAAACCGCTTTTACCGATCTTCAGTGCTTTCTCTTGGTTTGATAGCCATTGGTTGGCAGATACATAACCTGATTTGGCGGCAATTCGGGCGTGCTGCTTTTCAAGGTTGTAGCTAATAGCTGGGTGGCGCGTATAAATGCGTGAGCGCCAAGACTGGCACTGTCGAGTGTTGCCCGCGGTGGGTGAGAATTCACCTTGCCCAGCTTGATCCCCAAGCGTCATTGCTCTAACCTTTACTTGCCCAAAAGAAAGACCCAAGCCCCGTTGCTACGCCAATAGCATCGGGGCTTTTTTATGTGTGCGCGGCCTGTTGAACTGTTTGCTCAGAGGTTGAGTTGCGAATGCTTCTCGCTAGAAAGGCGTCTATGTCTTGTTGGCGGTAGCGCACAGTGCGGTGACCCAGTTTCACAAATGGGATGCGAGCATTGGTGCAGCGGTCACGCTCAAGGAATGCTTTTGAAAGACCGATTTGCTCGGCTGCTTGTGTGGTTGTTAGAAGTCTGTGATTCATTGTGATGCTCCTCGATTGCTTGAGGAGCATTGAAGCAGTCGGCGCTATTTTGAGAAACGCCTTCTACATGCAGGTGTAGTCGCTTACCAGTGAGTGTATACATTTACCGGTAAATGTATGTTAGCTGTCTTCCTTTAAGGACTTTTCGTGCTTCCTGAGGGCCGTTAGCAGTGTTCTTGTGCCATTTGCCTCGATTCTACTTGGGGCGAGCTTTGATTGTTCTTCGGGTGATAGGGAGTTGTAATACTTGATGGCGGCAGAGGTTTTGGTGGTTTCTTTATTTTTTAATTTCTCTGACTCGTAAAATTTTATGAAGTTGTCTTTGGTGCCTTTAACTCGAGAGTGTCGTGCGTTAACTGCAATAGTTGCCTTGATGCTTGTTACTATCTTGGCATGTTCGTCAGGGGTGTATTTGCTGAGCGGATTGCCTGATATTTGCTCCGCTATAACTAGTAGGTCTGATGCTATAAACATAAGCTCGAAGGCCCCTTCGGACATTGAGAAGGCGGAATCGGTTAGCTCAGTCTGAAAATTGTCCATTGATCCAATTAGTTTTTCGGTCTCAGGAGTAGTTTTACCTTTGCTATGTTTGAATAGCTCCTGAAGGGATGATTCTTTTGAGTAGCAGCTTTTGACTGCTGAGCATAACTCCATAAAACCTATAGCTGTTCCGACCAGGCTGAGTGAAAGGATACAAAGGATCTCGTGTGGCTGCGGGTTTAGGTTGGCGTATGCGTTCGGCAGCTCGGCGGCGACAATAAGTTTGTATGTGTCTGTTGGAGTTAGTTTGTGCTCAGGCTTTTCTTGGTTGTGCTCCTTAAATATAGAATCAAGGCTATTGGTGATTTCAGATAGCTGAATGAGTTCACCTTCGCCCCTGGAATTGAGCAGCTTTTTTGCCCTCTCTTCTATATCTTCAATTCTTTGTGAGAAGGCGGTGCCTTCATTTTTGGTTCTGTTTTCGATTCTAGAGATGGCGTTCCATGTTTCGTTCATCTAGATTGGCTCTCTTTAAATACGCTCTAAAATAAAATTTTCGATTCTTTGCATTGGGATTCTGATTCTCTCAACGCTTGAGATGATATAGCCTGCTGTGACGTCGTTAGGGTTTCGATGGTTTATCAGTTGCTTCAATGCGTAAGCTGGTATGTCTAAGCTTTCAGCAATAGTGACAAATGTTCTTCGTAGGTCGTGTAGCTTGAACGGTCTGCCGATAGCCTTTCCAATTATTTCTGTTGCGCCTCTGGGGTCGCGTAGGTGCTCCCCTTCATGGAGGGGGCTGGGAAACACCCAGGGGCTCCCATCGGAATATTTCAATCGGTGCTTGAGGAGGTTAATCAGAAAGTCGGTTAAAGGGAGTGTATGTGGGTCTCGGTTTTTTGTGTCAGTAATGGTGAATGTGGCTGCTTTGAAATCAATTTGCTTCCATGTGAGAGAGGCTGCCTCCATTTTCCGTAAGCCGGTAAATAGTAAAAAGTGTAGGTAGTCCCGTGTTACGTCATAGGACAGGGTGAGGGTGGCTTGATACCAGTCATTTAACTCGTGTGCAGCAAGCAGTGTGCGCCTTTTCTCGTTTGTGTACCAAGCACGCGACTGGCTGAGTCGGTCGACAGGGTTGACTGTGAGAATGGGTTCGCCGTTTGTGTACTCATATTTTGCGATTGCGTGATTAAAAATGGCTCTCAGAACGCGCATAGTGTTGTTGGCTCTGGCGGGTGCTTTTTGTCCTAACTCCCGGTGTCGTTGTTCAACCATGTCTTTGGTTATGTCGACTAGGCGTTTGGGTTGCCAGTCGGTCAGGCAGCCATAGATGCACTTTCGGTAATTTTTAAGAGTTCCTTCCTTGAGGTCTTTGCGGGCAGTTAAGTAGTCCTGGAAGGCCAATTCTAGCGTGATGTTTTGGGCTTTTATTGCTTGTTTCTTGGCTGCAGGGTCGTTACCCATCGCGATATCGCCAAGCATTTCTTGAGCTTTGGTTCTTGCCTGGGTGGGGGTTAGGGCTCCGTAGCGGCCAATTGATATGCGCTTAACTCGGCCGTTCACCCGTCGCTCGATAAAAAATGCCTTAGTTCCGCCGCTACCCACTCGGAGGCCGAAGCCGGGTAGGGTGTCATCCCGGTAGAAGGTTTGGGTTGCTTTGCCGGTATCCGTGGGGGATGGCAGGGGGATTCGGTCAATGTATGACTTTGTTAGCTTGGCCACAGGCCTTCCATTCCTTGCTGTTCGTTCCTGGTAGACAGCAGATTAATTTCAGCAAAAAGAAGCTGAAACTAATCTCCCGTCGCCAAATAGTAGACGCATAGTAGACAAAATTATTCAAAATATTGCAAACTACAAATGCTTACCGCAAAGAATGGGGTGAGAATAGTTGTTTATCTCATTGATATAAAAGGGAATTATATGTTTCTGCAAAATATCGACAATAAACAGTCGAAATCCTTAAAATCTCCCGCTAGCAATAGCGTGCCGGTTCAAGTCCGGCCCGAGGCACCATTTTCTCTTTTTAAGCTTATTTGTCTGTCTCTCTGGCAATAGTTTGTCGTGGGAGATTTTTAAGTCTCCCAGATCAAAAAACTTCGCCACCCAACGATTGGGTTTAATTCAATGGGTGAGCCCCTTCGTTAATTAACATACTGGTAAGTTCAATCAACGGCAGCCCAATAAGTGCATCTGGGTCTGTGCTGCGAATTTCCGAGAAAAGGGTGATGCCCAGCCCTTCACATTTAAAGCTTCCCGCACAATCGTAGGGTTGTTCACGCCTCAGGTAATTGTCCAGCTGCTCTGCACTGAGTTCTCTGAAGATAACGTCGGTGGTGACGTTTTTGAGTTGGTGTTTACCGGTTTCACTGTTGAGTAGGCATAGCCCGGTGTGAAAGGTGACTTTTTGTCCCTGGCAGGATAAAAGTTGCTCGAGGGCGGCTTCGTGGTTGCCTGGTTTGGTGAGGATGCGGCCATTTAGGTCGGCGACCTGGTCGGAGCCTATGATCAGGTGGTTAGGGTAGGTGTTGCTCAGAGCGTTGGCTTTTGCCAGTGCCAGACGTTCCACCAGAGCTTGGGCGGTTTCATCGGGTAGGGCAGATTCATCGATATCTGGTGCTGCCGATGAGAAAGAAACTTCAAGTTTTTCAAGGAGTTGTCTGCGATATTTAGAGCTGGATGCGAGAATTATGGAGGGCATAGTGCGGCTCGTGATTACAAAAGGGCGGTATTCTAACGGGGCTTGCCCTGTAATGGGCATTTTTATGCGAAAATAAGTAGTGATTTGGCTCTAATTTTCTTTGACAGATCAATACCATATCCCTATTATTGCGCGCTTATGTCAAGTACCCCCTCTATATCGTCTCTGCCGCGGGATATTGATCCCCGGAAGTTTGCCCAGCAGGGCCTCTCGTTAGAGGGCAAGATCGCTGTAAGTGATCTGCCCAGAGTGGCTGAAGTATTAGCTGAGCCTGGCACTGAGGTGGGTGTGGCGCTCACATTTGATATTGATGAGCAGGGCCTGAAGGTAGTTAGTGGTAGTGTTAATGGCACGTTGAGTGTTGTATGTCAGCGTTGCTTGGAGCCACTACCTATAGAGGTTGAAGCCGAGTTAAAGCTCGCACTGGCCTGGGATGAGGATGAGGCAAAGAATTTGCCTCGTCGCTTTGATCCCTGGATTGTGGGAGACGGCGCAACGGATATCTACGCTATTGTAGAAGAAGAGTTGCTGCTGGCTTTGCCCATGGTGGCTTACCATGAGGAACCCTGTATCGACGCATCGCTTTATCAGAGCGGTGAGGTTGAAGAAGCTGATGTTGAGCCCAAGGCAAACCCGTTTCAAATGCTGGAACAACTTAAGAGCTCGCCGAAATCCTGAGGCGCCTCGGTTTCAGTAACTTTAGTAAGTAGGAGCACATAATGGCTGTTCAAAAAAGTAAAGTAACTCGTTCTCGTCGTGGTCAGCGTCGTTCGCACGATGCCCTGACTGGCGCAACCCTGTCTGTAGATCCAACCAGCGGTGAGAAGCACCTGCGTCACCACGTGACTGCTGATGGTTTCTACCGTGGCAAGAAAGTGGTTGAGACTGGTAACGACGAATAAGTTTGTCTAAGCCAGTTACCATAGCGGTCGACGCTATGGGCGGGGACTCCGGTCCCCGCGTGACTCTCCCTGCTATTCTTTCCTTTGCTCGCCAGAACCAGGACATCCAGCTGGTTATTGTTGGCGATGAGTCGCAGCTAGCGACATCCCTGCCAGATTCCCAATCCCAATTAGAAAATATCCGATTACTGCATGCCCCTGATGTTGTTGAAATGTCAGATAAGCCAGCAACAGCCTTGCGCAATAAGCAGCAATCTTCCATGTGGAAGGCGGTCGAGCTGGTCGCTAACGGCGAGGCAGATGCCTGTGTCAGTGCCGGCAATACCGGCGCGTTGATGGCGATCGGTAAATTCCTGCTGAAAACCTTCCCGGGTATTGATCGCCCGGCGATTTGTAAGACAGTTCCTACCGCCAAGGGGCATAGTTATATGCTTGATCTTGGCGCCAATGTTGAGTGCAGCTCCGATCAATTGGTGCAGTTCGCGATTATGGGCAGTGAACTGTCCTGTGCACTTGATGGTTCGGAACGGCCTACAGTCAGTTTGCTTAATATCGGCGCTGAAGCCATCAAGGGTAATGAAGAGGTGCGTTTGGCTGCAACTATGTTGTCAGAAAATCCGCATGTTAATTACCTTGGCTTTATTGAGGGTGACGGCATCTACCGCGGTGATGCAGATGTGGTGGTGTGTGACGGGTTTGTGGGCAATGTAGCGCTGAAGGTGAGTGAGGGGGTTGCACAATTATTGGCCAGCACGCTGCAGGCCAGTTTTAAAGATAGCCAATATGGCCGCATTCTTGGCTGGTTTGCCCGGCCACTATTAAGAAATTGGCATAACAAATTTGAGCCTGGTCGCTATAATGGCGCCAGCTTTCTAGGCTTGCAGGGCGCTGTGATCAAGAGTCACGGTGGCACCACTGCAGAAGGGTTTATCTCTGCTTTGCAAGTCGCAAAAGAGCAGGTCGATAAATCGATACCGCAACGTATCAATGAGCGACTGGCGCGCTTTTTTGATTAGTGCAAAACAGATTTTACATAAGAATAGGGTTATAGAATGACCACTGAAAATTTGGCTTTCGTTTTTCCTGGTCAGGGTTCTCAAAAAGTGGGAATGCTGGCTGAAATGGCTGCTGAGTATCCTGTCGTTGAGCAGACCTTTGCCGAAGCCTCTGAAGTCTTGGGTTATAACCTGTGGGAGTTGGTGCAAACCGGCCCTCAGGAAGAGTTGAATTTAACCGAGCGCACTCAGCCTATGTTGCTGACTGCCAGTGTCGCCATTTGGCGAGCTTGGAATGAAAAGGGTGGTGCCCAACCTGCTCTGATGGCCGGTCACAGTCTGGGTGAGTGGACTGCGTTGGTATGCGCTGGTGTTGTTGCGTTTAAAGATGCCGTTAAGTTGGTTCAGCAGCGCGGCAAATTTATGCAGGAAGCTGTGCCTGCTGGCGAAGGTGCCATGGCAGCCGTTATTGGCCTGGATGATGATGCCATCAAGGCTGCTTGTGAGCAGGCTGCCGGTGATGAGGTTGTTGCGCCGGTAAACTTTAACTCTCCTGGCCAGGTTGTGATCGCCGGTTCGGCCGGTGCTGTTGAGCGTGCTATTCCGTTGTGCAAAGAAGCGGGTGCCAAGCGTGCTATGCCGCTGCCAGTTTCTGCGCCTTTCCATACCTCGCTGATGAAGCCTGCTGCGGATCGCCTGGCAGAACAAATTCAAGCGACCGAGTTTAAGGCACCTGAAACCCCTGTTGTGCATAATGTAAATGCGCAAACAGAAGCGGACCCAGAAAAAATCAAAGCGCTGATGATTGAGCAAATCTACGCCCCTGTATTGTGGAGCGATTGTGTTCGCACCATGAGTCAGGCGGGTATCACACAAATGGTTGAGTGTGGTCCTGGAAAAGTATTGTCAGGTTTGGCTAAGCGTATCGAGCGTAGTCTGTCGGCATTGCCTGCTGAGGCGCCAGAAGATTTAGCAAAAGCGTTAGAAGCTGTTTAATTCACGCTTGTTAACTCACAAGAATACCTTCATCTAATAAGAGTCATTTAATTCGAGAATAGGCTATGAGTATTAAGGATAAAGTTGCCCTGGTAACCGGCGCCAGCCGTGGTATTGGCGCTGCAATTGCTGACCACCTGGGTGAACAGGGAGCCATCGTAATTGGTACTGCGACCTCTGAAGGCGGTGCGGAAAAAATCTCTGCACGTTTGCAGGAAAAAGGCATCAATGGTACTGGCATGGTGTTAAATGTCACCGATGCTGATTCGGTTGCGGATTTGTTAAAGGCTGTTCAGGATCAATATGGTGCACCAGCTATTTTGGTCAATAATGCCGGTATTACTAAAGATAATCTGTTGATGCGCATGAAGGATGATGAGTGGTTTGATGTGATCAATACCAACCTCAGTGCTATCTACCGCCTGAGTAAAGCATGTCTGCGCGGCATGATGAAGGCTCGCTGGGGTCGTATTATCAATATCAGCTCTGTTGTGGGCTCTATGGGTAATGCGGGTCAGTCCAACTATGCGGCTACAAAAGCTGGCGTAGGTGGTTTTGCTCGTGCGTTGGCCAAAGAGGTTGGCTCTCGTAATATTACCGTTAATACGGTAGCGCCTGGTTTTATTGATACCGATATGACCAAAGAGCTGACCGAGGAGCAGAAGTCTCTGATGTTGAGCCAAATTCCTCTGGAGCGTCTGGGTCAACCAGAAGAGATTGCGGGTGTTGTTGGTTTTCTGGCCAGCGATGCTGCAGCCTACGTTACAGGCGATACCATCCATGTAAATGGTGGTATGTACATGTCTTAAGCCTTTGTTTTACAAGGGAAAAGCTGTATTTTTAAAAGAAATTGGCCAAGATGCGTTACAACCATCGGTTTTTCGATGTAAAATGCGCGTCGAGTTGGCCGTAGCATAATTTTAAGAGCCGTTGTCTGGCTTCAAAGGATGGCGGCATAACCGACTTATACCAACTAGGAGTTATAAAATATCATGAGCAGCATTGAAGAACGCGTAAAGAAAATCGTTGCTGAGCAACTGGGCGTTAAAGAAGAAGAAGTAAAAAACGAAGCGTCTTTCGTTGAAGATCTGGGCGCCGATTCTCTGGATACCGTTGAGCTGGTAATGGCACTGGAAGAAGAATTCGAAACTGAGATTCCAGACGAAGAAGCTGAGAAAATCACCACTGTTCAGCTGGCTATTGACTACGTCAACGCCAACCTGGGCTAAGTGATTGTTGTGACCCGATAGGGGTCACAATCGCTTGTCTAAAGAAAAGCCGAATTTCTAAGCCGTACTATGCAGATAGTTCGGCTTTTCTTTTTCTTGGGCCTCAAATTTAGTAATCTTACACCCTGAAAAAGCAGGGTGGGCCCTGTAGATTGCTATCCGTCTAATTTTTGAGCAATCATTGTTTTAATTTAATGGATTCACAAAGGGGATCGTGGTGACGCGTAGAAGAGTAGTGGTAACCGGGTTAGGAATGGTATCGCCATTGGGCAATACTGTGGAAGCAACCTGGGAAGGTATCCTGTCAGGAAGAAGCGGGGCTACCCCCATCGAAAAGTTTGATACTTCAGCATTTACTACGCAGTTTGCCTGTCAGGTAAAAGATTTTGATGTGGCACCTTATATGCCGGTCAAAGATGCCCGTAAGATGGATCCATTCATTCAGTTCGGTATGGTCACCGGTATTCAGGCCATTGAAGATGCTGGCTTGGAAATTACCGATGAAAATGCTCACCGCATTGGTGCTGCTATCGGCGCTGGTATTGGTGGCATTGGTTCCATCGAAGATGGCGCCTTACTAATTCAGGAAAAGGGACCACGTCGAATTTCGCCTTTCTTTGTGCCTGGTGCAATCATTAATATGATCGCCGGCAACCTGAGTATTAAATACGGTTTTAAAGGCCCGAATGTTTCTGTGGTGACCGCGTGTACGACCGGTACCCATAATATCGGCTTGGCCGCTCGTATGATTCAGCAGGGTGATGCTGATGTTATGCTGGCCGGCGGTGCAGAAATGTCTACCACTAAAGTAGGCCTGGGTGGTTTTGCTGCGGCTCGTGCTTTGTCTACCCGCAATGATAATCCGCAAGCGGCGAGTCGCCCTTGGGATAAAGACCGTGACGGTTTCGTTATGGGCGAAGGTGGTGGCGTGATGGTACTTGAAGAGTACGAAACCGCTAAAGCCCGTGGCGCTAAAATTTATGCTGAACTGGTTGGTTTTGGTATGAGTGGTGATGCCTATCACATGACCTCTCCACCAGAAGGTGGCGCCGGTGCAGTGATGTCGATGCAAAACGCTATTAACGATGCAGGCATTGATGCCAGCGCTATTAACTATATTAACGCCCACGGTACTTCGACACCTGCCGGTGACATTGCCGAGTGTCAGGCGGTTAAAACCATTATGGGTTCTGCGGCCGATCAGGTTGCGGTTAGCTCCACTAAATCCATGATCGGTCACCTGTTGGGTGCTTCCGGTGCCGTGGAAGCAATCTTCTCTGTTCTGGCTATTCGTGATCAGGTCGCACCGCCGACGATCAACCTTGATAACCCTGATGAAGGTTGTGATCTGAATTTTGTTCCGCACACGGCCCAGGAAATGAAGATTGACGCCACGTTAAGCAACTCCTTTGGCTTTGGTGGCACCAACGGATCTTTGATTTTTCGCAAGGTCTAAGTAATCGGAATCTAAAAACGGCGGTCTTGTAAAAGCCCGCCGTTTTTTTGTTTGGATCCTAGTCGATGTCGTTACCACTTATTTTTATTAATGGTAAACAAACACATGACCATTCGGTGCTTGATCGCGCCTTTATGTTTGGTGATGGTGTGTTTGAGACACTGCTTTGTCTCGATGCAAGATTACCGCTCTGGGATTTGCATAAGCAGCGTTTGATGTTGGGCTGCCAGCAGCTTCATATCCATCTAGAGCTTTCTCATCTTGAAAAACTTCTAAGTGATGCTCTAGCGCAGGTAGGGTTGGATAACGCTGTTTGCAAGATCACAGTTACTCGCGGAGTAGGTGGGCGAGGTTACGGCGTTGACAATGCTACTGAGCCAACCATTGTTATTGGTTTCTTTTCGTACCCTGATCATATTGAAGCTCTCTCACAGTCTGGTGTATCGCTCGGTATTTGTACACACAGGCTTGCATTGAGTGCTGAGCTTGCTGGCATTAAACACTTAAATCGTCTGGATAACGTTTTGGCCAAGCGTGAATGTCAAAGCCGAGGTTTGGAGGATGGTGTTGTCTGTGATCAACAGGGAGGAGTTATTGAGGCTACGTCCAGCAATCTCTTTCTGCGTTTTGATGATCAATGGATAACTCCAGAAATAAGTCAGTCTGGTGTTAAAGGGATTACTCGCAGGGTAATTCTTGAGATGTTAGCGCCTGAGTTGAAATTGCCAGTGGTAGAAGGTTTGGTTGCTGTAGAGCAGCTAGCAGATGTAGACGAGATATTTATCTGTAATAGTGTGAATGGCATTGTGCCTGTTACCGGTGTTGGTGATGTAAGTTTGACAATAGGCTTGCAGACACGCGGTTTGCAGAATGCCTATAAGCGTTTATTGAAGGAGAAGCAGGGGTAATGCGGAGAATCTTGGTTGGCCTTGGCTTGCTGTTTGGCTGTGTTGTACTTTTCTCTGTGCTGGGTTTTCAGCAGTGGCTAAACAAACCGATTGCCCTCAAAGAGGAAGATCGAACCCTGGTATTAAAAAAAGGCGACAGTGTGGCTCGCCTGGCTTACCAGTTAGAGCGTAAAGGTATTCTGTGTAATCCCAAGCTGCTTATCGGTTATGCGCGCTTAACCGGGCAGGACAATATTAAGGTTGGCGAGTATCAGCTTGAGGAAGGTATTACCCCTGCAGAATTGTTGTCGCGTCTTGTCGCCGGTGATGTGGTGCGTTACAGCATAACGCTAGTTGAGGGGTGGACTGTAAATCAGGCTGTCGTCCATATTCAACAGCAACCTGAAATAGTCAAAACGCTCGAGTCTGAGGCTGAAATAGATCAGTGGTTTGCGGGTTTTGAATTACCGAATAAAAATCCCGAGGGCTGGTTATTTCCTGATACTTACCAGTTCGAAAGGGGAGCGACAGACAAAGAGTTGCTTGAACGTGCGCTGTTACGAATGCGTAACGTGCTTGAAGAGGAATGGTTAAGCCGTAATGAGTCGGTGCCCTATGCAAACGCGTTTGAAGCACTGATTATGGCTTCAATTGTGGAGAAGGAAACCGGTGTTGCCAGCGAGCGAGGAGAAATTGCTGGTGTGTTTGTAAGGCGCTTGCATAAAGGCATGCGTTTACAAACCGATCCTACTGTAATCTATGGTTTAGGTGACAGTTATAAAGGCAATATCCGTCGCAAACATCTTCGCCAGCCTACGCCATACAACACCTATGTTATTAATGGATTGCCGCCAACACCAATTGCCTTGGCTGGGCGTGAGGCCATTGAAGCAGCCCTGAATCCTCGTGATGGTAAAAGTCTGTACTTTGTTGCCAAAGGGGATGGCAGTCATTATTTCTCCGAGACCCTGGAAGAGCATGAGCGAGCAGTCAAACAGTACCAATTAAAGCGCGTTGAAAATTATCGCTCTTCACCCAATAATGCGTTGCAATCAACAAGCACCGAATAATACAAGCGAATATTATGGCTCCCGGAAAGTTTATTACCATCGAAGGCACCGAGGGTGTCGGAAAAACAACCAACATGGCGTTCGTGCAGGATTATCTGCAGCAACTGGGGGTTGATTTGCTGGTTACGCGCGAGCCTGGTGGAACGCCGCTGGCAGAACAGTTACGCGAGCTACTGTTAGCTAAGCGAGATGAAAGTGTCGATCCAACAGCTGAGCTTTTGATGGTATTTGCCGCCCGTGCACAGCATTTAAATACCGTTATAAAACCCGCTTTAGCTACCGGAAAGTGGGTTTTGTGTGATCGCTTCACAGATGCAACCTATGCATATCAGGGTGCCGGTAGATCGTTGCCGCTAGATACTATTGCCAAGCTTGAGCAGCTGGTTCAGGGAGAGATTCGCCCTGATATGACATTTATCCTCGATATCGATGTAAGGCTTGGCTTGGAGCGCGCTGGTCGCCGCGGCGAGCTGGATCGTTTTGAAACCGAAGAAATTGGATTTTTCGAGCGTGTTCGCTCCATGTACCAACAACGGGCAGCGGCTTCACCGAATAATTATCGTGTCATTGATGCTGGGCAGGAGTTGGAAAAAGTTCAGCGAGATTTGTCTGCGGAGCTTACCGCATTATTTGGCGCTTCTTAAATCAAGCTCAAAAGGCTGCTTCAGACGCAACGCTCACTTCCTCATCGGTAAATGGGTGCCTGAAGTTCAGTTTATGGGCGTGAAGACATAAACGTGATGCCGCTGCAAAGGCGTCATCATCAGCATAGAAAAAATCGCCCAGAATAGGGTGCCCCAGCGCTTGCATATGAACTCGAAGTTGGTGAGAGCGGCCCGTAATTGGATGCAGGGCCACTCGGGTGCATTTCTTATCCGTGTCCCGATGCAATACCCGGTATTCCGTCTGCGAAGGTTTACCGTGCTCGTAACAGACTTTTTGTCTAGGCCTGTTTGGCCAGTCGCAGATCAAAGGTAAGTCTATTTTTCCTTCATCATTCTCAATCAGGCCGTGAACCACTGCTTGGTACTCTTTATCGACAAGTCGTTTCTCAAACAGACGGCCGAGAGCCTTTTGGCTCTCATAGCTCAGAGCAAAAATAAGCAGTCCGGATGTCGCCATATCCAAACGGTGAACCGTTTTGGCATTCGGGTAATCAACCAGTAAGCGGTTGATTAAGCAGTCCTGTTTGTCGGGGCCGCGTCCGGGAACGCTAAGCATACCGGCAGGCTTATCGGCCACCAGAAAATACTCATCCCGATAAACAATACTGATGGGACCAAATTCGGTTGGAAAGTGTTCTTCGCGGGGCATGAAAAGGGTGTACTGTCTGATTTAGATTAAAGCGGTCGACCATTATGGCAAATTTCCATCCTTTAGGTGAACTTCCTAAGTGGTCTTGGTAAGCTGCGCGACATTATTTTAATAGATACACCCTAAGACATCCGCAATAGAGGACAACGAGTGAGTAACGAGGCGCTTGCAATGCCATATCCATGGCAACTTGGTGAATGGCAACGATTGCTAACCCAGCACGAACAGCAAAAGCTCCCTCATGCCCTACTGCTTGCAGGAAGTCGTGGGTTAGGCAAACGCCAGTTTGCTGTGGCTTTTGGTCAATTGTTGCTGTGTGCTGCTCCCCAGCAGGGGCGCTCCTGTGGTGCTTGCCGCTCCTGTGAGTTGAATAGCGCGCAAACTCATCCCGATATCCTGTTAATCGAGCCTGAGGAAGCCGGCAAAGCCATTAAGATTGACCAAATTCGTCAAGTCTCAGAGTTTGTTGCCAAGACGGCCCAGCAGGGTGGTCGTAAGGTGGTGATGGTAGCGCCTGCAGAGGCAATGAACGTGAATTCCGCCAATGCTCTTTTGAAAAGCCTGGAAGAACCTGCGGGTGATACGACCCTGATACTGGTTTCCCATACCCCGAGTCAGGTTATGCCAACGATACGTAGTCGCTGCCAGCAACTGAGCTTTCCTGTACCGCCCAAGGAGCAAAGCTTGCAGTGGTTGGCCAATCTTGTCACCGGACCTGTTTCTGCGGAGACCTTGTTAGATATGTCCGCAGGAGCACCCTTCGCTGCCCTGGGCTTACTTGAAGGGGATCGCCTTGAGCAGCGCCAAACCGTCGAAAAGCAATTGATAGCAGTTGCGCAGGGCCAGTTGTCGGCATTGGATGCGGCGAAAAACTGGTCATCGATGGAGGTGTTGGACATCGTTGAGTGGGTATTACTTTGTCTGCATTCGGGCGCTATCGCCAGGGCGCAGGGGCAGGATAGTGATGGCGTTATAGCGCTGTTAGGGCGCATCGAGCCCAGCATTATCTTTCGCTTCCAGGATAAAATGCTAATTGTAAAAAGACAGCTTTTAAGTGGCGCCAACCCAAATAAGCAGTTGGTACTAGAAGAGTTGCTATTAGATTGGAATGCCTTAACAAAGCAGGCGGCTTCTCCTAGACAGATTCAGAAGAATGGATTAGTGTAAAACTAAACTGACGTGCTACAGCGCTGTCATTACGTTGTCTTAACATAGACGTGTTTTACATAAGCTGGTTTTTACCGGCTTGGTTGGAATTTGATCAGTTATGCAAGGATTAGGTGGAGCCCGCAACGGTATTTTGTCTTTGACTATTAAAGATAAAGCGGTGCTGTATGCGGCCTATATGCCGTTTATTCAAAATGGTGGTTTATTTATTCCCACCAACAAGGATTACAAGCTGGGCGATGAAGTCTTTATGTTGCTCAACCTCATGGATGAGCCCGAGAAGATTCCTGTCGCTGGTAAAGTTGTTTGGGTAACCCCAAAGGCTGCACAGGGCAACAGGGCCGCTGGTGTAGGGGTTCAGTTCAGCGACCAGGACGATACCGCGGCAAAGAAAATTGAGACCTACTTGGCTGGCTCGCTGGATTCTGATCGTCCAACCCACACTATGTAATCCTGTTCCTGATTCCGATGAAAAAGCCAGGCATTAAGCCTGGCTTTTTTGTGGCTGCCTTTTGTGTGAGGCCGCTTAAGGCTTTAAAATAGCGGGCTAAATTTTCTGCCCCCTATAGTTTAAGAGAGTTATTAGAGGTTGTTATGTTAATTGATTCCCACTGTCACCTGGATCGCCTAAAGCTCGATAAATACGACGGCGACCTCAGTAAAGCCGTTGCGGCGGCTCGTGAACGGGGGGTGGAGCAGATGTTATGTGTCGGCATCAGCCTGGATAACCGGGAACCGGTTGTCGCTATTGCTGAGCAGTATGACGAGGTGGTTGCGTCGGTTGGGGTTCATCCGCTGGATGTTGAGGCAGGCTTGGCTTCAGTCGAGCAGCTGGTAGAGTGGGGCGCTCATCCTAAGGTGGTCGCCATCGGTGAAACCGGTTTGGACTATTACTACACGCAGGATCATAAGAGTGTTCAGCAGGAAAGCTTTGTTGTGCATTTGGAGGCCGCTAGCCAGGCTAACCTACCTGTGATCGTGCATACCCGAGATGCCCGTGAAGACACCATCGAATTAATTCGAAAGCACGGTAATCTGGAGTCAGCTGGCGTGCTGCACTGCTTTACTGAATCCTGGGAAATGGCCAAGCAGGCTCTAGATCTCAATTACTATATTTCCCTGTCTGGTATCGTGACCTTCAAAAATGCCGAAGAATTACGCGATGTAGCTAGGCAAGTTCCTCTTGATCGCTTGCTTGTGGAGACTGATTCGCCGTACCTTGCGCCAGTCCCTTATCGCGGTAAGCCTAACGAGCCAGCGTTTGTGCGTGAGGTGGCTGAGTTTATTGCGGATTTACGGGGTCTTGAATACGAAGAGCTGGCAAGAATTACTGGTGAAAACTTCCATAGATTATTTAATAAGGCCGCTTAACCTAACGCTGTAAGTTGTTAGGCTTGTTCACATCAGGATTTGGAAAAGAATTCGAAAGGTCGGCTTAAGATTGTGGTTCGTTATAGCCTTCCAAGACCTTCGGAGGCATGGACGCCTCCGAAGGTTTCTAAGGGGGGAATGGAGTTCCGACCTTCAGGTCACCAGTGCGCTCCGAATCATATGCAATTAACTGGAGGTTACGGCTTCTTCTGTTTGATAGCTCTTGGCAACTGTTTGATTCGTTTGTGACCAGAGTTTTTCGGATAGTGACCCTGGGGAAGACCAGTCACCAGCCATAATCCACTCAACAATAGCTTTGGCTACATCAGGATACTGGCAGTGAGGTTGTTTGGCGGTTTTTAGCCAAGTGCCAATGGAGTCTTTGTTGAGCTCGTCCATGGTACTACCAAGATCGAGCTGCTCCAGGGCCAGGGCATTGGATAGCTGTTCCATTTGGCCATGCAGAGGTTTTACCAGCACGCGCTTGCTCAGGTGTAGAGCTTCGCTGACCAGCTCAAAACCGGCATTGCAGATTACGCCGTAGCAATCTGCAAGATCTTTCTTGAACCCATCGCGGCAAATAGGGCGTTTATGGATATGGCCCAGGTCTTCTGCCTGATTAAATTCTGCACAGTAGTAATAAAATTCTGTTTCTGGAAAGGCTTTCAGCAGGGGGATAACCACGTCTGGGGATTCAAAGCCCAGATAAACAATAATCTTGTTATCAATGACCGCTGACGGGTGCTCATCCAGATCACAGATTGGTGGCAGGATGGGTTGCTCAAAGTGATACCAGTGCAAACCGAGTTGAACCTTGGCGGGGGCAAACATGCGCATAACATTACGGCTGATAATGGAATCGCCAGTTTGAGGAATATCGTAGTGGAATGCGTACTGGTGTCCTACGGCAATACTGGGGACTTTTTGACGCCTTGCGGCCCAGGCTGAAACGGGTTCGAAATCGGTGATGACCAGATCGTAGCCAGACAGGTCCAGGTTTTTGATTTCCTGCCACAGACGCCAAGGGTTGTTACGTTGGGCGGTAGCCAGGGTTCGTACTTTGCCATTGGCAGTTAACAGGGTCATACCGCTGAGGCAGATCCAATCGCCAAAGGGTTCCATATCGAAGAATTGGTCGCGCTCGCGGCCGCTAAACAGGTAGGTTACTTCGGCGCCAGCAGCGGCCAGATGGGGTGCAATAGCCCGGGCACGACTCAGGTGACCATTGCCTGTGCCCTGCACACCGTAAAGGATTCTCATAAGGTTTTGCCTGTTGGAATTGGGGATTAGATTATCGACAGTTGCATGACTTGCAGGGTGTAGAGCCCTAGCACACTAAAGATATAGCCAAGCAGGGCGCCAGCAATGGTGTCAGTAGGGAAGTGCACGCCGAGCATGACGCGGGAACAGCCCACAAGAATGGCCCAGGGGTATAGGGCTAGAGCAGCTGTAGGCCAGGCGGCGCTAATCAGCCCTGCAAACAGGAAGGCGGCTGACGTGTGTCCTGAGGGGAAACTGAATTGGTCGCTGGGTGTAACAATACTTTCGAAGCCTGGAATTGCCTGTGGTGGGCGATTTCGACGCAGGCGGTTTTTTAGGGTCAGGTACATCAGGCGCTCCGCGATCAGGGTGGCGGTCATAAGCGCAGCAAGGGTGTAATAACCTGTCAGTACAAGGACGACGCCTAGCATCCCGTACAGGTGGCCATCAGCCGTTTTGGATACGATTCGGCTGATTTGAATCATGAGTTGACGATATTTGCGGGCAAGACACCAATTGAAGGTTACAAGGTCGTAGTTATGGATATTCTCAAGCAGTCGCATAGGTCACCTGCACAGGGCTAAACCATTGTTGTTAGAAGCGTCGCTGTTAAAAACATTGTTAAAAACATTGTTAAAAACATCGTTGTCATAGAATTTTCACGTAATCAGAGGCTAGTGCGCATCTGTGACAGATCTGTGGATGTTGTGTGACGATTTGGTGAACTTCCAGGTCAAACAAGCAGGGCACAACCGGTAGGTGGGTGTGGTAAGATCTGCGCCAATATTTGAATACAACATCTCTTGGGGGATTTAATGCAGCAGTTGATCACTATGCTGGAATTACAGGACAGCATGAACGCCAAAGTACACCCACAGTGGAAAGACCAGGGCTTCGAGTGGTATCGGGCCATCTGGATCGAGTGTGGCGAGCTGCTGGACCATTACGGTTGGAAATGGTGGAAGAAGCAGAGCCCGGACGTTGAGCAGGTGAAGCTGGAATTGATTGATATCTGGCATTTCGGTTTGAGCATTTTGCTCCAATCTGGGGCCTCAATGGAGGAGATTGCCGAGAAGATTAGCGCCGAATTGGTCATTGAAACTGATGAGCCTGATTTTCGTCTCGATCTAGAGGCTTTTGCCGGCGCGACATTGACCTCACGCGGCTTTAATATTGCCGCCTTTGGCCGTCTGATGGCAGGCATGGAGCTGAGCCTGAATGAGCTCTATACCGGTTATGTAGGCAAGAACGTATTGAACTTCTTCCGCCAGGATAATGGCTACAAAGATGGCAGCTACCAGAAACTCTGGGCTGGTCGTGAAGATAACGAGCATCTGGTTGAGGCGATGGCTGAGCTCGACAGTCAAAGCGCCAGTTTTAAAGATGACCTCTACTCAGCGTTAGCTGAACGTTATCAAGCGGCTGTTACTGCCTAATACAGGATGTTAAGTGGGCGAAAGTGTCAACTTGGTGCTTTCGTCTGCCTTGTTTTAGGGCGGCCAGACAAAAGTAGGGCATTTACCCTGTAAATACCGACTATAGTCGCAGGAAAACATCTTTTTAATGCATTTTTCCTCTATTCGCCTATAATTGCGCACCGCCTGATCGCGAAATGTTCTCATCTGGTATCTGCAAGCAAACTTGTCTCGATACTTTATCTTGAGAGCCTGGCTTAGAAGCGATCTCGAATTATATTCTTGGGCTCTGTTTTGAGTCTGGAATCCCTCTACTGAGAGTTAACGGAGAAAAATTGTGAAAGCACCCGTACGTGTTGCCGTTACTGGCGCCGCTGGTCAAATCAGCTACTCCCTGTTGTTCCGCATCGCCGCTGGCGAAATGCTGGGCAAGGATCAGCCTGTTATTCTGCAAATGCTGGAAATCACTCCTGCCCTGAACGCCCTGAAAGGTGTTGCTATGGAGCTGGACGATTGTGCATTCCCACTGCTGGCTGGCATGGTTTGTACCGACGATCCAAACGTTGCCTTCAAAGATGCTGATTACGCGCTGCTGGTAGGTGCTCGTCCTCGTGGCCCTGGCATGGAGCGTAAAGACCTGCTGGAAGCTAACGCTGCTATCTTCTCTGTTCAGGGTAAAGCGATCAACGATCACGCTTCCCGTGACATCAAAGTACTGGTAGTTGGTAACCCTGCTAACACCAATGCTCTGATTGCTCAGCGCAATGCGCCAGACATCGATCCACGTCAGTTCACCGCTATGATGCGTCTGGATCATAACCGTGCTATGAGCCAGCTGGCTGAAAAGACCGGTAAAACCATCAATGACGTTAAGAACGTTATTATTTGGGGTAACCACTCTGCGACTCAGTACCCAGACATCCACAACACCACCGTTGACGGTGCTGATGCCATGGGCCTGATCGATCAGGCTTGGTACGAAAACGACTTCATTCCAACCGTTCAGCAACGTGGTGCTGCCATCATTGAAGCACGTGGCGCTTCTTCTGCCGCTTCTGCTGCTAACGCTGCTATCTTCCACATGCGTGATTGGGCTCTGGGCACTCCAGAAGGTGACTACGTAACCATGGGTGTATACTCCGACGGTTCTTACGGCATCGAAGAAGGCCTGATCTACGGTTACCCATGTACCTGTAAAGACGGTGACTGGACTATCGTTCAAGGTATCGAGACCAACGAATTCTCTCGCGAGAAGATGGCCGCTACCGAAAACGAGCTGAAAGAAGAGCGTGACGCTGTTAAAGATCTGCTGCCTGCATAAGCAACAGACTTTTTGTCCCTCTAAAAAGCGCAGCTTATAAAGCTGCGCTTTTTTTATGTCTGTCTGTTTTACGATGAGGTCGACAGGTAGGCTTTGACGCGGAGAAACAGAATTCTGTGCTAGGCTAAAAATTAAGCAGTACTTAGCCGTAGGCAGGGGTTTACTGATGGTAACTAAACTCGAAGGGCGAAATCCACAAGCTGCCCGCGTGGTGCTTGAACCAAACAGTTCAATGTCATGGGTAGGCTACGAAATGATGTTGTTTGCAGCGTTTATCCTGTTCTGTCTGCTGAGTTTTGCCTTTGCTGTGGCGGGGGCCTGGGTCATAATTCCTTTTATCGGCATCGAACTGTTGGTATTGCTGGCAGTTTTGCTCTTGGTTAAACGCTACCGCGATACCCGTGAAGTGATTTCTTTCGCTGCGGATCATATTCTGGTGGAGAAGGGCAGCGAAGAGCCGGAAGTGTGCTGGGATTTTACCCGCAGTAATCTGCTTTTATTGGTTTTTCATGATGCTACTGATTGCTTGCACCATGTTACTTTGTGTGGTGATCAGGGTTTGGTGGAGCTGGGTGATTTTCTCGCCGAAGAAGATTTGCGCTCGGTTATCGAAACCTTTAAGCAGCAGGGGCTGCGAGCCAAATCAGTCAGTGAGTGGTGTGTCTGTCAATTCTAGGCTGTGCCGTTATAATGCCGTGAAGTTAACCCACTGATCTGAAAAGGTATTCCTTTCATGGCATTCCCCAAAGTTGGCAATTTGGCGCCGGCATTTTCACTCCAAAACCAAGATGGCGAGAAGGTTGCGCTAAAAGACTTTCGCGATAAGAAAAACGTTATTCTTTACTTTTACCCTCGAGCTTCGACACCGGGATGTACGGTACAGGGTGAGGGACTTAGGGATATTAAAACTGAGCTTGATAAGCGCGATTACGTGGCCATTGGTGTTAGCTTTGACCCGGTAGCCAAGATCAAGAAGTTTCATGACAAGTACGAATTCAATTTCCCTCTGTTATCCGATGAAGATCACGCAATCATTGATAAATATGGCTGCTGGCAACTGAAGAAGTTTATGGGTAAGGAAAATATGGGGACAGTCAGAACCACCTTTATCATTGGCAAGGATGGTCGTCTAAAGCATATTCTGGATAAATTCAAAACCAAATCCCATCATGAAGATGTACTGGCTCTCATTGATGAGCTGGATCTCTGATCAAATCAGCCTGTGGCACGTCGCTAACGTGCCACACTTCACATTATGCATCTGGAAATCTTATAACTTATAGTTATAATCCTGATTGAAGGAGAGCTGGCCGATTTGGTCTCTAAGCTACTGAAAACTAACAATAATAATTTACTGCGCCTTACACCTGATTCAATTATAGGTATGAGCGACTTAATAAATTGCAACTATTGTCATCAAAAGCAACATGCTGGCGCGATTGAGACTAGTTATCAAACCTTATTAGGCATACGTTAGGCTTTCCGAAAATACAGTAAAAAATCAGTAAAACTGTAAGCAAATCGGATAGTTAACTCCTATAGCTGGGAGTGATAAAAGTCAAAGGTGCCGAGTAGAACTCTATGGCGAAAAGATTACCGTCAATACACGATCAAAATGACCCGGCAGTAGATTCGGGTATTGAAGAGGTAGCTGCTCAATATAATTTTGATAGCTTTGCCGACAGGCTACATTATCTGCATGGGCTGTTAATTGATTCGTATGCCGACAGCCGCAAGCATATCCTTGCCTATCTGGAGGCGGGCTGTGCTTTTTTTCAGCTAGATAATGCCGAGTTTTTGAAGTTGTCTTCCAGTGGTCAGCACAAGACAATGGCACTAATAAAAAGTGAAGGGAATCAAGAACTAAGGGAACAAGAAAAAGATGTAGCCAGGCTTTTGCCATGGACCAGGTCGATAGTGGAAAATCAAATCTCCGTCGCAACAATTGAATGTAAAAGTACCCATTCCTCAGAAGTTGGCTACAATGGAAAAGACGTCTACGCTTATATAGGCGTGCCCATTGTTGTTTCTGGGCAGTTTTACGGTGTATTATCATTTGTCTCGTCGACCCCTAAGCAAAATGCCTTCTCATCTATCGATATAGAAACGGCTGAGCTTATGGCAAAAGGAGTGGCCAAAATGACGGAATTACAAAGATTGCATGGTGTAGAAGAAGCCAAGCTTCCCCCAGCCTTTGCAACTGCAGGTGTAAAAACCTTCGATGAATACGTGCAGCAGGCGCGTCTGCCAGAAGTTTACGGCATACCGGGTCGTGTTGTGGAAGTTCTGGAGCGACGCATAGGTAAGTCCTCTCTGGCGATAGATTATATTGCCGAGGAATTAAACTTATCCAAGCGAACCCTGCAGCGACGCTTACAGCAACAGTGTATTAGTTTTGCTCAATTGCGCGACCAGGTGCGCTTCCATCACTCAATCTATTGTCTGATTGAGCAAAATATGAGCATTGACAGTATCTCTGCCTCCCTCGATTTCTCTGATCGCACCAGCTTCACCAACGCCTTTAAACGTTGGACCGGTTTATCGCCGAGTACATTTAGAAAGCTGTTCCGCGATTACGCCTAAACGCAGTCAGAATTAACGCTATAACGCCCTGTCAGGCCTTGCCTGGCGGGGCTTTCTTCTGTTTACCTATGTAACGTGCCATTGCCTGCTTATAACAAAAAGGGTAGAGTTAGCCGTTCTCAAGAATTGAACCTTACAGTCTTTAAATAAGAGGTAATTTGAATGGAGTTTTTCATTCCTGCAGCCATGGCTCAAACCCAGGCTCCAGCACCACAAGGTAACCCAATGATGACCCTGATTATGTTCGGTGGTCTGTTCATCTTTATGTACCTGTTTATTATTCGTCCGCAGCGTAAGCGCCAAAAAGAACATCAGGAACTGGTTGATGCGGTATCCAAAGGTGATGAGGTCGTGATGAATAGCGGTATGCTGGGTAAGGTTATTCGTGTTGAGGGTGATTACCTTGTTTTGGAAACCGGTAATAGCGTTGAACTGAAGTTCCAGAAAGTTGCACTGCATGCGGTATTGCCCAAAGGTACTATTAAGTCTATCTAAACGATGGATGAGCAGTATCCCTTAAAAAGCCGGTCCTCAGTTGACCGCTTTTTTTTGCCTGAACTTTTCTTGTTTCAGCCTGTAGAAGGACTCAGCAGATCATGTCAATCCAGGAATCGTTAATTACCTATCCCAAGCGCCTTACGTTAGCGCAAACGCCTACGCCATTACAGAAATTGTCTCGCGTAACCACTGCTTTGCAGGGGCCGACTATCTGGGTAAAGCGAGATGACTTAACCGGCAGTCTGCTCAGTGGCAATAAGGTTCGCAAGTTGGAATTTACCTTGGCCCAGGCACAAGAAGAGGGCGCTAATGTCCTTATTACCTGTGGCGGATTACAGTCCAATCACTGCCGTGCTACCGCTTTGTTGGGTGCCCAGCTTGGGCTCAAAGTACATCTTGTTTTGCGTGGGGAGCCCGATTCAGTTGCTGATGGTAACTTACTTTTAGACCAACTTGCTGGAGCTGAGATTAGCACTTACAGACCTGGTTATTATGCAAACAACCTTGAACAATTATTGCAAGAGACCGCTGAGCAATACCGAGCTAAAGGCTTAAAGCCATTTGTGATTCCCACTGGGGCAAGTGATGATATCGGTGTGTGGGGTTATGTGAATGCCTGCAAGGAGCTGCGTCGTGATTTTGAGTTGCATAACATTCAACCCTCTCACATTGTTGTTGCGACGGGATCAGGCGGTACACAGGCAGGTTTAACTGCCGGAGCTTTCTTGTATCAGCTTGGGGCCGCTGTTGTGGGTATGGCTGTGTGTGACGATGAACATTATTTCCAAACCAAAGTCATGCACGATCTTAGTGGTTGGAAAAAACGCTATGGTTTGGATATTGATCTAGCGGTGTTGGATATACAGGTAAACGATAACTATATTGGCCCGGGTTATGCCAAAGCTGATAAAGCGGTGTTCGATTGCATTCAGTGGTTGGCTCGCGAAGAGGGTTTGGTGTTAGATCCTGTATATACCGGTAAAGCGTTTTACGGTTTAGTGTCTGATATTAAAGCGGGAAAATATAATCATTGTTCTGATGTTGTCTTTGTTCATACCGGGGGTATCTTTGGGGTGTTTCCGCAGCGGGATCAATTCTTCCAACAATAAATAACAAGAAAAACTTGGGGAAAATATAGATGGAAATGCTTGTTGCACTTGAAGAACAATTAGGGGGAATCAGCGGCATTATTTGGGGGCCTTTCTTTTTGTTGCCACTGATTTTGGGAACCGGGCTGTTCTTAATGATTCGTTTGCGAGCCATGCCGCTGCGCAATATCGGCTATGGTTTTCGTCAGCTTTTTTCTGGTACAAAAGCCCAGGGCGAAGGTGAGATTTCGCCATTTGCAGCGTTGATGACATCACTTTCTGCCACGATCGGAACGGGTAATATTGCCGGTGTTGCAACGGCGATTACGTTGGGTGGGCCCGGAGCATTATTTTGGATGTGGTGTAGCGCTCTGGTCGGTATGGCAACTAAATATGCTGAAGGCGTTTGTGCTGTCCACTATCGCGAGACAGATACCAATGGACATTATGTCGGCGGCCCGATGTATTACATTCGTAACGGCTTAGGACGTAATTGGCGTTGGCTGGCTGTAGCGTTTGCATTCTTCGGCGCTTTGGCCGGTTTTGGTATTGGTAACGGTGTGCAGGCCAATTCCGTTGCCGATGCTTTGGCAGGCTCTTTTGATATTGCACAAGAAACAACAGCTCTGGTGATTATGGCGATGACGGCCTTGGTGCTGTTGGGTGGCATTAAGCGCATTTCAGAGGTGGCCAGCTTTTTGGTGCCGATTATGGCGTTACTGTATTTGCTAGTAGGCTTGACGGTAATTGTTGCCAATATTCAGGCTATCCCCGATGCCCTTGCGACCATTGTTATTGGTGCGTTTAATCCGCAAGCTGTTGGTGGCGGTGCTGCCGGTGTAGGCATTATGCTGGCGATTCAGTTTGGTGTTGCGCGTGGAGTGTTTTCCAACGAGGCAGGGTTGGGTAGTGCACCTATTGCCCATGCCGCTGCCGCAACGAATAATCCTGTGCGCCAGGGAACAGTTGCGATGTTGGGTACTTTTATCGATACCTTAATTATCTGCACCATTACCGGTTTGTGTATTGTTGTCAGTGGTGCCTGGCAAGGTGAAGCCATTAATGTGGCCATGACCAAAGCGGCTTTTTCCAGTGTGTTTTCCTTTGGTGATGAAATAGTAGCTGTTGGCCTGGCGATATTTGCATTTACCACCATCCTGGGGTGGAGCTACTACAGCGAGCGTTGCGCCCAGTATCTGTTGGGACCTAAAGTGGTTTATCCATTTCGAATTATTTGGGTCGCCGTAATTTGGTTTGGTGCCACCAGTGAGGTTTTGCTGGTGTGGACGGTTGCAGATATCCTGAATGGACTTATGGCTGTTCCCAATCTGTTGGCGCTTTTATTATTGTCGGGCGTAGTTGCTAAGTTAACGCGCGATTATTTTGAAAGTCAGAAGGCCTGAAGCAAATAGCTATAGAGATCCGATTGTCATTGAGGTTTATCGCGTTTAATCGCCTGGTAAGTCTCAGCGTATTCTATGTGTTTTTGGGCGATATAGTGGAGCACCCAGCGAGCTGCACACAGTGAGCTCAATAGTAGTATGGCAAGGCTGTATAGCAGCGTTTCTGGCGCCAGGCTATAAATTTTATACAGTAAGAGTGTCAGTAGGGTCAGGGCAATAGGGCGATTAGTGAGAAGTGCGGCGAGATCGCTGGCATAACTTAACAGTTGCTGCTTCATGGTATTTACATCTGTATTGCCAGGCTGAGTGGCTCAGCTGTTATTAAATCATAACATTCAGTGTAGGCTATGATCGCCAAGCTCGCTTTACGTAATTAGATAGGGGTAAAAATGAAAAGCAAAGGTTTTGTTATTCATCAGCATGGTGGTTCAGACGTTTTACAGTGGCAGGATGTCGACTTGCCGGAGTTGGGCGCGAATGATGTGCTGGTGCGACATACGGCAATAGGTATTAATTTTATCGATATCTATTTCCGCCAAGGCCTTTATCCGATGACATTACCCGGCAGGCTGGGTATTGAGGCAGCAGGTGTGGTTGAGGCTGTCGGTAGTGGTGTTTCTCAATTTTCAGCTGGAGATCGAGTGGCCTACTGCAAAGGTGGCCTGGGGAGCTATGCTGAGGCGCACATTGTAGCTGAGAACTGTTTGATCCCAGTGCCTGATGATATTGACGATGAAACTGCTGCAGCAGTGCTATTGAAGGGCCTGACAGCAGCTTATTTGCTCTACAAAACGGCTCCGCTGCAAGCTGGCGCAAATATCCTGATTCAGGCAGCAGCAGGGGGAGTAGGCACTTTACTCAGCCAGTGGGCAAAACATCTTGGTGCCTATGTAATAGGTACTGTGGGGAGTGAAGAAAAAGCGGTGCTGGCTAAGGCTAATGGTTGTGATGAGACCATTCTTTATGATCAGCAGGATGTTGCCGAAGAGGTGCGCCGTCTAACGGGCGGAAAAGGTGTCGAGGTGGTGTTTGATTCCGTGGGTGCAGCTACCTGTGAAGCGTCACTAAATTCCCTTGCCAAGCGCGGTTTGTTTGTGAGTTTTGGTAATGCTTCGGGTCCCGTGGAGGCTATTGCGCCGTTAACTCTGCTGCAAAAAGGCTCGGTGTTTATGACACGCCCCGGTCTGGCGGACTATATTGAAGACAGGGCGGAAATGTTAGAATTGTCAGGCCTGTTGTTTGCGGCGATTCGTGAAGGCCATGTAAAAGTCAGCATTAATCAACGTTATGGGTTAAAGGATGCGGCCAAGGCTCAGGATGATTTGGCTCAGCGTTTAACGACAGGTTCTTCAATACTGCTTCCTTAAGGGGCATGCTTGGGTTGAGAATGGGGGAATTATGGCGGACTTAAATAATAAGTTGGTGATAGCAATATCATCTCGGGCATTATTTAATTTGGACGATAGCCATCAGGTATTTATCGAAAACGGCCTGGATGCCTATTCTCAATATCAGATCGACCATGAAAATGACGTTCTTCAGCCGGGCGATGCCTTCCCGATGGTGCAAAAGTTATTGCGCCTTAATGAGCGCTTAGGTGCTCCGCGAGTCGAGGTGATTTTGCTGTCGCGTAACAGTGCTGATACCGGGTTGCGTGTCTTTAATTCCATTGAACACTACGGCTTAAATATAACCCGTGCTGCGTTTTGTGGTGGTGAAAGTCCATATCGCTATATCAATGCCTTTGGCTCTCACCTGTTTCTTTCGACAGATGCCGATGATGTTAGAAATGCACTCGATCATGGTGTTGCGGCTGCAACACTGATGGCTTCCAACAGTGAAAGTGATCACGGTGATCAGTTGCGCTTTGCCTTTGATGGCGATGCCGTGCTGTTCTCCGATGAGGCTGAGAAGATCTACAAGTCGCAAGGCCTTGAGGCCTTTACTGCCAGTGAGCGTGCGGCGGCTAAAAAGCCGTTAAGTGGCGGGCCATTTAAAGCCTTTCTGTCTGCTTTGCAGGGGCTTCAGGCGGAGTTTAGTGAAGAGGATGCCCCCATACGCACAGCACTGGTTACTGCACGGTCTGCTCCTGCCCATGAAAGGGTGATATTAACGCTAAGAGCCTGGAATATTCGTATCGATGAGTCGCTGTTTCTCGGTGGTTTGGATAAGGGCGAGTTCCTACGTGCCTATGGGGCTGACGTATTCTTCGATGATCAGCCTGGGCACTGCCATTCAGCGCGCGAGCATGTCGCGACCGGTCATGTTCCCCACGGTGTGGCCAATGAGCCCTCTGCTAATGAGTCTATAGTCTCTGATTCTTAATGCTGGCCAGAATAGACTTTTTGTTTATACAAACTGGTAAATCCCCATATCCTGCTATTCTTTCAGTTAATGGAGACTAACATTTAGTCAAAAGTAACACCTGCTTCCGAGAGAGATCAGGGGGAGGCATGATTAACAATATTCTGTTCGCTACGGATTTGGGTCCCTTTACTGACTATACCCTGCAGCACGTCACTGAACTGGCGAAGAACTGTAACGCTTCAATAGTTGTGGTGCACGCGGTAGAGCCACTTAGTAGCTTTGCTCAGGCTGTCGTGGAAACCTATCTGGAAGATCCCCAGGACAACCCCTTTGGTGAGTCAGGGTCCTCTGGCATGCTCACCAATATCAAGCACAAAATTCTTGAGGCACTAGCCGATCAATATATGGAGTCAGACAAGGATATTGCCCGAATAGCGGCGATTAGGGTGCTTCAGGGTAAGCCGGCAGAGATTATCTTGAGGGAGTCGCGTGAACAGCAGGCAGACCTGATTGTCATGGGGAGTCACGGTGCTCAGGCGCTCGATGGCAATGTAATTGGCTCTGTCACCAGTAAAGTTTTACAGTTATCCAAGGTGCCGGTATATATGGTGCCAATGATGGATCCGCAGAAGCTGCATGGCCGCACCGGCAACCTCGGTGGTGCGACACTCCGCTAATATCCTTGCCTTTCCTGTTTGTCTAGAAAAGCGCGAACTTAATTCCCAGAATCATCAAAATGCTGGCAAGAATAGGCTGTAACACTTGATTGGGCAGCTTGGCTCCTAGTCTTGTTCCCACATGGATCGCTGGTAGCGAACCGATAAGCAGGCAAGCCAATAGGCTGAAGTCGACATTCCCCAAAAAGATCATATGACCCAGGCCGGCAATCAGTGTCAGCGGTACGGCGTGAGCGATATCTGTACCTACTACGTGCAAAGCTGGAAGGCGAGGGTAGAGTACCAATAATATGGCTGCACAAATGGCGCCGGCACCGACGGAGCTCAGTGTTACCAGTGTGCCTAGTATAAAGCCCATTATGACGGTTATGGGCTTGGCGTGGCGTTGTGCCCAGGAAGGGGGCTTTGTGTGCACCTGCTCAGTCATGCGGCTTTTAAACAGCAGTACTGCAGAGGTTAGAATCAGCATAATCCCCAGGCTGGTGGTTAACAGGGGGCCGTAATCATGGGCATCGGTAAAGACTTGATCCAATAAAAATGCAGTTAATAGTGCAGCGGGAATACTTCCTGCCGCTAACAGTATTACCAGTTGCCAACGAATAGTGCCTTGGCGCTTGTGGGCAACAACGCCGCCGGCCTTGGTGATGGCGGCATACATCAAATCGGTACCAATGGCGATATGGTATGGAAATCCGAATAAGATGAGCAGGGGGGTCATCAGGGAGCCGCCACCAACACCGGTAATTCCTACAGCTAACCCTACGGCAGCCCCGGCTAAAATATAAAGCAAGATTTCCATGAATATAGGCTAAAGTTATTGATAGCGGTTTTTATCAGAATCAAAAGTAAAATTTGGCTGGCAAATATACTGAATTCTATCTATTCTGGAAAAGAATATTTTCGTATATTTTTATAATCAGTAGTGCAGCCATTCGGAGGGCATATGAAACTGCAACAGCTGCGTTATATCTGGGAAGTCGCGCATCACGACTTGAATGTCTCTGCCACAGCGCAGAGTCTGTACACGTCCCAGCCTGGCATCAGTAAGCAGATTCGGTTATTGGAAGATGAGTTAGGGGTCGAGGTTTTCTCCAGAAGCGGCAAACATTTGACGCGCATCACCCCTGCTGGTGAGGCGATCTTAAAAACCGCCGGAGAAATATTGCGCAAAGTAGAAAGCATCAAGCAGGTTGCGCAAGAGTTCAGCAATGAAAAGAAAGGTAGCTTGTCCCTGGCAACTACACATACCCAAGCACGCTACGCGTTGCCGAAGGTTATTGGCAGCTTTATCAATGAATACCCCGATGTATCCCTGCATATGCATCAGGGAACACCAATGCAAATTTCTGAAATGGCTGCCGATGGTACCGTCGACTTCGCCATTGCCACCGAGGCCCTGGAGTTATTCAGCGACCTGTTGATGATGCCTTGTTATCGTTGGAATCGCTGTATTATCGTTCCTAAAGATCATCCATTGTGTCATGTATCGAGCTTAAGTTTGGAGGATGTAGCCAAGCATCCAATTGTGACTTATGTGTTCGGTTTCACCGGCCGCTCAAAACTCGACGAAGCCTTTATTGAGCGTGGTTTAGCACCCAAGGTGGTATTTACTGCGGCCGATGCCGATGTGATCAAAACCTATGTCCGCCTGGGGTTGGGTATCGGTATTGTTGCTAAAATGGCCTATGACGAAGAGTTGGACGATGATTTGGTTGCACTTGATGCCAGTCATATGTTCCAGGCTAGCACCACCAAAATTGGTTTCCGTCGTGGCACATTCCTGCGTGGTTATATGTATGACTTCATTGAGCAGTTTGCGCCTCACCTCAATCGTGAGGTTGTCTCGGAAGCCTATAACCGCCATTCCAAAGCGGAACTGGATGAGCTCTTTGAGCATATAGAGTTACCCACCTACTAAGGGGTTGGCTGATTAAAAAAGGGGCTTTTATAGGCCCTTTTTTTATATGTCTCGCAAAAGAGATGTAGACCATTTCACAAGTTTGTTCATGCGGCCAGCTTTTGGCATTTGAATCGCTATAATAAATTTATCCAACGGTTTATTTCAGCGGTTAAAGCGTAGGGGACATAATAGTGCTAAAAACAAAAGAGATTCTCACGGTTTTTGCGGCTGCAAGTACGGTCATAGGTGCCTCTGTGGCGACCACATTGTATGTCACTAATTCTTCAACAGATGAGATTGATGCGCGGAGTGGTGACGGCAGTGGTCGCATAGCTTACAACTTGAGTGATGCATTCTTTCCGTGCCGTGATCATATCCAAAAAGCCATTCCTTATAAGCTTCGCCATGTAACGGTTGATTCCCGTTCAAGTCGCTATGACGAGAAAGACAATGCTCATGTGGTATATGTTGATCTTGAGGTGATTGAAAAGCCTGGCAGTTTTTATTCGAAATACAGTTACAGTGCCCAGGCGGTATGTACGGTATCGGCAGCCAGTAATGAGATAACGGCGTTTACGGTTAGAAAAAGCTAGGATGCGCTGGCGAGAAGCGAGGTGACGAGCAGGTAAGGGTTTGGGTCTTTACCTGCTGCACTGATAGCGGTCTGATTACAGGAAGTCCAGATCCGGATTGTCATTCATGATTTCTTTAAGTTCTTCTTCTTCACTGGTCTTTTGATCCAGTACTTCCTTAACAAACTTAAAATAAACGGTGTAAACGACAGGCTCTTTACCGTCTTCTTCAACGACAAAGAAAGGGGCGCGGTTAACGTCCAGCTTGGCGGATAGCTTCATGCCTGGGCTTTCCGGATCACGCTCATCGGCAACCAAAACTTCGTTGATTTGTGCCATTTGACCGCTGTCTTCCAGCTTTTGCAGTACATCGGCACACTTTTTACAAGGTGAGCCGTCAGCCAGAATCTTTTTAACCAGTGTAATCTTCATTAGTACTCCTAATTCATTGCTCAGCAGTATTACTTCTTGATATTACCGCCGTGCAGGCCACATTCCTTTTTGGTTGCCTCTTCCCACCACCAGCGACCTTCACGCTCATGCTGATTTGGGCCAGTAGGGCGGGTGCAGGGCTCACAGCCAATGGAGGTGAAGCCTTTGTCGTGTAGTTCATTGTAAGGTACATCGAACATGCGAATATAGTCCCAGACTTGCTTCGAGCTCCAGTTGGCCAGTGGGTTAAACTTGGTCAGTGTCTCGCCGGGGCGAGCAAAGACTTTGTCGTCCTGGATAACAGGAATGCTGGCGCGAGTGCCAGGGCTTTGGTCTTTACGCTGACCGGTGATCCAGGCGTCGACTTCCAGCAATTTCTTGCGCAATGGGGCAATTTTACGCACGCCACAGCATTCCTGGTGATTGTCCTTGTAGAAGCTGAACAGGCCTTTTTCGGCAACCAGCTTGCGCACGGCTTCACCGTCAGGAGATACGACATCTATAGATATGCCGTAATGCTCGCGTACCTTTTCAATATATTGGTAGGTTTCAGCATGTAGACGGCCTGTATCGAGGCAGAAAACCTGGATGTCAGGATTGATTTTGCTTGCCATGTCGATCAGGACAACATCTTCAGCACCACTGAAGGAGATGGTGATGTTATCGAACTGCTCAAGAGCGTAAGCGATGATGTCCTTAGGCTCTTGCTGTTGCAGTTTGGCATCCAGATCTACGGTATCAATTGCCGTCATGGTCGAAATCCTACGTTTTATCAGTAATCACGGTGTGGCGCTTATGGGCGCCTTTGCTTGCGTTTAGCTGCTCTAATGGCGAGCTTTATTAGGCGGCGAAGGATACCAGAGCTGTTTACAACTTAACAATACGGATAGGTCATAGCCTTATAGCTCAAATGTATGTGCTTTTTGTTGGTGTGTAAGAGATTAAATTTATGGGTTGTGGAACATTGATTTATAATTGCGCATTTTGGGCTGCGTTTGCACACTATGTGGTGGTTTTATTTATGCTTGTACGCACTATCTGGTGTTATGGCCAGCAAATACGAGGGGTTTAGCGTGCTGCCTAAATGTTAAACAGTTTTGGTTGTGGTTGGTTTTTAATCGTTTTGATTATATGTTCCACGTGAAAAAGGAGAAGTATTTGCGGTCGGAGGGCGAACAGGGTAGATTGGCGCATCTTTTTAAAACGGGTCCGAATGGGCCGATTTATGCCAGCCTTAAATGTTAGGGGATTAAACACGTGGAACTCGCTTGTTTAGATTTAGAAGGGGTATTGATCCCCGAAATTTGGATCAAATTTGCTGAAAAGACCGGTATCGAAGAGTTGAAGGCTACGACTCGCGATATTCCATGCTATGACGAACTGATGACCATGCGCCTGGGTGTATTGGCGAAGCACAATCTTGGTTTGAACGAGATTCAGGAAGTGATTTCAACCTTGAGTCCTCTGGATGGCGCCAAGGAGTTTGTAGATTGGCTGCGCGAGCGTTTCCAAGTCATTATTCTATCTGACACCTTCTATGAATTTGCTGGCCCCCTGATGAAGCAGTTGGGGTATCCAACGCTGTTTTGTCACAAGTTGGGTGTTGATGAGTCTGGTAAGGTTGTTGACTATAAAATCCGTCAGCCAAACCCAAAGCGTCAGTCCATCGTAGCATTTAAGTCCTTGTACTATCGCACCATCGCTGCAGGTGATTCCTACAATGATACGACCATGCTGGCTGAAGCTGATGCAGGTATTCTGTTTAAGTCTCCGCAGAACGTTATTGATGAATTCCCGCAGTATCCTGCAGTGCACACCTATGAAGACTTAAAGAAAGAGTTTATCAAGGCCAGTGATCGCAATTTGACCTTGTAATATAGTTTTTCTAAGTCATTAAAAAGGCCGCATCACTGCAAGTGTTGCGGCCTTTTTTGTTTGATTATGAGGGTTACAGGCTTTGAAGGGTGTCGAGGATAACGCCGATTTTGGTGAGGCTTTCCTGGTATTCCGTTTCCATATCTGAATCCGCTACGATGCCGCCACCACCCCAGCAGTGGATGCGATTACTTTGGTCGCAAACCAGGGTGCGAATTGCAATATTGGTATCCATATTCTGGTTGGCGCTGATATAGCCCAGGCTGCCACAGTAGGCGGAGCGTCTGCAGGGTTCCAGTTCCTCGATGATTTCCATGGCGCGGATTTTAGGTGCGCCGGTGATAGAGCCGCCGGGGAAGCTGCTTTTTAACAGAGAGGTAGGCGTTTCCTGCTCTTCAAGTTCTGCTTCAATGGTGCTAACAAGGTGATGAACGTTGGCGTAGCTTTCCAGGTCGAATAGGCGGGTTGTCGAGACGCTGCCCTCGCTGCAAACTTTGCTTAGGTCGTTGCGAAGCAGGTCGACAATCATCAGGTTTTCCGCGCGATCTTTAACGCTGTTCTTAAGTGCATACGCGTTGCTTTGGTCTTGTTCAGGGGTAGATCCTCGCGAGATGGTGCCTTTGATTGGCTGTGTTTTCACTCGGCGTTGCTTTACTTCCACGAAGCGTTCTGGAGAAAGGCTGAGGATGGCGCCCTGGTCGGGCTCAAAATAACCGCTAAAGGGTGAAGGAAGTTTTTTCCTTAGTTCGATATAGGCGGTTAGAGGGTCTCCGGAATAGTCGCCGCTGAACCGTTGCGCCAGATTTACCTGATAGCAATCACCGGCATGGATATATTCCTGTATTTTGGTGAAGGCTTTGGAATAAGATTCTACATCAAAATTAGACTCTAACCCTTTGATTTTAAAAGGTGTATTAATGTCTTTAGGGCGTTTTAATTGCTCTGCCAATTGTTCAAGTTCACATCGCTCAACACTTGGCAGGGCCACCAGATGGCTGCGCTTCAGCATGTGATCCTGTACCACGGCCCAGGAATAGATACCGATCTGCATATCGGGTAGCTGTATGTCATTCTCTGCCTGTTCGGGCAGGGTTTCCAATTGGCGGCCAAGGTCGTAGGCTAGGTAGCCAATAGCGCCACCACAAAAAGGAATGTCAGCTTTTCCACAGCAGGTGTAGTCAGGTAGGTGTTCGGCCAGAATGTCCAGGGGGTTGCCTGTTCGCGTCAGGCTTTGTTCTTTGGTTGTTATGCTGACGTTGTTGCCTGAGCTGATCAGTTGTGTTTCAGGAGCGGCAGCCAAAATGTCATAACGGCCTCGATTGCTGGCTTCCGGGCCTGAGTCAAGCCACACAGGCCATGACATATGGCGAATAGCAAGGAAATAGCCAAGGCTGGACTGGTAGGGTATTTCCACTAGGTGTGGGGTAGCCATCAATGATCCTGGGGTTGTATGCACTGGAGTTAGGCGCGGCATTTTAGGGGCATATCGCTGATTTTTCCATGCTTTAGTGGTCACCTTAAATACTGCTGTATTGGCTTGTCATCAAATTGCCTCAATGTGCGTATAATGCGCCCCCTTAAAAAGTCGCCAATTTTGCCAGTTTGTAAAGCAGAACCCTTTATACTCTTTTATATTCAGGGTTTGTCTATTCAATTGTAGAAAAGTTGGACGTAGTAAGTTGGCCATTTGGGGTGAGAATACTTAGTGAAGAGCAGTAGCCGCTTATTTCCCGTACGTTTAATGCGCGCGGAAGTGCTAGGGACGTGCACGGAAGATACCTATCTAATAAAGCCCAATAACAGCCCTGATAAACAGGTTGAGATTGCGGTTACGCATCTTGTGCCCATGGATATTAAGTCTGATCAGGCGCCCAGGCCTGCACTGATTTTATTGCATGGTAGTTACCAAAATCGTTATTTTTGGTATAGCCCACAAGGCGAGGGGGTTGCGACCCGGTTGTTGGACCATTTCGATGTCTGGTTAATGGAGGCTAGAGGGCATGGACTTTCTCCTGTAAATCAGCACTATGCTGATAACTCGCTATTGGATTATGCGCGCTACGATATTCCTGCCGTAAATGCCTTTGTGGCGGAAAAGACCGGTACAAAGCCTTATTGGCTTGGTCATAATGAAGGTGTGACCAGTTTGCTGTTCGCGCTGGCTTCTGGTTCTTTATTGCAGGAGTCCGCGTTGGCGGTTATTGGTCTTGGCAGCCCTTGGGCTGTGCCTGGATGGATGAAGTTACCATTTGTCGGTCAACTGCAGAAACTGTTGCTGCGTGGTTATCATCGCCAATCTGACCGGGGACCAGAACCTGAATCAGCGCAGCTTGTGGCTATGCACCGTGCAGAGCAAACGCTTTTTGCATCGTTAGGGATGTCACTTGGAAAGGATTTTTGGTCTCAGTTGGGGAGCTCTGGTATTCCTTTGCATTGGTTGGGATCGGAGGCTGAGTTTGTCTTGCAGAATAAAAAGTTGCAGCGAATAATAGGTGAAAATAAGAGTCTCTCCGACAAACTGAATGGCATGGCAGGTTGTTTGCACCTGCATGCGAGTGATGAGGTTGATGTTGTCTGTCAGTTGTTGCTGGCAAGGCTAAATATGGAATGTTCATCCAGAGGGCAAGACAGTGACTTATTATCCGCTAGAGAAGCTACATCAACTACGTGAAGGCTACCAAAGGGTTTTTCGTGTTGAGGGTCGTGAGCTGCTGTTAATACACAGTGATGATCAAAGTTATCTGTTGGAAAATCGATGCCCACATGCTGATGCACCACTGACGTTTGCGACTGTCAGCGGTGATATTATTCGTTGCCCAATGCATGGAATAGAGTTTTCGTTAAGAACAGGTGCACCCCATAGGTCGGGCTGCAAACAAGGGCTTTCTAAACTGATGCCTGCCTATGAGGGGCAGACCATTGGTGTGTATTTATAATCTCAAATCATTAAGGCTGTTTTATGGAATATTTAACCCCGGATCTCTGTGATGCATACCCTGAGCTGGTGCGTGTTGTTGAGCCTATGTTCGTGAATTTTGGTGGTCGTCCTTCCTTTGGTGGTGAAATCGTAACCATCAAGTGCTTTGAGGATAATTCTCTGGTGCGTGAGCAGGTCGCCGAGCCGGGTAAAGGTAAAGTGCTGGTTGTTGATGCGGGTGGCTCTTTCCGTCGTGCATGTCTGGGTGATATGTTGGCTGAAAAGGCTGTTGCCAATGACTGGGAAGGCATCATTATGTATGGCTGTATTCGTGATGTTGATGCCATTGCTGAGCTTGATTTAGGCGTTCAGGCACTGGGTTCTCATCCAATGAAAACAGAAAAGCGTGGTTTGGGTGATTTGAATGTTGAGGTTACCTTTGGTGGTGTGACATTTACACCGGGTGAATTTATCTATGCCGACAATAACGGTGTGATTGTTTCAAGCCAGGCTCTATCAATGCCAGAATAAACCCGCAGGCTTAAGCTTTTTAAGGTCGCGTCTATAGCGCTGGGGTAGTTACCACCTTAACGTTTAGGCGCGATTTTTTTAGGTAGATATATGATTACACAATTTGATGTTGCTGTTAGCCGTCAGGGGTTGCTTGATATTACGCCGCACGTTCATAAAGCGGTTGATCGATCGGCTATTAATGAGGGGCTGTGTACGCTGTTTATCCAGCATACTTCTGCAAGTCTGCTAATTCAGGAAAATTATGATCCCAGTGCCAGGGTTGATTTGGAGGCATGGCTAAATCGTTTGGTACCAGAAAATGATGCCTTGTACACCCATACCCTCGAAGGGCCTGATGATATGCCGGCACATATTAAAAGCGCCCTAACAGCGGTTTCCCTGTCGGTGCCTGTTGTGGATGGGCAGTTAGCACTGGGGACCTGGCAGGGGATTTTTTTGTGGGAGCACCGCCATCATGCGGGCCGCCGCAAGGTGATTGTGCATTTGGGCGAGTAGTCTAAGTATTTTTACAGGCAGTTAGTGGGTCGCGGCAGGCCAGCAATTTTTGCGGCTACTTTTGCCGGTGAAGGCGGAAACAGCTGCATAAGATAAATACTGCGCCCCTTATCTTTGCCTAATTTATTGCCGACTTGTTTTACCAGTACGCGCATGGCCGGGGAAAGTTCGAACTCTTGGTAAAATTCCCTCAGCAACCAAATCACTTCCCAGTGAGCCTCGCTAAGCTCTATATCTTCACCGTTTGCCAATGCTTGCGCTATATCGGTATCCCAATCGTTGAGATCTTTTAGGTAGCCATCCTTGTCTGTGGCGATGCTTTTGTTGTTGATGTCGAGAGACATGGCGAATTAATACCAGCTTTGAATGGGGTTGTGTTGCGTGCAAAGCTCTACAAAGCGGTTGTAATCCAGTGGCGTGATTTTATCGTACTGTGTACTTATGCCCCTGGCTGCCAAATCGATATCGAGGGCAAATACATGGCCTCCGGCATTGATAAACTCCGCGAGTTTTTCATTAGTTGGTGATGAGGCCAGCACTCCGTATACGCCATCTTCGAGTAGTACAATGGATTGAGAGGCTTGCGCCACATTCAGGCAGTCGGCAAGCAAATTTGATTGAAATGGCGATTTGCTAACCGTATGCAGAGTTGAGGTAGTCATGGTATGGGTTACAAATTTAAAAGCTAAAAAGGCTGTCTTGCTGATCCATAAGGGCAGCCACTTCTGTGTCGGTAAGTGGTTGGCTGTCTACGGCCAATTGCTCAAGGTTTAGTTGGCGTTGTGAAAGGGCGCTGGCTTGAACAAAAATTTTTTCAATGTCATACATGGGAAAAACACTGAGTAGTGAAGCCAGGTTTTTTTGCTCTGCGGCATGTCCGTCTTGTGTGTTCAGAAGTTGGAAAACACCGTCGCCGCTGAAAAGCAGGCTGATATCTTGCTCGTAGGCCGAGGCTGCCAGTACGGCATCAAGGGCATCCTTGGCGCGGGTGGAGCCATAGGGCGCTGCAGTAAAATGAAATAATAACTTCTTGCTCATTTCTCTTACCCGAACGTAATAATGCGATCTGAGTGCACGGCGGCATCTACCAGCTGGCCCAGTCCTGAGAGTTCAAAACCTGCTTGCAGGTTGTTTGCATCTTTTTCATAGCGGTCAGCCTCGGTTTGATCGAGGATACCGCGTCTCAGTGCAGCCGCAATGCATACCACAGCATCAAGGTTGTGGTCCTGGATGAAAGCTTGCCACTGGTCGGGTAGGTGAATCTCATCCTGGGGAGGGCTGGCCAGTTTGGTGCTGTTATGCACGCCGTCGGCATAGAAAAACAGCCGGTAAATGCTGTGGCCTTGATCGATAACGCTTTGGGCAAATCGTAAGGCTGAATAGGCGGCTTGCTGGCCTGGGGCGGCGTAAATGGCGATGGAGAATTTCATGCAAGGATTTTAACAGGCTTGACGGGCAATTGATAAAAATAAAAAAGCCCCGCAGAGCGGGGCTTTTTCGTGAGTGGAGCGATATTATTCGTCGCTGCCACCCAGGAAGCTCAGCAGGATAGTGAACAGATTGTAGATCATTACGTACAGGGTCACTGTTGCTGAAATATAGTTAGTTTCACCGCCGTGAATGATTTGGCTGGTTTGCCACATGATCAGACCGGAAGACAGTAGTAAGAACATGCAGCTTACTGCCAGGCCCAGACCTGCAATGCCAAGGAAGACGTTGGCAATACCGGCTACGAAAGCAACCAGGATACCGGTCATCAGGAAGCCAGTCATAAAGCTCAGATCTTTACGGGTGATCAGAACGTAGGCTGACAGGCCGAAGAAGATCAGTGCGGTTCCGCCCAGGGCTGTCAGGACAGGCTCGATGCCGGACATGCCAATATAGAAGCTAAGAATGGGGCCCAGAGT
The DNA here is from genome assembly GCF_042854845.1 of Maricurvus nonylphenolicus. Lineage (GTDB taxonomy): Bacteria > Pseudomonadota > Gammaproteobacteria > Pseudomonadales > Cellvibrionaceae > Maricurvus > Maricurvus nonylphenolicus. Next base: position 2,842,906 of record NZ_AP031498.1, on the reverse strand, counting down.
GAAGCCCATCCAGCCGGTCAGGGCGAATACCCAGAATAGGCCTGCAGCGCTATTTTTGGTTTTCTCGACCATAAACAGGCAGATAAAGTAAGGCAGTAACATCCACAGGCCCATGTAAGGGGCGTTAACGGCCATGGAGATAACCGCCGTGATTGCACTGAAGGCAATGGTCATGGCCAGTAGAGCGTAAGTATTACGCAGTACCTTGCTGACCTGTAATTGTGAGACCTCTTGTTCGGTTGTTGAGGCGTTGTAAATCTCTTGCATAGTCAATCTCCGTTGATGGCTACCAATTCCGAGTTTGGGTTAATCATACAAAGGGCTATGGAAAAAGCCAAGGTGAATAGCGCTGGGAATTGTTAAATTTCGTTTATGGCTAACCCATTGTTTTTGTGGGGGTTTTGATACTTTTGGCTGAGTAAGGGAGCCAGATACAAAAAAGGCCCCGCAGTGCGGAGCCTTTTAGGAATGATGGCGGTGGGGCAGGGATTCGAACCCTATCAAAATATGCCCTGCAGGCTACAGCCCAGTAGTATCAAGGGGGTTCTATTCTAAAGCATTGGCCGGGGACTGTATATCAGTCCCAGATTGGTCCCAATAGTGTGAGCGTTAGCGATATATACGCGTGTGCGCCCGTACGCGTGCGAGGCTTGGCTCAAAATAGGTGGGGGGCTTCTGAAACGGTAACAATGGTAACTTCTTGGGGGATTGGCTCTAACTCCCTGTTTTTACGGGGCTTTGTTGGATTGCAGAAGGGTAATCAGATAGTAATCTATGAGTAATCGAATTACTTTAGTAAAGGTAATATATAAAAAATAAAAACTCCTTTAAAAACAAAGAGTTAATAGTGGATTACCTTTTGAATTACCATAGATCACCATATATAGGTAATTACTTAAATCCTTATAAATCAATAGGTTAGGTGTCCATCTGATTTACGATTACCAAAATTACCAGCCCAGAAATTAGGGGGGGTAGGTGGGGCCTGAATCTGCTTAATTTAAGGTGCATGCGTTTGCAGCGAATCGCATAAAACCTGCAACCCCATTGACTACATTGACCATCATGTGTGCTGGGGGCTTCGGCCATTTGGGCAGTTGCATAAAATTCGCACTGTTTAGCCCGCAGGCGTGGCGGGGGGTAGACTGCGGAGCTCGGGGGATGGTGCTTTCTGGTGGGGTCTCAGGCGGGTTTAAGGTATTATCTATTAGGATTTAGGGATTTATTAATAAAGGGGTTGTAATGGCTAAAAAGGACCAGGCGAAGAAAAGCAACGGAGAAAACAAATGCTTTGTTGTAACGCCGATAGGTGGTGATGGGACCGACGTCAGGCGGTCTGCTGATGGTTTAATTGATTCGGTGATTGAGCCGGTATGTGAATCCCTAGGACTGGAAGTCGTGGTGGCTCACAGGATTGAAACTATGGGCTCTATTACAGGCCAAGTACTTGAGCACATTCTGAACGATGATCTCGTTATAGCTAACCTCACTACATTAAACCCAAATGTCATGTATGAATTGGCTGTAAGGCATGCGGCGCGACTGCCTGTAGTATCGCTTGCAGAGGAGGGAACGCAACTTCCTTTCGACATCTCAGATGAGAGAACTATCTTTTATCGTGACGATATGGCTGGAGTTGAAATATTAAAGCCCCAACTTGAAAAAATGGCCGCTGAAGCTCTCAAGGACTCTGAGCCTGACAACCCTGTCTACAGAGCTGTTACCACGAAGGTAATGAAGGATATTCACCCTGGTAATGACCTTCAAGGTTATTTAATAGACAGACTCAATTCCTTTGAAAGAAAACTGTCTTTGGTTAGCTCTACAAGATCAGGTAGGTATTCTCGTTCGATAATATCGACGGATGATAAGTCTACTATTCATGTCAAGCTTGCAACCACGTTGACAGATAAAGAAACGAAAGAGATTGTTCTTGATCTTAGTGATCTTGGTGCGGGACCAATACGAGTTGAAAGTTTTGATTGGTTCATAACCATGAATCCAGAAGTAGACCGAGACAAGGTCATTTCATACATCAGAAATAACCAGTTCTTGCATATGGTTACAATCTAAAAAAAAGCCCCGGCTGGGCGGCCGGGGCAAGCAGGACTACAACGAGGGAGAGGTTATTTGGTGTCTTTGCCGTCAGGTAGCTCGATCTCATAGGGTTTGAATTCGATGATTTTCTCACCAGCCCAGTCATTAAACTCGGTCAAACGCTCCTGCAGGGGCTGAATCTCATTGCGGGTGAATACGGCGGCCGCATCCTTGGGGTTGCCGAACCCGCCGCTGTTTTCCGGTATCACACCAATCAGGCCTGCCCATACTCGGTGGGCTGCCAGCTGGTCGTTACGGGTGACGTTCTTGATATTGAAGAATTCGTCTTTGGCCTGGACCTCACTGATTGGTATCACCTGCAGGCCTTCTTTCTTGCCGTTGGGTGCATACATGAACAGGTTCTTGAAGTTGCCCGGGCCCTTAGAATCCTTCAGTGCTTGGCGTAGGTTATCGACATCTTGAGTTTCTTGGGCTGCATCGGTCATATACAGAATGAATCCGGCATGGCTGCCGTTCTTGTAGTATTTGCGGCGAAATAGGGTGGCGGACTCATTCAGCCATGCACTGTTGAGGGATGCCAGGTACTCAGGTAGGCCGTAAATCTCCTGATTGATATCGGGTTCCACCAGGTGGAAAACGGCACCTTTATCAAATTCATGTTTGTCCTGCCAGCCGCGCAAGAAGCAATAACGGTCTGCTTCACGCATGCGGCGGGTGTATTTGGCCGGGGAGCGCTTAAACTTTACCGTACCGCCCAGCTTACTTGGGATCTCTTCTAGAAATGCGTTGCCGAACACCAGGTAATCCAGAGCATAGGCGCTGAATTCCTGTTTGCTTAGGCGCTTGTGGGGTACAAAGGTGCTGGCCAGAATGTTTCGCTTAAGGTAGATGGCGCTTGAGTGGTGCGGTGCCGCTCGGAATGACTTGGCCAGACCATCAAAGGATATCGGCGGTTCGTAGTAATCATCGTGCTCCCAGCATTCGGCATAATCCAGAATCTGTGAAGAATCCAAAACACTTTCAGGATCCCCAAAGCTGAAGGCCATGGCGGTGTCACTCTGTTGGGTAGCGTGTTCAACGGTTTCACTGCTGTGATTGTTACGGTTAGCCCGCTTTTGGTTTCTACGGTTACCCATTAGGAAATCTCCATAATATTCTTAGATGTACTTTGTTCGCTTTCATCGTTCCAGCTGAACTGGACCTTATCTAGCGCATGCATGACCGCCCAGGCTTCATCGGCATGACCTGTGGATGCGGTACGGCTGGCAGCGTATGAAATCTGGCCGCTACCGGTGGTGTTTTTGTTGATAGTCATAAAGGCCATGGTTAAATCTTTGTCGCCGGCATCGTATTCAAACTGGCCGCCGCCAATGAGCTGCTTGGATTTCAGCACCAGGCGGTTTTTAACGTCGACGTTGTAGACAATCTTGGTAACGGCTGGGTAGAACTTTTTAACCAGTTCATAAACGCCAAGGCCCATGCCGCTAGCATCAATGCCCATATATTCGACGTTGTATTTAGTGGTGATTTCGTGAATGGTCTTTGCCTGGTCCTCGAAGCTTTTGTCCTGCAGGGTGATCTTTTCAATCAAGCGATATTTACCACCTTCAACCAGTGGTGGGGCAACAACCGCCAAACAGGCATCATCGCGGGAGCGGCTGGGGTCATAGCCAACCCATACCGGGCGGTCGCCCAATGGTTTGGCTGCAAACGGTTTGTAATCGCTCCAAACCTCCCAGCTATCAACCATGCATTTTTGTAGCTCGCTAAGCGAGAACACACTGGTGGCACCGTCGACAAATTTACACATCAACAGGTTGTCGAACTTAGCTGGTGGGAATTTCAGCCGAAGTTTCTCCATGGTGACCACGTCGTAGCCTTTGTCGATCGCATCTTCAATCGTTACCAGCTGCCGCCAGTGGCCATCCTCACACAGTCGACCATCTTTGAGCGCCTTATGGCTAACGTCCAGATAGATATGATCATCTTTTGGTCGGCCAACATTGAAATGTTCACCGCTCCACGTTGGGTAAGCAGGGTGATCAACGGAAGAGGGGGTTGAGAAGTACGTCAAGCGGCGATCATCAAGCACCGCCATGCCGCTGGCTACGTGTTCAATCTGCTGGAAATTCGGGATCCAGAAGCATTCGTCAATGTACAAATCGCCCGAATAACTTTGCGCGGTATTCTTATTGGTACCCAGGAAGTGCATTTCGGCACCGTTAGCCAAAACAATTGGGTCACCTTTAAGTTCGATGCCGGTGGCTTCCCGCACAAAATTGATAATGTTGCGCTTGAATACATGCGCCTGAGCTTTGGATGCAGAAATAAACAGCTTGTTTCTACCGTACTTGGCTGCATCGAGTACTGCCTCACGGGCAAAATAAAAGGTCGCACCAATTTGACGACTTTTTACAATCTGGCGAATGGCATGTGCTAAACCGGCTTGGTGCCACTCTTTCTGGTGTGGGAAGATGGAATCGAAGAACGCCGACTCCAGCTTTTCCAGTGCCTCTTCATCAATTTCGTTTTTTGCTACATGGCGCCTTTTGCTGGGTTTATTGCGGTGCTTAATTTTCGGGTTTAAATCTGTTTCATTGCCGCCTTGGTCAAACTTACGAATGCGGGCAGTTCGCTGTAGTGAGCGGGTAAGAACCTCGATTTCTTTCAGTTCACCATCGGTTTTATCATCCTTGGCAATCAGTTGAACAAGGCGAGCATCAATCGAGCTTTCAACCCGTTGTACAACAGGCGCGCTGTCCCATTCATCACGCTTTTTCCAGCTGTGAATGGTGGCGGCATTAACACCGATTTTTTTTGAAATTTGGGCAACGCGAAAACCTGCCCAATACATATTGCGGGCCTTATCACGTAACTCTGGTGGGATTTCTTCACCGCTGTAAACGGTGGTGCTGGCAGTTGGCGAATTCATGCGGGCAACGCTACCCGACAAACACACCTTCCTATTAATGCTTGCCAGTTAGATAAGGCTTATCTAACTCATAACACATTGAAGCTAAAGGCTTTTCCCGCAAAAGTGCAGGCTACTGCTCAGCAAATTATTGCATTAACGCCACACAAATTGCCAACATGGACGCCACACCATGATTAAATCAAAATTTTTCCGGGTAGCCGTTGAAGGTCAAACAACCGATGGAAGAGTATTAACACGCGAAGACCTTGAGGTCTTGGCAACAGAATATGACCCTGAAGTCTATGGCGCTCGAACCTGGATTGAGCATCTGCGTAGTCTGAACCCTGAAGGTGATTTCGCTGCTACTGGTGATGTTCTTGCTTTAAGAACCGAGGAAGTCACCGAAGGCAAGCTCAAGGGTAAGCTTGGCTTGTACGCCCAGTTCTCTCCTAATAAGAAGGGAATCGATATAGCTGAAAAACGCACCATGGCGTTTTGGTCTATTGAGATGGACCCCGACTTCTCTGATACCAATAAGCCTTATTTCGTAGGGCTGGCTCATACCAACAGCCCCGCCTCTTTAGGTACCGAGATGATGAAATTCAGCGCAAACGCTGAATTAAATCCTTTGGCGGAAAGAAAGCAACGCCCTGAAAACCTCTTCTCGTCAGCCCTTGAACTCGAAGGTCATATTGAGTTTGAAGAGGAGGAGCTTTCCAAACCAAGCCTGTTTTCCCGAGTTAAAGATCTTTTGAATAAGAAGTCAGATAACGACGATCAGCGTTTTTCTGATGTCAACGAAAGCGTTCTAGCTATCGCCGAATCCCAGCAGGCACTGACCGAGCAGGTTAGCAAGCTGGGTGATGGCGAAGACAACGAAGAACACTTTACTCAGCTGAAAGAAGAGGTAACCGAGCTTAAGAACGAGCTGGAAAGCCTTAAGTCAGATCTGGACGAAACCCCAAGCAACAATTACAGCAGCCGTCCACCCGCTACCGGTGGTGATGGTGCAGAACTGGCCGACTGCTAATAAGCACGGACGCTAAACCCGATATTAACAGCATCGAAACTCCGAAAAGGACACGCAGCCATGCATAAAGATACTCGAAAACAGATTCACGGCTTCAATACTCAAATTGCAAAGCTCAATGATGTAGATATAGCAGTCGTAGCTGATGGTAAAAAATTCAGCGTTACTCCTGATGTAGAAACCAAGCTTGAAGAGCGCATCAAAGAATCCTCTGGCTTCCTGCAAAAAATCAATATCACCTCTGTTATCAATCAGAGTGGCCGTAAGGTGGGCATCGGTGCCAATAGCACAATAGCAGGCCGCTCTAATACGGCAGGCGGTACCGAGCGTACTACGCAGGATCCTACCGGTGAGGATGAATTCACCTACATGTGCCGTCAAACCAATTTCGATACCCATCTGTCGTATGCGAAGCTGGATTCATGGCGTCACCGCAAAGATTTTCAGAAATTGGTGCAGGCAGCCGTTACCAAGCAGATTGGTCGTGACCGTATCATGATTGGTTTTAACGGTACCTCAGCTGCGGTTAATACCAACCGTGTTGCGAATCCATTGCTGCAAGATGTGAATATCGGCTGGCTGGAAAAGATTCGCACCGAAGCACCAGCGCATCACACAGACGGTATTACCATTGGTGGAACCGGCTCTCCAGACTTCAATAATCTGGACGCGGCCGTTATGTCTGCCACTAACGAGCTAATCGCAGAGTGGGTACAGGAAGATACCGAGCTGGTAGTAATTCTTGGCCGCACCTTGTTCAACGACAAATTCGAAGCCCTGGTAAATGATCATGGCGAACCAACTGAGAAGTTAGCTACCGATGTTCTGATTGGGAACAAGAAAGTTGGTGGACTGAAGGCTATGCGCGTTCCGTTCTTCCCGCCAAATGCTTTCCTTGTTACTCCTCTGGATAATCTGTCTATTTACTGGCAGGAAGGTTCACGTCGCCGCTCTATCGAAGAGAATTCCAAGCTTGACCGTGTAGAGGACTATCAGAGTGTTAACGAAGACTACGTAGTAGAAGACTACGAAAGCGTAGCCTTTGTAGAAAACATCACTGAGTCAGCGTAATACAAGCCAGGTATTAGTGCGGCGCAAGCCGCACATTTTTTAACTGACTTAGATAAAAGGCAAAGCCATGAATAGTTATAAAGAGCAAACGGAGCCTAAAAAACGTGTAAACGTGTTCCGTAAGCACCGTGAAAAGGTGCTGGCACAGCAGGGTGCCAAAGATGCCAAAGACAACCCCCACAAAGACGCCACCCAGTACGAGCTGAAACTGGCAGAGCTGGGTAACGATAAGCGCCGCCTCAAGCTGGTTAAGTCGCTTAAGCGTAAAGTAGAGCTCAAACAAGAGTTGCTGCCAAAGTATCTGCCTTATGTTGAAGGTGTGCTGGAAGCTGCCACCGGTGAGCAGGACAACGTTTTAACCACCATCATGGTATGGGCCATCGATTGCGGTGATTTAACAACAGCATTACTGATTGGCGAATATGCTCTCAAGCACAAGCTTTCAACGCCTGATCAGTACAAGCGTGACCTGGTTGACTTGCTGGCCGAAGAGGTGGCAGAGCAGGCGATTACAAACGCTGAATCTAATGACTTCGACATTGGTTCTCTCGAGCATGTTGCCGAACTCACAGCAGAGATGGACATGATTGACCAGGTACGTGCCAAGGTGCACAAAGGCCTGGGCTTAACTTACGCCAACCGCGATCGCATTGAAGAGGCTATCCCACAACTGGAAGCCGCACTCAAACTCGATGAGCGTGCAGGCGTTAAAAAGATTCTGGATGGACTTAAGAAAAAGGCCAACCAGTAACAAACACTTAATGGGTTGCGCCACACAACCCTTAAGTCACCGAGCCTACCCCCGGCGCAATGCGGCGGCCTGGTTAAGGTGGAATGACCTCCACACCAAACCAGTGCCGCCCGCATTTTTAGCGGGGCTGCCAGCAGGTAGAGCACATGCCCACCCATATTGCCAACAACACACCAGGTGAAGCGGCCGAAATATCTATCCCCAATAACGGCTTTTTTCCTGATCTCAGCCTCACCGACTTTAAAACCCAATATCGCGTAGACAATCCGGTAAGTGATGAGGCTGCCCGAATGGCTGTGCAAATGGCCATGATCACAACCAACGGTGTGCTGGCCACATGGCATGCCGAACAAATTGCCAGCGGTTACCTGAACCTTGAGGTGGTGCCAGCGCCTACCTATGAAGATATCAGCGAAAAGGTATTGCAGTACCAGACCGCCGTGTACTACCGGGCAAAGGCCGACATCGTAGATCAGTACCGTGATTACGACACCACCAAATCTGGCCACGACCGCGCGGATGAAATGGAAAGCAAGACTGATGACTACATAGCTAAAGCCCATAACGCCGTATCTGACTTACTGGGTAAAAGCCGCTCAGTCGTGGAGCTGATTTAAGCCATGCGTACGGTAACGGCACAACAGGGCGACACCGTAGACCTAATTTGCCATAGGCACCTACGCCAAACCCAAGGTGTTACCGAAACGGTTTTAAAGCTTAACCCGGGCTTGGCCGACATGGGGCCAATTATCCCCATGGGTACCAGCGTTGTATTGCCTGAAGAGACTCCACAACCCACCACCAACACAATCAACTTATGGGACTAAACGTGCTGGACAATATCAGTAAGGAAACGCAAGCCGTAATTATTATGTTGTTAATTGGCGTCGCTGCTGGTCTGGGGCAACTCCTAAACAGTGATGAGCAAATCACTTACCGCCTAATGTTCGGGCGTTGCATTACCAGTGGCATTCTCGCTATTGCTGCTGGTTCCGTATTGCTTTGGATACCCAACTTGCCAGGACTTGCACTGTACGGATTAAGCGCCGCCTTGGCCAGTCTGGGGACAAGCGCACTCGAGCGTGTAGTACACAAATACATTGGAGGTAAAGCACATTGACCGATCTTAAACAAAAGTCTATTGCCACCCTCATGGTGATCGAGGGCGGCTACTCAGACAACAAAGATGACAGCGGCGGCAAAACCCGTTGGGGTGTTACCGAAGAGGTCGCACGCAGGCATGGTTACCAGGGAAAAATGTCAGAGTTGCCACAAACAGTGGCTGCCAAAATTTACACCACCGAATACTGGGACAGCCTTAACCTGAATGCTATCGAGGGAATTTGTCCTGCCATTGCTGAAGAGCTGTTCGATACCGGGGTTAACCTGGGTACATATCGAGCAGCCACATTCCTGCAGCGCAGCCTTAATGTGCTGAACCTCAAGCAGGGTATTTACAAAGATATTAAGGTAGACGGAAAGCTCGGTTACCAGAGCTTATTGGCATTAATGGCCTACAGGGATGCACGTGGTGATGAAGGCCTAATCGTGTTGCATCGCGCTCTTAACTGCTTGCAGGGCGCTTTCTATATTGAGCTTACCGAGCGTCGTGAAAAAGACGAAACCTTCATCTATGGCTGGTTATTGAACAGGGTGGTGTAATCATGGATCCATTAACAGCAATTGCAGCTGCAAAAGGTATTGCCAAGCTTACTGGTTTTGATAACTGGCTAAGTGAAAAGCTGGGTGCAAAAACAGCAGAGAAGATAGTCCAAGTAGCCCAGGTGGTTACCGGTGAGACTAATCCCGAAGCCGCGTTAGCAAAAGCCGAGGCAGATGCTGCGCTACAGTCACAGATTCGTGACAAACTGCTCGAACACGAGCATGAGATCAATATGGCTTTGTTTGAGGACCGCAACAAAGCCCGCGAGATGTACCAAGGTACAGGCCACCAGCAAGCAGACATTATTGCCAATCAGATCATTAAGCAAAATCACTGGCTGGTATTCCTGTTGCTACTTCTTAATGGTTTGGCGTTCTGGTTGGTCGATGACGAGAATTTAGCTTTAGTGATAGGCAATGCGTCTGGATTCTCGATCAATGCACTATGGGCTGAAAGGCAGCAGGTTATAGGCTTCTTTTTTGGTTCAAGCTGGGGCAGCAAGCTTAAGGACCAATTCAAAGCGATCATGCCCGGGTCGAAAGAAGGTAATTAACATGCCAGACATATTCGATCGAGCGCAACAGCGCGAAGCTGAAATGGCAGAGCAAATAAACCGTGTAAGGCCTGCCCAGCCTGTTAAGTCTTTAACCCACTGCTTAGACTGTGAAGAACCTATCCCAGCAGACAGGATGGCCCATGGTGGAGTAGAGCGCTGTGTACCTTGCCAGAATGACTATGAATCCCTTGAGGCCCGAGGTTTAGTATGAAAAAGGTACAGCTTCTGCGGGATCACTTGTTACAAGCGCAAGCCCTGAATATCGATGCTGGTCAGCTACACACCACGGTAAGAAAGGGAAAAATACTATCCCGTGCAGGTACAAACACTATCTATCTGCAAACCCCAGTAGAAGTGCTGGTCACCGACTTTCCTGGTGATGTCGAGGTATTGGCATTCTTTGTTATACAGTGGCTAAACAAGCTGGAGCCCGAGCGCGAAGACAGCTTCGATTTCGAATGCGATATTCTTGACCAGGGTAAAAGCGATGTGCTTTTCACATTACAGCTACAGCACAGCATTCTGCCTATACCCACAGAGACAGGCACAAGCCTATATTACCGTGCCGACCCGGTACCGGACGAACTCTACGAAGGCACCGTAGAGCTTTTCCTTAAAGATGATAGCGAGCCTGATGGGTCCAAGAAGATTGCCGAGTGGCAAGCGGTAGTTCCCCGCCCCGTACCTGGTGAAAACCCTGAAGACCACACACTACCAGAACCGGCTGAAGGCTAGTGGCTGAAGTACTCGATATTAAAGATTGGGTTGGCCAGCTTCTTAAACAGCTGGAATCTGGCGAAGTTAAAAAGCTTAATCAGCAAATAGGTTTTTTGTTGCGTCAACGCAACGCCCAGAGAATTGCCGACCAGGTACAACCCGATGGCACACCATTTGAAGAGCGGAAGGACCAGCGGGGCACCTTACGCCAGCGATCGATGTTCAAAAAGCTACGTACCCGCAGGCACATAAAAATTCGTAGTAGGGCAAACGGTGTTACCGTAGGGTTTGAAGGCCGTAGCGGCAGTATTGCACGTACTCACCATTACGGTTTACGAGAAACTTTCTTTGGCCAGTCTATTCAATTCGCAGAGCGAAAACTGTTAGGCTTTACAGATGACGATATTCAAGCCATACAAGAATTGATAGAAAATCATCTGCTACAGAAAAACAGTTAGATAACACTTATCTAACCGCCAAACGAGTGCATTTTTCATGTAAGAAAAACACACTCGCTACATGAATTATTCCCTTGCAGAACTTCACCGCCTACTCGAAAACATCGTGCGTATGGGTACCGTGTTTGCCGTTGATACGACCGCTGCAAAAGTGCGCGTGAAAGACTCTCAAGGCTGGGAAAGTAACTGGATCAACTGGGGTGTTAAGCGCGCCGGTGATGACCGTGATTGGGAACCTTACAGCGAGGGTGAACAGGTAGTGGTGCTGTGCCCTAATGGCGACACTGCGCAAGCCATCGTGCTGTGCTCTTTAAACAGCAATGACCACCCAGCCCCCAGCAATGATGCCGACATCATTAGCAAACTGTTTCGCGGTGGCATTAGCTACGAACTCAACAAAGAAGAGGGCACAATCACCCTCAATTTGCCTACCAAAATTATCATCAATGCGAATGTCGAGTTGAATGGCGATCTTAACCAAGACGGTACACACATCAGTACGGGAGACCAAGTTGCGGGTGAAATAAGCCAAATCAGTCACACCCACAAACAAAATGACGGTAATGACGCCGGTGGCGGCGTAAATACGAGCGCTGCGCAATGAACGGCATGAGCGCAAATACCGGACAGCTATTAACAGGTGTTGACCACCTGCGCCAATCTATCGGCAATATTCTTTCCACGCCCATTGGTTCCCGCGTAATGCGCCGCGACTACGGCTCTTTGTTATTTCATATGGTGGATCAGCCCGCCAACCCTGCAGGCAGAATGCGTTTAATCGCTGCCAGTGCCGATGCACTGGTGCGTTGGGAACCACGCTTAAACTTACAGCGCCTAACAACCAGTATTGAGTCCAACGGCAAAGCCGCCATAACCGTATACGGTGAGGATCGCGAATCAGGTGAGCGAGTTCTGTTTGAAGGGGTGCCGCTATGAGTTACACCGCCGTTGATTTATCCCAGCTGCCTCCACCCGATATCATTGAAGAAATCAGCTTCGAGCAAGTCTTTGCCGAAATGCTGGACGATCTCAAAGCGCGGGACTCACAATACGACGCCTTGGTAGAATCAGATCCAGCTTATGCAATTTTGCAAGTAGCCGCCTATCGCGAAACCCTGTTACGTCAACGCCAAAACGAATCGGCGCTAGCCGTTATGTTGGCGTATTCGGTCGGGGCAGATTTGGATAATATCGGTGCCCGCTTTGATGTTCCGCGCCTGCTGCTTGAAGAGGGTGATCCGAATGCAGTGCCCCCCGTAGAGCCGGTATACGAAAAAGACGCAGATTACCGTTTACGCATTCAGTTATCGCAAGAAGGCAAAAGCACCGCAGGCCCAGAAGGCGCGTATGAATTTCATGCCCGCAGTGCCGATGCCAATGTGGCAGATGTCGCTATCAAGGCCCCGAAGTTTTCCTACGCCAATTTATCACAGGCAATTCTTGATCAATTACCTGAAGGCGTTATCTGCCTTCAGGTGGATGATGACGCTGGCCTAGCCAACCCTATGCCTGGTGATGTCGCTGTTACCATTCTTTCTCGCCAGGGCAATGGTACAGCCGATCAGCCGCTGTTGGATACCGTAAGCGTACGCTTAAGCGCCCACAACGTTCGCCCTTTAACTGATCGTGTAACGACTCGCAGCGCGGAAATTGTCGATTACATTATCGATGCGGTTGTGGAAATAGAATCCGGCCCTGGTGCCGATATTATTCTGCAGGCTGCTGTAGCGTCATTGCAAAAGCTGATAGACAAGCAAAGTAACATCGGTGAGCCGGTAGCCATATCGGCCATCTACGCGGCCTTGCATGTAGAAGGGGTTAAACGAGTCATTATCAATTCGCCCACAGAAGATGTACCCATAACCGATACCCAAGCCGCTAACTGCACCGAATCTAATGTGGTGGTTGCCTAATGACTTCTCTGCTACCGCCAAACGCTTCCAATCTGGAAAAAGACGTAGAAGCTGTTATTGCGAAACGACACAACGCTTTGCCTATGGATGCTCGCCCTGTGTGGGATCCAGACACTTGCCCGGTACACATGCTGCCATGGTTGGCCTGGGCTATGTCGGTAGATGTATGGGACAAAGATTGGCCTGAACACATTAAGCGTGGCGTGATAAATGCCGCCGTTCAAAATCACCGTATTAAAGGTACTCGTCAAGCGGTAGAAAATGTTGTAGCCGGTTTTGGCTCCAACATTTCAATCACCGAATGGTTCGAAAAAAACGAACCCGGTGTGCCACATACTTTCGATGCATTAATTAACTACAACGGCGAAACCATTGGCGTTGATTTGCAGGAGGCCGTTATTCGCGCTATCGATCGCGCCAAGCCTGTACGCTCGCAGTACGAAGTGCAGTCAGGTGTAGAAGTCTCTAGCGCACTTAATATCGGTGGTGCGGTTCGTGCCACTTATTACCAACGATTGGAATTTGTCGAAGCATGAGCACACTCCCGCTGATTATTACCGATGCCGGCATTGCCGCTGCCATAACCGCAGATGGGCAAGGTTTGCAGTTGGGTATTGTAGAAATTGCACTAGGTTCTGGTAATTGGGTGCCCGACAGCACCGCTACCGATCTTGATACAGAGCTAAAGCGAATGACAACGTTTGGGGCTACTGTATTAGCGCCAGATCGTATTCACGTAACTATTCGTGATGACAGCACTGATGTTTATGATTTGCGTGAAATTGGTCTGGTCGACGAGAATGGCGATCTGTTCGCAATCCACGCACAAGCCTCACCCATAGTAAGTAAGGCGGTTGACGGTAAAGTGCTAATCACAGCGACCATCCCTCTTACTACTGTACCCCCTTCAAGTGTAACGATAACGGGTAATGAGTTTGATTATCCAACATTCAGCGAGACTATCGCTGGTGTTGGCAGACAGGCAACAAGTTCAGAAGTACAAAGTGCCGCAGCGGACAGAATTCTGACACCGGAAAAGGCAGACCCTTGGTACTACAACCCTAACAACCCTCCACCACCTGGTGTGCTTGCGGGAACCCCTTTACCTTGGGCTGGCTCAGTAACACCACCTGGTTATCTACGTATGAATGGTGCTGAATTATCCCGCGATACATATTCGGATTTATTTGCAGCCATAGGAACACTATGGGGGGCAGGTGACGGCTCAACAACTTTTAACATTCCAGAAGCCCGAGGTGAATTTATGCGCTTCTGGGATGACGGTCGCGGTATTGATTCTGGTCGAGCTTTGGGTACCTGGCAAGAAGCCCAAGATGCATTTTATGCCGCTTCTTCTAGCTGGTCAGATGCGGGAGGAAATTATAACTCCGAACTTGAGTGGGGGCACATGCATTCTGATCGGATTAACTTACCTGGTTCAGACGGAAATAGTAGCACTTACAACAGCTCAACGGTTCTGTACAGAGATCTAAATAAACACCGATCTCGCAACATTGCTTTCATGGGCATCATCAAATATTAGGGGGTACTATGGATCTGCATTATTTTGATTCTATTACAGGCGAATACATTGCAACTACTAAAGCAGAGATTGATCCTCTGGAATCAAGTATTGCTGGCAAGCCCGTATACATGAAAGTCCCTCATACCACTTTCGACTCCCCAATTGAAGTTCAAACGGGTTTTGCCTGCGTTAGAGAGGGTGGCAAGTGGACCGCTAAAGAAGACCATCGTGCTTCTGTTATTTACAGTGTTACAGATAAGTCTGAGAAAAAAATATCAGACTTTGGCCCTATACCTACAGGTTATACGAAAAATGTACCTGGTGAATTTGATAAGTGGGTCGATGGCGAATGGGTTTGCGATCAAACCGCTGCCCTCTTAAATGAACAGCAAATTTCCTGTTACGAGTTAGATATTCTCGCTGGCGAAGCCAGGGCACGCTTCATTTCCCCAGGCGAAGGTACTTTGGAAGAATATAACAGGGCATACCAAGTAGCTAAAGAATTCAAGGATGCAAACTACGAAGGCGAAATCCCGTCAGCTATAGCTGACAACATGCGCTATAAAAGTTTATCCGCACAGGAATCCACAGACGACATTTTGGCCGAAGCTTTAGGGATGAATCAGGTGCTAGATACTATTCGAAGTCTTCGCCTGGATGGAAAGTTAGCAATCAATAATGCCAAAGTGGGCGACAATATTGAGGCTATAAAGCAACCTTTTATCGATGCTTTAGAAGCTATTAAACCGCAATAACACAAATACGCAGTAGCCAACACATTAGGAGAATCACATGCCACAAGATTACCACCACGGCGTTCGCGTCTTAGAGCTAAACGAAGGTACGCGCCCAATTCGTACCGTAGAAACCGGCGTAATTGGCATGCTTGTAACTGCCGACGATGCCGATGCAGCTGCATTTCCGGCTGGTGAAGGCGTTTTGGTAACAGACATTATCAAAGCTCTCGACAAAGCTGGTACTACGGGAACCATGGCCAAAAGCTTGGATGCGATTAAAGATCAAACTAATCCAGCTATGGTTATTGTCCGTGTTGCCGAAGGTGCAGATGAAGCCGAAACCAACACCAACGTGATAGGCGGTGTGGTTAATGGGCGGCGTACTGGTTTGCAAGCCTTATTGGCAGCCCAAACAGAGCTCAATGTTAAACCACGCATCTTGGGCGCACCCGGTTTGGATTCACAACCTGTAGCGGCTGAGTTGGCTAGCATTGCCAAGCAATTGCGCGGCTTTACTTATAACGCGGCATGGGGCGCTACTACCAAGGAAGAGGCCGTCACTTACCGCGATAACTTCGGTAACCGTGAACAGATGATCATTTGGCCAGACTTTATGGCGTGGGATAGCGTTAACAGCCAAACAGATTTGGCGTGGGCAACGGCTCGGGCACTTGGCTTGCGCGCCTTGATTGACGAGCAAGTGGGCTGGCACAAAACCTTATCCAACGTGCCAGTGCAAGGCGTTACCGGATTAAGTTCAGATGTTACCTGGGATCTTCAAAGCCCTGCTACCGATGCAGGTCATCTAAACGAGAACGAAGTGACTACACTGATTCGTCAAGATGGCTTCCGCTTCTGGGGCTCCCGCACTTGTAGTGCAGATCCATTGTTCGCGTTTGAAAACTATACCCGTACAGCTCAAGTCATTGCCGACACTATGGCAGAGGCTCACCTGTGGGCTGT
The DNA here is from genome assembly GCF_042854845.1 of Maricurvus nonylphenolicus. GTDB lineage: Bacteria > Pseudomonadota > Gammaproteobacteria > Pseudomonadales > Cellvibrionaceae > Maricurvus > Maricurvus nonylphenolicus. Next base: position 2,826,550 of record NZ_AP031498.1, on the reverse strand, counting down.
TCAGCAACCGCTACATCCAACACTAGGTAAAGATATCGTAGAAGGGTTAAACGCGAAATTCCGCCAGCTGGTAAATCAAGGCTATTTGATTGGTGCGGAAGCTTGGCTAGATCCAACGCTGAACACGAAAGACACGCTTAAGGCCGGTAAGTTTATTGTTGATTACGACTACACCCCAGTGCCGCCACTGGAAGATTTAACATTCCAGCAGCGTATTACCGACCGTCACCTAATCAACTTTGCGGCTGCGGTAGCGGCTTAATGGTATGCGCTGTGTATGCAGCGCATTAACCCCTTTATTACTTTAGGAGCACACACATGCTACCCAGTAAATTTAAAAACCTAAATCTGTTTCTTGATGGTGTTGGTTACCAAGGGCAAATCGAAGAAATTGAAATTCCAAAATTAGCTATCAAAACCGAAGAGTATGTCGGCGGTGGCATGGGCGGTCCTGTTGATCTCGATATGGGGTTGGAAAAAATGGTCGCCATGCTCACCTTTGGTGGCTTTATGGAAGAGCTGGCCAAACGCTTTGGGCAAGCTGGTGTTGATGGCGTTCCATTGCGGGCTCGCGGTGCTTACGAGAACGACCAGACCCTGGCTGTTGATAGCGTAGAAATTGTTATGCGCGGGCGCTTGAGCGAGTTGGACATCGGTACCTGGAAGCGCCAAGAAAATAACAATTTCAAAACAGCTCTGCCGCTGGCTTACTTTAAGATAAGCCTGAACGACAAGGTGCTAATTGAAATCGACATGCTCAACCTTAAATTTGTGGTGGACGGTGTTGACCGTTACGAAGAAATGCGAAATGCATTAGGCCTGTAACAGCACCTGTAAGCTGCTTTAAGTAGGCGGGGCAACCCGCCAACCTACAATAAACGAGATAAAACTATGCTGACTGCAAATAAAGACTACAAATTACTGGTACCTATTACCGTACAAGGCAAAACCACCGATAAGCTGACGTTGCGCCGCATCAAGATTGGTGATCTGCGAGAAATGCGTAAGCATGAGAATTCAGACGATCAAAACGAAACTCTGCTAACTCGCATTGCTGAAATAACGCCGGATGAATTCAACGAAATTGACACTGTTGACTACGATGCTCTCCTAGAGGTAATAGAGGGTTTTTTCGAACAGCCGAAGGCCAAATCCCGAGCGAAGAAGTCATCCTAGCCAAAATGGCCAATATGGCGGCTATCTTCCACTGGCCGCCATCGGAAATAGAAAACCTGACGCTGGAAGAGTTCGACGTACTGCATGAAGCCGCGTTAGAGCGGGGCAGCATAAAGCCACGATAACGGGCTTGGTGTTACGAATTAGGAAATACAGGGATGTGGCAGGGATGCACTTTAAGCGATTGCCACATTACCAGTCGGCTGCCATGCCAACCATGGCAGAAAAGAAGAAGCCAAATACAAACGCAATGGCAGCAAGGCCCACGGCTAAGCCAAACGCAGAAGCAGCAAATAACCATAGGGTTAAAGCTGCAAAGATGAAAGCGGTAATCCATTGCCAGCGCCAAGCGCGCCAGTAATGAGCTGTAACAGTCATTAACTTGTTCATGGGTATCACTATAGCATGTCTAACGAATTAAAGCTGAATGTACTGCTGGGTGCAGATCGCTTCCTTGGTCCAGCCAATAAGGTAGCCAAAGTTGGCGATAAAATGGCTGACGCCTTGAGCCGTGGCACAGCAGAGCTCAATGCCATCGGCAAAAACCGAAACGTGGTGGCCAACCTTAAGCGTATCCAACCACAGCTGGATGCCACCAAAAACAAGCTTAACGCCCAGCGCGAAAGCACCCGTAAACTACACCAAGAAATTAACAGTGGTGGCAAGATTACCCGGGCACAGCGCCGTGAATACAATGCATCACGCAACGCACTGGAACGCCTAGAGAAGCGCTACCAATCCCAACGCCAGCAACTGGCAGGCTACAACAACAAAGCCAAGGAAGCGGGTATAAACACCCGTAATCTAGCAGACGAACAAAATAAACTGGCCGATGCCTATGGCCGCGTTGAAAAGCGTATGCAGGGCATAGCCAAAGCCCAGGCAACCGTAGATGCTGCGCAATCAAGACACGACAACGCCCTGCAGCGTGCTGCCAATGCATCACTGGTAGCGGGTGGGCTTAACCGGGTAGGGCATGGCCTTAAGAATGCGCTGTCCAGCCCCATGCAGCGATCTATCGAGTTTGAAACCGCCATTACCGAAGTTGATAAGTTCGTTAAAGGTGGCCACCTGCCAACCCTTAAAAAACAAATCCTCGATCTGGGTAAGGTTTCCCCGCTTGGGGCGACTGGTATTGCCCAGCTGGTTGCTGCGGGTGGCAAAATTAACCTGCCAGCAGATCAGGCGTTAGAGTTCGCCAAGGTTACAGAAAAATTATCGGTTGCCTTCGGTATCAGTGTCGATGAGGCTTCCGACAGCATCACCACTATTCGTACCGGTATGAACTTAAACATGGCCCAAATTGGCCAGTTGGGTGATGCCATTAACTTTATTGGTGACAGCTCAAGTTCCAACGCCGCAAACATTACCGATATCCTTTCCCGGGCAGGTTCACTGGGTCAAAACGCAGGCCTTAAATCGCCGCAGGTAGCCGCGCTGGCTGCGATTATTGATGGTGCTGCGCCAAGTTCAGAGGTAGCCGCCACCAGCATGAAAAATATGCTCAGCGCGCTTACCTCAGGTGATGCTGCCAGTAAAGAGCAAACCGAAGTACTCAATAGCCTGGGGCTGGATCCCGTATCACTGGCGCAAGCCATGCAGGCAAACGCCGCAGGCACAATTGCAGAGGTGCTTAATGCCATCCGTGATCAGGATGCCGCGGTGCGCGGTAGCGTGATAGAAACCCTGTTTGGCCGTGAGTCTATGGCGGCGGTATCTAATATGGTTGGCAACATAGAAGAGTACCAACGGGTTATGGCCTTGGCCGCCGACACTACAAAAATGAGCGGCAGTGTAGAAAATGAATACGCTCGCACCGCTAAAACCCGCGCATACAAATTGGCGGTATTGCGCAACCGTTGGGAGGCCATTCTTATTCGCCTGGGCGATCGATTGTTGCCTGTACTCGATAGCGTTACAACCACGCTTGCCCCTGTCATTGATGGAATTGGCAGTTGGATCGAGAAACATCCAACCCTGGCAAAATGGTTAATCATTGGTACCGGTGCCATTGGTGCATTGGCGCTGGCCGTAGCACCGGTTATTACCGCGATCGCTTCATTGGGGGCTGCCATTACCTGGTTAGGCTTGCGTTCACGCCAAGCCGCGCTTGATGCTGCGTTAGGTGGTGCAGCCGGTGGAGTTGGTGGTAAGGGCGGCAAAGGTAGACTATCTCGCATGCTGGGTGGCAAGTTGGGCATTGCTGGTGCGGTTGGCTTGGGGGCGTTAAGTATTGCGGACGTTTCCACCAGCAGTAATTTAACCGGTGTACAAAAGGCCACGTCCATTGCTGGTGATGTCGGCGGTATAGCCGGTGCTGTCGGTGGTGCCAAAGTTGGCGCTATGTTGGGTGCTGTGGGTGGCCCAATAGGTATGGCGATTGGCGGCTTGCTGGGCTCAATTGTGGGTGGTATTGGCGGCAATATGTTGGCCAGTGCTGGTAGCCAGAAAATAGCCAGCCTTGTTGAAGGGGGCGATTTAAAACAAGCCGGTGCAGGCCTGGCTATGGCAACCGCCGCAGCGGTGCCGGTTGTGGGCACACCTGGTGCAATGGGTAACTCTTTCACCATGGCTGAAGGTGCAGTCACCATTCAGGTTGATGGTACCGGCAAAGATAGCCACGAAATTGCCACCATGGTTCGCCGTGAGATTGAAGCCATTGAATGGGAGCAACAAGTCGCCCAGCGCAGCAACCTTCACGACAACGACTAACACCAAGGATTCACTATGTTAATGACGCTCGGTCTCTTTGTTTTTACCCTGCAAACAGCACCCCTTAATGGCGTGCAGCGCCAAGCCAGTTGGAAGCACAAAAGCAACCCAAGGGTAGGGCAGCGCGATGCCAATCAGTACCTTGGCCCGGGTGATGAGTACGTCACCTTACCTGGTGTATTGGCTCCCGAAATTACTGGCGGCCCTTCTAACCTTGAAGAGTTGCGAACGATGGCCGGTACCGGCGATGCCTGGTTGCTGATCGATGCTACCGGTGCGGTATGGGGGCAATACATCATCGAGAGTATTGACGACAAACGAACCAGACCTTTACCAACCGGTGAAGCCCGTAAAATTGAATTCAGCATCAAGTTAAAGCGTGTCGATAGTGACCGCCTCGAGCAGCTGGGTGACATTAACGCATCATACGCACGGTTTATCGCATGAGTATTCGCCAAATAACCTATAAGCCGGCGCACCAGCTGAAAGTGAACGGCCGTGACATATCCGATACTACCCAATCTCGTTTGGTACGCTTAACACTGGTGGACCATGGCGGCAGCAAGTCCGATCAGTTAACCATGGTATTGGATGATCACGACGGGCGTTTAGCGATACCCCCACGCAAAGCCAGGATTCAATTAGCATTAGGCTGGCAAGGCCAGCACCTGGCAGATAAAGGTGAATTCATAGTGGATGAGGCAGGCCACAGCGGCCCGCCAGATCAATTAACTATTGTTGCCCGCTCGGCTAACTTCACCTCTAACTTTAGCGAAAAAACCACCAAAAGCTGGCACCAGGTAACCGTGGGTGACATTCTCAAAACGATTGCCGAAAAACATGGTCTGGATCCAGCTATTAGCGAAATTCTTGCTGAACGCGCCATCGAACATATTGATCAAACCAATGAGGGTGATGCCAACTTCTTAACCAGGCTGGGTAAACGTTACGGTGCTATGGCATCTGTGAAAAATGGGCGTTTAATCTTTAAAACAAAAGGTGATGGTTTAACTGTGTCCGGTATCAAATTACCCGCGACAACTGTCAAAAAACGCGACTGCTCATTGCATCGATACAACGACAACAGCCAAGACCAATATACTGGCGTAAAGTGCTATTGGCATAACAAGGAAACGGGCAATAAATCCACCATCGTTCTCGGTGAAGAGGGCAAGGTTAAAACCCTTCGCAGCTCATTGCCGACAAAAGAAGAGGCAGAGCACGTAGCGGCCGCAGAATGGCAACAACTCCAAAGGGCAGGGCAAACCCTTAGCCTAACGTTGTCGACTGCTATACCTGAATTATTGGTCGAATCACCGATAACCGTTAAAGAGTTCAAGCCAGAAATTAATAGCCAAGACTGGGTCGGTAAAAACATTACTCACATAGTCGGTAGTGGCTATACACAGCGGATAGACTTGGAAGTGAAGCTGCCGTAGAGAGGGATAAGAAGCACGTAGTTTAACTACGGGTTGCAAATAAAGCATTTTTGGCCGAGTTCAATAGCTCGGCAGGTGGAGGGGGTCAGATTATTGTTGTTTTTGGCTTAACAGCAATGCCTCTGTAATCGCCTTTACATGGTTTTTATTGTCGGTACTCAGTTGTTGATACTGCATAGCCATTGACTGGCTACCATTATCAAGCACCTGGTATTCGGTACCGGGTTCACGCACTTCATTAACGCTATCTTTATAAGGTGAGGGCTTAACCTTACTCATGAGCCCAGGTCTTTGCTTTCGTGCATCTTCAAAGCCGAATAGCTCATTGTTACCCATATGCCCGTTTTCAAGCCGCTGCATGTCCTTTTCAGATAGCAGTAGCGCCCATAATCCCCGGCCTTGTTCGTTTAGCCAGTGAACGGTGGCCATGGATACACCCGCAACAAATACATGCGCCTCGGTGTAATCAACGGATTTATCCTTAAAGTCGTATTCAGTCCGGCGGTGCAATATAACGCCCAAGTTACTGTCATCCGCCGTATGGGTAATGGCTACGCCGTAGTCCTCGGCCTGCAGCAACTTATCAATAGCCGTAATGGCATACTGATCGTTCATGGCCCGCGTTACCCGGTATGGAACCCCTTTATCCAATAGCAGCCAATCGAGGTCTACCCGGTCTGTACGGGCTAGGGCGGCCAGTAGGTCGGTGCCTGGTTGAGCCCCTTTCATAACGTGTGAAATCACCCCAGTGGAGAAGCCAAGGCTCTTAAACCATGGCGTGATATCCCGTTCCCCGGCTAAAAAAGTCAGTTTTTCTTGTATTGTTTTCATAATTATCCAAAAAATAGGATTAAAGGGTTGCTCTATCCGCCATTTTGGTATTAAATCCTAAATATCGGATTGAATATTATCTTATATACGGATTTAGGATTATGACTGAAGCAACAGGTACCGGCAACGCAACAAAACTCAAAAGCCTCAATGTGAGCGGGAAGTCACACAAAGACCTTCGCTTAGCCTTGATTAAGCACGATAGAAAGAACCTGCGTGAAGTAACAGAAGAAGCCATTGCGGATTGGATCGCCAAAATGGATCGGCAAGCGGAAGAGGCTCAAGCCCAGCAGGCCCAAAACTCTCACCAGTAAATAAGTAAGCCCCTCGGTCGCCACAACCGAGGGGCTTGGCAGTGGGGCTGCTCAGCCAACACCGGTGTTTTGCCAACACACCTAAAGCTTAGAGCATCCCCAGAATAATTCCATGTAACAGCAACGGGATGCTCACATGTCTATTTGTTTGCCAATTCACGCAGAGCGCAGCATTGAAGAAGTTCAACGTGCAATTGTTCTGGAGTTTAAGCCAGGGCTGAAAAAGCTGGCTATAAAAGCTGGGGTTTCTGGTCCCGGTATCTTGTCTAACAAAGTTAACCCTGCGCAACCACATCAACTCTCAGTAATAGAGGCGGTTCGCGTCCAAAAAGTCACCGGTGATTACCGCTTACTAAGGGCAGAAGCCGCAGCTCTGAATCACGGCATTGTTCCCCTCACAGAGCATCTATTGGGTGCCAGCGATACAGAGCTGTTAGGTCTGTGGGCTGATTGCATTCGGGAAGAGGGCGAAACAGCCCGAGAGATACAAGCAGCTCTGGAAGATGGCGAAATCAGCGCCGACGAATACCAGCGCATCGAGCGCGAAACCTTTGAAGATATCACCGCCAAATTGGCACTGCTCGAACGCTTGCGCACCTTAATGGTTGAAGAAACTCAGGCAGAAGAGGAGTGCTGCTAATGGCCGAAAGAATCTGCCAGCCCATTACCGTGTGCCCACACTGCCTGAGTAACTCTAAAGCAGTGAAGACCAATCAGGTTACACGTATGTATCGCGAGGCAGTGTACCGCTGCAACAACATTGAATGCGGTGCGGTATTCAAAGTAGCCATGACCCCAATTTCTATGATCAGCCCCAGTGCCATACCGCACGAAGAAGTCGTATTGCCCGTAAGCAAGCAAAGCAACAGTGCGCAAAAGCAACTGGACTTTACAACGGAAGGAGAAACGGCATGAACCACGCTCAAACCATGCAGGAACAGGCAGAAGTTTTCGCATTACAGCTTATGAACCAATCGCCTGAAATCGACCGCGAACACCTAGTAAGGCAAACCACCAGCCATTTAAAAACTGTTCGCCATGTATCCATCGAAACCGCACGTATTAAAGCATCGGCGGCAGTAGCTGAAATCGAGAAGGGCAACAAAAACGCCTACTTCGACATCAGCCATTCAACGTCCAAGTGTTTGTTTGTGATGGTTGATGGTGTGCGCCAAGCGTTATCGCTGGGTGATGTTATGGCCCTGCTACAGCAGGAACCGGCATAAAAACCGCCGTTCATGTGGGATAACCATGCCTATTAATAGTAGCCAGCAACTACGATGCAGACAAAATTAAACAAAGGTTAGACGTTATCCGCAGTAAACGCGGCAAAGCAGGAGAGGAAGCCCTCACCGCCGAAATGCGAAAACAGTGGAGGATTGAACGTGGTTAACAGTGTGCAAAACCCTAACCCAAATCAACCAATGCCCATTGCAGATGCAGCCCGCATTTTAGGCGTTGGCAGTAAAACCCTTTTTGCTAAGTTACGTGAAAAACAAGTTCTTGGCCCAAACAACGTGGCAATGCCGCCGTATGTGCATCACCGCTTGTTTGTTATCCATAACCGCCGCTTTAGAAAAAGTGGCACCAATGTTCGCCAGTGGTACCAGGTAAGCCTAGTTACACCCAAGGGGCTTAGCTGGTTAGAAGAAAAGCTCACCCATTGGCAACCAGAATCAACAAAGCAAAAAGCTAGTTAAAACGAAACGACAATTGGAGGTCACCATGTCAAAAGACGAAGCTGTAACAGCATATGCAGGCGCTATTAATCGCCTTTTAGTTTTGGCCAATGCAGGGGGTAGCGGGGGGCGTGCCGCAGCACAGGTATTGCTTTCAGCATACAACGGTAAGGCTTGGCAGTTAGATGTAACTGATCTTTGTTTGCTGGATGAAAACAACTACCAGTCCGCCTTACTAGTACTTCATTACCGCCGAGCTCTAATGCAAGAGCCACAGGAAGCCATTGAAGATGGTGATGAAAAGTTTCATGTCCTCTGGGAACAGTGGAAACGTTTTCATATTGATAACCGGCACAAGCAAGAGTGTGGTAGCTGTATGGGGGATGGCAACCACTGGGATGAAGAGGGCGTAAAAGTACTTGGCCCATGCCGTTGCTGTAATGGCGAAGGCTTAATAACTCAACACTAATAAGAAGTAATTGGCGGGGGTGTCAGGCTCCCGCATTTTCGACCAGACGGAATTGCAACATGACGTACCAATCATTAATGCTGGGGGCTGTGAATGAATCAGGACATACATAAGGAAATCACCGCCAACCTTAATCGTGATTATAAATTTAAACTCTCTGACGATGGGAAGTGGCTGCAACAGGGTGCTTGCCCATCGTGCAAGAAAAATGAACTTTTCACCAACTCTGAAACCCCCTGGGTTTTACGCTGTGGACGTGAAAATAAATGCGGTGATGAGTTTCACGTTAAAGACTTGTACCCCGATGTTTTCGAGAACCTGAGTAAGCGCCACCCAGTAACCACGGAAAACCCCAATGCGACGGCCGATGCTTATCTGGAAACCCGACAGTTAAACAAAGCTAAATTACAGCCCAGCTACCGGCAGGAAAGCTTTTATTCGCGTGATGTAAATGTAGGCACACCCACCGTTCGTTTTTATTTGGATGCGGATAAAACAATCTACTGGGAACGCTTTATCGAGAACGTGGCCAAAATCGGCCGTAAAGCCCACTTTGGAGGGAGTTATAACGGCCTATGGTGGATGCCGCCGCGCATGACCATTGAAGATGGTGACACGGTTTATCTGGATGAAGGCATATTCGATTCCGCCGCCCACTGGGAGAATGGCTACAAATCTACAGCTTTGCTTACCTGCTATAACTACCCTGAGAAAGCGCTGGCCAAATACAAAGATAAGCGCGTTACCTGGGTGTGGGCGCTTGATGGGGACAATGCAGGCCGTAAGAATACGTTGAAATTCGTAAAGCGTATGCGAGAAGAGATTGAAAAGGAAAATCTGCCGTGGAAGGTTGAGGCCGCCCAGATACCGCAGCACCCCAATAGTAAGACCGACTGGAACGACCTGCATAAGCAGAACAGATTAAATGATGAAACCCTAAAAGAGTGCCGTTACAAAGGTGCGTTGTTAATCGCACAACGCTCCAGTGAAAAGGCACTGTTGATATATAACCACGACAACAAGCGCCAGTTCCCGTTTGAATATAAAAATCGCTTATATTGGTTTCAGCTCGATGTAGACAAGTTCCATAAGGAACTCGAACGCCTTGAAGACGAGAATACAGAGCTCACAGAAGATGAGCGCCGCGAAAGGGCACTTACCGATTGTGGCAGCCTTGCGATTATTGCCAACTGCTACCCACAGTTTTTGTATTTTCAGGCCAACAAGATCACCGATGAGAGCTGGTACTACCTGAGAGTCAACTTCCCACATAAGGGGAAAGCGGTTAAAAACACCTTCACCGGTGGCCAGTTATCCAGCTCAAGTGAATTTAAAAAGCGTCTGTTGGCAGTTGCACCTGGTGCTATGTTCACCGGTACCAGTCAGCAGCTAGACGCCATACTTGAGCAAAGAGTATTTAACATTAAAACCGTGGAAACGGTTGACTATATCGGCTACAGCCGCGAACACCGCTCATATATCTACCGTGATGTGGCTATGCGCCAAGGCAAGTTGTATCACCTGAATGATGAAGATTATTTCGATCTAGAAAAACTGGCAGTTAAATCACTTAGCCGATCAACAGATCTGGCCATCAATACCAACGATAAAGACTACACCAACGATTGGGTTGATATGGTATGGCGTTGTTGGGGCGCTCAGGGTTTGGCCGCTGTTGCTTACTGGATGGGCACCTTGTTTGCCGAACAAATCCGCGAGCGCCACGAAAGCTATCCATTCCTTGAGCTGATTGGTGAACCTGGTGCAGGTAAATCAACGCTGTTTGAATTCCTCTGGCGCTTATTCGGCCGAGATGACTACGAAGGAGTAGACCCCAGTAACTCCACGCTTGCGGCTATATCACGTACCTTGTCTCAGGTATCAAATCTACCCGTGGTATTTCTGGAAGGTGACCGCGACAGCGAGAACAGCAAAAACATTGATTGGAACCAATTTAAAACCCTGTATAACGGCCGCAGTCCTCGAGCACGAGGTGTAAAGAACGGCGGTAATGATACCTACGAGCCGCCTTTCCGTGGTGCCCTGGTAATCACCCAGAACGCCACCGTTGATGCAGCAGAGGCCATCCTTCAGCGTATTGTGCACATCAAATTTACCCGCGAAGGCCACAACGAAGATACTCGGCTATTGGCCGAGAGCTTGGCCAGACTGGAAACCGAGCAGGTAAGCGGCTTTCTAGTGAAAACCCTACTCAAAGAAATGCCCATCCTTCAAACCTTCGAAGAGGCCTGCAAGCACTACGAAGGTACATTGATGAAGTTGCCAGAAATTAAAACGGTTCGTATTGGCAAAAATCACGGCCAACTTATGGCGTTGGTGGACTGTCTTAGCCATGTAATACCCGTATCGCCAGAGCAGCGCACAGCCACTAAAAAATTCATTACCCAAATGGCTATCGACCGCCAGCAGGTAATCGGCGGCGACCACCCGAAAGTACAAGAGTTCTGGGAAGTATACGAATTCCTCAACGGCGATGAAGACAACCAACAAATGAATCACAGCCGTAATGGTCAGATCGCCATCAACATGAACCACTTCTACGAAACCGCGCGCGATCGCAAACAGGACTTGCCCTTAATGAAGGACATGAAACGCCTCTTAAAAGATGGCCGCCGCTACAAGTTCGAAGGCATCGATCCTGTTAACTCAGCCATTTTTACCAGTAAGAGCAATCCCAATGCGGGTCGCACGGTGAAGTGCTGGATTTTTAAAGACACTCAAAAGCCCCAAGGGGCTACAGCGTAAGTAAAGGGGTAGGTATGAAAAAGCGTAAGGCATTCAATGCCCGTAAAAAACTGCTAGATAACGTCGTGGGGCTCATTGTCCGTTGGAAGGATAAAAGCCCGCTTATGGATAGCTCAGGGTTTATTGCTGGGGAGGTTACGCACACCAACCCAATTAAGCGTCTGTTTATCCCGGATCTCTATTGTCAAAACAAAGACTGGATCATCAAAGGCCGAGCATTCTATTGGCAGGTCAACATGACCTTGATGTTCGATTACGACAAAAGCGTAGGCCAGGACGAAACCCGCGAATTAATCGCGTTCTGTCCCCTGACGGATATCTCCGATGTGTGCGAAGAACAGTTCAAAGACGCCATGCGCCATGGTGATGAAAAGCGATATACCCACACCGAATTCGAAGTTATCTGTCTGGACAAGAACCCACCCAAGGAAGCAGGGGAGGCAGCCTAATGAATACTCTGGAAAAAGCGATGGATACAGTAATTGATAGTCTCGATGAGCCAATGCCGCCATGGGCTGTTGGTCTTTGTGAAAGCTATATGGAAGTTGGAGCCCAATTATGCACTAGGGATGGTCGCCGAATGGGGAATGCCTTTGTCTCAAGCGTCGAGGCCGGTGTTGCGACCTGTATTACCGATATGGGCAATGTATTTAGATTCACAGAATCCGAGCTAGAGAGCGCGTTTTATCCGCCTGAATGGAAAATGGATGTCTCTGAAGCAACGATAAATCGGCTTGACTCACTTGATGAATACGAGATGCATAATGCGGGCTGGGTTAAGTGCGAGCGAGTAGAGTCTGTCCTCAAAGATATTGAGCGGATAAAAAGCAAGGCGAGCAATAAGTGGTGTCAGTTTGATAGGTTGGCAACTAATGCCATGCAGAAAGGCCAAACTGCGAAGTCAAAGAAACTTAGGCGAATGGCATTAGCAAATTTCGATATATACAAGATGGCATCTCGTATAGAAGAGTCACTCGAAAAACTTGCCTCCAAAGATTATATCTGGTCAACGATTCCATTTTAGGAGGTCATCATGCCAAAGAACATGAGTTTCGCCATGACAATACCGCAAATCAAAGCCCGTACTAAAACCGTTACCCGCCGCTTCGGCTGGTGGCAGCTGAAAGAGGGTGATGTGATTTGCGCCGTAGAAAAGGCCATGGGTTTGAAGAAGGGCGAAAAGGTAGTGCGCCTGGGCATGCTTGGCGTTAAGAGCGTACGCCGTGAAAAGCTAAATGCCATCACACGGGAAGACTGCATTGCAGAAGGGTTTCCAGATATGACGCCAGAGCAGTTTATATCGATGCTATGCAAGCAGTACAACTGCAAGCCAGATCGTATCTGCAATCGTATCGAGTTTGGTTACCTGGGCAATCAACTGCCCATTGAATTTCAATAATAGCTACAGGGGGTAGCGATATGTCATTTCATGATGATTACGAAAACTTCAAAAAGAGCAGTATGTGTATAGGCCACGATATCGACTTTTGCGGTTGTGCCACTCTGAGTGATGACCACTTTGAATACACCGCTCACCATGAACTAAAGGATGGAATTAGACAAATATACTGGTTTATTTTAATTCGCCAAAATCCCGACAATGACGGTGCCAGCTTTGTCAATTTCGACATTCGGCGAGTTGCTGATTGCATGGGGTTCAAAGTGCCAGATGCGGCAGTACGCGGTAAGCATCGTTTGGCATCGTTGTCGCGGTTTCTGATTAAGTGCCAAAAGGTAAACCCGGATATAGATATCTTGACGTTGTTGGTGCGCTCTATGACTAAAGACCAAATTTCCAACGAGGATGATGTCGAGAACCGCTTAAGGGAGGCGCACCCTAATAGTCAGCAGTATGCACTCGGCAGTAACTTGCTGCTAGATGCTGCAGACAAGATTAAACAGCTAAGAATTGCATTATTGGACTGCAATAAAATCCATAACGAATGTATCGGTGGTGGCGGGATTCCTGACTGTATCGACAATGACGGTGGCTTGTATCAATCACAACATCTAGCAAGCCTTATCGATGAAGCGACCAAGTCACTTTAATTTCTGCCTTATAGATTGAGGAATGGACATGCAAATTCAGAAGTTAACAGCGGTAGGCCAAGTCAAAGCACTCGACTTGATCATTACCGAATACAAAGGTATTCCGACGCCATATTTTGCTGAAGAAGTATTGAACCCTGGAACAGATAAGGAAGAGGTTATTGTTGACTCCCGTTACAACAAATATTTCATCACTTCCATGGCTGTAAATGGTAAATCATGGGCAAAGAATACTATTGTGATTCCAGCATTAAAGCGTGACTCAATACCCATGGCTGTACCGGTTGACCCGAGAAACCCGGCTTTACCTAGAATCACCAATTCCATGAAAGCTAACTGTATTGGCGAGTTTTCATGGGAAGAATACGCCCCTTACTACGATGAATTTGGCGAACACCATGATTGCACTGCAGAGAGAGTAGTGCCATGGGATCTATGCAAACGGATTTATCAACGAATGGCCATTGAGGCCTCTAAGTCTCAATAATGTACTACAGGAGTAACTAGCAATGTCGGTAAAGATTGGCCAGAGAGGAACAACTCCGAACTGGATGGATATTGAATGGACTGCTGAAAATCGCCTGCATACAGCGCGAACCATTTACGCATTTAGCTCGCGTGACTGGACTCGCTATCCAGCAGCTACGGCTCATGCGGTTGATGCGGAGCAAGCGGCCCTTTACTGCCTGATCTGCTGTGAAACCAAAACAGAGGCTCAGAACTTTTGGTGGTCAGTCTGTGACGAAGCCGCCGAAGCTCATTAATGTACGGGGATAGCAATGAAAAGATCATTCATGGGCGCAGGGCTTGGCGCTGCAATAGCACTAACAATTAGCGATCCATACATTGAGCCGCCAATCGCCATCAGCGACCAGGCGCAACCAGATCGCAAAAACCGGGTTAGCCAGAAGAAGCGCCGACAGCGCAACCGCTGGAAGCGTTAGGCTTGGTTGACCTTCAAAACTTTTGCAACAGATATGTACCAATAGAAGGAATTGAAAATGAGCAAGACACCCGAGCAAATAAAAGAAGAAATGGACGATCTGCGCCAGCTGATAGACAGTACAGACGATGCTGTTGTAAAGCGGATAGCCTATGAAATGGAGACAGCAATTCGTAGCGTTATCGAGGATGTAGTTGATTGGCCCACCCTGAGCGAGCAGGCAATTGGTGCCGCTTCAATGCTGCGTGATGAGCTTCAAGACGCATAAATGTACAACCAGGGAGCCTAATAGGGTGAGTAAATTTGCAGCAGAAATACGCGATTCTATTTATGCCGAACCGGAAAAATGGAATCCCACCAGAAACAGCTATCGACACAATGGAATTGAAAAGGATGGTGTAAAGGTTTTTGACTACGGCAACACCAAGCTTTTGTCCGTCATTTCAGTAGAGGTTAAAGGGTCTGACGTTAAAACGACCTATAGGGATAGATGGTCATTAGAGAAGGCGGTTTTGTGGTGGTACAAGAATTGTGACGTAAAAGCCTTATTGGCTGGCGAGCCCTATCAATCTTACAGGCGCCCAACACCACCGCCACCACCACCAGGCAAGTAAACACAGGAAACATAGAAAATGGCAGAAGAAGATAAAGAGACAGATTACAACATTGGATACCGGGCCGGCAGCATTGATACAGCCAGCGAGATTGTCAAAAAGGCCGTTGAGGGATTTGAAGATCAGATAACCTTGAAGGAAGCCGAAGTTGAAGTGCTAAAAGCTGAGATTGGGCTGCTAAGAAGGCAGCAGGATTTCATGCAGAGCAAGTTCAAACCTCATTAATGTACAAGGAGATCGCCTATGGATGCGCTCACTATTATTTACCTTTTCGGGTGCTGCATTACCTTCGGAGTTATTGGAGGCATCCGTGACGAGATGGATGGAATTGGAGACATGTTTTGTGTCTTTGCATGGCCAGTCGCCCTGTGTTGCTGGCTGATATATAAGATTGCTTCTGCACTTGTATTTTTGGGCGCAGCCATCAGGGTTCGCTTTAAGTAGCGAATTTGCAAAACACGGGAGCCATAAAATATGAGTCTAAGCGAGAACGATCAAAGGGTGATTGATGCCGCAAAGCGCAGGTTTGTTGAGCTGACAGGCGAGGAGCCTGAAAAGGTGTTCGTCGATACTAAGGAAACCTTAAGCGTCAGAAACGCCGACTACTGCCCAATGTGTGACAGCTTCAGCTGTCGCTGTAACGGATGTTAAACAGGAGATATACAGATGGCAATTTTAGGATTCATAGTTGCTTTTATTGCGCTGGCATTTATCAGCGCCATTGCAGTGATTAACGCATTCTTTGGGGGCCCAGATTTAGGCCCTGCACCAGCAAAAGAGTATATCTGGTTTGGCCCTCTTGTCTGCTTTATAGGCTTGCTTTGGTATGAGGTTCTAGCCAGCGCACCTTTCACAATAATGATGAACTGACCTATAGCTCAGTTCTGTACGGGGATAGCAATGAAAAGATCATTCATGGGCGCAGGGCTTGGCGCTGCAATAGCACTAACAATTAGCGATCCATACATTGAGCCGCCAATCGCCATCAGCGACCAGGCGCAACCAGATCGCAAAAACCGGGTTAGCCAGAAGAAGCGCCGACAGCGCAACCGCTGGAAGCGTTAGGCTTGGTTGACCTTCAAAACTTTTGCAACAGATATGTACACAGGAGGATTAGAAAGTGGAGCATGGCGACACAATCCGATCACTATCAATACAGGGCAAGAACGATGAAATCAAAGCCCTCTTGCTATCCGATCAATCGCGAGAGGTTTATCGATTTGTCTTTGATAAGCGTGAAGCGACGGCGGCCCAGGTGGCCAACAAATTTGATCTGAGCATACAGCATGCATCAGGGATGCTGGCAAAAATGTGGCGGCAAATGTATCTGCGTCGAAGTGAGCAGGCACAAGGGTCAGGCGGTTACGAATGGGTTTATTACCCTTAATCATAAAGCAGTAGAGGTATAAGTAAGTTGGCAGAAGTAGAACCAATCCGCGATTTTGAAGACGTAAAGAGAATGTATAACTGGCTTAAAGTACACGCGTCACCCCGAGAGGCAGAATGCTGGCTCATTGGCTGCAATCTTGCGTTGCGAGCTGGCGATTTGTTGCAGCTCAAGTTTAGCCAGATGAGTGAAAATCACGTGACGATCATTGAGCAGAAAACCGGCAAGAAAAAACAATTCCCTGTGAACAAAGAGGTAAGGCAGGCGCTTGTCAGGCTTCTAGCCTATTACAAAAGCAAAAACTTCAAGCCAACGTACCTTTTTCAATCGACCTCTAACCGGATGAAGGGGCAGCGGAAACCAATCTGTATTCAATGGCTTGGTAAAGCACTTAAAAAGGCTTCCTGGGATCTTGAGCTTGGATACAACGTAAATACCCACACGATGCGTAAAACCTGGGGATTTCAGGCATACGAACGCGGGGAAGACATTCACCACATCCAGGCTCTGTTCAATCACGCAACCTCAAAAGTAACGCTGCGATATATCGGTGTCACCAAGCGGACAATTGAGAATATGTATCACACTAACGCATTGGAGATCGCATAACGCGGTCCCCTCTGTACAAATTGAGCCTTAGAGATGAGGCTCAATAGTATCTAGGAATAGGTGTAGTTTGACTTCGTGTCTAAATATTAATCAGACAAGGATAATGCCGGTGCGCTGGGGGATTTTGTTAATTGATTTAACGGGATTCCCTATGCGCTTACTTCACGGTGATTGCCTCGAATTACTGCCAACCTTGCCTGATAACTCCATCGATCTAATATTGACGGATCCACCTTACTACCGGGTCAAATCTAATGACTGGGATAATCAGTGGGACTCAGAAGTCGATTTTATGCAATGGTGTGAACGGGTGTTAATCGAGTTCTCAAGGGTGTTAAAGCCTACGGGTAGTTTGTATTGGTTTGCTGGACCTTATATGGCTGCAAAATTGGAGCTTTTGATAGGGCAGCATTACCAGGTGCTTAATCATATTGTCTGGGTGAAACGGGCCGGTCGGCATAACGGTTGTAGAAAAGAGGGGCTGCGAAAGTACTTTCCTCAAACTGAACGGGTGATCTTTGCTGAACCTAAACAGGCTGGCAAAGCGCTGAATTCACAGATTAATGCCCAGGCAAAGTATCTGTTTAAGCCGTTGGCTGATTATATGAATAATCTTCGTAAAAGTGCTGGGTTAACGATTTCGGAGTGTGAGTCTATCTGCGGTTCAACCACTGCAGGGCATTATTTCTCTGCGAGTCAATTTCACTTGCCATCACAGCAGAATTTTACAAAGTTGCTCGAGGCATTTGGAAATAGTGAGAAGTACTCAGATTTAGAAGGGCGGTACCGTGACATTCAGTCTGAATTTCTTAATCTGAAAGCCAAGTATGAACACCTCAGGCGGCCATTTGCAGTAACCAAAGATGTGCCCTTCACCGATGTTTGGCATTTCGAGCCTGTAGCATTCTATGAGGGTAAGCACCAGTGCGAGAAGCCCATGGCCCTATTGGAACATATGGTTACTGTAAGCTCTCGACCAGGTGACCGGGTTCTGGATGCGTTTATGGGCTCGGGTAGTACCGGTGATGCGGCTATCAGGCTAAAGCGTGATTTTGTGGGGATTGAGGCAGATGCTGATAACTTTGAAATGGCGGAAGCGAGGATTATGAAAAGTCGAAAAGGTCGCGAACTTCAATCCGAAACACCTGGGCAAGCTTGCTCAGCAGCTCAAAGCGAGGTCCATGAATGCCTCGCTCTATGAAACTAATGGTTTCGACGGATACATCACAACGCTCGGCAAGTTCTTCTTGCGTGAGCTCTTCTTCTATGCGGTACCGCGTTAAATTCTTACCAAACTGCTTTTTTAGCCGTTCGGTGCCGTTGTTAGCCATGTGCCCAACCATCTTTTGTGTTGGCCGGATGGTAGGAAAGATGTAGATTTAGATACACGTAGTTAAACTACGGGTAAGCAATTCTGCCAATGTCGGGGGACTTTATGGCAAATGGTGTAGAGGTGCGTGGCAACAAGCTGCGCATTTACTTCAATTATGAGAATGAAAAGTGTCGTGAGCCGCTGGGGCTTGATAACACGCCAGAAAACAAGGCGTATGCCGCGAGCAAGGTGGCGACTATCCGCCATGAGATACAGGCCGGTAGCTTTGACTATTCTCATCACTTCCCAAACTCTAAGCGGTTGGCCGAATTTACGTTCGGTCATTACCTGCAAATCTGGCTGAAGATCAAAGAGCGCCAGGTTACAGAGAAGACGATCAAAGGTTATGAACGCTGGTGCCGCAACTACATAACCCCTAAGTGGGGTAAAAGACTGATCGAGAAAATAGATACCATCCATATTGAAGACTGGATCAGTGACGACCTGCATAAACTCTCGAGCAAATCGATTAAAGAGATAATGCAGATCATGTCCCAGGTGTTTGACCTGTTCGGCACCCGCAAGCGCAGTCATTACAACCCAACTAAGGCCATTAAGGTGGCTTTGCCAGATGCTGAAGACCCGGATGTTTTTAGCCGCGGGGAGATTGACCGCATCCTCTCGACGCCAAGCGACAGGGATAGCGAAATGAACATGGCCGAATTCTGGCTTTGGACCGGCCCCCGGGCAGCTGAGCTCATGGCCATGGGTTGGGATGCAATTGATCTCGATGCCGGGACCGTGCGCTTTGAAATGGGTGTTGTTGATGGTCAGTACAAGGCAACCAAGAATGTCAGGTCCAGGCGAACGGTTGAACTGCTGGCACCGGCTTTGGAAGCTCTTAAGCGTCAGCATAAGATCACAGGTGAGCGTCCAGCAGTAACGGTTGAAATGATCGGTCGGGACAACAGGACCATCCATAAGGTCACTTTCCGGCCGGTATGGCTTAACACCTACACCGATGAGCCCTACGTTCACATCAAGATCTACAGAGAATACTGGTGGGCCAAACATCTTGAGGCGGCAGAAGTTCGCTACCGAGGGCCAAGCCAATGCCGACATACCTTCATTAGTCAGATGCTGACCATCGGCATGCCGATAAACTGGATTATTGCGCAAGTGGGGCATTCAACAGAGGCAATGATTCGGAAGCACTACGGAACGTTTATTAACGAGGATCAGCCGGTCAGTTTCGCATCAATCGCAGACCGGCATTTGGGGTTTTCAGCTCCAGGTACTAACGGTGAAGCCCAGGACAATCAGTAAGACATAACCCAGCCTTAGCCAGCCCTGAGATACGGGCTGCTCACCTCTGGCGGCGTATTCGGCATAGAGCCACTTGATGAAAGGGGGAGCCAGCGCAGCGCCTGCACCAGCAAATAGAAGGCCACCAGCTTTGGTGGTCATTGCTTCACCCGTCACGAACATGATCAAGCCAATCAGGATCCAC
Source organism: Maricurvus nonylphenolicus (assembly GCF_042854845.1). GTDB lineage: Bacteria > Pseudomonadota > Gammaproteobacteria > Pseudomonadales > Cellvibrionaceae > Maricurvus > Maricurvus nonylphenolicus. The sequence goes on along the minus strand of NZ_AP031498.1, from coordinate 2,806,740 downwards.
GGCCCTGAAAAGACCCACAGCACAGCCGACGATACATTGTCAGCAACTTGTTCAACGACAGAATCTTCACGATTTTGATCTGACATATCACTTTCCCTGTATTTACCTGGTTTAAAAACAAAAAAAGCCGCCATGTGGCAGCTTCATTCAATCTTCTCCAGTCCCAGAGTGGTCCCAATCGCGTCCCGTTTTGACGCCTACCTCTCTGAAAGCCCCGTATGATGCGGGTTTTAATGGCGGTGGGGCAGGGATTCGAACCCTGGGAGCTGTTACACTCAACGGTTTTCAAGACCGCCGCTTTCGACCACTCAGCCACCCCACCGGATAGGCCGTGATTATACATGGCTTTTATCTGGGGACAAGCCCGTAAGCTATTATTTTTTCAGGAAAAATTGATAATTTTACGCTCCGCCGTGGAGGCTGGATGACAGGCAAAAAAATACCCGGCCAGGCCGGGTATTTTATGAGCTATTAAGCTTCGGCAGGTGCCGTCTGTCGCTTAAGTCTCGGGTCATTGGCTGCTCGCTGAAGTGCGCGTGGTGCGCGTTCAATGGCGGCGGGCAATGAGGTATCCAGAGGTTGAGCATCGCTAGCTGCAGCCTGCTCAGTGGTAATGACGGTTTGAGTAACCGGTTTCGGGTTTACTCGTGGGTCATTACTGGCACGTGCAGCTGGTTTAGCTGGCTGGGCCTCAACTTCAGGAGCAGTTTCTGTAACGGCAGGTTCTGAGGTTGTGGTTTCTACAACCTCTGCAGTTACAGTTGCAGGTGCTTCTGGTGCAGGCTCAGCAACAACTGGTGCGACTTCCTCGGCAGGGGCAGGAGCTTCTGCTTTTGGAGCTTCGACTGCTGGTGCTTCAGTTGTTTCTGGCGGTTGTTCTACGGCAGCTGGTTGTGCTGGTGCCGTCTCTGCTGTAGATGCTTCTGTGGAAGCGGCTTGTGGCGCTGCTTCAACTTTGGCTTCTGCTTCAACTGGTTTTGGTCGTTCAGCTTTTTGCTCCTGGGCCTTAGGGGCAGGCTTAGCTTGGGCTACTGGTTTTTCAGTTGGCTTGGCTTCCGCTTTCTGAGGTTCTGCATTAGTAGCCACTTTATCTTGCTGGGCTGCTTGCGGCTTCTCTTCAGGGGTTGGAGCAGGTTTCTCGGCCTTTGGTTTTTGTTGCTTCGCAGGCTTGGTTGCCTGAGCGGTTTGATCCTGGGCAGCTTTTTCCTGGGCGTCGATAGCGTCGGATACCTGAGTATTCAGGTTTTCAACTTCAGCGGTACCCGTTGTTTCCTCGCGACGATTGCGTCGACGCTGTTGAGGGCGTGCTCGCTTGTTGCTCGGACGCTTGGCTGGACGTTGCTCATTGCTGTCGGCATTGTCCTGCTGTTGTTGGCGAGGCTTATTGGATTCAGATTTGTCAGTCTGGTCCTGGCGACGCTCATTGCGGCGGCGATTGCGATTATCGCGCTGTTGCTCGTTACGCTGTTCATCACGTTGCTCGTCACGACGATCTTTGCGAGGCTGATCGCCACGGTTTTTACGATTGTCGTTGCGTGCAGAGTCACGGTTGCTGTCACGGTTATCGCGTTGCTCATCGCGATCGCGACGACCTTCGCCTCCGCGCCCCTCACCACCACGACGGTTGCGATTGCGGTTACGGTTGCGATTACCTTGATTGCGGTTGCGATTGCCACCTCGGTTGCCGCGACGTTGAGTCTTCTTCTCTTCCTCTTTTTCTTCTTCCTTGTCGCCGAAGAGGGCGGTAAAGATACGGCTTAGCAGGCCAGGCTCTTTTTTCTTCTCTTCAGGTTTGGGTGCTGGAGCCGGTTGAGAAGGTGCAATCTGCTGAACAGCAGGTTGTGCCAGTGGTGGTACAGGCTCGGCTTTAGCTTTTGTTTCTTCAGTCGGTAGCTCTTCAGCGCCCTGGGTGATCTTATAGCTGGTTTCCAGGGTGGCGCTGTCGTCATCACGCAGACGCTGAACTTCGAAGTGTGGTGTTACCATTTCGGCATGCGGCACGATGACAACGCGGGTATTGTTACGCGTTTCAATGCTTGAAATGGTTTTACGTTTTTCGTTGAGAAGGTAAGTGGCAACAGGCACAGGAGCAATTGCGCGAATCTCTGCGCTACGCTCTTTTTGCGCTTCTTCTTCAACAAGGCGAAGAATAGACAGTGCCAGAGATTTGGTGCCACGAATGGTGCCTTGACCGCTGCAGCGTGGACATACCTTGGAGGTGGTTTCACCCAGAGATGGGCGCAGACGTTGGCGCGACATTTCCAGTAGACCGAAGCGAGAAATACGGCCGACCTGAACGCGTGCACGGTCCATACCCAGCGCGTCACGCATACGACTTTCTACTTCGCGCTGGTTACGCACTGGCTGCATATCAATGAAGTCGATAACCACCAGGCCACCCATGTCACGCAGGCGCAATTGGCGAGCAATTTCATCGGCGGCTTCAAGGTTGGTTTGCAGGGCGGTTTCTTCGATGCCGCCACCTTTAGTGGCGCGAGAGGAGTTGATGTCGATGGCGATCATGGCCTCAGTAACATCAATCACGATAGAGCCGCCGGAAGGCAGTTTTACTTCGCGTTCGAAAGCAGTCTCAATCTGGCTTTCGATCTGGTAGCGATTAAACAGCGGGGTGTCGTCTTCGTAGAGTTTTACCTTGCTGTGGTAGTTTGGCATTACCTGATTGATAAAGGCGCAGGCCAGATCATAGGCTTCACGATTATCGATAATGACTTCGCCAATGTCCGGGCGCAGGTAGTCACGAATAGCGCGAATAATGACGTTACTTTCCTGGAACAGGAAGTGTGGTGCACTGGTTTTGTCGGATTCTGTTTTGATGGAATCCCACAGTTGTAGCAGGTAGTTTAAATCCCACTGCAGTTCTTCAGCGCTACGACCTACACCAGCGGTACGAACGATAATACCCATGCCGGAAGGTACTTCGATCTTGCTTAACGCATCGCGCAGTTCGGCGCGATCTTCACCGTCGATGCGACGGGAAATGCCGCCAGCACGAGGGTTGTTTGGCATCAGTACCAGGTAGCGACCAGCCAGGCTGATAAAGGTGGTCAGGGCGGCACCTTTGTTGCCACGCTCTTCCTTATCTACTTGTACGATAACTTCCATGCCTTCTTTGACAACATCCTTAATACGGATTTTGCCTTCGATATCTTTAGGCTGTTTGGTGAAGTATTCGCGGGAAATTTCTTTCAGTGGCAGGAAGCCATGACGCTCAGCACCGTAGTCAACAAATGCGGCTTCCAGGCTGGGTTCTACACGAGTAATTTTACCTTTGTAGATGTTGGCTTTCTTTTGTTCGCGGGTGCGATTTTCAATGTCGAGATCGTAAAGCCATTGACCGTCAACAAGTGCTACACGCAACTCTTCAGGTTGAGTTGCATTAATGAGCATTCTTTTCATGCGTTACCTTAAATAATAGGTTTGACACACAAAGAAGACGGGAGGGAATGTCTATGGGAAATGCAGAGATCAGCCTCAAACTCTAACGCTACCCGAGTTCCGCTGTACGGAAGGGCTCGATAGAGCGGCAGTTTGGATAATAAGGCTAACGATAAGAGCACCAAATCAGCAATTTGTAGCTGAATTAAGACCAATTATGGGCCTGTGAGGGAGTAATTGAATCCGCTCGAGATCAGGCGTTGGCCGATTTTAGGTGCTATCGCGCTACTTGTTATCCTCTAACTCAAATTGTGGTGTGCTTTTGGCACGTTACAGTTGACGCGAATAGGGCGTCTATTAGCGAATCTAGTGGGAGAGGGGGCTTACACTCTTTGTGTTAGCTAGGCTATTGGCGCTCGTTTCCCTGGCCCGTATCGAGGTCCGCTAAGTGAGTATCTCTTTCTTGCAAGTTCCTACAAGACAATCCGCCATCTTTTGTTGTGTGCGGTTGTCATTTGGCATATCAATCAGGTGGGTTGGCGTTGTGGCCAACGGCAGCTGATCGTTTATATGCCGCGTGTATTTTGTGCAGATGGAGGTCTTTGCTAATCCTGCTCTTTCTACGAGCCTGTTGGATTGCACCTCAATCTTTGTTGGTCAGCGGTATTCCCTAGCAACACGCCTATCGTTATACAGTGTCCGGGAACCTGCCTGAGGCAACAACAAAGGACTATAGCAATATTCTCTATCTTCTTCAATTATAAGGGGTATTTGGTTATTTGAGCTGGTATCATGCGCCAATGAATAAGCCTCAATCCCCCTCTCAATCTACCTCTTCAGAGCACCAGAAAGTCCGATTTGTCGATATTGACGCCGACCAGGCAGGTCAGCGGGTTGATAATTTTCTGGTTACCTTCCTGAAAGGTGTGCCTAAATCCCGTGTTTACCGCATTCTTCGCAAGGGGGAGGTGAGGGTCAATAAGGGGCGGGTGAAGCCGGAATATAAATTAAAAGCCGGTGATCAGATCAGAGTGCCGCCCATTCGGCAGGCCGAGGCGCCTGTGGCCGCCAAGCCTAGTCAAAGCCTTACCCATACGCTCGAAAATGCCATCCTCTATGAGGATAAAAGCCTGTTAATTATCAACAAGCCTTCTGGTTTAGCCGTTCATGGAGGTAGTGGGGTAAATCTGGGGCTGATTGAGGCCTTGCGACAGATTCGCCCTCAAGACCGTTATTTGGAGCTGGTTCACCGCCTTGATCGTGATACCTCTGGCTGCGTAATGGTAGCCCGTAAGCGCAGTATGTTGCGCTATTTGCAGGATCTGCTGCGTCGGGGGAACAAGCGCGATATCAATAAAACCTATCACGCCCTGGTACAGGGGAGTTGGCCAAATCGTCGTCAGAAGGTTGATGCGCCTTTACGTAAGAGCGAATCACCCGGTGGCGGGCGTATTGTCAGGGTAGATTTAAGTGGCAAGCCTTCGCTGACTCTGTTTAAAGTGTTGCGACGGTTCAGGGACTGCACGCTGGTGGAGGCCAGGCCTATCACCGGGCGTACCCATCAGATTCGCGTACATGCTCAGTCCGTTGGTTGTAGTCTCGTCGGAGATGACAAATATGGCGATGACGATTTTGCCCGACAGATGAAAACGAAGGGAATAGGGCGTTTATGTCTACATGCCGCTAAACTGGAAGTAAGGCTTCCTGACCAGGATCAGATGTTAGTGGTGGAGGCGCCGCTTGATGCAGGCTTGGCAAATGCTATCGATAGGCTTGAGTCTGCGTAAATCTCTCCAGAGCTCAAGGGTTGCATATGCTTATTATCTTTGATTGGGACGGTACCATAAGCGATTCTGCGGACAAGATTATTCGCTGCATGCATCGCGCTGCCGATGAGATGGGGTTACCGGCACTACCTGACAGTGAAATCCAAAATATTATCGGCTTGGGGTTGCCTGAGGTTATCAGCACGCTTTACCCAGAGATCGACTCCGCAGGCATTGATGCCATGTGTGATGAGTATGCCAAGCATTTTATTGCCAGTGATGATCAACCTTCACCTTTATTCCCTTCAGTCGCTGATACCCTTGAAACCCTTAAATCCCAAGGACACACCCTAGCCGTTGCCACGGGCAAAAGTCGTCGCGGGTTAAATCGTGTGTTTGGAAAATCAGAAGTCAGTGGCTTGTTTGATGCGTCACGGTGTGCTGATGAAACGGCCTCAAAACCCCACCCCAAAATGTTGTTCGAGCTGTTAAGTGAGTGCCGGGCGCCGGTAACCAAGGCGATCATGGTGGGGGATACAGAATATGATATGGAAATGGCGGTCAGGGCGAATATGACCCGTGTGGCGGTGACCTACGGTGCTCATGATGTCAGCCGTTTACGTAAATTCGAGCCTGCACTTTGCGTGGACAGGCTCGAAGAGATGCTGGGCTGGATTGAGTCTACGGGTTAGTGGTTAATTGACGCGATCTACTTTCAGGTAGATGTTCAAATCCTGGCTTCGCGATGTACGATAGCTGCGACCAAGCCCTTCATCGTGCTTTTCTTCGGTAATATTGATGCTGCCCAGAGGAATCCATTGCCCCAGCTGTCCTGACACCACGCCTTGGTAGCCCTGAGTTTGGATATTAGGGTTGCGCTTATGTTGCTCTTTTACCTTGTCGTTAGAGACCTTAATTTCAAGGTTGACGCTGTCGTCGCCTACAATGCGTGGCGTGACGTACACGCCCTTAATAACGTCTTTATATTCCTGATCACGGTAGCGATCGTAACCATAACCTTTGCTGGTTGTGTAGGGCACCTGCTGGCCTGTATGGATATAGGCTGGATAACCTTCTGTAGCTCTGACCTGTGATATTCCGCCACTGTTGTTTGTGCCTGTCGAGCGACGAATGGTGACACTGCTGTTTTCGATGCGGGTTGTAATGCCGCCATTGGATTTCGATGTGATGGTTCTGCTGCCGTCATTGCCAATCTTGATTGAGCTGTTGCCGGAGGTGATGACGGTGTTGCTGTTATAGCCCTTGGTGCTTGTGCCGACCCGGTCACCTTGCCTAACGCTAATCATTAGTTGGGCCAAAGGGGTGTCCAGTTCATCTATAAGGACATGCAGCTGGGCAATGTTTTCCGCTGTGGAACGGATAATTAAAGAATTGCCGCTGGCACTGATGGTACTGTTGCGGGCCATATGAGGCCTGATTTGGTCTATTAGGGTCTCCGCAGGGCGATGTTTTAGCGGAATAATTTCAAGTTGCAACTCGGCGGCATAACAGGCGATCGATAAAAAGGCAGCCAACAAAAAGCTGATAGCTTGGTGTAATCGGAGAAGGTTAAAAAGCCTTGTGTTATTCATATATCTTTATCGCTCTACAGTGATAGCTGCCGCAATTCAGCAATGTCGGAACTGTGACGCTGCCAAAGTTCGGTATATTCATCAAGCAAGCCTTGTGCCTCTGCGCGGGCCTCTGGGTCAAAGAACCCCTGATAAACACCGTGTTGATGTTGAAACAGAAGCACCTGACGATCGGCAATAATATAGTTGATCTGCTCATTTTGTGGCTCGAGCTGCAGTTGCCTGATCTGGACTATTGTAGGCAGGCGTTTATGAATCTGAGCTAAACGGTGTGGCGTATTGATTAACAGGTGCGGGTCTTTGACAAGAATATGAATCTGGCAGCGGTTTCTGGCCTCTCGATTAAGCCTGGAGAGTTCAGCGCTTAAATTCTCCAGTCCCCACAGCGTGCTGTCCAGGTCATTACTGAGTATGTTTAGGCTGTATCGACAGTCAGCGAGCAGTTGGCCCAGCCGTTGGCGGAATGCCTCAGGGGAGTCGAGCGATATTCTGCCGCTTTTGTTGCTCATGGCTAATTCTCTCCTGCAGTGTCTTCAGCGATTTGCATGGACTGATGCAAAATACCGGCATCCATAAATGTATCGCCAACAGGGCTAAATCCCAGCTTACGATAAAATGCCTGGGTCTGCACTTGGGCATGTAAAAACAGTGTAGGGTAATTGTTTTGGGTGGCGTACTCGATGATGTAATCCATGAGTTGTTGTCCATAGCCCCGATGTCTAAATTCCTTTTTTACGGCAACGCGACCAATCTGGCCGCTGTTTAGTAGACGAGCACAAGCTGTGACGGTATTGGTTGTCGGATCAATTCCAATAAAATGGGTGGCGTGTTGATCCTGGTTGTCCAACTCATCAGATTCTGGAACCTTCTGCTCAACAATAAACACTTCTCTACGTAAATTGGTTGCCGCAGACGATTCAATTTCCCAGTCAATAATTTTAATTATCATTATTGCTTGTTCAAATCTTGAGGGTTGGGAGCTGTTTGTGAAAGGTACAGAGGATAGGCGCTTAGTCGGCGAGATAAAACACTTCAAATGCCAAGAGCTCAGAAAGCAATTTAGCGTTTATATTGCTTTGCTGTGCCGGGGCCAAATCTTCAAAGGCCAGAACCCTTTTATCACATAGCTGCTTGGCGAAGTCAATTGTGCATGGCTGGCTCTGCCCATCGAAGAAAAGGGTAGCCGTATCCCTGGTTTTATCTTTGATTGAGAAGGCGAGCCTGGCACTGGCGCGACGCTCGAGAACTTGCCCCGCTTGAAGCGCTTCGATGATATCGGCGTAATCGTCTTCATCAAAGTTGTCTGGGGAGGCGTCTTCCTCATATTTAGGGCTTGTCATTAAACGTCCAAACCAGTTACCAAGTTCCTGTGGGTTATCCAGCTGATTTTCAATAATGGCTTTCAGGTTTTCTATTGCTGCTTGGGGGATTTCGCCAGGGTGAGATTCCTCGCTTAAGCTGGTGTCGGTATAGCGTTGATCCTCAGTAAGTTGTGAGGCAATTTCCTGGCTGAATTCGGTAAGAATTTCGCCATGGCTAGGCGCTCTAAAGCCGACAGACATGGTGATGCAGTTGTCATCTTGGGCGATTCCCCAGTGAGCGAGTTGTGGGGGGATATAAAGCATATCGCCTGGGTTTAAGACCCAGTCAGCCTGTGGTTGAGGCTCAAACTGTTGCAGAATATGCAGGGGTGTGTCGTCCAGACACGTAGATCCGGCATCACAGATTTGCCCCAAGCGCCAGTGACGCTGACCTTCGGTTTGTAACAAAAAGACGTCGTACTGATCGAAGTGGGGGCCGACACTGCCACCATCAGGGGCGTAGCTAAACATAATGTCATCGAGGCGCCAGCTGGGTATAAACCTGAAATAGTCGAGCATAGCTTCGACTTCAGGTACCCAGTGATCAACCGCCTGGACTAGCAGCGTCCAGTGCGATTTCGGCATTTTCGAGAAGTGATCTTCCGCAAAAGGCCCACATTGCAGTTCCCAGGCACCAGTTTGGCCTTGCTCAACGATGATGCGTGACTCAACCTCTTCTTCCAGGGCCAGCCCCGCCAGTTCATCAGCTGATATCGGCGATTCCAGTTCTGGAAAAGCATTGCGAATAAGCAGCGGTTTCTTCTGCCAATATTCATTGAGGAAGGTTTGAACGGGGATGTCGCCGAGAAAGGCCAGTGGTTTAGTCATCTGTATTCGCCATATGCAGAAACAAAAACGGCCTGCATAGCAGGCCGTTTGAGGAGTCGAGGGGCGTTATATTGCCTTGGCCTGATCGACAGCGTTACCAATATAGTTGGCAGGCGTCAGATCGCGCATGGCTTGTTTGGCCTCTTCGGGAACATCGAGAGTCTCAACGAAGTTCTGAATCACTTCCTGAGTGATGGCTTGGCCACGGGTCAAGGCTTTTAGCTTCTCGTACGGCTCTTCGATATTGTAGCGACGCATAATGGTCTGAATCGGCTCAGCCAGAACTTCCCAGCTGTTATCCAGGTCTTGTGCCAGACGCTCGCGGTTGATTTCAAGCTTGCTCATGCCCTTCAGGGTAGAGGCGTAAGCGATGGCGCTGTAACCAAAACCCACACCCATGTTGCGCAGCACAGTGGAGTCAGTCAGGTCGCGCTGCCAGCGTGAAACGGGCAGCTTAGTGGCCAGGTGGCTAAATACAGCGTTGGCTATACCCAGGTTACCTTCAGAGTTTTCGAAGTCGATTGGGTTAACCTTGTGCGGCATGGTGGATGAGCCCACTTCGCCGGCAATGGTTTTCTGCTTGAAGTAACCCAGGGAGATATAGCCCCAGATATCGCGATCAAAATCGATCAGGATGGTGTTGAAGCGCGCAATGGCGTCAAACAGCTCGGCGATATAGTCGTGTGGCTCAATCTGGGTGGTATATGGGTTCCAGGTCAGACCCAGGCTCTCAACGAAAACTTGGGCGTTTTCCTGCCAGTCAACCTGCGGGTAGGCGGACAGGTGGGCGTTATAGTTACCTACGGCACCATTGATTTTACCCAGCAGCTCAACTTGTTTCGCTTGCTTAACCTGACGGCGCAGACGAGCTACAACGTTGGCCAGCTCTTTACCAACGGTAGTTGGAGAGGCTGTTTGGCCGTGGGTGCGAGACAGCATAGGGTCAGCGGCAAAGTTTTGCGCCAGATCGGCAATGCCATCAACAATTTGCTGCATTTGCGCGATCAGGGTTTCGCGGCCAGCTTTCAGCATCAGGGCATGGGAAAGGTTGTTGATGTCTTCAGAGGTACAGGCAAAGTGTACAAACTCTTTAACCACTTCCAGCTCTTCGTTGCTACCGAACTGCTCTTTAATAAAGTACTCAACCGCTTTTACGTCGTGGTTGGTGGTGGATTCGATTTCCTTGATGCGGGCAGCGTGGTCAACGTTAAAGTTGTCGACAATAGCGTCAAGCTGGGCGTTGGTGGCCTCGCTGAATGGGGCTACTTCGGCAATGCCTGCGTGCTCTGCCAGGCGCTGCAGCCAGCGAATTTCAACTTCAACACGGGCGCGAATCAGGCCAAATTCACTGAAAATGCCACGATAATCGGCAGTTTTGCTGCCATAACGGCCATCAATTGGGGACACTGCGGTAAGTGCGGAAAGATCCATAATGTAAACCGGTCATTGGGTTGGGTAAAAGACAGGGCTTAGCAATACGGCTATAGCCCTTGAAACGGCGCGCATCATACCTGAAAAACAGGCTAAATTCAGCTAGCTTCTTAGTAGATTGTCGGCTGTCAGAGCCAGCTTTTTGCGGCTAAGGATCATTTGCAGGCGTGTGCCGCCCACCTGGCGCCACAGGGTGGCACTGCGAACGCCGGAAAACAGCAGGGCACGCACCTGGGCAGCAATGCGCTCTTGCTGCAGGTAGGTGAAGTCGCCAACTACCTGGATGCGGAAGCGGAAGCTACTGAGGGTATCCGTATAGATGCTGGCCAGGTTGGAAATCACATTGTCATGGGTAACGCCAAAATGCTCGGCCTGATGATTGGCTTGTTGCAAACGTTGGCCGATCAGAGCTTGCATATCCTTATTGTTGCTGAGTTTCTTTTGGATATGCAGGATACCAAGAACATAGCGCAGAGTATCCGGGTATTCGCGATTTTGGTGGTGATGTAACAGGTCGGCCATGACTTTTAGGCCGTGCTCAATATTGTTCAGATCATTGCCATACACGGCTAGGGTCGAATCCGGGTTTTGAACAAATAGTGTATTAATACACGCTTCAAAGGGCTGCGAGGGGATGTAGCCAGTTTTCGCCAGTTGTTCGACCAGGGCGGCAGCTTGGAATATACCGCCCATAGCGGCTGCAATATCTCGGAAATCTTTGCTCAAAATACTCGTCTCGAATGGCTCGAATTAATGCTTATAGGAAAAGTCACTTACACTGCATTTGAGGCAGCATCAGAGGATTGTGCAGTACGTTTGGATATGGCGGCTTCAATGACAGCGCCGCCCATACAGATATCATCCTGGTAGAACACTACGGACTGGCCAGGGGTCACCGCGCGCTGGGGTTCATCAAACTCAACATTGAGTCCGGATTCAGTAATGTTAACCGTGCAGACCTGATCGGCTTGGCGATAGCGAGTTTTAGCGGTGCAGCGAAAGGTTTTTTCTGCTGGCGCGCCGTTGATCCAGTGGGGGGCAGAAGCCAACAGGGAATCACTGAACAACAGTGGATGATCCGTGCCTTGAGCCGCAACCAGTACATTGCGATCCAGATCCTTTTCAACCACAAACCATGGGGCTTCGCTGGCACCTTTAACGCCGCCAATACCCAGCCCCTGGCGCTGACCTATGGTGTGATACATAAGGCCTGAGTGTTTGCCAATGACTGTGCCATCCGGGGTTTGTATCTCGCCGGGTTGGGCTGGCAAATACTGCTCGAGAAAGTCTTTAAAACGGCGCTCGCCGATAAAGCAGATACCGGTACTGTCTTTTTTGTTGTGGGTGATCAGGTCGAACTCTTCTGCCAGGCGGCGGACTTCAGGTTTTTCCAGCTCACCAACAGGAAACAGGGTTTTGGCAAATTCATCTTCACCCACGGCATGAAGGAAATAGCTTTGGTCTTTATTGCCATCCAGGCCTTTAAGCAAGTGAGTGTGGCCATCGCGATCAGCACGGCGTACGTAATGGCCGGTGGCGATCAGCTCAGCTCCGAGCATCTGGGCGTATTCCAGAAACACCTTGAACTTGATTTCTCGGTTACAGAGGATGTCCGGGTTGGGGGTTCTGCCAGCCTTGTACTCTTCCAGGAAGTGCTCAAAGACATTGTCCCAATATTCGGCGGCAAAGTTAGCTGTGTGCAGTTTAATGCCCAGTTTTTGGCAGACGGCTTCAGCATCAGCCAAGTCAGCCTTGGCGGTGCAGTATTCAGTGCCGTCGTCCTCATCCCAGTTTTTCATAAACAGGCCTTCTACCTGGTAGCCTTGCTGTTGTAGCAGAAGGGCTGATACCGAGGAGTCGACACCGCCGGACATGCCGACAATGACTTTTTGGCTTGAAACAGGTGTTGGGCTGGATGACTCGTTACTCATGAATACCGCTACTTTAGGACTCTGTCACTGACTATGGTGCAAATTAGGCGCACATTCTACCTGTGCTCGTAAATGAGATCCAACGGATAGGTTTTGCCAGCTCTGTAGTCTTCAATAACCTTAAGGACAATAGGGCTTCGCAGTTCATTGACACGATCGCGAATTTCTTCGTATGTCAGCCATACAGCGGCTTCGATACCCTGGTCGAGTGGTTGGTCCTGGTTATGGCTTAAGGCTTTGGCTGCCAGGGTGTTACGGATATAACTTATGCCGTTAGGGGCATGGTAGACACTGACGCCGACAAATGCCGAAGGCTCTACTTTCCAGCCCGTTTCTTCCTGGGTTTCTCTGATAGCTGCAGCGACGATGGATTCACCTGTTTCGATATGGCCTGCCGGCTGGTTGTAGACCAGTCGACCTTTGCTGTACTCGTGGACCAGTAGGAATTTGCCATCCTGTTCAACTATCGTGGCAACTGTGGCGTGCGGTAGCTCTGGCATCTTATGTCCTTGATTTTTGGCGTTTGTGGCGGGGTTGGCTACTTCTTTTGTTATGTGTTCCGCGCGGTTTTTGTTTTGTTGGTGCTGCTAGATGAATCGTTTCCTGTCGGAAGTCTCCTGGTTGCAAATCAGCCAGTTGCCAATTGCCAATAGATGCACGAATCAAGCGCAGGGTGGGGTGACCCACGGCAGCGGTCATTCGTCTTACCTGCCGATTACGCCCCTCGCTAATGGTAATTTGTAGCCATTGGGTTGGAATGCTATCACGTTGCCGAATAGGTGGGGTACGTGGCCAAAGCGAATCGGGCTCATCGATGAGTTTGGCTTTTGCGGGTAGTGTCGGGCCATCATTAAGCGTGACCCCCTGACATAAAGATTTAATCGCTTCCCGCGAAGGTATCCCCTCGACCTGCACCCAATAAGTTTTGGGGAGTTTGTGTTTTGGGTGGCTAATCTGATGCTGCAGCTGGCCCTCGTCGGTAAGTAGTAACAGCCCTTCGCTGTCGTAATCGAGGCGGCCAGCAGGGTAGGCGTCTTTTATGGGCAAATACTTGGCGAGCGTATCGCGGCCCTCGCTATCGGTAAATTGTGAAAGTACCTGAAAGGGTTTATTGAAAAGGTATAACTTGGCCATCGAGGGATTAAAGGCTCACAAGAGAAATAGGTAAACGCATTGTTGCGCGGCTGTCATCTATTGGTTCTACACTGAAAAGATTATACCGATTAATACAGGGAGAAACCTCAATGGGATATCAGCACATCCAGGTTCCTGCAGATGGAACACCTATAAGCATAAATGAAGATAAGTCACTTAATGTACCTGATCGGCCTATTATCAGTTTTGTCGAGGGTGACGGCATTGGCATCGATATCACCCCGGTGATGCGTAAAGTCACTGATGCGGCGGTGAACAAGGCCTATGGAGGCGCAAAATCCATTGCCTGGATGGAGGTGTATTGTGGCGAAAAGGCGGCTGAACGCTATGAGGGAGACTGGTTTCCCGCAGAAACCCTCGATGCTATCAAAGCTTACGTGGTTGGCATTAAGGGGCCATTAACGACCCCCGTAGGTGGCGGATTTCGTTCTCTTAATGTTGCTCTGCGTCAGGAAATGGATTTGTATGTTTGCCAACGCCCCGTGCGTTGGTTTACGGGTGTACCTTCCCCAGTAAAAGAACCGCAAAAAACCAATATGGTTATTTTTCGCGAAAACTCAGAAGATATCTACGCAGGTATTGAATACAAAGCTGACAGCGATGATGCTCAAAAAGTCATCCGTTTTTTGACTGAAGAGATGGGTGTTACCAAAATTCGCTTCGAGAATCATTGCGGCATTGGTATCAAGCCGGTTTCTGAGGAGGGTACAAAACGCTTGGTACGCAAGGCGTTACAGTACACCATCGATCAGGATTTACCCTCACTGACTCTTGTCCATAAAGGCAATATCATGAAATTCACCGAAGGGGCTTTTTGTGATTGGGGCTATGAGCTGGCACGAGAAGAGTTTGGTGCTGAATTAATCGATGGGGGCCCATGGTGTAAGTTAAATAACCCCAATACCGGTAAAGAAATTGTCGTCAAGGATGTCATTGCCGATGCCATGTTGCAGCAAGTGCTTCTACGCCCAGATGAGTACAGTGTCATTGCCACTCTGAATCTCAACGGTGACTACTTATCTGATGCGCTGGCGGCGCAAGTCGGTGGTATTGGCATTGCGCCGGGAGCGAATCTATCGGATACCGTGGCATTGTTTGAGGCAACTCACGGTACTGCTCCTAAGTACACTGGTCAGGATAAGGTTAACCCAGGATCGTTGATTTTATCTGCCGAAATGATGTTGCGGCATTTAGGTTGGAATGAGGCCGCCGAGTTGATAGTCAAAGGGGTGGAAGGTGCAATTGGTGCCAAAACAGTAACCTATGACTTTGAGCGCTTGATGGATGGTGCAACGCTGATGAGTTGTTCGGCGTTTGGCGAGGAAATTATCAATCACATGTAGCTATATGGAAGAGCGCGTGGGAGAGGGCGCCATCGATAATGGCGCCTAGAAATCTTAAGCGCTAGAAGTTTGGTCAGATTTAACTGACAGGCGAAAGATTTATCGATTGGAAGCTTGTGCCGTTTAGGTGGTCGCTTCCAGATTTTCCTGATCTGTTGTGCCGCTACTATCTGCACTCGCTGCGGGAGTGCTGGCACTTGCAGATGCAATATTGGTTGCATGAAGACCTTTGTCGCCTTTGATAATCTCAAAGGTGACCATTTGCCCGGCTTTTAGCGTTTTGTATCCTTCCATAACGATGGACGAGTAGTGGGCAAATAAATCTTCTCCGCCTTCATCTGGCAGAATAAACCCGTAACCCTTTGCATTGTTAAACCACTTAACTGTACCTGTAGGCATGACTTGGTCCTTCCTTATTACCTGTAGTGCAAGCGCTTCTCGTACAACTAGATCTGAGCGTTATTATCGTTTTTATTGTTGTTATATTGTTCTACTTATTTCGCGCGCTGTCCGTTTGGCGTGTCACACAAACTATAGACCATATTAATAGGTCACAGTTGTAAGGCTGCAGCATTTTAATGACAATTGCTGATAACCAAGCCGTTTAACGATTGTGACAGGCTATGAATACAGCGCACTGTTTTTTGTGGTTTTACATGTCTTGGCTAATAAAAAGACAAAAAGACCACGTAATAGTCGCCAATACTCCATAAAAGGCCTCTCACTTATATATGACCTAATAAATTGTGTCAATAGGCGCTATTTGATGGGGTTATTTAGAAGCTTTACGGTAGAATGGTGGCAATAGAGCATATTTAAGGATTTTAATTAGTCGCTAAAGCTATGGGTAATATCAGAAATCTTAAACTAAGATTAAGTAAAGACGGGATTGACGAAGATCCTGACTACGACGGTGGGCTCGCGGTAGAGGAGGAAAAACCCGCACTTAAGCGTCCCCCCATGTACAAAGTCGTTATGTTGAATGATGACTATACACCGATGGACTTCGTAGTCGAGATCCTAGAACACTTCTTTTATATGGATAGGGAACAAGCCACCAGAGTGATGCTCAAAGTGCATACAGAAGGAAAGGCGGTCTGCGGTATCTATACTCGTGATATTGCAGAAACCAAGGCCGCGCAGGTCAATCAGTACGCGCGCGAAAGCCAGCATCCGCTATTATGTGAAATAGAAGTTGTTGAAAATGATGATGATTCAGAATAAAGGCGCAATTGCTTTAGAGGTTACCGAAGAATGCTAAGCAAAGACTTAGAAGTTACCTTGAATCTCGCCTTCAAAGGGGCACGTTCCAAGCGTCATGAATTTATGACGGTTGAGCACTTGCTCTTGGCATTAATAGATAACGAATCAGCGGCAAATGTGCTGAGGGCATGTGGCGCCGATCTCAACATTCTCCGTAAGGACCTTATTGAGTTCGTCGACTCTACGACTCCGCTCATACCTGAGTCAGATACGGACAGGGAGACTCAACCAACCTTAGGGTTTCAGCGAGTCCTACAGAGAGCGGTATTCCACGTTCAGTCCTCGGGTAAGAAAGAAGTTACTGGCGCTAATGTACTGGTGGCTATTTTCAGTGAGCAGGAAAGTCAGGCGGTTTACTACCTTAAACAGCAAAGTATCGCTCGTATCGACGTTGTTAATTTTATCACTCATGGCATATCCAAAGTTGCCGGTCCAACCGAACATGGTCATGCTGAAGAACCCGGCCATGAAACTCACGATGATGAAGGTGGTATAGGCGGCGAGTCTCCCAGTCAGAGCCCTCTTGAGGCTTATGCGACCAATCTTAACGAAGAGGCTATGCTGGGGCGCATTGATCCTTTGGTTGGGCGTAAACTGGAAGTTGAGCGGGTCAGCCAAGTACTCACTCGTCGACGTAAAAATAATCCATTATTGGTGGGTGAGTCCGGTGTTGGTAAAACAGCCATTGCCGAAGGTCTGGCCAAGCGAATTGTCGATGGCGAAGTTCCCGAGGTGCTTAATAGCAGTGTCGTCTACTCCCTCGACCTTGGCTCTTTATTGGCCGGCACCAAGTATCGCGGTGATTTCGAAAAGCGTTTCAAAGGGCTGTTGGCTGAATTGAAAAAACAGCCTGGTGCAATTCTGTTTATCGATGAGATTCACACCATTATTGGTGCCGGTGCTGCATCCGGCGGTGTTATGGATGCCTCGAACCTGCTCAAACCACTGCTGACTTCGGGTGAGCTACGCTGTGTGGGTTCAACCACCTTTCAGGAATATCGCGGAATCTTTGAAAAGGATCGCGCTCTGTCTCGTCGCTTCCAGAAAATTGATGTCAACGAGCCAAATGTTGAAGACACCTATTTGATTTTGAAAGGCCTGAAGAGTCGTTTCGAAGATCATCACAAGTTGCGTTACACCGATACGGCATTACGAGCGGCTGCACAATTGTCTGATCGCTATATCACTGAGCGCTTTATGCCGGATAAAGCCATTGATGTCATTGATGAGGCCGGTGCCTATCAACAATTACAGCCAGTCAATAAGCGTAAAAAAGTTATTGGTGTTGGTGATATTGAAAATATCGTTGCCAAGATTGCGCGCATTCCACCGAAGAGTGTTTCGTCTTCCGATCGCGAGCAGTTGCGTAGTCTCGATGAAAATCTGAATATGACTGTCTTCGGTCAGGAAGAAGCCATCGAAGCCTTGTCGACATCTATCAAATTGTCTCGTGCTGGTTTGGCGGTTGCCGACAAACCTATCGGCTCATTCCTGTTTGCAGGGCCAACCGGTGTCGGTAAAACGGAGCTTTGTCGTCAGCTTGCCAAGTCGATGGGCGTTGAGTTGATTCGCTTCGATATGTCCGAGTATATGGAGCGTCATACCGTATCGCGTTTAATTGGTGCACCTCCCGGTTATGTGGGTTTCGATCAGGGCGGTTTACTGACTGATGCGGTAACAAAACATCCGCACAGTGTGATTTTACTTGATGAGATCGAAAAGGCTCACGACGAAGTTTATAACTTGCTGCTGCAGGTTATGGATCACGGCACCTTGACAGACAACAATGGTCGTAAGGCGGACTTCCGCAATGCCATTCTGATTATGACCACCAATGCCGGTGCTCAGGACATGAGCCGCCGTTCCATTGGCTTTACCAAGCAAGATCACTCAACTGACGGTATGGAAGCCATCAAGAAAATGTTTACCCCTGAATTCCGCAACCGTCTCGATGCGATTATTCAGTTTGGTAATTTGTCGCTCGATGTGATTAAAACTGTGGTTGATAAATTCTTGGTGGAACTGCAAGCGCAGCTGGATGACAAGCAGGTTACGCTGAATGTTGAAGATGAAGCGCGTGAGTGGCTGGCAGTTAATGGTTATGACGAAAAAATGGGCGCACGCCCAATGGCACGTCTGATCCAAGAAAAGCTTAAGAAACCGTTGGCTGAGCAGGTTCTGTTTGGGGATTTATCGAGTAATGGCGGGGTAGTGACCGTAACGGTCGACAACGACGAACTGGATATAGCAATAGAGGCAGCCTAGGCTGCCTCTTTTTTTGCTGGAGTATTTTCTTCCAGCTTAATTACCTTATCGAGCTTGACGCGATTAGCGTGCGCGGTAGGTAATGCGACCTTTGCTCAGATCGTATGGGGTCAGTTCAACCTTGACCTTGTCACCCGTCAGAATACGGATGTAGTTCTTGCGCATCTTGCCGGAAATATGAGCGGTTACAACGTGGCCATTTTCCAATTTTACGCGGAAAGTCGTGTTTGGAAGAGAGTCAATAACTTCGCCTTCCATTTCAATGTGATCTTCTTTTGCCATTCGGGCAAGGTCCTCAACAAGCTAAATAATGCGAATAAACACCGTGCAAATAGCAATGCCCGGATTTAGAAAGGCGTGAATTGTGCCTGAAAACCTCAGGCGAGCCAAGGCCCTAGGGTGAATAATTGATCAGTTAACCCTGATCCAGCGGTTTTGCACCAGAATTTCCAGTGGGCGGTAGTCGGTTTTATAGGACATTTTCTGGCAGTTTTTGATCCAGTAGCCTAAATAGAGCGCATTTAATCCTGCCTGTTTGGCCTTTTCAATTTGATAAAGAATGGCGTAAACACCCAGGCTACGTCGATATTCATCGGGGTCAAAGTAGGTGTAAACCGCAGAATAACCATTATCCATGCAGTCTGTGACGGCTACGGCAATTAGACGGTCGCCCAGGCGGAACTCCAGAAAGCGGGTGACTCCCCATTCATCCGTTAAAAAGGCGTCAAACTGTTCACGAGACGGGGGGTACATATCGCCATCGGCGTGACGCTGACGTATATAGAGGTCGTAGAGCGCGTAGTGTTCATCAGTGCCGATATGTGAGGCTTCGGTGATGATAAGGTCCTGATTACGATTCCAGCAGCGTTTTTGGCGCCGATTGGCTTTAAACAAATTGACCGGTATGCGGGCAGGAATGCAGGCCTGGCAACTCTCACACTGGGGTCGGTATAGATGGCCGCCGCTGCGGCGAAACCCCATCTCCGATAAGCGGCTATAGAGGTTGGCATCAACCTCGGTATTGGGGTCGACAAAGATTGTCGTTGCCTGTTCATCTGGCAGGTAGCTGCATGTATGCGGATGGGTCGCAAAGAGACGAATATTGGAAAGATCACTCACTGCCAGAAAACCTCAGCAATCCTGTATGTGCCATGTCCGTGTAGCGGATAGCTCCTTTATACAGTCTATCAGTAATTCACGAAATTGGCCGCGATCGATTTCCTTGGCGCCAAATCTAACCAGGTGCTCGGTGGTTATCTGGCAGTCAATAAGGCGACAGCCCTGGCTCTCAAGGTGTTCAACGCCTATTACAAAGGCGGCTTTTGAGGCATCGCTATAACGGGCGAACATGGATTCGCCGAAGAAGGCTTGACCCAGCTGAATGCCATAGAAACCACCGACCAGCTCTCCGTCCAGCCAGGTCTCGACGCTGTGGGCAAATCCCAGTTGGTGCAGTTGGCAGTAGGCCTCGATCATGTCTTCAGTTATCCAGGTGCCCATACCGTCGTCTCTTGGCTCTGCACAGGCTCGGATAACCTCTTCAAATGCCGTGTCAGCGCTAAAGCGAAATATGCCTTTGCGCAGGGTTTTAGCCAGGCTTCGAGGGATGTGCAGCTCTTCAGGTAGAAGTATCAGGCGAGGAGAGGGCGACCACCACAGTGGTGGCTGTCCTTCCTCATACCAGGGAAAAATACCTTGGGAATAGGCGTAAATAAGCCGCTCAGGGCTTAAATCACCACCTGCAGCGAGCAGTCCATTGGGTTCTTCTAGAGCCAGCTCTAAGGGAGGAAAGCTTATGTCGTCGTCTTCGAGCCAGGTCAGGTTTAGCATAATCCATTCAATAAAAAGCGGGACACGAAAAAGGGGGCCTAAGGCCCCCTGATAATAACCATTAAGGTCTGTGGACGTAAATTACTCGTCCAGGTACTTCTCGGCGTCCAGTGCAGCCATACAGCCGGCACCAGCGGAAGTAACAGCTTGGCGGTATACATTGTCGGCAACGTCACCTGCGGCAAAAACACCGGCTACAGAGGTTTCGGTGGCATTGCCATTTAAACCACTGTTGATGGTGATGTAGCCATCTTTCATGTCCAGCTGACCTTCAAAGATATCGGTATTTGGCTTGTGTCCAATGGCAATAAAGACACCGGCAACATCAATTTCCTGAGTGGAATCATCCTGGGTTGCTTTAAGACGCAGCCCTGTAACACCGGAGTCATCACCCAGTACTTCATCCAGGGTGTGATTCCAAATGATATTGATATTGCCGTTTTCGGCCTTCTCAAGAATCTTGTCTTGCAGGATTTTTTCTGAGCGCAACTTGTCACGACGATGAATCAGAGTGACTTCGCTGGCGATGTTGGACAGGTACAGCGCTTCCTCTACCGCGGTGTTACCACCACCAACTACGGCGACTTTCTGACCGCGGTAGAAGAAACCGTCACAGGTAGCGCAGGCGCTAACACCCTTACCCATAAAGGCTTCTTCAGAAGGCAGGCCAAGGTACTGCGCTGAGGCACCGGTAGCGATGATCAGAGCGTCACAGGTATAGGTGTTTGAGCCTTTTAGCACGAAGGGACGCTGGCTGAGGTCAGTTTCACCGATGTGGTCAAAAATAATCTCGGTATCAAAACGCTCGGCGTGTTGTTGCATTTGCACCATCAGGTCCGGGCCTTGAAGCTCGGGAATACCGCCTGGCCAGTTTTCAACTTCAGTGGTGGTGGTCAGCTGGCCACCTTGCTGCATGCCAGTAATAACAACAGGGTTGAGGTTAGCGCGCGCGGCGTAAATGGCGGCTGTGTAGCCTGCAGGGCCTGAGCCCAGAATAATCAGGCGATGGTGCTGCGGATCACTCATAGATATAAATCCTAATTCCTATCAATGCTGCCTCGAGACCGGGCGCATCCGTGTTGGGTCGAATTCCAAGGCGCCAATAATAGGCGAGCGGAAACAATTACGGTAGTAGAAATCATCAATTAAGCCTATATGTACCACTTATGAGAGGTATATTTTGACTGTTTAATGGTCATTTTGCTGGTAAGTCAGGCGAGGTTTTGAATTCTTGTGACGGCCTCTAGTACAGGGTACCGCTTGAACAGTAGAATAGAGGGATAAAAACAACAGTTTGGGGTTGTAACAACTTGAAATCCACGGATGCCACGGCAAAGGCCAGCAAGAGCTCTAGTCGCAAAAACCAAAGTCAACCTGCACACGTAGAACCGAGTTTCCTGGTCAGGACCTTAAAAGAAGGTGCCCTGATAGGTCTGGTTGTTATCTGTGCATATCTTATGTTGGCGCTGGTTACCTACAGTAGCAGTGATCCTGGCTGGTCGAAAACCGGCAGCGGCGAAAGTGTCAGTAACGCCGGTGGGCCAACAGGGGCCTGGTTAGCCGATGTGTTTTTAGCGCTGTTTGGTTACTTGGCTTATTTATTTCCACTGTTGATTGCTTATCGCGCCTGGCTGGTTTTCCGTGAGCGCAGCCGAAATCAACCGTTTGATGGCGTACTGTTTGCGCTTCGATCGGTTGGTTTTATTTTGATTATGGTGGCCGGTACCGGTATCACTAGCCTTAATTACGGTTACAGCATTGAGCATGTTGCTGGAGACCTGCCGTTCTCTCATGGCGGTGTTCTGGGGGCCAGTGTTGCCAATGCGGTAGAAACCGCTTTCGGTTATACCGGCGGCATGATGCTACTGCTGGCGACATTTTTATTTGGCCTGACGGTGTTTACCGATCTGTCATGGCTTGCCCTAATGGATAATACCGGGCGTTTAACCCTGCAAACTATCGAGCGCATCCAGCAACACTGGCAAAACAAGCGCAAAGAACAGAAAGAAAAGCAGCAGGCTCAGGAAATTCAAAAAGCCAGACACCAGGCGCTTGAAAAGCAGGTTAAAAAAGAAGCCAAACGCACACCGCCTAAAATTACGCCACCGCCGAAGAAAGCTAAACCCAGCCCACGGGTGGAAAAGGAAAAACAAACTTCTTTGTTCGACACGCCCGTTACCGGAGAGCTGCCTAAGCTTGAACTATTGGCGCCAGCTGATGAGCGCAGTGAGAAAAGTTTCTCTGAAGAATCCCTTGAGGCCATGTCACGGTTGCTGGAGTTAAAACTCAAGGACTTCGGTGTTGTAGCGGAAGTGGTTTCGGTTATGCCGGGGCCTGTTGTTACCCGCTTTGAATTACAGCCCGCAGCGGGCGTAAAAGCCAGCCGCATTACAGGCTTGGCAAAAGATTTGGCCCGTTCCCTGGCAGTAGTCAGTGTACGTGTAGTGGAAATTATTCCCGGTAAATCCGTAGTGGGTATTGAGATTCCTAACGAACACCGTGAAATGGTTCGCTTGCGTGAGGTATTAGCCTCTTCTGTTTACGAGTCTTCAAAGTCGCCATTAACGATTGCACTTGGCCATGATATCGCCGGTCAGCCTATTACGGCCGATATTGCCAAAATGCCACACTTGCTGGTTGCGGGTACTACCGGTTCGGGTAAATCGGTTGGTGTTAACTGTATGCTGTTAAGTCTGCTGTACAAGTCTACACCCAAGGATGTTCGACTGATTCTTGTTGATCCGAAGGTGGTTGAGCTTTCGGTTTATGACGGTATCCCGCATTTGTTATCGCCGGTCATTACCGATATGAATGATGCCGCCAACGCTCTGCGTTGGAGTGTGGGCGAGATGGAGCGCCGCTATAAATTATTGGCCGCTTTCGGTGTGCGAAACCTGTCGGGCTTTAACCGTAAAGTTGAAGATGCCATTAAGGCAGGCGAGCCATTAAAAGATCCGCTGTTTGTACCGGAAGAAAACTTTGAGGCAGGTGCTGAGGTTGCCGAAGCGCCCGATCTTGAGCCGTTACCGTCGATTGTTATTGTTGTCGACGAATTCGCCGACATGATGATGACTGTTGGCAAAAAAGCCGAACAGTTGATTGCTCGTATTGCACAAAAAGCCCGTGCTGCTGGTATTCATTTGATTTTGGCCACCCAGCGTCCTTCTGTGGATGTAATTACCGGTTTGATTAAAGCTAACGTGCCAACGCGTATTGCCTTCCAGGTTTCTTCTAAAGTCGATTCCCGAACCATTCTTGACCAGGGTGGGGCAGAACAGTTACTTGGTCATGGTGATATGTTGTACTTGGCTCCGGGTACCAATGTGCCGAGCCGTGTTCATGGCGCCTTCGTTGATGATGACGAGGTGCAGGATGTGGTGAATGATTGGAAAGCCCGCGGCGAGCCTGAATACCTCGATGAAATTACCGATGAAAGTGCCAACAGTATTCCTGTTCCGGGCCTGGCCAGCGATGGGGAAGAGGGCGGCGATAGTGAATCTGATGCACTCTATGATGAGGCCGTTGCCTTTGTAACCGAAACCCGTAAGGCCTCTATTTCCTCGGTACAGCGTAAGTTACGTATCGGTTATAACCGTTCTGCCCGCTTGATTGAGGCGATGGAGATGGCCGGCGTCGTATCTGGTATGGGGCCTAATGGTCAACGAGAAGTGCTTGCACCGCCTCCACCCAAAGGATAATCCGATTAAGTTGCTATTCAGTCTTTCTACTCTAGGCTACGCGTAAGCATTAAGTAGAAGACTACAGGACGTAAATGTATGACAAACTTTAATCAACGACTAGCCGGTTTTTTTGTATTAACCGCGTTGTTCTGGCTGAGCTCGAACACCTATGCCGCAAATGCCAGTGAGAATTTGCAGCAATTATTACAACCAATGAATGCACTGAGTGGCCGGTTTACACAATCACTGATCGATGCTGAAGGGGAAACATTACAGGAGAGTGAAGGTCAGTTTTGGTTGCAAAAACCCGGTAAGCTTAACTGGCATACCCAGGGGCCATTTGAGCAGCTGCTGATTACAAATGATGAAAACCTTTGGCTATACGACCCCGATCTGGAGCAGGTGACAGTCAAGAATATCGACAAGACGCTGGAGCAAAGCCCGGTATCCATTCTGTCTGGCAATATCGCCGACTTTAATCTGCATTATGACATTGAGCAAAAAGCAGGTGCTGATAACCGAGAGAACTTTGTGTTACTACCAAGAGCCAATGAAGCTCTGTTTGAAAAACTGACATTAAGTTTTAGCAACGGCATTATTGAATCGATGCAACTGCTCGACAGCTTAGGGCAGGTTACCAATATCACATTACTTGCAACCCAGTTAAACCCCGAAATTGCCGCCGAGCAGTTTGTGTTTTCTGCCCCACCCGGTACCGATGTATTAGTCGATGACTGACGACCTTTTTCCGCCGCAACCGGTATATCAACCCCTGGCCGCCAGAATGCGGCCCCGGCACCCTGATCAATATATTGGTCAGGAACACCTCTTGGGAGAAGGCAAGCCCCTGCGTGAGGCCATCTTGCGCCAACAATTGCATTCAATGATTCTTTGGGGTCCTCCGGGTGTCGGTAAAACGTCTCTGGCAAAAATGATTGCCGAGATTACGGATGCTCACTTTGAAACCATTTCAGCGGTATTGGCTGGCGTAAAAGATATTCGTGCTGCAGTTGCAATGGCTGAACAACAGCAAATTCAGTCCGGCCGAAAAACCATCCTCTTTGTCGATGAAGTGCATCGTTTTAATAAAGCGCAACAGGATGCCTTTTTGCCTTACGTTGAGGATGGCACGGTCATTTTTATTGGAGCGACGACCGAGAATCCGTCATTTTCCCTCAACAATGCGCTTTTAAGTCGTAGCCGGGTCTACGTGCTGCGAGGTCTCAGTCAAGAGCAGCTAAAAGCCATGGCTCGCCAGGCGCTTGAAGATAATGAGCGAGGCCTGGGTGATTCTGACATCGACATAGATGAGCAACTGCTGGATATGCTGGCGCTGGCAGCCGATGGTGATGGCCGTAAAGTCCTCAATCTGCTTGAAATAGCCAATGATCTGGCCGAAGAGCAAAATGGTCAGCGGTTGATCAGCAAATCTGTTGTGGAAGAGGTGTTGGCCGGAGATGTCAGGCGCTTCGATCGTGGCGGCGATCTGTTTTATGAGCAGATATCAGCGCTGCATAAATCTGTACGTGGTTCCTCACCCGATGGGGCGCTCTATTGGTTCTGTCGCATGATCGATGGCGGCTGTGATCCGCTCTATATTGCCAGGCGTGTGGTACGTATGGCCAGCGAGGATATCGGCAATGCCGATCCTAGAGGTTTGCAGCTTGCGCTGAACGCCTGGGAGACACAAGAGCGCCTTGGCAGCCCGGAAGGGGAGTTGGCTATCGCTCAGGCTATTATTTACCTGGCTGCAGCACCAAAAAGTAATGCGGTGTATAATGCGTTCAATTCGGCCATGGCGGATATAAAAGCCCAGCCTAGCCACGATGTCCCCCTACATCTGCGAAATGCCCCCACCGAACTGATGAAATCCATGGATTTCGGGGCTGAGTATCGATATTCACATAATGAGGAGGGTGGATACGCGGCAGGCGAGTGTTATTTCCCGGAAGATTTAGAGCCCCGCGACTACTACCAGCCAGTAGACCGTGGTCTTGAAATCAGAATCAGGGAAAAACTTGAGCACCTTAAGCAATTGGACAGGCAAAGCCCGTGGCAGCGCTATCGTGAAACTGATAGTAAACCTGATACTGATAGTTCAGAATCCGAACAATAAACGACATTTGCAGAAAGCCTTATAGAAGGCCAGATAAGAGAATCGAACATTGATGCAGTGGATTGCAATTGCCGTAGGTGGCGCCATAGGAGCAATGGGACGCTTTGCCGTTACCGCCTACGCCTTTCCGGTAATGGCGAATCGCTTTCCCGCCGGGACTCTCGCCGTTAATTTGATAGGCTCTTTTTTGATCGGTGTTTGTTACATTCTGATTATCGAAAAAGGCAGTTTAGCCCCGGAATGGCGAAACTGGTTAATGGCAGGCTTTCTCGGAGCTTTCACCACCTTCTCAACGTTTGCACTCGATGCGGTTAACCTCTGGCAAAATGGCCATGGCGCGACAGCCTTGGCCTATATTGTGATAAGCGTATTGGGATCGATTGCAGCAGTGGTATTGGCCATGCAGTTAACCCTTAAACTATTTTCATAAGCACTTTTTACTTACCATATCTTAAATACCATTTTTTACTGATACTAAAGACAAAACTATGTTGGATCCAAAACTAATTCGTTCAAATCCAGAAGCTGTAGCTGAAGCCCTGAAAAAACGTGGCTTTGAACTGGATGTTGCCAGCCTTAAAGCATTGGAAGAAGAGCGCCGTGTTATTCAGGAGCAAACCCAGAGCCTGCAACAAGAGCGTAACAGTCGATCGAAAAATATTGGTAAGGCCAAGGCTTCTGGAGAGGATATTGCACCTCTGCTGAAGGAGGTTGAAAACCTCAAGCAAGAGCTGGCCGACGCTGAAGAAAAACTGTCAGATATTCAAGCCAAAACCGATGCCATTCTTAGCGGTGTGCCTAATATACCCGCCGACGAAGTGCCATTTGGCGAAACAGAAGACGATAACGTTGAAATCCGTACCTGGGGTACCCCCAAAGAATTTGATTTTGAGGTTGTAGACCACGTTGACCTTGGCGCTAAGTTGGGCGGTCTCGATTTCGATACCGCGTCTAAACTCACTGGCTCACGCTTTGCTGTAATGAGTGGTGAAGTTGCCAGTCTGCATCGTGCATTAACACAGTTTATGCTCAACACGCATATTAATGCGCACGGCTACCAGGAAATCTACGTACCCTATATCGTTAATTCAGATTCCTTATATGGTACTGGCCAGCTGCCCAAGTTTGCTGATGATTTGTTCAAGCTGAATGATGAGCGTGAGTTTTACCTGATTCCGACCGCGGAAGTTCCGGTGACTAATATTTTGCGCAACGAAATTGTCGAAGACGACAAGCTGCCATTAAAATATGTTTGTCACACGCCGTGCTTCCGCAGCGAGGCGGGTAGTCATGGCCGTGATACCCGCGGCATGATCCGTCAGCACCAGTTTGAAAAAGTTGAGCTGGTACAGTTTGTTCGCCCAGAAGAATCTGATGCTGCTCTTGAGGCTCTAACCGGCAATGCAGAGGCGATTCTGCAAGCCCTTGAGCTGCCTTATCGAACCGTGATCCTGTGTGGTGGCGATATCGGCTTCTCCAGTGCCAAGACTTTTGATATTGAGGTTTGGGTACCGTCCCAGGGTAAATACCGTGAGATATCCTCTTGCAGTAGCTTTCGGGACTTCCAGGCGCGTCGCATGAAAGCCCGTTATCGCAATCCTGAAACCGGTAAGCCGGAATTGCTGCACACCCTTAATGGGTCCGGCCTGGCGGTTGGTCGTACCCTGATTGCGGTGCTGGAAAATTACCAACAAGCCGATGGCTCTGTGGTAATCCCTGAGGTGTTGCGCCCTTATATGGGTAACAAAGAGCGTATTGGCTAACTCAACAGCTGTTCCTGGTTTATAGTTTATAGATGGATTACTTACCCCTGTTTTTTGACCTCCGCAAGCAGCCTTGTCTGCTTGTTGGAGGCGGCACCATTGCTTTTCGCAAAGCCCGTTTACTGGTTCGTGCCGGCGCTCAGCTGCATGTTGTAGCCCTGCAGATTTGTGATCAGCTGCAAGAACTGATCACTGAAAACGACGCAACCTTTGCCCTAAAAGCTTACGATCCTTCTGACCTGGATAATCGCAAACTTGTTATTGCGGCAACCGATAAGCTTGATTTAAACGAGCAGGTGTCGACAGAAGCCAAGTCACGCAACATTCCCGTTAACGTTGTTGACAATCCTGAGCTTTGCACCTTTATAACACCGGCGATTATTGACCGTTCACCACTGATGATTGCGGTAAGCAGTGGCGGTGAGGCACCAGTACTGGCACGCCAGACCCGGGCTAAACTCGAATCACTGATTCCCTCCGGCTATGGTCGTTTAGCCAAGTTGGCCAGTCGTTGGCGCGATAAAGTCAAAGATGCTTTTGCTGACGGTGATATGCGTCGCCGTTTCTGGGAAGAGATTTTGTCAGGTACGGTTGCCGAACTCACCCTAAACGGTAATGACAGTAAAGCGGAAGAGCTAATCGAGCAGAAACTTGCTGAAGCCGACGTTAATCGCACAGGTGAGGTTTACCTTGTTGGTGCTGGACCAGGTGATCCAGAGTTGTTAACACTGCGTGCCCTGCGCTTGATGCAGCAGGCCGAAGTTGTACTCTATGATCGGCTGGTGTCTGAAGGTGTCATGGATCTGGTGCGCCGAGATGCTGACCTAATTTATGTCGGTAAAAAGCGTGACAAGCATGCAGTACCGCAAGGTGAAATCAATCAAATGTTGGTTGATTTGGCCAAGCAGGGTAAGCGTGTCTTGCGCTTAAAAGGCGGTGATCCGTTTATTTTTGGTCGCGGCGGAGAGGAAATCGAGCTGCTGGCTGAAAACAGTGTGCCATTTCAGGTTGTGCCGGGAATTACTGCGGCCTCTGGTTGTGCCAGTTACGCCGGTATACCGTTGACTCATCGTGATCATGCTCAGTCGGTGAGATTTATCACTGGTCATCTGCGTGACAATACGATCAATATGAACTGGTCTGAATTGGTAGAGCCGAGCCAGACCCTGGTGTTTTACATGGGGTTAAAAGGCTTGCCAGCAATCTGTGACGGCTTAATCAAGGCTGGCCGTAGCCCACAGACACCAGCAGCGCTGATCGAAAAGGGCACGCGTGAGGATCAACGTGTCTTCTGTGCTGATTTGAGCTCCCTGCCAGGCACCATTGCTGCGCAAGAAGTCCATGCACCAACGTTACTGATTGTGGGTGATGTCGTCTCCCTGCATGAGAAGTTATCCTGGTTCGGTTAAGCTCGACATTATCCCTTCTGGCGCCCGGCCGTGGCGCCAAACTCTTCCCTTAATTCTATTAAAGCTGCCGCTTTTATTGCCGATACTTACAGAGAATAGCTCGCCAGCGCTTTTTTAGATCATAAAGCTATTAAGCGTGGCACTTTTCTTGTGTGGTTATTAGCAAGCTAGCGATGTTTAGCTATGCTGTATAAAGAAGAATTAAAGCGTCAGTTGACGGGGTAAACTATGACCTGGTTAAGCAACCTAAGCATGAAATACAAAATCCTGCTGATCCCGGCAGTGGCCATTCTGGGTTTTGTATTGTTTTTGATGTTTATTGTTAATTCCGGAGCTAAAAATGCTGATCGTCTGGAAGAGATAAAAAACACCTATTTCCCCGTACTCGAATTAGCTAACAGCAATATCGTTATGCACGAGCGGATGAATGAGTTGATGACCAGTGCGGCCAGTACCGGTGAGCAGGACATGCTCGATAATGCGCGGCGTATGGCCAACCAGATCGAAGATAACCTGACCAAACAATCCTCTCTGCAATCCGACCAGTCCAGTAATATCCAGACAATTAAAAACAATCTGAGTGACTACACCAAAATCTCATTTGATCTGACGCAGAATATGATCAACGGCACCATGGACTTTAGCCGTATTGCCGAAGTAGCGGAAAACAAACGAGTTGCCGATGAGCGATTGGCAAAATCACTGAAAGACTTCCGTGATAGCAGTCATCAGAGCTTTATTAAAACGGTAAACCTTTCTGTTGAAACAGAAGCGAGCAACCTCAAGGTGGGTCTGGTCATTGGTTTGATTACCGTAGCTTTGACGCTGATTATCTCAATCAGTATTGCGGTGATGGTAACCAATAGCATCAACCAAATTGCCGATTCCTTGCGCGATATTGCCCAAGGGGAAGGGGATTTAACCTCTCGTCTGGATCAGAGCAGTAACGACGAACTGGGTGACCTGGTGCGTTGGTTTAATGTATTTGTCGAGAAGCTTCACAGCACTATCGGCGATGTTATTCAGGTTATATCGCCACTGGGCGATGTTGCCCAGCAGCTCAACAGCGTATCTTCTGAAACCTCTCGTGCAGCTACAGAGCAAAGCCATTCATCAGGACTGGTTTCCAATGCGATGGACGATATGCTGCGCAGTGTTACCGCGGTAGCCGAAAACGCCGGTTCAGCTGCTCAGGCAGCAGGTGATGCGGACAGTGAGGCCAAAGAGGGCCTCTCCATCGTACAAAGTACTGTCACTTCTATTAATGATCTGGCCGCAGAAGTAGAGCGCGCCGCTGAGGTTATTGTGAAGCTGGAGTCCGATACAGAAAGTGTTGGCAGCATTTTGGATGTTATTAAGGGGATTGCGGAGCAAACCAACCTGCTTGCACTTAACGCTGCAATTGAGGCCGCCCGTGCCGGTGAACAGGGGCGTGGTTTTGCCGTGGTTGCTGATGAGGTGCGTACCCTGGCGTCACGTACACAAGAGTCCACCCACGAAATTCAGAATGTGATCGAGCAGCTGCAAACAGCTGCGCAATCGGCGGTATCCGTGATGGAGCAGGGTAAAGAGCAGGCTCAGCGCAGTGTGGATCAGGCCGGTGCTACTGGGGCGTCGCTGGATGCGATTACGACCAAAGTGACGTCCATTACCGATATGAACCAGCAGATTGCCAGTGCCACTGAGGAACAGCAGAACTTTGCTAATTCTATTCAGCAAAACGTGATCACCATGCGTGACTCCTCTCAAATCGCTGAGCAGAGCACAGAGAAGGTGGCTAGCCTCAGTACCTCGCTGCAAGGCCTGGCAGATCAGTTACAGCGCGTAGCGTCACAATTCCGCGTTTAATCGCACAGTTTATAAGCGCCGCTTCTCAAGGGAGCGGCCCCCAAGCCGATATTGTTTATAAGTAGGAGGCAAAAAGGCTCATCTTCACCTGTTAAGGAGGTAATTATGGTTAATATTGGACCTACAGTACCCCCAACAATCTCGACCAAGGCTGCTAATAAAACCAAAACCCGGCCTGTGAGCGTGGGGATTTCCAAGCAGCTTTCTCAAAAAAGCTTTGACCCTGTCTCAGACCGGCGCAAGAAAGATCGCCGGCACAAGTCAGAGAAGCCCCTCGTAGACATGCGTTCCGGGCGTGATCGGCGGCGCAACAACCCCGACCAGCCCAGTATAGACACCTCGGTTTAGTCTCTTTGGTTATAGCTTTATATCGTGCTGTTCCATTGCTTTAATTTACTGTAGCTATAGCTTTTTTCCTGGGCTTCGACGCAGTACACTAGCGCCCTGACAAATAACTGAATGGCGGTACAACTGTGAGTAATGATTCATCATACGATTACGACTTGTTTGTTATTGGCGCAGGCTCTGGCGGCGTTCGCGCCAGCCGTATGGCTTCCCAGTACGGTGCACGTGTAGCCGTAGCAGAAGAAGGGCGCCTGGGCGGAACCTGTGTCAATGTGGGTTGTGTACCTAAAAAACTATTTGTATACGGTTCCCATGTCAGTGAAGAAATTGAGGCGGCTGCCGGTTTCGGCTGGACCATTGATGAGGCCAAATTTAACTGGCCAACCCTGCGTGACAATAAAACCGCAGAGATTACGCGCCTTAATGGTATCTACGGCAATATACTCAGTAACGCCAATGTTGAGATTATCGAAGGCCGAGCGACAGTAGTTGATGGCCATACCGTTGAGGTAGCCGGTAAACAATACAGTGCTGAGCGTATCCTTGTTGCTGTAGGTGGCTGGCCGTCCATTCCCAATATCCCTGGCAAGGAACATATTATCAGTTCCAATGAAGCCTTCTATCTGGAGGAATTCCCGGAAGATGTCCTGGTGCTGGGTGGTGGTTATATTGCTGTTGAATTTGCCGGTATTTTCCATGGTTTGGGCGCTAACACTGAGCTGATCTACCGCGGCCCTATGTTCCTTCGCGGCTTTGACGATGATGTGCGTGAATTTGTGGCCGAACAAATTGCAGCAAAAGGTCTCAAACTGCAGTTCAATACCAATATTGAATCTGTGGAAAAGCTTGATAATGGCAAGCTTAAGGCTATCTTAACCGACGGTTCAGAACGCACCGTTGACTGCATTATGGCAGCTACTGGCCGCCGCCCGAAAATTGATGGCCTTGGCCTGGAAAATACCCAAGTACAGGTTGATGAAAAGGGTTATATCCAGGTTAACGATCAGTATCAAACCGCAGAGCCTTCAATTTATGCCTTAGGTGATGTAACCGGTGGGATGGAGTTAACGCCGGTAGCGTTGGCCGAAGGCATGGCATTAGCCCAAACCCTGTATACCGATACGCCACGCGAAGTTGATTACAGCAATATCGCAACAGCTGTATTCTGTCAGCCGAATATTGCGACTGTAGGCTATACGGAAGCTGAAGCACGTGAACAAGGCGACGTTACCATCTACAAGACCAGCTTTAAGCATATGAAACACACGCTAAGTGGTCTTGAAGAGCGCACCTTTATGAAGTTGATAGTTGATCAAGCAACAGATAGGGTGGTTGGCTGTCATATGGTGGGGGCGGATGCCGGTGAAATTATTCAGGGTATTGCTATTGCCATGAAAGCTGGCGCAACCAAGGCTGACTTTGATCACACCATTGGTATCCATCCAACAGCCGCTGAAGAATTTGTCACTATGCGTGAGCCGGCATCATAACGCTGGTTTGAGTGCCAATTTAGCCTGAATTGGGTAAAGCCTCAGGCAAAGCAATCAGCAAGACCTATACTGAAAATAACGGAAATTTGAATGTATAGGTCTTGCTGTGATCAAAGCCCTTATTAAGTTTTACTGGCAGCTTTTCCATCATATCTGGCGCCCAGCCTGGTTAACTATCGACAAGCCTCAGTCTGATCATTTCCATCGTCGACGTTTCACCAAGAAATACCGCAAGAAAGTTCAAATCGTTAAAAGCCTATGGATCAGTTCCGGCATAGTTATGTTGGCGTTTCCGTTGCTGCCGGTAACTATCGGTATAGGGCTGCTGACTACATTTATCTCGTTTAGCATTTTGGACGAGACGCCTTAGATTTAAGCTTTGTTTTAAGGGTAAAAAGCCTGAGGGGAGCTGAAGGTTCTCATATAAGATGTTATGTTTATTGATTCGCATAATGTATATTATGTTAAATTGCGTATGTTAACAGATATTGGCTTTACACCCTGTTTTACAGGGATAAAACACCCTATGAAATCTCTACTATGTGCACCTTCCATGAAGCTACCAAGGGAATCGACTTGCATTGTTCTGATAGCCCTCTCTGCATTAGAACCACATTAAGCTCAACTGCGGAAAGAAAATGAGTATCAGTGTTACCGCCAGCATGGCCAACGCGTATGGGATAGTCCCCATAAAGATATCATTCAACGAACAACGTACATCTTCCAGGCTGGCTTTAACAACATATACCGTCAGGCCAAACGGCGGCGTTAACAAGCCAATCTCTACGGCAATCACCGTAACAATACCAAACCAGATACGAATATCCTGCCCTATGATTGATGTGCCCAGTTGATCAACCACCGCCAGTACCAGCGGCACGATAATCAGGATGATGGATGTGGAATCCAGGAACATGCCCATAACAATCACAATCAGCAGATAAGCGATCATAAAGGTCCACAGATTCAGGTCTAGATAGGTAATAAAGTCCACCATCTGGCTAGGTATTGTGGACATGGTCAGCATCTTGGTAAATGCGCCTGCTGCCAGAATCAGGGAAAGAATGGTTACCGATACCTGCGCCGTTTCTTTTAGTACACGCCAGAGGGTTTTAAAATCCAGAGTGCGGCGTAACAGGGCAATAATAAGGGCAGTTAAGGCCCCTACTGCACCGGCTTGTGTGGGTGTGAACCAGCCAAAATAGATACCGCCCAACACAATAAATATCAGGGTGACAATTGGAAAGACTTTTTGCAGGCAGGATTTGAGGGTTTCTTCTTCCATGCCCTCCTCGTTAAGATTCTCGCCGACAAAGTCTGGCTTGAATTTGGCGAGTAAAATGATGGTTACGGCAAAGACTGTCGCCAACAAGATGCCGGGAATAATGGCGGCAATAAAAATTTTACCCACTGACGTTTCGCTAACGAAACCATAAACAATAAGCAGCAAACTGGGTGGGATTAACATGCCCAATACGGATGACCCGGCAACGGTACCGGCGGCAAATTTTGCGGTATAGCCATTGGCTACCATCTGTGGCACTGAGACGCGTGAGAAAACCGCCGCAGACGCAATAGAAATACCGGTAACCGATGCAAAAATAGCATTGGCAGCAACTGTGGCAATACCAAGGCCGCCAAGCACACGGCGCAATGCCCAAGCCGCAACTTTGTAAGCATCGCGACCAATATCGGTTACATCAACCAACATACCCATCAATACAAATAAGGGTACAACGCCGAAATCAAATTTATCGATGGTGCCGGTTGCTGCGGTTTTTATCGCGCTCATGGCGACTGCGGGATTGTCACGCAGCATCCAAATACCGACCATCGCCAGAATACAAAGCGCGACGGTAATATGCATGCCCATATAAATGGCAACTAAAAGGGCCAGGATAATGGCGATGCCAATTTCAACACGGCTTATATCCAGAGATAAATAGTAAGCCAGCGCAATTATGGCAAAGGATACCAGAGCGATGGCCCACCACCCCTTTGGTTTTCTTTTGTCGAGAAGTTCGTCTGAATAATTGCCAAATAAGATTTGCAGGCGTTTAATCGCTTGAAAGCTAAATTCGATAGCGGTGCAGCCGGAGCCTATCACGACTAAAAGTTTTACCGGCCACATTGGCGCCGTAAAAATGCCCTGGCTGCCGAAATATTCGTTATCAGTCCAGGCGGATATAAATTCGGGTAACACTTCGGCGCTTATAACGCCAAAAACGATAACACCAAATAAGCTGTACAACAGGTTTAGCGTGTGGGCGGCAAAGGGGTTGTTTTGCTCAAGACCATTAATAAGAAAATCGGCACGGGTTAGTCGGCCGTTATGCAGTGCGTGCGCCAGCTGCATAAAAACAACAGCGACAATGGATTGCTCTGTAACTTCAACAACACCGTAAATAGGGGATGAGAAAAGCGCCAGGCCGAATACATCGGCGCAGATTAAAAACATCAATACAAATATCCACAGTGTCGCTGTGGCGGCCATAATGCCGGTAAATCCCGTAAAGTGTTGATACAGTTGCCATAGCCATGGATTGGACTCTGGCACAGTCGCTTGCGTTTTTAACATCGCTCTACTTCTATGTTTCTACCCTGCTTTGCGTCAGACGATATCTGATCGGCTAAGCGGTTTTTGGCTATTGTTGTGTTGCGCATCTTGCAGTCTACCGCTGCTATTACTGAATGCGCTTTATCGTTGTTTTAATACGTTTATTCTTTATCCCAGTCACGGCCTGGGGTAACTCCGGCATCTCTTACGGCTTGCATATAGGTATTTAATACGCGAGGACCGCCATCCAGGTGATCTGCCCACACACCGACGATATTGGGCAGGCTGTTAATCCAGCGCTGTTTCTCCATTGCTGACAGTTCGTGGATGTTGACTTCTGGCTGCTTTGCAAGCTCAGCCAGGAAATTGTGGTAGCGACGTTCAACTTCTTCAGCGTGTATGCGTGAATACTCTGTACCGAGCTCACTCAATACCTGGCGAACATCATCAGATAGTTTGTTCCAACTGTCGCGATTAATGGCGAATGCGCCAAGGAACTGACTTCCCAAACCAATCTTGGTCACGTAGGGAGCGACTTCGTAGAGTTTATTGGGGTAGTATCCGGTAATAATGGTGACAACGCCGTCAGCAATACCGGTTTGAATTTGGTTGTAGTAAGTGGGTAAGGCGCCATTTACAGGAACAGCACCTAACGCGTTGATCCAATTGCCTGAAGGGCCCGGAGCAATTATTTTGCGTCCCTTAAGGTCATCTATAGAATTAACAGGAAAATTTGTGACCAAGTGATAGGTTTCTACACCGGATGAACCCAAAAACACCATGTTGCGTTTTTCCCAGGCGCGTTGAAATTCGGGAATTTTTACCTGCAGATCGTTCATGATGTTCATGAGTAGTGGCAAGCTATCAATCACAAACGGTGTGTAGTAGGTAATGCTTTGGTAGGGCATTTTGGATTCTTCCCAAAGCGTGCCTACCCAACCCGCATCAGTAATACCATCTTCTACCGCTTCCAGGGTGTTTTTGTAACCGAATAAGGCGCCGCCATAGCTTTCAATCCACTCTACCCTGTCTTCTGACCCCATTTGTTCCAGGCGAGTATTGGTATTTTTTACCACGTGCGTTGAAAGTACACCTACCCAGGGTAAGGTGGTGGGATGGCTTGATGCCATGGTGAGCTCAAAGGTTTCTGCTCGACTAACAGCAGAAACCAGTAACAAGAAAAAAGCAGCAAGTAGGAGCCTACAGCGTTTAACCTTGTGAGTGTTTAACTGATTCATTGACTCGCTACCTGCTAAAGCTTAGTGCCCTTTTAAACGTAGAGTTAACCTTTGATCGCGTCATTGACGCGCGGCATAACTTCTTCGGCCATCAATATCATAGAGCGACGGCCAAGATCGTAATCGGTCCAGTCGTGACCGGCATAAACCAGCTGACCAAAGTCACCGATATAATCGCGGAACTCCAATACCTGATCGGCAACACTGGCGGAATCACCGTAGATCACCAGTTTATCCAGTACGTAATCCAGAGTGACATCACTGTCTGGCATGCTCTGGTCTTCTTTAAACAGATTCAGGCGGCCGCCGGCTTTTAACTTGGTTAACAATTGTCGGTAGTAAAGTACATAGGGGCTGTTTTCGCCGCGGGCATAACGCTCTGCAGTTTTCATATCATCAGCGACACAAATGTTTTTTGCTACGCGCCAGTTCACCGGGTCAGCAACACGGCCGCCCTGCTCACACCCTTCTACATATTTTGGCCAATGGCTTTTGGCCCACTGTGGCATCAGGAAGTTAGCGGTTATGGGTTCCCAGCCGCGCGCGGCCATGGCGGTAACACCCGCTGAGAAAGGTGCAACCGCAGTTCCAACAATCGGCGGGTGTGGATCCTGGTAGGGCTTGATAATGGAGCCCTGACCAATCTCCGGCATCATGGTGCGCTCGGTACTAACTTCGTAATACTCACCTTTTAGATTATAGGGTGCTTCACCGTTCCAGATATCCAAAACCATGTCGATGCATTCAACAAACATGGCATTGCGATCTTTTTCCAGGTTACCAAACACTTCCGCATCGGACATCAGTCCACCGGGGGAAATGCCAAAGTTCAGGCGACCTTCCAGCATATGGTCAAGCATGGCAACTTCAGCGGCAATACGTGCAGGGTGAGAGTTAGGCAGGTTTACTGTGCCGGTACCCAAGCGAATATTCTTGGTTTCATAGGCCAGACTTGCCATAAAAGCGACGGTAGATGTAATTACTTCAGCCAGGTCTGTTGTGTGCTCACCACAGTAACCTTCTTTGTAACCCAGTTGGTCGGCCAGGATAAAGGCTTCCCTGTCTTCTTTGATGCTTTGTGCAACAGGTTTGCCCACCGGATGGATGGGCATGGTGAAAAATGATAAATCCATAATGCTCTGCCTTTATCGGGGATATATTGCTAACTATCCTGCAAAAGATAAGGCAGAAGAAAAAGTTATATTTTCTGATGCTTGGAATCAGGAAACCTGATGATGGGTAGCAAGGTTAATCCAGGTTATGCCAGTGAATCTGGCTTTCCAGCTCTTGTTTTAGCATCTCAGAAAACAGTGATGCCCCCGGCGACAAGCAGCTATCGTTGGGTTCGATCATCATATAATCGACTTTTAGCGGCGCTCCGTTTAGGGGGTTAATTTGTCGAGCCAAGCCCGATTCATCGGCTTTACACAGTATGCCTGGCAGAATCGTTTTCCACTCTGAGTGAGCCACAAGCTCAAGGGTACCTAACATAGCGTCAAGCTCCATGATGGCTTCGACCTTGATATTGTGGGTTTTTAGGTAGGCATCAATTTTGGCTCTGCGAGCATTTTCGGGGCCGGGTAAAACCAATTTCAACGGCTCCAGCTCGCTAAGATCTACGGCTTGCATATGAGTGAATGGCTGGCCTGCAGCTGATACCAGAAACTCCTGGTCGCTGGCCATAAACTGGTTACGGGTCATTTCACCTTGTCTATGAGCCTCACTGGGGACAATGGCAAAATCCAATTCGCCCTCAATCACTTCACGGGTCAGTTGGGCGCTGTAGGCCTCAATCACGCGTGTTTTAACCAATGGATACTGCTCAGAGAAGCGGATTAATGCTGGCGGCAGGATCGAGCGAGTAAAAGTGGGCATGAGGCCAATGCGCAATTCACCGGTAACTTCACCAGCCAATGATTTTATATCCTGCTCTGCTTCGGTGACTCGCCTGAGGATGGCTGTGGCATGATCGTAGAATCTGCGCCCCAGTGTGGTGGCAATGACTCCGCCAGCATTACGTTCAAACAGAGGCCCGCCAAGGCGTTCTTCCAGGTCCTTAATCTGCATGGAGATGCCAGATTGAGTAGCGTTGGCCCGCTCTGCGCCGGCGGTTATAGAGCCCATCTCATAAACGGCGACAAAATAACGCAGCTGTTGAAGTTTCATTTATGACCTCCAGATGTGTCTTCTGCAGCTTGATCAGATATTCTGATGCTTAACATAATTTAATATTAATTGTTCTGATGGGTCAAACCGGCTAGCCTTTATCGAGTAATTTTCGAGGATAGCCCCATGTCTAATACCGTACAGTCTTTAGAGGGTGAACAAATCACCCCGTTAGTACTTCGCGATGCGCTCGGTAGTTTTCCTACTGGCGTAGCCATTGTTACCACCATTGGTGAAGATGGTCGCCCTGTTGGCCTGACGATTAACTCCTTCAGCTCTGTTTCCCTGGAGCCTGCGCTTGTTTTATGGAGTCTGGTAAATACATCGCCAAGCATCCAGGCGTTTAGGGGGCATGGCGCTTTTGCAATCAATATTCTTCGTCATGATCAGGGTGATCTGTGCATGCAGTTCGCACGCCCGTCAGATGACAAGTTCGCCGATGTTAACTGGTCTGAAGGCTACAAAGGTGTACCGGTCTTGGATGATGTGCTTGTAGCCTTTGAGTGTGAAACCTATAAGTTAATCGAAGGCGGTGATCATGAAGTGTATATGGGTGAAATCAAACGCATCCATAAAACTGAAAACCATCCACTGGTATTTCATCGTGGAAAACTCTCCGAATTGGCAATCGCCAGTTAATAAAACCTTACCTCTAACTGCGAGCACTGCCTGAATGAATAACAAGAAACAGCTGATAAAGGCCGGAAACCTATCGATCAATTATCAGTTACTTGGCTCTGCCGAAAAACCTGTAGTCACTTTGGCTCACTCACTGGCTACCGACATGCGCATGTGGGAGCCACAGCTGGCAGCTTTAACACAGCACTTCCGTGTGTTGCTAATTGATGCTCGTGGTCACGGCAATAGCGATATTCCAGCAATCCCTTACAGTATGGATGAGCTGGTTGATGATGTTCTTGCTGTGTGGAATGCACTGGATATCGAGCGCAGTCATTTTGTGGGGTTGTCGATGGGCGGTATGACCGGTGTGGGAATAGCCTTAAAAGCACCGCAACGATTACTATCCTTGGTGGCCTGCGACTGTCGCCTTGATGCACCTGCTTTCTTCCAGGATATGTGGGATAAACGTCTTATCGCGGTAAACTCTGGTGGTATGGATGCCGTTGTTGATATGACGCTACAAACCTGGTTTACCAAAGATAAAATCGTCAATGATCCGAATCTGATTGGTGCAGTTGCCGATATGATCGCTGCAACACCTGAAACTGGATACCTTGGTTGTGCTATGGCACTTAAAAGTCTTGATTACAAGCGCAGCCTCAATAACATTAAAACACCGACGCTTTATCTTGTTGGTGCGCAAGATGGGCCACACCCTGAAGAAATGGCAGACAACACAAAACTTACCCCCAATGCGCAATTTGCGGTTATTGAAAATGCAGCCCACCTAAGCAATATGGAACAGCCGACCGAATTTAATACACTGGTTTTAAATTTTCTGCTTAACATAACGCCAGGTCAGTAAACTATGACAGAACAGCTTGAAGCTCGCCATGTTGCCCCCCTGCCTACCAGCCTGTGGCCAGAAGAATTACAAGGGGTTGTTCGTGATATGAATGGCAAGCCCATACATGTACACCAGCTTATGGCCAACAACCCCACGCTTCTTAATGCCTGGTGGAACTTTCGCAATCACTCTGTTGATGGCGGCACTTTGGGCAAACGCTTGGGGGAGTTGGTTATTCTGCGCGTCTCTGTACATATGCAAGCCTGGTACGAGTGGGGATCTCACGTTGATCGTGGTTTGCGTTGCGGTTTGACTCAGCAGGATATACTGCGAGTTTTGGACTATAACCTGGATGAAAACTGGTCCAATAAAGATGCAAGCCTTTTGCGTGCAGTGGATGAGTTAATCGTTAATCATGGCCTATCCCCAGAGGTTGGCCAACGAATTAGTCAACACCTTTCTACGGCACAAATTATGGATGTTATTGCCATTCAGGGGATGTACGTTATTCTGGCGTGTATGATTAATACCTGGGGGCTGGCTTTAGATAATCACGTAGCTAAAGCTATCGAAGGCATTACCGACGAGACATCTTTTAAAGATGCTGCTGCAAAGTTTGCAAAGGAAAAGCTGGTCAACTTACAAGTAGAATAAGCTGTAGCTATAGACGTTAATTGGATGGTTTTCTGGCGATATACATGCCGTAGCTATAATAGCGTTTATATTTCTCGTATAGCTCGATTTCCTCTTTTTCTGGTTCAACAATTTCTTGTGCAGCTTTGGAGTTATTGTTGCGCTGTAGAAAACTTTCAAAGCTTCGTTCTATCGGATAATAGTAATTATCCAACCAACAGTGTTCCGGTAGTATAAAATAACCTACGGGTGAATAACCCTCCTCTTCCAGCTGACGTATTTTGGCTGAAGCCGTAGCTATCTCTGAGTATTGGTTATTCCAATAGTCTTCGATTTCTTTAGGGCGCTCCGCAGTTATCCAGCAAATTTCTGATACGACCAAAAGACCACCAGGTTTCAGGTATTGTAACCAGTC
This sequence comes from Maricurvus nonylphenolicus, assembly GCF_042854845.1. Taxonomy (GTDB): domain Bacteria; phylum Pseudomonadota; class Gammaproteobacteria; order Pseudomonadales; family Cellvibrionaceae; genus Maricurvus; species Maricurvus nonylphenolicus. Next base: position 2,765,451 of record NZ_AP031498.1, on the reverse strand, counting down.
AGATATGCCCTGCTTAAAACCAATGTTGTAGATGGCACCTTCAGACCAGATGATATCGAATGATTCGGGGTCAAATGGAAGGCTGTCCATTGATGCACAGAGTGTGGAAATTTTGTTGGCAACACCTTCTTGCTCCGCTCTACGTTGTAGCTCTTCCAGAAATTGATCCAGAAAATCGACCGCAGTAATCTCGCAGTTCAGAGTACGGGCAAGTGTGAGAGTTGAGGCTCCTGTGCCACAGCCAATATCGGCTATGTTATAGGGAGTCTTGGGATCGATATTGGCAAGTCTTATTGCTTTTTCGGTTTCTTGATCGGCTCCCGGGCCCTGTCGGTATTCGCCTTTATGAAGGTCTATCAGGAGCTGAAGGTCATCGTCCATTCTTGCACCTTATTTGTTGCGTTCGCCACACCTCCTTGTGTAGCTTAGCAGGTCTTACCCCTGCAGAATATCCGGCTGCTCGCGGGTAATCTTTTGGTACAGGGTTTGGAAGATATACCAACCCACCTCAGAGCTACCTACGGTGTTATAGGTATTTTTGGCATGGTCGTGATCAATCAACACCGGCTTGCCTGCTGCTTCGGCCATAAGTTGGGCCTGGCAGGTACGTTCCATAGTGATATACCACCAGGCCGCTTCATCAATGGTTTTACCGACGGTTAACAATCCGTGGTTACGCAGAATGGCGGCTTTATTATCACCTAGCGCCTTGGCTAAACGCTCGCCTTCGCTCATATCCAGCACAACACCGGTGAAATCATCGAACAGCACGTGGTCTTCATAGAAGGCACAAGCATCCTGAGTAATGGGATCCAGCAGGCGGCCCAGAGAGGACCAGGCTTTACCGTAGACCGCATGACAGTGCGCTGCAGCGTCGATATCTGGTCTTGCGGCGTGAATATGGGAATGGATAGTAAATGCGGCGCCATTGAGCATGCCACGCCCCTCTACAACCTCGCCGTCATGGTTGACCAGCAACAGGCTGTCCTGAGTGATATGGCCGAAGGGTACGCCCATAGGGTTTACCCAAAAATGGTCGGTGAGGATGGGGTCACGAACAGTGATATGTCCTGCTACGCCTTCCTCAAAGCCAAACTTGGCAAACAGGCGGTAGGCGGCAACAAGTCGGGTTTTACGGTCTGCGCGCTCCTCCTCCTTGCTGGCAAATTCCGGCATGGAAAACAGGCCGGCTTCCTGGTTCATGAGGATTTCATTAGTACTCATCTTCTCTCTCCTTTGCTTTGTGTAAGCATAGTAAGACTCGGAAAGAGTGGAAACTGTAAATCCATTTACAGTTGAGTAGAAATTCTAATGAAACTCGCCTTTTTGCGGCATTTTTAGCCTAAGAGACCTCGATATAACCCATTAAGCCGGTTTTCATATGCTCGATCACATGGCAGTGATACATCCAGCGACCGGGGTTGTCGGCAACAAAGGCAATTTTGACCCTTTCATTTTTCTCCATGAGTACGGTATCAGCATAAAACGGATCAATACGCTTTTTATTGGATTTGATCACTTTAAACATAAAGCCGTGCAAATGAATGGGATGACCATGAGGGGTGTTGTTTTTAAGGTCAAAGACATAGGTTTTGCCAAGCTCTAACCTGGCCAAAGGTTCCGGAATATTGTTGGCAGACATACCCTCCCAGGCCCGTCGGTTAATGGTCCAGAACTTGTGATGGGTTTTACCGTTATGTGATACGGGGGTTACTGCGCCTTCCCATTCGAAGACAAACTTCAGAGTTTCGGCATTCTCCAAATCCGGCTCTGGAATGGGGTTTAGCGGTAGGCGTGGAATCGTTGCAAGTGAGGCCTTGGATTGCTGTTTGTCAGACTCAATAGTGCGCAAACGCATATAACTAAAGAATAAGCGACCTTTACCGTTTTCCACCACAATCTCCTGACCTGCATCTGGCGTCAGTAACGCAATGTCGACTCGCATGCCCGCGCCCAAGGGGTGGTCTTTTAATGGCTTGGGTTCTGCAATTGGATTGCCGTCGATACTGACCACAAACGCGGGCTGATTTTTGATGCGCAACTTGTAAACCAGGGTGTTATCAATATTGGCGAAACGCAATCTTATCCAACTGTTAGCGGGCACATCGAATACAGGCTTATGTAGGCCGTTAATGGTTTCATAATTTCCCGGCGTACCCATTCGAGCCGCATAACGTGGAATACTTAACTCGCTAAATGAACCGTCATCATTTAGGTGCCAGTTTTTTAAAATTAAGGGTAGATCAGCTGCAAAATCATCTGGGGTAAATTGTGGATTTTCGGCCTCCTCTACGATCAGTAATCCTGCCAGACCTTTACCCAGCTGCATAAGGCTGTTGACATGAGGGTGATACCAAAAGGTGCCTGCATCCGGTGGTGTAAAATGATAAACAAAGGTTTCACCGGGCATGATGGGCTTTTGCGTTAAAAACGGCACGCCATCCATCGCGATATCGATACGAATACCGTGCCAGTGAATAGTTGTAGGCTCTTGCAGTTTGTTAATAACGGTAATGGTTATCGGTCTACCCTGCTTGCCCTTAATAATCGGTGCGGGAAACTGACCGTTAAACCCTTTGCCCGGCGTTTGAGTGCCGGGAATCAGTTCGAAGCTGGCTTCTTCCAACGTCAATGTGTAGTGATAATCGTCTGTGGATTCCAGTCGGGCTATAGGCATGCAGCTGGTGGCGGCTAGCCCCAGTCCTGCGACAAGGCTGTTCTTTAAAAACGAACGACGATCAATACTCATGGATTTACTCTTAATGGTTCTGCAGGTTTGTATGGTTATCAGCCTGGTGAATACAAATGCAGATGGTTATCCCAAATATGCTGTTTAAAGAAGTAACTATGTTCAGCCTGACGTTGGTAGTTATCCGCTTGCAAACTGGTTAGCTGCCCCTGGCCATTGCTAAGAACAAAAGCATTGGCTGTAGGATTAAAAGCTACCCCTGCCCCATCGCGCTGACTATTGATGCTTATCAAACGATTACTGGTTAAGTTCCAGCAGCTGGCAATACCTCCTCGCGGAGAACTTATGACCAGGCGTTGGCCGCTGTTATCGATACAGACGCTTGCAATATATTGCTGATGTTGCTGCCAGGTTGCCGTATCTGCCTGTAAGGGTTGCAGTTTATCTTCGCCGTTATGACGATAGGCCAAAGGCAGGATTTGCTCTTTACTTCCTTGGAACTGTAGTCCGACTACCACAGTATCATCCGGACCTATATCCAGATGACGGATACTCTGCTGGTGGTGCTCGGGGAAAAACTGATCGACCAATACGCCACTGCCGCTATCGATATAAGCCAATGACGGCTGCATGGTATCGAGGTTTAGTTTTTCCCGTCCACGTAATGGATGGGTAAGAATTCCGCCGTTAGCGACGACTAGTGTTTTACCGTCACTAAGTTGGCCCAATTGGTGTGGACCAATTCCATAACTGCTGATTTCACTTACACGACGAAAATTATCGGTAATATCGTAAATGCCGATTACGCCCTGCTGTGACTTTCCGGGCTGTTGGGTATAGGCATTTTCCGTGGTAAACAGGTAGCGGCCATCGGTAGAGTTACAGCCGTGTCCATAGAAATGGCGCCCTGCTGGGCACTCAATCTTGTGCTGCAACTCACCTGTATTGACGTTGACGATATACAGGGTGTTACCAGGGCGACGCGAAAAGAAAATAGCTTGCTGGCTAACGGGTAAAAATAAACTGTCGTGGGCGCGCTGCGGAATATTGATAGCGAATAACTTTTTACCCATAGGGGTTAAACCAGCAACAAAATGTTTGCCTTCCGGGGTGCTGTAAGCAGACAGTAAAACCCCGTCTATATTTTCTGATGAGGTACTACCTACAAAGGCGTGGTAGTTCATCCCCACTGCAACACCTGCCGATGTGAGGCCAAGCGCTACCAGTAATTGACGGCGAGAAAACCCTTTAGTCACCATCGTTATTATTAAAACCCAGTTGAATATTTAATGCAGCGGGTAAGTCATGCTTAAGCAATTGAATCAATGGGCCAAGTTGCTTGACGACCGCCTGCCATTGTTCTGCTTCACCCTCGCCTAAATTTATAAATAGGGTTTTATCCGTTTTATGTAAATCGGTGTAAACCGTTTCCAGGGACTGAGTGATTTTTAGATTAAGTGCTTGTTGCCCCTGACTATTCAGGTAAGCACTAAACCCTCCGGTTTCCATTAACGTTTTCACCGCAGAAATGTTGTGGCGAATATTTTCCAGTGAATGCTGTGAGCGCCAGGATTCCAGCAAGTAAGGATTAATGTGTTGCTTGCGAGCTTTTAGCCCCAATGCCTGTCCCAGCTTGCGGTCTTTGATGACTTCAACACTGCTTAGGAAGCTATCCAGTACGACGGCTATCGCTTGTTTATCTTCTGGATATAGCGGGTTTTCAGTCCCTGGGTTCATTAACAACTGGGCGTGTTCGGTTTGCCATTGTTGATGCAGTTTATGGGTTACATTAACCAAATGCTTGGCAATGCCCTGCATAAGATCACATCGACGCTGCTGGTCACCGTAACTTAAGGCTTTTGGATCGAACAAAAGGAATTCGAGTGAAGGTAATCCACGCACTACCACACTGGCTTTTTGCAGGCGCTCGTCGCTCAGTTCGCTATCCTCTAATAAGAGGCCTTTGTTCTTTTTAGCAATCAGGTTCTTTTTATCTGGCCAGAACTGCAATTCCCAACCCAGGTTGTTCTCTTGAATGGGACCAAATTGAATAGCTTGTATAGATTGCCAGCTATCCATGGTGTTACGCCATTGCTGCTTGGCTTGTTTAAACTGCTCTTGTTGTAGATTTTCTGAACAGTAAAGGCTAAGGCTATTGGCCAGATGTTGTGTATTGCTGGCAAATGTCTGGTAACCTGGAATGATTTGCTGTTCTGTAACTTGCTGCAAAAAGACCTGTTCTGGTGTTTTTGTTGAACAGGCGCTGATTAAAAAAGCAGCAGCTACTGCAACAAGTTTTGTTATTAAATTCTGGCGGAGCATAATGATTACAGCGCTATTAGATATCAAGGGTAGTAGTTTAACATAGCTTGTTTACAGATCCCTTTGTTTACAGCCCCCTGGTTTATAGATCCCTTAAAAACGCCAAAACGGCTTGCCGATCTTCTTTGCTCAGCCTTTTATAGTGTTTGCGGGACTTATCAGCTTCACCACCATGCCACAAAATGGCTTCCTGCAGGTTTCGGGCTCTGCCATCGTGCAGATAACTTTCATGGCCGCTAACCGTCTTGGTTAAACCAATACCCCATAAAGGTGGTGTACGCCACTCACGGCCACTGGCGGCAAACTCTCGGCTATTATCCGCCAAAGCATCTCCCATATCGTGCAGTAATAGATCGCTATAGGGATGAATGGTTTGATCTGCCAGCCAGGCTAAGGGGTAGTCTTCTGCGGTAGTATGTTGCGGTGTATGGCAGGAGGCGCAGCCTATTTGATGGAATAATTGCTGCCCCTGAAGTATTTGCGGATCAGTTGGCTTCCTTCGAGCTGGGACGGCAAGATTGCGGGTATAAAAGGTCACTTGTCCCAAAATATGCGGGCTAACTTCTATCTCTTTTTCCTGAATTGCCAGGCATTCCTGCTGTTTGGGGCTGCAGGATTCATTGGGAAACAAGGTCGAGGTAATACCTATATCGCCATTAAATGCAGCAGCATTTTGTTGCTCTAGTGTTGGTTGCCCGGCTTTCCAGCCAAAGCGCCCAACGACTAACTTTTGCTGCTGTATATCCCATACGCGATTTAACTTTCCAGAAATACCATCACTGTTAGCATCTTTGGGATCAGCAAGTTGTTTTAATCGTGATTCCGGGATGGCTTCGAGTAAACCCAAGCCAATCATAGCGGGTGCAATTCGAGCTGATAACTGCGTGTTTGGATGCAGTGGGCCGTAGGCTAATTGATCAATAGAAACTGTCGGTCGCCTAAGAGTGACCTTTTCGCCATCGGTAAACGTAATTAACGTTTCCTTGTAATGAATGCGGACCCGACCTTCAGGCTTAATACCGGGTAATGCAAAATCCTGCAGTTGATCGCCGTAGTTGGGCTCATGATGTTTCGCCTGGTGTACAGCCAGTTTGTCGTCGCTATCAATACTTAACCTGACTAAGAGTGATACGGCATTATCATCAAGTGATTCCGGTGCATGCCCTCTTCCATCTCGAATATGGCAGTTCTGACAACCATTGGTATTAAATAAGGGGCCAAGTCCATCGCGAGCGGTAGTTGTTGCCGGGGACATTACCCAGGGGTTACGAAAAAAACTGTTGCCAACACTAAAGTCCAACCGTTGGCGTAATGGCATATTGGCAGAAGGCCGGGAAAATGCGCTGTGTCCGCTGGCTTTTACCGTGGCATCACCACCCAGTTTATGTGTGAATGATGGTTGTGGTGAGGAATTGTTGGCTTGAGAAAAGTCGGTTTTAACTATGCAGCCAGTAGCACTAAGAAAAAGTACTACTGCTGCAAAACAATACTTTTTACGTGAGAGCACGAGAATTAAAAGTCGTGATCTGCGTTGTCCGGACTTAGGTTATCGATACCCAAGGCTTTAGCGGCTTTTTCCAGTTGCTCGGTTTCCTCTACCAGGGCATCAATGGCCGCGGTAATCATGGCTGCGCCTTCGCTATTACCTTCAGCAATCAGCTGGTCGAACATAACAGGCGTTTCGGAATTCTCAGCACTATCGACCAGAGCCTGCAGTTTTTCCTGCGATTGGTTCAGGCTTGCTTGCAGGCTTTTGTCCAGCTCAGCGTCTTTGGCGGATAACAGTTGAGCCAAGCTTGGACCCTGCACTTTCTCACCGTTAATACGCTCGTATTGGCCCAGATAAATATTACGGATGCCAAGGCCGTTATAGTAGTGAGAGAAATGGGTGTTATCGCTAAAGCAGTCGTGTTCATCTTCTGGAGAATTGGCTTCCAGCGAAACTTTCAAACGCTCACCGGCTAACTCACCCAATGCCAAACTGCCCATACCAAACATAATACGGGTTAAGGAATCCTGTGTAGGAAGCGAAATAAATTCCTGGCGGTAGTTTTCTGCATTAGGCGCCCATTGAGACACCATATCTTCGAGATCGTTGACAAGTAATTGTGCGGCGGCCTGCAGGTATTCGGCACGACGTTCACAGTTGCCTCCAGTACAGGCATCACCTTTAGCAAAATCTGTATAAGGGCGCTCGCCCGCACCTGGATTGGTGCCGTTTAAATCCTGGCCCCACAGCAGGAATTCAATGGCGTGGTAACCAGTAGCGACGTTCGCTTCTGAACCGCCCAATTCATTTAGGCTAGCCAGCAGCTCCGGGGTGATCTCACTAACATCCAGGGTTTCGCTACCCAGTGTCAGGCTGGTGTTGGCAATAATATTGGCGGATGCGCCTACGTTGCCCAGCTCGGATTCGTAACTGGATGTGTCAACATAGTCGATCAGACCTTCGTCCAGCGGCCAGGCGTTTAACTGCCCTTCCCAATCGTCCACATTGGCGTTACCAAAGCGAAATACTTCAGATTGCTGGTACGGTACCCGCGCGGCTTTCCAGTCGGTTTTGGCCTTTTCCAGTGCTTCGACGCTGGGGTTGGCAGTTAACGCGCTGATACTGGTTTGCAGGCTTTTCGCTGAAATCAGCGCATCTTCATATACCGCATAAGCGATATCAGTGTAGTGCTCAACAACCTTGGCTTCAGTGGTTGCCAATACTGAGGCGGAAATCAGGGTTAATCCGGTTGTGGCAACAAGCTTGGCGCCAAGCTTCATATTTAACATGCCTATATCCTTATCCTTGCGGGCAGACGGGCTTATCTGCTGATACTGAAAAAAGTGGGCAGATAGTAAATGTTATAAGAATGATTATCAATTAGATGAAGAAGGTATTATTGTCCAGATGGCGTTAATTGGCCGATCAATTCAACCAACAGGTCAATCTTGGCGTTTGAGAGTTGGCGATAATCGAGATAAGGGATAACGATCAAAGATTGATCAACTGATACGCCAAAGTCTTTGCCGCCCTCTACGACGGGCTGGCTCAGTTTTTCTATGTCATAACCTAATTTCGCCGCATAGCCTTTGCCGGCAATCACATGAATCCGCCCTGCTACTGAAATGTCAGGCTTACTAAACAGTAATGCTAGCTGTGAACCCGCTTGCAGTAGCTTGTGGTCCCGGTAGTCCTGCCAGCTGTTGTATGCTGATGGCCATAGCTGATCTATCAACTTGGCGTAGACATTAAAGATCTTGCGCCAGTGGTTACCGGTTGATTGTGCGATATGACTAATCTCTCCCGACTGCATAGGTCTCAGAGACATTAGGTTCTGGTATTCGTCCAGCGGCGGCCTATTTTCGATATAAATGGCCAGGCGAAAGTTGCTATCACCCAAACCGACTAAATGGCTCATCTGCCCTATTCCTCTACTATTGTGTCAACCACAAGCTGATCGCTGCGTTAGTCATAGAAGAAACCAAAAATCAGGAGGGTCACCTCTATGTCACTAACCTCATTACAAGTTGTTTGTATGTTGGTGTTGTTAAGCCTCTTAGCAGCCTGTGCGAACCAAAATACACAACCGGGCGGCATTATAATCGATAAAAAAGGTGTCAACATGGCTGCTTATCATAACGATCTGCAAGAGTGCCAATCCTATGCGGATGAAATTTCAGTCGCACAGAAAGCTGGCACCAAAGCGGCAGGTGGTGCTGTGATTGGCGGTGCTATGGGCGCTATTTGGGGCAACAGTGATACAGCAGCGAAAGGTGCAGGCGCTGGCGGATTATTGGGCGGTGTGAAAGGCTACAGTCAGGCCAGTAGAGAAAAACAGCAAGTCGTAAAACGCTGCTTAAGAGGACGTGGCTATAAGGTACTGAATTAAGGCAGAAAAAAGGCGGGGACTAGCCCCGCCAAAACGAGAGTTCTGAGCTTGTGTTTTTTAGTGTTTCACTAAAGTCTTAGTAAGACAGAGTGAACTGAACGGCTACGGTGCGTGGTGGCGCCATGTAGGTGAAGAAGGCACCGTCCATCAGAGGCGTGTCATTCGAGTAAGTACGAATTTCCTCGTCAGTCAGGTTTTTACCTACCAGGGCCAGTTCCCAGTTATTTTCCAGATCAGTAAGAGCAATACGACCGTTAACGGTTACATGGCTTTCTTCAAGTGCTTGGTCATCCAGGTCTTGAGCCAAGTACTGCTCATCGGTGTAGTTAAGATTCAGCATGGAGGTCAACTCCAGTGCATCACTTAAACTGGTGACGTGGTTTAAGCCAATATTTGCTGTCCATTCTGGAGCGAAGGCCAGGGTTTCACCTTTAAGATCCTGAGCACAGTCATTAGCAGTAGCGCCTGAACTCTGGATTTGTGCCAACGTACAAGACGCGTTATCAAACTTGTCGTAGGTAGCATCCAGATACGCCATAGAGGCTGTCATGGTTAAGGCTTCGGTCAGACGGAAGACACCATCAACTTCTACGCCTTGAGACGTTGCTTCGGCCGCGTTACCTACAACGTATTTATCGCCAACGAACGCACTAACCTGCAAGTCCTCATAGTTGGTGTGGAAAACTGCAAAGTTCACACTACCACGACCATCAAGCACAGACATCTTACCGCCAACTTCAAATGAAAGCGCTTCTTCATCGTCGTAGCTAAAGTCGTCCAGAATTCCAGTGGTACCAGCTTCATCAAAACCGCCAGACTTAAATGCTTTACTCACGCTAGCGTACAGCATCACATCATCATTAAGGTCGTATTGTGCCTTAAATGATGGAGAGAAGTTATAAACAGTGTTTTCATCTTCAATGTCGTGTTCGAACGTACTGAAGATATTATTCTGAATTGCTGTTAACAGTGCATAGTTTGGATCAGTTACTGGCAGAGGGTTTTCAGTACCATATTCTGTGATGTAAAGACGACGATCAGCCTCTTTAGTTTCTTTGGTCCAACGTAAACCTAAAGTCAGATGAACATCATCACGTACATGCCAAGTACCTTGACCGAAAATAGCCCAGGTTTCTGATTCTTGCTCAAAGTCACTTACACGACTAGAGCGCGCACCATTGTTAGCTGCGGCGATAATAGAGGCACTTTTGTTGGTTGGTACGTTTCCTGAGCCTGTATTTACGAAGGTTGCGGCTTCTAACAAATCTGCAACGTTTGCTGGGTTGATAGGAACATCAATACCGTTAATAGATCCTGTAAAAGGAACACCTTGCACGATAGCGCCTAAGTCTGAATCCAGACGCTTATGATGCTCTAGATCAGACGTTTGGAAATACAAACCAGTAATGAAGTCAAACTTTTCACCGATTGGTGAAGTCAAACGAATCTCTTGACTCCATTGCTCAAAGTCCTGCTCTTGTTGCAGCCCCAGCAATTCAATGGGGGCAAAATCTACATCCTGCAGATCGTTATAGTCGTAAGCAGAGTAGCCCGTAATAGAGGTCAGCGTATATTCGCCGATATCGTATTCAACTGTAACGGTTAGGCTTTCATTATCGTTATCAGAAAATTCTTTATCAGTTGAACGAGAGAACTCGTCACCTTCGTCATATGCAGGATCGGTTAAGGCATAAATTTGACCCCAGCCACCGCTGGTATCAATAGCACTGTTCTCACCACCAACATCATAACGAGCAGTTTCATATTTAGTGGTAACACTCAACTCATCCGTAGGCTCCCAAACCAAAGTACCACGTACTACGGTTTCAACCTTGCTGGCTTCGTCACGATCGGTAAAGGTGTTTTCCATATAGCCATCACCTTCAGCCTGCTTAACGGCCAAACGACCATACAGATTGTCAGTAATGCCACCAGACACAATACCTTCTACAGAATACTCGTTATATTCTGGCTCATAGGTAGTGCGCAGTGATGCTTCGAATTCATCAGTAGGTTTTGCAGTGGTCAGGTTGATTGCACCAGCAATGGTGTTTTTACCAAACAGGGTGCCCTGTGGGCCACGCAGAACTTCTACCGCGGCAACGTCCAGGAACGGTGAACGGAATTGACGATCACGACCGGCATAGATGCCGTCGATAAACATACCAACAGATTGCTCAAAGCCCTGGTTAATACCGGAACCCAGGCCACGCATGGTGATGGCAGTTGTCTGTGAGCCTTCCTGAATAGACAGGTTAGGTACGTGAGTGGACAGCTCGTCCAGGTTGGTCATGCCAGTTTCTGAAATGGCGTCACCGGTTACAACACTGACAGAAACAGGAACGTCTTGCAGACTTTGTTCACGTTTTTGTGCGGTAACAATAACTTCTTCCAGCAGAAGCGCGTCATTGTTAGCCCAGGCAGTTGACGTCAGGCCCTGAAGTGCAAGGCCTACAGCAATCGCCATAGAAGATTTTTGTAGGGTCGACTCTCTACTCATCTTTCTCTCCGATTAATGCTCTTAATTGGTGTTTTTATTGTTTACGTTATCTTTGTAATTACAGAGCGATTAAGTCGATGGCACAGGCCATCTTCGCCGACAGGTATTTTTTCAGCGTGACCATTGTGCTAGTCTCTGGTCGCATTAATTTAAAAACCAATGAACCAAAGCAGGCACTCGTTCTGCAATGAGTTCATACTATTAAAGAGCTGCCTGACCCAGCCGGTGCCAAAACGCCATACAGCGGTGCCGACAAACCGATAACAACAAATCTAACAAAAAAGGTTGCCGGGTCACGTAAATAACAAAGCTTAGAAGTGAGAGAGATGGAATTACGAAGTACCACACTGGCCTCCTGGGCTGGCGCTATAGCAGAGTCACTCAGGGACCATGGTTTAGACCCGGCTGCAGTGTTTACTGAAGCCGGATTAGATATCAAACAAACGCTTGATCCTGACGCACGCTTTCTTGTGTCGGATATGACCCGCCTTTGGAAAGTCTGTGTTAAGGCTACCAATGAGCCCTCTTTTGGCCTGAGCGTCCCCGCATTTCGTTCGGCAACGACTTTTCATGCCATGGGTATGGCCGTTGACGCCTGCGGAACTCTTCATGAGTCACTTAAGCGCTTGGTAAAGCTGAGCCGTTTGGTCAGCAATGTTGCGGATATGCGCCTCGAGCAGCAGGCAAATGGTGACTGGAGCCTGATATGGAGTATTGAGCCCGATATTCGAGCGCTCATTGCCGATGAAGCGCTGGATGCCTTTTTACACTCATTTGTATCACGGTTAAATGAAGAAGACCTGGCCGAAGTGCACTTTGTCCGTCAGCTGCCGGAAGACCTGGCGCCCTATCGAAAAGCTTTTTATGGTCGCCCCATGCATTTTGAGGCCAAGGATGATCGAGTCGTTATCCATAAGGAGGCTATGGATAAGGTTCGCCAGACCTCCAATCCAGCGTTAGCCAGTGCTGGAGAGTCAGTTGCTCTGGATTACCTGCAAAAGCTTGAGCGCGACAATGTGGTCCTACATGTGGAGAACGAGATTCGACACCGACTGCAGTCCGGCGAGCCCAAACAGCAAGATATTGCCGACGCCCTGCACCTGAGTGTTAGGCAGCTACAGCGTAAATTGGCTGCCAATGACACCAGCTTTGCCCAATTACTGCAGGAAATCCGCCATCAACTGGCCAAAGAGTACCTGGCTGACAGTACCCGCTCTATTGTCGACATCAGCTTGAGCCTGGGTTTCAGTGACCAAAGCAACTTCTCTGCAGCATTTCGACGTTGGGAGGGGGTATCCCCTACCGAGTTCCGCCAGTAGTGGCTTTACAGCGCGGGTTTGGCCGATACAATAGCCCGCATTTACTCTCACCTCCCTAGAGACCGATATATGGCCATTCACTGGTATCCCGGGCATATGCACAAAGCCCAAAAGCAGATCCGGGAAATCCTGCCCAAGGTTGACCTGCTGATTGAAGTACTGGATGCACGTATCCCGTTTAGCAGTGAAAACCCCATGATCGCTGAATTACGGGGTGATAAACCGTGTATTAAAGTACTCAGCAAGAGCGATCTCGCCGATCCAGAGATGACGGAGGCCTGGCAGCGTCATCTCGAGCAGGAAAACAACGTTAAAACCCTGGCCATTACCACCGAAGATCCCGCCCACACCAAGCAGTTGCTGCGCTTGTGTCGCAATATGTTTCCTTCGCGGGATAAGACCTTCTCAACCATCAATACCCTGATCGTGGGTATTCCCAATGTCGGTAAATCCACGCTGATTAACACCCTGGCCGGACGCCCTATTGCGAAAACCGGCAATGAGCCTGCAGTAACCAAGGCTCAGCAGCGTATCAACCTTGAAGACGGTATCGTGTTATTCGATACGCCGGGAATTTTGTGGCCCAAGGTGGAGAATGCCAATAGCAGCTACCGCCTTGCCGCCTCAGGGGCCATACGTGATACCGCCATGGAATATGACGATGTCGCCTTCTTTATCGCCCCCTATCTACTCAAGGCCTACCCGGACCTGCTAAAGGAGCGTTTTGAGCTTAAAAGCCTGCCAGCGACAGAGGTTGAACTGCTTGAGGTATTGGGTGCCCGTCGTGGTTGCCTTAAGGGCGGAGGCCGGGTTGATCTCAATAAGGCCTCAGAAATCCTAATTAATGATTTACGTGCCGGAATGCTAGGACGTATCAGCCTTGAAAGCCCGGATATGATAATCCGTGAATTGGCACAGCTTGAAGCGGATAAACAGGCCAAACAGGAAGCTGATCGCCTACGTAAAGAGCGCTTTAAAGCCGGTAAGCGCGAGGGTACACGTATTAAAGAGGTAGACCCAAAAAACAAAGGCAAAGCCCCCAAATCTGGCAAAAACAAGCCTGCCAAGCCCCCTTTCCCCAAGAAACCTAAACGATAAGCTTACCGATTTATGAACAAACTGCTGTTGACGATCGCTTTTGTGGCTCTGATTGCCACTGCCTACGTGGGATTGAAACCCCGTGCACAACATTTGGCCAACGAGAATACCAGTCTACCCTGGGAGATTACCCTGTCCGGTACTGGTTATTCGCAGGTGTTTGGTATCGATATTGGTCAGAGCACCCTCAGTGAAACCGCGACCTTACTGGGTGTCGACCACGAAATAGCGATCATCAGCGATCAAGAAGATAACAGCGCACTTGAGCTCTATGCCGCCCACTACCAAAGCGGCCCTTTAAGCGCCAAGCTGATTGTTGGCTTTAGGGCTGAAGACGATTTGTTATTGGCTATGAAAGAGCGAGCAGACCATAAAGAGTATATGGCCAGCGGTTCACGCAAGTTCCTCTTAAGTGAAGAAGACTTACACAGAGCGCAGGGATTGATTGTTCGTAGCGTCAGTTTTATACCTGGTGCCCGTTTGAATCAAGAGATTGTTGAGAGCCGATTTGGCAAGCCCTCCCAGGTTGTAAAAGCATCAGAGACAGAGACCCATTACCTGTACCCCGAGCAGGGCCTGGACATTGTCCTTAACAGCGACGCAAAAGACCGCTTGCAATACGTAGCGCCTAAGGATTTTGACCTGCTCTTAGCACCACTGCAGAGTGCAAAATAAGACAAAATACCAAGGTCATCACAGGCCTGGATTCAGGCTTTCATTTAAGCTCCAAAGCCAGTCAGATTCTATGCTATAGTCAGCTCGTATCTGCAGGTTCAAGCAAATGGAAGCTTTTTTATGCGAATTTTGGCATTACAAAGTAGTATTTTTAGAACGGGTCGCCTAGTCCCTAGTGTAGCCCTGGCCATTATCAGTTTTTTATGGCTTACAAGTAGTTCGGCATGGAGTGCCAATAATTACGCATTTAGCGATAATCAGAGCAAAACCACCGTTGAGATTGTCGATAAATTGACCACTCGTCATTATCGAAATCTCCCTCTCGATGATGAACTTTCCGTTCAGTATTTCGATCAGCTGCTGGACAGTCTTGATCCAACTAAAAGTTACCTACTGCAAACTGATATCGATGAGTTCTCCGCGCTGCGAACCCAAATGGATGATCTGTTGCGCCGTGGCAATCTGGAATCCGGTTTCAAAATATTTTCTCGCTATAACCAGCGTGCCGAAAGCCGGCTTGAATGGATTATTAGCAAGCTTGAAGACGAGAAATTCCTTTTTGACTTTACTAAAGACGAAAGCCTTAGTATTGATCCAGAGCAGTTGAGCTGGCAACAAGATCAAAAAGCCGCCGATGAACTCTGGCGTAAACGTCTGAAGTCCAATGTGTTAAGTCTAAAGCTGGCAGGCAAAACACAGGCGGAAGCAAAAGAAACCCTGCATCGTCGTTACGGCAATCAATTAAAGCGTCTACAGCAGCAAGATTCTGAAGATATTTTCGAGGCGCTGATCAATGCATTAACCATGCTCTACGACCCTCACACCAATTACCTTTCTCCTCGCACCCGTGAAAACTTCAACATCAGCATGTCGCTGTCTTTAGAGGGCATTGGCGCTGTGTTGCAAAGTGAAGATGAGCACACCAAAGTTGTTCGTCTTATCACCGCTGGCCCTGCTGATAAGCAAGGCGAACTAAAACCTGCCGATAAAATTGTGGCGGTTGGTCAGGGCGATGACGGTGAACTGGTGGATGTCGTTGGCTGGCGCCTTGATGAAGTTGTTGACTTGATCCGTGGCCCTAAAAATACTGTCGTGCGCCTTTCCGTTATTCCTGCAGATGCCGTTGACGACAGTGTTAACAAAACCATTCGCATTAATCGCGGCAAGGTAAAGCTTGAAGAGCAAGCAGCCAAGAAGGCCGTTATCGAACTCACTGATGGCAGCGAATTGTTTAAAATCGGGGTCATTCACGTGCCCGCATTTTATATCGACTTTGAAGCCTACCGTCGTGGTGACGCCGACTTTAAGAGTACCACCCGTGATGTATATAAACTGTTGGCAGAACTGGATCAGGAAGGTATTGACGGCCTGATTCTTGATCTGCGTAACAATGGCGGCGGCTCACTCCAGGAAGCTACCACTCTGACTGATCTGTTTATTGATCCCGGCCCTGTGGTTCAAATTCGTCAGGCCAACCAGCCTATTTCACGTCACAGCCGTTCGCGTAAGCCTGCACTCTATCGTGGCCCAATGGTTGTACTGATTAATCGCCTGAGCGCTTCAGCATCTGAGATTTTTGCTGGCGCCATCCAGGATTATCAGCGCGGCCTGGTTATTGGTTCGCAATCATTTGGTAAAGGCACTGTTCAGTCTCTAACACCTGTCTACGAGGGTGAGCTGAAAATTACCGAGTCCAAGTTCTATCGCGTTTCTGGTGACAGCACACAGCACCGCGGCGTTGTTCCTGATATTGCTCTACCTTCATTGGTAGATCCTGAAGATGTGGGTGAAAGCACCTATGATAACGCCCTGCCCTGGGACAAGATTCATGAAGTGCCTCACGAAAAGTATTTCGATTTTACCGGGCTTATTTCAGAGCTGACACGTCGCCACGAAGAGCGCGCATCTTCCGATCCGGACCTGATTTATCTGGTTGATCAAGTAGCTAATCTTGCCAGCATTAAAGATAAGTCAGAGATATCTTTAAATGAAAATGCACGCCTTGCAGAACAAAAGGCCATTGAAGATAAAAATCTAGAGCTGATTAACAAGCGCCGCACCGGCAAAGGCCAGGAACCCTTTGCTGATATCGAAGCCTTTAAATCAGACTCTGAAAAAGAGGAAGAGCAGCAAGCCAGCCAAAGTCAGGATACCATTGATGTTGATAATGATGCCCTGCTGCAAGAAACTGGCTATATCCTGCTGGACTATATGAAGCTGATGAACCAGCGTAAGTCTCAACAGGTTGCTAACTTCTAACTGATACAGTTAACCATGTATAAAGGGTTGTGCTTTGCACAGCCCTTTTTTATGCCAAGTATTTTTAGTGTTGGGATTTTTGGGGAAAATCATGAAAGTAATTTCTTTTAATGTGAACAGCGTGCGGATGCGCCTACACCAGCTGCAGGCACTCACGGACGCTCAGCTGCCGGATTTTATCGGCCTGCAGGAAACCAAGGTCACAGATGAGCAGTTTCCTGTCGATGATATAAAAGCCATGGGTTATGACGTTGTCTATTATGGTCAGAAAACCCATTACGGAGTTGCCCTGCTCAGCAAGCATAAAATCATTGAAAGCCAGTGTGGCTTTCCCGGTGAGGCAGAAGATGCTCAGCGCCGTTTTGTCGCCGCCCGCTGTGAATCACCACTGGGTGGCGAAATAACACTGATCAACGGTTATTTTCCGCAAGGGGAAAACCGGGATCACCCAACCAAGTTTCCCAATAAAGCCAAATATTATGAAGATCTGAATGAGTATCTTGCCAATCACTGCAGTGCCGATGAGGATGTGATTGTTATGGGTGATATGAATATATCCCATACGGATCTGGATATTGGTATCGGCGAAGATAACCGCAAGCGCTGGCTACGCACAGGTAAATGCAGTTTCTTGCCTGAAGAGCGCGAGTGGATGGAGACGTTACTGTCTTGGGGGCTAACAGATACCTTCAGAGAAAAGCACCCTGATTCCAACGAGCACTTCTCCTGGTTTGATTACCGCAGTCGCGGCTTTGAAAGAGAGCCAAAACGTGGTCTGCGCATCGATATGGTGCTGGCAACGGAATCTCTTGCCAAGCGCTGTAAAGATGCGGGTATTGACTACGAAGTACGAGGCATGGAAAAACCGTCTGACCACGCCCCTATTTGGGCTTCGTTTGAATAAGCTCAGCGTGTAGAGGTAAGTTTCAGGCGCCTAACCAGCGCTTGAGGCGTGCCTCAAGCTGATCATAGCGCACCGGTTTAACCAGATAATCGTCCATACCTGCCGCCAGGCAGAGAGCTTCATCTCCCTCGGCGGCGTGTGCAGTCATGGCTAAAATCGGTACACGCTCTTCTGTTGTTCTACTCTGCTCTCTGGATCTGATTTCACGGGTTGCCTCAAAGCCATCCATCTCCGGCATTTGGCAATCCATTAAAATCAGGTCGACGTCATCCTCATCGAATTGCGTTAACGCCTCACGCCCATTGACAGCAAGCTTGACCCTGTAGCCAAGCTTTTTCAGCATACCTTCGGCGACCATTTGGTTGACGCGATGATCTTCAACCAGTAACACCGTACGCCCCGTTCCCAGATTGTGATCGTGCTCGTGCTCGGCCTTTTCCTTCACTTCATCGGTACCCAACAACAGTGTGGTTAGATTGTCGTGTAGTGATTGACGCATAACCGGGCGATGTAGCAAGCGAATAGCACCTGGATTGCCATGCAGCTCTTGCTGCTGATTTAGTTTACTGTCGTGGTGTGAGCACAACAGTACCTGCTTTAACTTGCCATGGATTTTGTCTTCACGTAATTGTTGAGAAAAATCCAGGATACTTTCGGTGTTGGCCTTGGTGTCTGCAAAGTTACTGGCAATGGGAGACATTAATATTGCTTCGAATGCATGCTCAGTATCTACAGCTGCATCCAGTCTTTGCAGGGCAATTTCCGGGGTTGCTGCCAGCTCCACCGCTACCCCCCATGTATCAAGGGCATCAGTGATATTTTTATCGCCAACCGGATTGGACTCGAGCAATAAAATGCGTCGGGAGTTTAATCTGGGATTGTGATTGATGGATGCCGGTTGGTTATTGGCAATCTCAAGATCTAGCGTCAACCATAACTTATGGCCAAGCTCTGGGTCATCGATCATACCCATATCGCCATCCATGCACTCTACCAGCCCCCGGCAAATGGCAAGCCATAGACCTGAACCCAGCTTGGTCGTTTCGACGTGGGCAAAGGCATCAAACTGATTGTCATTTACAGCAGAGCTGGAAATGGTGCCTTCGTCGGTTACGGTAAGCTTAAGCTCGCCACGCTTGCCGTCCTTGCGCTCAAATCGCGCCTCAACCAATACATGTCCGTGCTCAGAGAATTTCAGCGCATTGGCCAGCATGCTGCTGAAAATCTGCTCAAGCCGCTGCGCATCCCCTCTGACTCGCTGCGGTAGATCATCGTCAAAGACATAATCAAGCTCGACCTTTTGTTGGTGCGCTTCGACAGATAAGGTGGAGATCCAGTCTTCCAGTTGCTGGCGCAAATTAAAGACACTGATATCAAGTACCAATTGATGGTTGGCGATACGCGCAAAATCCATCACATTGGTCACCAGATCCAGTTGTCGCAAACTGGCTTTTTCAGTCAGCTGTAATAAATCCAGCTGCGCACCGGACAAATTGCTGTCTTTTAGTAACGCCAAACCTCCGAGAACGTCATTAAGCGAAGTTCTAAATTCCTGCCCAAGGTTGGCCAGGAATTCATTATTTAACTCAACCGAGGCCTCGCTATCGCGCTTCTCGGCTTCCAGATCTTTGGCTTTTTGTTTAAGGGCAAAGTTTGACTCTAACCGCTCCCAATAATTGTTGCTCATGCTTTTGGTTTGCACATTGAGCAAACCCAAAAAGACAAACATCGTGATGGCGTACATATATCCGTCGAGCCCACCGACCCAAAGCGCACTGATGGCTGCGGGCAATAACGCAATGATTTGATAGCTCTGACAGAAAATACGGTAAGGGGAAAAACCGTAGGCCGTGGTTGAAAAGAATACAATCGTGTACAGCCAGAGTATGGGAACTTCTCCCACCATGCCAAGTGTCACGGTGAAGCTCACCATGATAACGCTCCACCAGATAGCGCCCAAAAAGGTGACGACAAAATACTGGTTACGCCAACGTGCAGGAGCCCTGGCATAAAGGCTTTCAAAGCGAAACAGGTAGTAACCCCGCAGAGCGGTAAGCAGCAGTAAGCCGACGGTCAGGCCCACTGTCATCATGGGGGCTATGGCCTGCATATAACCTATGGCGACGCACAGCAGATAGGCTGCAAGATTGAGCACCAGGCCGCGCCGGCTGTACCTCGCCAGCCGTTCATCGGTTTCGCGCATGATGGCGCGGTCTTTCTGGACTTTGGAGTTAGGCACAAATAATTGTGTCTTCACTGGGGGCTCCTTGTACTTTCATATGTATTCACTCTACTGCGAGGTAAATATGAAAGCGATAAGTTCCTTAAGAATCAGCTAGTTATAAGAGTTTAGCGTTTTTTGTCAACCATCTGTAGCTCATGGCGTTATTAAGGGTACACAGCCACTCACAAGGAAGCATAACAATGAAAAATGTTCTATTACTAAGCTTAGCTCTGGGTTTGGGTATTGCTAGCAACACTATGGCGGCCGACAAAGGTGATCGCATCGAGAACCGCCTGGATAACAAAGGTGACCGTATCGAGGAGCGACTTGATCGTAAGGGTGACAGAATCGATGCAAAGCTTGATCGGGCGGCGGAGCGAGCAGCGGCAAATGGCAACTATCGTAAAGCGGAACATCTGGATCGCAAGGGTGATCGCATTGATCAAAAGCTTGATCGCAAAGGCGAGCGCATCGATAGAAAACTGGATAACAAAGGTGAGCGTATTGATAATCGCCTTGATCGCCAGCATGATAAGCGAAATCAGGCATGATCGCAGATACTGCCTACCCATTAATGGACACAGCACTGGCCAATAAGGAGCACAGCCTGCAAGACAATCAAGCGCTGAATCAATTTCTGGCCAGCGTGGAACGCCGTGCATTGCGCATGGCGGAGATTGCTGTGGGCAACGGCGACGATGCTTTGGATATCGTCCAGGACAGCATGATCAATTTGGTAAAGCGTTATAGTGACAAGCCTGCTGATCAGTGGGCGCCACTGTTCTATCGAGTGCTGAATAATCGTATCATTGATCACCATCGTCGCGGCGGTGTTATCAAGCGCTTTCAGCAATGGCTATTGCCTTCCAGCGCTCAGGAATCTTCTTTAGAAGTTGCAGAAGAAAGGGATTTTGCTGAAGAAGGCTTACCCATTCCGGCAAGGCATCAAACTGGTGAGGAAGTGTTGGCCAGTGAGCAGCGCCTGGAAAAGCTCGAAGTAGCCCTGGCAGCGCTTCCCAACCGACAGCAACAGGCCTTTATGTTACGTTGTTGGGAGGGACTAAGTACGCGAGAAACTGCCATGGCAATGGATTGCAGTGAAGGCAGTGTAAAAACCCACTATTCCAGAGCGATACATCAATTACGTGCCCAGTTAGAGGGGGTGTGGCCATGACAGACAAGCATTTACAGGATGAGGCCTTCGCAGCTCAGCTGGCTGATCAATTGCGTCAGTCTGAGGATGCCATGGATATGGCTACCCGCAGCAAACTAAGTCGTGCCCGTTACGCAGCACTGGAGCAAGCCCAACCCACGGCATTCTTTTCGATGCCACAATGGCTGGCTTTTGGTGGTAGTGTGTGTGCTGCATTATTGGTAGCAATGATCTTTGTCAATCAGGTACCACCAGCCAGTCAATCTTCTGTTGATAGTCTCGCAGCCATGCCAACGGGTGATGTGGCTATCGCTATCGACAACAACCTGGAATTGTATGACGATTTAGAGTTTTACGAATGGTTGGCAGAAATTGAGCATGGCTAAAACATTTGGCCCGGTAAGTATTGCAGCCCTAAACCTGCTGGCGAGCCTTTCTTTGAGCCAGGCAGGCTTTGCCGGAGAAGGCAATGAGACGGAGCAGGAAAATGGAACCTTGCCAGACATGGAATTGTTAATTTATCTGGGTGGCTGGGAAATAAATGATCAGGAGGCCGAAGAGCCACTCTATTGGTATGATATGGATACCACCGATGAACAAACCGACCAACAGACTTCAGCAACGGAGGCAGGTAACTGATATGAAACCCATTAATGCCCGCCCCCTGCTTCGCCGTTTAGCCTTGCTATTGCTGCTCTGGCCTGCACTGCTATTTGCTGAATCTGCGGTTGAAAAAGACTGGGATGAACTAACCCAGAGACAGCAGGAAATTCTTAAACCCTTTGCCGCTGACTGGAATCAATTGCCCGCCGCCAAACGCCGCCAGTTACAGCGTGGTGCCAATCGCTGGGATAACATGAATCCGGAGCAGCGCCAAAAAGCACGTCAGCGCATGGAGCATTGGCAGTCCCTGTCGCCTGAGCAGCGTAGCCATATTCGCCAGCGCTATGAGCGCTTTCGCCAACTGCCTGAACACAAGCAGCGCCAGCTTCGTAAAACCCATAAGAACTTTAAAAAGCTGCCACCGGAAAAACGCCGTAAATTACGCGATCGCTGGCAGCAGATGACACCTGAACAGCGTCAGCGCATGCGTCAGGAGTTACGCGGACTGCCCCCGGAGCAGCGGCGCAAAAAATTCCGCCAAATGACCGAAGAATAAACTGTAACCTGGTTACTGCTACTTATTAATCGTTTCGACGAGCACGGTTTTAATCAAAAAGCCCAGTAACCCCAATCCCAGGGCCAGAAACAGAATAAAGGTGCCGAACTTACCGGCTTCGGATTTTTTGGCTAAATCCCATACAATAAAAATCATAAAACCGATTAAAGCTGCCACCCCAAGATACAGGGACCACTCTTCAAACTGCTCGATTGTCACAGATCGTAAACCTCACGCGGATTCAAAAAGGCGGCCATTCTACCCTTTTCCCACAAGAACTTCCCTAAAAACAGAACCAGTTGACATATTCCTATGTTGCAGTATTGTGAATTGTCGGTATATTGACAGCAGCTCGATAAACGGAGTTCATAAAAAGGACACCCCAATCAGGTTGCTGGATGTAGCCTGCTCCGTATACCGGCCTATAAAAACCATAAGAATGATGGAGTGTTCACATGAAAGTGTTACCTACCCTGGCTTCTGCCGCCCTACTTGCCACACTACTGACCGGTTGCTCTCAAGAAACTGCTGAAACTGCTCAGGTTGCCCCTGAAGCTGCGCCTGCTACTGCCGAGGCTGCTCCAGCGCCTGAGGCAGCAGAGACCGAAACTACCGCTGAAGCTGTTGTAGGAGCTGCTACCGGGGCTGCTACTGCTGCCGCTGAAGAAGCAGGCCTGCCAACCGATGCTACAGCCGCCGGCGAAGCTGCGGAAGAAGCTGTTGACCAAGCCGTTGAGGACGCCGCTGAAGAAGCTGAAAAGGCTGTTGAAGAAGGCATGGATAAAGTGATGGATGCTGTCACTGATGACCAAGCCGCTGTTGCTGCCCCACTGTTTGTTGCTGAAGCTGAGGCGGAAACCGAAGCTGAAACCACCGAAACCGGTGAAGGTGAAACGGCTGAAGAGGAAAAAGAAGCCTAAGCCTCTCGCTAAGCAGCCCACCAAAAGCAGAGCCCAGGCTCTGCTTTTTTGTTTCTCTCTGGCCCTCCTCTAGCCCTCTTCTAGCCCAGCCTAAATCTCTGCACAACCATTCTTTACTACACTTAAGTTAAGGCCTCGCTCTGCAGGGAGATTAAGCGATGACTATTCGTGTAGCCATTAATGGTTTTGGGCGCATTGGGCGAAATATTTTGCGTGCCCTGTTTGAATCAAACTTTCGTCAGCATTTTGAGCTCTGTGCTATCAATGACCTGGGCTGCCCCGAAACACTTGCGCATTTAACCCGCTATGACTCTGTTCACGGCATATTTCCTTATCAGGTTAGCTACCATAAAGACGCGCTTCATATTGATGGTCAGAAAATAGCCTTTTACTCTTGCGCCGAAGCCAAAAAATTACCCTGGCGTAAGAATCAAATTGATTTGGTATTTGAGTGTACCGGACGCTATACCGATGGCGATAAAGCGCGTGCACATATTGATGCGGGCGCCCATCGTGTGCTTATTTCAGCCCCAGCCCCCAATGTAGACGCCACTATTGTTTATGGCGTTAATCATCATCTACTCACTTCGGACATGCAGATTATCTCCAATGCCTCGTGTACCACAAACTGCTTGGCACCGGTTGCCAAGGTGCTGGATAGTCATTTTGGTATTGAACGCGGCTTGATGACGACTATCCATGCCTACACCAACGATCAGCAGCTTACCGATGAGGCCTCCCAGGATCTTTATCGTGCAAGAGCTGCGACCCAGTCGATTATTCCCTCGAAGACCGGCGCCGCTATTGCTGTAGGCGAAGTACTACCCAATCTCAACGGCAAGTTAACGGGCATGGCATTCAGGGTGCCCACGATCAACGTATCCGTTGTCGATTTTCAATGCGTGTTAACGAAAACAGCCAGCAAGGAAGACATCAATGATGCTATGGATGAAGCTTCTCAGGGAGGCTTAAGAGGCGTAATGGAAACCAGCGCGCTGCCGCTTGTGTCCATCGATTACAATCACCATCCAGCTTCGGCTGTATTCGATAAAAACCAAACGCTGATCAATGAGAACCTGGTTAAGGTTGTAGCCTGGTATGACAATGAATGGGGGTTTTCCAATCGGATGTTAGATACCGGATTGGCAATGATGACCTGCTAAAAAGAAAAGTGCAGATAATAAAAAAGCCGGCATATAGCCGGCTTTTTTGCAGAAAACAAACTGAATTACAGTTTGCCTTCCAGCTCTGGTACAGCGTCGAACAGATCAGCAACCAGACCGTAGTCAGCAACCTGGAAGATAGGTGCTTCTTCGTCTTTGTTGATCGCAACGATCACTTTACTGTCTTTCATACCAGCCAAGTGCTGGATAGCACCGGAGATACCAACAGCAACGTACAGATCAGGAGCAACGATCTTACCGGTTTGACCAACCTGCATATCGTTAGGTACGAAGCCAGCATCAACAGCGGCACGGGATGCACCAACGGCAGCGCCCAGCTTGTCAGCTACTTTGTACAGCATCTCGAAGTTGTCGCCGTTCTGCATACCACGACCACCGGAGATAACGATGCCAGCAGCAGTCAGATCAGGACGGTCAGACTTGGCGATTTCTTCGCCAACGAAGCTGGAAATACCAGCGTCAGTCGCAGCGTCTACAGATTCAACAGCAGCAGAACCACCTTCAGCAGCAACAGCGTCGAACGCAGTACCACGAACAGTGATTACCTTGATAGCGTCAGAGCTTTGAACGGTAGCGATAACGTTACCGGCGTATACAGGACGCTTGAAGGTGTCAGCGCTTTCTACAGCGATGATGTCAGAGATAGCTTGAACGTCCAGCAGTGCAGCAGCACGTGGAGCAATGTTCTTACCGTTAGAAGTCGCAGGTGCCAGGATGTGGGTGTAGTTTTTGCCCAGATCAGCTACCAGCTGAGCAACATTCTCAGCCAGTTGGTTGGCGTATGCAGCGTTGTCAGCAGACAGAACTTTAGCTACGCCGTCAGCTTTGGCGGCTGCTTCAGCAGCGCCACCGCAGTCGCTACCAGCAACCAGCACATCGATGTCGCCACCGATAGCTTTTGCCGCAGCAATGGTGTTCAGGGTAGCAGCGTTGAGGCTGGCGTTGTCGTGTTCAGCAATTACTAAAATGCTCATCAGATTACCTTCGCCTCGTTTTTCAGTTTGTCGACCAGTTCAGCTACATCAGCAACCTTGATGCCAGCTTGACGCTCAGCAGGTGGCTCAACTTTCAGAGTTTGAACGCGAGGAGCGGCATCAACGCCCAGCTCATCTGGAGTAGTAGTGTCCAGAGGCTTCTTCTTCGCTTTCATGATGTTTGGCAGAGACGCGTAACGTGGCTCGTTCAAACGCAGGTCGGTGGTAACGATAGCAGGCAGGTTCAGACCAACAGTCTGCAGGCCGCCGTCGATTTCACGGGTAACGTTAACTTTACCGTCTTCAACAACCACTTCAGAGGCAAAAGTACCTTGAGGCAGGCCAGCCAGGGCACCCAGCATTTGACCAGTTTGGTTGTTGTCGCCATCGATGGACTGCTTGCCCATGATGATCAGATCTGGGCTTTCTTTTGCAACCAGTGCGTTCAGGCACTTGGCAACAGCCAGAGGCTGCAGCTCAGCATCGGTTTCAACCAGGATGCCGCGGTCAGCACCCAGTGCCATAGCAGTACGGATCTGCTCTTGAGCCTGCTTAGGGCCCATGGATACGGCGATGATTTCGGTAGCAACACCTTTCTCTTTCAGGCGAACTGCTTCTTCTACAGCAATTTCACAGAAAGGGTTGATGGACATTTTTGCGTTGGCAATATCAACGTCAGTACCGTCCGACTTGGGACGTACTTTCACGTTGTAGTCAACAACGCGCTTTACAGCAACAAGAATCTTCATGGATTTCCCATTCGCTTATCTGTTGAGGATAAATACCGCATTTGCATCTGACGTGCGTTTTTTACGGCGTTTCCATGGCTCGAAAGCCAGGCCCAAATATAAAGGACACATTTCTCAGGCCATTTTGAGCGGCCCGTATGGTGACGGTTTCCCCCTTTAAAATCAATACCTAAAGGATATGGTTTTTTTGCCAAAAGCTTATATTTTGTGGCCATTTGCAGGCTTCTGGTTATTCTTTGAACGCCGTGCACCACAGTAAAGCATAAGGCGTTTTTTACCCCCTTAAATGAGAGGCGTTCTCGAAAACACCCCCTAAGTGTTTGATTTTGCCCGCTTTAGTCAGTTAATTGGTTAATTTTGCCCTTGGTGATAACAGACAAGAAACTATATAATCTCGCGCCGTGATATAGCCCAAATGGGGTTCTAGCCCCGGTACACCCTACAGCCAGGAGAGAAGACTGTGGAAAGAGAATTTATGGAATACGACGTTGTCATCGTCGGTGCTGGCCCTTCTGGCCTGGCAGCAGCCTGTCGTATTCGTCAGTTAAATGAAGAATTGAGCGTTGTTGTTGTAGAAAAAGGCTCAGAAGTTGGCGCCCATATCCTTTCTGGTGCTGTATTCGAGCCCCGCGCGCTGAATGAACTCTTCCCGGACTGGAAAGAAAAAGGTGCTCCGCTGAACACTGAAGTGAAAGGCGACGACATCTACGTACTGCGTAACGAAGAAAAGGCCATGAAGGTGCCTAATCTGTTCGTACCCAAGACCATGCATAACGAAGGCAACTACATTATCAGCCTGGGTAACCTGTGCCGCTGGCTGGGCGAGCAAGCCGAAGCGCTGGGTGTAGAAATCTTCCCGGGCTTTGCCGCTGCAGAAGTTGTTTATAACAAAGACGGCAGCGTTAAAGGTATCGCTACCGGTGATATGGGTATTGGCATGGACGGCGAGCAGAAAGACTCCTACATGCCTGGTATGGAGCTGCACGGTAAGTACACCTTGTTCGCCGAAGGTTGTCGCGGCCACCTGGGTAAGCAGCTGATCAGCAAGTTCAACCTGGACGCTGACGCTGAGCCACAACACTACGGTATTGGTATTAAAGAAATCTGGAAGATCCCAGCTGAGCAGCATCAGCAAGGCCTGGTTGTTCACACCGCTGGCTGGCCTCTGGAAGAAAACGGCGCTGCCGGTGGTAGCTTCCTGTACCACATCGAAGACAACCAGGTTGTTTGCGGCTTGATCACCGATCTGTCCTACAGCAATCCACACCTGAGCCCTTTCGATGAGTTCCAGCGCTACAAGCACCACCCAGTGGTTAAGCAGTACCTGGAAGGCGGCGAGCGTATAACTTACGGTGCTCGAGCCATCACCAAAGGTGGTATCCAGTCTCAACCTAAGATGCACTTCCCTGGCGGCTTACTGATCGGTGATGACGCCGGTACCCTGAACTTCGCCAAGATTAAAGGCTCTCACACCGCGATGAAGTCCGGTATGGTTGCCGCTGAGTGTGTTGTTGAAGCGCTGGCTGCCGATAAGGCTCATGCTGACCTGGATAGCTTCGGTACCGCTTACAAGGCCTCCTGGGCTTATGAAGAGCTGTACGCACAGCGTAACTTCGGTCCTGCACAACACAAGTGGGGCAACATCATTGGTTCTGCTTACGCCTTTATCGATATCAATATCTTTAACGGTAAGCTGCCATGGACTCTGTCTGACCCAGTAGCTGATCACGCACAGCTGAAGCCTGCTTCAGAGTTTGCACCGATCAACTACCCTAAGCCAGATGGCAAGCTGAGCTTTGACAAGCTGTCTTCTGTGTTCCTGTCGAACACCAACCATGAAGAAGATCAGCCATGTCACCTGACCCTGAAG
Source organism: Maricurvus nonylphenolicus (assembly GCF_042854845.1). Taxonomy (GTDB): domain Bacteria; phylum Pseudomonadota; class Gammaproteobacteria; order Pseudomonadales; family Cellvibrionaceae; genus Maricurvus; species Maricurvus nonylphenolicus. The sequence continues at coordinate 2,737,574 of NZ_AP031498.1, read as the reverse complement.
GATGCTTCCATCCCTCTGGAGAAGAACCTGCCTCTGTACAATGAGCCAGCCCAACGCTACTGCCCTGCTGGCGTTTACGAGATTGTTGAAGAAGAAGGTGGCGACAAGCGCTTCCAGATCAATGCTCAGAACTGTGTTCACTGTAAGACCTGTGACATTAAAGACCCCGCCCAGAACATTACCTGGGTTGTGCCTGAAGGCGCTGGCGGTCCTAACTATCCGAATATGTAAGTTTTCGGATACCAAAAAAGGGGAGCTACTTAGCTCCCCTTTTTTATTGCCAGTCAGCTTGCTTTAATCAAACCGCCCTAGCAAAAAACGTTTACCCATGCTGCTCACCCACAAGCTATCGCCTTCTTGATCTGCAAGATCCGCCAGCTGATAAAATACATTGCGATTAATTAACGCATTTAAGCCGCCGCGAACCTTAAGCATGGGAATGGGTGTGTCGCCATCTACTTCCACCCACAGACCGCCATCATCACTGAGCAGAACTTCGCTATCATCATTTAATGTGAACAATAAACCTGCGACGCCGTTTTCTTGAACCACTTTAAGACTATGGGCTGCAAAAGGTGCTATATCCACCTGAATACGCCAGTTTTCAACCGGTGTTACAAGATAATAATCATCGTCGACGCGTTTCAGAATGGTGGAAAAAAGCTTAACTAAAGCGTGACGGGTGATTTCACCTCCCTGGTAGAACCAGCGCCCCTCTCGATCAATTCTCATGTCGAGATCACCACTTAACGGTGGGTTCCATTTGTGTACGGGGGGTAATTTTGATTCAGCATGAAGCTGTTGCTTCATGATTGAATCGAATAGTTTTTGCGGATCGGGATTGTTGCTCTCGCTTGTCACTCTCTTCTCACTACTGCTCAGGCGCTATCAAACCTAATTGTAGCTCGAAGCAAGGTTTAATTGCAGGTTCTTTAGAATCTGCTTTACGGACTCATCAAGCCTGCATACTGGTTACTGGCGACAGCAATCAAGTCAGAAGGGTTTTGGCGATAAATATGCAGGTACCCCCCGGAAATAGAAACGATTGAGCTATCGACCATGCGCTGGGTTGTTACATCCATCAATATAAATGTCAGCACCACAACATCCTGCTTTATTTGGTCGAGACGCTCCATATCCTCATCCATTTCCATAATGCTGTTGATATGGTTTTCATGACGAATCAACTTGGGGTACACCATAAAGGCATAACCCTGCTGCCTGGCCTCTTGCATGGCCATTGATAGACTGCCTGGATCGCGACTGGAACCCACCCTGGCAAAGCGCTGCGCGAGCGAGAGACTGAGACTGTCTTTTACCATTCGGTTTAATTTTTGCGGCTGCTGATTTTGCGGAAAAGCCACCCAAATACTTGTGGACTGCGGCAGCACCCACTTAACAGTTCGTTCCAGCTTATGATTAGGCGTAAGGCGTGCATCTACTAGCGCCTCATCGATCATCTGGTATGTGTAAGAAGCAGTGCAACCTTGCAGAAAAATTGCGCCGAGAGCGAGAAGAAGGACAGTGCGGAGGTAAGTCGTCATGGCTGTAACCGTTAACAAAAGTTATACCCTGTTTATGCTAGCGGCAAAACTCCCTGCATCTTTAATGCAGGGAGATTCAGATGTAGGGCTTAGGGCGCCTTTGGTGGGAATTGGCCCATATGGACACCCATTTCCATAATAAACTTCATTAGGCCTTCCATATCATCAATCACCCCCTCAAAGATGGGGGACGTGTATAGATCAACGGCGCCCTGGGTAAGAGCCCAGTAAGCGGCATAATAGAAATATGGCGGATAATCCTTGACGAGCCCTTCAGCAATTCGCTTTGACATAACATCGTTAAAGATGGACATGATATCGCGGCGTATTTTATCCAGCTCTTCGAGCTTTTCCTTTTGGTCGCCCAGCTGTACCAGGCGCTCTTCCAGGCGCATAAACAAGCGGTAACGTACGGGATCAGAAATACGGCTCTCAAAATAACAGCGAGCAGGAGCAGCATAATCCCCCTGCTCTGCCTTGGCTATGGCTGCCGTAAGCTTGTCTTTTACTTGCAGCTCGTAGTCGAACATCAAGCGGATATAAATCTCGCTCTTAGAGGAAAAGTGCTTGTATATGGTTCCCTTACCGATATCTACCGCTTCAGCAATTTGCTCTACCGTGACATTTTCCTCGCCATGATCAAGCATCAGCTGTAGAGCTGCATCAAGAATTGCCTGTTCACGATCACGAAACTGCTGGACTTTCTGCTTTGCTTTATCCATTCCAAGGCCTTGATAATCAAACCGTTTTAGATATTAACCGCGCTAAAGATTACACGCTTGCAGACTATGGGGCAACGTTAGTTGCACTATTAGACCACCTTTTTGACCGTTCAGTCGGTACTCCTGCTAAAAAGCCCTAACAAGAAATAGATGCCAATAGGTATTTGCGCTTTGCTATAAGCATCTATACTGGTTATTACGATAAACAACCTGTGCGGATGGATGGAGTTTATGACCCCTGCAAGTATTGCCGATGCACTTAAGACCATGAGTGAGCTCGTTGCTGGCCTGGAAGATGCCTATTGGGAGGCAGCCACTATTGAGACCAAAGATCTCTTTTTCGATCTGATCAGTGCTGTCAATGTTGAAAGCTCAGAACTGGCAAAACTCAGCATTCAGGACCACCACCTTGAGTACGAGCCTGTAACGGTTGAGTTTAAGCGCGCCAGAACGCGATTGACTGATTTGCGCAAGATTTTGGATGAGCGCGTAGCGCGTAGCGCTACCGCTGCTCGTCTTGAGGTGCTAATCAGTGATGTTGTAGGGCTTGTGGCTCACTGATGGAAAACGTTAGAGCGACAGTGCATCCGAGCGATCGAGGTCATTAACAACAGCCCAGCTGCCCCCGCCACTGACGACACGCTCCTGCCACTGCGACACCCGCTCCAGGTATTCCCCGGGATCCTGATTGTCTGAGCGTAATTTGGTGACATTAAGTGCCTTTACGGTAAAGCCATCAAGCACAAGATCAAAATCCCTGACAAAGCCTTCGGGCAGCTCTTCTTTTAGGTCTGAAAAAATCAGAATGTGCTTTTGACCTACATTGGTTTCATTAAGGAACTCGATAGCCTGTAGCAGACCGCCGGAAATATCGGTGTAGGCACTACTTTTTACCTGCTTAACGAACGCATCAACAGTGGCTGCAAATTCACGCTTTTGTCGGTTAGACGCCGATGGCCGAGCATCGAGCACCACCTTGGCGATAATATCCTTTTCATTAAAGCTACCGCTGTCGATGCGCGCCACAGCAAAGCTGTCACCAGGCTCTAGATGAGCCAACATATAGTTAATAATCTGCTGCGCTTTTTCCAACTCCTGCGTGTAGGTACCAGAAGTGTCGAGTAGCAAGTAGACCCCGCGCTGGTAGTTTTTAGGCTGATCACTGCTACAGGCAGTCATTAAGATTGTTGATAGGATTGTCAGGCTAATCACAGCAAGCTTGTTCATTAGGATGCCTCCCGAGCTATAGGCTCTTTTGCTACAGAGGGATCCTCTTGTGAGATATTGGCACCAACGGCTTTTAACGTTTTTTCATTGCGACGCTGCCTACCGAGCTGCTCAAGCCATAGCGGCAACATAATGACCATGTCGTAGATACTGATAAGCAAGCGACTGATATGACGCATGGCATTACCCAGCAAGCGGATAGTTACAGCCGCGATCCGTAATAGCGCTTCAGCCAGCATGCCAAATACCGTCCTGCCTGTTTGCAGCAGATATTCGAGCGGAATGGCGACAACTGTCAGTGCCAGAGGCAGGATAAAGCCCATGGTCATATTTGCCGCTAGAGGAATCCAGCTATTTACCAGTGACTCATCTGCCGCCTCTGCACCCGCCAGGGATGTTCTAAGCGCAGCCAAATCCATGGCTATTTGATCTCGCATAAAGGCGAGACCCGCTTCAACGCTAGCCAAAATAATTAAGATAGAAGCGAAAGCCCACATCATTCGGCGTCGCATACGGTCATCCATCGCACCAATAATGGGAAATAATCGGGTTATATGCAGCGTCTCCAGCAAAAAGATACCCATCGTGATTTCAAGAAAGATAATCACCAGTGCGGCCAGGTCAGCCACCTGCACGCCGGCAATACGACTACTGGCTCCAACCATCTCGGACATAGGCAAGGCGATAAGGTGAAAGTTAAAGAAGGCCCCGCCAACAGCAATAATGACCACAAATAGCGCAATGGAAAACTGTGTTACGGCCGAAGCTTTAAGCATTTGAACCGCTTTGTCTGTGCCACGTGTTATCTCTTCAAACTGCTCCATTTTTCGATCAATGTTTTGCGCCCGGATGACCAGTTCTTGCAGATGGGTACCTATCTCATCAATGCGGTTAGACAGTCGTCGCCAGTACGGTGATAATTTTTTCAAAATACGATGCCTTTCGGCCGTGGCTTCGCGATAACTTTGCAGTGTGTCCCGCTGTTGATCTTCAGCAGCCTGGTGAACGTCAGCCAGAATCTTGCCAGTAAGGTGTTGGCCCTTGTCTTTAAGATGTAGCTTGGCAAGGGATTCGACAGCATCCAGCCATTCTGGTGATGGCTGAGGTACGGCAGCACTTTGTCGATAATCCTCATCAATAAGCGTAATTTGCTCTTCTATTGAACGCTGTAACTTGGGATACCCTCCCAAATCACGTTCGACAAACTTATTAATGCGGAAGAATTCACGCTGTAGTTCTCGCTCGGCATGTTCTCGCCCCAGATCGAGCAAAACCTCCTTATTGCGTGCATGTAACCGCTTTTCAGCAAGACCCAGTGAGCGAGCCATTAGTCTCATGGAGCTATACAGCAAGTGAAAAAAATCGTGAATGGCTTTGTGACTCGACTCACGCGAGAGGTAGAGCACAAGCATTAACAGGGATAGTAAAACCAGGGATGAGACCCAGGCTGGCGTAGGGAGTAATTGATAAATCTCGGACATTTCAGCGACCCTCAGCAGATAGGTGGATACCACAACAACTCGGGATGCCTGACCTGAAACCTCGAGGTAAGCAGATAATCATTAAAGCAATCGAGGCAACAACAATCAAACGTTTGGGCTCTGCAGTTGTTTTCCTGCAGTGCCCTACTCGTCCGTCACACTGATTAAGCCTGTAACGGAATGAAAGGTTATGTCGTTAAATTTAGCAAAGGCAAGGCTCGACGAATGTGGTATAAGTCACGCTAGAATTCGTATAAAGCGGTTATGTGAAGGAAGTCACATATGAAATGGACCCAGGTCATTGGTCTTAGCGGTGTAGATCCGGAAGAAAATTCCAGGGCGCGTCTTTGCAGTCAAATTCTTGAGTGGCCCATGTTGGCCGCCACCTTATGGATAATTTCTCTTTGGTACTTGAGCACCAAAGATAGCAGTTATCAGTTCACCTATTTTCACGATGCCATTCTCTGGGGGTTGTTTATTGTTGAAACAACCGCCCTAAGCGTTCTAGTTGATGACACAAAGCGATACCTGAAAGGCAATTGGATTAACCTGTTAATCATTATTCTTGGCCTTCCCATTCTCTGGGGGGTAGGCCCCTATGTGCTGGCACTGCGGGCTTTACGACTGCTTACATTGTTATCGCTTCTGTGGCATGTGGGCTCATCAGTACGCCACCTGTTATCACAAAATTCACTTGGCCCTACCCTGTGCGGTGCAGCTATCGTGATTGTGATGGCCGGCTTTATGATCGCTGTCATAGATCCGGGTATTAATAACGCTTCTGAAGGTATTTACTGGGCCTGGGTAACTGTGACAACGGTTGGCTATGGTGATGTTGTGCCAACATCAGATATGGGAAGGTTTTTTGCTGGGGTTTTGATGCTGATTGGTATTGGCTTGTTTGCCATGCTGACAGCAAGCTTCGCCGCCCTGTTTATTTCTCGAACAGAAAAAGATGAGCATGACCGGATTGCGCAAACACTGGACAGGGTTGAGAAACTAGAGGCGCAAATCCAGTCCCTGCACGAGAAGATGGATGTCCTGCTCGAAAGGAAGCCGAAAGACTAATTACAAATCTCAATACTAGGCAGTCAACTTATTACGAATCCGTTTAAAAAGGCCAATAGGCTAACTGGAAGTTTGGCGTTGGTGGCCGATACTTAAGTTAACTGGTGGCGCACATCCCCCCAAGTGTACGTAGACACCGGTAGAGCCGAGAGGCTCGTTTTAAGGTCTGTGCCTTGGTGGGCCATGTACCTTAAATGTTTCACTCCTAATGGTCTTGACCCTGAACCCTCCCCCAGAGTTCAGGGTTTTTTTTATGTCTCAGATACATCTGCTGCTTTTAGTGGTGCTCTACCCTCGCGAACAGCTTTATACCAGCCAGGGGGATCGATTATCTCACCCTCTTCGTCAATTGGCGGATAAGCAAGACCACGCTCATCACAAAACTGGGTAACAATCGGCTGGCACCAGCGAAACAGGCGCGTGCGATATCGATCAGGATCCATGCGAGATGTGTTATAGAGACCCGCAAGTTGTCGTTGGCGTTGTGCTTCGACAAGAATAATGGCGCAGGCCACAGACACGTTAAACGATTCAACCATGCCGACCATGGGAATAGTTACATGTGTGTCTGCCGCTGCGAGAGCCTCGCTACTTACCCCCTCCTTTTCCGTTCCCATTAGTAGCGCTGTAGGCTTTGTGTAATCGACCTCTCGATAATCAACGGCGTCATCACTTAAATGCGCTGCAACCACCTGAAAACCCTGTTTCTGGAGCTTGTCGATGGGCTGGTCGATACTGTCATACACCTCAGCATCTACCCACTTGTGGGTTCCCAGGTCAGTACCACGAAAGTTTCTGAAGCCTCGCTGTGGAACCACGCAGTGCATGCAATCTATTCCGACAGCATCGCAATTGCGCATGATGGCAGACAGGTTGCGACCTTTGTGCACCTCATCAGTGATAACAGTTAAATCAGGCTGTCGCTGATCAAGTACGCGCTTAATGGTTGCATAACGCTCTGGGGTCATAACAAAGGCTGCCCTACTCTAGGTTGGTGCTTGGGAAATCGGCGCGCATTATAGAGCGCGCACGATAAAAGTTCATATCTGCCTTATTCGAAAGCACTCTTAGTGTGTCGTTATCCACAATTAATGTTTTCCACAGTATCTGTGCATAACTTAGTGGAAAAAGTTTATTAACGACTTTCAATCCCCCAGTTTATGGGGCTGGCGACAATTTGTTTAAAATTTAACCGCAACCATATAAACCCTTTACAATCAGTAGGTTACACTGTTTTCAAAGTGTCTTTTTATGTTTTGAAGGTCGTTTTTATAGGTAGACCAAATGGTCACAGTCAAGTGTGCATAAAACGTTAGTGTCTCCATACCGTGAAACCTGCGTAGTCATGAAATGTGACAAGCGCAAGAAAACAGACATCTCTTTTTTATAAAAATGTCATCTAAAGGAATTGCCTTTCTTAGGCACAAAAAAGCCCGGCACATGGCCGGGCTACAATGGTGCGCTAAAACGTTAGCGGCAAAGCTATTTAACGATTAACCGTTAATTTGGGCTTTGCGATCAATACGGTAGGCGTGCAGTAGAGGCTCGGTGTAGCCGGCTGGTTGCTCTTTACCTTTGAAGACGAGGTCGCAAGCGGCTTTAAAAGCAATACCGTCAAAACCTGGTGCCATATTGGTGTACTCAGGGTCGCCAGCGTTCTGCTCATCTACAACAGCCGCCATACGCTTCATGGCTTCCATCACCTGCTCTTCGGTACACACACCGTGTTCCAACCAGTTAGCCAGATGCTGAGAAGAAATACGCAGAGTTGCGCGGTCTTCCATCAAACCGACGTTGTTGATATCAGGTACTTTAGAACAGCCAACGCCAACATCAATCCAGCGAACAACATAACCCAGGATGCCCTGTGCGTTGTTATCCAGCTCGAACTTGATCTGCTCATCGGTCAGGCTGGAAGCATCTTCCATCAATGGAATGCTCAGAATGTCGTCCAGGCTGGCGCGCTCACGGCTAGCCAGTTCTTTTTGGCGCTCGATAACATTGATCTGGTGGTAATGCGTGCTGTGCAGGGTGGCACCGTTTGGAGACGGAACCCATGCAGTGTTGGCGCCGGATTTCGGATGGCCAATTTTCTGCTCCAGCATGGCTGCCATTTCGTCTGGCATGGCCCACATACCTTTACCAATCTGGGATTTGCCTGGCAGACCGCACTCGATACCTACATCAACGTTCCAGTCTTCGTAAGCGTTGATCCACGCTTGCTGCTTCATGATGGTCTTAGGTACAAAAGGACCGGCCAGCATGGAGGTATGGATTTCGTCACCGGTGCGATCCAGGAAGCCGGTGTTAATAAATACAACACGCTCGCTGGCAACACGGATACATTCCTTCAGGTTAACAGTAGTACGACGTTCCTCGTCCATAATGCCAACTTTCAGGGTGTTCTTTTCCAGGCCCAGGGCCTGCTCAACACGCTCGAACAGCTCTACAGCAAAAGCCACTTCTTCAGGGCCGTGCATCTTAGGCTTAACGATATTTACGCTGCCTGCGCGGCTGTTGGTGCGGGAGGTATTGCCTTTCAGGTCGTGCATAGCGGCCAGCACAGTAACCATGCCATCCATGATGCCTTCAGGGACTTCGTTGCCGTCTTTGTCCAGGATCGCCGGGTTAGTCATCAGGTGGCCAACGTTACGAACGAACAGCAGAGAGCGACCGTGCAGAGACAGCTCTGAGCCGTCGGCAGCTTTGTAGGTACGATCCGGGTTCATGGCGCGGGTAACTTCTTTGCCACCTTTAACGAAAGACTCGCTCAGCGTACCTTTCATCAGGCCCAACCAGTTGCTGTAAACCTCAACCTTGTCTTCGGCATCTACAGCAGCAACAGAGTCTTCACAGTCCATAATGGTGGTAACTGCGGCTTCAACCAGCAGATCCTGTACGCCAGCTGCATCGGTTTTACCAATGCTGGCTTCGCGATCGATTTGAATCTCGATGTGCAGGCCGTTGTTTTTCAGCAGTACAGCGCTTGGCGCTTCCTCTGAGCCGTTATAACCCAGGAATTTTTCAGGCTGTGCCAGACCGGTTTCGGAACCATCGGCCAGAGAAACAACCAGTTGACCGCCTTTAACCGCGTACTGAGTAGAGTCAACGTGAGAACCGTTGGCCAGAGGCGCAGCGTTATCCAGGTGGTTTCGAGCAAAGGCAATTACCTTGGCACCACGAGTTGGGTTGTAACCACCGGCACGCTCAGCACCACCTTCTTCTGAAATGGCATCGGTACCGTACAGTGCATCGTACAGGCTACCCCAACGAGCATTAGCAGCGTTCAGTGCAAAACGGGCGTTTTTAACCGGTACAACCAGCTGTGGGCCCGCCTGTGTGGCGATCTCTTCGTCAACGTTCTGAGTGGTAACTTTAAACTCAGGACCTTCTGGCAACAGGTAGCCAATTTCCTGCAAGAAAGCTTTATAAGCAGCAGCGTCATGGCCTTGGCTTGCGCGCTCTTTGTGCCAGGCATCGATTTGCGCCTGGATGTCATCGCGTTTGGCGAGCAGTGCTTTATTTTTTGGCGCCAGATCATTCAGGATAGCTTCAAATTCAGTCCAGAAGTGATCGGTATCAACACCAGTACCTGGTGCGATATCGTTTTCAACCAGGTTAAACAGCTCTTCAGCAATTTGAAGACCGCCTTTTTGAATACGAGTAGTCATAGATAGTAAGCCTCTGTGGAGCCAAGAGTCGCCTGACGATCAGCCGATCCATGCTCGCGAAACGTTTAGATGGGTGTTTTCAGTGTAGAGGATTCTAGAGTTTGGGCTGGGATTTAGCTAATTTATAGGTTTTATATTCGCTATTCGCCTGCTGAATAACAAAACCCTACCTAAATCCCCTATTTAAGCCTTTTAGTCGACCTGCTTGGCAATATCAACCACCAGACGCCTCAGCCAGCGATGGGCGGGGTTGTTTTGCAGTAAGGGGCTCCAGGCCATCTTTAATTCAAAGGGTGGAATCTCAAAAGGAGGCTCTTTGATCACAACATTGGGATTACTTAACTGCAGCTTGGCAGCCTTACTGGGAATGGTAACGACCAGGTCTTTTTGTTCTGCCAGCAGCATTGCTGCCTGATAATGACGAGTGAAAACGCGAATGTTACGTGCGTGATTACCCTGCTTTGCCAAAGCTTCATCAACCCAGCCCAAACGCTGGACATCACTGGGGTCTACCCCGACGCCGACGCCCATACCGGTTTTACTGACCCAAACATGGCTGGCTTTAAGGTAATTATCCAAATCGAAGTTTTCGAGTATGGGGTTTTCCTTGCTCATTAAACAGGCAAAGCTGTCATTCCAAACGGTGAGCTGGTGAAAGGATTGCGGCATGGAGTCAAAACGGTTGATCACCATATCCACCTTGCCCTGCTCTACATCGAGAAAGCTCACGTCACTGGGTGTCATAATATCCAGGGTCACACCGGGTGCATTTTTTCGCAGATGGCGTAATAGATGTGGGATAAGTGTAGATTCCGCGTAATCACTGGCCATAATACGGAAGATACGATCAGAGCTCGTCGCATCAAACTCTGTGCGAGGCTGCACTGCCCTATCGACTGTCGCGAGCACACCGCGAATAATAGGCTCGAGCTCTACCGCCCTTTCTGTCGGTGTCATCCCTTCGCTGGTACGAACCAATAAAGGGTCATCAAACAGATCGCGTAGGCGCCTTAAGCCGTTACTCATAGCCGGCTGGCTTATCCCTAAATAGCTTGCTGCCTTGGTTACATTGCGTTCACGTAACAACACATCCAAATAAACAAGAAGATTTAGGTCTATACGGCCCAGATTCATATAACATCCTTAGTATCAAGTGCCTGAAAACCCCGTGCCAGCGGGGCTATTCACTCAAAAAATAGCGAAAATAAAAACTATAAATTAGCTAAATCCTTACACAGTGCATACACTTTGTCCACGATTACGCGAAGAGCTTTGCATTTATCAGGAGCCGCGCGTTTATCTAAACGATATTCAATCCACTGTGAGAGATCGATATGTCTACTCTGAACGCTGATATCCAAGCTGTTGCCGCTCTGAAAGAAGCTGCTGGCAGCCCTTGGGACGCTATCAACCCAGAATCTGCTGCTCGCATGCGCGCGCAGAACAAATTCAAAACTGGTCTGGACATCGCCAAGTACACCGCCGGCATCATGCGCCGCGACATGGCTGAGTTCGACAAAGACAAAACCAAGTACACCCAGTCTCTGGGCTGCTGGCACGGTTTTGTTGGTCAGCAAAAGCTGATCTCCATCAAGAAGCACTTCGGTACTACCGAGCGTCGCTACTTGTACCTGTCTGGCTGGATGGTTGCTGCTCTGCGTTCTGACTTCGGTCCTCTGCCTGACCAGTCCATGCACGAGAAAACTGCTGTAGCCGGTCTGGTTGAAGAGCTGTACACCTTCCTGCGTCAAGCTGACGCACGTGAGCTGGGTGGCCTGTTCCGTGAACTGGATAAAGCTCGTGAAGCTGGTGATGCTGCTAAAGAAGCTGAGATCCAGTCTCAAATCGACAACCACGAAACTCACGTTGTACCTATCGTTGCTGACATCGATGCTGGTTTCGGTAACGCCGAAGCTACCTACCTGATGGCTAAGCAAATGATCGAAGCTGGTGCCTGCTGCCTGCAGATCGAAAACCAGGTTGCTGACGAGAAGCAATGTGGTCACCAGGACGGTAAAGTAACTGTTCCTCATAACGACTTCCACGCCAAGCTGCGCGCTCTGCGTTACGCCTTCCTGGAGCTGGGTGTTGATGACGGTCTGATCGTTGCTCGTACCGACTCTGAAGGTGCTGGCCTGACCAAAGAAATCGCTGTTGTTAAAGAGCCAGGCGACCAAGGTGACGTTTACAACTCTTACCTGGACGTTGAAGAAATCGACGTAGCTGACATGAACGAAGGCGACGTTGTATTCAACCGTGGCGGCAAACTGGTTCGTCCTAAGCGTCTGCCTTCTGGCCTGTACCAGTTCCGTCCTGGCACTGGCCACGAGCGTTGCGTATTCGATTGTATCGAAGCTATCAACGCTGGTGCTGACCTGCTGTGGATCGAAACTGCTGTTCCTACCGTGCACGAAATTAAAGGCATGATGGACGAAGTTCGTAAAGTTCACCCAGATGCGAAGCTGGTTTACAACAACTCTCCTTCTTTCAACTGGACTCTGAACTTCCGTCAGCAAACTTACGATGCGTGGGTTGCTGAAGGTAAAGACGTTTCTGCTTACGATCGTGACAACCTGATGAGCGCTGAGTACGATGACTCCGAGCTGTCTGCTGTTGCTGATGAGCGTGTTAAGACCTTCCAGGCTGACACTTCTCGCGAAGCGAACGTTTTCCACCACCTGATCACTCTGCCTACTTACCACACTACCGCCCTGTCTGTTGACAACCTGGCGAAAGAGTACTTCGGTGAGCAAGGTATGCTGGGTTATGTTGCTGGCGTTCAGCGTAAAGAGATCCGTCAAGGTATCGCTTGCGTTAAGCACCAGAACATGGCTGGCTCTGACCTGGGCGACGACCACAAAGAGTACTACGCTGGTGAGAACGCTCTGAAAGCCGGTGGTGCTAAAAACACTTCTAACCAGTTCAGCTAAGTTTGAATTGAGTTAAGTGTTTATAAAGGCGGCCCTCGGGTCGCCTTTTTTGTTAGAATTACATGTATATATGAAATATCAAACCCTGCCTGACCGAGGTTAGATTTAATGAGTACCCCTGCTGAATTCCAAGATTCAAAACAACTGTTATCCGAAGATGGTTTTGCCACAGGCGATGTGTGGTATCACGGCACCTCTTCCGGCCTGGTTGCGTCTATTCAACTCGAAGGCCTAAAACGTTCTGGCGATAAAGCTATGAAGCAGGCTGCCAAACAAACCATGGCAACTATCGGCAATAACTTTACTGAATCTTTCGAACCGGTATTTTTAACTCAGAGCAAAGAGCTGGCTTATTACTGGGCCCAGCTGGCTGTACGCAACCGTAGCGTGCGTTTTGAAGCCGAAGAACAACCTGCCATTTTGGAAGTTAAGCTTCCAGAAGAGCTAAAAGCTGGCGTGAGACCCGATGTGGGTGCCGCGGGCTTGTTGATGGTTAAAGAAGGTGAAGCCTATATGGCCTATGTCGCAGGCCTGTTTGAAAATGCCGGCTTGACCGCACCTCAAATCGACTTGATGAAAGCTGATCGTATGGAATACCTCAATAAGCTGGGCATGGCCTACTACGATAAAGATATTCCAACTGAATACGTTTCTGAAGTTAGCGCGTAAGAGCCTATTAACACAATTATCAGAGACCAGTGAATCTTTTCACCATTGGCTATGCTACTAAACCCATAGTCACATTTATTGAACAGCTACAACGCTACGGCATTACAGCCGTAGCGGATGTTCGCTCCGTCCCCTACTCTGCCGCCTTTTTCGACTATCACCAGGACAAGCTTGAAGGCCATCTAACACGTGCAGGTATTCGCTATGTTTACCTAGGCAACGAATTGGGCCCACGCTCTAAAGATGAAGCTCACTATGATTCCTGCGGCCAGGTACAATTTGATCGCCTAATAGCATCGACACTGTTTCAGCAAGGTGTAAATAGGCTTCAAGCTGGCCTACAGAAAGGATTTAATATTGCGCTAATGTGCGCTGAAAAAGATCCCGCCTGCTGCCATCGCAGCCTGTTAATCGCCTATGATCTGGAAAGAAATACAGCGCTGCAGGTAAATCATATAACCCATGACGGCGACTTGGAAACGCAAGCACAACTGGAGGCGCGCTTAACGGATTTACACGGTGTCAGTGAAGATCTGTTTATGGGGGCAGAAGAAAAACTGGAAGAAGCTTATTTGCGACAATGCAAACAAAAGGCTTATATAAAACCGGCTTAAACATTATTCCGGTGTTTTGTTAAGAGTGCCGGCGACGTTAATCGTCGGCACTGTCATTTGCATTAGCTAACCATTTTACCAATCAACGCTTCACACTGAGCCTGATCCATATACTTGGGAACGGGATAGGTAAAGTGAGACTCTTTAAGCGCACCTTTGGCAATCTCAGGGATATCAGTAGACTTTAAGGCGTCCAGCGTTTTAGGAATACCCAGATCATTGTTCAACTCACGTACCGCATCAACAAACTTTTGAGCCAATACAGAGTTAGACTCAGTAGATGAGCCCAGATCTACCGCCACAGCAAGTTCAGCCAAGCGATCGGCACAGGCATCTTTACTGTAATCAAGAATATGCGGCAACACGATAGCGTTAGCCAATCCGTGAGGCGTGTTGTAGTGTCCGCCAAACTGATGGGCAATACCGTGCACATAACCTAGAAATGCTTTGTTAAAAGCCACCGCTGCGTAAAAAGAAGCAACAGCCATGGATTCACGCGCATCCACATTACCGCCATTGCTATAACACTCGCGCAGGTTGCCAAAAATCAGTTTTACAGAAGCCATGGCATAACTATCGGTCGCTTCGGTCGCCAGCTTGGAGATGTACGCTTCCACGGCATGTGTCAACGCATCCATTCCAGTTGCTGCCGTAATTGGCGCAGGCAAGCCCAACATTAGATTAGGATCCAGTGCTGCAGCCGTAGGAACTGTTTTGGGATCGGCAATAACACCTTTCTCATGGGTTACCGGGTCAGAGATAACCGCACCAACTGAAACTTCAGAACCTGTACCAGCAGTCGTTGGTACAGCGAACAGGGGTAGCCCCGCTTTCCTTGCCTTAAACAAACCAACAAATTTCTCTGGGGCCTTTGCTCCCGGCACAGCAGACAGAGAAATAATTTTTGCGGTATCAATAGGCGATCCACCGCCGACCGTCAGAATGGAATCGCACTGATTATCTTTAGCAAGCTTGAGACCTTCATGGACCTGAGAAAAAGTTGGGTTGGGTTCAACGCCATCATAGACAGTGACTTCAACACCCGCTGATGCCAGCTTGTCTTTTATCGGATCCAGCAGGCCCATTTCGTGTAAAACACGGTCGGTCACAATCAGCACTTTCTTGTAACCGAACTGAATCATACTGTTGGTTAATCGCAGTGCTGAATCCGGGCCGCAGTATACGGTTGGTTTTGGCTGAGGGATGACTTTGGCTGCCACCCCTATAAAAAACATTAAGGTTTTATAGAATAAAACTTGCAGTGAAAACGGCATGTTTACGCCTCTTATATCTCTGTATCTCTCTAACTGGCCGCCACCTTTTGGCAGGTGTTAATCATTGGCCAGCCTCCCTTAGCGCGCTATATCACCAACTTTGGCTTCTAGAGTCAAAGCTTAGGCGTGATATGTCAAGCGCGCCACCCAAAGAGATATTTCAACATAGAGGCTAAAAAGTTACTTGCCTTTCAGCGACTTACTAACAACCTCGTAGACATCTTTCGATAGTGCAGGCTCAGCTAGAATGCGCTCCAGAGCTTTGCACATCAAGGCCTGGCGGCTTTCATCATATTTGCGCCACTTGGTTAACGGGGTTAACTGACGCGCGGCAATCTGAGGGTTTAGTTCATTAAGCGTGATGATCTGGTCTGCCAGGAACTCATAGCCTGCGCCATCTGCATGATGAAAGTTAATGGCATTGTTATTACAGAATGCGCCAATCAGGGAGCGAACCTTATTGGGGTTTTTAATATCGAAGGCCTCATGCTGCATAAGCGTTTTTACCCGCTCAAGCCCTTCCGGTAATACACAGTTGGCTTGCGCAACCAACCACTGATTAACGACCAGAGCCTCATGCTGCCAACGGGTAAAGAAGTCAGCCAGGGCTTGTTGGGCCATGGCTGGCGCAGCTTCACTATCACTGTTTACCAATACAGACAGCGCTGAAATTTCATCAGTCATATTGGTGGCTGACTGAAGTTGCTGCTGCGCCAGGGCCAGAGCACTGGAAGCCTCACCATGAACCAGGTAACTGAGTGCAATATTTTTAAGGCTGCGCTCGGCGACCGCTTCGGCAGAGGTAGAAAATGGCTTATCTTTACCGGTTAAGCTGTTGTAGGTATGGAGTAGTTCTGCCTCTAGCGCTACTGCCAACTGTTTTCTGACATCCTGTCGGGCAAAATGTATTGCCTCGACATCAACCACATCGGCAATTTCACTGAGATAGGCTTCAGAGGGTAACTGCAACATCAGTGCTACCATGGCCTGATCAAGACTGGAATCATTCAAGATGGTGCGGTAGGCCTCAGCCAGCAAGGTATCAACGATATATGGCTGACCACTACGGTAAGCTTGCATGGCGTCGTGAATCACGGCTACTGCCAGCTTTTGACAGGCATCCCAGCGGCTATAGCCGTCATCATCGCGGCTCATTATCGCCGTCAACTGCTCACGACTATAATCGAACTCGAGTTTTACCGGGGCAGAGAAACCGCGCAATAAAACCGGTATCGGACGTTCGGGTAATTTTTCAAAACTAAAGGTTTGCTCGGCTTGGGTTAACTCAAGTACCTTGTGGGTGTTGTCTGGTGTATCGTGGTCTGGCTCCGTTCCCTGCAAATGAATGGCCAGGTTACCAGCGTCGCCTAGTAAACCGATCGCTACAGGAATATGAAACGGTTGCTTTTCTTCTGTGGTTGCTTCCGGGGTGTCAGGACAGGATTGCGTCAGGGTAAGCTGATAAATTCCGGATGCTTCATCGTAGCTGTCCTTCGCGGTAATGCGCGGTGTGCCCGCCTGAGAATACCAACGGGTAAATTGCGACAGATCGCGACCACTGGCATCTTCCATTGCCGCAACAAAGTTTTCTATGGTTGCCGCCTCACCATCATGGCGCTCAAAATAGAGATCACTACCCTGGCGAAACTTCTCTGCCCCTAACAAGGTGTGAATCATGCGCACAACCTCGGCACCCTTTTCATACACCGTCAGCGTATAAAAGTTAGAGATTTCGATAAATGACGGTGGGCGTACCGGGTGGGCCATGGGACCCGCATCTTCAGCAAACTGTAAGGTGCGCAATAAACTCACATCTTCAACGCGCTTAACGGTACGAGACCCCATATCTGCTGAGAATTCTGCATCACGGAAAACAGTAAAGCCTTCTTTAAGACTAAGCTGAAACCAATCGCGACAGGTAACACGGTTGCCAGACCAATTATGGAAGTACTCATGTGCAACCACACCTTCTACCCGCTGAAAACCCATGTCAGTAGTGGTTTCCGGTTTGGCCAACACACAGGAGGTATTAAAGATATTGAGACCTTTATTTTCCATGGCCCCCATATTGAAATCGTCGACAGCAACAATCATAAAGATATCGAGATCGTATTCGCGACCGTAAACCTCTTCATCCCAGCGCATGGCATTTTTTAAAGACGCCATGGCATGATCACATTTATCGAGATCTTTTTCTTCGACAAAGATTTTTAGGTCAATGGTACGGTTGCTACAGGTAACAAAGGTGTCTTCAATAACACTCAGATCTCCTGCAACCAGTGCGAATAAGTAGGCCGGCTTTTTAAAGGGGTCGTGCCAGGACGCAAAATGCTGTCCGTTATCAAGCTCGCCTTTATCGATAAGGTTACCGTTGGAAAGTAATACCGGGAACTGCGCTTTGTCTGCCACAATAGTGGTTGTAAATTCACTGAGCACATCCGGGCGATCCAGATAGTAGGTAATTTTACGGAAACCTTCTGCTTCACACTGGGTACAGTACATGGTGCGAGAACGGTACAAGCCTTCCAGGCTGGTATTTTCCTGAGGCTTAATTTCACAGACCGTTTTAAGTGCAAAAGCGTCAGGCACTTCGTTGATCGTTAAGGTCTCTGGAGACAGCACATACTGTGAATTTTGCACGGGGCAACCATCAATGGATACATCCTTCAGGATCATATCCTGACCATTCAATACAAGTGGTGCCTGTTTGTTTTCGGTAGCTGGATTTCGGCGTACCTGCAATGTGGCGGTGACACAGGTAACATCATCGGTGAGAACAACGTGGAGATCCGTCTTATCAATAAGGAAGTCCGGTGAACGGTAATCTTTTAAATATATGGTCTTGGGTTGCGCGTCTTTCATGTTAAATCCTTCTCTGGCTTCGCCCTGATATGTGCTTTTATGCTGACAGCTCTACATGGTAAGAGGTGAACTTGCGGATATTGATTACCCCTGTATCCAGGATTAAATACTGACCTTTTATACCCTGTAACACCCCTTCTACCAGAGGTTCTTTATCCAGATTGTGGGTTTTGACTTTGGTTGGATGCTCATTAACAGGATAGTTAAATTCATAGACATCGCTATCCTCAATGAACTGAATAGATTGGATGCCAAAACGGTTTTGCAGTTCAGCGATTTTGCCATCCGCCAGCTCTAACAAGCGGTCTCTCTCTTCGATCAAGTCTATCTGCTCGACCTCGCCCTTCAGCATCTTGCGCCAATTGGTTTTATCGGCGACAAATTCGCGTAGTGCGTCTTCCACCAGGCCAGACTGTTGGCGTGTGGCAACGCGGAGAATGGGCAGAGCTGCGATCGCGCCCTGATCCATCCAACGTGTTGGCACCTGGTTAACACGGGTGATGCCCACTTTGATACCGGATGAGTTGGCCAAATACACAATATGGTCTGTCATGCAGAATTGATCTGCCCACTCTGGCTCCCGGCAGGTACCGGCGTCATAGTGGCAGCGCTCGGGACTCATAATGCAGGTGTCACACTGGGCCAGTTTTTTGAAACAGGGATAGCAAAACCCCTGGCTAAAGCTTTTCTTTGTAGCTCGACCGCAGTGGCAACAGGCGATATTGCCGGTATAACGCAACTGGATATGCTTACCCAGTAAAGGGTTTAAATCCGTAGGCTGATCATTGGTGATAAATTGGTACTGAATGGTGCTGTCGTGGGAAGTGGCCATCTTGCTTAGATGGCCAGCCGCAATCACTTCGGGCATTGGCAGGATAATCCGGGGTTATGTGTTTATCGTTTTTATTGGTTTCTGTTGGCTGTTATTGCCACTTTAGCGGCTGCTCACCATCAGGCATGGCAACAGGGTCTTTACCATCCTTGTCGCAGGGCTCAGCCTTCTTGGGTTTTGGAGGTACATAGCCTGTACGCTCCTCTGGGGCCATATGCTTCTCTTCGTAGGCAATAACCGCCTGCATCGAGTTTTGCAGCTGCTCAGGGGTTACCTTGCGACCATCGGGCCATTTCCCGGTTTCAATCGAGCGTTTAAGGTTTTCGTAGATTTCCGGGGTGATCGCGTTAATCAGTTGCTGAAAGTCCATACAATCTCCAAGGGCTTTAGGCATTTAAGGCGGCGATTATACCATGCAAGGCCTAAGCGTTATTCCTCTCTTCTGGTGATTTTAGCCAAATGGGCGCAAATCCCAATAACATGCCACTTAAGAGTCCGCCGAGGTGCGCAGCATTGGCGATCTGACCATCAATAAAGAAGCCAACAGCGCCTGTCATACACAACACCAGCCACACCAGCATAAAGCCAATAATAGCCGGAGGAAGTGGTACCAGTTGGCCAGGATAGAAACGTTGGCGCATCCAGATATAGCCCAGCAGGCCATAAAGAACGCCCGAGAGCCCGCCAAACAGTGACGGCCCCTGCCATATATACTGAGCCAGATTACTCAATAGGCTTATTAGCATGACCACCAGGAGATAGCGCCAACCACCCAAAACAGGCTCTATTCGACGTCCGAATTCCCACATCCACAGACCATTAAAGAGAATATGAAACAGGCCAAAATGAAGGAACATCGGCGTCCACAAACGCCAAACTTGGCCATCAGCCAGGGCGGCTTCAAGCGAATAAAAACCTACGCGCTCACCGACAATAACGAAATGCTGGGCGGTCAATAGCGATACCCATTGGTAACCCTGATCAAACTCAATCAGCAAGGCACCTAGCGCCCCAAGAAATATCAGGCAGCAGGTTATGGGGAAATTAACGACATTGAGACCGAGCGCCAAAGATCCAGAAGCCAGTGTGTCTGCGGCAATGTTTTCCTGCACTTGCGGGTGTGATTGGTTAAATTGGCGGTGCCATTGTGGGTCCTGGAGAAACTGCTGTTTAAGTTTGTAGGCGATGGCCTCGCCCAAAACCCAAAGGCACAGTGCACCACCCTCCTCTGTTACCCGGTGCGGTATTTCCTGCTGGTGCAAGAATCTTGAAAGACCGCTGAGATCTTCGGAGCCGGAAAACTCAGCCACTTGAAACCAGTCCATACTATTTTTAATTTCTACCCTATTTTTTATCGACATAAACCCAGACGTATTTCGCCGGATTTAACGTCATTTCACCATCAAAACGGTAAGCTGTCAGACGCCCATAATTGACCGCGCTATAGTCCAGACAGGCAATATTCGGCTGTAATGGACGCGGCCGGCCTTT
The DNA here is from genome assembly GCF_042854845.1 of Maricurvus nonylphenolicus. GTDB lineage: Bacteria > Pseudomonadota > Gammaproteobacteria > Pseudomonadales > Cellvibrionaceae > Maricurvus > Maricurvus nonylphenolicus. The sequence continues at coordinate 2,717,189 of NZ_AP031498.1, read as the reverse complement.
GAGCCAGTAGTGGCCAAAGAATACAGGAACCGCATCTTTGTGGTAATGAATTAACGTTTTTCGGTCTACCCGCTTAATGGGATGATCGGTGAGATCATAGGGTAAGGGGTCGGGCTGAAAAACAACGTCGCCATAGGTTTGCGGATCTTCCGACCAAAATTTGGTACGAAAAAAGCGCCTGACAAAACCGTCCTTGCTCTGCAGGCTCATGCCCTCCGGCAACGGCATATTAGTGCCGCGGGTTAGTCGATCGACGACCCTGCCGGCAAAGGATTTGGGATCTTTGGAAGCCTCAATAAACGCCGGATGAATTCTGTGTGATGATTCCCGGCGTTTAAACTCGGCAATCAGCTCTTCATCCCAGCAGGCATGTACAACCCGAAAACCTGGCCCTTCCAAAAACAGCGGCAAGGTTGCAAACCAGTCAACAAACGCTTGCCATTCCTGCTGATGACGACTGAATTGTTGCAGGGTCTCCCCCATTAGTCGCATTAAGCGTGGCTTGCTCTCGCTGGCTTGAGAATCTAGCCCTTCAGAAAGGACAGTGGTTAAGAAATCAGCATTGCGTACGGCATTGTATTCATGGTTGCCCAGCACAATATGCGCAGCCTGAGCTTCAACCATATTTTTGACAAGGTGCAGGGCTTCACGCACCTGTGCGCCACGATCGATAATGTCTCCGACAAATACCGCTTCACGCTGTTCGTGGCGATAAACACCATTGTGTTGCCTATAACCCAAACGTTCCAACAGCTGTACCAAGGCCTCGGTGCAACCGTGAATATCACCGATAATATCGTAGCCTTGGTTGTTGGGCCTGGATTTAATCACATGTACTTCCAGTCATTAACACTGGGCTATTCACCTAAATGGCTACCCCAACCCAGCTTGGTTCGACAGGTCTCGTAAAAGTTGTGATTCAAAGGATGAATCAGGTGTAACTTATGGGGCTTCTTATGAATATGAATCTCGTCACCGGGATTGGTGACCACGTGATTTTGTCCATCACAGGTGACATGGGGGTAAGCAGAATTGTGTTCACCGACCAGGATTTTAATTTCACTGCTGCCATCAATCACAATCGGCCGACTACTCAAGGTATGCGGATTCATCGGCACTATGACAATGGCATCAAGTTTAGGATGCATAATGGGGCCGCCACCGCTTAGGGCATAAGCTGTTGAGCCCGTTGGGGTCGATATAATCAAGCCGTCAGAGCGCTGACTGTAGACAAACTGACCGTCTATATAGAGTTCAAACTCAATCATACGAATAAAGCGCCCGGGATGTATGACAACATCATTGAGCGCATCACCTCCGCCGACCAAAGCACCTTTGCGCGTCACCGAAGTGTCAAGCAGAAAGCGGGTTTCCATCATGTACTTACCGCTGATGACCTCGCCAACCTTTTCTTCAATCACATCCGGGGTAATGTCGGTTAAAAAACCTAACCGGCCACGGTTAACGCCCAGCAGAGGCACATTGTATTTAGCCAGGGCGCGGGCAGCACCAAGCAGGCTGCCATCACCACCAACAACTATGACCAGATCACAGGATTTACCCAGGGTTTCATTGTTGCAGGTGTCCAAAGTATGACCTGGTAGTGATTGGGCGGTTTGCTCTTCAAGTACCACCGAAACACCACAGTCATTGAGGAATCTGATCAGACGCTTGAGGGAGTATAGGGCCCGATCACTGCCGGGGCGGCCTATAAGGCCTATACGGGAAAACTCAGCCATGAGAAAATCTACCGGTTACAGAAGCCGCTATTATAGCGCCAATTTTAACGACAATGGCATTCAGTTTGTAAGCCTGCAATCAACCGCTCAAAAAGTAATCAGTATGGAATGGCTCAGATTCAAACATCCCGCCGTACGCGATCTTGCCTGGAGTCTTCTGAGCCCTAGTTTGATGGGCAAATTACCGCAAAACCATTCTCGTACTCGCCAGTATAGCCTTAATCAAGAAAGTTTGACCCCGGGGCTTGAGCAATGGTTACAGCAACTGGATCACAACCCTGAAGCCTTAGAATTAAGGCTAAGTGCTTTACACAGCACCCGTCTGGGAATCTATTTTGAATCACTCTGGCAGTTTTACCTCGAACAACAGCATCAGCTTGTTGCGCATAATCTGCAAATTAACGAGGCAGGCAGGACGCTGGGAGAAATAGATTTCCTGTACCGGTCGGGCAGTAATGTATGCAGCCCATCAAACGCTTCTAAAAACAAGCGACCATTAATTCACGCTGAGGCCGCGGTTAAATTTTATCTTGGATGCCCAAACACCTATGCCAGCTTGAGCTCAGACGAGTTCAATTGGCACGCCTGGATAGGCCCAAACGCCAAAGATCGGCTTAGCCTAAAAATGCGCCATATGCTGGATCGCCAACTGACACTGAGTGGACAGGCGTCAGCCAGAGCTAAAATAAACAATATCCTTGGCGATCACGAGATAATCAACAACCTGCAACCAGAAGCCATTTTGCGGGGGCGCTTTTTTTATCCTTTTGATCAACACATGCCTTCGCCCAGTTTCGCAAACTCTAATCATTTACGAGGCTACTGGTGTTATCAGAATCAGCTCGAGACATTTATTGATTCGCAAACAAGCGCAAATCAAACCAAGTGGCTGGCACTAGAAAGACAAGATTGGTTTGCAGAAGTAGAAACAGAGGATGACACACTGCTTCTCGATAACGAAGAGCTGATTAGGTTTTGCCTGCAAGGGGATCACGCAATTCCCCGCATTGTTGCACTGATGGAATGCCAACCTGAAAAAGCGTACTGGAAAGAAGTTTTACGCTGCTTTGTTATACCAAATCATTGGCCAGGCTGAGGGAGCCCGTCAATCAGGACATAGTCCTTCAAGGTCCAGTTCTGTAATAACTCATCCGGCGTCAACCCTTGCAGTCCTGGCGCTAAATAACTGGCAGAAAATCCCTGCCGATTTAACAGCTCCGCAGTAGCCCTGCTACGGTAACCACTATCGCAATAGGTAACTATGGGCATGGATGGGTCAAGCATGCGCTGCTTAAGCCTCAACAAATTAAGCGGAATATTGGCCGCACTTTCCATATGCCCCGCAGCGTATTCCTCACTGGTACGCACATCCAGCCATAGACATTCGGCAGGTGCATCCGCGGCAGTATTGATTGAGCTCACGGAAGGCTCTTTCAATAACTTCAAAAAATCATCCTTGCGTAATTCCATCAATACGCCATGGGAAGTCATGGTAACTGTTGCATTTCGCGTGGTGGCATTTAGCAGTGCATCTTCACCAAAACAGCGACCAACGCCTATATCGGCAAGATGGGTACGCTGGCGATCGCCCTCATAAAGACGCTCGACACTGGCAGCACCCTCTTTGATAAAGAAGCAGCTATCCCCTATTTCACCCTGCCGCAGAATTACTTCCCCTTTATCGACGACACGCTTGGTGAGCGACGAAAAAATATCTCCGATATTTAGCGGCGGTACCTTGTAGAACAGGTTGGATTTCAAAACCGTAGCTATCCATACCTGGTCATCTTCATATTCAGGGCGATAGGATATGTCCAACATTAAGTATTCTGCCACCTGACTCCAGGTTAAAAATTGATCCAGCAGGTGCCGCTTTATAACGAGCAACGAACAATCGGTTTGCGCAAAACACTTATCGAGTGAAAACAAACGAGGAAGATAATTAATAGGCAGATAGCTAGAGCGCCCCTTGATGAGCTCTTCATGCTGACCATCATCTATGTTGATGTCACCAGATAGCAGATAAAACACTTCATCTGCATATAGCACAGAGGACAATTTCTGCCCTGCGAACACCAGGGATTGCTTACAATGTTGTGCCAGTTCGGACTTATGTCCAGCTAAAAGGGATTTGATGGGCGCAAGAGATTCGAACAGGGAAAGGTCAACAGCTGTGTCTGTTGCTTTCTGCTGGGCCTGGCTGCCAGGTGAAATCGAATGACCTTCCATAGTGGTAACCTACTGTTTGCTTGCGCTATTGCCAAATACCATTAAAGCCTCTCCTTCCCTGTAGGCCACCGGTATGTATCGCCACGACATGACTACCTTTTGGCCAATATCCTTGTTCAGCCAACGATTTTATGCCCCAGAATAACTTTACGGTATATATCGGGTCCAGCGGAATTAGAGTCTGCTCTTCGAACTCAACAATAAAACGCTTAAGCTCTTCAGGCAACTTTGCGTAACCGCCACCATGAAAGCGAGATTCCACTCGCCAGTTGCTGGACGGCTTATGGGTAAGCTGTGCAACAAGCTCAGTAGCCTCCTGACTGATCGCTGGAGCGGCTTTCAGAACCGCAATACCGATCACCTCGGTTGCAGGCTCCGCCTCTACAATAAGGCCTGCCAATGTGGTTCCTGTACCACAGGCGGTGCAGATACTATCTACAGGCCGGTCTACGGCATCATTAATAGCCCGCGCAATGGCTGAACACCCCTGAGCACCAAGAGTACCTCCGCCACCTTCTGGTACGATATGACAAGAGCCATATTGGCGCTTAAGCATAGCCAGATAATCGTCATCATGGCGACGTTTGTACTCCTGCCTGGAGACAAACTTTAGCTGCATGCCATTGGCCTCGCAATCAATGAGCGTGGCACTCAACTGTGGCGGTCTCTCGCCGCGGATAACCGCAACTGTTTCGATCCCCAGCAGCTGACCACTTATGGCCAAGGCGTGAAGGTGATTTGAATAGGCCCCGCCGAAACTGACAAGGCGCTCAACCCCTTGCTGACGAGCAAACTGCAGGTGGTGAAATAGCTTATATAGCTTGTTACCTGAGACGCCGGGATGGATAAGATCTTCACGCTTAACACTGAGGTGTATACCCCGATCCTTAAGCGGCGCCCAGGAAATCGCTTGCAAGGGAGTCAAGGCGGCAATGTGCTCAGGAGAGCAATCTCCCATCAGTGCAGTTTTTAGAAGAGATTCGTTTAACACTAGGGATTAACTGCCGCAAAGACCTGGGTTGGAGACGTCTGGTGATGAATGCAACGATCACTTTCACCTGCATGAAAGTTCGCGGGTTCCTCTACCCTTGGCAGGTGTTCGCCACATAAGTCGCCGTTGGTTTTTAATGCCTGGCATACAGGCGCCTGGTAATGCTCCAGCCACATACGATAAAGCGCTTTAGATACACCGCACTTGTCAGCCACATAGGCTATGGAGTCATCGAGATAATCGGACATATCGCTCAGCGGGATTGTCATATGGCCAGCACCGGGATGGTAGGCAACAAAGTTAATGCCCTGCTGCTGCAACTTTTCCAATAGTTGATCGCCACTTTCCGCTAGAAGTTGTTGCTGTTCTTCACGTAATCGCTCTACTTCCTCATCCCTGCTGGCAATCTGTTCGTTGCGGTACATCAGCTCAATATCCCGCAATTGCATCTGCTCTTTCAGTTCTGTCGTTGCAGATTCCAGTTTCGCCTCAAACTCCAATTGATAGTTTTTACGTAACTCGTCGAGCTGTGCAGTTTCCATTACTTTAGCCGACTGGACTTTGTGCTCGAAGTACTCACGCATCCCTTCAAGCTTATTGGCCTGCCCGCTGATAGTCTCTTTCAGCTGCTCGTTTAACGCCTTTTCTTCTTCGAGTAACTTTTTAAGGTTGCTGTACTCTCGATTTACACCCTCAAGGCGCTTGTGATGTTCGAGCTGCAACGCCTGCATAGCCTGCTTATGCTGACTGATCAGTGTGGAGGCGCGAAGTCGCTGCTCTTTAAGATGCTGAGCTACCCTCAGTCGAAGTTCTTTTTCGTATTGCTGGCGGATTTCGGCCCCCAGCATTTGCACTGCACTGGCATCTATAGTGCTATCGGTTGAAGGTGCTACAGATTCCTCAGCTTCAGCCTGCTTAATCACAATAGCCAAGCGATTACGCTTAATTAGCTTGCGCAAGTGGGTAAAGTGATTATTGCCCGGACTCATGTCCGGATCCCATAAGTGTTGCTGATGCCAAGCGATACAGCATTGACTGTAACAGGCCAAGCTTATCGCCCCTGCCCCCAAATCCGGGCCTGGTGCGGAATTGTCCGCAAGTTGCTCCAGGGGTACATTCCAGCGCCTGTCAGCAAAACCTTCGGCATCAAAATCAATAAGAAAAAATACGGCGGCACGTATATGTAGATCACGGTTTATGCGTAGAAAAACTGCATTTACCGTAGAGGATGCAACTTCAGGAATAGGGATAAAGCCATCAAGAATTGCTTCAAACTCTGAATAGAGCATTTCACGGGAAATCTTACCCTCTTCAAAGAAGATAACCGCTTCAGCATGTTCGTCAGCATAGAGTGCCATATTGTCTTCCTGCTTATTTCCTTATGCCGTTTAATGCTTCCTGCGTGTGGTAAATATAATGCAAACGTAGGCCTACAGTCTGAGTATGGACGCTAGTCTCTCATAAAGTTATAAGAAATTGCGATAACCGGATAAGAGGATTATCCCCTTGGGCGGGGAGGAGTGCTGTGACATCGTCAACAGTTTGTAGCGGGAAAGGCTAAGGTTTCTTGGGCGGGCTTAAGAATAGTTATAGATAAGGCTTAACGGAAAGCTTCATAGAAGATTAAAGCTCTTCACCTTCTTCAATCCAGTCATCATCAAAGTCTTCAATCAGCTCTTCGAGCAATTCTTCCAGATAATCTTGCATAAATATCTCCGGTCATTAGTTGTTTATGTTCAACGCCAGACTAGGGGGGCTTTATGACAGCTCGGTGACAATTTGATTAACGCAGGGTGAATTTTGGCGATTCTATCTTTGGGGACGGAGTAGCCAATAAAAAAGCCGCTAACTCTTACGAGATAGCGGCTTTCTGAAATAGTGGCGGACCGGACGGGACTCGAACCCGCGACCTATCGGCGTGCATAGATTGCCCGGTATTATAAGCTTCTGGACACAAAAAAACCGCTAACTCTTGCGAGATAGCGGCTTTTTGAAATAGTGGCGGACCGGACGGGACTCGAACCCGCGACCCCCGGCGTGACAGGCCGGTATTCTAACCAACTGAACTACCGGTCCGCTGTGCTTGCTTGGCTTTGCCAATTCAATGTCACGCTTGAATTGGTGGGTGGTGAGGGGATCGAACCCCCGACCCTCGCCTTGTAAGGGCGATGCTCTCCCAGCTGAGCTAACCACCCGGCCGTTGCAAGAACGAGGCGCATTCTACCTAATTCTTAATGGCTGTCAAAGGTTTTTATAACATTTATGTAAAAATTACCTAACGCATTGATTTTTCTGGTTATTTCTCCACCAGCGTTCGCCTTATTCATCCTAGTTGAGTAGCAGCTGGACGCCTTAACAAAAGCCGTTACAATAAGGTGACTATCGGGCTCCCCCACGACAAGGACAGAACATGCCCCTAGACCGGTTAGCCGAATTCCGTGAACACACCCCGCCCTCTTTCGAGGTAAGCCGTCTCTGGCTATGTATAGGCCTTGGACTGTTGCTTTTGCTGCCTGATCTTGCGCTAGCATCACCCCCTTCACTCCCCGAAAACTATATCACGGAGGTCATTATTGCCCTCTTGCTGATACAAACCATGCTTATCATTGGTTTGCAGCGCAGTCGGGTTAAGTACAAAAGAGCCAAAAAAGACCTCAAGCGCTCACAGAAAGAACTCGAACAACGGGTGATAGAAAGAACCAATAAGCTGAGAAATATCAATAACCAGCTTTATGATGAGATTGCCAAGCATGAAATCACTGAAGAGCTGTTAAGGGAAACCCAGGACTACCTCAACAGCATCATCAATTCTATGCCCTCTATTTTGATCGGCGTGACTCGACACGGCACTATTACCCATTGGAATACCGCCGCCACAACCGCAACAGATATCAGTGCACAAAATGCCCTTGGCCGCTCTCTCGATGATGTTTACCCTGACCTGCCGATAGATTCCACCACGATCAATGACATCATCGAAAAAGGTGTGCCGCAAATAACCGAGAATCACCAACAGGGAACAGGAAGCCATACTCGCCATACAGATATAACCATCTATCCCCTGCTTTCCAGCGAAGTCACCGGCGCGGTTATTCGTATCGATGATGTATCCATGCGTGTACGTATCGAAAACATGATGATCCAGAATGAGAAAATGATGTCTCTCGGTGAGCTAGCTGCTGGTATGGCCCACGAAATTAATAACCCGCTCAGTGCCATTTTGCACGGCATTCAGAATATCTATCGCAGGACTTCACCTGATCTTCCCAAAAACCATACGGTTGCCGAAGAATGTGGCACTACTGTTCAGCAGATTCATAGCTACCTAAACGACCGGGAAATCTTTAAATTTATTGACGGTATCCGGGAAGCCGGAGAACGCTCTGCCCGTATCGTCACCAACATGCTGGAGTTTTCTCGCAGCAATAGCCGTCGACACAGAGATACAAACATTGTTGAACTGCTAAACCATAGCCTTGAGTTGGCAGCTAACGCGTTTGAATTACAAACACCGGAAGGTATTGAGCCATTAACCATTAAAAAAGAGTTCAGCAAGGATATTCCACCGGTATCCTGCTCAGCCGCTGAAATTCAACAGGTGCTGCTAAACTTGCTTCGCAATGCCTGCCAGGCATTTAGCAATGAAGATTATGGCCCACCACTGCACCCCACCATTACTCTACGTGCCTACATTCAGCACCAAGAGGTGTGCATTGAAGTTGAGGATAACGGACCGGGCATGAGTGAGGCGGTAAAGCGTCATATATTTGAGCCCTTCTTTACCACCAAGGAAGTCGGTAAAGGCACAGGCCTGGGATTGTCAGTGACCTACTTTATCGTCACAGAACACCACGACGGAACCATTGAAGTTGACTCACAACCCGGCGAAGGTACCTGTTTTATTATTAAGCTACCCCTGAGTACGGAAGTGCACGCCACTCAGCGATCCGTTAATCACTTATCCTGAGACCCTGCCGCAGGGCTTGGCATATCGCCGTCTAGATCTAGCTCCAAACTGGTCAGGGTTAAGGCTTGTTCATCCTCAATATTGCTCTTTAATATCGATTCAGTGACCTTCTCGGGCTCTGAATCTTTAACGATAAGGGCTGGCGGATCAAGGAGATCTAACGGGCGGCCTAGATCGGCAAGACTGAAATTACACACTCCATCGGGAAAGACTGTTTCCAGCCGCTCCAGATAAGGCCACACATTCAGCTCTCCATACTCCCCCTTGGCAATGGCATCGGTAACTGACTGCAGCTGACACTTAAAGATATCTCCACTGACCGGTCCACCTGCAATTTCCCGTGACGTTTTAGAAATCGGATAGGATTGCATGCAGATACCATCACTGCGTCCGTTCCACTCACCATCCCAGACCTCAATGCCTGCAGCTATTACCTGCCCTTCATCATCAAAGCATTTATCTACCGCGCTGTAAGGCTTATTTCCAGCAACACCCATGTGTGGATTTAGCAAAATATTCATCATCCAGCGATCAATAACGGCAAAGGCTTCATTTTGCGGCTCATAGGCCTTTGGTGCCATCCAAATAACCTGGTTATCTGCATGTCCCTGGCCCTTATAAAAGCGCTCACGCACGCTAAATGACGCTGAGGCATGGTGCATATCAAGCACTGGGTCAAGATAGTGACGAACATCCACTACAGGGATATCCAGATAGCCGAGGAATACATGGCCTGATCTATAGGCAGCATTCATAGCTGCAAGGCTGCCTTCTGTTCTTGGGGCCGGTCGCTCACTGCCGGTTTCCGCCAGATTTATATTCTGGTGACTCCAAAACGAAAGGTCTACCGGAAACAGATTACCCTCTAGCAGCCACAATCGTTCTTCCAGCATTTGTTCTGCGCTTTTCCAGCCGCCAATATGGGCATTCAATTTGAGGAAGTCCTCAATACTTATCTGACCCTCACGCAGTGCTTCAAGGCCATACTGAACACCAACATTGTCCCAGGTGCTATTGGCAAAGCCGCGCTTATCCGTACCATAATACGGCTTTAAATCATCCCAGTGCGTCCAGTGCACCCGTTCGGCAACCTGCGCTTCAAAGTTTGCTTTAAAGTGTACAAAGTTTGGATTATGGATCAGGGGGGTAAGCCCACGCCAGGCATTTACACATTCATTGGATCCACCATCCATAAATCCTTTTCCAGGCAGTCCTCCCTGAAACATGGAGGCAAGCCCGGTAACGGTTTTAAAATGATTGGTGGTATCTTCTGAATAACTTAGCCCCTCGACAAGACTTCGCCCCTGCCAGCTGGACCAACTGGAGTTGGTCGCATCGGTGACATCGAAAAAATATTCCAATGGTTCACAATCCATAACGTAAATGGTCTGCGTTACCATATCGGGATAGGAATAAAGAGGAATAGCCGCATCAATAACATCGGGGTTATTTTGCGCAATCAGATATTGTTGAATTGCACCACCGGATCCTCCAATACCAACGGTGTAAAGTGGCTCGCCGTAGAGCGCCACAAACTGCCGCTTTACTCTTAGCGCGGTATCTTCAGCCAGCCACATATTGTAATGATTACTGGTTTGATTTGCTGTCGAGTAAACTACAGCATAGCCCTGCGACAGCTGCTTCTGGCGACGTCTCAAGACATCTTTTGGTTTAAAATTCCCCTGACGTTTGCCAATGCCAACGCCTCCACGAAACTGATAAACCAAGCGCTGGTTCCAATACTGCCCAACAGGATTTCCCAGGGTTTCTTCATCGCCACGCAAAACTGCAATCGCATAAAAATAGCGATTAATGGTTCCGGTTTCCAAGCGCACGACAAAATCTATCCAACGCCCTTCGACTTCAATTTTGGCAATGGTTTGTGGATCAACCTCATCATTTAAACGATGAAAGTTGTTGTCGACACGACTTAAGTAATAGTAAGAAGCTGCCGTAGGAAACTGGCAGTCCTGGCTGTACCCCAACACCGTAGATGTTCGCCGCCCCTTCTCATCAAAGGCAAAAATAGGGACGCCGACCTGCGCCTGATTATCGACGCTGGGTTGTTGTAAATAACCATTTTCTCGATCACTATCTTCACTGCCAAACATTCTACGGCTGTGATCTTTACCACACCAGAATGGATAGGCATTTACCTTGGCAAACAATGGCTCAACCGGTCCATATTCACCAAGTTGAATGGGAAAGTTAAAAGATTCCTCTGGACGACCAGTAAATCTTGGTAGAGGCCCTTGATAAGCCTTGGTATAGAGATCTTGTATATCACCGTACCCTGCTGGCAAGCCTTTGACAGGGGCATCACTAACCTTGTGAATAGAGGGTAAAAACTCTTGCACATAATACCAAAAGCCCCCGCCAGCGGAGACAACAACAAGCAGAGACAAGGCAACACATAGCTTTAGGATAACTTTCATAGCTGCCCTCTTCGACTGAAAAATCTAGCGACATTTTCAGTATAGTTGTTATGTTCTCGCCTCCTGATCGAGTCGCAAGCTCGCCATGTAATTCCCGCTCAACAAAAGCCTTATATTTTCTGCCTTAATGAAAATGCGGTTAGTGATTGCTAGAGTTACACCTTAGGCTACCAGTAGAGCTAAACTTGTCACTCAAACAATCTCTTTAACCTATGCTCAGTTTTGGGTCGATCTTTTATCTCAAATACTTACAAAGGCAGATGGTGTAAGTAGCAAAATATTCTTAAGCTGCCAAACGAAAGGCTTCAGATGCCGAGTAAGGTTATAAACTTGAATGCAGCAAGCCTGAGGGTATACTGCATAAAACATACCACTGCCAACAATTGGCCATTTCGCCATTAACAGTGATTCGCAATAAGAATAAGGATAAGTTCATGCGCGCTTTACGCTCTCTCCGCTTAGCGGTTGTCCCGCGCCGTTCTGTAGCCAGCCTTGCCTGTCTGGCAATGAGTGTGCTGGTCGGCTGTGCAACACCACCGCCAACACCAACCAGCTACTCGGATTTACGCCTTGCTGCTCTCAACGCCATTGATCAAGCAGTTGAAGCCCAAACCCTCTTTTCAACCTGCGCCCAGTTTGGCGGTAAACTTGGTGAAACAACCGACCAGGCAAGGCAGCAATGGCTAGCCAATAACTGGCAATCTGTTGTGGCTGCCGATGGCTTTTACCGCAACGAATTGAAGAATCAGATTATTCAGTACAAGAATGAGACTATTTCTATCGAAGCCTTAAAACTGCTAGCGGAAGCTGAGAAACGGGCCAACTTCCGGGTAAAGTCCATTAAGCGTAGCCGCACCAACCGCAGCAAAGTCTGCAACAAGCGCCTTAACGCCTACCTTATAGGCGAACGCGATCTGAACTGGGACAGCATTGTCAGCAAAGGAATGGATGATTTTGCCCGCAACCACCCCGCCCCACCAAAACCTGGAGCACGTGTTCCTACCTTGGCAGGCTCTCTGGAACCCAATAGCCCTCCTGGCAGATCGCTGTTTAAAATCGAACGCGACCTGGCAGAACAACGTTGCACGCAACCGTTACTGTTCACTTTCGACAATCAATGGCCAACTGAAATGTACGGTGCCTTTTGTGGTCAGACCCAGTATATGTATAAGTGCGAATGGGGAGACTGCAAGCAAGTTTACTGATAACAAAATAGGGGCCCGCAGGCCCCTATTTTTCTACTGAAGCGGCGGCTGGCTAGCCAATACTGTGGTAGCCGCCGTTTAAATAGAGTAACGGGTCAATATTCTCATCATCAGCCACTTTTACGTGAGCGATTTCGCCAATAACGATATCGTGAGTGCCGAAGGTTACTGTTTGCGCCTGCTTACAGATGAACACCGCCAGGCAATCATCAAGATAAGGCGTTCCCTCGGACTCCTGCCACTGGCCAATACCAAACCTTTGCTCACCCTGATCTCCAGACGCGCAGTGATTGGAAAGCTCCTGTTGGTGGTTGTGCAGTAAATTGACTGCAAAATCGCCACCTTTTGACAGTATGCTATGCATACTGGTATCGCGATTGATGCAAACTAAAAGGGACGCAGGGCTATCCGATACGCTGGTGATCGATGTGGCAGTCATGGCTGTGCGCTCACCAGAATCAGCCTGGGCCGACACTATGCACACACCGGATGCCAGGCGACGCATCCCCTCTTTCATGGCAGTCGCCATATCAACTTCTTTCATTGTTACACTCATAATCCATTGGGTCGCCATATTTATTGCTCACGCCTAGTATAGCGCGCCGAAAAGCAGCCAATAAATTGACAGCCACCCCTCTTCCAAGCATCAAGACTGAGCGCCGTCAAAAAGGCGTTACCCCTTGAAAATAAAGGCGTTATTTAACCCTATTTGGTTTGTTATTTGAATAAAAATATACATAATGCAGTCTATGCCTAGAGGTTATTGTCAGATATGACTAATAGGTAAAGCCTTTCTAAGGGGGCCACCCTCTAACAGGCTAGAGTTGATTGGCTGCGGCCACGCCTCGTTTCAGAAGAATAAGATGTATAAGCAAAAGAAAGGGGATACACCTTGAACACTAAAGCCTTAATTTTTACTGCCCTACTCATGACTGCCGGCGCTGCAAATGCTTGCGACAAGCCAACTGCGCCTACGCTGCCAGACCCAGATAACGCAGTAACTGCTCAAATGGTCAAAGCCAAGAACGAAATGAAAGCCTTTATCACTGCTGCGGAAACCTACCTGAAGTGCGTAGAGAACGACACTGGCAAGTACAATGCAATGGTTGATGTAATGCAGAAAGCCGCTGATGATTTCAACGGTATCGTGCGTAAGTACAAAAAGCGCATGAGCGCCGCCTAAGCGCACCGCCTATCGAGCGGCCCCTTTTGGCCGCTCACCGCCTCCCTCCTACCGTCTATACCCTCCCTTTTATCTCCACTATCTGGCTATTTGCGGCTATAATGCGCGCCCTTGAATCGCATATATTCCAACTTCAGCCCGGTATCGCATGGCCATTCACCAAGTATTTCCTGAGCAGTATCAGCAACAGCTCGACGACAAAATTCAACAGCTTAGCGCCGATTTTACAGGCTTTGTCGCCCCTGAGGTGGAGGTCTTTACCTCGGCTCCGCGGCACTACCGTATGCGCGCTGAATTTAAGATGTGGCAGGAAAAGGGTCAGGCCCACTATGCCATGTACCAACCCGGTGAATATAAGAAACCATTCATTATCGATAACTTTGAGGTAGGCTCAGAGATAATCAATCAGTTAATGCCTAAGCTGCTAACGGCAATCAATAAGAACGACTTATTGCGTGAGCGCCTGTTCCAGACTGAGTTTCTAACAACACTAAGTGGCGAGGCTGTGATTACGCTTATCTACCATAAAGCGCTAACCGATGAGTGGGAAGCTGAAGCCAATACCCTTCGCGAGCACTTAGGGGTTAGCATTATTGGACGCAGCCGTAAGCAAAAGCGTGTTCTAGGTGATGATTTTGTTATTGAAAAGCTTAGCGTCAACGATCGCATCTTCAGCTACCAACAGGTTGAAACTGGCTTTACCCAGCCTAATGCCGAGGTATGCGAAAAGATGCTTGCTTGGGCCCTGGATGCCAGCACCGAGCTAAAGGGGGATTTACTCGAACTTTACTGCGGTAACGGAAACTTCACCGTGCCGCTGGCAACACACTTCAACCGTGTATTGGCAACTGAAATCTCTAAAACCTCTGTAAAGTCCGCGCAATTTAATCTACAACAAAACCAGATAGACAATGTAGAAATCGTGCGGATGTCGAGCGAAGAGTTCTCCCAGGCTATGGACAAGCAGCGTAGCTTCAGAAGACTGGCGGACATCAATTTAGACAGTTATGAGTTCTCCACAGTCTTTGTTGATCCACCCCGGGCAGGCCTTGATGATCACACCGTAGATATTGTTAAAGGTTTTGACAATATTCTGTATGTATCATGCAATCCCGAGACACTTCGCCACAACCTCAAGAGCATTTGCGAAACCCACGATATCAAGCGCTTTGCCGCGTTTGACCAATTCCCCTACACGCCACACCTGGAATGTGGCGTTCTACTGCAAAGAAAGCGCTAAAAATACACTGGCCAGCATCACAGGCATTCTACTGACGCAGAATGCCTGACCTAGAACTGCCTACCCAAAATACGCTGAGCCGCATCTTCTACAAACTCTTTGTGGTCAGCTTCCAGCTGCTGTCGCTCTTTATCGAAAGCCACACGCTGTTTAAGTTTTAGCTTTTTCCATTCCTCAAGGATAGGAATATGCTTGGTCGCATCCGACAGCTGGTAGAACGCTTTAAACTCCTCCTGTACCGAAGCGTTAACGTCCAATCCGTCCAACATTACCCGAATCCGTATGGCGCCCTCGGTAAGGGTTAATTGATCCTCGAGCACACCTTGGGCCAAGGCTTGAATGCTGCGATTTCTATACAGTTTTTGTTCGGCATTCTTTTGCGCCAGCAAGCGCTCTTCCTCTTCACGTTTGGCTTCCTGCGCTTTAACTTTGCGAACCAGTATAAATGCATAGGCAGAGAGCCCTACGACAATAACAACGGCAAGCAACAGCAAAACAACATACAACATTAAAACACCTCAACAAAACTCACTCATTTCCCGCAAACCATATTATTTGCACTAGCCATTACGTAAGCTGCTACACATACAGATAACGATGATGGTTAAAAATATTATTACTTTAACGTACCTGAAATAAACACCGCTATATCAGTCAAGCCTCCGATTCAGCAGACAGCCCCGCATCAGACTCAGAAGCCCCCTCGTCATGGGTCAATACAGCTACACTGGTCGCCTGATCATCTGCTCCTGCCAATTCAAGCTTATCGCTAGCAATCTGCTTCTTGGTTTTGGCCCCCAAACGTTTAACATCTTCGACTCGCTTAATAAGATTGCCCCTGCCGGTCGACAAACGCTTCTGAGTCACATCGTATGCTTCTTGGGTTTTGGCGAGATGCTTGCCGACATCCTCAAGCGCACTCATCAGCAGTACAAACTGGTCGTACAAAGCCCCAGCCTGCTTGGCGATTTTTTCAGCATTTTTATTCTGCTTTTCATAACGCCAGATATTTTCGACTGTACGCAGGGTCGCCAGCAAGGTAGTCGGACTAACGAGAATGATTTGTTTATCGTAGGCCTCACGAAACAATCCTGGCTCGTGCTGAAGGGCCGTCATAAAAGCAGCTTCAACCGGAATAAAGATGAATACAAAATCGAGACTGCGAATACCCTCAAGGCTCTCGTAAGATTTAACGCTTAGTTGATTAATATGTCCTCTCAATGAGTTTATGTGGCCTTTCAGTGCTGCCTGCTGCTCGTCATGATCTTCACTGGTACAGAAACGCTCGTAGTCAACCAACGAAACTTTTGCATCAATAATAATATCTTTATTTTCCGGTAATCGAACAATGACATCTGGATTACGCCGATCACCCTGTTCGTTAGTGAGGCTTACCTGGGTCTCGTATTCACGCCCTTTTTGCAAACCAGACTCTTCCAGTAATCGCTCAAGAATAACTTCACCCCAATTACCCTGGGCTTTATTATCACCTTTTAACGCTTTGGCCAGGTTGACGGCGTCTTCGCCGATTTGTCGGGTTTGTTTTTGCAACTCACTGATTTGGCCGACAAGTTTATTGCGCTCAGCGTTTTCCTTTTCATAAACGCTTTCGACCTTTTCCTTAAAGGCGGACAGCTGTTCCTTAAGAGGATTGATCGTCAAGTCTAAAGTGGACTTACTTTGCTTGGTAAATTTATCCTGCTTTTCATCAAAGATTTTATGGGCAACACGCTCGAATTCCTTACTTAGCTGCTGTTTACTATCCTCAATTAAAGCCAGCTGCGCTTTGTACTGTTTGTTTTCCTGCTCCCTGGTTGCCTGTAAACCTTTGTGCTCCGATAACAGTTCTGTGTAAGCTTCCTGCTTATCCTGCAGCTGCTGATCTAGCGTTTGCTTCTGGTCGGCAACAACTTGCAGCTCTGCGCAAAGCGCTGTTAGTTGAGACTCTTTTTGCTGGGCCTGTAACAGCTTATCCGCCGACTGTTGCAACTGCTCCTGAACAACGTTTATTTGCGATTCGGCACCGTTCAATTGTTCATTTTTTATACTCAACTGTTGCTCAAGTTCGCTTTTGTTCGCCTGAAAAGATTGCTCTTGCTCACTGAGTCGTAAAGCCCTATCCATGCTGTAGTGGCGCTTGACTAGAAGCCAGGTCAGCACAACACCGAAAATCAACCCTGCCCCCAAGGTAACAAGGTGCTCAGCCGTTAATGCAATCGTATTCATTTACAGTATTCCCATTTCACTATCACTCCCTCGGATACCGGGAGGCCGTATTCTAAAAACTATGCTCAGCTACATTTCTATGACTGGCTTTGGTATTATTTTGCTCTTAAAAATATTGATTGATAATATTTTTACTTATTCATGCTTGATTAATACAAGGGCAAACACTCTGAGCCATGCCTTCTCAGCCTTCACCTGACACCACCAAAATCAAACAGCTCTGCGCAGAGGGTTACCAAGCTTATGATTTGGCTGATTATAGCGGCGCACTGCGCCTATTCTATCAAGCTTGGCTACTAGTTCCCAAACCTCAAACCGAATGGGTTGAAGCAGGCTGGGTATTAACGGCTATTGGCGATGCCTACTTCAAAAGCAAGCAGTTCCCACAAGCGATTGAGGCTCTACGTTCAGCCTTACACTGCCCGGATATCGACGACAATCCTTTTGTCGAATTGCGCCTCGGCCAGGCGCTACTCGATCAAGGTCAAGCCCAGCAAGCTCGAAAACACCTGCAGAGCTGTTTCAACAAAGTGGGCAGATCGATATTTGAACAAGAGGCACCGCGATATCTCAATGAGATTGCCGAACTGATCAATACATAAACAAGAAAATTTGGTTACCATAGACGAAAATCGCTAACTGCACCGGGAATCACTCAGCTTGTCCTCTAGTCACACACCACCACCACGCATTCTGGTCTTTGATTCAGGCGTCGGCGGACTCAGTATTGTTGCCGAAATGCGTCGTCATTTACCGGGGGTTGAGATGATTTTCGCCTCTGATAATGCGGCCTTTCCCTATGGCACCAAAGGAGAAGCAGAACTGTGCGAGCGAATCGATATAATCCTGCACCGTTTTTTACAGATTGCTCCGGCAGATATTGTTGTTGTGGGGTGCAATACCGCGAGTACTCTCGCCCTGCCCCGCATACGCGATCAGTTTGATATACCCATTATTGGCGTTGTCCCAGCCATCAAGCCTGCAGCAGCGGCCAGCACCAATAAAGTAATAGGCGTCCTGGCCACCCCGGCCACCGTACAGCGCCCCTACACACAAGATCTGATTGAGGAATTTGCCCAGGGATGCCGAGTGATTCTGCAGGGATCTTCTGAACTGGTGCATCTCGCCGAAGCCAAGCTCCGAGGTGAAACTATCCACCCGGATAGGCTTAAGCCCATTCTTGCCCCGCTGTTTGAGGCCAGCGCTGGCCCTCAACTCGATACCCTGGTACTTGCCTGCACCCACTTCCCACTGTTAAAAGAAGAGCTGATCAGTGCCTGCCCTTACCCGGTTGAGTGGATCGACTCTGGCGAAGCCATTGCCCGCCGCGCAGCCTATCTGCTGCAACAGCAACAATTGACCCCTGCCGCCACAACCTGCGGTTCAGGTGTCGCGTTATTCAGCCGCCAGTGCCCATCAATTGAACAACTCAAGCCTGCATTGCGTAATTTCGGCCTGGAAACGATTCAATATAGCTAACAAGCTTATAAATCAGGATTTAACAATTTTTCGCTATAAAAGCTGAGTTTTTTATAGGCTTGGGGATTTGCGCTAGTGACCAGATATGGTAAATTTTGGTTAACGCTGCTTTATAGCGCCAGCATCTATATCAAGATGCTTACCCGACAGTTGCTATTAGTCGCAATTAGGGTGCACATTCAATAAAGCAGTGACGTTTTATAATAATAACTGAATGTACAGGTTAACCACCTTATGCGAAATAGAGCCCCATTTATTGCTGCTTTGGCCTTTGCCGCTTTCTCCAGTGCTTCTTTGGCGTGTGACCGCCCACCAAAACCAGCTCTACCCGATCCAGCCACTGCTGTTACCCCTCAGATGATCAAGGCGAAAAATGACGTTAAGAGCTTTTTGGCTGCCGCTGAAGTCTATCTGAAGTGCAATATTACAACCAAGCAGCACAATACCATGGTTGATGAAATGCACACCATTGCTGACGATTTCAACAAGGTAGTTCGGGCTTATAAAGCTCGCATGTCAGGCTAAGCAGTCTCTCATCACCTCAAAGGTGGCCGTCTCCACTAGCCGGCCGCCTTTAAGTGCTGCAACTCCCTCTCAAACAGCAAAATCATCAACTGGTCTGCTGGAATTGGCTTGCTGTGATAAAAGCCTTGCGAGTAACCACACTCCAGCCTCGTCAGTAGATCCACCTGGGGTTTGGTTTCCGCCCCTTCTGCCAACACCTCCAGCTTTAGGTTTTTCGCCATCGCAATAATCAGCGATGTAATTTCACGATCCTCCTGGTTTTCGGGCAGATCCTTGATAAAGCTGCGATCGATTTTTAGGCGATTGATAGGTAATCGCTTGATATAACTGAGTGAAGAATAACCTGTGCCAAAATCGTCAATTGCGATTCTAACGCCGAGATCTCTTATTCGACCCAGTATTTCGATAACCTCATCGATATTGTCCATCAGCAAGCTTTCGGTTACCTCAAGCTCTAGTAAGCCGGGATCAAGCTTGGTTTCCTGCAGTACAACACTCAAGGTATCTACAAAGGACCTGTCTGCCAGCTGACGCGCGGAAAGGTTAACGGAAATCGGAATTCTGAGTGACAAGCCTTTGTTAATGCTCTTGGCCTGCTGACAGGCGGCCCGCAAAATCCACTTACCCAAGGGAACAATCAGGCCGGTCTCCTCTGCCATGGGAACAAACTCCAAGGGCGAACGTAAACCTCGCTCAATATGATCCCAACGAATTAAGGCCTCAGCCCCAATGATACGACCACTCGCCAAATCCACCTGGGGTTGAAAATAAAGAATAAACTCCTGATTTTTGAGCGCCTTTTTAATGTCATGCTCCAGAGCCAATCGATCAGCTATCTCATGATTCATATCCTGGGTGAAGAACTGGAAGCTGTTGCGCCCCTTATCCTTGGCCTGATACATGGCTAGATCAGCATTTTTGAACAACGTCGAAAGACTATTGCCGTCATGCGGAGCCAGGGTAATACCAATACTCACCCCAACGACAACCTCCTGGGTTTTGATGTAGATAGGTTTATTGAGCTCGCTAATGATTTTATTCGCTACAATAGAGGCATAGTGCGGGGAGCCAATCCCCGTGAGCATGACTGCAAATTCATCACCACCGAACCTGGCGACAGCATCTTCCTGGCGCAGACAGTTTCGCAGTCTATTGGCTACTGTCACCAATAACTCATCACCCGCATCGTGCCCCATGGTGTCATTGACGCGTTTGAAGTGATCGAGGTCAAGATACATCAATGCCAATTGGGATTTATCACGCTGACATATAATTATTTCGCGCTCCAGTTGGTCACGAAATAAAAGCCTGTTTTGCAAACCTGTCAGCGCGTCATAGAATGCCAGGCGCTCCATCTTAATTTGGCTCTCTTTGACATCAGTGACATTGCGGCCGGTCGCGACAAAATTAACGACATTACCCTCATCATCTTTTACCGCATAAACCAGCATTTGCAGCCACAGGCTCTCAGCCTCATCGCCTATTGCCGCATATTCTCCCTGCCACTCATTGCCCCCCTCAACCGTGGATCTTATCGAGGATTCAGTTTCATTATCCTCTGGGCGCAACATCAGTGCTTCCTTAAGTTTTAGCGTAATATCATTTAACCCTGAGATTTTTCGAAAGCACGTATTGGTGTATTCCACCTGCCAAAAAGGATTAAAAATAATCACCAGTGCCGAGCTGTGCTCAATAGCACTGATAAACTTGGACGCATTGAGATTGGCGGCCTGCAGAGAGTCGACAGAATCACTGAGGCTGGTAAAGGTGTCAGCCAGGGTATCGGCCATCTTATTAATTTGCAGCCCCAATAGGCTGACTTCATCATTGCCCCGCTCTGGCACTCGGTATTGCCATTGCCTCTGGCGTAATCGGTGCGTTGCCTTGGAGAGCTCCAACACCCTGCTGGTAAAAAAGTACTTTAATATAAACGTCAACACCACACTTAAAACGGCAACCAGCACCGCAAAGCTGACCAAAATTCTACGGCGTATATCGTACACCTGGGCATCCAACCTAGAGCGGTCATAAGCCAGTAGCATATTCCAGTCCAATCCTGGAAACTGCTTGTATATGTAATAAGAAGGTACACCCTCAACCGAAGCCTGACTCATCAGCATTGGCTCAACATCGCCTTTGGCTAATGACTCAATCAGCGCCTGCGTGTCTTCGGTGACACTATTCACCGGTCGCTGCATATGATTACTTGTCGCCCTAGCCGCTTGAATTTGTTCCAACGTGGCCTGCTCTGAAAGGCTTTTCTTATGCAGCAAAAACTCATTGGAGCTGAGGACCATTTCACCATCATTGTTAAAGATCATGACCTGACTTGGCAGCTCTTCAATATCGAGCCCCATCAGGATACTGGCCCACTGACTAACGTTGATGGAGCCACCAACAACGCCAAAATATTCACCATTGACCTTCACCTGTGAGGCCATAGCCACTGAATAGGCCGTATTGATCTGGTCGAAGCTTAGAGCCCCCTGCAAAACCTGATCTTCACCTCCAATCGCAGTGGCAGCCATTTTGTATAGCGGGACATCCGTTGGGCGGAAATCATTGCGGAAGCCTGCAACCCGATATGCTGGAGTTACGCGTGCAAAGCCATGGCGACTGATAAAGAACAAGGGGTTGAAACGATCTCTGACCAATGGTGCCAGCGCTTCCCAAATCTCACCAGACACATCAATCTCAAGACGTCCCGCATCATTCATCTGAAAAGTGGTAGGCAGAAAAATAGAAGAGTGCTGATCGAAGCGACGATAGGCCTTACCCTGCTCAAAACCCTCGTAATCAGATGGCGACACACCATTGGCAATAAGAGTTTCAAAGTCCTGTTCAAAGCGCCTGGCAGTAGCCCGGATTAATTCACGGTGCGAGCTGAATTCCTTGGCCAGAGATTCCGTAAAGTACAGGGCCTCGGCCTGTAACACACCAGACAAGCGCTGTTCCAGGCGCTGATGCTCGGAGGCATCCAGATAATAGGCGGTAAGCGCCCCTGCCGCAGTGACGATAATAGCGATTATGGCCAGCAACTTGGAATTTAGGGACTTGTAAATGGGGACCATTGAGACAAATACACCTGCAGCGTTATTACCTGTCACTGTTATAGCTTAGTCCGCATAGACAATTTGGCAATACATTCGGCAGTCGACAATAGCGCCCCTACAACCTATATGAGATCATAGCGGCTTTTAGCTTGGGATAATCGAAACGCATGGCTGCGCCCCTGATCAATATCCGACCCTGCCTGCCTATTCTTGCTTCGGGTGGTCAAATTTTAACCCCCAACAATCGTTTACGTAACAAGCTGCGACAAGCCTATGCCTACGCACAACAATCACAAGGCCTACAGCAATGGCCAGCACCGGCAATTTTTACGCTTTCCGAGTGGCTCCAGGGATATTACGAGGAACTGTTATATAGCCAGCCAACGGTCCAGCCCAAGATACTGATTACTCAAGCCCAAAGACAGCAATTATGGCGCCAAATTATCGCCGATGATAACCAGGGCGCAGAGCTGATCAACCCTGCCCGCCTTGCCAGCGATGCGGATTCAGCTTACCGCACATTGGAGTTATGGCAGCTAACCCCAGACGATTTATCCAACCCCACTGATGACAGGGCAAATGCACCAACCCAACTGGGCATAGATGCCCTTCATTTTGAAAGCGAGGCCAGTATTTTCCAGCACTGGTCTACTTCATTTGCCCAGCAACTGTGTGACAAGTCCTTGATGACTTTCGAGCAACTACAAGCCCAGGTCAATCAAGCGCTTGCCGAACAAATACTGCAACTCCCCCCTGCACTGGGTATTTACGGGTTTGATGATATCCCACCCCTAACACAGGCAACATTCTCACTGTGCCAACCGCAGTCACTCCCACTTTCACAGGTTAACGAACCACAATTACGACGCGTGGAACTTGCCAGTCTGGACAATGAAATCCATGCTGCAGCGCACTGGAGCTTGAATCAGTTACTTCACAACCCCCAGGCCACCATCGGCATTATCGTGCCCAACCTGGGGCAAACCCGGCACTTACTCGAACGACATTTTACCGAAGTATTTGAACCACATTTTTACCTGCCTGAAACCGAACGTTTTACCTTGCCGTTTAACTTTTCGGCAGGTATCCCACTCGGAAAAACGCCGTTTATTTTTGACACCCTGCAATTGTTAAAACTGCAAAGTCGGCAATGGGATAGCGAAGCACTGTGCAGTCTTTTATGCACTCCGTTTTGGGGAGAAGAAAATGACACGCAAACCATTGCTGAGATTATTGCGGCAGTACAATCCTTAGGGCGTGAACACATCACCTCCAGCCAGTTGCGCCACATCGTGCACAGGCAGAATCTTGCGGTTACAGAAGCGGCAAAGCACAACCCACAGCGTCATCCGGAATTTATTCACTGGCTCGATAACTGTTTGCAAACATTAGCCGACAACCGTCGTCATGTCGCAAGAGAACAAAGCGCAGGACAGTGGGCTGAATTTTTCCTCCAACAACTGGAGCTTTTGCGCTGGCCAGGTTACCGCCGTCTTGACAGTAATGAGTACCAGCAGATGCAGCTGTGGTTAACCTTGCTTGAAGACTTTAGCCAACTAGACTCACTGGGCTGCCTGCTAACTCATAGCCAGGCGCTGGACCAGCTCTCTCAACTTGCTGTTACCACACCCTTCCAGGCGCAAACGCCAGACTCCCCTATTCAAATCTTGGGTGCACTGGAAGGTTCAGGATTACAATTTACTCACTGCTGGGTACTTGGGCTCAATCATAAACAATGGCCACCCAGCCCGCAGCCAAGTCCACTATTACCTCTGCAACTACAAAAACATTTGCGCATGCCACATATTGATGCAGAAAAAGAATTGCAATATGCGCAGAAGCTGACAGACAACTACAGAGTGTGTGCCAAGCAGATTGTCTTCAGCTCCGCCTCGCAGGACGATGAATCGCCATTGTTTGCCAGCCCGCTAATTCGTGATATTGCATTAACCACGTCGGAACAATTATTTGCCCCGACGAGCAACATAAATCCAACAGTTGATTTAAGCGCTTACAGCCAACAGGTTGTGCAAGCACGGACACTGGAATGGGTCAATAATGCCAGCGCACCACCAGTAGAAGATCAAGAAAGACTACAACTTACCGGTGGCAGTAGCATTCTCCGCAATCAGGCAATATGCCCCTTTGCCGCTTTTGCCATACACCGCCTTGGCGCTAAAGCTCCTCTACCCGCCTATCAGGGTTTGTCGCCGATTGATCGTGGACATATTCTACACAACAGTCTGGCCAGTTTTTGGCTGGAGGTGAAAACCCAGGAACAACTACTCGCATTAGACGAAAACAAAGAAGCGACTTTAATTCGTAGCCATGTTGAAGCGGCAATCAGCCCCTATAAAAAACGTGCGCCAGATATTATGGGGCCTCGTTATACCGAACTGGAAATTTCTCGCCAATGCCAATTAATCACTCAGTGGCTGGCCCAGGAGAAACAACGCCCACCATTTACAGCCAAAGATATCGAAACCACGTTAAAAGTGGATTTCCACGGCCTGCCTTTAACGTTGCGCCTGGACAGACTTGATCAACTGGAAAATGGTCAGCTGATTGTTATTGATTACAAAACGGGTAGCCCCAACCTCAATCAGTGGCAGGGAGAACGCCCCGAAGAACCACAGCTGCCCCTGTACGCAGTTTGTTACAGCGCTGACATTCACGCCCTGATGTTTGTGGAAGTCAATGCCCGGCAAGTTCGCCCTATTGGCCTGGGAGATTTAAGCGAGCCTCACGATGGCATAACGCCCATAGCGCAAGCAAAGCAGGACCTGCCTGAAGACTGGCAGCAAACCTGCGTTCATTGGGACAAATCACTTACGCAGCTCACCGAGGACTTTTTACAAGGCGAAGCCTTGGCAACCTTTAAATCTCAACAAGCGATGCGTTACTACACCGATATATTACCGCTCACCCGCCAGGCCGAGCAGGATCGCCTGCAACAACTGTTTTCAGCCTCTGCCGGGCAAACTATTACGGAGCTTACGTCATGAGCGGATCAATACCTGCGGAAATACCTGCAGATAGCGCAGCGCGTAGCCAGGCACTGGACCCAACAGGCTCCTATGCTGTAACAGCCCCAGCCGGCTCAGGAAAAACCGGGCTTCTCACCCAGCGGGTTTTAAAGCTCTTGCCTCTGTGTGAGCATCCGGAAGAAATTCTTTGCATTACTTTTACCCGTAAAGCGGCAGCAGAAATGCAGGAGCGTATAACCCATGCAATTACCCAGGCCGCAGAGAATCCAAGACCAACAGATCCCCACGGTCAGCTGACCTGGGATCTTGCCCAGGCTGTATTAGAGCGCGATAAACAGCAGCAATGGAACTTGTTAAGCAGCCCTAACCGGCTACGCATTCAAACCATTGACGGGCTCTGCGGTGCCTTAACTCGGCATAATCCACTGGCCAGCCAGATCGGTGGTCAAACCCAATTGCTCGACCAGCCCGAACAAGCTTATCGCCAGGCGATAATTAATTTACTTTTACAGATTGAATCTGACAGTCACCAGGAGCTGCAACAGGATTTAACCCGACTGCTTGAACACCTGGACAACAATCAAGAAACTGTTATTCAGCTATTAATCTCTCTGCTAGCGCGACGTGATCAATGGCTGGGCCACCTGTTTGGCAAGCGCCATGCCCGCCCCTATTTGGAAAGCGTGCTGGCAGACTTATCTGCAGAGTGTTTTGAGGAGACGCTGGCAATCTTGCAGCCTTGGGCTAGCGATATGATGTTGCTGGCCGACTATGCTGCAAGCAACTGCGCCGAAGAGAATATCGAAGGCCGCATTCTTCACTGCCAGGGTATTACCGGTTTGCCCGAAGCCAATGAATCACAACTGGATATTTGGCTCGGCATTTCGGATTTTCTGTTAACGCAAAAAGGTGAATGGCGCTCGCCCCGTGGCCTGAATAAAAAATGTGGCTTCCCTGCTGGCACCGATAAAGACTCTAAAGCCCTGGCGAAACAGCGCAAACAACAAATGTCAGAGCTGTTGGCAGAACTCCAGCAGCAGCCCAAGCTACTTAGCCAGTTACAACTGATACGCTACCTGCCACCTGCACATTATGACCCGTTGCAATGGCGCCTGCTGGATAGCCTCACCCACCTGTTGCCCTTGCTGGTCGCTGAGCTCAAGTTAGTGTTCAAGCAGTTAAATGCAACGGATTTTAGTGAAATCACGCGCGCTGCACTTATCTCACTGGGAGATAGTGACAGTCCTTCTGACCTGGCCCTGGCGCTGGATTATAAAATTAACCATATCCTGGTAGATGAGTTTCAGGATACAGCTAGCCCCCAGTTACAACTGCTTGAAAGCCTCACCCGTGGCTGGCAACCCGGTGATGGCAGAACCTTGTTTATTGTCGGCGATGGCATGCAGTCCTGTTACGGCTTCAGGGATGCTAACGTCGGTATTTTTCTCGACGCCCGTCGTCGCGGTATTGGTGACGTGCAACTGACACCACTCGACCTAACCGTTAACTTTCGCTCCCAGGGTGGAGTTATTGATTGGGTCAACAAAACCTTTAACCTGGCTTTTCCCGACGCTGATGATATCGCTCGCGGTGCTGTTCGCTATGCCAATGCCATTGCATTTCATCCTCCGCTCGAAGGTCCTGCTGTATCTACCCAATTATTTATGGATGCTGAAAATCGTCAGCAGGAAGCAGATCAGGTTTGCGCATTGGTAAAGCAGGCACAAGCCGATCACGCCGATGGAACCATTGCCATACTGGTGCGTAACCGCGGCCACCTACGTGAGATTATTCCTGCACTACAAGCAGCAGGTCTGCGTTGGCAAGCCACAGATATTGACCCCTTGGCCAGCCGCATGGCGATTATTGATTTACTGTCCTTAACTCGCGCCCTGCTCGACCCCAGTGACCGAATCGCCTGGCTATCGGTATTACGAGCCCCCTGGTGCGGCCTTGATCTGAGTGACCTGCACAGAATTGCCGGCCTGGAAGCATCCCATGACGGCAAGACAGACTTCCCATTCTTGTTAAATCGTATACTGGATAGCAGCCAGCATGGCAGTAAACCGCTCAGCGACAGCGGCCTGCAGTGCCTCGAGCGATTCGCCAGGGTTATCCGCAGTAGCTGGCAACATCGTCGCCGCAAGAGTTTACGCCAATGGGTGTCAGGTACCTGGCTGGCTCTTGGCGGCCCTGCTTGTCTGCTCGATAGCGCAGACCACGATAACTGCGAAGCCTATTTTAATTTGCTGGATAAATACGATCAGGGCAGCCAGATTCCCCAATGGCAGGAATTTAAACGCGCAGTAGATCAGCTATATGCGGCGCCAGACAAACAGGCTGACACCCGCCTGCAGGTTATGACGATCCACAAATCCAAGGGACTTGAATTCGACACGGTGATTATTCCTGGACTGGATAAATCCACTCGTGCTGATGACAACCCCCTACTGCTTTGGCAGGAACGCATCAATAAACAGGGTAATAACCAATTACTGCTCAGCACTTTATCGCCCACAGGTCAGGATAATGATCCGGTTTATCACTACCTGAAAGAAGAGCAAAAGCTGAAGAACCGCCTGGAGGCGACTCGCCTTCTCTACGTTGGTTGCACACGAGCGATTAAGCGGCTGTACCTTTTGGGTAACGCCAAGCTCGATCCCAAAACCGAGAATCCAAAAGCGCCTGCCAGTGGAAGTTTACTGGCAAGCTTTTGGCGAGGCTTGGATTTGGCTGAGCTGAACTGCATCCCGGCGGCTCCAGCCGATAACAAGCAAGAGGGTGAAGACCGGGATCAGGCTGACCACTACCTGCCCTACAATTTACGCTTAAGCCCGGACTGGCAGCGACCCATCCTGGTACCAGCGACTACCCTGGCTGCGTACCGAGGCAAGGAATTTAGTGATGAGGAAAACCTGGTCAATATCGACAGCTTCCGTCATCGCTTTGCTCGCCATATAGGTACGGTTATTCATCGCATATTGCAGCAAATAGGCAATGAGGGCCCTGATCGCTGGGACAATACACGCATTCAGCTACAGCTGCCTCTATGGCAAATGCAGTTACGGCAACAGGGTCTAAATGGTAATGCGTTGCAACAGGCCTGCCATCAAATAGAGTTGGCGATTCGCAAAACCCTGAGTGATCCCCAGGCGCTTTGGCTACTGGATCCGAATCACACAGACAGTGCCTGCGAGCTGGAAATTCAATATATTGCCCGCGAACCTCGCCTGGCCATTATTGATCGAACATTTGTCGTCAATGAGAGCGGAGAAGAACTGCGCTGGATTGTAGACTATAAAAGCAGTGAACCAGCTACAGGCCAAAGTCTGGAGGCTTTTTTGCAGCAGGAAATAACGGAATACCAACCGCAGTTACAGCGCTATGGTGACCTGTTCAACCAGCGAGAAGATCGCCAAGTTAGACTGGCTCTTTACTTTCCCTTGCTGCAACACCTGCAGGAAGTTGAGTATTTGAGCAGGCCATAAGCAATTTCTGCTATTTGGGTGATATTAATCAGCCAAATAGCAGAAATCTTGCTACCCCCCGGTCTAAATTTCAGTAGAATAGCGCCATAACCTTTAAGTTAGCGAAGATGGAACAACCATGACCAAAGCAGTAGACGATCTTAATGTGGTCTCGCAAGAAGTTCTGATCTCTCCGGAAGAGATAAAAAAGGAACTGCCCCTGACTGACGCGGCACTAAAAGCCGTAACTGAAGGCCGCCAGACCGTTCGCAATATTCTTGATCGCAAGGACCACCGCCTGATGGTAGTAATTGGTCCCTGCTCTATTCACGACGTAGATGCGGCCAAGGATTATGCCCAGCGCTTGAAAAAACTTAGCGATGAGCTGAGCGATACCCTGTACATCGTTATGCGAGTCTATTTTGAAAAGCCTCGTACCACCGTGGGCTGGAAAGGCCTGATCAACGACCCGCACCTGGATGACTCTTTCAAAGTGCAGGAAGGTTTGCATATCGGCCGTCAACTGCTGATCGATATTTCAGAACTGGGCCTGGCCACCTCCACTGAGGCACTGGATCCTATTTCTCCGCAATATATGCAGGACCTGATCTCCTGGTCAGCCATTGGCGCCCGTACCACTGAATCGCAAACTCACCGTGAGATGGCCTCCGGCCTGTCTTCAGCGGTAGGCTTCAAAAACGGCACCGATGGCGGCTTAACTGTTGCAATCAATGCTCTGGAATCAGTAGCTAATCCACACCGCTTCCTGGGCATTAACAGTAAAGGCCAGGTAGCCATTATCACGACTTCCGGCAACAAATACGGTCACGTGGTATTACGTGGCGGTAACGGTAAGCCTAACTACGATTCCGTCAGTGTGGCCATGTGCGAGCAGGAACTGGAAAAAGCCGGTTTGACCAGCAACATCATGGTCGACTGTAGTCACGCCAATTCCAACAAAAACCATGAGCTGCAGCCTCTGGTAATGGACAATGTGGCCAATCAGATCATCGAAGGTAATAAGTCGATTATCGGCATTATGGTTGAATCCAATATCGGTGAAGGCAATCAGAAGATTTCTTCAAATCGTGATGATCTTGAATACGGCGTTTCAGTAACCGATGCCTGTATTGGTTGGGACACCACTGAAAAGACCCTGCGTGATATGCACGCAAAACTTAAAGATGCACTTAAAGAACGCCAGTAACAGGCTGATTTAAAAGTATTTTTTCTAAAAGCCCTTCTTTAAGGGCTTTTTTTATTTCTGTCAAACGCTCAAATAGAGCGATTTATGTACGATTTAAGCTATAAACCACTAGCTTTTTATTCCTGTGGTTGCTAGATTGTGACTGACCGCGACGAAGAAACAGGTCACAAGGATTGTCATCTGGCCACTTATAAGCCAGAAAAATACCTGAAGATAATAATAATTAGTTTTGTAATCAAACAGTTACGTAACACTGCAAATATAGTTTCTAACTAGCCGTATTTCCGCAAGCACACGGGTTACGAACGTGATTACTTGGAGCTCCCTATATGAATGCTTACGCATCCCTAGCCGAAAAACAGTGTCTGGCGACCTCTTTTACCTTCGATGCCGACACAGCCCCAAGCATCCACATCGCGCAAATGATGGGCGTAGACTACATCTTCCTGCAAAGCGCCACAGGCCCACTGTCAGAAAAAGATATTGCCCAATATGCTGCCCAAACACTGGAGCTGCTTGCGCTAAACCCGGACAACACGCTGCTCATTTGCGTGGAGCTCGACAGCCTCGGCAATACCCTCTTTAAGCGCTGTGATTTACACTGGCTGGACAACTACCCTGTTCATATTCACGCCAGAGCCATCACTACCGCCAGTCAGCAAGAGTTCTACAGTACGATACTCGAGCACAGCTACAACCTTTGAGGTTTTTAACAAATTTACCCCATAAAAAAAGGCGCCTAATCGCGCCTTTTTTGCTTCTGCCAGATAATGACTTAGATATAGGCATTAGTCTTGTCGGAATGGTCGGTAATATCCCTTACCCCTTTCAGCTCAGGGATTTTTTCCATCAGAGTTTTCTCAACACCGTCTTTTAGTGTCATATCGACTGCACTGCAGCCCTGACAACCGCCACCAAACTCCAGCACTGCAAAGCCGTCATCAGTCAGCTCACGCAGACTCACATTACCACCGTGAGATGCCAACCCTGGGTTTACATCGTTAAAGAGGACATAGTTGATCTTATCTTCAATCGGGCTGTCATCAGAGATTTTGGGCATCTTTGAGTTAGGAGCACGAATAGTAAGCTGGCCTCCCATACGGTCTGGTGAATAATCAACCTTGGCATCTTCTAGATAAGGTAGCGAACGCTCTTCAAAATGGGCACTAAAGCCGTTTAGCTCGACAACCACATCTTCTTCTTTCTCCTCACCAGGACGACAATAGGCAATGCAGGTTTCCGCTTGAGGTGTGCCTGGATTAGCCACAAACATCCGGATACCAATGCCTTCACAATCCTGTTTAGCGAGCAAACCACACAGGTATTCCTGTGCTGATTCCGTAATATCGACATTTACCGCTGGGGTGGTCATAAATACAATCCAATACCTGATAACAATACTGGGATATTTTACGGCAAAGCTCTCGCCATAAAAACCATGCAGTAAGCAAGGTTACTGGATAATAGCCCCATTACTCCTATGATTCTCATACCCCTAACCCATTATTTCTGTTAGAATTTCGAACTTTTCCAAACCTATATCAAAATATTTTGATATAGTTCGCCAAACTTATTTGCACTGAAAGACTGAGTTCACCATGACAGATCGCAACGCTCGCATAGCCGCCCTGCACCAGGCCATCAAAGAACGCATCCTGATTCTTGATGGTGGTATGGGCACCTTGATCCAGGGCCACAAACTCCAGGAGGCCGATTACCGCGGCGAGCGATTTGCTGAATATCATATGGATATTGCGGGTAATAACGACCTGCTGTCGATTACGCAGCCAGACATTATTAAGGGGATTCACACCGCCTATCTGGAAGCCGGTGCTGACATTATTGAAACCAACAGCTTTAACGCTACCCAGGTTTCAATGGCCGACTACGAGATGGAGTCCCTGGCTCACGAAATTAATGTTGCTGCTGCCCGAGTAGCCCGTGAAGCGGCTGATGCCATGACCGCCAAAACGCCCGAAAAACCGCGTTTTGTGGCAGGTGTCATTGGACCAACCAGCCGTACCTGCTCTATCTCTCCGGACGTAAATGACCCAGGCGCCCGTAATGTTACCTTTGACCAGCTGGTGGAAAACTATATCGAGGCCTGTGATGGACTGGTAAAAGGTGGTGCCGACATTATTCTGATCGAAACCATCTTCGATACCCTGAATGCCAAAGCAGCTATCTTTGCCGTACAGGAGTATTTCGAACGTGAAGGTGTCGAACTGCCCATTATGATTTCAGGCACCATTACTGACGCTTCCGGCCGCACCTTGTCGGGCCAAACCACAGAGGCATTCTACAACTCACTGGCGCACGCCAAGCCCCTATCCATTGGTCTTAACTGTGCACTGGGCGCAAAAGAACTGCGTCAGTATGTGCAGGAGCTGTCTCGTGTTGCCAACTGCCATGTATCAGCCCACCCCAACGCTGGCCTGCCTAATGAGTTTGGTGAATACGACGAAACCCCAGAAGAGATGGTCGAAGTGGTTGAAGAATTCGCCAGCAGCGGTTTCCTGAACATTATTGGCGGTTGCTGTGGTACTACGCCTGGCCACATTCAGGCTATCGCCAAAGCCATGACCAACCATTCCCCTCGTCCAATTCCTGATATTGAACCAGCATGCCGCCTGTCCGGGCTGGAACCTTTCAATATCACCAAGGACTCCCTGTTCGTCAACGTCGGTGAGCGCTGTAACGTTACCGGGTCAGCACGTTTTAAACGCCTGATCGTTGAAGAAGATTACGCTACCGCACTTGAAGTTGCACAAGAACAGGTCGAAAACGGCGCCCAGATTATCGATATCAATATGGATGAAGGCATGCTGGATGCTGAGGCCGCCATGGTGCGCTTCTGTAATCTGATTGCCGGTGAGCCAGATATTGCCCGTGTCCCCATTATGGTTGACTCCTCCAAGTGGGAAGTGATTGAGGCCGGCCTTAAATGCATTCAGGGTAAAGCTGTCGTTAACTCCATTAGCCTGAAAGAAGGCGAAGAAGAGTTTATTGAAAAGGCCAAACTCTGTATGCGTTACGGCGCTGCCGTTGTGGTGATGGCCTTTGACGAAAGCGGCCAAGCCGACACACAGCAGCGTAAGATTGAAATCTGTGAGCGCTCTTATCGCGTACTGGTAGATAAGGTGGGCTTTAACCCGGCGGATATTATTTTTGACCCTAATATCTTTGCTGTGGCCACAGGTATCGACGAACACAACAACTACGCCGTTGACTTTATTGAGGCCACTCGCTGGATTCGTGAGAACCTGCCTCACGCAGGTGTATCCGGTGGCGTGTCCAACGTGTCCTTCTCTTTCCGCGGCAACAATCCGGTTCGTGAAGCGATTCACTCGGTGTTCCTCTATTACGCCATTAAAGCTGGCTTAAATATGGGCATTGTCAACGCCGGCCAACTGGCGGTTTACGATGACCTGCCTGCCGAACTGAAAGACAAAGTCGAAGACGTTATTCTCAACAAAAACGATGGCGCCACCGAAGCGCTGCTGGAGATTGCCGATAAATATCGCGGCGATGGTTCCAGCGCTGAGAAAAAAGAAGATCTGGAATGGCGCAGCTGGCCGGTTAAAAAGCGTCTTGAGCATGCCCTGGTTAAAGGTATTTCCAACTTTATTGTTGAAGATACCGAAGCAGCCCGTCTTGAATCTACCCGTCCGCTGGATGTAATCGAAGGCCCGCTGATGGACGGTATGAATGTGGTTGGCGACCTGTTTGGCGCCGGTAAAATGTTCCTGCCCCAGGTTGTTAAGTCTGCCCGCGTTATGAAACAGGCTGTTGCTCACCTGCAACCGTATATTGAAGATGAAAAAACTGAAGGTGCAGAATCCAACGGTAAGATTCTGATGGCCACCGTTAAAGGTGATGTACATGATATTGGTAAAAATATCGTGGGCGTTGTGCTGCAGTGTAATAACTTTGAGGTTGTAGACCTTGGGGTGATGGTGCCCTGCGAGAAAATTTTGCAGGTTGCCCAAGAAGAAAACTGTGACATTATCGGTCTGTCCGGCCTGATTACACCATCCCTCGATGAAATGGTGACCGTCGCAAAAGAAATGGAACGCCAAGGTATCGATAAACCCCTGATTATTGGTGGTGCAACCACCTCTAAAGCTCACACTGCGGTTAAAATCGATCCGAACCTTAATATCAACCAGGTTGCTTATGTAGCGGATGCCTCCCGTGCTGTTGGTGTAGCCACCAGCTTCTTGTCAGATGAGCTGCGTCCGGGTTTTGTTGCCGATACGCAAGCAGAATACGTTAAGGTTCGTGAGCGTAACGCTGGCCGTAAAGCCCGCGGCACTCAACGTACTTACCAGGAAGCTATTAGCCACGGCTTTAAAGCGGATTGGGAGAATTACACTCCCCCTGCACCGGCCTTTACCGGAACCCGGGTATTAGACGATTACCCACTGGAGAGCTTGGTCGATTATATTGACTGGACGCCGTTTTTTATTACTTGGGATTTGGCGGGTAAATACCCGAGAATTCTCAACGATGAAGTTGTCGGTGAAGCAGCAACCAGCCTGTTTAATGATGCCCAGGCTATGCTGAAAAAGCTGATCGATGAAAAGCTTCTGAAGGCTTCAGCCGTTCTGGGCTTCTGGCCAGCCAATCAAGTCAATGCCGATGATATTGCTGTTTACGACGACAACAATCAGCAGCTGGCTACCCTGCATCATATTCGCCAGCAAACCCAAAAGCCTGGCAATGTTAAGCCCAACTACTCACTGGCGGACTTTGTCGCACCAAAGGATAGTGGTAAAACCGACTATGTTGGCGGCTTTGTGGTAACTGCAGGTATCGGTGCTGAGGAACTCGCCAAGCAATACGAAGAGGCCGGTGACGACTACAACAGCATTATGGTAAAAGCCCTGGCCGACCGCTTGGCTGAGGCCTTTGCCGAACATATGCATGAACGTGTACGTAAGGAATTCTGGGGTTACAACAAGGACGAAAGCCTGGACAACGAGGCGCTGATCAAAGAGAAGTACAGCGGTATTCGCCCGGCCCCAGGCTATCCAGCCTGCCCGGATCACACAGAAAAGGAAACCCTGTTTAAATTACTCGATGCCACCACAGCCACAGGTGTAACCCTGACTGAACACTACGCCATGCTACCGGCAGCGGCTGTGAGCGGTTGGTATTTCTCTCACCCAGAGTCCACCTACTTTGCCACCGGCAAAATTCAGAAGGATCAGGTTGAATCCCTGTCAGAGCGTAAAGGCATGGACATACAAACTCTTGAGCGCTGGCTGCAGCCGGTACTGGGTTACGACAACTAAATAGAGAAGCGTCACTAACAATCGCAAGGTTGTTAGTGACCTACATCCCCTACTTCAGTTATAAGCATTCACACAGCACTAACCAACCGCTTCACAGTTTCAACGATTGGCATTTGATACCGCTCCAATTGTTTCAATCTGCGCTAATACTTTCCTTACCCTTTCACAGGATAAGGAGACAATCCGTGAACACACAACCCAAATTCTTACGCTCGTTTCTGGCATTAGGCATCAGTTTCTTCCTTGGTGGTTTTACCCCGTCAGCATTAGCTAACCAAACACCACTAACGTCAAAAGAAATAATTGATAATTATCGCGATTTACGAGCGAGTTGCGCCAAAGCACAGGGGGTTACACGTCGCAACTGTTATGCACGCCTGAATGAGGCAACGAAAGCCTACAAGCAGGCAAAAGAACGCATGACACAAACTGATCCAAACGGCACCCTGCTTTCAAGTCGCTAATCTAAAATTACCTGCTACACTGAAATTACTCTCCAGCATTTAATGCTGCTCTCTCTCTTCGGCCCGCTTGCGGGCCGTTTTTATATTCGCGTGAAGTTTGCTGCATCGTTAAACTCTCCTGTATGCTTAAGTAGACAAGGGGGACATTATGAAACCGCAAAATATTTCAGAACCACCCGTAGAGAATCACGACACAGACGACAGTAAGCCAAGCTTTTGGCATATCGTTATATCAACCCTGGCTGCTGCATTTGGCGTACAAAGTAACAAAAACCGCGAACGAGATTTTAAGCATGGCCATATAGGCCCCTACATCGCCGCCGGCATTATATTTACACTACTGTTTATCGCTGTTGTAGCAACCATTGTCACTACCGTCCTAAAAGCCAAAGGGCTATAACTGATCAGCCCACTCCACCCTGGCATAAACTAGCCTCACGGTGTTTGACTGCTAAACTGGATATAGCAATCAACAAACTGTGTGGCTATGCCAAACCCTTCTAAAATAGCGTGTTATCTAGCCATAGATGTCGGTGGACAGGGCTGTCGCTGTGCTCTGTTCGATGCCAAGGGCTATAAATACCACGAACTCCAGGCACACTACCCTACTTACTACCCATCCCCTGATCGGGTCGAACATCATGCCGGTGAGATACTCAGCGCAATTGAAGCCTTATTATCTGCCATTAAAAACCATATCGAACAGGAGAATATAAGTATCAATTCCTGTGGGCTGGCCTGCCAAGGTGCAACCCTGCTGTGCTGGGACAAACATACGCTTGAACCACTTTCTCCAGTACTCAGCTGGCAGGACACACGGGGAAAAGCTATTGCAGAACAGGCTTCTCTGAACAATGACGAATGGCTTCATATCACAGGCCTGCACCCATCCGCCCATTATGGTGCCAGCAAATTTAGCTGGTGCCTAAAGCATATTTCTGCCGTCATTGAGGCTAATGAGAAGCACCGATTACAGATGGGCCCTTTGGCCAATTATTTGACCCAGAAACTTACATCTTCTCAACACGCCTACTGCAATCCTGCTCATCTAGCACGCACGCAACTTTGGGACCATGAAAAACAATTCTGGAATAAAAAGCTGCTTGATAGATTTTCTATACCTATTGAAGCCCTTCCCCGTCCCAGCCCCAATCGTTTTGATTACGGCATTATTAAAGGAATCGACGCCCCCATAATTCTCGTTAATCGCGATCAGTCGGCAGCACTATTTAGTGAAGGCAAGCCACATAAGGAATGCGCTTATATCAATATGGGGACGGGCATCTTTATTCAGCGCCCTGTTGCGTCTTATAGTAAACGACACACCTTTGGGCTTCAGCAATCGCCCTGCTACAGCGATAGCGATGGTTCCTTGCAAGCATTTGAAGCCAGCATACATAGTGGCTTGGCTGTCAAAAAGCAACTGGAAGATGCCATCAAGCAACCTTTAACCAGCTCACTAATCGAAGAGGCTTTAGCAGAGGCTTCTAGTGCCAATAAGGATAGGAGCTGGCAATTAGTGACAGCTTCAGGCCTGGGATCTCCTTACTGGCTGGAAAATATTAGCTCTAATTTATCAAGCGGAACCTCTATAGCAGCAACTATCAACAGCTGGTTAAACTCCGCCCTCTACCTAGTAAGACAAAACCTGGAACTTATAGACAATCTCCTCGGGCCAGCAAGACAGCTTATCGTCAGCGGCGGCTTAAGTCAGTATGACCAACTCTGTCAGCGTTTAGCTGATCTAAGTATGCGCCCCGTTGTACGCTATAAAGATACCCACGCCACCCTGCGCGGTACCGCCTATTTGACAGCAGACCAACCCGAGAGCTGGCAAGCGAACAAAAGTAACACCTTCATGCCTCAAAGCGAAAATTCGCTAGAGGAAAATTATTACCAATGGTTAAACGGATTATTTAACTATATTCCCCAGCAACAAACAGAGTTGATAGCTGTCTCCCACCGTGGAGATATAAATAGCGCCCCGGAAAATACCATCAACGCGATTCAGCTTGCTATTCAGAGCGGCATTAAACATATAGAGTTTGATATACAAATTGATGCCGATGGTATCCCTGTACTGCTTCACGACCCGAATCTTAATCGCACACACGGGATAAATACCACCATCTTCTCGTCGAATTCGGCATCTATCAGTAAACTAGATAACCTGTGGTCATTACTCGACAGCCTTTCATCACACAACGACCTTCACCTTTATATCGAAATCAAACATGACTCCATAGATCACTGGGGTATTGATCGGGTACTACAAGCAATAGCACCACTGACGACTAAATCGATTCGTTACACATTATTAGCACGCTCACAAACGTTTCTCGCGACGGCACGAAACCTGGGACATGTTTCTATCGGCGCCAATGTCCGCCGCTACGACAGCGCCGAACAACTAAACCTGCTAAAGCTTAACCCCGAATATTTGGTGATAAATCACGAGCGAATCCCGGAAAACACCAAGCTCTGGCCTGGCTTATGGTCATGGATGGTTTATGAAGTTGAAAACGCTGCTCAAGCCAGAAAACTGCAACAGCAAGGGGCTAGCTATATGATCAGTTTTAATGCCCAGCAACTTCTATGCAACGAGGCTCTACATGCTTGAGTATGATGTAGTTATCGTCGGTGCAGGTATCCAGGGCAGCGGCGTAGCCCAGGCCCTGTCTCATCATGGTTTAAAGGTGTTGGTGGTTGAAAATACCGGCGTGGCTGCAGGCACCAGCAGTCAGTCATCGAAGCTAATTCACGGTGGTTTACGTTATCTGGAAAGTGGACAATTTAGACTTGTGCGCGAGGCACTTCATGAGCGAGACCTGTTGCTAAAACTCGCCCCAGATCTTGTCCAACTGGTACCCTTTTATATTCCCATTTATCGCAACAGCATTAGACATGCCTGGCAAATTCACTGCGGTTTACAACTCTATCGCTGGCTCGATGGGCTCGGTGAGAACAGCGTCTTCAGCAAAGTACCTAAATCTCAGTGGCAGCAGTTAGATGGATTGCAAACCGAAAACCTCCAGGCTGTGTTTCGCTATTATGATGCACAAACCGATGATGCAGCCCTTACCCTTGCTGTATTAAATTCTGCAAGAGAAATGGGTGCGGATATCGCTTTGCCGGCTGATATTGAAGATATTAAACTCGGTGAAGACGGCTGCGAGTTAAGGGTTTCCTCGATCGCAGCAAAGGTTTATGCAAAAACTTTAATTAACTGTACCGGTCCCTGGGCTGCGGATTTTCAAAACCGCTTTCTGCCTGAATTACCGCATCTTAAAATCGAGCTGGTGCAAGGCACCCATTTACTGATTGATGATCACCTTGAGCAGGGAATTTATTACCTTGAATCCCCTGAAGATGGTCGAGCGGTCTTTGCCATGCCTTGGCAAGGCAAATTGTTACTGGGGACCACAGAGACGGCTTATAACGGTCATCCTGAACAGGTTCACCCCCTGCCAGAAGAAATCCAATACCTGCGCAATACACTGAATCATTATTTTCCCAAGCGGCCAAATGCAAAAGTCATCCGTAAATATTGTGGATTGCGAGTATTGCCGAATGAGCAGAGCTCTATATTTACACGCTCACGAGAAACACTTATTCATACCGATCGCCGCCAGCAGCCACGCGTACTCACCCTAATTGGTGGAAAGTTAACCACCTACCGCGCCACCGCAGAAAAAGTCTGTGACATACTTGCTGGTCGCTTTGGTATCAATCCTGGGGAAACCCACACTGACCGCATTGCCATTCTCCCGGTAACATGCCCGGAACAAAGGCTTTAGCATTGATCTCTACACCCTGTTTCCACGTATAATCAGGCTTTATCGTTAATCGGGACCCTTTGTATGCGTATCGGATTGATCATTGTAGGCGACGAGATTTTAAGCGGGCGTCGACAAGACAAACATCTACCTCATGTTGTAGATATGCTTAAGCAACGCGGGCTATTGCTTAGCTGGTCCCGCGTAGTAGGCGATGATCCCGAGTTACTGGTAGACACCTACAAACAGTCGTTGGCAACTAACGATCTGGTTTTTAGCACAGGCGGAATTGGTGGCACCCCGGATGATTTAACCCGTGAGGCGGTGGCCGCAGCCCTGGATAGCCACACTGAGCGTCATCCTGAAGGTATTGAGATCTTAAAAGCCTTCTGTGAACAGCATGACCGCAAGCTTACTGAAGAACGCTACCGTATGATCACCTTTCCCAAAGGCTCAACCCTGATTCCTAACCCGGTAAACACCATCCCAGGTTTCAGTGTAGGTGATCATCACTTTGTGCCCGGCTTCCCACAGATGGCCTGGCCAATGATGGAGTGGGTACTGGAAACCAAATACCCCCACCTGATCGATACGCAATATGACGAACAGGCGGTCATGGTCCTAAACACCTATGAAAGTGCCATTATCCCGATTATGGAAAAGCTAGAGAAAGCTTACCCCGCCGTAAAATCTTTTAGCTTGCCTATTATTCATCACGAGCAGCCTAAGATAGAGTTCGGTGTTAAGGGTAATACGCTGGAGGTAAAAGCTGCCATGGAGGATGTTAAGGCCGCCCTTAAAGACATCGGCTCAGAATGGGAAAGGCTATAAAAGCAATTCCCCCTCTATGGGTATATAGCGACTGGCGGCATCGATTAAGGAATCCGCCGTCAATTGACGCACCCCGTAAACATCCACCTCTAGCCGATGCTTTTGACGCAATGTGCTAACCAAGATATCGAAGTCACCATCACCGGAAACCAAAATCACCTTATCAACATCGCCAGAATACTCCAAGGCGTCCACAGTTATACCGACATCCCAATCACCTTTCGCCGAGCCATCAGCGCGCTGTATAAAGGGTTTTAACTTTACCTCAAAGCCGATAGCCCGCAGAATATTTTGGAATTCGCGCTGCTTTTGATCGCCTCGATCAATGGCATAAGCAAAAGCGTGGACCACTTCAGCCTCAGCAGTGATTGCAGACCAGAACCTGTTGTAGTCGAAACGGCGGTTAAATGCTTGCCTGGTGGTGTAATAGACGTTTTGAACATCAACCAGTACTAAGGCTTTTTTCATTGAAGCTTCTGCTGTTCTGCCAATGTAACCAGATGCTGGTAACGTGGGAATTTTTCATGGCTTTCCGAAAGCCCGCTGACTGCATCTAGATTTTCCTGATAGGCCTGCCTTAGCTCATCGCTATTGCCAGAAGACGCCGCCTTGGCTAACGCCACCTGTGCAATATTTAGCCGCAAGCCAACATGCTTTGGAAACAGACCGCTTGCTTGCTTAAACACTTCTAACGCCCTGTCATAGTCTTTACTGTCGTAGGATTCAATACCTTCCTTAGTAAGCTTTGAGGCTATGTTACGGCCATTTTGACTGATGGGTTCATCAGCCAGTGCGTCCGCCCTGCTGGTAATATCCGCATCGTCACTATTAGCTAACGCCGTCTTAAGAAGGAGATCATCTGCACCGATCTTATCCCCCAACGCGGCCATAGCCTGGGATAACTCCAGTTGAGCCAAAGGCGGTGGACTAGCTTTAGCTGCTTGTTCTTTGGCACGCTCCAATAAAGCTTCGGCCTCTTCTGTTTTGCCACACTGCTGCTTCAAACGCGACCTGGCCGCCAGAGTTTGCACCTTTATACCCTCGTCGCCGACATGCTTTTTCTCGGCACGCTTAAGGTACATTTCAGCATCTTTTATACGTTTCTGGCGTTCCTGATCTGAAGAAGCCTTAGCTTCCAGGAGCTCAGCAGACATATCAAAATA
The DNA here is from genome assembly GCF_042854845.1 of Maricurvus nonylphenolicus. Classification (GTDB taxonomy): domain Bacteria; phylum Pseudomonadota; class Gammaproteobacteria; order Pseudomonadales; family Cellvibrionaceae; genus Maricurvus; species Maricurvus nonylphenolicus. Next base: position 2,675,725 of record NZ_AP031498.1, on the reverse strand, counting down.
ATCCTGCGGCGTGTAATGACAGGAATGCTCACCGACCTGAAGCGCCGACTTTCTTGCTTTTAAGGCTATGTCGGTATCACCATTTTGCTTAGCCATGGTCGCGAGCCGCCGTTGCCGCAGGGGAGATTTCGGGGAAGCAGCAATAGCATCTTCCAAGGCTTTTTGGGCACGTTTATATAGGCCTTTGATCTTATAGATCTCTGCCAGCAAATCACTTGCCTCAACAAAACGCCTGTCAGTTGCAACTACCTCCTTAAAGGTATCTTCTGCCTCATCATAGCGCTGTTGCGCCAAATAACTTTTACCCAGCCCCAATTGAGCCCAGACGGGTTTGTTCTGTTTGAGGCTTTCTATATAGATTTCCTGGGCTTCCTCATGACGCTCAAGGCGATACAACAATTCAGCTTTTATGCGCTGATAGTGACCAGTATACCGGCCGCCGCTATCGAGCTTGTCCTGACAACAGTCGATAGCTTTAAGCAAATCCCTTTCATCGATGGCTTCTTTAATGGGCAGCAGGTCGAGATGACGTATGATGATTTTGCTGAGTCGGTTTTGTAGAACCGATGGGGTAATAGGTTTACTGAGGTAGTCATCAGGAAGGTATTCCAGCACACCGAGCACCATATCCTGTGATGTTTCAGCGGTGATCATCACAAACAGACTGGTGTTACGCAACAGCTTGCGGTATCGGAGCTCTTCCAGAACCTGCTGGCCATCTTGCCCTGGCCCCAGGTTGTAATCACAAATAACCAAATCATAGCTACGCGTTTGGCACAGCTTAATAGCATCCTTGCTGGTCGCCGCCGTATCAGTTGCACCAAACCCAAAAGACTTCATTGCATCCTTTAAGTTGGCCCTGACCGCCGGCATGTCGTCAACTATAAGACAACGCTTATCCTGGTAGCTTTTTATTATATCTATCTGCTTCATTCTGAACTCTGGTGCTGCCTGACTTAAGGCAATAGCCTTGTTATAGCCTATTAAGACACCTTATCAGAATCTATTGACTCGGTTCAAACCATCCAGAGCAGCAACCCGATAAGCTTCAGCCATCGTTGGGTAGTTAAAGGTAGTACGCACAAAGTACTTGATGGTATTACCCTCTTCGGGCTGCTTCATAATGGCTTGGCCAATATGAATAATTTCGGAGGCCTCGGCGCCAAAACAGTGAATACCCAAAATTTCCAGGGTATCTACATGGAACAACAGCTTCAGCATACCGACATCTTCACCAGAGATTTGTGCCCGCGCGGTATTTTTAAAGAAAGCACGGCCTACTTCATAGGGTACTTTGGCTTCGGTCAGCTCGCTTTCGGTTTTACCGATAGAGCTAATTTCAGGCAACGTGTAGATGCCAGTAGGTGCATCGGTTACATAGCGACTGCTTAAGCCTGCAATAAAGCGGGCAACGGAGCGCCCCTGGTCGTAAGAGGCACTGGCCAGACTTGGCCAACCAATCACATCGCCTACGGCGTAGATATTTTCGATTTCGGTTTGGTATTTTTCCGACACCTTTAGCTGGCCACGATGGTCCGCTTGCAAACCGACTTTATCGAGGTTTAATCCGTCGGTATTACCGGTACGGCCGTTACACCATAACAAGGCATCGCCACGCAGGCGCTTACCGGATTTCAGGTGGATAGTTACACTTCGATCGTCAGCAGTGACAGATTCATACTCTTCACAGTGACGTACCGTTACTCCACCATCACGCAGGTGGTAACTCAGTGCATCGGAGATCTCATCATCCAGGAAAGACAACAGGCGATCACGACTGTTAATCAGGTCTACTTTTACGCCCAAACCTGCAAAAATAGAGGCGTATTCACAGCCAATCACACCGGCACCGTAAATAATCAGACTGCGTGGTGTATGAGCCATATCCAGAATGGCATCGCTGTCGTAAATACGCGCATGGGTAAAGTCGACATCTTCAGGATGATAAGGGCGTGAACCAGTGGCAATAACTACGTTCTTTGCCCGAATAGATTCAAAGGCGCCATCAGAGAGTTTTACCCGCACGGTGTTGGCATCTTTAAAGCTGGCTTCGCCCATATGAACACGGATGCGGTTTTGAGCAAAGTAGTTGGAATGCATATCCACTTGCTTTGGAATCACTTGCTTGGCTGACTGTAAGACGCGAGGAAAAGATAACCAACGTGCATCACCCGGTGCATGGAATAAGCTGTTGCCGTTAAAACGAATAACCTGTTTTACCGCGTGACGCAAAGATTTTGAAGGAATGGTGCCTTTATGGGCACAACCACCGCCGACCATTTGACGATTTTCTACGACCCCGACCTTTTGCCCGGCTTTGGCTGCAGCCATGGCCGCACCCTCACCTGCTGGTCCCGAACCAATTACTAATAGGTCGTAGTTATAATCTGCCATTGGTACTGCTACTCCTTCAGAGACATTTTTTAGATTAGATAGCTGCGTTACGCAGTCTTGGGGGTATTTTTATTTTTTGGACGCATCGTAAGCCAGGTCAGCAACAGCCGCTTTGGCTGCAGCCTTGTTTTGCTCTTCCTCACATTTATTTGGGTCGTTGCCACATAGATCACAGACGTAATCCTTTTCTTGTAAAGCAGCACCAACGCCGCCACAGGAGCCTTTGATCGGTTTGCGGCCCATAAGCACACCGACTGACATGGCCACGATAATGACTAACAGGCCAACAAACGCAAAAATAAACGTAGTCATACTTCTACCTCTTGATGCCCCTTGGACACCGGTCAACTGTAACGCTTTAACTGAAAAGCGCCATCATCTTTTAGTCTACCCCTAGCGATAATATAAGCCGCTAAAGATAGGGTTTGAAATCAATTGAGGATACCTCTCGATATCCCTCAGCATTTTTTATCAGGAAAAATGCCGGTATACCATTGGCATTAGCAATGGGTAGCGATGCCTCAGCACCCAGTACGCTAAAAGCGGTGGCCAATGCATCGGCTCGAGCCGAGGATTTGTCCAATACCGTGACTGATACCGTGTCGTGCGTCACCGGCCATCCGGTCCTTGGATCTATAGTGTGTGAATAGCGTTTACCATCCACTTCGAAATAATTGCGGTAATCGCCGGATGTGGCAATAGCAATGTCGGTGAGGCTTATGGCCTTTTGCACAGATTGAGTCAAATCCAGCGCGTTTGGATGCTCAATACCAATTCGCCAGGCCTGTTGACGAGGGCTGATCCCGGCTAAACGTATCTCACCGCCGATCTCCACCAGGTAGTTAGTCACCCGGTTTGCCTCAAGTAATGTCGCAACCCGATCAACCCCGTAACCTTTGGCTACGGCTGACAGATCAAGAGCCATATTACCCTGCTTGATAGCAATAAGCGCCTGACTATTGAGTCGTAGTTTATCAGATCCCAGCCGACTCTTCGCCTCCTCTATGACGTTTTCACTGGGTAAGTCATCCTGCCCTTCACTAGTACCGAATCCCCAGAGTTCCACCAAAGGTCCAATACTGATATCGAACGCCCCACCAGAAAGCTTGTAGACCGACTGACTTAACTTCAACACCTCATGCAATTCAGCTGATAGCTTTATGGGCTTATTGAGCTCAGCGCGATTCAGGCGCATCAGCTCCGAATCGATGATATAGGTCGACATCTGCAGGTTGATATCGAGCAGCAATTTATCGATATCAGCTTGTAACGTTTCTTTGCCAAGATAGGAAGGCGGATTGACCAGCGTAATATGATAGGTCGTTCCCATAGTTGCACCCTGAAGGCGCATGACCTTGGGTTCAAACGAACAACCATTAATTAATACGAGAGAGAAAAGCGAGACACACAAAAACAAAAACGAGGTCAAAGACCCCGTTTTTGATGGACGTTGAAGCCGGGAATTAACCCCCGAAGTCATCGAGCAGAATATTTTCATCTTCTACGCCGAGGTCCTTCAACATCTTGATCACAGCCGCGTTCATCATGGGAGGCCCACACATGTAGTACTCACAATCTTCCGGGGCTGGGTGATCCTTCAGGTACTCATCGTACAGCACGTTGTGAATAAAGCCGGTCAGACCTTCCCAGTTATCTTCTGGCTGAGGATCAGACATAGCAACGTGCCAGTCGAAGTTTTCGTTCTCAGCAGCCAGCATGTCGTACTCGTCCTGATAGAACAGCTCTTTCAAAGAACGTGCACCGTACCAGAAAGACATCTTGCGATTGGACTTCAGACGCTTGAGCTGGTCGAAGATGTGAGAACGCATAGGTGCCATACCTGCACCACCGCCCACAAACACCATCTCGTTGTCAGTGTCACGGGCGAAGAACTCACCGAACGGACCGTAAACAGTGATCTTGTCACCTGGCTTCAGATTAAATACAAATGAAGACATTTGACCCGGTGGAATACCCTGAGAGCCTGGAGGTGGAGTTGCAATACGAATATTGAACTTAACAACACCCTTCTCTTCCGGGTAGTTGGCCATGGAATAAGCACGAATGACCGGTTCAGTAACGATTGATTCATGCTTAAAGAAGCCAAAGTGCTCCCAGTCACCACGATATTGTTCTTCGATATCAAAATCGGCGAACTTAACATGATGAGCCGGTGCTTCCAGCTGAACGTAACCACCTGCACGGAAGTCAACGTTTTCGCCTTCAGGCAGTTTGAGGGTCAGCTCTTTAATGAAGGTGGCCACATTAGGATTGGACTCAACAGTACACTCCCACTGCTTAACACCGAATACGTCATCTTCAACTTCTACGTGCATGTCCTGCTTAACAGGAACCTGACACGACAGACGCCAGCCTTCGTTGGCTTCGCGCTTGGTGAAGTGAGACTCTTCGGTTGGCAGCATAGAGCCACCGCCACTCTCAACGATACATTTACACTGGGCGCAGCTACCGCCACCGCCACAGGCTGATGGCAAGAACAGACCGTCCGCCGCCAGGGTTTGCAACAGCTTGCCACCGGCAGGAACGGTGATTGTTTTCTCACCGTTAATTACAATATTTACGTCGCCGCTGTTTACCAGCTTGGAACGTGCGCTGAGGATCACCGCTACCAGTGCAAGCACGATACCGGTGAACATAACAACGCCTAATACGATAGTAATATCCATACGTCTCTACCCTACTGGTTACAGGTCAATACCGCCGAAGGACATAAAGCCCAAGGACATCAGACCAACGGTAATGAACGTGATACCCAGGCCACGCAGACCTGCAGGCACGTCACTGTACTTCATCTTCTCACGGATACCCGCCAGAGCAGCAATCGCCAGGGCCCAGCCAACACCGGAACCCACACCGAATACTACAGACTCAGCCAGATCGTAGTCACGCTCAACCATGAACAGAGAGGCACCCATGATGGCGCAGTTCACAGTAATCAGGGGCAGGAATACACCCAGAGCGTTGTACAGAGCCGGGAAGAACTTATCCAGGGTCATTTCCAGGATTTGCACCATTGCCGCAATTACACCGATGTAGGTGATCAAGCCCAGGAAGCTCAGATCGACTTCGGGGTAACCAGCCCAAGCAAGCGCACCTTCAGCCAACAGGTAGTTGTACAGCAGGTTGTTAACAGGCACGGTAATCGCCAGTACGACAACTACAGCAATACCCAAACCTACCGCTGCTTCAACCTTCTTGGAGATCGCCAGGAATGTACACATACCCAGGAAGAAGGCCAGGGCCATGTTCTCAATGAAAATGGCGCGGATAAACAGACTTAAATAATGTTCCATCGCTTAAGTCTCCTTCGCTTTGGTGTTAGGACAGATCTTGAACTCTTCTTCTTCCACCTGCTTCTCATCCCAGGTACGCAGACCCCAGATAATCAGACCAATCAGGAAGAACGCAGAAGGTGGCAACAACAGCATGCCGTTGGATACGTACCAACCGCCTTCAGTGGCCAGTGGTAGAATCTCAAGGCCCAGCAGCGTACCGGAACCGAACAGCTCACGGATAACCGCCAGAGCGATCAGCAGTGCACTGTAGCCCAGACCGTTACCGATACCGTCAAGGAAGCTAACGCCTGGGCCATTTTTCATGGCGAAGGCTTCAGCGCGACCCATCACGATACAGTTGGTAATAATCAGGCCAACGAATACCGACAGCTGCTTGGAAGCATCATAGGCAACCGCTTTCAGCACCTGATCAACCACGATTACCAGCGAGGCAATAATGGTCATCTGTACGATAATACGGATGTTGTTTGGAATATGGTTGCGAACCAGAGATACGAAAAGGTTCGAGAATGCACATACCGCGGTCAGTGCTACACACATAACCAAGGTCACATTCAAAGAACTGGTTACCGCCAGAGCTGAACAGATACCGAGGATCTGCAGAGCAATAGGGTTATTTTCGAAAACCGGTTTAAACAGAAGCTCTTTGATTTTCATCGATTAAGCCTCCCCTTTCTTCAGATTTTCCAGGTATGGGCCAAAACCATCTTTACCCACCCAGAATTTAACTAGGTTATCGACACCCTTACCTGTCAGGGTGGCACCGGACAAACCGTCAACTTTGTGAATATCACCGACAGGTGCAGGACCTTTGGTAACTTCAATAGCGACAGAACCGTCTGCAGCGAAAATTTGCTTACCAGGCCACAGTGCTTTCCAGGCCGGATTATCAACCTCGCCACCCAGTCCTGGAGTCTCAGCGTGTTGGTAGAAGCCCATACCCACAACAGTGTTGGTATCAGCATCCAGCGCCAGGAAACCGTACAGAGTAGACCACAGGCCATAACCTTTGATCGGCAGAATAACCTTCTTCAGCTCGCCGTTTTCTTCAACCAGGTATACCTTGGAGAAATTCTCACGGTTAGAGATCTTGGCAATGTCTTGCTCGCCAGTTAACGAGGTGGACAGCTTAGGATCTTTAGCAGCTTTGTTTTGGTCATAACGCTCCAGGTCACCACCGATAGCAGAAGCATCGGTGTATTTACCGGAATCCAGGTCAACCAGCTTGGTGGTAATAGCCTGGAATTGCTCTTCAACAGCAACACCCTCTTCCAGCAAGCCAGCAGCAGCCAGAATGTTGCGTTTAAAGTCGAGAGACTTGTTTGCGATTTGCGCTGGTTTCAGCATTACAGCGGCGGTCGATACGATCACCGAGCAAACAACACACAGCAGCAAAGTAACCGTTACGGTCTTCTTGATAGTATCGTTATTAGCCACGTGCCAACCTCCGCTTGATGTTCTTTTGCACCACGAAGTGGTCGATCAGCGGGGCAAACAGGTTGGCGAACAGAATCGCCAGCATCATACCTTCCGGGAAGGCTGGGTTTACCACACGAATAATCACCACCATAAAGCCGATCAGCGCACCGAAGTACCACTTACCGGTATTGGTCATGGATGCAGAAACAGGGTCGGTCGCCATGAAGATCATACCGAAGGCGAAGCCACCGACTACCAGGTGCCAGGTCCAAGGCATAGCCATCATTGGGTTGCTGGTTGCATCACCAAAGGTGTTAAACAGCAGAGAGGTGACAATCATGCCCAGCATAACGCCGGCAACAATACGCCAGGAAGCAATCTTCATTACCAGCAGTACCGCACCACCCAGCAAAATAGCCAGAGTAGAGGTCTCACCAATTGAGCCTTGCATCTTACCGAAGAAAGCATCCATCCAGGTCATTTGGCTCTGCAGGGCGTCCATACCACCGCTGTAGGCAACAGACAGTGCAGTTGCACCGGTGTAACCATCAACAGAGGTCCATACCGCATCACCAGACATTTCAGCCGGGTAAGCGAAGAACAGGAAGGCACGACCAGCCAGTGCAGGGTTTAGGAAGTTCTTACCGGTACCACCGAAGACTTCTTTAGCAATCACAACACCAAAGGAAATACCCAGGGCAGCTTGCCACAGAGGAACATCAGGAGGACAAATCAGGGCGAACAGCACAGAAGTGACAAAGAAACCTTCGTTAACTTCGTGGCCACGCTTCATGGCGAACAGCACTTCCCAGAAACCACCTACCGCAAATACCGTCAGGTAGATTGGCAAGAAGTAAGCAGCACCGTGCCAGAAGTTGTCCCAGACGCTGTTAGCATCGTAACCGGCAAACAGCTCAATTAAGCCACCGCGCCAGCCTTCAACCGCAGCAATGCCCAAATCGGCCATCGCCGTGTTGGCTTGCCAACCCAGGTTGTACATGCCGTAGAACATGGCCGGGAAAGTACACATCCACACAGTGATCATCATACGTTTCAGGTCGATGCCGTCACGTACGTGAGAAGTGGTTTTGGTTACATCATTCGGGCGGAATAAACCGGTATCAATGGCTTCGTAGAGCGCATACCAGCTTTCGAATTTACCACCTTTGTGAAAATGTGGTTCGATATCATCGAGGAACTTGCGTAACACGGCTTAACCCTCCTTCTCAATACGAGTTAAGTTGTCGCGCAGAATTGGGCCATATTCATACTTACCCGCACAAACAAAAGTACACAGTGCCAGATCTTCTTCATCCAGCTCCAAAGCACCCAGTTTTTGCGCCGTATCAGTATCACCCACAATCAATGCACGGAGTAACTGCGTTGGCAGAATATCCAGTGGCATAATGCGCTCGTAGTTACCTACTGGCACCATGGCACGCTCACTACCCATTGTTGTGGTAGTGAAATCGTATTCTTTCTTACCAAACAGGCTGGAAATATAAATGCCCATGGTCGAGAACATATTGAAGCCCGCACGCAAGTAATGCAGGAATGGACGATCTGTCCCCTCTTCCAGCACACTGATTTGCTGGTGGTAACGACCCAGGAAGGCAACAGCACCGTTAGCGGTACGACCGCCAAACACGGAACCGGAAATAACACGGTTATTGCCACCTTTGAGCTGACCCGCAGTCAGTTCTTCCAGGCTGGCGCCCACACGGGTGCGAACCAGACGTGGCTGCTCAACTTGAGGGCCCGCCAGAGAGATAACACGCTCGGTAGGCAGTTGACCGGTGGTAAACAGCTTACCAACAGCGATAACGTCCTGGTAACCGATGGTCCAAACAGTCTTGGTAGCACTCACGGGATCCAAATTATGGATATGAGTGCCGGCGTTACCGGCTGGGTGAACACCGCCAAACTCTTCAGAGCTCACACGGCTGTTATTGCCGGTGAAGACATCAGCGCCTTCGGCTTTACACACGTAGACCTGACCGGAGGTCAGCTTCGACAATACGGTCAAACCGTTTACGAAGTCGTCACGTTGTTCACGAATGATCAGTTCAGGATTGGCAGCCAATGGATTGGTATCCATCGCTGTTACAAAGATTGAATTCGGTGTAGATGCTGGAGCCGGAACCTTACTGTAAGGACGGGTACGCAGTGCAGTCCACAGACCGGAGTTTACCAGGTTGTCTTTAACCTGCTCTTCGGTCAGGGATGCCAGCTTATCGGCATCGTATTGAGCAAATGACTCGGCTTCATCGCCTTCAACATCAATTACTACAGATTGCAGTACACGCTTGGCGCCACGATTAATGGCGGCAATGGTTCCTGCGGCTGGAGCGGTGTATTTAACACCTTCGGTTTTTTTGTCTTGGAACAGAAGCTGACCTAGCTTCACTTTGTCGCCGACCTTGATGGCCATCGTCGGTTTCATACCGTGGTAATCGAAACCGATGACTGCGACAGAGCGAATTGACGGACCATCATAAATGGTCTGTTCAGGCGCTCCGGATATGGGTAGATCCAATCCCCGACGAATCTTAATCATACGTCTCTGCCTAATCACTCGTTGGATATAAGTGAGGCGCACGCCTGGGAACCTTAGCCGGTAAGCGGGAAACCAGTTGTGCTACCTAGATATTGTTATCAGCCAAGCACAACCCAAAACGCATCAACTGAGGTGAAAAAGGGTGTTTTCGGGGTTGATTTGGCCCCAAAAGCCTTTCCAGAACACCTTCAAGTGTAGACGACACACTTTGAATTGCACTTGCCTAAAGAAGCTCTGCTTTCACACCTTACCGCGACCCGCTACACCTCAGACTAAAAGGCAACGAGGGCGCGCTCACAGACCCGGTACAGATCGATCAAGCAAGCGCCAAACACAACAAAATGCGGAAGCATAGCTCCCGTAAATTAAACCGGCGCAATTATAGAGATCTGTAACCTCACATGCCAGAGCAAAATGACATTTTCGGTCAAATTTGATGGCAAAAGTGTAATAAACTCAAGGTGTTAGCGTACTACCACCCTATAGGCATAAAAAAACCCGCCTATTTGAGGTAGGCGGGTTTTTTGCAGCCGTTTAAACTGATCTTTATTTGATCAGTTTAGCTTAGCCCTTGGGGTAAATGTTGTAATTTACGCCAGCCATATCTTCCAGACAGCGAACTACCTGGCAGCTGTAGCCAAACTCATTATCGTACCAGCAGTAGAGCACAGCGCTGTTACCATCAACGATGGTAGCCTTGGCATCGAACACACAGGCATGACGAGAACCAACAAAGTCGCTGGAAACAACTTCTGGAGAGTTAGTGAAGTCGATTTGCTGCTGTAACGGAGAGTACAGAGCCGCATCACGCATATAGGCGTTCAACTCTTCAGCGGTGGTTTCTTTACCCAATTGCAGGTTCAGAATGGCCATGGATACGTTTGGCGTAGGAACACGGATAGCGTTACCGGTCAGCTTACCTTTCAGCTCAGGCAGCGCCTTGGCAACAGCTTTCGCAGCACCGGTCTCGGTCAGAACCATGTTCAGTGGCGCACTACGGCCACGGCGATCACCTTTGTGATAGTTATCAATCAGGTTCTGGTCATTGGTGTAAGCGTGAACAGTCTCAACGTGACCGTGGTTTACACCGTACTCGTCCATCATCGCCTTCAGTACAGGTACGATAGCGTTGGTGGTACAGGATGCAGCAGACAGGATCTTGTCGTCAGCATTGATATCGCCATTGTTAATACCGTAAACAATGTTCTTGATATCACCCTTACCAGGCGCAGTCAGGATAACCTTGCTGGCACCTTTACAGGCAATGTGCTGACCCAGGCCATCTTCGTCACGCCATACACCGGTGTTATCAACAACAATGGCGTTATTGATGCCGTATTCGGTGTAATCGACTTCTGATGGGGAGTTGGCGTAGATGATCTTCACTTCTACACCGTTAAGTACCAGCACGTTGTTTTCTTCATCAACGCGAATAGTACCTTTAAAGGAGCCGTGTACAGAATCACGACGCAGCAGGCTGGCACGCTTAACCAGGTCATTGGCGCTCTTGCCTTTACGCACAACAATGGCGCGCAGATTGAGCACATCACCGGAGCCGGCCTTTTCAACCAGCAGACGGGCAACCAAACGACCAATACGACCAAAACCGTACAGTACAACATCCTGAGGCTCTGCCAGAGGCTTGTCTTCGGCGCTGATCAGGTCAGCAACTTCAGCCTTAACGAAATCTTCCAGAGAACCGCCATTGCCCTCTTTCATGTACTTAACAGCCATCTTGCCCAGATCAATATGGGCAGGACCAAGATCCAGCTGGCTCAGGATATCCAGAATTGGGGCTGTCTCGAATTCAGACAGTTCATTCTCTTCAACCTGACGTACGAAGCGATGGGACTTCATAATGTCGATTACGGAGCGGTTAACCAGAGAGCGTCCATAAATATAGATGCCCACGTTACGCTCACGATTGAGCTTGCCGATCACAGGAATCATGCCTTCAGCCAAGGCTTCACGCTGTTTCCAGTCTTTGAAATAATCGTCCGGCTTAGGTCGGTTCACAACTATTACCTTTATTGGTTAGGAGTAATTTGCTTTCTCTGCATCTTTCAAAGCCCAATATTTAGCAGGAACTTTCATTGTCCTGTAATAATTCCATGCCATAGGCTAAAAAAGGAGCGCTATTATCGTGATTCCATGCCTGGGGTGCAACCATAACTGGGGATATAGCGGCTATTTGTTAGGGGAATAATTGATATAGGCCAACTAGTCCCAATTAGAGGGGCATAAAGGTCATACTGACGAGACTGTGGGCAACACTATTGATGGCTCGCTGGGTCTTACCGGCCATAACTTTGGCTAACATATCCTGATGAGCAATGAGCTTACCAAACAGCCGTTCGAAGCTGAGATTCAGTACCTCTCCCGTAGCATTGGTATAGATCAACGGCTTACCGCGGCTATCCCTGGCCTGCTTCAGACGCCATACCAACACTTCAATATTGCGTGCGCTGATATAGAGTTTCTGTTGATCCAGCTCATCAAGCACGAAGAACTCATCTTTATAGCCATAGGATTCTCGCAGCATCCCAGACAACCCGGCAATCAAGGCAAACACCCTGTCGCCGCGAAAATCTCGCTGAAAAGCCAAATCCATAGCATCAATGCCCTGCTGCCACTGCAACTCGGCAAATTTCAAATCTGGTGTCTGCTGTAACTGCTGGAGACGGGATTCCAGTGTTGCACCAGGCTGTTTACGCAATTCTCTGGGGTTACGCTTGTAGAGCTTAGTAGCCAAAGATAGGACCAGCCTGCGTGTTTCCTCACGGTGCAAATCAGCAACCAGGTCGATATCGGTTTTGGCTATCCCCTTAATATCGAAAGACTGATTGGCACAGCCGGTAAGAGCCAGCACAAAAACCAGCACCAGCGCCCGACAACCCCAAGTAAAAAAATCGATCCCAAGCAAAGCCAATTACCCAAAGCGGTTCACAAACCGCTACAATAGCGCCCCGAAAATGAATGACATTAGAGCATATACCTATGAGCTTGCAACACCCTATCGCCCCAAGCCTTAACAACAAACCGGGCAATAAACAGCGATGGGGCCAACTGATTGGCTGCGCTCAATCTTTAGCCATATGCCAGGCTGCCAAACAGCACGACAGCCTTACTCTGGTAATTACCGCTGACAGCAACACAGCGCAACGCCTTGAAAGCGAGCTACGTTTTTTTACGGATGATTCACTACCGATTTTGTCCCTACCAGACTGGGAAACCCTGCCCTACGATATTTTCTCTCCCCACCAAGACATTATTTCCGAACGACTGCAAACGCTCTACCACTTACCGGCAACACAACACGGCATTCTTGTGGTCCCCATCACCACCCTGATGCACCGCCTGCCGCCTGTAAATTATGTACGCGGCAACAGTCTCATGGTTGAGGTTGGACAGCAATTTAATGTCAAAGCGATACGCGCCCAACTGGAAAACGCCGGCTACCACTGTGTCGATACTGTTTATGAACACGGTGAATTTGCCGTTCGCGGTTCACTGATCGATATCTACCCTATGGGCAGCAACCTGCCCTACCGTATTGATTTATTCGATGATGAAATCGAAACCCTGCGCACCTTTGACCCGGAAACCCAACGCACCATAGACAGCCTGCAAGACATCCGCTTGCTGCCAGCAAAAGAATATCCTCTCGACAAGGTTGGCATTGGCCGTTTTCGTGACAACTGGCATGAGCGCTTCGATGTAGACCACAAGCGCTGCCCGATTTATCAAGACATCAGTCAGGGTATCAGCCCGGCAGGCATCGAATATTATCTACCTCTGTTTTTTGAACAATGCAGTACGCTGTTTGAATACCTGCCCAATAACACACAGGTGTTTAGTCTTGGTGAACTGGTTAACAGCGCCGATCATTTTTGGCAGGATCTAACCGAGCGCTACGAAAGCCGCTGCGTTGATCCTGAGCGCCCGCTACTGCCACCGGCGGAAATGTTTGTCGCCCCACCCACACTGTTTGGCCTATTAAAACCTTTGGCCAGCAGTGCCATTAGCGATAGCTCTGTCGAAGACCACGCAGCTCACCACAATTTTGCCTGCAGCAAGCTACCCGATGTCGCCATCAATGCTCGCCACGAGCAACCACTGCATAAACTGCAAAGTTTTCTCACTGAGACAGACAATCGTATTCTGTTTTGCGCAGAATCCGCCGGACGACGAGAAACCCTAATAGAACAACTGCAAAAAATTCGCATCCAACCCACAGAAATCGACAACTGGTCGGAGTTTTTACAACACGACAAGCCCATCTGCATCACCGTATGTACCGTCGAACGCGCCACCCAGCTACATAACCCAGCCATAACAGTTATTACCGAAACAGAATTGTTTGGCGAACAAGTTCAGCAGCAACGTCGCCGTAACAAGCAGCAAAGCCAAAGTGATCAGGTGATAAAAAACCTGACCGAATTAAATATGGGCGCCCCTGTTGTTCATATCGATCACGGTGTTGGCCGTTACCGCGGAATGGAAACCATCACCGTAGACGGTGAAACCAATGAATTTCTGATGTTGGAATATGCCAACGAAGCCAAGCTCTATGTGCCTGTAGCCAGCCTCGACCTCATCAGTCGCTATTCCGGTGCAGATGAAGCCCTGGCTCCCATGCATAAACTCGGCAGTGAACAGTGGCAAAAAGCCAAACGCAAGGCCGCCGAACAGGTACGCGATGCTGCCGCAGAACTGCTGGATATTTATGCCCGCCGTGCAGCCCGCAAAGGTCATGCCTTTGAAGACCCGGTTGTAGCCTACCAACGTTTCTCCAGCAGCTTCCCGTTTGAAGAAACCCCAGACCAGCAACAAGCTATCGAAGCCGTTTACAAAGATATGCTGTCCGAACAACCGATGGATCGCCTTGTCTGTGGTGATGTTGGCTTTGGTAAAACAGAAGTTGCCATGCGCGCAGCCTTTATTGCTGCACACAGTGGCAAACAGGTCGCGATGCTGGTACCCACCACCCTGCTGGCGCAACAACATTACGAAAATTTCAAGGATCGCTTTGCCGAACTGCCGGTAAATATCGAGGTGCTGTCGCGCTTTCGCAGCAATAAAGAAATCGATGCGGCCCAGCAAAAAATTGCCGACGGCCAGGTTGATATCATTATTGGCACCCACAAACTGCTGCAGTCGGATTTAAACTACAAATCTCTCGGTTTATTGATTATCGACGAAGAGCATCGCTTTGGTGTACGTCAAAAAGAAAAATTAAAATCACTGCGCTCAGAAGTAGATATTCTGACGCTGACGGCCACCCCAATTCCACGAACCCTGAATATGGCCATGTCCGGTATTCGTGACCTATCGATTATCGCCACGCCGCCCGCAAAACGCCTCTCGGTGAAGACGTTTGTCCGTCAAAGCGATGACAACCTGATCAAAGAAGCCATACTGCGTGAAATTCTGCGTGGCGGTCAGGTTTACTATCTGCACAACGAAGTCAAATCCATTGAGAAAGTCGCTCGCGAACTTGAAGAGCTTATTCCTGATGCCCGTATCGGTATTGGCCATGGCCAGATGCGTGAACGCCAGCTGGAACAGGTGATGAGCGACTTTTACCATAAGCGCTTCAATATCCTGGTGTGCACGACCATTATTGAAACCGGCATTGATGTCCCCAATGCCAACACCATAGTGATCGATCGGGCCGATAAATTTGGCCTGGCACAACTGCATCAACTCCGTGGCCGCGTAGGCCGCTCTCATCACCAGGCCTACGCCTACTTGATGACCCCCCACAAAAAAGCCATGACCGGCGATGCCATCAAGCGTCTCGACGCCATTGCTTCGGCCAATGATCTCGGAGCTGGTTTCACCCTTGCCACCCATGACCTCGAGATTCGTGGTGCCGGTGAACTGCTGGGCGATGAGCAAAGCGGTCAGATGCAGGCCGTCGGCTTTAGCCTTTATATGGAGATGCTGGACCGGGCCGTAAATGCGATCAAAGCAGGCAAGACGCCCAATATAGAAGATGCTCTGGATACAGGCATAGAGGTCAATCTGCGTCTGCCCGCTCTGATTCCTGAAGATTATCTGGCCGACGTCAATAGCCGCCTGTTAATGTACAAGCGCATTGCCAGCGCCAAGTCGTCAGACGCCTTGAAAGAACTGCAAGTAGAAATGATTGATCGCTTTGGTCTGCTGCCTGAAGCCTGTAAAAACCTGTTCAGGATTACAGAGCTAAAACAAAAGGCCCAGCGACTAGGTATTAACAAGTTAGAAGCCAGTGCCAGCAATGGACGTATCGAATTTGCCAGCGAAACCCAGGTCGATCCGCTGACCATTGTGAAAATGGTGCAAACCCAACCACAAAAATACCGTCTTGAGGGCGCAAACCATTTAAAATTTTCCCTCGATATGGAAAATAGCGATAAACGCATAAAGTCGGTTAAGTCACTGCTCGACCAATTAACCCAAAGCAACGCTAGTTAGTGGTGCTTAATAACGCATGGAACACCCTATGCCAGCAAAACAATTGTTAGCCACCACGCTCAGTTTGGCCCTCTACGCCACCGCTACCACTGGGCTGGCACAGCAAGTCTCGACCGAAGCCCCGGAAGAAAAAGAAATTCGCTGGTATCAAATTGAGTTACTCGCATTTAGTCAGAATGTACCCAACCAGGCCCAAGAGCAATGGCGCACCGACATTGCCCTGGCCTACCCACCAAACTGGCAGCGTCTGAAACAGCCATTACAGCTAGCCCCCCTAGCCGAGGACACTGAGGAAAACACAGCTTCTGCGGAAGAAGCCGCCCCCTCTACCGATGGCAACACACCTCTTGGAACCGACCTTGAGCGAGAACCCTATTACCTACTGCCAGAAGAGCAGCGAGAACTAAACAACAACGCCCGAGCCCTGGCACGCGACAAGCGCTACCGAGTACTTTTTCATGAAAGCTGGCGCCAGCCGGTCGTCGATATCGACAATGCACCATCGTTACTGATTCACGGCGGCGAAATCTATGGCGAGCACCAGGAACTTGAAGGCAGTATCACCATCAGTGTCGCCCGTTACCTGCACCTGCATACCAATTTATGGCTCAGTGAGTTCACCCGCAATTACGGGCAAAACCAGCAGTCATGGCGCCAGGATAGCGACAGCAAAGACTGGCCAATGCTTCCGATTCGTCCCGACCTGCGTAAGGTTGAAAGCCAGGACTGGATGCCTCTTGCGACCCAGGAAGATGCCTGGAGTGGTTTGACCTCTCTTGAAACAGAGTACGACAAGATTCTTAATCAGCCGTATGTACTGGATCAGGTTGTCCTGCTAAAACAGAAGCGGCGCATGCGAAGCGGCGAACTGCATTTTATTGATCACCCCTTAGTGGGACTACTGATAAAAATCACACCCTATGAACTGCCAGAAGAGATAGAAGAAGAAACACAATTAATGGATGGCGACACGGCTTTAATCCCTGCAGCTGAAGCCACAGCAACGCCATAAATCTGGAAGGGAAATATAAAATAAAAACGCCAGCATAATTGCTGGCGTTTTTTATAATAAGGTTGTTTAAACGGCCGCTACATCTTCTGCCTGGAGACCCTTGTCACCCTCAAGGATGTCGAACTCCACAGCCTGCCCCTCATTGAGTGAGCGGTAGCCTTCGCCCCGAATATTGCGATAGTGTACAAACACATCATCGCTATCCTCACCCCGCGTAATGAACCCGTAACCCCGCGCGTTATTGAACCATTTAACGGTGCCTGTTTCGCGAACTGCCATATCGAACAACCTCATTATTTTTATATGTCTATTATTATCTTATCGTATGTCGCGGAGGCTTCAGTGCTGTCCCGAACTTAAAAAAGCCGGATCAGCGATAAAACCTGCCGTGCGTCGCGCGCCCCCAAGCTGTGGGCAATCAAACTACGTATACCCTGCGACACGTCATTTTTAAGATAATTTACCACCGCTGTCCAGTAAAAAGTGGTAAAAAAATGGTCTTTTTATGGCTTTGTAAGCTTAATTGCAGTGTGAAGGGATGAAATCAGACAAAACCTGGTGGATTTGCTCAACACCGGATGCAATAACCTGAAGAATCTCCTCCATAGTTATCAAATCCTCCGTTAAACCTGCTCCCCAATTGGCTACCAGACACAAAGAAGCGTAGGCCAAACCTGCTTCACGCGCTAAAGCCGCTTCAGGCATAGCCGTCATGCCTACCAAATCACAACCATCACGTTTGAGACGCACAATCTCGGCAGCACTTTCAAGACGCGGACCTTGAGTGCAGGCATAGACACCAAAATCGACATGAGGAATTTCAAGCCGCGTTAAACTGGCCAATAAAAATGACCGCAGGGTCTCATCGTAGGGATAGGTAAAATCTATATGTATCACATCACCCTGCTCGGCAAATGTGTGCTCACGACCATAGGTGTAATCAACAATTTGATCGGGCACAACCAACTTGCCAGGCCCCATCTCGGAATGAATCCCACCAACCGCATTGCACGCCACTACCTGTTCTATGCCAAGCTGTTTGAGTGCAGCGATATTGGCTCGATAGTTAATCTGGTGCGGAGGTAACACATGCCCCTCACCATGACGTGGCATAAAGGCTACAGGCTGGCCGTGTAATTCACCCAGGGTTACTTCAGCAGTTCCGTAGCGGGTCTCGACGACACGTTGCTGGGCGTTTTCCATACCCTCAAGCTGGTTTAGCCCAGAACCGCCAATAATTGCCAGCTTAGTCATTTCGCTTCAACAACCCCTTCAGGACCGGGAGCAATATGTAGCGTGGACGTTGGGAACGCACACTCAGCGCCGGCTTTTTCGATAATATCGAGTATACCCAGCAACACATCCTGCTTAATTTTATGAAACTCAACCCAATCTGTGGTTTTGGTAAAGGTATAAATAAAGAAGTCCAACGATGAGGCGGCGAAGGCATTAAAGTTAACAATCAAGGTTTGATTGCTATCAATGGCCTCATGCGATCGCAGGTAAGCCTCCACGCGTTCAATAATCACACCCATTTTATCGCTGTCGTCGTAGCGGATACCGATGGTTTCGTAAATTCGGCGATTGGTCATACGCGAGGGATTTTCAACCGAAATATGAGTAAAGGTTGAATTAGGAATATACAGAGGTCGTTTGTCGAAGGTCCGAATCCGGGTTAAGCGCCAGCCAATCTCTTCAACCGTACCTTCAATATTCTGATCCGGCGAACGTATCCAGTCGCCAACCGCAAAGGGACGATCAAGATAAATCATCAAACCGCCAAAAAAGTTTGCCAACAAATCTTTAGCGGCAAAACCAACAGCAATCCCGCCGATACCACCAAACGCCAGCACCCCCGAAACACTGTATCCAAGCGACTGCATCACAATCAGTACAGCAGTAATAATTACCGAAATACGCAGCAGCTTACCCACGGCGTGCACGGTGGTTTCATCCAACGGCTCGGCACGGTACATGGGGTCAAGTAAATTGGATTCGGCACAGCGCACAAAGCGCACCAAAAACCAGGTTAACAGTGCTATGGCACCCACTTCGCGAATTGGATCTACCGCTTCAAAAAAAGCAGACTCTGACCGCAGTGCCGCTATATCGGCCGCCCAACTTAAGCCAATTAACCAAAACAACCAGCGCAGAGGCTGTTTGGCGGAGACTATTAACGCATCATCCCAAAGACTTTTTGTGGTCTGCGCACGCACCAACAAACGGTCTAGGAAGACTCGCACACAAAAGGATACAACCAGGGTCAACAATACGACGGCAAAAATTTCTATCCACCACAGATCTTCCTGCCCGGTAAAAGCCACTAACCATTCAGGTATTTGCATTATTTGCTATCCATTTCCAATAATTGTTGTACGGTTGACTGCCAGCGAGAAGTCGCCTCGAGTGCTGCTCGCTTAATATAGCGCTTTGCCCGCATAGATCCTAAGCGTGAACTTGGCTGAATATCTGCTGAGTCGAGGTAATGCAGGACGGCCTTGGCGCCCTGTCGATTGTTACACACCAATACAGAGTCACAGCCCGCTTCAAGTGCCAACCGTGCCCGCTCTTCATAACTACCAACCACCGAAGCACCTTCCATGGTCAGATCGTCACTGAAAATAACGCCTTCAAATGCCAATTGCTTGCGTAATACTCCCTTCAACCAACGGGATGAAAAACCAACCGGTTGATCATCGATCTGATCAAATAAAATATGTGCCGGCATCACCGCATCAAGCGTTTTACTTAATGCCTGGAACGGCACCAAATCATGTTCGGCAATCGCTTCCCAGCTGCGCGTATCGACAGGCAACTCCAGGTGGCTATCAGCAACGACACTACCATGCCCCGGAAAGTGTTTGCCTGTAACCGACATGCCCGCATCTTGCATTCCACGAATAAAAGCGCGCCCTAATTGCGCAACTCGCTCAGGCTCATGGGAAAATGCCCTGTCGCCAATAACGCTACAGTGGTTATCATCAACATCAAGAACCGGCGCAAAACTGAAATCAAAACCACAGGCGATGACCTCAGATGCCAGCAACCAGCCACAATCTTCGGCTAACTGCTCAGCTTTTGCGGGATCATCACAATGCAATTGATGAAAGCTTTGCATCGCCGGAATGCGGGTAAAACCGTCACGGCAACGTTGTACACGACCGCCCTCCTGATCGACACAAATCAAAAGTTCTGAGCGGCACTCCCTGATTGCAGACAGCAATGAAGTTAACTGGGTGTAGTTTTCGATATTACGTGCAAAAATTATTACCCCACCCACCATTGGATGAAGCAACAACTCTCGCTCTTCGTCGGTCAATACAGTACCTTCGAGATCGAGAATTAAGGGCCCTAAACTCATAATTTCGCTCGCTAAAACGCTGTTAACTCAAATCTTCACATTGCAGCATCGCCGATAGCGATGGCACCAGCAGAGATACGGTATTCTCAATAGTCGACTCTTGGCCATAGTCAGTTTTAAGAATATTGCTGATGGGGTCATAGCTCGACAGGGTAAAGACTGAGGCCCCCAGAATAAAATACAAACGCCAATAGAAGGTAACAGGTGAGATATCAGGATTGGCTTTTTCAAGCAAGCCGGTAAATCGGGAATAATATTGCCCAAATTCACCAATAATATAGTGACGCAAGTGATCCTGAGATTGTGTGTACGCTAGCCCCAGCAGCTTCATAAATTGGCTTGGGCGCTCCCCCATCGCAGCGGTTGACGTGAGTAGTGTCCTGAAAAGTACTTCAAGTAACTCATCCACACTGGCGGTGCTGGAGTCATTATATTTTGCCAGCAGTTTATCCAATTCCTCATCAAGTAACTTACAAAACGGGGTAAGAAAGCGCCCAAACACGGCCTGAATCAGCTCTTTTTTGGAACCAAAATGATAATTCACCGCCGCGAGGTTTACCCCTGCTGTGCTGGTGATAGTGCGCAGCGAAGTTTCTGAATAACCGCGCTCAGCAAATAGCGCACTAGCAGCGCCAAGGATACGTTCAACCGTGTCGGATTGAGCCATAAATTACTACCTGAAAGAAAACGTTTTTCTTATATATCTATAAATTGATCGGTCACCTGAGACCAAGTGGACGAAACATACGTTTGAGCACCATAGGTGTCAAGACTCCGCATCGACAGCAAAACCATACTCAACGCGCTATTGGGCTGCCTGTACAGCCCACATTAACAACATCCCTTAGACCAATTGTTTATTTGACAAACTTACCTTATAGAAGCGGGTTTTTAAACAACTTAACCTCGATTTTAAGCCCTGATCATAAGTCCATGAAATACAAGAAAATCAGTTAACTGGGAAAACTCAATCTTATATTTCGGTCATAAAACAGGCATAAAGAACAACAAAGACACAGCTGCACAAGGCCGCTTCAGCGTGGTAATTTTTGTATTACACAGCGTTTATCGGGATATAAACACCGGGGAATACACTATGTCACTACAACTTCCAACGATAGGTGAGTGGTACTACAACCCAATCGGCAACGAATATTTTGAAGTCGTCGCCGTCGACGATCAATCTGCAACGATTGAGATTCAGTATGCTGGCGGCGAAGTCAGTGAATATGATATTGAAGCCTGGCAACAGCTCTCCCTGACCCCTGCATCACCACCCGAGGACGCAGGCGCTGCTTATGAAAGCGGTTATGAAAATGACTGGGTTAGTGATGACACCTTGCACCCTGAGAGCTGGATGAACCCCCTCTCTGCCATAGAACCCGACTCTTTTCCCGGCATCGACGACTTTTAATCGTCCAACCTAGCCCCTGCCCTTCTTCCCCATCTGCCAGCCCAAAGGCTGGCAGATGACGTTTTATTGCCAAAAAAGCTTGCCAACCTAAAAAAGCACTGTATATACTTACAGACACTGTATAAAAAAACAGAACTTTTATCTCACAGGGACTTTTAAAGGACTCTCGATATGGCTACCAAGCTAACCGCGCGCCAGGAAGAAGTGCTGAACCTTATCAAACACTACGTCGAAGATACGGGCTATCCACCTACACGGGCTGAAATTGCACAGGAACTGGGGTTTCGCTCTGCCAATGCAGCAGAAGAGCACCTTAAAGCGCTTGCACGCAAAGGAGCCATTGAAATGGTTGCCGGCGCATCCCGCGGCATACGTCTACCGGAAGAAATCAGTGGCATCCCGCTGGTGGGTCGAGTAGCCGCTGGCAACCCTATTCTCGCCGAAGAAAATATCGAGGAATACTGCGATATTGCCAGCCATCTTTTCCAACCCAGTGCTGACTATCTGTTACGCGTACACGGCTACAGCATGAAAGACATCGGCATTATGGATGGCGACCTACTTGCAGTACACCGCACCGAACAGGCCCGCAACGGTGATATCGTTGTTGCCCGTATTGGTGATGAAGTCACCGTCAAACGCTTTAAGCGCGAGCGCAACCGTCACATGGTACAGCTGCTGCCGGAAAACGAAGAGTTTGATGTGATAGAGGTCGATCTGCGCGATCAGGAATTCGCTATTGAAGGTCTGAGCGTCGGCGTTATCCGCCGCGGTAACTAGAGCCTTAGGGCAATTATTGGGAGAAACACCATGGCACTTGCTCAACAAGCATTAGCTAGCCCCGCCTCTTATGCTGGGGCGGCTAGAAGCAAACCTCAGCAGCACGGCGTTACCGAGCTGGTACTGCCTGTTGAGCAGCTGAGTGATATGGCCATGGTACTGCCAATGATTGCCCATTTAAGCCAACGTGATCACAGCCGCTGGATGACCTGGATTGCACCTCGCGGGATCAACCGCGCGCTACTGGAAGCCTATGGTGTAGATACACAGCGACTGCGCATTATTCACACACAGGGCGAAACCGATTGCTGGATGATCTGGGAAGCCCTGAGCTCTGGTACCAGCCATACGGTAATTGCCAGCCCAGGTGTCATTACAGAAAAAGCTATCGCCCAACTCGATGCTGCTGCCAAGTCGGGTAAATGCGATGGACTCTTGTTGAGATTCCGATAAGCAGAACACTTACCGATTAGTGTAAAATCCTGGGCTCAGCTTCAAGCTCGAAAGCCGCCATATCCTGCTCAGCCAAATCGCCAACCGCTTCCATACCGGCCTCGATCATGGCCTTGGCAACCTCGAAACGGGCTTCGCCGAGAAAATGTACAGACTCTTCGGAAAACTTGATACGCACTAGTGGCTCAGAGTCCTCTCCCGCACGACGCAAGCCGATTTCACCATCGCCAAGGTCGACAATTTCATAAAGGGAAGATGACATAGATACTCCAGCTGCCGCGATTCCTCTTCTGGGCAAGCCGGTAAAACACCAACTGATAAGCCACACCCAAGGGCACGTGATTCAAAGCCCTATTCTACCATTGATCAGTCACCCAGGTCACGCCCGCCCCACAAAGGATCAAGGGTCAGGCTTAAAATTCCTGTAGCCCCTCTCTATGGCGTTCCACAAGCTCACAGAAGGCTATAAACCAACCTTTGACTGCCGCAGCAGTCAAAGACTCCTGTCCGCCCTTGCTTAGGTCAACAGCACTGATCAATTGCACGGCAGCCTGCGATTTCACATCGTCAGCAGTCGGCACAGGATTCAGTGCTTGCGCAGCATAATGCAGCGTATCCGCCAACCATGATTCGCTACCACCTTGAAGTTGCTCCAGCGAATTGCATTCCTGCACTTCTGGGGACGCAACCGATAGCGCCTCTACCCCCTGAAGTGCTACTAGGGCAGAATCAATAGCTTGAGGATTAGCTACCCGGTAATGGCTTGCGAGCTCGCGAAGAAAACACCGATAGGCCACAGCCAGCTCCAAACATGCGGCATCAGCGATTGCCGCATTGGATTGGCGCTGACTAAGATTCTCTGGATCGGCCTTAGCAAATGATAACAGCTGGCGAATATACGCCATTTTTTGATTGACCAATGGCAGGTAGGGATTACTCATAGGTATCTCTGAACTGAAGCGGACCAAGCCTTACTCATAGACAGAGTAAGACTTGGCTGCGTGAAGAGTTAATTACTCTTCGGCCTTGGCTTTTTTAGCCGTGGATTTCTTTTTTGGTGCTGCTTTTTTGGCTGTCGATTTTTTAGGCGCCGCCTTCTTGGCTGGTTTTTCAGCCACTACCCAGGCACCGCCTTGATAGAAGGCCTTCCAACCGGTTGCCTTGCCTTCAATTTCTGACTGCACATACTGCTCCTTGGTTTTACGACTGTAACGAATAACCGTTGGATTACCATCACTGTCTTCAACCGGCGCCGAGAAAAGAAACTCATACTTTGGATCAATTTCTTTTTTGTGCGGCAAAATTTCATTGACCAACGGCGCACGTGTCTCCCTGTTTTTCGGAAATTTACTCGCCGCCAGGAACAGGCCAGATGCACCATCACGTAAAATATAATGATCCTCAACCTTGTCACAGGCTAACTCAGGCATAGGTACGGGATCCATCTTCGGAGGTGCCGCCTCACCATTGCGCAACAGTTTGCGGGTGTTTTTACAGCTTTCCGATGTACAGCCAAAATACTTACCAAAGCGACCGGTTTTGAGCTGCATATCGGCACCGCATTTATCACACTCGATAACCGGGCCTTCATAACCTTTTAACTTAAAGCTACCCTCTTCGACTTCATACCCCGAGCAATCTGGGTTATTGCCACAAATATGTACTTTGCGCTTTTCATCGAGCAAATAACTATCCATTGCGGTGTTACAGAGCTTACAGCGGCGCTTATTACGCAACTGTTTGGATTCTGCTTCGTCATCGTCGTCGACGTTAACCGCCTCATCACCGCTGACCAAATTCATGGTGTTTTTACAGCGCTCTTTCGGCGGCAAGGCATAACCGGAACAGCCCAGGAAGACCCCTGTGCTTCCAGTACGGATTTGCATATGACGTCCGCAGTTACCACATTCGATATCAGTATCGGTGGGATCGTTTGCGCGCATACCACCATCAACTGCTCCGGCGGTTTTTAAATCCTCAGAGAAATCACTGTAGAATTTGTCGAGCAGCTGATGCCACTCCAGCTTGCCCTCGGCCACTTCATCGAGAGATTCTTCCATATTGGCCGTAAAGCTGTAATCCATCAGCTCGGAGAAGCTTTCAATCAAACGTTCAGTAACAATGTCACCAATCTTGTCGGCATAGAAACGGCGGTTTTCGATATGGACATAACCGCGATCCTGAATGGTAGAAATAATCGAGGCGTAGGTAGACGGGCGCCCAATGCCCCGCTTCTCCAATTCTTTTACCAGACTGGCTTCCGTAAAACGCGCCGTAGGTTTGGTGAAATGCTGGTTTGGCTCGAGTTTTACCAGATTCAGAATGTCGTCGACACTGAGCTCAGGCAGAACAACATCTTCATCCTTTTTGCTGACCGGCGGTTGAACTTTGGTGAAACCATCAAAGCGAATCACCCGACCTCGGGTGCGTAATTCATAGTCGCCGGCACTAACAACAATAGAGGTACTGGTAAATTCAGCCGGCGTCATTTGGCAGGCTACAAACTGCTGCCAAATCAGCGCATAGAGACGCTCTGCATCACGCTCCATGCCTTTAAGCTGGGTTGGTTTTACCGTAACACTGGAAGGACGAATCGCTTCGTGTGCCTCTTGGGCGCCTTCCTTGCTGCTATAAAGTACAGGGGATTCTGGTAAATAAGGTTTGCCGTATTGCTCCAGAATATATTCGCGGCATGACTCTACAGCCTCTTTACTGAGGTTGGTCGAGTCGGTACGCATATAGGTGATGTAGCCAGCTTCATACAAACGCTGGGCCATCATCATGGTCTTTTTGACACTGAAGCTTAAACGCGTACTGGCGGCCTGCTGCAGTGTTGAGGTAATAAACGGGGCAGACGGTTTTGATTTTGTCGGCTTGTCTTCACGGTTGGATACGGTGAATGCCGAAGCCTGCATGGCATTAACGGCGGCCATGGCCTCAGTTTCATTAACCGGCTTGAATGCAGAACCCTGGTATTTTTTCACCTCAAAACGAATGGGCTCACCGGCATCACTGCTTAGTTCAGCAAAGACATCCCAATACTCTTCCGGGATAAAAGCACGAATTTCTCGCTCACGCTCAACAACCAATCTTGCCGCCACCGACTGAACTCGACCGGCAGACAAACCGCGGGCAATCTTCTCCCACAACAGCGGTGAGACCATATAACCCACAACACGATCCAGGAAACGACGGGCCTGCTGTGCATTAACGCGGGATTGATCGATAGGACCAGGGCTTTCAAAAGCTTCCTGAATGGCCGATTTGGTAATCTCGTTAAACACAACCCGACGGAAACGATCTTCACTCCCGCCTATTGCCTCACGCAGGTGCCAGGCAATGGCTTCCCCTTCCCTATCCAAATCCGTCGCGAGATAAACGGTATCGGCATCTTCGGCAAGTTTTGCCAGTTCATCGACAACCTTTTCCTTGCCCGGCAGGATTTCATAGTGGGCAGCCCAGCCATTCTCTGGGTCGATACCCATGCGTTTGATGAGTTGCTCTTTGGCTTTGCGCTGTTTGTGAAGAATCTTATCTTCCGGGGACAGCTTGCGGGTAATCGCCGCCTGACGGGCACGCTCTTTTGGGTCAACCGCCGTTTTACCGCTACCACTGGTCGGCAAATCACGAATATGACCAATGCTCGACTTAACGATATAGTCCTTTCCCAAATACTTGTTGATGGTTTTCGCCTTGGCTGGCGAC
The DNA here is from genome assembly GCF_042854845.1 of Maricurvus nonylphenolicus. Classification (GTDB taxonomy): domain Bacteria; phylum Pseudomonadota; class Gammaproteobacteria; order Pseudomonadales; family Cellvibrionaceae; genus Maricurvus; species Maricurvus nonylphenolicus. The sequence continues at coordinate 2,648,854 of NZ_AP031498.1, read as the reverse complement.
TCAACAATAACTAAGGATTTGCCCATAGGTTCCTTCTATTTATAGATACAAGACGACATTTTTGTTTAAAAAACACTCAAAGCCGTTCAATAAAGACTTAAAACAAGGCTCAACGCCTCAAAGAGCGCATATATAAGACCTTGTGCAGCAGCGGTCAAGCATTAATAGAAATCCCCCTGCTTGCTGCCTGTTTTTTAGGCAGTGATCGAATTCTTTTTAGGAATAGCACATAATCTTGTGATAAGAAAAGAGAAAATTGTTCCCCTGGCACGAAATTCATGCTGACAGCCAAGGCCTGCTAGGATAAAGTTTTGCTCCACGATGCCGATTTTAACCTTATAAGAAGCTCATTTTTACAACACATTCAGCCGTCGCACCTGAGTCATGACAGCCCTAGCCTACCTCGTACTTTTTTGCATTATCGCCATCGGCTCACTGATTGCCGTCAGCGTCGCCAATGAGCGGGAAAGGCGTACCCGTCTGATTCGTCGAAAATTGAAAGACCTCAAACGTAAAGTTGATGAACTCGAAGAACTGGTCATAGAAGTCGATCTGCTGGTTGAATCCCGGGCTATTGCCAAGATTATCAACGACGAAATCATTGATATGTTGCAGGCAATGATTAAGTTGGATCCATCCGCCACCTACCTGCACGCAAACCTTGGCAATGCAGAGAAACGCAGTGAAGAGCTGAGCAACGAAAGCCAAGAGCGCACCTTAAGCCGATTGCGTGAAAGTGATTCCCAGATTGCGCGGGCTCAGCATCTGTTGAACGAAGCGGGCAGAGTATTAAAACACCAGCATGCCATCGGCAATATTTCACTGGAAGAAAACAACCTGTTTATCACTCAGCTTAGCTGGAGCTATTTGATGGTGGATGTTGTTTCCCATATCGCTCAGGGTCACAAGGCACTCAATCGTAGCGATATCTTAACCGCCCACGCGTTCTACAAGCGCGCCCAGCAAACACTGTCACAATCGGCCCACAGTGATCATCGCCGACATCGCATGATCAAGGAACTTGGAGAAATTTTAAGCAATCGTCGTAAATCTCTATCTACGGACTTAATGCCAGAAACCCACTTCAATCCTGATGAAAGTGATACCACCACCTACACCCCTCCTCCACCGGAACAGGATGCCCAGGCAGCAGCGAAATAAATCCTATGCCATCAACTTGGCGGTACGCTGTAGCCAATCAGCAATCTGATCGACACGTTCCAATTCACCGCGCTCTTGCCAATAGCAACATAAGCCCTGCGGGCCACTAGCAACCGCGATCACACCTTCAGGTAACGCAGACAAACCATCTGCATTGATGGCTGTATCAGGCAATGTTTTAGCGGGTTTCACCTGCCAATCCCAGGCCCCCAGGAAATGTAGCTCATGCTCGAATTGCCGTTTCACCAAACACCAGCTGTTACGGCCCTGTTTGGCCTCCTGCCACGGCAAGCAGTACATAGCCACTTGCTTGGCTTCAACGCCAGTACCTTCTGGGGGAGGCTGCAAATGAACGCGCAGCCCCAAGGCCGCAGCATGCTGCCGACGAGCGGCTTGGCGGCGTTGCTGCTGGGTCGGTTGCATTAACATGATAGGCCCAACAACCATCGCAACGGCCAGAGCAATAATAATGATAGGTAACCACATAAAAGATAGTCGCTGTAGTAAAGGTAATTCGTAATTGCGCCAGATCAATGATCCTGCCAAGCGCGTATCACTAAGGCTGGGCAAGCCCATAAATTGGCGCTAGTATAAAACCAAACCCGGCAAAAAGGATGAAGGCCATGGCAAAATATCAACATATTCTGGTGGCACTGGATCTCAGCGAAGAATCGGATCAAGTGTTACAACAAGCTATTGAGCTGGCTACCAATTCGGGTGCCAAGCTATCCCTTGCCCATGTCATTGAGCCCCTGACGTTTGCCTATGGCGGTGACATTCCGGTAGACCTTACCGAGGTCCAGGAGCAGTTACAGGTTCAAGCGCAAGAGCAGCTGGATAAGATCGTCAGCAACATCACAATCGGCACGCACAACCAGCACGTGGTTATTGGCCAACCTGCCGCCGAGATCCATCGCCTGGCCGAGGAAGAAGACTGCGATCTTGTGGTGGTGGGAAGTCACGGTCGCCGTGGTTTGGCATTGCTGCTTGGCTCTACCGCCAACGGGGTTCTTCACGGTGCAAAATGCGATGTTTTGGCGGTGCGGGTATCCTTGCCTGAGTAAATCTTTGGACAAAACAATGGGGGCATAAACGCCCCTATCCTGTCTCTTTCCTCAGGCGCCCCTCTGTTGACACGCCTTATTCCTGCATCTCTTCCAGCTCACCCCATCGATCGTACAGGGCTTCCAGCTGTTGCTGCGCTTCACCCAAGGCTGCCAGCTTTTGGCTGACTTCGTCGTGATCACGCTGATAGAAATCAGCCGCACCACACTCCTCCTCCAAAGACTCAACCAAGGTTTCTGCGGCCTCAATTTTTGCCGGTAATTCATCCAACTCACGCTGGAATTTATAACTGAGTTTTTTCTTCTGTTTTTTGCCTGCTTCAGCGGGCTGCACTACTTCTGCAGTAACCGGACTTGGCGTCTGTGGTTTTTCCTTGTCTTGTAAATCAGGCCAGCGCCCACCCTGGCGCAACCAATCGCCATAACCGCCAACATATTCCAGTACCCTGCCATCGCCCTCAAAAGCAATGGTGCTGGTAACGACATTATCGAGGAAGGATCGGTCGTGACTAACCAACAAAACCGTTCCCTGATAAGACGCTAGCACCTCTTCCAGTAATTCAAGGGTTTCCACATCGAGATCATTGGTCGGCTCATCAAGCACCAGCAGGTTACTGTCTTTACTGAACAGCTTGGCCAACAGAACCCGATTACGCTCGCCACCGGATAGTGCACGCAAAGGCGTCCTCGCCCTCGCACCGGAAAATAAGAAATCGTTAAGATAACTCATGATATGCCGGGACTGGCCACCAATGGTTATCGAATCGCGTCCTTCGGAAACATTGTCGACAGCATTTTTATTAAGATCCAGCTGATCACGCAGCTGGTCAAAATAGGCAACCGACAGGTTTGTACCCAACTTTACCTTGCCTTCATTGGGTGTCAGCTCACCCAATATAATTTTCAGCAACGTACTCTTACCAATACCGTTTGGCCCGATTAAACCTATGCGATCGCCGCGCACCACGGTGGTAGAAAAATGATTGATTAGCGAAATGCCTTGCCAGCCATGATTCACATTCACCAGTTCAGCGACAAGCTTGCCCGAGCTATCTCCGGTTGCCAGGGTAATGTTAGCTGTACCCTGCCGTTCGCGACGCTGACCACGCTCTTCGCGCATTGCTTTGAGGGCGCGAACCCGGCCTTCATTGCGTGTCCTACGGGCTTTAATACCCTGTCGAATCCACTTTTCCTCTTCCGCCAAACGCTTGTCAAACAAGGCGTTATGACGCTCCTCTTCCGCCAATTGCTGCTCACGAAAATTAAGAAAACTGTGGTAATCGCCGTGCCATAAACGCAGATGCCCCCTGTCAAGCTCGGCAATATCTGTGGCCACAGCTTGTAACAAAGAGCGATCGTGGGTGATAAAAATGACTGCGCCCTGAAAATCAAGAATTTGTTTTTCCAGCCATTCAATAGCCAACACATCAAGATGGTTTGTGGGCTCATCCAGCAGTAACACATCAGGGTCAATGACCAGTGCTCGCGCCAGTGCCACTCGACGACGCCAGCCGCCAGACAATTCGGACATTTTTTTGTCCATGGGTAACTGCAATCGAGAGATCACCGTTTCAACACGCTGCTGTACACTCCAACCGTCACAGGCATCAATGGCCTGCTGCAATTTACCCAACTGCTTCAGCTGCTGCTCGGAACTCTCTTCCATTACTAGGCGATGATAATCCGCTAGCAACTTACCGGTCTCGGCGAGCCCCAGCGCCACGGCATCGTAAACACTGAGGTCGTCGGCTTCTGGAAGATCCTGCTCCAGGCGGGCAATCTTAAGCTCCGGCATTCGCCAAACACTGCCATCATCCAGGGCAACATCGCCAGCAATCACCTTAAGCATGCTTGACTTGCCTGCACCATTACGGCCAATCAGACATAGGCGCTGCCCCTTCTCAACGACCAGATCTACCTGGTCAAGCAGCACCTGAGTTCCGTAATTAAGACAGGCTTTTTTCAATTCAAGTAAAGGCATTGCAGCGTTGTATCCTCAGGTCTTCTCTGAAATTGGGCACGAGTTATAAAGGGGGGCGATAATAACGGGATTTTTATGCTCTGCCCATGCTTTACTCGCAACACCACTCAGGATAATCTCATCTACACTGATAATAAGAGCAAGGAATTTTCCCTGAAGCATTTACCGCGGGGCCTGCTTGTACACACTACACGGAGAATCACAGGCTTTATCAAGGTAGCTCAGGGTATTCAAACAACTAAACAGCTCCTAATTTCGCACAATTTGCTAGCAAAAGTTTTTAAATGCAGCTAAAAGACGTACAAACACACATCAAAGCCCGTATTAAGCTGTCGGCAGCGATGCTATTGCTTTGCTTTCTGGCGCCCGCCGTATCGCAGGCGGACACCTCTGCCGCACTGATATCGCCCCTGCCGAGCCTACTACAGCAACAACGCCAACATTACACCCGCGCCGAAGAAGCTCTAAAACGCGGCCATTTCAAAACCTATCGTAAATATCGTCAACGCCTGCACGGCTACCCTCTAACGCCCTACCTCGACTACCGCGAGTTACGTCGGCGCCTGTATCGCTTGCCCTACAAAGAGGTTGATGACTTTCTCGATCAACATGAGAACACCTACCTGGGTGATCGCATGCTCAAAGGCTGGTTACACACCCTCGCCAAGAAACGCCACTGGCACGACTATCAAAGCTACTACCAGCAGCACCTGAGCAGTACCGAGTTACGCTGTTATTGGCTACAAGCCCGCATTAGCACCGGCGATGAAAGCGCCTACCAGAATGTAGAACCGCTGTGGAATGTCGGCAAATCGCAGCCCGACGAATGTACCCCCCTGTTTAAACGCTGGATAGGACAAGGCCACCTGACCCCAGAACTTGCCTGGCAACGTCACAGCAAGGCAATAAAAGCCCGCAAACGCAGCTTGGCTCGATACCTTGCCAAGTTAATGCCTGCTCAGATGCGCAAGCAGGCTGCCCTGTACCTTGAGATCGACCGCTACCCTCAACGCCTCAACCAGCGTCGGAGATTTGCCGAACAATCCCCCAGAATGCAGGAAATTATCCTGCACGGTATCAAGCGTTACGCCCGGAAGGACCCTGTTGCAGCACTCTATGAGTGGAATCGCTACGATGCCCAGCAGCTATTTGCCGACGAGCCCCGCCGCGAAACACTTGAATACCTGGCTGGCAAGCTGGCCCGCAAAGGCCACAGCAATGCCGCAGAGCGACTTATAGCCAACACCGAGCATTTCACCAATACCGATATGTCGGAAGCGATTATCCGCGAGGCACTGCGCCAACAGAACTGGCAACAGGCCTACCAGTGGATTCAGCGCCTTCCCGCCAACGAGCAGCAGTCTCCACGCTGGCTCTACTGGCGCGCCAGAGCTATGCAGCAACTCAGCATTGATGATCCGGCCTATCCGACCCCACAGCAAATATACACTGGCCTGGCCATGGATAGAGGCTTCTACAGTTTCCTGGCTGCCGATATTGTCGGTCGCGACTATGTATTGCGCGATCAACCCGTCACACCGCCTCAGGAGCTTGTAATCGCCATCGCTGGACGCCCAGAGGCACGCCGAGCCAAAGAGCTTCTGGCCATGAAACAGCTTAATTACGCCCGTCGTGAATGGCGCTACATGACCCAAAATTTCGATAATATGGCTCACCTGGCTGCCGCCAAACTGGCCCAACAATGGGGTTGGCACCGCAAAACCATTCAAGCCATGGCCGCAGCTCGCTCTTGGGACGATTTACAGCTGCGCTTCCCCCTGGCCTATGACAATCACATCAACCAGGCCGCCGATAAGCACAGCCTGACACAGCCACTGCTATTTTCCATCGCCCGTCAGGAAAGTGCTTTTGCCGCTGATGCCAAATCACCTGCCGGCGCATTGGGCCTGATGCAGCTGATGCCAGGTACAGCTCGTTATACCGCGCGTAAAGCCGGCGTTCGCTACCGCTCTCACGACCTGTTGAAACCGGAAAAGAATATCGCCCTGGGCAGCTTTTATATAAATACCCTGCTTGATCAATTCGACAACAACCGCATATTGGCTGCTGCTGCCTATAACGCAGGCCCTCATCGGGTTAAGGCGTGGTTGAGTGAAGAAGGCAGCCAGGGACTACCCTACGACGTCTGGATTGAGGCCATCCCGTTTAAAGAGACGCGGGGTTATGTTCAAAATATTCTCGCCTACTCTGTCATCTACGGTTACCGCCTGGGTAACACTCCTGCGTTCGTCAGTAACGCAGAGGCGAAGCAAAAACTCTAACGCCCCACCCATAAAATAAAAATAGGCTATGCTTTTTAAAACCCCATAGCCTATAGGCCTACTATGTCGATTGATAAACGGGAAGTGACTCCCCCCAGCGCTGACAGCTGGTGCCACATTCAGGAAACCATCACCATGCTTTATCTGGCAGTCTGTCAGATTGAAACCTCAATGGCTGACAGTGGAAAATCCGTTAATACGCTGACAGATGCCTTTACCGAATTAGCCAAACATTCGCAGACCGTCGACCAGCAAGTACAAGCACTTAAACCCGGTGATGAGCTTGGTGATTTCAAAGACGAAGTGAGCTATACCGCACGGGAAATGAACGAAAGAATCAAACAGGCCGTTACTGCATTTCAGTTTTATGACCGTATTACACAACGGCTGGATCATGTCGCCAGAAGCCTGGAAAGAGTTACCACGGTAATGCAGGATAACAACCAGCTAAATAATCCCGAGTCCTGGAAAACCATTCAAACTCAGGTAAAAAGCAGTTACACCATGGAGGCAGAGCGCATTATGTTTGAACATATTATGCGTGGTGCAACCGTGGAGGAAGCCTTGCAGATTTATCGCCACCACTTTGAAAAAGAAGAGGAAAGCGGTAGCGAAAACAATGACGAGATAGAGCTTTTCTAAAATGCTCTATTAAAGCGAGCCTTCTTCCAAACGCTTACGAATATGATTTTGTACGGTTTTGGCTAGAAGGTCCGGTTGAAACTTCGACAGAAAGTCATCACACCCCACCTTCTTCACCATCGCCTCGTTAAAATTGCCGCTCAGCGAGGTGTGTAAAATCACATGCAGGTCTTTCAACAATGGATCCTGACGAATTTCATGGGTAAGCCGATAACCGTCCATTTCTGGCATTTCAGCATCCGTGATTACCATCAGTAATTTATCATTGATATCGCCACCTTCTGCAGCGAGCTGCTTCAAATAGCTAAGTCCCTTTAAACCGTCCTGCTGATACACCATTTTTACACCGATATTGGCCAGCGTATCTTTTGCCTGCTGCATAGCCGTCGTCGAGTCGTCTACCATCAGCAGGGTTATATTGCGATTAATGGCCTCATCAACCAGGTTATCATCCAGAACATCATCAGAGACATCTGTTTCATAGGGAATGATATCGGCCAGCACACGCTCAACATCAAGGATTTCAACAATATCGTCATCCAGCTGGGTAATGGCCGTCAGGTAATTACTGCGTCCGGTTCCCTTGGGCGGCGGCAGGATTAGCTCCCAGTTCAGATTAACGATTCGATCCACAGCGCCAACCAAAAAGGCCTGCACCGAGCGGTTATATTCAGTCACAATCAAATTACAGTTCTCACGCCCCTGCAGCGGTGGGCCACCGATTGCCGCACTGAGATCAATGACAGAGATGGTTTGGTCGCGCAGGTGGGTCACACCACAAATCACCGGGTGGCTATGAGGGACTGCTGTAAGGGCAGGAACTTGTACGACCTCCTGAATTTTGAAGACGTTCAACGCGAACAACTGCCGCCCGGCAAGGCGAAAAGTCAACAACTCGAGGCGGTTCTCGCCAACCAGTTGTGTACGTTGATCTACAGAACTCAGAAGCTTGGACATAAACTACGTTCCTACATAAAGCTTACGATGCCTTCAAGGGCACTATTTGCCTGTCATCCTCGACAGGGATTTAAGGAAGAATAACGGCAGCAAAGCCCCAATCATTAATAGTTTAGCCAATAGCTTGAAGAATCACAGGTCAACCCTGGGAGAGGATACTCGTGCCAACGCCTATTCAGCCGTCAATAGCTCACTTAAGGAGCTCACTCAAGGCCTGCTGATCAAAGGGCCAACCCAGCTCAGCGCCATCATCAGCACGGGCTACAACCGGAATACGAATGCCGTAGCGCGTCATCAGATCCTCATCATCGGCAATCTCCACCTCTTGCAGGCGAAAACCATAATGCTCCAGAACCGGCCAGGCTAACTGTTTAGCCTGTTCACACAGGTGACAGCCCAGGGTGGTGTAGAGATAGAGTGTTTTTGAGGAGGTCATGTATCAGGAAGCTGGCAACTGCAGGCGGAAAACCTGCAGTGTACCATAAGTGCTGTATCACAGGCTGGCGTTTATACAACGTCCAGTAATTGCCCCATCATATCCTTGAATGAGGGCTGCTCAGGTTGCTCAAACAGCTGACTAAGATCTTTAATCAGATCGGAAACCGAGGCGAAACGCTCACTGGCTGCGCGAGCTGCATCCGTCAGATCTTCTACAAACCGCCCCATTGGCTCTAACAGCTGACTCATAGACTTGCCGGGCGAAACATCGGCAAAATCACTGTAGGCACTCTGCATGCGCTGAACGCTGGTCTGACGCAGATTAAGCGAGAATGATGATATCTCACTGGCATCATAGCCCAGCGATTGAGCCTGCTGGAATGCCGCGCCCAAATCACCGGCAAAGAACTGCTCCGACAGCTCTCCTACCTGGCCCATCAGATCACTGATGGCTGCCATCTCATCATCATCCAGATGTCCATCAACTTCCAGCTTAAAACGGGAGTCAAAACTGTGCTCAAAGCCTGAAGCCGACACCTGCATGCCGCCACCGCTAGCCTGCCCGTAGGCCCCGGAATAGCTTTCTTGCTGGTTAATACGAATCTTGACGGTATCACCATCGGCGGTGGTCAATTCAAACTTGAAGCTATTACGCTCACGGTAATCCAGGCTTTCATACTGGGCTCTCACCCCAGCATCAGGCCGACTCACCTCAGCAACAGACTCTTCTGTAGCAACGGCTTTACCTGCAGCAATATCAGCGAGCCTTTCCTCCAGCGCATCAACACCGGCCAACACTCGGTCATAGGTTTCCTGAATATCGGCTTCCACCTCAGGTGTCAGGAGGCCAAGATCATCAAGCTCCTTGCTGGCTTGCTCGAATCCCTGCTTAAAGCCTTCAAGTCCCTCGGCCAAGCGCTCTGACAGGGCCTCAACGTCCGCACCCTGACTCGCATCACTGCGCAATCGCTGCTCGATAAAGTTAAGGATATTGCCGGCGGCTTTTTCTGCCGTGTGGCGCTGATTATCGACCGCTACTGGTGCCTGAGCTTCAGTCGGTCCAAAACCGGCCTTACTCTGCTGCACTGACACCACACGTTCAAACAGCTGAAAGCTTTCAGAATGTATACGCACAGAGGCAGCTGCAGGGACATTGGATGCCTCTGATTGCTGCCGATAGGAGTTGTCACCCAAATCACCAAAACCCCTAAAGGCATGGAGGCCTTGAAAAGCTGAGTGTGATTGTGACGAAAATGCTGACGGGAACATGATACCTCTCTCCCACGTGGGGGCTATACGAGGCTATCGGCCGGCATTTTAGATTCTCTAGAAATTAATTCGACTAGATAACACCAGGATATACTACCAGGAGGTATAACAAGGCAGGACAGACGCCTGCCTTGGTAAGTGAACGGTTTAGATAAAACCGTTCTGGAAGAGAATTAATACGGCAAGAACCCCAACCAATAGCAACGCCAGCATCACTAAAGGCCCCTTACCCGTTGACTTGGGCTCTTCTGTGACCGTCGTAACCGATGCCGGCTGAGGATTGCTGGTTTTGGCGGCAGCATTACGTTTACGCGGCTGCGCAGACTTTGCCGATTTATCACTTTGCGCGGGATCGGCAGGCTCGGCAGAAACAGATCTAACCGTGGTTTTATCCATATCGTCGGCTGGACCGATAACACCAAAGCTCAAGGTGTCAAAACGCAGATCATCTCCCCGTTTAACACGGGCTTCATTAACCCGCTTGCCATTCAGGTAAGTGCCATTTGAAGAGCCCAAGTCCTTGACGTACAACAGCCCCTCTTTGACCACTAATTTGGCGTGACGCCGTGACAAGTGGGCGGCGGCGAGCGTGATATCACATTCGTTGGAGCGGCCTACTATGGTTTCTTCTTTTAAGGTAAATACCCGATTACTCAACGCCGTATGATTGGCCTTTAATGCCCAGGCAGTGGTGGAATCTTCACCGCGCACGACCGTAGGTTCAACCTTACGAGATTCCTGTTTCGGATCGACAACCTGAAGTTCGGTATTACCCAGGGTGATAACGTCGCCAGGCTTGAGTCGGGCGCCCTTCTCAATACTTTTTCCATTGAGTGATAACTGCCCCTTAGCGGTGCGCCTTACCAGGGTGAGATTTTCGTGATCAACTCTAATTTCTGCGTGAATATCAGCCACACTCTCATCGGCGATGACGAGATCATTTTGGCTGCCTCGGCCCAGGACGACCTTTGGTTCAACTAACCAAACCGCATTATGTTTATTGTTTTTGAAGCGGAGTTTGAGCATGGGGTAACTGACCCTCTAAAATGATGAATCCCCTTGTCTAAGACTCACCGATAATGCTACAAAAGGATTTTGATTATCAATAGCTTAGATGAAAAAAATCACTTTATTCTCTAAGATTTAGCGGTAGTATACATTTTGAAGGATTTAGCCGCCACGGCCTGACATGATTCGGTAATATTCAGCGCCTTACCTCATATCGATCATTCAAGGCTAAGATAAAAACAACAGCGGCTATGAATAAAAGGGTTAGCGCTTGATCGCCCCATTAACGAACGGATTGGCTTATGGCCTCATTAAATTCCAGCTCGGTATCAGATAAAGGCCTTAACAGGGACAACAACGAAGACTGTTACCTCGCTTGCCCCGAGCAGGGTCTCTGGGGTGTGGCCGACGGCATGGGCGGACACGAAGCCGGAGAAATTGCCAGCGCCATCGTTAAAACAACCCTTGAATCTTCAGCCACAGGCAGCACGCCACTGGAAGACAGCATCCTTGAAGCTCATGAAAATGTTCTGCAGGCGGTCAGAGACGGTAAAGGCGCGGCCGGCATGGGCTCCACTGTTGTCGCCCTGCAAAGCCAGGGGCACGATTATAAAGTCGCCTGGGTTGGCGACAGCCGTGCGTATCTCTGGTCTCAGGAATCCAATGGCGGCAGACTTGAGCAACTGACCACCGATCATTCTTACGTACAAATGCTATTGGCCTCCGGCGCGATCGCCGAAGACGAAGTAGCCAACCACCCGGACAAAAACGTCATTACCCAGTGCATTGGCTCACTGGATCTTCAACAGATATCTGTCGACGTAATTAACGGCGAATGGCAAAAGCAGCAGCGAATATTACTCTGCAGTGACGGCCTGACTGATGAAGTGGACAATCAGCATATCGCTCAGATTTTATGTGAATCACGCAGCACCAAAGAAGCCGCTCAAAAATTAATGCAAGCGGCGCTGGACAATGGGGGCAAGGACAATATTACCGTCCAAGTGATTGAGTCACCGCTGTATGAACGCAGTATGTTACAAACCATCAGCGATTGGCTGCCCGTAATCACAGGCAAATCCTGGCTTGACGCATTGCTCTATGCCACCACCCTGCTTTGCCTGCTTCTCGTAGGCTATTGGATTCTCGGCTAACCTGTTATGCAAATCCCCGGTTACCGCATTATTCGCAAGATCAATCAGGGCGGCATGTCCACGGTTTACCTGGCCATTCAATTAAGTGTCGGCCGGGAAGTCGCACTTAAGGTGATGTCCCCGGCATTAAATGCCGACCCTGTTTTTAGTGAACGTTTCCAGCGTGAGGCCAATATTGTTGGCCAATTATCGCATCCAAATATTGTCTCCATTTACGATATTGGCCGCTATAAAAACCTTAACTATATCGCCATGGACTACCTTCCCGGTGGCTCCGTACACGACAAACTTGCCTCAGGCCTGAGCCCCAAAGAAGTCCTGCGCATTATTCGCGAAATAGCCCAGGCGCTGGATCACGCCCATGAGAAAGGCTACATCCATCGTGACATCAAACCCGAAAACGTACTTTTCCGCGAAGATGACTCGGCTGTACTGTCTGATTTTGGCGTTGCCAAAACCGTTACCAGCGCCAGCAAGATGACCAATGCCGGCACGGTTGTCGGCACACCACACTATATGAGCCCCGAACAGGCTCGTGGTAAACCCATTGATGGCCGTTCGGATCTATATAGCCTCGGGGTTGTGTTTTACGAGATGCTGACCGGCAGTGTGCCCTACCAGGCTGACGAAGCCGTCGCCATTGCCATCAAACACCTGACAGCCCCCATCCCCAAACTACCACCGCAATTTAGCCTCTATCAAAATCTGCTAAATAAATTATTGGCCAAGGATGCTGATGATCGCTATCAGCGCGGCCGGGAATGTGTCGATGCCATTGACGCCATTGAAGGGACCAGCAGCGGTTCTTCACCGCGCTACCTGACACAAACCGAACCCACCGCCGTGCAAGTACTATCGCTGTTTAAGGCACTGCTACTCACCAGTTATGCCGCTGTATTGGCCAACAGCAAAACCCTGCTCACCTTTATCTTAAGCTGGCGCTGGAAACCCAAGCGCGGCTTGTACCGACACCCGCAAACTGAAGTTACTGAAATTCGCACAGAAGCCAATACCGCAGAAGATGATCGGGCCACAATTATTTCCACCCGAGTGCAGCGGGCAGCCCATTATCAGGCAGTAAAAAGTAACAAGATTCGCTTGGCTATGCGGGCATTGCCCATTATTTTTGTCGGCCTGTGCCTGTGGAGCGCATTAAGTGTTGCCATCAAGCAGTTTGATATTCCGGGAGAGACATGGCTGCCAAAAAGTATCGATAATGCTGCCAACTACACCGCCAGTGCACTCGAACAACAACTCACCAGCTGGTTTGGTGACACACCAGAAGATACCGACAACGAAAGCGTATCTGAACAGACCGCAACAACAGACAACCCAAATCAGACCACGGCAGCAGGTAAATTAACTGATACCTCAACGTCTGAACAACTCCAGGCAGAAGATGCACCTCCTGAACCACCCAAACCGGTTGCGCCCCCCCCGCCTCGCTATGCCATAACCGTAGCCGCTACCCCTGACACTGCGCGCATCAGAATTTTGAATATACCTGATGTGTATTATCCGGGGATTAAGCTGCTACCCGGAAAGTATCACCTGGAAGTATCGCAAGACGGTTACGACACTAAAACGGAATGGGTCACCCTTAAAAACAAAGCCCTTTCGCCCGATTTTCGACTTCGTAAAACACCGGTCCCAGGAGCCGTTTTCTACAACGACCTCAATAAAGTTGGCGGTAAAGGGCCGGCCATGGTTATTGTGCCTGCAGGCAGCTTTTTAATGGGCAATAAGGCCGACAGTACGGCAACCCCGGTCCGTCGCGTGAAATTTAAAACCCCGTTTGCGGTCAGCCAATATGAAATCACCTTTGCTGACTTTGATAAATTTGCCAAGGCCACCGGGCGCACCAAACCCAACGATAAACGCTGGGGACGAGGCAGCCGACCGGTTATAAATATTACCTGGCAGGAAGCCAAGGATTACGCCAAGTGGCTGCGTAAAACCACCGGCAGAAAATATCGGCTCCCCACCGAAGCAGAATGGGAGTATATTGCCCGCGCCAAAACCAAAGGCAATTTCTGGTGGGGTAACTCATCGTCTGAAGGTCGAGCGAATTGCCGTCGCGGCTGTAAAAGTGAATACGCCGGACTATTTACCAGCAAAACCGCACCTGTCGGCAGCTACAGCGCCAATGCATTTAAGATATTTGATACCTCAGGCAATGTCGCTGAGTGGGTTGCCGATTGCTATCAGGACCACTACCTCGGGGCACCCCGTGACGGGTCGGCTGTGACCAGTAAAAACTGCGCTGCCTACAGCGTGCGCGGTGGTTCAATGAAACAGACCAAGGATGACATTAGTAGCAGTAAACGCGATAGCCGAGCGGTCTCCCAGCGCTTTGACGATGTCGGTTTTAGAGTCGTAGTTGATCTCTATTAAGAGCTGACCTTTATTAAGACAGCAGGCAAATCCGCACTATGATAAATGTACAGTGTCGAAGTGCGGATTATCCTTTAGAGCAGTCATCTGCCTAACATTATCCAATACAATCAGAGATAACTGCCCACGACTGTCTAGCTGCAAACACTCCTGCCTGCTGTCATTATTGCGCACATCGGTAGCGGTACCGCTCACCTTGCTACCATCGTCAAGGATCAACTCCACAGGTAGACGGTATAGACAAGCAATCTCAACATAATCGTGTTTTTCACAGGAAATCATGACAGAACCTCAAAACCGTCATAACGGTTTAAAAAGCGCTGAAGGCCAACACGGCTAAAATGCTCAACGCACCAATCCCAGTCGGCCAGTAAATCATAATACTGTTGGCAAAATAGATAGGTGTCCACCTCAATGGCTCCGCAATCGGACTCTACGCTAACACCAACACGCTGATACAACTGCCCTTCAAAATCGTCCAGACGCTGCAAATCTTTATTAGCGACATCAAAGTAAACTAAACCATCAACCGTGTACTTACCATTAACATCAGCAATAACACCTGGGAAATCGTACCCCTTAACAGCCAAACGTCTGTAACCAGATAACTGCGCAGGAACAGATTGATATTGCCCGGCCACAACTCTGGACCAAACTTCATCAAACATCAGCGATCCATAGGTAAATACGACGGCCATAGTCTGCCCTATTCCGCATGCTCTTTAAGTTGATGAATACGATCTCGAATGCGTGCAGCTTCTTCGAATTCAAGATCTTTTGCTGCCTGGAACATTTTCTCTTCCAGCTCGGCAATCTGGTGCCAAACATCCTTGCCGCTGGTCTCGATATCGTATTTACCGGACTTCTCAGCCACCTTGCGCTGCTTGCCTCTACTACCCACAACCTGCGCCCCCTCCATAATATCGGCAATCTTTTTATCAATGCCTTTTGGAGTAATGCCATTAGCTTCGTTATGGGCCATCTGTTTGGCGCGACGACGCTCAGTTTCATCAATGGAACGACGCATGGAATCGGTAACCCTGTCAGCATAGAGAATCGCTTTACCGTTTAGGTTACGGGCAGCTCGACCGATAGTTTGGATTAGCGAACGATCAGAGCGTAAAAAGCCTTCTTTATCGGCATCCATAATGGCAACCAGCGATACCTCCGGCATATCCAAACCTTCACGCAGCAGGTTAATCCCTACCAGCACATCAAATTCCCCCAAGCGCAGATCACGAATAATTTCGACCCGCTCCACGGTATCGATATCCGAATGCAAGTAGCGCACGCGAACATCGTGATCTTCCAGGTACTCGGTTAGATCCTCGGCCATACGTTTGGTCAGTACTGTAATCAACACACGCTCATCATCGGCGACGCGCATTCGAATTTCTGACAAACAATCGTCGACCTGTGTTGTTGCGGGTCGCACTTCAACGATGGGATCTAACAAACCAGTAGGTCGCACAACCTGTTCTACCACTTGCCCGGCATGCTCATTTTCATAGTTACCCGGCGTTGCCGACACAAAAATGGTTTGTGGGGCTAACTTCTCCCACTCATCGAAACGTAATGGTCGGTTGTCCAATGCCGATGGCAGCCGAAAACCATATTCAACCAGGGTTTCTTTTCGCGATCGGTCACCGCGATACATACCGCCAATTTGTGGCACGCCCACATGGGATTCATCAATCACCAGCAGCGCATCATCTGGCAGGTAATCGAATAGCGTTGGTGGTGGCATACCAGGATCGCGGCCAGATAGATAACGGGAATAGTTTTCGATACCGGTGCAGTAACCCAGTTCCTGCATCATCTCAACATCATATTTGACGCGCTGCTCCAGTCGTTGTGCTTCCACGAGTTTGTCGTTATCACGCAACTGCTGCAAACGCTCTTCGGCTTCTATTTTTATAGCGTCAATGGCATCGAGAATACGTTGTCGCGGTGTAACGTAATGAGACTTCGGGTAGACCGTAAAACGCGGCAGTTTTTGCAGGATCTCTCCTGTCAGTGGATCGAACAGCGACAGCTGTTCTACTTCATCATCGAACAGTTCAACCCGCAGGGCTTCACGATCAGAGTCGGCAGGAAAAATATCAATCACATCTCCGCGCACCCGATAGGTAGCCCGATGAAAGTCGTGATCATTGCGCGTGTATTGCAGCTCGGCCAAGCGCCTTAACAGACCTCGCTGGTCAATTTGATCGCCGCGCACCAGGTGTAACACCATTTTCAAATAGGCATCAGGGTCACCCAGACCGTAAATGGCCGACACCGTGGCGACAATAATTGCGTCCTTACGCTCCATTAAGGCTTTGGTCGCCGACAGGCGCATCTGCTCGATATGCTCGTTAACCGAGGCATCTTTTTCGATAAACGTATCGGACGAAGGCACATAGGCTTCCGGCTGATAGTAATCGTAATAGGATACAAAGTATTCGACGGCGTTATTGGGGAAAAATTCTTTAAACTCACCGTAGAGCTGAGCCGCCAGGGTTTTATTCGGCGCCATCACCATGGTGGGACGCTGGATATTCTCAATCACATTGGCAATGGTAAAGGTCTTACCCGACCCAGTTACCCCAAGCAGGGTCTGATGAGCCAAACCTGCTTCAATTCCCTTGGTCAGCTCGGCAATGGCCGTTGGCTGATCGCCGGAAGGTGCAAAGCGACTTTCTACGACCAGTGATTTAGCGCCCTGTTTTGACATCCTGAACTACCTACAACTACGTTATTAAGCTGCAAGTTTATCAAATTTCGGTCAAAGCCTTAACTTCCGCCAGCGTGCAGTTAATCGGCAGCTATTACGCCGCCTGTCGAGCTCCTTATAACACTGCAAATTGGCCTCAAAACCCTTGCTATCGGTGGCCTGGCGGGTAAAGGCGCCAATACAGTTATGGTACAGCGGTGTACTGAACTGATACGCCTGATTAAACGACAGGTGACTGGCCTTGTCGGTATACCAGGCACAGGTTTTCAAGCCTGCCGGGGTGTCGAAATTGATCACCAGAGTACCGTCTTTCGCCAGCGGGCGAGTTAAGTGCTTAAACCAGTGAGGATCCGCTTCAATGACTCGCTCTGGCTCACCATCAACCTCGCCAAACAGATCATCGATGATCAGATCAAACTTGGGGCCCCGATAGGCCTTCAGCCAGGCAATCGCATCAGCCTGGAGCAGCTGTATATGTTTGCCCTTCACCCCAAAAAAGCGTTTGGCGACCTTGATATGGACGGGGTTGAGCTCCACCCCAACGATCGTTTCGGGCTCAAAAAAGTGATCCAGCTGGCGAATCACGGCACCACCGCCAACGCCTAGCACCAGAATACGCTTCAGGCGATCCCCGGCATGGAAGAAAGCAGGTAACATCAGTAAATCCCACACTGAGCCGCCGACCGGGCTATTGGGGTTGTATTGCGAGTGATACACCCCATCGGTGTAGAGCCTGCGGGTAGCACCGGCCGATCGCACCTGATAATTAACCCCTTTGAGGGTCTGCTGCCAAACTACGGCCATAGGCCCCTATTCTCCTTGTATGCTGCCAAACGCAATTGTCGTGCCCCAGAGACGCCGCTATAATCGCCGCCCCACGATTTTTCGTACTCCCACAGGAGGGATGACTATGTTTAAAACCAACGAATACTTTGATGGCAAGGTTAAATCCATCGCCTTTCAAACCGAAACTCTGCCGGCCACTGTTGGCGTTATGGCTCAGGGCGAGTACGAGTTCGGCACCAGCCAGAAAGAGTATATGACCGTTACCAGCGGCGCCTTAACCGTTAAGCTGCCAGGCAGTGAAGAGTGGGTAACCTTTAAGCAGGGCGAAACCTTCACCGTTGAAGCTAACCAGAGCTTTGGCGTGAAAGCTGAGGTTGAGACCTCCTACCTGTGCCTGTACGAATAATCATTTGTACAAATAACAGGCAATTAATGGCGGCACCTCATGGAGCCGCCGCTCATCCAGCGGCTATAATTTTGGCCACTTCAACTCCCACGGCATACCTATCTCTTCCAGCTGGTCAGTAACCTGCTGACGCTGAAATACCTCCCCCTGATTTGCTTTCACCAGAAAACGCAAACGCTCTCCCTGCCAATCAAAACACAGCCCGTACGCGTGCAAATAGCCCCTGTCAGCGCTATCGCCAGCATAAAGGCTATCGCCAAGAATGGCTGAGCCAAGGGATTTTAGCGCAACCCTGATCTGATGGGTTTTCCCCGTTCTCGGACGCAGCAAAAATAATCGCAACCCATCTCCCAGGCCATAACTGAAAAACTGCGTCTGTGCAGGATTGTTTTTACTCGGCAGCAGCTTCCAGGCACCACGACGCGCCTTGGTCATATCACCGGCGATTAGCCCCTGCTTTTTACGTGGCTTACTGGCACTGATGGCAAGGTAATACTTTTCGACTTGACGCTGGGCAAACTGATCCGCCAACAGGCGGTTAGCCTCAGGGTGTTTTGCCATCACAATCAACCCTGACGTCATTTTGTCCAAGCGATGAACAGGCAACAGCTTATCGACCCCTGTCAATTCGGCCACGGCCTTTAATAAGCCACCACCGTCCTTGTCATCATCGTGAACACTCAGGCCCGATGGTTTATTAACCACGACAAAATCAGGGGTATTTGAAACAATGATTACTTGGCCTGTTATCTTATCAACCGACGGCATAAATGGGGGCAGCGATCCAGAATCTTAATGGAACGCAAGAATACTTGAATCAAATCAATATCGCAGTAAAACTATGCAGTAACATCAGGGTTGATTCATCACATAGCAGTAACATTATTGAGGAAGCTATATGCAATACGATACATTTGTCGAAACACTGGATGTATTCCCTTCTGGCCGCTACATCGTCAACAGCTGCCAGCTGCTCGACCTTCTTAATCATCAGGGCTGTCAGGGGGCTTCCGTCAGAGTGCTGCATATAGGCACCATCGCGCTCGATATCAGTGAAATCGCTGAAAGGTTAAGAATGGATCAACACCCACGACTTGATGACATTAAAATTACCTGTCTTGACGGTGTAATTATCATCGATGAGCCCTCTCACGGCGCCAGTTAATATCCAGCATGACAGCTCCGGGCACGGCGGTGCCCGGTCCGGCCACGCTTGGGAGGAAGAAACACTTTTCTTTCAAGCTGAAGACTATCTGCAAGATATCCTCAAACATATAGATGCAGCCAAACAAAGCATTATCGTTGAAACCTATATTTTTGATTTTGACGAGGTCGGCAAACGCCTTATTCAACACCTGGTAAAAGCACAAGCCAGGGGAGTCAAAGTACGGGTTTTAATGGATGGCGTAGGCTCCGGCAGTGACGGTGATCGCACCGCGCAAGCACTCGAACACCAGGGCGTACCGGTAAAGATCTACCGTCCCCTGCCCTGGCAAACCTACCACTACAAGCGAGCCCTTACCCGCGGCAACCTTATCAACAAGCTGCTCTACTTTATTCGCCGCATCAACCAACGCAACCATCGCAAACAACTCATTATCGACAACCAGCTGTTATGGAGTGGCAGCCTGAATATTTCGCAAAAGCATCTGCCCATTAAGCTGGGCGGAGAAGGCTGGCAGGATTATGGGGTAAAAGTCAGTGGTGCCAATGTTGCCATCATGGCAGGGCAATTCGATGATGTATGGTTTAGACGCCCTATCAGGTTAAGTCGAAACCTGTTTGGAGCCTATTGGGATACGTTGTCACAGTGGTCACGCAAACGTCGCAACCAACAGCTACTACATAACATTAACGCTGCCCGCCAACGCATCTATATCGTTAACGCCTATTTCGCCCCGGCAAGTAAGATAATTAAAGCACTAAAACAAGCCCGCAATCGGGGGGTCGATGTTCAGATACTGGTCACGGCCCGATCAGATATCAAGTTATTCCCCCTGTTAACAGCCAGTTACTATGCGGATCTGCTGGAAGCTGGGATCCGAGTCTATGAATACCAACCCGGTTTCCTGCATGCCAAAGCATTGCTTATTGATCAGTTCGCTTTAATTGGCAGCACCAATTTCAACCATCGAAGCTACCTGCATGATCAGGAACTCGACATTATTCTGAGCAAAGCACAATCCATTACCGCATTAGAGCAACAATTTTACCGTGACCAACTTGCATCCCAGGAGGTTCTCTTCAATGCTAATAAGGGCTGGCGCTGGAAAATTCTCGGCCACTTGCCCCGCCTGCTAAGGTACTGGATGTAATATGCAATCAATTCGCCTGCTTTCCTACAACATTCACAAGGGATTCAGCCCGGGCAACAGTAGTTTTATCCTGCACAATATCCGCGACGCCATCCGCGAACTGGAAACCGATATCGTCTGCTTACAGGAGGTTGTCGGTGCCCATAGCGGCCACCAGCAAAGCATTGACGACTGGCACGACGGCGGCCAATTTGAATTTCTGGCCGACAGTATCTGGCCACACTTTGCCTACGGTAAAAATGCGATCTACCAGCAGGGACATCACGGCAATGCGATCCTAAGCAAATACCCTTTCAGCTATTGGGAGAATCTTGATATCAGTCGCTGGAAATTCTCCCAGCGCGGCATACTCCATGGCCGTATTGGTACCAACCTGCACCTTCTCTGCATTCATTTCGGTTTTTTACCTATCGAACAACGCTTTCAACTCAACCAGCTTAAAGAGCTTGTTCATAACCAGATCCCATTAACCGACGGCTTAATTATTGCCGGAGATTTTAATGACTGGCACCACCGCATCCACCGGGTTTTAACACGTGAGCTGCATCTGAAAGAGGCCATCAGCCACAAATCCAATCGCCCCAAGGCTACTTACCCGGCATCACGCCCCTGGCTCGCTATGGACAGAATCTATTATCGCAACGTCAAGCTTGAATCTGCCTCCACCCTTAACCATCGTCATTGGCAACGCCTATCAGATCACTGCCCTGTGATTGCGGATTTTTCGCTAACTTCCAGAATTTCCAGCCATGTCATGTAAATCCGTTGCTATACTTTTATCAGGTGTCCGCTGTCATGGGTCATCTTCACGGTTAACTGCTTGTACGTGAATACGTAACCTATCGTAGGTTACAGCTGTAATGTGGTGACGGTGCATAATGACAAATGCATGCGTAAATGAAGCCCAATATTGCAGCATGAGATTACGACCTTAACCATGCGGGCACCGCCCTTCTGCATCCCGATTTCCGCTGTGCTAATATCCCGCCCTGAAGATCACCAAAGCAATAGATGAGTTACTGATGTCGGACGAAAACCGCCTGCCTGATAACCGACCAAGCGATAGCCCTATAAATAAGTACCGCTCGCAGCATAAAAAGCGTCTCAGCTACATGCCATGGCTTTACCCAAAACTCAGCCCCAAACATCGTTCCTGGGCGCAAGCATGGCAACAGGAAGTACAGGATTACCTGCAAGATATGGAAACGGTTCAATTGGCCGAGAACTGTTTTATTGCACCAGAAGCCAATATTTTTGCTGAGCCTGGTCGCGATATTGTCATCGGTAATCACAGCTCTATAGCAGCAGATGTCATGCTTCACGGCCCTTTAACCATCGGCGAGCATGTAAGCATAAATCACGGCGTGACTTTGGACGGAGGCACAAAGGGAATCAATATCGGCAGCCACACACGCATTGCCGCCAACTGTCAGATGTTTGCTTTTAATCATGGCATGCATCCAGACCGCTTTATCCATGAGCAACCCGTCACGTCACAAGGAATCAGTATTGGCGAAGATGTTTGGATAGGCGCTAACGCGGGAATTGTGGACGGAGTGAGCATTGGTGATCACGCCGTAATTGGAATGGGCAGCATCGTCACCAAAGACGTTGCGCCCTATAGCATCGTGGCCGGCAACCCGGCCAAAGTTATTGGCGACCGACGCGATAAAACTTAAACGTCCGCTGCTTCAACGCCCATATAGTGGGAATACTGTCTATCAAATTCCGTTAATGCAGACTCAAAGCGACCAAAGTGAATTGAATCAACAATACCGCTTTGCATATTGGCCTGAATAGTTTCCCCGAGTTCCCAATCTTCAGTTAGAATCTTGTTGACCAAGTTAAAGTTGGTCTCATGCATTTTCAACTCGTCTTCAGACCAGTTATCACTGCCATCCTTGGGAGGATCTACCAGAAGCACTTCCTCGATGCGGGTTTTACCGGCTGACAGGGGCACCATTTTAATTAGCGAAACATTGTCCGGCTGCGCCAATATCATCAATCCGGGGGGCAGATTATAAATAATGTTTGCCATCTTACGCATATCCCACTCAGCCTCTGGCAACTCTTTGGCCCCCAGGATCGGCCTCTTAGGCAGGATCATCCGCATGTAGGGGCCCCAACTCTCCCAGGTCGATAGATTACCCAAGAAAAATGGTGCCAGGGTATTTTTATGGGCAACATTAAAGTGATAAGCCTCAATACCGCCTTCTGCCAGGATCTTCCAATTGGCGTTAAGAATATAATCTCGACGTTTGTAGATCCTTTGATTTTGCATATTCAAATAATCAAAGCCACTGGCTATTTCATCGGCGACAAAATTCTCAGGTAATTTTTTATCCGGATTGGGATGAATAAAAATAATACCGTTGATTACCTGGCTATCAAATTCGATAAGATTTAACTTGTCTTTATCCAAGTTGGAAAACCCGGTCTCAAATTCTGGCGCCGCGATAAGTTTGCCGTCAGTATTGTAAGTCCAGGCATGATAAGGGCAGCTAAATCGACGTCGACAGCCACTGCTACCGGTTTCCACCAACCGAGCATTTCGGTGGCGACAGACATTGGCGAAAACTCGTACCCGGTTATCGTTATCTCGCACAATCAGCAAAGGTAGACCGCCAACCCACTCCACCGAATGATAGTCACCGATATTCGGGACTTCACCAGCAGCTCCTATCACAGTAGGAAGCTCCAGGAACAACTTGGACTTCTCCTTGGCAAATACCTCCTCAGACACATAGCGTTCTGTACTGTGGGTCTTAGCATCTTCTTGATACTGTGTTTCTCCACGATCGTGTAACTCCACAGCTTCCTTGATCAATCTGATTTCAGTGTCTCGATTCATTGATAGGTCCTCTCACCTTGTGCTATCCGGCTTAGTGCGATCTTCACATGTCGCTTTGTAGTTACTTTAGCAGCGTATAAGCGACTTTAAATGACTATATTTGACACTTATTCAACTATTTAAGACATCGATAACGTATACATGTCATACTTGTCATAGTGAATACAAATAATCCAAGTACCCGATTATGAGCCAGACTAACCCAAGATCCGTCAATATTGCCTATCTAATTCCTGACCAATTCTGGAGTAGTACCGTCACCGGCTCAGCAGAAATTTTCCATGCCATGGCACAGAACAGCCAAGTATTCCGCAGTAAAGAATATAAGGGCGTTGAGGTATCATTACTGAGGACAACCCATAAAAAGCCCACCGGCTTCTCAGGACTGCCACTCAAAACCCAATACTTTGCCCATTCGTCGATTACCGACAAATACTACGATGCCATTATCATCCCTTCCGTTTGGAATCTTTCTATGAGTAATTTGAGAGAATCTGAAAAGGCTCTGGCCTGGTTACGGGATCAACATCAGCAAGGCAGCATCCTCGCGGGCCTGGTCACCGGGGTGTTTTATCTGGCAGAAGCAGGCCTCTTGGACGGACAGGAAGCTACTATTCACTGGGCCTCAGTGAATATTTTCAAACAGCGCTATCCTAAAATCAGATTGACGCCTCAGGCCAAACTGATTCAGTCAGGCAATATCATCACCACGTCCACGACCCCGGCAACATTTGACCTTACTCTGCTTTTAATTCAGCGTTTTCTGGGCGACAGTGCTGCCGAGTATGCCTCACACTACTTTGCCATTCGCGACCAAAGCGCCCCTCTGCCGGAATTTATGGAACCCACGACACACGATACATTGGTAGACGCCGTGCGCGATAAAATGCGCGTCAGCTATGCAGAAGAATTAAATCTTGAAGACCTGGCAAGCCAGTTTAACGTTACCGCGCGCACGCTTTCCCGTCGCTTTGTCAGTGCCACCGGGACAACACCAATACAGTATTTAATCAAACAGCGGCTAACCATTGCTCGCCAGCTACTACAATCAACCGATTTGCAAATCCAACAAATAGCCGAACAATCCGGCTTTCATTCGGCGACAGTTTTCGGCAGAAGTTTTAAACAGGAATTTGGCCTAACGCCTCGAGAATTTCGCAACAACCTAACCTAGGCGTTAGCGCCAGGCTAGAAGAAAAAGAAAAGGGGCGAAAACGCCCCTTAACATAGCCACATCTAAATTCAGACCGCAATATTATTTACCAAATAACCCTTTTAATTGTTTTAACTGACCCTTCTGCTCATCACTGAGTTTCTCATCAATTTTCTCTTGCAGTTTTTTCTGGGCCTTTTCTTTAGCCAGATCTTCCAGGTTATTGGCCACCGCCGCTTTCGCCTGCGCCAGAATTGGGTCAAGCAATGCCTGGGTAAGTTGCTCTGGTGTCAGTCCTACTTCGCGATCACCAATATCGGTGATATTGATACTTGGCAGTTTCAGCGTACGCTCACCCCACTCCGTGGTAATCAAGCGAACACCACTATTGACGAAACTAAATTTCTCCACCATTAAGCGCACATCAGCCGCAGGCGAATCGGACGCTGGAGTGGCCTCTTGTCCAGATGCCTTGGAACCGCCCTGCCCTTTTACATTATCGAGCAGGTCCTGCAGATTGGTGCGGGTTAGATCTTTCTGTTCGGCAATCAGTTTGGCGCCATCGATCAGGATTTCGTTGATCACTATGACCTTGCCCGTCAGGCTTTTTGGCTCAACCTGAAGGGCAACCTGTCCCATCGAGAATGCATAGTCACTTTGATAGCCTTTGGGGTTATCAATTTGCAAACCGTGTAATTCACCACGGCCTTCCATCAGGCTGAGATCGACACGCTCCAACTGCACCGCGGTGCCGGTGACTTTAGGCCCTTCGGTTTCAACGGCAATTTTGACAATCTGATTGATATTCTGCAGGCCTAGAAAAACCACCACCGCAACAACGGCAATAATAGCCACAAACACACCCAATAAGATTTTTCCCAGTTTCATTATTATTTCCTTAGTAAAAGTTAAGTCTTGTCCGTACCGTCATTAGATTCCAGCGCCGGCTCAGAGGTATTTGGTGATGGATTATTGGGCGCTTGCGGTGGCGTCTGCCCGTTATTCTTTTCCATATCTTCGCGGGCTTTGCGCAGTTCACTTTCTACGGTATTTACCAGTGTTTCCCAACCGGTAAGGATCGCATCGTTAGCCTCTCGCACAATACCTTGCACACTGCCCTTATCCAGGCGAGCAACATCCTTGCGAATATTATCAATCTGCCCCTGCAGATCCTGCAACTGACCTGACAGGTCCGCCACCTGGCGATTAGCCACATTCAGATCATTGCGCATTTCAAACACTTGCCAGCCGGCCACAGCCGCTAGCGCGACAATTAACATTAATAATAAATGTGTTTTGCCCTGTTGATTTTGACTAGCCATGATAATTTACCTCCTGTTTTACATCCCTTAGCTTAGCAGTTCAGCGCTAGCTTGCCTCAAACTCAGGCTCTGTGCTGACAACCGTCTTTTCGGCTGCTCCCTGGCTAAAACCGCCTGATTTTTGCAGGTGCTGTAACAAGCGCATCTTCAACGGCCCAGGAATGTTGGTAATCGTCAGTGAGTCAGTGCCCTTGTCATACATGATGCTTGAACCCAAACACTCTGACGAGAAGCTCATACTCAGTTCATCATTACGGCCACTGATCCGTACAAACTGACGCAGCTGCTTGCGATCTGGAATCAATGCTGGTCGAGCCTCCTGCTGCTGTTCAGCAACAAACTTTGCCAGCTGCTCAGGGGCACTATCACTGACATGCTCAGATAGGCTTTCTATCACAACCGGCTCACCTAATTTATCCTGCTCCAGGCAATAATCAACCACCTTGGAGCGGCATTCCTGGGCTTCTTCTTCCGGCATTTTAGCGGTATAAGCTGTAACAATATCCAAGAACTCGGTCGTTTCGGCCGCCACATCACGCTGGTCGGTAAATCCCATGCAGTTCATAAATGCATCAGTCAGTTCTTTGTCACCCCGGGAGCGCAATACTGACAAATAGCTCGGTTCATCGGTCAGCCAATCGGTAATATTGACCTTAGCCCCCAAACGAATCCCTTTGACATCCAGATAGCGCGTGCCTTTAAAATCCAAGTCACCGTCGACATACATACCTTCTGAATGTTGCAAAGCAAAGACAAACAGAATATCCGCATCGGCCAGGGTTTCCACGGCAAACAATATATGGCCTTCAAATTCAGCTTCAACTTCGCCTAGCACCTGCTGAAGGTGCTCACAAAATTTGCGGCTAAAGCTCTCAAAGCCAAGACGCTCCTCACTGAACTCACGCAACCAGCTGGCGACCTGAGCCGATCCGGCATCACGGGTAAACTGACCGTAGCTTTTTCCCGCCTTGGAGACATAGGCCTGCTTAAGCTCTCGCAACAACTCTTCGACATGGCCGTTAATCGCCAATTTATCTTCTGCCAGAGATAGCTCGACAGGCGCACTTAAACCCGCACGTCGGATGCCGTGTACTACGCAGTGGGCTATAGCCATGGAGGTTCCTCACAGTTACTAAATGGTTAGGAAATGAAGTGGCCGGTATTATATGCCAGTGCAGACAACAGAAGCCACGTCTCGCTATAATGAAGATTCTGGATATGTATAAAAAAACAACAACGGATGCCCAATGCTCGATAGCTTTACCCTCAACGCCCTGGCCTTTCTTTCCATTCTGTTTATCACGCTTATCGGTATTGGGGCCTTAACGGTACTTGCCCTCTACTTTATTGATATCACCCAGCAAAGGCATACCATCCGCCGCAATTATCCGGTGATTGGACGATTTCGCTATTGGTTTGAACACCTTGGGGAATTCTTCCGTCAGTATTTCTTTGCCCTGGATCGGGAAGAGCTGCCGTTTAACCGCGCCGAGCGTGGCTGGGTATATCGTGCAGCCAAGAACGTTGATCGTAATTTGGCCTTTGGCTCAACCCGTGATCTTTCGCCAGTAGGTTCGGTACTGTTCCTAAATTCCGCCTTCCCCACATTACAGGAAGACGCAGCCGAGCCCAGCCCTGTCACCATCGGCCCCCACTGCAAGCAGCCCTATACCACCTCATCGCTGTTTAATATTTCAGGCATGAGCTTTGGCGCCTTATCAAAGCCTGCTGTTGAAGCCCTGAGTGCAGGCGCCGCCAAAGCAGGATGCTGGCTCAATACCGGTGAAGGCGGCCTATCTCGCGCTCACCTTAATGGTGGAGCAGATATTGTCTTCCAGATTGGCACGGCCAAATACGGCGTCAGGGATGAGCAAGGTAAACTTGATCCGGACAAACTGCGCGCTGTTGCCAGCCAGCCACAGGTAAAGATGTTTGAAATTAAACTCAGCCAAGGCGCCAAGCCCGGTAAAGGCGGCATACTACCGGCCAACAAGGTCACCGCCGAGATTGCAGAAGCCCGCGGTATTCCCGAGGGAGAGGCATCCATCAGCCCGAACGGACAGCCTGATATACGCTGCCCGGCTGACCTGCTGGATATGGTGGCACAGATTCGGGAGATTACCGGAAAACCTGTGGGGTTTAAGGCCGTTATCGGCGAACAACAATGGCTGATCGATCTGTTTGAGCTGATTGAGCAGCGCGGTCCGGAATCAGCCCCTGACTTTATTACCGTCGACAGCGCTGATGGTGGCTCTGGCGCAGCCCCGCAGCCACTGCTGGACTATGTTGGCCTGCCCCTCAAGGAAAGCCTGCCCTGGCTGGTAGATCAGCTTGTTCGCTTCAATCTCCGCCAACGGGTGAAAGTCATCGCCTCCGGCAAACTGATCACTCCATCCGGCGTTGGCTGGGCCCTGGCAGTCGGGGCCGACTTTGTCACCAGTGCCCGCGGCTTTATGTTCTCGCTGGGCTGCATTCAGGCCCTGCAGTGTAATAAAAACACCTGTCCTACCGGTATCACCACCCATGACCCGAAACTGCAACGCGGCTTAAACCCTCAGGCCAAATCTGTGCGCGTACAGCAGTACCACGCCAATATGACCTATGGTGTGGGCTTGATTGCCCATGCCTGTGGCGTTAGCGAGCCTCGCCAATTGCAGAGAGAGCATGTGCGAGTGGTTATGGAAAAGGGCCTGTCAATTCCGCTGTCTGAATTACACCCAACCCCCGTTAGGATCATTGAGTAAGCCCCAGGCTACTGCCTATAATGCGAACTGCGTTAACCCATACCAAAGAATCACTATGTATTTACTGAAGCACCTTTTAGCACTCGCCTGCATTATCCTGTTAAGTACTCCGGCTCAGGCTCAAGACAAAAAGAAAGTCGAGGTTTTTGATCTGGGCTGGCTCGACAAAAACCACCTGGAACACCAGGTTGAACGCATTGATGAAATTGCCCGGGGCAACCTGGGTTCGCAGATTCGCAATAGCACCGATGACCTCGAGCTTCTGCAGCGCATTATCAACAGAGGATTGATCGCCAAGGATGATCGCCTGCGGCTGCAGGCTATGGGTGCTGTGCTGGGCAACGTAATGGCACAGGAGTTTGGTATGGTGTGGCAGGTATACGAGGACAATCTGGGTCGTAGTCGCGCCCTGTGCGTCGAAGATACCCAGCACTGCCTGTTTCCCATCACCATGCTATCGCGACGCATGGAAGTTGGCCTGCTACCGAACGTCAAAGACATATTCGATTATTGTCACGAAGAAATACGCCCCTACCTGAAGCGTAACCCCTACGATGTAACACCTTAGGTTGTACCCTAGGGCCTTAACTCAAAAAGCTAGGCAACCTTGCACTCATCGACCAGATAATGGCCCAGGTCCCGTGACAAACGCTCACGGGCTACGGCCAGCTCATCACGCAAACTCGCCTCCAGGTTAACCTCCATCGTCAGCCCCCGCCGCTCCTCCTCCAGTTGCTTGATATACAAACTGAGGCTCTTTTTCCCAGCAACTTCAGCCCCATAGAGCTGCTCAACCCACTCGTCGATACAGCCGACATACAAGGAATCCGATAGGCTGACAGAGGATACCGAGGCCGAAACAAAGGCGTTATGCAAACCCAGCAGGGATTTTTCACCAGGTGCTTGTAATTTCTTAGGGGTAAAATAAGTGGCCAGGAATCGCGCCGGGAACAACAACCATTTAGCCAGCATCTGCAGCAGGGCACCGATTAACAGCAGAGGCCATACCGCTAAAACAATCAATAACTGGATCACCTTAAGGGTATAGGCTTCGGGCCATTCCAGACGTCGCAAAAATCTGGGCCAGAACACATTCCCCCAAGCCATTAGATCATTTAGCAGCTGCTGCCGCTGATAAAGTCGATAGATTCGCCAGCACACCAATTCCGACTGGGTAAACAGTAAGCCCCGCTTCCCTATCTGTCTGATTGCCATCCCGCCCTCAAGATTTGCGCTCCTTGCCATCAGTATAGGTGTCCCCTTCTGAAACAGAAACCAGCCATTTCAATATACAAGAATTGAGCTCAGCATAGCCCCCTCTTGAATTCCAAGCCAACCGTCTTTAAACTACCCATTAACAGACGACCGGTCCAATATTAATTATAGAGCACCCCATGGCACGACCCCGTAAAAGCGACCACACCAAACAACAGCTACTGGATACCGGTACTGAATTACTGATCAACCAGGGCTACCACGGTACCGGTATCAAGGCTGTACTCGATGCTGTAGGCGTGCCAAAAGGCTCTTTCTATAACTTTTTCGCCAGCAAGGAAGCCTTCGTCAAAGAAATTATCGAGCACTACGGTGCCGAGGAAGTGCAAGCAATGGCGGCCCGTGTCGAGCACCTTTCAGATCAGCCCGCACTGATCCAGCTCTGGTGTACCTTCGCCTACAAAGTGCAAGCCTGGGTTAGCGAAGACAAAGCCTGCGCCTGCCTACTGGGCGCCATGGCAGCGGAAATAGCCGACGCCAGTGACTGCTGCCGCCAAACGATCAAAGGCATAGAGCAAGAGTGGGTCGATATCATCCAGATTGCCATCGCTACGGCCCAACAGGAAGGCGATATACGCAGCGATATAAATGCTGCTGCCATTGCTCAACTGCTTTATAACAGCTGGCAAGGCGCCCTGCTGCACGCACAAATCACCCAAAACCCACAGTCTCTGCTCGATCACTTCTGGACGCTATTAAGTAGCCTGATCACCCCACAGGGACAGACAACCTTTGCCCAATCCAGCCTATGCAACCGGGAGTTAGACCATGAGTAACACTGCATCGCCCCTTAACCAACGCCTGCAAATCACCCCAAGCGTGGCCAGTAAAAACCGTATTTTCAAATCTGCCATGAGTGAGCAAATGGGAGATCGTGATCATGCCCCCACCGACGCCTTGATTCACCTCTACAAAACCTGGTCTGAAGGTGGCACCGGTATTTTGGTTACCGGCAATGTGATGATTGATCGCAACGCGTTGGGTGAGCCCAAAAATGTTGTACTCGACCAGCAATCGGATCTGGGTCTATTTAAACGCTGGGCTCAGGCTGGAACCGCCAACGATACGCAACTGTGGATGCAACTAAACCACCCAGGCAAACAAATCCCCAATATGCTGTGCAAAGAACCTGTCGCACCTTCCGCTGTACCACTCGGCAATGGTCTGGAAGATATGTTTAACCCACCGCGCGCCCTGACAGAATCCGAGATTGAAAACTTAATTCAGCGCTTCGCCTGGGCCGCCAAACAGGCAAAAGACAGTGGCTTTAGTGGTGTTCAAATACACGCGGCACACGGCTACCTGGTCAATCAATTTCTCTCGCCTCACCACAACCGACGTGAAGACCAATGGGGCGGCAGCCTGCAAAACCGCATGCGCTTTGCCCTGGAAATCTACCGCGCTATTCGCCATGAAGTCGGCAGCGACTATCCAGTAGGTATCAAACTCAACTCTGCTGATTTCCAAAAAGGCGGCTTCAGCGAAGAAGATTCCATGGAAGTTATCAAAGCCCTGCAAGAAGAAGGCATCGATTTGATTGAAGTCTCAGGCGGCAATTACGAGCACACCGCCATGGTCGGCTCCGAAGTTAAAGACAGTACAAAAAAACGTGAAGCCTACTTCCTGGATTACGCCGAAAAAGCCAGCAAGCTATTAAGCATTCCACTGGTAGTTACTGGAGGATTCCGCTCCGCAGAAGCAATGAATGAGGCCCTGGAATCAGGCGCAACAGACATGATCGGTATTGCCCGCCCATTAGCCGTTGACCCGGATCTGCCCAACAAGCTGATGGCCGACAATCAGCACAAAATAGAACTCAAAACGCTGACCACAGGTTTTGCCAAACTCGACTTTATGAGCATGCTGGATTTGACCTGGTACGAACACCAGCTCGATCGCATAGGACGTGGCAAAGGCCCTAAGCCCAATCTGAGCCCGTGGCGCTCGGTACTGAGAACCTTCGCCATTATGGGCGGCCATGCATTTAAACGCCGTCGCGCCTAATGACCCTGCCCGGGTGGTCATCCCCATATGACCACCCTAGCTGGGCCAGGTAACCTTCTGGTACACTTGCCCCGAAATTTACCTCTGGCAGCGCCCTATGAAATACCACAAGATTCTCGAAAAACACGATATCAGCGAAGCCGATATCAACACACTGGTAAAACACTTTGCCGAGCGCGCAGCCAAAGACAGCACCAATCTACAGCCCGATGCGGTATATCACAGCGCTGCCATTGATATCGCTTTAGGCGCAGTCGATATGAGCGAAGAAACCCTGGGCGCCATGAAAAGCGGCCATAGCGCCAAAGGCTGGATTGAAGTACTGACCGGAGTCAAACTCTAAACAAGTCCCCTAAAAGGGATTACTGCCCACAGCCACCTTTACCATGAACATGGCCATGAGCTACCTCTTCCGCAGTGGCCTCACGCACATCCAGTACCTCAATATCAAAGGTCACCGTTTTACCGGCTAACGGATGGTTTGAATCAATATCCACAGACTTCAAGCCAACCTTGATAACCGTTGCCTCTTTTGGACCCTGCTCCGTATTCACGTGCACAACCTGGCCAACCTTCAACTTACCTTTGGTCAGCAAATGTTTTCGCGGCACCCGCTGAGTGGTATTCTCTCGGCGCTTGCCGTAAGCCAATGCGGGCTCAAGAGTTACCGAGAAGACATCACCCGTCTCCCGACCAACCAAGGCATCCTCCAAGCCAATCATCATACCCTGCTGGCCATGAAGATATTCCATGGGGTCACCATCGTGTGAAGACTCAAGCTCCGGCCCCTCAACTTCCGATAAGCGATAGTGAAATCGTACAACCCGATCTTTTTCAATTTTCATGATGACGCCTTCTGTCTGTCCAAAATCTTGCCTTTAAACTGGGCGCGCAGTATGCCGTTACACTCGAAAGAGATCCAGCCCCAGCAACACAGTGGCCTCTGCACCTTAAAAACACTAGTATAAGCATCAACAAAAAAGAATGAACAAAGTGAGAGAGATAAACGGCGATGTCTACCGAACAAGTACCCACCCCACCCGAAGCTTTTCCCGCCGCTACCGTTGTCATTATCCGTGACGGTGACAACGGCTTGGAAACCCTGTTATTACAGCGTGCAGCTGCGATTAAATTTGCTGGCGGCGCCTGGGTATTCCCCGGAGGCCGGGTAGATGAAGCTGATTACGGAGATGATCATACCGACATAGAATCCGCCTCTCGACGTGCCGCAGCCCGTGAATGCGTAGAAGAAGCCGGCGTCACCGTTGCACCTGACCAGCTGGTCGCCTGCGCCCACTGGACAACTCCCACCAATGAACGCAAACGCTTCGCCACCAGTTTTTATATTTGCGCTATCGACAAAGATACTCCGGTAACGATCGATGAAGGGGAAATTGTTGCTCACCAGTGGATGGCACCGCAAAAAGCCCTCGACGACCACCACCAGGAAGGTCTCGCCCTGCTGCCACCTACCTATATAACACTCTGGGAATTAGCACAGTCACACAATACCGAAGAAGCGCTTAATTTTTACCGTGAACGTCCTTTGCGCCGACACCTGCCGAATCTTATTGTTGGTGAAATTACGAGGGATGTTTTAGGTAATGCCGGTGCTGTAACACTGTATGAAGAGGATGCGGGTTATAAAACCGGTGATATTCGTGAGACTGATACTATGCATCGGTCAGTGATGACGGACAAAGGTTGGCAGTACATAAAAACTATTTAGTAAAAGCAAACTTAAGAATCACAAATGTACGGCTTAAGCTTGTAGTGGAGTATAGTCTTCCAGGGCCTTCGGAGGCAGGACGCCGACGCAGAGCGCTGCTTGTAAACGAGAGTGGATGCCGAACAGCGTGCGCTGGAAGACTATACTTCACTACAAGTGCCACAATTTCGTTAAAAAACTCTTACAAATAATTACTTTTGCAACAACAATGTCTGCATAACCGACCCAATAGGTCCCAGCTCATCAAACAAATTTGCCTGAGCCAAACCTAAACCCGTCGGCTGCCAATGCGATTCTGCCGAAGACAACAACCAGTCAGCCGAAGACGCTCGATGCATCACAATCGTGATATCCGGATTCATAAAACGAATATCAAAGCCGTTCTGATTTCGGGAAGTACCGTTACCGCAATCTGCCAGCGGGCATAATTTTTGAAAAGCTGACGGTTCCTCTCCTTCAAGCAACGGAAGCGTTTTCATCCAAATGGATGTCGGACCCGGTGAATTATCATGACCAGGTGGGTATCGAACCTCAATACCACTGCTAAAGCCTGGCAAACCGTGGCTGGTCTTTTCAATAGGAAAACCACCGGGAACAGAATCACTGAATCGATGGGATTCAAATGGCGCTGTTGGCACCTCACCAAGGTCCTGCACCACCATATGTAAACTGCTGGCTGTTGCAATTAACTTGCCCTGTAAATCCACAATGTCAGCCGATGCGGTGGTTACCGCCCTGCCCGCTTTGGTAATCTCGGTATTCACCTGAAAACCATCCATAGGCACAGGTTTTAACAATTCCACCGACAACTTTAATAATTGTTTATCCGTGACCAGCAGCTCAAAAGCTCGAGCAATAATACCGGTCACAGGTCCGGCGTGGCAGGCATCGGCCATCCACGGCCCCCTGGCGGCATCATTACCGATAAATGTTATTCCGTCCGAAGTATGAAAAAATGCATTACTGGAACTTGCCATTGCGGTTAAACCTCTCTTGCTTAGGCACGACATATATTTACAACTAAAGCGGCTGTACTTGACTGGCTATATCACCTGAATTTACCAGCTGTAGAAACTCTTCCCCCAAATAATGACTCTGTGCCATTACCTGATGCCAGATTTCCATTCGCTCCTCATTCCTGCCGCGAAAACGCTTAAAATCTTTACGATCGGAAATGCGCTGGAAAGGTAATGATTCTACAAAGGCCTGTGTAGGCGCCAGAATAATTACATTATCCAGCAAATCTCGTGATGCCACACGTTGGCGATAAAATTTATCAAACCAGCCCGGCTTTAAATAAGGGTAAAAGTGGGGATAGAGAATCAGCTTATTATCCTGCCAAAAATATCCGGGCACAGGATGATAATCAAGCAGCCCCCCATCACGATAAACGCCAGGTTTTGCCCCGGGAATATCAGTTACGCCAGGCATAACAAAGGGAATAGACCCCGAAGCGGTAATGGCCGGGTAAAAATTATCTACCGTTAAAACGACCGATTCAGTTTCATAGCCGTCATTGGACACCAGCGGTGCCTGCTGCCTTGGATCACTAAAAACAATTCTTTGCACCTGACGCTCTAACGCATTGCGCCCCTTGCGACTGCGCCAAAAAGCTTTGGCCAAACTGCCACCCAGACGCAATGATTTTTCACTGCTTAAGCCACCAATGCATCGCACCGCACCAAAATGAAACCGGTAAATCGGGTGCTGAAGAATTTCAGTGAATTTTTCCGGTGGAAGAAAAGCTGCCAGGATTCTTTTGCATTCTGATACGACATCTTCCATTGTTGCCTTGTGCCCATAGGACTGGGCAACATAGGCATTGGCTAATGCCATTAACGCCGCTTCCGGATCTCGCTGCGCCGCAGCAGCCAATTTCCATGCACCCACGGACGTTCCAAAAAGCTGAATGGGTTGCTCAGCGTTCAGCAGCCAACGGGAAAAAATAGCCTGATCCAGGCCGTAAATAGCCAACCATTTGGCCGCCCCGGAGGCGCCAAATACACTGCCAACATGCTGAGGGGACAGTCCGTGCTCATGAATATGTTTAAAAGCTCTGGGACCAGCTAATATCTGCAGAAAAGATGAATGAGTCGACATGTGAGGATTGTATCACCCCTGCCAGGGCTTTACTTTTGTAACCAGAGTTTTAGTCTTTTTTGCCAGTGTTGAGACAGCACCACCAGCCTCAGGTTGTTGGCTTGCATGCGGCCAATATAAACACCTGCCACAGCAACACCCTGCTCCAGCTTAACCAGCATGGGACCACCGGAGTCACCCTGGGTAGTGTCACAATAATGACCAGCCAGTCCCGCAATCTGCTTTACCGACAGAGATTGCAACTGACAGTTATCATGAACGGTTAATACATAAGAGCGATCAAGCCGATAGCCCGCCTGCAACCAATGTTGAGCACTGTTTTTGGCCTGGTAAACGGGAAGATAGCCAAGCGAATCCCCGATCGGTTCTTGAAGCCTTATCAGCGCCCAATCAGTACTGGCATTGGTTAAATTTGACTCAAGCGTCGGATCATAGGCGGGATTAGTATAAATCTGTTTGCCTTTGCTATGAGCCTGATACTCCTCGCCAGAGAAACCCGCAACAAAATGAACAAAATCGGCAGGAAACCAGCGCCCCGTATCCTTGTTCCACAAACAGTGTGCAGCGGTGACAATAACATCAGGTCCGACCAGTGTGGCCGTACAGGAGCCGCGCCCAGCCATATTTAACTGGCCAATAGCCCGCCAGGGAAACGCCTGACTGTCGACCCGTTGACGGGTCTCAGGATAGTTGTCCGGTAACCCCTCAGGAGCAGCAATTGAACCTTGCGAATATAAACCAACAGCTAGCAACAGCAGCCTTAACATCAAACCCACAGCACAACTCACTTAGCCGTATTTCAGGACGCAATGAAGAGTGCTGCAAGCTTAGCTGAGATTGACACTCAATGGGAACCAGACAGGCTATTCCTGCCCTGCTGCTGCAGTTTGATACCAACGATTTGGCCTAGGCTGACCAGTTTCTGACGGTGAAAATGCAATCTGGCCTGCTGCCAATCATTGGCATTGACCAGCTCACCACTTACAGGGGCTTGATGACGATCCTTTCGCTGCATCGCTAACTCCTCCTAAACAGCCTCAATCGAGTGGACCTCAATGAAGGCAAAAATTTGGCGTTTTGCTTATTGTTTTAACTCTGAGTAACGCTAGAGCAATTTATCGGCCAAATTGTCAGGGGCTTTAATGTAGAAAGTGTGACTTAGATTCATGAATACCGTCGTATTGTAGCGATGGCAATTGGGAGAAGCTGAGAGATAGATATTTTAAATGGGGTCTGACCCGCAGGGTCAGACCCCGGCTAGGCTTGAGCCCCCAGACAGCGATGATGTGAGGGGTCCGACCCTGCGGGTCGTACCCCGGCGTTAGTACTACTGCTGTTTTTGCAGCAGCGCTTTCAGTTCATCAAGCTGATTTTGCAGATCCTTCAAGGTCGGCTCCCCGGCCGCCTCAGCCTCGGCCCTGGCAATCCGCTGATGCTCCTCTTCCAGCACATTAACCACAATACCGATCACCATGTTCAGGAAGGCAAAGGCAGTAAAGAAAATAAAGGTAAGGTAGAAAGCCCAGCTGAGCGGATAAACCGTCATGGTCTCATACATCACATCCGTCCAATCCTCAAAGGTCATAACACGGAACAGGGTCAGCAGACTTACGGCGATGTCGCCCCACAAGGTTGGATTAATCTCGGCGAAGAAAGTACTGCCTACAGCGGCATAGATATAGAAGATGATAAACATCATCAACATCACATAACCCAGTTGCGGCAACGCGGTCAGTAGCGAATTCAGCAGTAATCGCAGCTCAGGAATAATAGATACCATCCGCAATACACGGAAGATCCGTACCAAACGACCAATCAAAGCCATTTCACTGTCTTCGATGGGCACCAGACTCATAATCACAATCAGCGTATCAAAGACATTCCAGGCTTTATTAAAGAAGCGCTTTTTATCCTCTTCACCCAGAAAGCGAATAATAATCTCCACCAGGAAAATCAGTGTAATGAAAATATCTAAAACACCAACAACCTGAACAAACACAGGTGGCAGCTCATAGGTTTTTACCCCAATCACCAATGCCGAGAAAATAATGACGCCGATAACAAAGAACTCGAATACCTTGTTTGAGCGAATTCGAAAGAAAATTTGCTGCAATTGATCATTGCGCGTACTACCCATCACATAAACCTCTGAGATTGATATCCCCTGCCGGGGTTAAACTTCTACTTCTTCAAGAAAATCCAACGACGCCTGCTGGCGAATGGTGCGACGATGGTTGGCCATCAGAGCAGCAATTTTCTCTTTGTCACACTGCTGCCTATCGACCAATACCCGCGTCATGAGTTCCCCCATGGGCTGTGAAGTTGGACATTTGCTAAAAATAAACTGGTTGCTGATAAGATCCATAAACGGCCCAGACTTGCTCGACGGCATAATAAACATCAGCTGCAGACCGAGGCTTTCAGTCAAATAGTTGATCACCTCTTTGGATCGGTGTTCATCCATCTTCGAGAAGGCCTCGTCCACCAGCACCATGCGCAGGTGAGATTTGCCCTCATTAAAGCGAAATGCCGAGGTAATGGCTGCACTACGGATAATATAAGCCGGCGTTTCCAACTGACCACCGGAGCCTGTGCCGTACTGACTGAGGGCAATCGGTGCCTTGCCTTCAGGTTTTTTATAAATTTCATAGCAGCGGTAGTTGCGGTAATCGGCAATACGGTTGAGCTCGCGCAAGGCCTTATTGGCATCTTCATCCAGCAGCATCGCCATCAAGCGATCCCGCACCGCCTCATGTTTACCACTGAGCTTCATGTCGAACAGGGTTTCGCCATCGCCCAAGCTTGGGTTGTCAATAACGGCCTTAAAGAATTGCCAGTAATCCTTAAACTCAGGCACCCACTCCCAGCCAAACTCAAAACTCTCACGGTCAGCACCAAAGCGGTGATGCTCAAGTTCCTTATTCAACTCTTCCAGCACTTTCTTGCCGTCATTAATCGCTTGGAAGATAGAATGGCAGAGGTTAGTCACAAAGGCGTTATTGAAGCTTTCACGCAGTGAAACCAGCTCCTCGTGACGCTTGGCAAGAATATTATTTTTGTAGCGGTTATAGAGGCTGTCCAGCTGCCTTTGCAGCTCACACACCCGCTTAAAGTTGGCCCGCCCCAGGCTATCGCCAAAGTCCAGCTCAAAGGCAATTGCATCGGCGCCATTACAGAGCTGGTTATGCTCCAAAATACGCTTTTGCAAAGTATGCAACAGACTATTGAGCTCACCGTCCAGGCTGGCTGCGCTGTTGAGGAAATACTCAAGGTTATGCAGCTCTACTAGCTCGTCTGCCTGAGCCAGCTGCTTCTCAATATCGAAGTCAGCCCAAATTGTCGACAGGCTACGCAGGTTGTCTTCGGCCGTATCCAGTGCATCCAGTGTATCGTCCTGCTCAGCACCCAGATCCTCACAGCGATTATTGGCACGTTTGAGATCACTTTTAACATCTACCCGAGCATCTTCCAACGTCTTGAGTTTCGACTCGAGCTCACCTTCATCGGATTTCAGTTGCTCAAGCTGGGCCTCGAGCTCAGTAAAGTCGGTCAGATCCAACTGCTTTAAACTGGCTTCCGCATTTAACAAACGTCGCTGTAAGGCCAACATACCGTTTAACTGATCGGCATAATCAATGGTTTTTAACTGATCTACCGCCTGTAGCAACTGCTGACATTCATTGGCACTGTCAGCACTGCCCTGCCACTCCATCTGCAACTGTTGCAATTCATCCTGCTTGGCTGCCAGGGCTTTTTCCCGAGCCGCCTGGCCAAACACCAAATCACTATCTCCCAAATCGCAGCGAAACATGGCGTAATTGCCAGATCCCATGCAATCACGAGTCACACCGCGTCGGGTGTGACGAAGCTCATCAGCGTTATCGACGCGCTGGACTTGGCCATAACTGGCCATCAGATAGGCTTCCGCTGTGGCATGGCCAAAGCTCATCACATGCATGATGGAATCACTTGGCAATTGGCCCAGGCGTTCGGCATCGCGACGGGCTTTATGACCCTGAATAACCCTGGCCTTACTGCCACCGGGTAGGCGGCGCACCAAACTTATTGCATCAGCTTCGAATTCGTCTTCAACAATGATGCCAAAGCGTGCGCCTCCTATATAACCCTCGATAGCGGACTGCCACTGTTCATCAACCACTTCAACGTAATCGCAGAGCACACGGGCATCCGCATCAGGTAACTGCCTATTAATCGTCTCAAGCGCTACACGCACATAAGTGGGATAAACGGACTGACGCTGTTCCAGCAGCTGAATTTCACTATTCTTGGCGGCGACCTGCTTTTGCAATCGGTCGCTGGCGTGGCGACGTTTATCGCGTTCCTGCGCCAATTGATCACGTAAACTGCTGTCACCACCGTCAGTCACCAACCAGCTTTCGGCAAAACGATTATGCAGTTGTTGCATCGCCAGCGCTTCATCAAGGTGTCCTTCCAACGGACTGATATCAATCCAGTCGCGATTAAACAGCGATTGAAAATCTACCGACGAAGCCTCCTGACTTAAATCACTGGCAGCTTTAATCAAGGCCTTATCTGCCAAGCCATTAACCGTTAGCTGAATGGAGGTTTGCTGAATCGCCCGCTGAATCTGTCCCGCTGCCTGACGGTTACTGCGCAATTGCTGATCTTGCGTTAGCAGCGGCGCAACCGATTGGCGCATATTGTTATCGAGCTCAGCAATGGTTTTTTCCAGCTGATCCTTATCCCGCAGAGCCGGGACTTGCAAACGACGCGCCTCCAACTCCAGCAACTGCTGGCGTAACTCCTTACGTCGCTGCTCAGCCAGCTCGGCGTCTCGTTCATTACCCTGTAACTGCTCACGTAAACGCTGCTGCTTTTGCTTTTCGCTAAGGTAACGGGACTGACACTGGTTATAACGACTGCGTGCCAAACTGTATTGCATCAATTGCTGCTCTAGCCATTGATCGATAAAAGCATCGGCGCAATCACGGCCAGCCAACAGACGATCAGTCGCTTCACGCA
Organism: Maricurvus nonylphenolicus; assembly: GCF_042854845.1. GTDB lineage: Bacteria > Pseudomonadota > Gammaproteobacteria > Pseudomonadales > Cellvibrionaceae > Maricurvus > Maricurvus nonylphenolicus. Next base: position 2,608,099 of record NZ_AP031498.1, on the reverse strand, counting down.
ATTCCCGGGCATCCTGCTCCATTCCGTGAATACGCTTTAACATGGCCGACACGTCGCGAATAGCATCACCCAGATCACGGGGCTCAAGCACTTCGTTGGCGACAAATTCATCTATGCCCTTGATGGGTTTGTAGGCCATAAAACGCGAAAATGCTCGCGCTGCATTCATGGCTTCCCGCTCGGATACCGCATCACGGCGGCCGCGTAATACGCCGTAGAGACGGCAGAGATAGGCTTTCTTTTTGTCGTACTTCTCGACACTGGTCGTACCAAACTGCTGGCGCAACTGAGCGTAGACTTTATCCATAGGGAAAACATAGCGTCCTCCCACATCCTCTTTCACCAGGTCACCGAGGGATAAACTCACATCCGGCAGAATAAAAAACAGGCTATCGTCCAGGCGCGCCGTTTTTTGTTGGCCGGTTTTCTCGACAAAAGCCCGCATGGCCAATAATGCGGTAAAGCCTTCACCATCTTCACCGGGCGTTGGCGCAAAAACGGCAGCCAGATAACCATCGCATGAATCCGGTCGCGCATAGGCACCATCATCACACCCCAACACATAGGAGGCCAAGGTGCGAACCTGCTTACCACCGCGGCCTCGCTGGGTAGATTCATCCTGGCCGGGGTTAAAATGGAACAGGTTATCGTGGGCGGCAGTCATCACCGTCTGAATAGCATCCGCCGCTGTTGTTTTGCCAGAGCCATTACCACCGGAGAACAGATTAATGGGGCCAAAATCAAACTCGGCATGGGGAATATTGCCCCAGTTTACATAGATAAACTTCTTTAAATACATATCAGGACTCCTCCAGTTCCGCGGAGGATTCATCACCAAAAAGAGAACCCTTATCAGTTGCTGCAGCCAGGGAGGCTTCTATTTCTTCCTCTTTAACCGAAGACTCAACAACATCGTCAACCATTTCACCTGCATCTGCGATTAAGCTATCAATCACCTCATTGCTGACCAGATTAACAATCATCGGGCGCACTTTAATCCAGCTTTCACCATCCCCCAGATCCGCTTCGGCTCCAAACCGAATGACACGCAGTTGACGCAAACGCTTAAACAACAACTTTCGCTCCTGCTGACTTTCCGGCAGCGATCGCGACAGCAAATTCTTTAAAGATAAAGCCAACGCTTCAATGGATAAGTTAACGCAACCGCCCTCATCAACCTGACCTTCACGTAACGCCTTATCGTATTCGGTGCGCAGACATAAAATCAGAGCCACTTCATTTTGATTAAGTTTGGCCCTGAAGCCACCATTAAACGGGGTATCCGTCTCATCATCGACACCGGGAACACGAGCACCGGGAGGTACCAGGCGCACATATTGAAAACGGGAATCGTGATGTAGGCGTACGCCCATCAGCGCCAAATAGTCATCTACCAGGGACTCAATACGCACATAGCGGTCGTACAGCTCGGCCTCCACCTGACTTTCAGCACGGCACAATACGCCATAATCCAACAGGCGCTGAAGCAGCTCCAGCCAATCGGATTCACGTAGATTTTCAGCAGTTAGCTTCTCAAACAGAACCGCTTGCAAAGTCGACATACTAGAGGCTCTCCTGGAGCTGAGCTTTTAATTCGCTTTTAATCTCAATGACAAATTCATCCCGACGGCCAAAGTATTCATCGTCAAGCAAGCCCACATCGGCAGGCAACCATTGGCGGCCATCATCATCTTCACTCACCGGGCTGACACGAAAGCTGTATTCCGACGATAAGTTCTCTGCCGCACCGACTTCAATGGCATGGGCGACAGACAACAAGTCCCGAGCGGTATTGATAGGAAGGTGACGGGTATTTATGCGGCCAGTCTGGGCCAGAGTTTCAGCTATATACTGACGAATATCGCCGCCCTGAATACTAAAGGCTCTATCCAGCGCTTGCTGGACAAAGATTTCACGACGGGCTGTTTCATCGAGGGCCTTATCCTCGGCGACACGACTCATAACCACCCGCCTACTGGCGCGGGTGCGCAATAGAATCTGCCCCGGATCAATATAACCCAACTGCAAACCGGTTAGGTGTTCTGCTGCGGCAGCAAGACGCTGATCCTGCTCTTGGACGGATTTCTCAGCCAACACTTTACAGGCTGCCAGGGCATCATCATCCCCCTGGGCATGAATATAGCTAAGCTGGCGCATAATAATATCGGCGCGCTGGGTAAAACTATTGAGGGATTTTCGCAACGCCGGCAACATGCCCTCGCAGGCACTACGCAGACGATCCTCAATCCCCTGCAACAGATTTTCGAGAATAGACTGCCCATCGACGACACGATTGGGCATCAGACGCCGTAAACGCAGTTCCATGACCGCGCGCCAGTCCATATCCTTTTCGTCACCGACACCGTATTTGCGTTTGCGGCGAATTTGCTTGATCAGTGATGCAATTTGATCGCGGTACTTTTCGACGCTATCCGCCGACAATCGCACCTCCAGATCCGGTTTGAAGGTGTTCTCCATAAACTCAAAAAATTCATCGGTGGCCTGTTGCACCAACTGACGCGCCTCAACCTCTTTCACCAGCTGACGCTTGCGATCTTCCAGCTCCGAGATCACATCGGTAAAATCACTGATAATCCGCTCCGAATACTCATAGGCATCGAGCAGGTCATAGATTTCTCCCTGTTCATAAAAGGCCTGTAAGCTGTTACGCGTATTGCGGGTGTTGCGGTTACGGGTACGAAAACGGGAACTGTCAGTATCGACAAAAGGCTGGGTGAACATGCGCCCAACTTTGCTGAAGGCATAGGAACTTTGCAGCGTGGCTTCATCCACCTGCTTTTCCAGCCAGCCGTGTTCCAGCAGGCTGTTGAGGATAAAACCGGCTAACTCACGCTGATTTTTAAATCTGCCCTCCTCTTCACCTTCCGCGCTATCGGTTTCAATAACCGGGGCGCGAGCAATGGCCTCAAGGAAGATATCTACGATCTGGTCGCGATTGCGCACATGACCAAAATCGGTTAAATCTGTGTATAAGCGTTGATACAGCAGGCGCAGACATTCAACAAACACTTCCCGGTATTTGCCGGTAAGTGGCCGAAAAAAATGCTGTCGAGAATCAGAGAAAAACATGCAGTTACTGAATCGTGGTATTTATTATTATCTACCTTCCATGGCAGTCAGTATTTATAGGTAAAAAGCCGTTACTCGTACAAACAATGACGAGCAAAGTCCTGAGTCGTTTGCTCCGTCCATTGGCTGTTCGGGGTTTCCACCATGGCATCACACCAGGCTTCACTGCCAACGGTGGTTACGGCATTTTGCTGTTCATCAGTAGCGGCAATCATATTCAGCCCCATCATTATCAATAAACAACCGACTAACAGCAGACACAACAGGGCCAAATATTTATTCATACTACGCTAATTACTTGAAGACACAGTGTTTGGCAAAATCCTTTGCTTCATTGGCAGTCCAGTCGCCTTTGGGTTTTTCTTTCATATTGGCACACCAGGCGTCACTGCCGACCTCAGGTGCACAGGCAGTAAGCAATAGAATCATGGTGCTAATAGAAAATAATTTTTTCATGGTATTCCTTATCCGTGACTGAAGTTTAAGCGTTTAACCATTCTGCCAGCTGCTCGGCATAATAGGTAATTATCAGGTCACAACCGGCACGTTTAAAGGCAACCATGGTTTCCATCACAATGGCCTTTTCGTCAATTACGCCTGCGGCGGCACCGGCCTTTATCATGGCGTACTCACCACTCACATGGTATACCGCCAGCGGACGATCTGAGTGTTTACGGATATCGGCAATTACATCCAGATACGCCAAGCCAGGCTTAACCATTAAAATGTCAGCGCCTTCCAACTCATCCTGCATGGACTCTGCCAAGGCTTCACGGCCATTGGCGTGATCCATCTGATAGCTGTCACGGGTACCTTTAAAATTACTGTCCACCGCATCACGGAAAGGACCGTAAAACGCTGACGCAAATTTAGTTGAATAGGACATCACCGGAATATGTGAGAAGCCGCCATCATCCAGCGCTTCACGGATAGCGGCGATCATGCCATCCATCATGCCTGATGGTGCGATCAAGTCCACGCCGGCACGGGCTGCGACCAACACCTGCTTCTGCAGATTCTCTAAAGTAGCGTCATTAACCACGTCATTGTCATGGGTGACACCACAGTGGCCATGTACCGTGTACTCGCAGAAACAGTTATCACTGGCAACCAGCATTTCTGGCTGTGCCTGTTTAGCGGTGCGAATCATACGGGCCATCAAGCCATCATCATTCCAGGTGTCACTACCACAATCGTCTTTATGGGTTGAGACACCAAACAGCAGTACGGCCTTAATCCCTTTAGACCAGGCACGCTGAACGACTTCAGCCAACTGGGATTCCGGATAACGCACAACCCTCGGCATGGACTCAATTGCGACGGGTTCAGTAATTTCTTCTTCAACAAAAATCGGCAGAATGAAATCATTGGCCGACAAATTGTTCTCCCGCACCAGATCACGCAACACAGGTGTGCGGCGTAAACGGCGAAAACGAAATTCGGGGGTTATGGTCATGTGTTTTCCTTAATCTCTATTTAGCCACGACGCCACGTTGTACCCTGCGGACTATCTTCCAGCACGACACCCTGCTCTACCAACTGGTCACGAATCTCATCAGCGCGGCCCCAGTTTTTGTCAGCTTTAGCCTGAATGCGTTCGGCAATTAACGCTTCTACATCTTCAGCGCTGATCTCATCACCACTGCCCGCTTTCAGAAACGCTTCCGCATCTCCCTGCAGGATACCAAAAATTGCGCCAATACCTTTAAGCTGACCGGCCAATTCAGTCGCCTGCTCAATATCGCCTTCTTTCGTAGCGGTATTTAAGGTGCGAACCAAATCGAACATAGCGGCCAATGCTTCACTGGTATTAAAGTCATCATTCATGGCTGCAACAAAGCGCTCGTAAAAATGCGTACCTTTCAACGCATCAACAGTCCAAGCCTCAACCTCACCGTATTCACGTAGAGATTGATAGAATCGCTCCAGGCCCGCCTTGGCTTCAATAAGATTATCTTCGGCATAGTTGATCGGGCTGCGGTAGTGGCGGCTGATTAACAAATAACGCACCACTTCCGGCTGGTACTTTTCCAGTACATCACGGATGGTAAAGAAGTTACCCAGCGACTTGGACATTTTCTCGCCATCAACACGCACAGCACCGGCATGCATCCAGTAATTTACATAAGCACAACCGTTAGCGGCTTCACTTTGAGCAATTTCGTTTTCGTGATGAGGGAATGGCAAGTCAGGCCCACCACCGTGGATATCAAAGTTGCTGCCACAGCAGGATTTGCTCATCGCTGAACATTCAATATGCCAGCCTGGACGACCATCTCCCCACGGGGAATCCCAGGATACTTCACCTTCTTTGGCAGACTTCCACAGAGCAAAATCACGGGGGTCTTCTTTGACATCACCGACTTCAATACGGGCACCGGCTTTTAACTCTTCTGGATTTTTGCCCGACAGTTTGCCGTACCCTTCGAACTTATCGACACGGTAGTAGACATCACCATTACTGGCTTCATAGGCAAAACCTTTATCAACCAAGGTTTGTACCATTTCGATAATACCGTCGATATGCGATGTTGCACGGGGCTCCTGATCCGGAGGCAATACGCCTAACTGCTCCTGATCTTCATGCATCGCCGTAATAAAACGGTCGGTCAAATCGGTATAAACTTCACCGTTTTCATTGGCGCGATTTAATATCTTGTCGTCAATATCGGTGATATTGCGCACATAATTAACATCCCAGCCCTGCGAGCGCAGGTAACGGGTAATCACATCAAAAGATACCAGCACACGGGCATGACCAATATGGCAATAGTCGTAGACGGTCATGCCGCAGACGTACATATTGACCTTGCCTTCGTGAATGGGCTTAAAGATTTCTTTTTTGCGTGTCAGGGTGTTGTACAGTGTAAAGCTCATAGTGTTTTCCGCGAATGTCCGATTTTCTTCGGGCATCATGCATTACTTTTTCCAGTTATCTTTGAGGCCAATGGTACGGTTAAAGACCAGCTTATCGTCGGAGGAATATTTGCTATCCAGGCAGAAGTAACCTTCTCGCTCAAACTGATAGCTTTGCTCCGCTCTAGCATTCACCAAACCTTTTTCAGCCTTACAACCAGAGATAATTTGCAGGGACTCCGGATTCAGGGCATCCAGGAAATTCTTATCACCTGCATCTGGCGCTTCATCGTTAAACAGGCGATCGTATAAACGTACTTCACAATCAACACAGTCATTGGCATCAACCCAATGGATCACGCCGCGAGGCTTAATGCCTTCCGGCGGATTCTCGCCTACAGTTTTAGGTACCAGAGTTGCAACAATCTCTGTTGGCTCACCATTTTCGTCCGTAATCACCGCGTCGGCTTTGATCACATAGGAACCACGCAAGCGAACGTATTCACCCAGTACCAGACGTTTAAACTTCTTACGCGACAGCGTTGTGTCTTCCGAAAAATCAGCGCGATCGATATAGATTTCGCGACTGAACGGCAACTCACGCTCGCCCAGCTCTTCCTTGTTCGGGTGAACCGGCTGAACCATGGTCTTTTTGGTTTCAGGCTTAACATTCTCAATGGTCACCTTCAGCGGGTTAATCACACACATCGCACGCGGTGCATTGTTATTCAGATCGTCACGTACACAGTATTCGAGCTGACCCACATCGATGGTGCTGCCCGACTTGGTAACACCGATCATTTCGCAGAAGTTGCGCAGTGAAGCTGGTGAATAGCCTCGGCGACGCATACCAGAAATGGTTGGCATACGTGGATCATCCCAGCCATCGACGTGATTCTCGTCAACCAGCTGCTTCAGCTTACGCTTGGAAGTTACCGTATAGTTCAGTTCCAGGCGGGCAAACTCGTACTGACGAGGTTTGCTCGGTACTGGCAGGTTTTCAATAAACCACTCATACAACGGACGGTGATCGGCAAACTCCAGAGTACAGATCGAATGGCTAATGCCTTCGATAGCATCTTCCTGACCATGGGCAAAATCGTAAGTCGGGTAGATACACCACTTATCACCGGTTTGGTGATGAGCCTGTTTACGAATCCGGTACAGCATCGGATCACGCATATTCATATTCGGGCTGGCCATGTCGATCTTGGCACGCAGCACACAGGCACCTTCGTCGTATTCACCGGCACGCATCTTTTCAAACTCGGCCAGGTTTTCCTCGACTGAGCGGTTACGATACGGACTGTCTTTACCCGGCTTGGTAGCCCAACCACGGTATTCCTTGGTTTCTTCCGGCGACAGATGGCAGACATAAGCCTTACCTTCACGAATCAGGTGCAGCGCCCACTCGTAGAACTGATCGAAGTAACTGGAGGCATAACGCACATCGCCGGCCCATTCAAAGCCCAGCCACTCAACATCCCGCTTGATGGATTCAACATATTCCATCTCTTCTTTTTCGGGGTTGGTGTCGTCAAAGCGCAGGTTACACTGACCACCAAAGGTCTGCGCCAAACCGAAGTTCAGACAAATAGACTTGGCGTGGCCGATATGCAGGTAGCCATTGGGCTCCGGCGGGAATCGGGTAACAACGTTGCTATGCACTCCTTCGTCCAGATCTTTCTTGATGATCTGCTCGATAAAGTTCAGCGGACGACTTTCAGATGCGGCTTTCTCGGACAATGTCTTGTCTTCCTCGGTCTCTGTATGAGATTCATGTAAGCCCTTCCCTATCACCAGTCCAGGGAGGGCCGCTGAGGTATTTCCCAGCGAACGGCAAAAGGCGTATTATAGCCGCCTCGGGTTGCTCTAAGCACCTATAAACTAAAGATTTTTTACCGTTCTTCTCCACCTATCTGGTCAGATTTTATTCGAGAAGAGCTACAGGAGCCTGCCATGATCACGCTACACACCTCTTTTGGTGACATCAAACTGGAACTGGACTTTGAAAAAGCCCCAAAAACTGCTGCCAATTTCAAGCAGTACTGTGAAGAAGGCCAGTACGAAGGCACCATTTTCCACCGCGTAATTGACGGTTTTATGGTCCAGGGCGGCGGTATGGATGCCGACATGAACGAGAAAGAGACCCGCGATCCCGTTGAAAACGAAGCCGACAATGGCCTGAAAAACGAGACTGGTACCATCGCTATGGCCCGCACCATGGATCCACACTCCGCCTCTGCTCAGTTTTTCATCAACGTGAAAGACAATGATTTCCTCAACCACACTGCCAAGAACTCTCAGGGCTGGGGTTACTGCGTATTCGGTAAAGTTGTTGAAGGTATGGACGTGGTTAACCAAATCAAAGGCGTGCGCACCGGCAACGCAGGCTTCCACCAGGATGTCCCTGTTGAGCCAATCACCATCGATAAGGTGACCGTAGAAGGTTAATCGCCCCCTATGACCACCCTCTTTATCTCAGATTTGCATCTGGATGAATCACGCCCGGCTATCACCCGGGCGTTTTTCGATTTCCTTGACCAAAAAGCCGCCAATGCGGATGCCCTTTATATTTTGGGTGACTTCTTTGAAGTCTGGGTCGGCGACGATGATGACGCCCCCTTTAACCGTGAGATCGTTGAACGCCTGAGCCAACTGCAGATTCCACTCTACTTTATGGTCGGCAATCGCGACTTTTTGGTCGGCGAGCAATTTAGCCGCGAAACAGGCGCAACCCTGCTAACTGACCCCAGTATTGTTGATCTTTACGGCACACCAGTGCTGCTCATGCACGGCGACAGCCTGTGTACCAGCGATACCGAATATATGGCTTTCCGCCAGCAGGCCCGATCCCCACAATGGCAAGAGGCCCTGCTATCCAAACCGCTTGCAGAGCGCCGTGCCATCGCCAAACAACTGCGCGAGCAAAGCAAATCCATGAACAGCCTCAAGGCGGAAGACATCATGGATGTAACGCCCGATGAGGTCGTTAAGGTTATGACTGAGGCCAAAGTCACCACCCTGATTCATGGCCACACCCACCGCCCAGATCGCCATCCACTGGAGATCGAAGGACAAGCAGCAGAACGCATCGTCCTGGGTGACTGGTGCAAAAAGCTTTGGTGGATTGAAGCCTCCAGCGATGGCATCGAGCTGTGCCAACAGGATATCCAGGAATAGACTTCTGTGGCAGAAGAGTATCGGTTCAAGCCTGTTGGCATTATCCAATCTCCCTATAAAGAGAAGTTTGCCGTCCCCCGCCAACCGGGCCTGGTAACAGCAGCCGAAGCTTCCCTTATTCTATCGGGTGACTGTAACCGCGAAGAGATCCTCCGTGGCATTGAGGATTTCTCCCACCTGTGGCTGACCTTTGTTTTCCATAAGGTGGCGGATCAGGGCTGGAAACCCACGGTTCGCCCCCCTCGTCTGGGCGGCAATCAACGCCTCGGAGTATTTGCTACACGAAGCCCCTTCCGCCCCAACCCCATTGGGCTTTCTGTTGTAAAGCTTGAGGGCGTGACCAAGAAGGGAAACCAGTGGCAGCTGGAGCTAAGCGGCATAGACCTGGTGGATGGGACCCCCATTTTGGATATCAAACCCTATATCCCCTATGCCGACGCATTACCGGAGGCACAAGGCGGCTTTGCCGATTCCGCCCCCGGCACACCCATTCCGGTGACTTTCAGCAATAAAGCCCAGGCTCAGATCGCCGAAAACAGCCAGACCTATCCTTCCCTGCAACAATTGATTAGCCAGATCATCAGCCAGCAACCACAGCCAGCCTACCAAAAGGCCGGTGCTGAACCTAGGCGTTACGGCATGGCGCTGTATGATTTCAATATAGAATGGATAAACTCAGGTAATGACTTTCACGTCATCAATATCGAAAAAGTATTAAAATAGCCCTTCAGATACCTTCTATCTCCATATACTCGTCTTTATACTGCCAGTAACCCACAAACTGTGTGGGCACACTATAAAAACAACAAAACACCAGGCATCCGTTTGATTGCAGTAATCACCACGATTTTGCTGGCGCTATTTTTCAGCCAGCCTCTTGATAGTTTTGCTCAGCATGTTCCGGCGACACCAAACGCCAAAACCATGCAATTCGTCTGCACAGGCAAACCCCATGAAGCGGGCTATAAATATGTCGAGAAGATTTATCGGCGCGCTTTTGCCAAGCTGGGCTATCAATTTTCAATGCGCCATGCGACAAAAGAAGATGCCATAAATCTGCTTCGCAGTGAAAGCGTCGACGGCGATTGCGGCCGCGTTGCTCACTTTTCAGAGCTAAGTGGCTTAACTAACACCCAGTCAATCCCCCACGCTTATCGCATGGTGGAGTTTTCCTCCTGGGCCAAAGCAGACCACCAACTTCCTTCATCCAGAAAAGACCAAGTCATTGGCTACAACAGTAACGCCCTTTTTATACCCACTTACCTCGAAAGCATGGGCTACAAGAAAATCCAAGGCTTTAATAACACTGACTCCATGATACAAGCATTAGTCGATGGTGATATTGACCTGCTAATGCATTACCACGTTGGCATGCCGAAACTTAAAGAGTCTCCCTATGCTAAAAAAGTGGTATACCACAACCATATACTTTCTGTTCCTTTGCACGGCCTGCTGCTAAAAAAACACCAACACCTGCTTAGGGATCTATCAGATATTATTGCCCGGCAGACCACTACATCGCCCTTCAAGGCCACCCAGGCCCCAAATCAACCTCCTAAAACGAACCTAAAGCCCCTGAAGTTTTCCTGCGCCATCCCCAGTTCGAACCTTTACTTTAAGGTGGTTGGCGACACGTTAAACCAGGCGTTTAATACCATGGGTTATCACATAACCCTGCAGAGCATATCTCGCGGCAGAGAAATAGCCGAACTAAAGAACGGGAATATGGACGGCAGCTGCGGCCGCACCAATTTCTTTGCCAATAATATGCAAGAGTATGTCACCAAACTGGATGTCCCACTGACGAAGAACCGTTTTCAGGTTTGGAGCACTACCCCTGAAGCTGAAATCAATAGCATCCATGATTTCCCACCGCAGAGCAGCTTGGCCGTTGTTCGAGGCACCATCTCGGTAAACCAAAAAGTGAGGCAATACCTGCCCATCGTTAAACAAGTCAACTCCGCTCACACCGGCCTACAATTATTAGCTGCAGGCGAGGTGGACTTCTATGTCGATATTATTCAATCAGCCGGCCCATCGCTTCAACACCTCAACTCGCAAGTACCCATTTATTTAAGCGGAAGCATCCACGGTGCCCCGGTATACCCCATGCTGCACCGTAAACATATTTACCTACAAAAGCAGGCAACAGAACTTTTACGAAAGCAATTAGAGTCTTCCAATGAAGATCATTTGATACACTATTGACGTTGAATACACTATGCGGAAAGTCCAACTAACGCACAGACAGCTGACCAACTTCATACAGGCTTTTACCGTTATAGCCACCTGCGTGCTATCGATAAATGCCTATGCAACCCAGCTCAAGCCGCTTAATTTTTCCTGCTTAAGCACATCTTCGATGCCCGACTATCAATATATTGAAAGCATTATTAATCCAGCGCTTAAGCAACAGGGCTACAACCTAACGATCACCCCCTACACAAATCAGGAAGCGGTAACCAAGTTAAAAAACCAAAGCCTGGATGGTGATTGCGGCAGACCTGGCTTCTTTACCAAACGCTTCGACCTCAACCTTATTCAAATAAAGCCAGCATTTAGAAATGCCATATTGGGTATTTGGGCACCTAAAAACACTAACAACAAAGCCTCATCGCCAGAACAGCTCCGAATTGGTTATGTCAAAAATGCCCTTTTATTTGCAGAGGCTGCGAAGCAAGCGGGCTATAAGCACCTGATTAAATACGATTCTTTAATCGGCATCATCGAAGCCATTCAACAAGGTGAAATTGATAGCGTTGTCACCTACCAAGCCGCCATATATCCGCACAGCCAAAAACTTGGTCTGGTAAAAATCAAACAACTGGCAGTCTTTCCAATCTACCTCTATCTACAACCCAAACTGGCCCACTTGTCAGAACCTCTGGCACAGGCCATAGGACAACGTAAGCAACACAAACCCTATATCCTCAATGACAATGAGCCTCTTCCTCAAACCGGCGATCGCGAACTTCTCTTCGGCTGTAGCGTTTCAAAAAACAGTCGCGTCTTTAAAATTGCAGACAAATTCTACAGCAAGATATTTGCCAATCTGGGTTACACACTGACGATGGTGGCCCTACCTAGAGCGAGAGAAATTGCCGAACTCAACAAAGGTGTACTGGATGGCACTTGCGCTCGTGGAGACCACACGCCATTTAACCAGAATGATCAACTGCGAAAGCTAAATACACCAATCGCATCGGTGACTTACGAGATTATAGCCACCAAACCTCAAGCGCCCATGCATCAGTATTCAGATATTCCTACCGACAAACGCGTAGCTTTTGTCAGGGGCTCTCCTATTGTTGATGACATACTGAGCTATCACCCGGCTCACAACCGCATCCCCGTCACCAATGTCGCTATTGGTATGAAAATGCTGGCAGCAAATCGTGTCGATTTTTTTATGGAAATCTATGAGTCCTACTCAGAGGTCCTGGAAAATGAGAGCTTTTCGGCTTCGTTCTTTAGCGTATCGAATTTTAGCCCAATCGCACTTTACCCCTATATCAACAAACGCCACCAGCATCTGAGAGAAGACATAGAAACGGAGATTGCCAACCAACTCGCGAAAGCCGGGCAATTACAACACTTACTGACAGGCGATAAAACCAGTCAGGCAAAGGACCTTAACCCGCAGCAGTGACGGGAATACCAGAATGGAAACGCATCAAGGGGTCAGCACCAAGAATGGCCTGCTTTTCGGTTTCCAGAAAGAACGTCACGCGTTCATCGATAGGCTCATCACTATACGCTTCAGCCAAGGTTAGATAATCCTTAAAGTGGCGAGCCTCAGACTTGAGCAGAGACAAGTAAAACTTCTTCAACTCTTCATCAAGATAAGGTGCCAACTTGGCAAACCGCTCGCAGGAACGCGCCTCGATAATCGAGCCGATAATCAGCGTATCTGTCAGCTTTTCCTTTTGGCCTTTACGGATATGTTGCGCCAACTTGGAGGCATAAGGACTGGCTTTAAGCGCCTGATATTTAATATTGCGCTTTTTCAGAATCTTCAGCACCTGCTCAAAATGCACCAGTTCCTCGCGAGCCAAGCGTGACATTTTATTTAGCAGATCCAATTTATGCGGATGCTTGGCCATCAGCGTCATGGCCGACTGGGCAGCCTTCATCTCATTGGCCGCATGATCAATCAGAATGATATCCAGATGCTGTAAAGCCTCCTGAATCCAGGCATCAGGTGTTTCACATAAGAGATAGGCTTTAATTTCAGGGATATCAGTCATGACAGAAGAATACAGGCAAAAAATAAGGGCGTGAATTATAGCCACAGAACCCGAAGATACAAACAATCGAAAAGAGCTCAAACGGTGGGCTTAAGATTGTGATCCCTTATTGGCTTCATGGACCTTCGGAGGCAGGACGCCGACGCAGAGCGGGCATGGATGCCGAAAAGCGTGTCCGTGAAGCCAATAAGGGGTCGCAATCGCCACGCACTAGTTAAGAAGCAAACGTTACTACGAGTTCAGTACCGAATCGAAATCGTGGCGGACAGAACCCCGCATCCCCTTTAGAAACACGCTTTTCGCCGTCCTGGCCGCTCTGCGTCGGCGTCCTGCCTCCGAAGGTTTCTAAAGGGGATGCGGGATTCTGACCTTAAGCCCAACCAATGGAGCTCGAAAAGAGAACGTCGGCGCTATTACTATGCCTGCTGTAGTAAGCCAGGCGCGATATAACGATCGAAATGGGCGCTCGAAAGCGTAAAGAAATCCTGATCTATAGCGTCCCTCACCTCAACCAACTGACACTTGCCCCACTCCGGCTGTAACTCCAGCCCATATGGCGCAAGATCTTCAATTTGACGGGCACCTGCTTTCAATAGGTCAAACACCCAGCAATGAGGATCACTATCGCGATTGAAACGGATCTGCTGGTGTTCCAGCTGTTCTTTTAGAAGGGCCTCATTCAGCACCTGAATCTTGGCGGCAACCACCTGGCTCAACAGCGTCTCGAGTCGCTTGACGATGGTATAACGCTGCTCATTGCTATAGGCGTTCCAATCGATCACCTCATGTGCAAAACGCTTACAACCACGACAGACGCTGCCCCCCATACCAGTGGAACAAACTCCGACACAAGGTGTACGAACAGGCTTAAAAATCATGTATTCCCCAATACCCAAATCATCCGATGACTGATCTGAGTCAATATGCCCTTTTTATTTGCCGCCATAATAACATGCAAAACTGCCCTTCGAACACGCCAACAACCCATAAGGATTTATCATGGCCGGTGAATTTAAAATTGCAGAAAAAGCTATTCAAGATGCCCTGTCCAGCGCCCAACAGGACCCTGCAATGAGCGAAGATGCCATGGCCCAGGCCCTGCAATCCAGCCTTATCAGCGAGATGTTAAAGCACAGTTCCGCCCAGGATATACGCCAGCGTATCGAGTTCTTACTGGAAAACGCCAACAGCGACTTTATGGTGGTCACCCGCGGCTGCTAATCCCCCTCTCAAGGGGCACTAAATCCCTCTCGAAATGTCATAAAACACTGCTAGTCTTGTATCACGGAGACGCTGATTTGCTCACTATTCGCCCAACTTATAGTGAGTATAAGTAGTTGATTTCCAAGAATTCTTAACTCAAACCAGTGGATCGTGTAGAATGCCTGCCCTGCTAGGGGTATTCCTTGTAGTTTAACTACAAAAGTGTGATTACAAGGCCCACAGTGTCATCGGTGGAGTGCCGCCGATAGCCTTATCTACCAGCGATCCTGGTCTGAGCCATCAACGATGGTGGCGAGCGCCTTCAGCGCCGATGGAAAATCATCAGCGATGATGGCAAGAGATAAGTAACTTACAACAAATAGCCTGCCGTGAGAGGTTCGAATGAGCTTATATTCTGCATACATGGAAGAAATCGAAGTCCGTAAGAAGGACTTGGGTTTGAATCCAAAGCCAATTGATAGCGCCGAGTTGCTGTCTGAAATCATTGCCCAGATTAAGGATACCGGCAATGAGAATCGCGAAGACTCCCTGAAGTTCTTCATCTACAACACTCTCCCAGGCACCACCCCTGCCGCTGGCGTGAAAGCTCAGTTCCTGAAAGACATCGTTCTGGGTCAGGAAACTGTTGCAGAGATCAGCCCTGAGTTCGCGCTTGAGCAGCTGTCTCACATGAAAGGTGGCCCTTCTGTTGAAGTACTGCTGGACATCGCCCTGTCTGACGATGCTCAAGCCGCAGCTGCTGCTGAAGTCCTGAAATCTCAAGTATTCCTGTACGACGCTGATAACGCTCGTCTGGCAGACGCTTTCAAAGCTGGCAATGCCATCGCTAAAGACGTTCTGGAAAGCTACGCCAAGGCTGAGTTCTTCACCAAGCTGGACGATATCCCAGAGAAGATCAACGTTGTTACCTACATCGCCGCTGAAGGTGATATCTCTACTGACTTGCTGTCTCCAGGTAACCAGTCTCACTCCCGTGCTGACCGTGAACTGCACGGCCAGTGCATGATCACCCCGGAAGCTCAGCAAGAAATCGTTGAGCTGGGCAAGAAGCACCCAGACGCCAAGGTGATGCTGATCGCCGAGAAAGGCACCATGGGTGTTGGTTCTTCCCGTATGTCCGGTGTTAACAACGTTGCCCTGTGGGCCGGTAAGCAAGCCAGCCAATACGTTCCGTTCATCAACATCGCACCTGTTGTTGCCGGAACTAACGGTATCGCACCTATCTTCCTGACCACTGTTGGCGTAACCGGCGGTATTGGTCTGGACCTGCAAAACTGGGTGAAGAAAACTGATGCGAACGGCGAAGTTGTTCGTGACGCCAACGGCGACCCAGTACTGGAAGAAGCCTACTCTGTAGCTACCGGTACCGTTCTGACCATCGATACCAAAGCCAAGAAGCTGTACAACGGCGACAAAGAGCTGGTTGACGTAGCGGCTGCTTTCACTCCACAAAAAGTCGAGTTCATGAAAGCTGGCGGTTCTTACGCGGTTGTATTCGGTAAGAAGCTGCAAACATTTGCTGCTGAAACTCTGGGCGTTGAAGCGCCAGTTGTTTACGCACCTTCTAAAGAAATTTCCAACGACGGCCAAGGCCTGACTGCTGTTGAGAAGATCTTCAACCGTAATGCTGTAGGTGTTACTTCCAAGACTCCTCTGCACACCGGTTCTGACGTTCGCGTTAAAGTGAACATCGTAGGTTCCCAGGACACCACTGGTCCTATGACCTGTCAGGAACTGGAAGCCATGGCAGCTTCTACCATCTCCACCAGCGTTGATGGTGCTTACCAGTCCGGTTGTCACACTGCGTCTGTATGGGACAAGAAAGCTCAGTCCAACATTCCTAAGCTGATGTCTTTCATGAACGCTTTCGGTGTTATCACTGCACGTGACCCTAAAGGTGTTTACCACTCAATGACTGACGTTATTCACAAGGTTTTGAATGACATCACCATTGATGACCGCGCTATCATTATCGGCGGTGACTCTCACACCCGTATGTCCAAAGGTGTAGCATTCGGTGCTGACTCCGGTACTGTTGCTCTGGCTCTGGCCACCGGTGAAGCTTCCATGCCTATTCCTGAGTCTGTCAAGGTAACCTTCAAAGGCCACATGAAGCCGCACATGGACTTCCGTGACATCGTACACGCCACTCAAGCGCAAATGCTGAAGCAGTTCGCCGGCGAGAACGTTTTCCAGGGTCGTGTAATCGAAGTACAAATCGGTACCCTGCTGGCTGACCAGGCCTTTACCTTCACCGACTGGACTGCAGAAATGAAGGCTAAAGCCTCTATCTGTATTTCTAACGATGAAACCCTGATCGCCTCTCTGGAGCTGGCCAAGTCCCGCATCCAGATCATGATCGACAAAGGCATGGAAAACGACGCCAATATGCTGCAAGGCCTGATCGACCTGGCCGACAAGCGTATCGCTGAAGTTAAATCTGGCGAAGTTCCTGCGCTGGCTCCGGACAATAACGCCAAGTACTACGCAGAAGTTGTTGTAGACCTGGACGCAATCGACGAGCCAATGATTGCTGACCCAGACGTAAACAACGAAGACATCTCCAAGCGTTACACCCACGATGTGATTCGTCCTACTTCTTACTACGATGGCCGCAAGGTAGACCTGGGCTTCGTTGGTTCCTGTATGGTTCACAAAGGTGATATGCAAATCATCGCTGCCATGCTGCGCAACCTGGAGAAGAAAGGTCCTATCTCTTTCAACGCCCCACTGGTTGTTGCGCCACCTACCTACAACATCGTTGACGAACTGAAAGCCGAAGGCGATTGGGAGCTGCTGGAGAAATACGCTGGTTTCGAATTCTCTGACGAGAACCCGAAAGAAGAAGCGCGTACCCAGTACCAGAACATCATGTATCTGGAGCGCCCTGGATGTAACCTGTGTATGGGTAACCAGGAGAAAGCTGCTCCTGGTGACACCGTTCTGGCCACTTCTACCCGCCTGTTCCAAGGCCGTGTTGTAGAAGACAGCGCTGACAAGAAAGGTGAATCTCTGTTGGGCTCTACCCCGATGGTAGTTCTGTCCTGTATTCTGGGTCGTTTCCCGACTCTGGAAGAGTACAAAGAAGCCGTTGATGGTATCCACCTGACTTCTTTCACTCCTCCTTCGGAAGATCTGGCTGTTGAAGCCGAGCCTGTGAAAATTGTTGGTTAATCGACAACACAGACTCCGAGCTTAAGGCTCAGACGAAAAGCCCCACCACCGAAAGGTTGTGGGGCTTTTTATTTCCCGCCCGGCTTCCCTCCCCCTCCTCAACGGCGACTACTAACAGCTTTCCCCAAGCCCCCCATTACATACTCGTTTGCGGCAAATAGACCTGACTTTGGGGCCGCAAAACAATATCGGAACACCTTACTGAACAACCGCTCAAGCTGGCATGGCTCTGAGTGGAACAGCTTAATACCAACAACTAGACTCCAAACCAAATGAGTCACATAAGAAACACATGATACACATTTGACTCATTTATTGAGATTCGTGGATTGTTAAGAGACCCGATAATAAAAACCTCATATCAAGGATGATTGTAAAAAGGCTGTTATACCTATGTACCTACCCCTACCCATATCCATCCTCCTCACCCGAGTGGTCATTCTGATACCCCTATTCGGCTTGAGCCTTAACGCCAACGCCCATGTTCGCTGGTTCGCCGAAGAACAAGCAAGTACCATTGCCTTTACCTGGCATCCGATATATTTCCTCATTCTTATTGGCGGCACGCTCTACTGCCTATTCTGTTACGGTTTTAACCGAACTGAAGCCGCTATTGCCAAGCGTTACCCCAAGGTATTTAACCTATGGCCAGCACAGCTGCAGTGGCGCCTTATAGCCGTTATGCTGGGAGTTGCGCTGCTCATCAACTGTCTAACCAATGTCTTTCTAGCCCCCAATTTGGCGGCACAGGGATTAAACTCAACCGCCAATATACTTCAGGCGATAGTGGCTGTGAGCTTAATCACTGGCCTGACACCGGTTGTTGGTGGTGCTTGTTTACTGGCATTTATGGCTTACGTAACAGCCATAACTCCCTATCAGCAGACCATCGATTACCTGCCGGAGTTTATTGCTCTTGCCCTGGCGCTCATGCTGTATAAACAAACCCAACTGGCGCTGGCTATCTTGCGTATAGGCCTTGGCCTGCAGCTGATCATCCTGGCTATACACAACAAACTACTGAATCCGGCTTTGGGCCTGGCTTTTCTCGAACAATATCCGTGGAATTTTATGAAAATGCTGGGGGTGCCGGAATTTGGCGATCTTGAGTTTGTCTTTGCCGGTGGCATCGCTGAGCTGTGCTTCGGTTTGATGATCCTGCTCAATTGGTCAACCCGCTTTGCCACCCTGTCGATCACCTTCTTTTTTACTGCGACCGCGTTAATCCTGGGGCTGCATGAGTTGGTTGGACATATTCCTATTATGGCTGTAGCCATCGCTCTGATAAGCCTTGGCGGCGGTAAGCTAGAATTACCCACTCGCCTACGGGATACCGCCTTCAATATCTCCATCAGGCCAAAGCGCATCCATAACAACTGAGAACAGGCAAGGCAGAAACCCTATACATTTTCGTCAGATGGTCGATAAATAGGAGGCTATACTTATGCTTAAATAACATAAACGTGCCTCCTAAGTAGACCTATGACCTCCAACGCCCTGCGATTACGACAAAGGATTCTAATCCCCTCCTTTATCGCCTTTGCTTTAATCGCAGTGTTTGTGGTTGGCAGTGTTGTCCACCAGCAGAACCAACAGCTCAAGCAGGAGATCAAGCACCGGGTCGTTCAAACCAAGAACATCTTTTCTCACAGCCTAAGGAAAGATGCTGAATTCTATACAAGCCTTATCAATAACATCGCCAAGAATAAGCCGTTACAACAAGCATGGCTTAAGCAGGATCGTCAGCAAATTCTGAATATCGCCCAGCAAATCTATGGGCCACTCAACAAACAGCACCGCCTGACTCACTTCTACTTTCACGACAACGACGGCATTAATGTCCTGCGCGTACACGCACCCTTAAGGTATGGCGATAAAATAGACAGACACACCTTTAAGCAGGCGCAAACACAAGGCATGATCAGCTCGGGCATCGAAGTTGGACCTTTTGGCTGGTTTGTACTCAGAGTGGTTAAGCCATGGATCATTAATGGCCAAATAGTCGGCTACCTTGAGATCGGTGAAGAAATTGATCACATAGTGAATGACCAGGCCCGTCATCTTCAGGAAGAGCTAATCATAACCATTCCCAAGGCCCTGCTGAGTAAAGAGCGTTGGGAGATGACCCACCCGAATCCTCGTTTTCCCTGGGACATCCTCCAAAACGAAATTATCTCCTCCAGCAGCCAATTGACACCATCCGTCAAACTACTCAGAGCCATTGCCGACAAAAGCACGCTTGAAAACCGAATTTTCAGTATCGAAGATAAACATTATCAGATTGCCCATACACCACTTAAAGATGCCGCTGGCGGCGACAGCGGCACACTGCATGTTATTATCGATATCTCTGAACAAATCACCCGCCAACGCAATCTCTCCCTGACATTAATCACTGCAGCCGCCGGCATTGGCGGGCTGTTAACCTTAATGTTCTATATGATAGTGATACGCCTCGAACAAGAGCTGCAACACAACTATCAAAAACTAGAAAAAGAAATTGAAGAACGACGCATAGCCCAAGGTGAAGCAACTAAACTTAAAGAAGAACTGGAGCAACGCATTGAAAGTCGAACTGCGCAACTGCAACGACTTAATCACCAGTTAATACAAGACAATGAAAACCATCGCCAAACACAGCTGGCGCTCACGGCCAGCGAAGAGCGTTACCGTACACTGTTTGATGCCTCCGGCATTGCTATGGCGTTATTGGATAGAGACTCCATTACCGAATGTAATGATACGTTTGTTCACATGTTCGGCTATCAATCACACGAAGAGCTTCTCAACAGGAACCCCGCTATTCTCTCACCTGAAATGCAACCCAGCGGTGAGGGCTCAATTCCATTAGCCTTAAATGAGATCAAGAAAGCCGTTAAACTCAAAAGCCATAAATTTGAATGGCTTTTTAAGCGTGCAGATGACACGACCTTTCCAGCCGAAATATCCTTAACCATTGTCAAATACGGTGAAAGAAATTTTATCCATGCCATTGTGCAGGATATTACTGAACGCAAGAAAGCCGAATCCAAAGTCATTCAACATGCTTACTTTGATACCCTGACCGGACTCCCAAACCGCAACCTGTTTATGGATAGGCTGGAACAAGCGCTGGAACATAACAAACGTGCAGGTATTCAGGGCAGTGTATTGTTCGCTGATCTCGACCACTTTAAGAATGTGAACGACTCACTGGGACACGAAAAAGGTGATCTGCTTTTAAAAGAGGTCGCCAAGCGTTTAAGGCAGGCCATTCGCAAAGAAGATACTGTTGCCCGCTTTGGTGGCGATGAGTTTGTTATACTGCTGCCAGACATTCACGAGAATTACGACAAAGCCATTCGCACCACACAGCGCATTGCCGACAAAATCAGCAAGAGCTTTGAGCGCCCCTTTAAGGTAAAACCCTACGAATTCCATCTAACCCCCAGCATTGGAGCCACGCTCTTCCCGGCAGAAAGCGATAACCTGGACGACATCCTTAAACATGCCGATGCCGCGATGTATCAAGCCAAGGCCAGTGGTCGTAATACTGTCAGGTTCTTTGAGCAAAACATGCAGCAGTCCCTCGAACAGCGCCTGCTGATGGAAAAAGATTTACGCCTGGCGCTGAAACGCCAGGAGTTTTCGCTGGTTTTTCAGCCACAAGTAGACAATCAGCAAAAGATCATTGGTGCAGAAACCCTGGTACGCTGGACGCACCCCAAGCGGGGTCCGGTCTCACCTGCTGATTTTATCCCTGTCGCCGAGGAGACGGGACTAATCATACAGCTGGGCAAATGGATTCTCGAAGAATCGCTAAGTTTTCTGCAACGCTTAAGCCAGTCAAAAGCCACAAAAAACGATCTCCACCTGTCGATCAACATCAGCCCGTTACAGTTCAGACAGTCCGACATGGTTGCGGACTTTTCAAATGCACTCTCTGCACGAGAGATCTCACCAGAATTTCTAACACTGGAAATCACTGAAGGCATTCTGATGGACGACATTGCCGACAGTTCAACCAAACTTGAACAGTTAAAAGAGATAGGTTTTCGCGTTTCTATCGATGATTTCGGTACAGGTTATTCATCGCTGGCGTATTTAAAACAACTCAATATTGATGAACTCAAAGTAGACCAATCATTTATACGCGATATCAGCAGCGACCCCAATGACGCAGCCATTGTTGAAGCTATCATTTCGATGTCACACCACCTGGGGCTTCGAGTTGTTGCAGAAGGTGTAGAGGAACACCCACAACTGGTATTTCTCACCCATCAACATTGTGACGCCTTTCAGGGGTATTACTTCTACAAACCCATGGCTGAAGCGGAATTTATTGAAGCACTTAAGAAAACCACCCGTTAGACTTTGAAAAAGGTTTCAATATTGTCTTTTTCCCACATGGCATCCTGATAGCCCAGTTCAATCAACTCATCGGTAAAGGAACGCTCAAACAGTAAATAACTGGTCGCAGCAGAGCCACCACCGCGCGCGGTACCACCGGTCGCATTTAAGAAAAAGCGCATGCTTTTAGGTAAATAGCGAACTTTACGGCCAGCGATTTTATCGAGTTCCTTTGAGGGCGAAATCACCAAAGTATCTACAGGACGCAACGCCATCCCCTGCTCCTGCAACACTTCTTCGGGAATCAGGGTCAACAGCTCATTAACACGCTCAAGATGTTCGATGTCCCCTTCCAGGGCATCAATAAACACACTGTTAAACATATGGCCGATGATTTGTGCCATAGAGGGCGAATGTTTGGCAGGCATACGACGCTTGGTCCACTGCCCCGGGTTGCGGTTACTACTCACACCAATGACAAAGATGCGATCTGCACCCAAGTGCAAAGCGGGACTAATAGGCGCCACCTGACGTACCGCACCATCGCCGTAAAACTCATCACCAATTTTTACCGTCGGAAAAACAGTCGGAATAGCCGAAGAAGCCAACAGGTGTTGGGGGGTTAATTTAGTCGACACGCCGGTTCTACGAAAACGCCGCCAGTCTTCAAGTGCTGGATCACCCTGAAAAAAACTGACTGACTCACCGGAGGTATAACCCATAGCGGTAACGCAGACCGCTTTTAACGAGCCCTCATCGATAGACTGAGTCAGGGTATCGAAGCAGATTTTCTCATTTATGAAATGCAGGAGTGGCTCATTGTCCAATAAAGCAATGGGTTTATCCCGACCAATACCCTGATTAAACAGGGACAAGCCCATACGTGCACCACCTTTGATCATGTCCATCCAGCCGGTGCGAAAAATCCTGTCCATGGAAATATTTTGCCAAATATTCATCAGGTCATCGGCCGCCTCAGTAAAGTGGCCGCTATGACTGGCCAAACTCAAGGCATTGATGGCGCCAGCCGATGTTCCGCAAATCACAGGAAACGGGTTTTGTTCAGTTTTTGGCAGAATCTCATTGAGCGCCTGTAGCACGCCCACCTGATAGGCTGCCCTTGCACCACCACCGGAGAGAATTAATGCGTTTGTGGTCATTCCCCAATAAAGTCCTTATCGATCGGTTCTTGTTAGCTATTAAGTACCTGGCTGAGCGGAAAAAAAGTTTGTAATGAGCTCTCGAATCCAGATATTGGCCTGATCTTTATCGGCGCTGGTGTGCCAGTACAACACCCATTCGACCAATTTCATGGAAAACGGTAGCTCCAACACCTTCAATCCCATGCCTTTCGCCAAATTTAGCGGCAAGGTCACCGCAAGATCAGTGTTCCTTACAATATCGGCCACCGCCTGATGGGTTTGAACACGCAGTTGTATATTACGCTCACGCCCCAAGCGATTTAGCGCAATATCAACGTAACCAGAGCCCGTACGACGGCTGGATACATGGATATGCCCTAGTGATAAGTATTCATCAAAAGTCAGACTATCACCAATTCTTGGATGATCCGGTCGCACAACACACATATAGCGGTCGCCAGAGAGATTGTGTGAACACAGTTGAGGGGTCGCAACAGAAGGAATATCCAGGGCCAAATCGACACTGCCTGCGGCCAACTCCTTGGCAATATCGGTACGGGGAATGGTAAAACACTCAACCGACACCCCGGGAGCCTGCTGCTGAATCTCCTTAATCAGGGGCGGCAAAAGAATACTTTCCGCCAGATCACTCATACTCAAGACAAAGGTTTTATCGGAGCGAAGAGGTTCGAACTTGTCTCCCTCCGCCAGGCTGGAGCCCATTAGCTGCAGGGCCTGACGAATACGGCCCACAATATTCTCCGCCACCGGGGTAGGCACCATACCGTTTGGCGTTCTTACAAATAACTGGTCATTAAAGGATTTTCGCAGCCTGTTTAGGGCATTACTGACCGCAGGCTGGGTAATACAGAGCACTTCGGCTGCCCTGGTAAGGTTGCGTTCGGTATATACCGCCTCAAACACCACGAACAGGTTCAAATCCACATTCTGCAAACGCATAACTGGTCACCTTATGGATTGACGCTATGGTTATATCACCTTAAAAGCCGATAACCACAGCCAATCATAATCATTGTGAATAGCTGAATATTCACATAATAAACTTCATTAATGGTTGTGACCAGACTAATCTGGAATCATTCAATGAATAAGGAGCCTCGATAGGTGTCAGAAGTCTTCTTTGTACGACATGGACAAGCCTCATTCGGCAGCGATAACTACGACAAGTTGTCAGATTTAGGCCACCAACAGGCAGAATGGCTGGGCCAATACTTTGCCCATCGCGACCTGCAATTTGATGCGGTTTATACCGGCGATATGGTACGCCACCAGGAGACCCTTGCCGGCATCCAAAAGGGCCTGCAAATAGCCACTCCAGATGCGCAGATCACCCCTCAACTCAATGAATTCGACTTTCACACCCTGATCAAGGCCTACCTGGTCAGCAAGGGTGAGTCACTCCCCGGTCAGGGATCTCCACGTAAAGAGTTCTACCGCATTCTAAAAAGCGCACTGCATGAATGGTCTGCCGGAACCCTTACCGAAGGCACACCAGAAACCTGGCAAGGCTTTGAGCAACGCGTCGGCAGCTGCCTGGGTGATATTGGCAAACAATCTGGCCGGGTTTTGGTCGTTAGTTCGGGCGGCGCTATTTCCATGGCACTACGCCAAATATTGCAGTCCCCTGCCAGCATCATGGTGGATTTAAACCTGCAAACCAAAAACACCGGCGTCAGCCACTGCTTTTTTAACAGCCAGGGTTTTAGCCTAAGCAGCTTTAACCATGTGCCACACCTTGATAGTCCCGACAGGCATCACGCTGTCACTTACAGTTAATTTACCCTAATAACACTTACCCCTACATCGGATTGAGAGAAAGACAACATGAACTTTGAATACAGCGAAAAGGTACAAGGTTTACTCGAACAAGTTCGTCAGTTTATGGATGAACATATCTATCCAAACGAGAAAACTTTCCACGATCAAATTGAAGCTAATCCTTGGGAAACCCCACCGATTATGGAAGAGCTGAAAGCCAAGGCCAAAGCCCAAGGCCTGTGGAACTTCTTCTTGCCTAAAGAATACGGTGACTACAGCCCTGGCTTGACCAATCTGGAATACGCCCCACTGTCTGAAGAGATGGGTAAAGTTATGTGGGCCTCTGAGGTGTTCAACTGTGCCGCACCTGACACCGGCAATATGGAAGTACTGGCCAAGTACGGTAACGAAGCCCAGAAAAAACAATGGCTGGAGCCTTTGCTGGAAGGCAAGATTCGTTCAGCGTTTGCCATGACCGAACCTGCAGTAGCGTCCAGTGACGCCACCAACATCGAAACCCAAATCGTTCGCGATGGTGATGAGTACGTTATTAACGGTAAAAAGTTTTACATCAGTGGTGCTTGCCGCAAAACCTGTGAAATCATGATTGTGATGGGTAAAACCGATGCGGAAAATCCAAACCGCTATATCCAACAATCCCAGATTCTGGTGCCAATGAACACGCCGGGCGTAAAGATCACTCGCCCTATGAAAGTGTTTGGTTATAACGATGCACCAGAAGGTCACGCAGAAGTGATTTTCGATAATGTACGTGTACCTGCCGAGAACCTGATTCTGGGTGAAGGCCGAGGTTTTGAAATTGCTCAGGGTCGCTTGGGCCCAGGCCGTATCCACCACTGCATGCGCTCTATCGGTGCTGCTCAACGTGCACTGGAAGCCATGTGTAAACGCGCTAACGAACGCGTTGTTTTTGGTCGCCCAATGATTAAGCAGCAATCTGTGCGAGAAGATATCGCTAAATCTGTGTGCGAAATCGAACAAGCGCGCCTAATGACCCTGAAAGCAGCCGACAAAATGGATCGTGAAGGTAACAAGGCAGCAAAAGACTTTATTGCCATGATCAAAATTGTAGCCCCCAATATGGCGCTGGATGTTGTTGACCGTGCAATCCAAATTCACGGTGCTGTGGGCGTAAGTCAGGACACCACTCTTGCCCACGCCTGGGCTGGCCTGCGTACCCTGCGTCTGGCCGACGGTCCGGATCAGGTGCACATGATGCAGTTAGGTCGTGACACTGCCAAACGTTACGAGTAATTCGTAGCCAGGCAATTAAGCACCCCGCTTCGGCGGGGTGTTGCCGTTTGTGCAAACGCATAATAACCATTTAAAAATAGACACAAATAGAAACACATAATCGGAGTAAACCATGAGCGCTGTTGACACACTCGATACCGAAAAATTGTGCAGCTATCTGGAACAACATATTGAGGGTTTTAAAGGCCCTATGACCGCGGAAAAATTTGCCGGCGGTCAATCCAATCCCACCTTTAAAATTGAGGCTGCCTCGGGTACTTACGTACTGCGTCGTCAACCTCCCGGCAAACTGCTGAAATCTGCCCACGCGGTTGATCGCGAGTACCGTGTATTGGATGCTCTAAAAGATACCGACGTACCTGTCGCCAAGGTCTACCACCTGTGCGAAGATCGTGACGTTATTGGCTCCATGTTCTACGTGATGGAATTCTGTGACGGCAATATTTATTGGGGAGCTGGCCTGCCAGAAATCGACACCAACGAGCAACGCACGGCCATGTACGATGAAATGAATCGTGTACTGGCCGCTCTGCACAGTGTTGATCTGGAAGCTACCGGCCTGACCGACTACGGCAAACCCGGCAACTATTTTGAGCGTCAACTGAACCGCTGGACCGCGCAATATAAAGCTTCCGAACTCGATCCAATCCCCGAAATGGATCAGTTAATCGCCTGGCTGGAAAAGAACCTGCCAGAAGACGATGGCAAAGTAGCACTGGTTCACGGCGACTACCGCCTCGATAACCTGATGTTCAGCAAAGACAACACCAAAGTTATCGCCACCCTGGATTGGGAATTATCCACCCTGGGTCACCCGTACGCCGATCTGGCCTACCAGTGCATGCAATTGCGCCTGCCCGCCAGTGAAGCCAAAAACACCATGTCTGGCTTGCTGGGTATTAACCCTACCGATTTGGGTATTCCCACCGAGGAAGAATATGTAGCCAAGTACTGCGAGCGTATGGGTATCGATAAAATCGATAACTGGGCCTTCTACCTGAGCTTTAGCTTCTTCCGCCTCGGCGCCATTGCCCAAGGTGTAGCAAAACGTGCAGCCGACGGTAATGCTTCCAACAAAGCCGCTGGTAAGGTTGGCGCCATGGTTCAACCACTGGCACAAATGGCCCTGGGCGTTATTGAGCAAAGCGCCTAAGCAAAATAAAAACTGAGAGAGATCCAAAGGGTAAACCTATGAAAGCCATTGTTTGCGAAAAATTTGCACCTGTAGAAGAGCTTCAATACAAGGACGTTGCAGATCCAGAAGTTCAGCCCGGTCACGTTATCGTTGATATCGAAGCCATCGGCGTCAACTACCCCGACGGCCTGCTGGTTCAAGGTCTGTACCAAATGAAACCACCCTTCCCGTTTACCCCAGGTACAGAAGTTGCCGGTGTAATCAGCGAAGTCGGAGAAGGTGTAAAACATCTGAAAGCTGGCCAGCGTGTTGTTGCCATGAATATGCTGAACGGTTATGCCGACAAAATTCTGCAGCCAGCCCAACTGGCCATGCCAATTCCTGACAGCATTCCTTCTGAAGAAGCTGCCGGTTTAATTACCGCTCACGCAACCGCTCACCACGCGTTAAAGCAACGCGCCAATATCCAGCCAGGCGAAACCCTGTTGGTAACCGGCGCTGCTGGTGGTACCGGCTTGGCTGCCGTGCAAATTGGTAAAGCCATGGGCGCCAAGGTAATTGCCGTATGCTCCACCCAGGAAAAACTGGATATCGCCAAGGCAAATGGTGCAGACATTCTGATCAACTACAGCGATACCGATCTGAAAGCCGCTATTAAAGAAGCGACCGATGGTAAAGGTGCTGATGTGGTGTATGACGTTGTCGGCGGAGTGACCTTCGACGTACTTTCGCGCTCAATGGCCTGGAACGGTCGTCTGCTGGTGATTGGTTTCGCCTCAGGCACCATTCCTAAACTGCCTGTCAACTTAACCCTGGTTAAGGGCTACTCTGTTGTTGGTGTTTTCTGGGGCACCTTCACCATGAAGGAACCACAAACTTTTATGGAAAACATGCAGGAGCTTTTGGCCTGGTATACAGAAGGCAAAGTTAAAGTCGTTGTCGATGAAGTTTTCCCGTTAAGCGAAACCGCCAACGCGCTCAATAAAGTGATGAATCGCCAAGTCATTGGCAAGGTCATTTTAAAACCTTAATTTTTTAAAGAGATATTATTATGGCTACTAATTTATTTGACCTGACCGGTAAAGTAGCACTCGTCACCGGCGCCAGTCGTGGTATCGGTGAGGAAATTGCCAAACTACTGGCCGAGCAAGGCGCACACGTCATTGTGTCCAGCCGTAAAATCGATGGTTGTCAGGAAGTCGCCGACAAAATCAATGCCGAAGGCAACAGTGCAGAGGCCTTTGCCTGCCATGTAGGTGATATGGACGATATCGCCAAGACCTTTGCCCATATTCGTGAAAAGCACGGCAAGCTGGATATCCTGGTTAACAACGCCGCAGCCAACCCCTACTTCGGTCACATCCTGGATACCGATCTGGGCGCTTACAACAAAACGGTTGAAGTAAACATCCGCGGTTACTTCTTTATGAGTATCGAAGCCGGCAAACTGATGCGTGAAAGTGGTGGTGGCTCCATCATCAATACCGCCTCTGTTAATGCCCTTCAGCCAGGTCAACTGCAAGGTATCTACTCCATTACCAAAGCCGCCGTTGTCAATATGACCAAGGCCTTTGCTAAAGAGTGTGCCCAACACAATATCCGCTGCAATGCCCTGCTGCCTGGTTTCACCAAAACCAAGTTTGCTGGCGCACTGTTTACCAGCGATGAGATTTACCAAACCGCTATTGCCAGTATTCCTATGCAGCGTCACGCTGATCCAAAAGAAATGGCAGGCACGGTACTGTACCTGGCATCTGATGCCAGCAGCTACACCACCGGTGAGTGCATCGTTGTCGATGGCGGCATGACTATCTAAACAACATTTTGGGAGTGGCTTAGTCACTCCCCCATCCGCTCTGAGAAAAGTAAACAAAGAGTTACGCCAGAGCCAACCCCTGAGTTAACACCAGAGAGACCCAATGACTACTACAGATAAAACTTTTAGCGATAAGGTTGTTCTTATTACTGGTGCCGGTGGCGGTATCGGTGAAATAGCAGCACGACAGTTTGCCGAGCAAGGCGCCAAACTGATCCTGTCGGACATCAACACTCAAGCTCTCGATAAAGTTAGCAGCGATCTACAAGCCAGTGGCACAGAGGTTTTTGCCCAAGCCGGTGATGTATCCATCCCTGAGCAGGTGCAAAGCCTGGTTGATGAAGGTGTTAAACATTTCGGCAAACTCGACATTGCCGTGAACAATGCCGGTATTGATCCACCCCACAGCCTGTTAGCTGACGCCAGCCTGGAAGATTACGATCGCACCATGGATATCAATGTCAAAGGTGTATTTCTGGGTATGAAATACCAGATTCCACATTTGATAGCCAATGGCGGCGGCAGCATTCTTAACGTTGCATCCGTTGCAGGTATCGGCGGCGCGCCTATGATGGGCGTTTATGCAGCCAGTAAGCATGCCGTAATCGGTTTAACCAAGAGTGCGGCTTTTGAATACGGCAAGCAAAATATCCGTGTTAATGCTGTTTGCCCTTTCATCACCAAAACCAATATGCTGGAACAAGAACTTAGCAAGGTGCCCGACCGCGAAGCAGCACTTAAATTCCTAAGTAAAGGTTCCGCACTCAAACGTGTGGCAGAACCGGAAGAAGTGGTTACAGCCATCCTGTTTGCTTGCTCACCAAATAACAGCTATATGACAGGCCACGAACTTGTTGTTGATGGCGGTATGACCGCCGTATAAGACTAAAGAGCTTTAATTTTAAGAGAGAATAATATGGATCCATTACTGAATTACACCGATAAAGTGGTACTTATTACCGGCGCGGCTAGCGGTTTTGGTAAACTGCTGGCTAAGGAATTTGCCGACCGTGGCGCCAAGCTTGTACTGGGCGATATTAATGAAGCAGGCCTGGACGAGGTCGTTATGGGCCTTCAACAATCCGACAAACCTGCGGCAGGCCAACGCTGTGATGTGTCTAAAGAAGCCGACATCAAAGGCCTGGTAGATTTAGCCAAATCCACCTACGGCCGCCTGGATATCGCTATTAACAATGCCGGTGTTGCCCAGGAATTCACTCCGATCGCGCAAACCAGTGAAGAATTACTGGATCTGCAACTTAACATCAATACCAAGAGTGTCTTGTTCGGCATGAAGCACCAGATCCCACTGATGCAAGAGCAAGGCGAAGGTGTCATCCTCAATGTTAGCTCTATGGCTGGCCTGGGCGGCTCACCAAAAATTGGCGCCTACTCTGCCGCCAAACACGCCGTTGTTGGCCTGACCAAAACTGCTGCCGTGGAATGTGGCCGCAAAAACATCCGCATTAACGCGGTCTGCCCCTTCTTCACACTAACGCCAATGGTCACAGATTCTGAACTGACCCAACACGCTCCAGTGGAAGATGTCACCAACTTCCTGAGCCAGGGTTCACCCATGAAGCGATTAGGCGAACCTGAAGAGATCGTCAACGTTATGCTGTTGCTATGCTCTCCAGGCAACACCTATATGACCGGTCAAACCATTGCCATTGATGGCGGTGTATCTGCGTTTTAATGTGATTTCAGGGGGCATACAAGCCCCCTGTTTTCTCACCGCCTATTGGTGATAATATATACAAGCTCTTTACTTGAGAGGCAATAACAGAGATATAACAACTACGATAATATGCTCTCAGGCTATAACAAAACCAATAAACGCCTGAATTATGAGTTGGCCACAGAAGCTGACCATAGATAAAAAATCATTCGAGAGAGGAGACGTCATTTATGAGGTCTGACCAGTTATATATATCGCAAATAGCCGCGATAGATCCCACCACGTACTTTTTAAAGAAGTATGCTCTTGATCAGCAGCGCTTTTACGATCATCTGCAACTGCACCAATTCACGCCAGATAACCCTTCCAGCTACCTGCCAACACAGCTGATACACAAAGGCTTGCTGTTTCTTAAGTACCGCATGGATGTAGAACACCCCGGTCTGGAGGTAGGTAAAAGCTTTGACTTTAAACACTGGTTCTATGCCTACGACCTGCTTAATTCTCACTCGGCGCTGGAACTGATTAATCTTGGCAACTTCTTTAACAACCGTCTGCTGACCAACTTCTATACCAGCCATTTACTGTGGGACAACAACCACCCCACCATCGTTTGGCAGGTAAAGGAATTTCATGAAGCTGCACGCGAGTACATGCTGGCAGCAATGATGATCTACATAAACGCTATCTATAACTTAACCAATGCGGCCGACAGCATCATTAAAATATCGCTACCCGTCCCATACAGCCCATGCATTGAAAATTACTTAAGTGACTACCCCGTTAACGACATAGTTTATGGCGCCCCTTCTGCGGCCATACAACTTAACCAGGACGCACTACTTAAACCACTGGACAGCAGCACACTAAAAGAACAACTAAAATCCATACCGCAACGCAATACAGCACACTCAATCTGCCCCCTACCCATACAAAATGTCGACGACCAACTATTTAAATTGATAAACAGCATGTTGCTTCAGGAAGTGCCCGACCTACAAACCATCGCTGACTTTAGCGGTATGCACCTACGTACACTGCAAAGGCGCCTAAAGGAATGTGGATGCACCTTTTCAAATATTTTTGATCGGGTACGCTACCAAAAAGCAGAAGAATTACTGGGTAACGACGAGATAAAAATCACCGATATCGCCTTTGAGCTTGGCTATAACGACAGCGCTCACTTCAGTCGCGCCTTTAAACGCTGGTCTGGACTATCGCCCAAACAATTCCGACAAAAGCGCTTGCACGCTTAATAGCATAATAACTTAATACCACAATAAAAAGCCCGCTGACGCGGGCTTTTTATTGATTCAGTTTACATACTATAGCGCAAGGTTACGCCCCAGGTACGCGGTTCGTTCACCCAGCGACGGTAATTCGTCGTCGATAAACCACCATCGGCAGCGGCGAACAGATTAGCAATCAAATTACTGGTATGCCCAATCGCATAATAATCATCCGTCAGGTTTTTACCCCACAGGCTGATATCCCAGTTATCGTTACGCCAACCTACACGGGCATTGAGAATTTCATAGCGTGTATCAACCGACGCAGCAGAACGGGTTGGATCAGAGATATGCTCGGTTTTAAATGACAGATCGCCGTGCACGTAAACTTCTGAGCCATCGAGCGGATAAATATAATCGGCCGCTACAGAACCCGACCAGTTAGGCGCGTATTCCATGCGCTCACCATCCAGCACACAATCACCGTCAGCATTGATAAACTCACCTGAGGTTGCCGCACAGTTAGCACCGGTAAAATCCTTATAACGGGCATCCAAGTATTCCACCTTGGCACTTAACGTCAGGTTTTGGGTTAACAGCACAGTAGCATCAACGTCTACACCTTGAGTCACCTGCTTACCCGCATTTATCACTCCAAATACGACGGTATCAGGATCGAAGGTCGTCGCCTGGAAATCCTTATACTCGGTATAGAAGTAAGCCAAATTAACACGAGCCCGGCCTTCCCACAGATCCAGCTTGGCACCAATCTCGTAGTTAGTGGTTTCTTCGGTTTCGTACTCGCGATCTTCGACCGCCATTGCACCAAACGAACCATTAAAACCACCAGACTTTGAACCGGTGGCCACAGTTGCATAAAACATCTGATCGCCAATAAAGTGATTCAAGCTCACCATACCGGTCACGTCATCATCACTACGCTTATCAGACTGATTTAATTCATCATCCAAAGCTAACTGACCACTAATGGTTGGGATAAATACACCACCGGTATAACTACCACCGCCAACATTCGCCAACCTGAACGGAGTACCATCAGCATCAAAGGAGTCAGTGTAAACACTAAACTCTTTTTCCTCACTGCCATAGCGCAAACCTGCTGTCAGTGCTGTTTGCTCAGTAATATTCCAAGTCATCTGACCGAACAGAGCGTAAGATTCTGAGCTTACAGTCTGATGCCACTTAAAGTGATCGCCCGCAACCAGTAAATTTGCACCACTTGGATGATCAATCCAATCACCGAAGCCATCCGGCAAACCATACGGACTGCTAGAGAAAACATCCGATTTATCACCACCCTCTAGATCACTTTTAAAATAGAAGAAACCGGCAACCCAATCAATCGTTTCTCCACCAGGAGAAGTGATACGAAATTCCTGACTGATATTTTCTTCATTAAAACGTGGTGTTGAATTGGAAATATCCAACTGAGTACTGTCATTGTCGGTAACTGAGCCGTCCTGCTCCCACTCCTGATAAGCGGTAATGGAAGTGAAATTGAAGCTATCAAATTCATAATCTACCTGAACCGATGCCCCCTGTACTTCTACGCGACCACCGCCACCTTGTGTCGGTGTTACTTTGCGATCTTTCGGGTCACCTTCTGTCACACCCAAACCATTAGCAGCCAGGTTCCCATTAATATAGGCATAATAAGCGGAATTTTTATTTAAGCCCGCCTCATCTTGAGACTGATGCGAATCTGAAAGACTGTAATAACCAATGGCACGCACAGAAGCTCTTTCAGTAGGATCCCAGAACAACTGACCACGATAGGACTGCTTATCTATCTGGTTATATTCGTTGCTATTAAACTCATCATCAATAATACCGTCACGACGGCGACTGCGAGCGGCAAAACGATAACCTAAATCATCTGTAATGACGCCACCTACAGAAAACTTGGTATCTTCCAGACCGTATTCACCAAAGGTCTGCTCGACATCGATACCAAACTCGTCTGGCGCACCACGTGTATGAACAGAGATAACACCCGCATTGGTATTCTTTCCGTACAGCGTTCCCTGAGGCCCTAACAGTACTTCAACGCGATCAATATCAACCAAATCAGATAGACCGAAAATACTGCGCGGCATAAATACACCGTCAACAAATACACCTACCGATGGTTCAAGTGTTGGGTCTGCTGCGCCAGTACCGGCACCACGAATGGAAATAGAAGATTGCGCGGGGGAGTTACTGGAATAAATATTCAGCGCTGGCACGAGGGTTTTAATATCCTCAACGCTTTCAATACCGGAATTTTTCAAGGCCTCGTCAGAAATAGCCGAGACACTCATAGGAATATCCTGCAGAGACTGCGCACGCTTTTGTGCAGTAACAACAATCTCTTCCAGAGCAAATTCTTCAGCCATTACAGGCACGGCATTAGCAACCAGTGCAGAAGATACAGCCAGACTTAACGGCTTAAGGAAGGTTAGTAGACTTTTTTTAGGCGATAGAGTGCCGCCCTCAGTGAGGGTGTAATCTCTCATATCTCTCTCCAAGCATATTATGGTTATGGGGAACGGGTCCGCTGCTTATAACCAAAGCATCTGACCGTACCCTTATTATTTTCAGCTAAATGTCTATGACCGTTTAGCCAGCTCAGTATAGAAGCAGAGATCACCAAAAAACTTGCCATTATATGACAGCGAGACAAGTTATCTTGAGCCGCAGCACAGCACAGAGATAGGAGCCAGTCGGGTAAAGCTGATCGTAGCAATCAGCCCATCGTTTAAGCGGCCGGAAAAAGTCAGGGTAGTCGCGGAGGCTGTTTGAGTGTCAACGAGTTTCCGTAGCGCTGACTTTTTCCGGCCGCTTATGGGCGCGAAGAGCAGCTTTACCCGACTGGCTCCGGATTTATATATCCATCCCCCAAGCATAAAAAAGCCCGGATTTACCGGGCTCTACAATCAATCTAAAACCTAGGGTTTCAAAGCGGCCGAACTTTCAAACTCATACCATCAACCCCAACAATCTCAACTGCCTTGCCGGAATCAATATCTTCATCAGAAAGCACCGTCCAAAGTGCATCCTCAATCTGCACCTTGCCCTTGCCATTCACCACGGCCTCAAGCAGCTCAACCTTTCTACCCACCAAACGTGCAGCTCGGTTATTTAACAACGGCTGATCCGTGGCCTGATTAATAGCCCGAAATCGCTTCCAGTAAACCAGGGTAGACACAATCGACAAGATACCAAACCACATCAATTGCGCCTGCCAAGAGAGGCCAGGCAATATCGTCATCATCAGCGCCACACACAGCGCACCGATACCGATACCGAGCAAAAATCCACCAGCACCGAGCACCTCACCCAACAGTAACAAAATCCCCAGCGACAACCAATGCCAGGATTCAAGCTGAGAAAGCACTTCAAACATAATAATCACCTATACCCTGCCCGCTTTAGGCCTTCTTTTTCACTTCGCCAACAATCTCGGAGATGCCCTCAATAGAGCCAATCACACTGGCGGCCTCTAGCGGCATCATAATGACCTTGTTGTTATCAGCAGCCGCCAGCGTACCCAGGGCATCGACATAACGCTGGGCCACAAAGTAATTAATAGCCCGAGGATCACCCTTGGCGATCGCCTGACTGACCATAGCCGTCGCCTTGGCTTCCGCCTGGGCCTCACGCTCACGGGCCTCAGCCTCCAGGAACGCCGCCTGACGCTCACCCTCGGCTTTTAGGATCTGCGCCTGCTTCTCACCCTCTGCCACCTGAATCGCCGCCTGACGCTCGCCCTCAGCCTTGAGGATCTGGGCACGCTTGTCACGCTCGGCCTTCATCTGGTTGGCCATGGAGTCAACCAGATCACGAGGCGGGGAAATATCCTTAATCTCAATACGGGTAACTTTAAGACCCCAAGGATTGGTAGCTTCATCCACTTTTTGCAGCAGGCTGGTATTGATGGCATCCCGGTTAGATAACATGGCATCCAGCTCCATAGAGCCGAGAACAGCCCGGATATTGGTCATAACCAGATTCTGCATGGCACGCTCCAGGTCATTAACCTCATAAGAGGCCTTAACTGCATCCAATACCTGAAAGAAACACACCGCATCAGTGGTCACCATGGCATTATCGGCACTGATCACCTCCTGCGGCATAATATCCAGTACCTGCTCCATCACTATCTGCTTCTTACCGATAACGTCGATAAAAGGCACGATAATATGCAAACCGGGGGTTAACAGGCGGGTATATTTACCGAAACGCTCAACCGTCCACTCCTGCCCCTGAGGTACACTTTTTACCCCCATCAGAACCAGGGCAATCGCCAGGGCTAAAAAGACAATTGAGGTAATATCAAAACCGAACATAGTCACTCCTTGAAAACTAACGAAAGCGGGCCAATCCCCATGGGCGATCTCTAAAATCCAGACCCAGTAGCTCAAGAGTGACGAATATAAAAAAAAAGATCAATGCCCTGGTCTTTACGACTCGAACATTGATCTTTTTTTGGTCAGTAGCTGCCCTTTAGGACAGCCACTAGGGAACAGATTAAGCGGCTTGAGAATTACCCTTAGCCTGTTCTTCGTCTTTCAGTTCACGACGCAGAATCTTACCAACATTGGATTTTGGCAGCTCTTCGCGGAACTCGATTTGCTTAGGCACCTTGTAACCCGTCAGGTTTTCACGGCAGAAAGCGATAACATCTTTATCAGTAATAGACGCATCTTCTTTAACCGCAAACACCTTAACCGCTTCACCGGTCTTGGCATCAGCTACACCAATAGCTGCAGCTTCCAGTACACCTGGGCACTGGCCTACGACATCTTCAATTTCGTTCGGGTAAACGTTAAAGCCGGAAACGATGATCATATCTTTCTTACGATCAACAATGCGGATATAACCGTCTTCCTGGATCACAGCCATATCACCGGTATCCAGCCAGCCTTCGCTGTCGATAGTCTCGGCAGTCGCTTCTGGACGCTCCCAGTAACCTTTCATCACCTGAGGTCCACGTACCCACAGCTCACCAGGCTCACCGGCAGGCAGTACATTGCCTTCGCTGTCAGTAACACGTACTTCAGTACCAGGCACTGGATAACCAACAGTCCCATCCTGGATTTTGCCTGGAGGTGCAGCACTTACTACAGGAGAAGTTTCAGTCATGCCGAAACCTTCAGACACCTGAACACCCGTCATCTCACGCCACTTGGCACCCACTTCGGACGTCAAGGCCATGCCACCAGAGGCGGTAGATTTCAGCGTGGAGAAATCCAGGTCACGGAAACCCTGGTGCTGAGCCAGGCCATTAAACAGCGTGTTTAGACCAACAAAGCCAGTAATACGCTGGCCTTTCATGGCTTTAACAAAAGAATCCAGATCACGCGGATTTGGAATCAGAATACTGTGGTTACCACTGGCCATCATGGCCATACAATGAACGGTAAACGCGTAAATATGATACAGCGGCAGAGGTGCAACATAAGTCTCCTGCCCCTCCAGGAAATTACCTTCCAGCTGCTCTTCCAATTGCAGCATGTTACTTACAAGGTTGCGGTGTGTCAGCATCGCGCCTTTAGCAACACCCGTAGTACCACCGGTGTATTGCAGTACAGCTACATCTTCGCGATCACAGCTTACTTTCTTAAAGCCGGTTTTGCCTTTAGCCAGCACATCCCGGAATGCCACCTGATTCTTAAAGGAGAACTCAGGTACCATTTTTTTCAATTTAACAACATTGTTGATTAACAGGCGCTTGGCAAAGCCGTGCATATCACCGATCTCAGTAACAATAACCTGCTCAACACTGGTTTCTGGAACCACCTTACTGGCGGTGTCGGCAATATTGGCTAACACCACAATAGCCTTTGCACCGGAGTCATTCAGCTGATGCTTTAACTCACGGGCAGTATAAAGAGGGTTGGTATTCACAAGAATCATACCGGCACGAGCAATACCGAACATCGCAACAGGATATTGCAGAATATTAGGCATTTGTACCGCAACACGGTCACCCGGTTGCAAATTGGTATGGTTTTGCAGGTAGGCTGCAAATTGCTTACTCAATACATCAAGTTCACCGTAGGTCATGGTTTGACCCATACAGGTAAACGCAGGATTATTGCTGAACTTTACAAAGTTCTCCTCAGCAACATCCAGAACAGTACGCGGATCGTTCAGATTCATGTTTCCCCTCCCTCTAGCATCCAAACCCAAATAAGGATGCATTATTTTTCATAACAACTTCAGTCCATCTTATTGGTGACGGACTAAAACAAACAGTAATTTTGTTACATAAAGGCTATCGACAATAGCCATTAGACGCCAACCTCTCACAATTAGCGCAGAAACAATTTTTTTAACGCGGAAATAGACTGGGCAAACGGGCAGCCATTTCCAGGTTGCCCGTTACAGTGATTTTGCCAAACATAAAGGCCTGCATACTGTTCAGCTCGCCATTGAGAATACTCTGTAGCGTGGCCGATTCCATTGCCAGGGTCACACAGGGTTTTTCAACAACTCCCTGAAATAACTTGCAGTGGTCATCACAGATTTGCAGATAGTAGTTATCGGCGTCGGGCAGCATAAATTGGTAATAACCCTGCATACCCGTAGCCAAATTGGCATCGTAGCGGCTACGTGCCGCTACGAACGCCTGCTCTATGACTGGCATAATCACAATTGCTTAGATCAAATAGAATGCAAGCACTTAGAATGCAAAGTGTTCGGCATCCAGATCCAGCAGGTTGTCAGCGCCAGACAGCATGGTCTGAGTCAGAGACACGGTACGTGGCAGAATACGCTCGAAGTAGAAACGAGCAGTCTTCAGCTTGGCTTCGTAGAATGCAGTCTCGGTAGTACCTTCATCCAGTTTGGCTTGAGCAACAGAAGCAGCACGTGCCCACATGTAACCCAGAACAACATAGCCAGAGTACATCAGGTAATCAACAGAAGCTGCACCTACTTCTTCTGGATTGTTCATAGCTTCGGTACCAATCTTCATGGTCAGCTCGCCCCACTCTTTGTTCAGACCGTTCAGAGTCTCAACGTATGTGGCAACGGCTGGATTGTCAGCATTTTCTTTACAGAAAGTGTGAACAATTTTGGTGAAACCTTTCAGCAACTCACCACCAGAACCCAGAACCTTACGGCCTAACAGGTCCAGTGCCTGAATACCGGTAGTACCTTCGTACAGCATGGAGATACGACAGTCACGAACGTTTTGCTCAGCACCCCACTCGGAGATGAAACCGTGGCCACCGAAACACTGCAGACCTTCGTTCGCAGACTCGAAACCAACTTCGGTCAGGAAGGCTTTAGCGATTGGCGTCAGGAAAGACAGCAGATCGTCAGCTGCTTTGGCTTCTTCTTCAGAAACACCGCCGTGCATAATATCAACTTGCTGAGCAGCGAATTGAATCAGCATACGACCACCTTCAGAGAAGGCTTTTTGGGTCAGCAGCATACGACGTACGTCTGGGTGAGAAATAATTGGGTCAGCAGGGCCTTCTGGATTCTTGGCGCCGCTCAGAGCACGCATCTGCAGACGATCACGAGCATACTCCAGAGACTTCTGGAAACCCACTTCAGCGTGAGCCAGACCCTGCATAGCAGTACCCAGACGCGCAGTGTTCATGAAGGTGAACATGGCCATCAGACCTTTGTTCTCAGGACCAATCAGGTAACCTTTAGCGTCGTCGAAGTTCATGACACAGGTAGCGTTACCGTGAATACCCATTTTGTGCTCGATAGAACCACACTTCACACCGTTACGATCGATAATGGTACCGTCGTCTTCAACGTTGAACTTAGGAACGATGAACAGGGAGATACCTTTGGTACCTTGTGGCGCATCCGGAAGGCGAGCCAAAACAATGTGAACAATGTTGTCTGCCATGTCGTGCTCACCGGCAGAGATGAAGATCTTGGTACCGGAAATGCTGTAAGAGCCGTCAGCGTTTGGCTCGGCCTTAGTGCGCAGCATACCCAGGTCAGTACCACAGTGTGGCTCGGTCAGACACATGGTACCAGTCCACTCACCGCTAACCAGTTTGGTCAGGTAAGTTTCTTTCTGCTGGTCAGTGCCGTGCTCAGCAATGGTGTTCATGGCGCCGTGAGACAGACCAGGGTACATACCCCAGGACCAGTTAGCAGAACCAGTCATTTCGCTCAGAACCATACCCAGAGACTCAGGCAGACCTTGACCACCAACAGCAGGGTCGTGAGCCAGTGAAGGCCAGCCCGCTTCTACGAATTGCTGGTAGGCTTCTTTAAAGCCAGTAGGAGTCGTTACAACGCCGTCATCCCACTTACAACCTTCGGTATCGCCCACACGGTTCAAAGGACCAATAACGTTCTCAGCGAACTTGGCGCCTTCTTCGATGATGGCGTTAACGATGTCAGAGCCTACTTCCTGGTAGTTAGGCAGAGACTGCAGGTGCTTCTCGTAATCCAGCAGCTCATACAGGGTAAACTGGATATCTCTCTGGGGCGCTTTGTAATCAGCCATGTGGGTATAACCTCGATGCTAAAATATTCTTATAGGTCAACGCCTTAGGAGGCGTTACCGACGGAAAGCCGAGCCGTTGAGGGCACAGATTTCCACTTCTGTGTTGAAGGTGCCTAGAATCCAAGAATTGTCAATTTTGGACAATGGCAAATCTGACTAGTTTCGATGACAAAATTGACTATAAGAATGGCAGAAATTGGCAAAAATGATAGTTCTGAGCAGCCGAAACGGCCATAAGACAGGGAGGAAAGACGAAATAAGCGC
The DNA here is from genome assembly GCF_042854845.1 of Maricurvus nonylphenolicus. GTDB lineage: Bacteria > Pseudomonadota > Gammaproteobacteria > Pseudomonadales > Cellvibrionaceae > Maricurvus > Maricurvus nonylphenolicus. The sequence goes on along the minus strand of NZ_AP031498.1, from coordinate 2,567,190 downwards.
CAACCTAAGGCAGCTCCGCCCCCTCTTCTAAACGCTTGCGATACTCACCCGGCGTAATCCCAGTCCACTTCTTAAAGGCGCGGAAGAATGCACTGGTCTCATCAAAGCCCAAACGCTCGGAGATATGGCTATTCGTGAGGTCCTGACATCCCAGGTAGTGGAATGCAGCCTCCATACGACAGTCATCTTTGAGCTTCTGATAAGAGGTTTCCTCCTGCTGCAAGCGACGGCGCAGAGTGGTCACCGAGAGGTTAAGCCGCGAGGCCACCTCCTCAGCTGAAGGCATAGAGGCACTTACGTCCTTCGACAGAATTGCCCGCACCTTGGACTTTAAGCTATTGCTCAAACTGTCTTTAATCACCAGGTGGTATGGTGCCGTACGTAGGAAATCGTGCAAAGTATCCTGATTTTGCACAATCGGCAGATCCAGATACTTCTTATCAAACTCCAGACCATTGAATGGCTGGTCAAACTTGATTTGTGCAGGGTAGGTTTCGGCTAGCGAGCGGAACTGATCAGGGCATGGAAAGGCAAAATGCACCGACTCCAGCGGTGTCTCCTTACCGATCAGCCAGCAGTGGAAGCGGTGCCATACGGCCAGCTGCGTTCTGATGGCCTCGGCATTATCAAAGGCCATCAGGCGATCAAACTCTTCCTGGCTAATTGACTTGATAGGCGCCATTCGAACGCGCATCAACTCCGGGTGTTCGCCCTCTTCCATATGAGGTCTAACGCGAAAACCACGACAAATTTCAGCAAATTGCCCTGCTCTGATAATCGACTGACGCAGATTCTCACACTGTATAACCGTAAGACACAACAAACGGAAGGAGCCCAGCTGTACCCTGCCGCCAGTCATCATGCCAAAGCACTCATCCTGCATTAGGAACATCATGCGCTGATACAGCTCACCGTACTTCACGGCAGAGAAATAACGCTGCTCAAGATCCTCCGGTGTGATATTCATGTCATCCAACAACGGCTGCACATCAGAGCCCTGAGCCTTGGCTCTATTTAGCAGGGCTTCTACATATTCTGTCAGCACTTGAGTATCGTTGGAGGCCATAAATCTTATGTGTTAGTCGTCAGAATCGCCGCGATTGATTAAGCGTTTTACGGATTTTATCAGAATCACCATGATAAATGCTGCACCAATAATCGCGGCCAACAAACCTACAGTAATAATCAGGAAAGAACTCAGGTCGGATAGAGGAACATCCCAACCATAAACAGCCAAAGCAAGGAAGGCGGCACAGGCAATAAGCGCAACAGTGACCGCTGAACGAGACTTACGTTTACGAAATAACATCTATACGACTTCTGGAATTAAGATACATCGGCAAGAATTTCCAACACCTGGGCGACACCATCATCGGCAGCCGCTGCAGTTACTGCATCAGCCACCGCTTTGATCTCAGGTTTGGCATTCCCCATAGCAATCCCGAGCCCCGCTCGAGACAAAAACACCTTGTCAGAATCAGCATCACCAAAGGCAATCACCTGATCCGGTTTAACCTGGTGATACTCAAGCAGGCAATCAAACGCCGTATGCTTACAGGCCTTGGGGTCAATAATACTAACAAATGACCAACTTGGGTATGTAGGCAAACAGGCGTAAGCAAATACCAAATCGGAAAACTCCTGCTCCAACAGCCGCAGCACACCTGGCTGGTGATCTTCATCAACTGCCATTAACAATTTAAAGACAGGTTCCGCCGTCACCAAACTATCGAAACCTTCAAGCTTGGGTGTCACACGCAAATGCTGACTGTGTACATCACCAATAGGATTGTTGGTCTCAATATAAAAGTCATCCCGCGTACACACTTCAGTGTACACCTGTAATTGTCGAGCTCGCTCAATCAACAACTGAACCCGATCAGTTGCCAATGGCTGCTGGATAAGGGATTCACCGGTTTGCGGATCAAATACCAATGCACCGGTGTAATACAAACCAGCAGCATTAAGGCCAAGCTCATCGATCAAAAAATCGACAGCAAATTTAGGCCGGCCGGAAGCAATAGCGGTTTTAATACCTAACGACTTAACAGCACTTAAAGCACGCTTTAAACGCTGGCTATATCCGCCATCCAGACCAAGCAAGGTACCATCAACATCAAAGAAAGCTAGGCGGATATCTCTGCCAGCAAGATGTTGTGACCACTCAGAGGAATCAATACAAGAAGAGCTCATACAACTACTAAATTGAAGAAACCGCCATAGTTTACCTTTTTATTAATGAAAGCGGCATGTCTAAAACGGCTGAAAAGAACCCAATATCGGCCTAAAGTCTCTGATTTAGTAAACCTCAGTTTGCATGAAGGTCAGAGTTCCGTTGTCCCTTTAGAAACCTTCGGAGGTTATGCCCCATCACAAGCTTAAAACTTAACTTCAGTGTTCTTTTCTAGCTTTTTTATTCCAAGGACAAAAGCACTTCACGTATCGCATTGCGGGCTTCTGCGATACTCGAACTGATTTTTTCGTTGGCTTTTAGGCTTGAACTTCGCTCTTCTTCTGACTGCCGTATCCCCAGATATTCAACTTGAACCTGCCAACTTTCAAAAAGCTGTTCTAACGAGGAAGGTACCGGCTCGGGAATAACCGAAGCCAGGTCGCGCATATAATTAACCCTCGCCCACCCTGCGATAGGGTTTACTTCCACACGTCCATAGTGGGCATTATCGACCAGTAATTGCAGCTGACTTAATTCTGCCAGAACACGAAAGCTGGCATCACGGATATTGTGTTGGTATTCAGATCGATTGGAGCGCTCAACACTGAGCACCACTGCAGAGATAGCGACACAAAGGCTGATTATAGCCACAAGGTTGCGGGCAAAGCCCTCGAGAACAGAGGGCCAGAATTTATTCATAAACACTCCATAAACATCTAGCTGCCTATGGAGCTAACCACTTAGAGGGCCAGACTGCCTTCGTGACTCCACTCACAGCGTACTTGCATATCACCCGAACCTGGCTCGTGACCGGCTCCATTGGATTCCCAAGTAAAAGTATGGGTGCCAGATAGCTCAGTTTCCAGGTGAACGGTAGCAGAAACCCAGTACATACCACTCAGCAGCTCTTCAAACTTGTTGATCCACTGATCCCACTCGTACTCAACAGCTTTGTAGGAAGCCCCAAAATGCATCACCTCGGTCTGGTAGTTACCCTGCCCTACTTCGGTTTGCGGGATGGCAAACATTTCCTGGCACAGGAATGGCCAGTCATCGGCTTTAGGTAGCGACAGCATGGCTTGACGGTTACTGCGACGACGGTCAGTTTCCCCAAGATCATAGGCAGCATCTTTGATGCAGCCGTAAACAATTGATTCCTGATCCATATAAATTAACCTGTGTTATGCCTTCAATCCTAATGGCGTTTATGACGCTCTTTTTAAAATGATTTAGCGGTAAATACAAGTATCTGGTTCACGCCTTAAAAAAACCACCAACCGCCACTTTCCAGCCGTTCCTGACAGCCAGCCAATTGCTTCTTATACCTGGCAGAACGCGCAGAAACTTTTTTTGCCACGCCTTTTAACCAGCCTTTTTTGTTAAAAGTCCTGCGTTTAAAGCCGCCATGGCCTTCATGGTAAGCCAGATACAAGTGATAGGCATCCGTTGGTTTTATGCCGTTACGCTTATGACTGGTATGGTTGTACCAGGCAATAAAGTCGATGGCATCACCAAATTCATCGCGATCAGCACCCCATTTGCCACCACTGCGCTTATACCAGTCCCAGGTTTCATCCTTAGCTTGAGAATAGCCATAGGAACTACTTGGGCGTGGACCGGGAAAAATCCATAAGAAACGGGTTCTTGGGGGTTTAGCTTTAGCCTGGAAGCGCGATTCCTGATGCATAATCGCCATGGTGATGTAAATTGGCGAACCCCAGCGCTTCTGAGCGTCTTTGGCATCGTCATACCAGTCATCTTTCTCATCAAAAATATGACAGATATTGTCCTGATGCTTGGGTGGTGAGGTTACACACCCGGCAAGCAGCAACACAAACAGAATAACAATGCCTTTTTTCATGTGTTTATGCCTCGTAGACACCGTGTTCTTGAAGTAGCGCAACCAATTCTTCTTCAGTCATGGTGTCGATGCCCAACTCTTGGGCTTTGACGAATTTGGAGTTATTAGTAGCTCCGCCACCGACAACTACACAATGGGTTTTGGCGGAAACAGAACCTGCAACTTTAGCCCCCAAATCCTGCAACATTTTCTTGGCATCATTGCGCTTAACAATAGAGAAAGAGCCGGTAACCACATAGGTTTTATCTGCCAGTGGCTCATGACGCTCTTCAACGCTGACATCATCCCACTGAACACCAGCGGCCTGTAAAGCCTCCACAGCTTCACAGTTGTGGGGTTGATCAAAAAATTCAGCGATAAAGTGTGCAACCACAGGACCTACATCATCAACCTGCTGTAATTGGTCTTCACTGGCAGCTATAACCGCAGGGAGATTACCAAAATGGCGGGTCAAGCTACGCGCCGTGGCCTCCCCCACTTCTCGAATACCCAGCGCAAACAGAAAACGCTCAAGCGTTGTTTGCTTGCTGGTTTCCAGAGCGGCTACCAGATTACGCGCCGACTTTTCGCCCATACGCTCCAGCGTCGCAATCGACTGCCAATCCAGGGTGTAGAGATCTGCTACAGATTGAATGCGGTTTTCATCGACAAGTTGTTCCACCAGTTTATCGCCAAGACCATCAACATCCATCGCCTTGCGAGATGCAAAATGTTTGATCGCCTCTTTACGCTGGGCCTCACAAATTAAGCCACCGGTACAGCGAGCAACAGCCTCGCCGGGCATGGTTTCAACGGGTGATTCGCAGACGGGACACTGCTCAGGAAAAACAATATCAGCGGCATCACCAGGACGTTTATCTTTAACGATGGAAACAATTTGCGGAATCACATCGCCGGCACGACGTACAATGACCGTGTCGCCCACCTTAACGCCCAAACGCTCAATCTCATCGCGGTTGTGCAGCGTTGCATTGGAGACTGTTACACCGCCAACAAATACTGGCTCTAAACGCGCTACCGGTGTAATAGCCCCAGTACGCCCTACCTGAAACTCCACATCTTGAAGTAGCGTCATTTCTTCCTGCGCAGGAAATTTATAAGCAATGGCCCAGCGAGGTGCCCGGGACACAAAACCCAGCCTATCCTGCACGGCACGACTGTTAACTTTAAAAACGATACCATCGATATCGTAATCAAGTTGGTCACGTTTTTCTGACAGCTTGCGGTAATATTCAATACACCCCTGAATATTTTCAACAGCGGCCATTTCCGGGTTAATCAGGAATCCCCATTGGTGTAACTGTTCGAGCGCATCTGTATGACGATCAGGCATTTCACCACCATCGACCCGGCCGACACTGTAAGCGCACATCTCCAGCGGACGTGAAGCAGTGATTTTAGGATCTAATTGGCGCAAGCTACCGGCAGCCGCATTACGAGGATTAACAAACAGCTTTTCCCCCTGTTCGCGCGCCCGCTCATTTAAGGCCTCAAAGCCGGCCTTGGGCATGTAAATCTCGCCACGCACTTCAAGGATTTCGGGAAACCCTTCACCGATCAGCGTCAGCGGAATCGAAGGAATGGTGCGAACATTAAGGGTAATATTTTCACCGGTGGTACCATCACCGCGGGTAGCTCCGCGCACCAACAAGCCTTTTTCGTATAACAGGCTTACCGCAATACCGTCGAGTTTAGGCTCGCAGGCAAATTCAATATCTTCATCCTGCTTTAAACGATCCTTGGCGCGACGATTGAAGTCGAGCATATCGTCATCATCAAAGGCATTATCCAATGACAGCATGGCCACTTCATGGGTCACCTGCGTAAACGCCGACAAAGGCTCAGCCCCCACCCGCTGTGTGGGTGAATCTTCAGTAATTAATTCAGGATTTTCGTTTTCAAGCGTCTTTAAACGCTGCAACTGGCGATCATATTCCGCATCAGGAATTTGCGGATCGTCTAAAACGTAATAGCGATAGTTATGGTAATTCAGCTGACTTTTCAGCGTATCGATTTCTGCAAGTATTTCTGGAGAGACAGTTTGGCTGGATGACATAGAACCGTGAAATATTTCTATATTGTTAGTATTAAGTATTGCTTACAAAAAGCAAAAACTAGCACGTAAAAACAAGGTCGCCGCGATAACGCGGCGACAATCAGAGTTTAGGCTGGCGCTCGTGACAATTGCTTACGCTCAAACTCGCTAATCCGCTGACGACAGTGCTCTATGGTTTGCCCTGTCATCACGCTGCGGTTTTCATCTTTGAGTTCAGCACCCAGGTTGTCACACAAGCTTTGCGCAGTATGCAGCATGGCATCAAAGGCCTGCATGGAGCTACCCGCAACCGGCAAGGTTAAGAATAAACTCACACCCGGGGTGGCAAAGTTATCCATGGCTGACAAATCAAATGTGCCCGGTACAACCATATTGGCCAGACTGAACAGAATCGGCCCTTCGCCATTTTCCTGCTGGTGGAAATGGAAGATCTGCATATCACCGTAGCGCATGCCGCACTCCAGTAATACTTCCAGCAGCGCATTACCGGCCATACGCTGGCCTTCTCGGGCCATAACGTTGAGAATAATGACCTCTTCTGCCTCAGAGGCCGAATCAACCTCACGAGGCGCTGTTGACTCTGCCACTGGCTCAGCAGTGATCACAGGCTCAACTCGGTCTTCTTCAACCCCTTCCATCAACGGATCTTCAGCAATTGGGTCAGCAATACCCTCTGCAATAAGATCACGCTCGGCAGTATCTTCCTGGATAGGCTCCTCAGCGTCTGAAGTATCCTGAACCACAGATTCCATCAGCATGGGCACCTCTTCCTCAAGACCCAGATCTTCAAGGTTAAGTGCAACCTGTTCAGGAATGCGTGGCTTGGCAGGTTTTAACCCCTGAGTTTCTTCAAAGTTTTCCTGTAAGCTTTTGGTCAGCTCACGAGCTTCGTCTTCATCGCGAGAAGCTACGACGCGAGCGCCACCATTAGGCAACTCACTGCCGTAATTTTCCAAGTCGGCTTTATCAATGCCTTTGTGCATACTTAGAGACATTTTTATCGAGTCACGGCGCGACTGGCGCATACGTCGCCAGCCGTCTAGCAAAACACCGACAATCAATAAAACAATAATGACCGTTAGCCATTCACGCATTGCGAAATCCATTCGTTATCGTGCTCCCTTAGTCTCTGATTGTTTGCTATTCATAGCTATCACAACCCTTTTAAACGTTACTACCGTTTAAACAATCAACATTAACGCTACGATTCATATTAGAGCGCGGCCAGTTCAGCTGCCTCTTCTACATCCACGGTTACCAGACGAGATACACCCGGCTCGTGCATGGTAACCCCCATCAACTGGTGCGCCATCTCCATGGCAATCTTGTTGTGGGTAATATAAATAAACTGTACGTGCTTGGACATTTCCTCAACCATGCGCGCATAACGACCCACGTTGGCATCATCCAATGGTGCATCTACCTCATCCAACATACAGAAAGGTGCTGGATTCAGACGGAAGATAGAGAATACCAGTGCAATCGCTGTCAGGGCTTTTTCACCACCGGACAGCAAGTGAATGGTACTGTTACGCTTGCCTGGTGGTCGCGCCATAATGGCGATACCGGTATCCAGCAAGTCCTCTCCAGTCAGTTCCAGGTAGGCATGACCACCACCGAAGACTTTCGGGAACAACTCCTGCAAACCACTGTTTACCTGATCAAAGGTTTCCTTAAAGCGGGTACGGGTTTCGCGGTCAATTTTCTTAATCGCGTTTTCCAGCGTATCCAGCGCTTCAATCAGGTCATCGTTTTGCGCATCCAGGTAATTCTTACGCTCAGACTCAGTCTTGTATTCATCAATCGCCGCCAGGTTAATAGGGCCTAAACGGCTGATGCGATTACCAATCCTTTCCAGCTCTTCTTCCATCGGCTGCTCTTCAGCATCCTCTGGCAATTGTTCCAACAGGGTTGGCAGATGGAAGTTTTCTTCTTTCAGCTGCTCTTCCAGCGTGGAGCGCTGTACTTCGACTTCACGGGCAAACAAACGCTCCTGCTCAAGACGGGTACGCACCGACTGCACATCCTGCTCGTAACGGTTGCGATCCTGTTCCGCCTTGCGCAAATCCTGCTCAACGGTTTCCACCGCTTTACGGGCTTCACCCAATTCGGTCTCCACATCGATACGCTTGGCCAGCAAGCCTTCAAGCTCCATCTTGCTTTCTTCGATAGGATCACGGTTGTCACTTAAGCTATCGCGCAATTGATCGCGACGCTCTTGCAAACGCTGGGTTTGCTCACGCAAACGCTCAATACCAGAGCGTACTGCATCCAATTGGGTTTTAACCGATTGATAACGCATGGCCAGCTCGTGGCCTTTATCCTTATCGTGACGAGCACGCTGACGTGCCTGATCAAGCTTTTCACGAATGCTATCGCGGGTCGTCAACAATTCTTCACGTCGATCAGTATCCTGCTCCATCGCATCGATGGCTTCCTGCAGGATCATACGCGCTTCGGACAGGCTTTCGCCCTCTTGATCCATTTGCTCACGCGCATCTTTGATTTCGTTTTCCGCACGCTCGCGGCGCATGGCGATTTGCTCAATACGAACTTGCTTGGCACTTACTTGAGAGCGCAATTCGCCGTAGCGACGGTTTAAGGCTTCCGCTTCGCGACGCTGGTTTTCACGATCTTGCTCAAGGGCTTTTACTTTCTCACGACTTTCGTCAAGCTTGGCGTTCAGACTCTCAACACGCTCTTCAGCCTCTTCGATCTGTGCAGTCAACTCTTCAAGCTCTTGCTTACGAGCCAACATACCGCTGGAAGCATCGGTATCACGCGCAACACGCAACCAGTTTGCGCCCAACCACAGGCCATCTTTGGTCACTACAGACTCATTGGCCTTTAATTTATCGCGCAACGCCAACGCTGCTGCCAAATCATCAGCCACATAAACACCGCCCAACACACTGGCAACATTCCAGAGGGCAGACACCTTGTCAGACAGCAAGCTGGCTACAGCGCCTTCCGCGCTTGGCGTATGGGTTTTATCCAGCAGCACCAGACTACCCTGCGTTAAACCACCAATCACATCGGCAACCGCATCCATACCATCGATGCAAACAGCCTGTAGCGCATTACCCAACACAGTTTCTACGGCTTTATCCCAACCATCCTGCACTTCCAGGGATTCAGATAAACGCGGACTGCTTTGTAACTGATTTTCTTCCAACCAGGTGGTTACGGCTTCGCTGGTTTCACCCAGCGCGGCTTGCTGCAACGCCTCCAGGGACGCATGACGACCACGCATGGTTTGCAGTTGACTGCGCACCTGATCCAACTGGTTATTATCTTCAGAGGTAGACTCGCGCAACTGATCAATTTGCTCACTCAGCGACTCAACGCGATCACGCTTTTCGTCCGCCGAAAGATCTAGCTCAGCCAGTTCTTCGGTCAGTTCACCAATTTCTTCTTCGACAGAACCGGCACTGAGATTGTTCTTTTCTTCGTTGAGCTTTTTAATGCGGTCGAGCAGACGGCTTTGCGCTTGCTCCAAATGCTGAATACGAGACTGTTGTACTTCAGCGCGTTGACGCGGCTCGGCAGCAGTCTGGTTAAAGCTATCCCAATCCTGCTGCCAGTTTTGCATGGCATCTTCAGCTTCCTGCAGGAGTTCGGCGGAGTCATCTTCGGTTGCCTTGAGCATTTCCAACTCTGGCTCGATCTCCATCAGCTCCATTTCCCAAGCTTCGACTTTATCTTTGTCGGCTACCAGGTGGGCTTCGGACTCTTTACAGTCACGCTCGGTTTGCTCCAAATCGGTTTGCAGCTGACGACCACGCTCCTGGGAGTGCTGAATGGTTTGCTCGACACGGGCAATATCGGCACCGATAGCATAGAAACGCCCCTGAACATCATTAAACTTGTCACCAAGCTCTGTGTATTGGGTGCGGTATTTTTCAATTTGAGTATCGAGATTTACCTGATCGGTCACGAAGGACTCAACCTGTAACTCCAGCTCACGAATAACGTCTTGCTTGCCGCTGGCGCGATCATCAAGGTTCTTAAAACGCAAGGCTTGCAGCTGAGCTTTTAGTAAACGTTCTTCTTTCTTAAAGGTGGTGTACTTTTCAGCCGCCTGAGACTGACGCTCCAAACGCGCCAACTGGCGCTCCAGTTCTTCACGAATATCCGTCAAACGCTCCAGGTTTTCCTGGGTACGACGCATACGGTTTTCGGTATCGCGACGGCGCTCTTTGTATTTGGAAATACCGGCCGCTTCTTCGATATACACCCGCAGCTCTTCTGGCTTGGCCTCGATCAGCTTGGAGATCATGCCCTGCTCGATAATCGCGTAACTGCGTGGCCCCAAACCCGTGCCCAGGAAGATATCGGTAATATCACGACGACGACACTTGGTGCCGTTCAAGTAATAGGTGTTGGTGGCGTCGCGGGTTACTTTACGCTTAATGGAGATCTCGGAGAATCCCGCGTACTCACCCACCAAGGTGCCATCACTGTTATCGAAAACCAGCTCAATGGAGGCCTGACCAACCGGTTTACGGCCACCAGATCCGTTAAAAATAACGTCGGTCATGGACTCACCACGCAGGTTCTTTGCGGATGATTCACCCATTACCCAGCGAACGGCGTCAATGGTGTTGGACTTGCCACAGCCATTAGGGCCCACAATGGCACAGAGATTACTTGGAAATGAAACCGTCGTCGGATCGACGAAGGATTTAAACCCCGCCAGCTTAATACACTTTAGCCGCATAAATACGTGTCACTCAAATCGGTAAGCTATTGATTTTCTTATTCTTTTATCGGTCAACCTTGAATTAATTTGACCGATTAATTCCCCAATGCCCGGAGCGCACCAAACGGGCTCAAACGGGACCTATAAGGAACGAATTTTACACATTTAAGTGGGGTATTACAGCTTTTGCCGGTGGGAAATTTTGTGACGGGCAAGCAGCCGACAAGACTGCTCACCCCTTGCTCGAAACGAGCATTTTTTAGGCTTTTATTACAGCTGAGAATCTATAACCAGGCTTAGTTCATCCTCAAGCTGACTAAGACTCAGAGGCCCTTTAGAAGCTTGCCAATCACCTTCTTGGGCTACCGGGCCGCCATCACGGGAAATACGTGCAACCAACTCTAACTCGGGAACACTGCTCAGATTCATACCGGCCATCATGGACATAGTGTTATCCAAGGTGACCTGAGCCGGCAGATCCGCAACACGTATACGGGTAATGGCTAAAGGCATCTTCGGCCCCTGCCAGGCGCGCGCGTAGACATATACCAGCTGCTCGGGTGTTGCTTCAGCAGCATCACCCAGCGATACATTTAACACCACGCGAGGTTGATCTACCGCATCCTCGGCCGAATCAGCGGCAGCATCTGCTATGGCATCACTCTCAGTTACATCGCCCATCAGAGCTCTGGCACGCTGAATGCCGCCTTCCAACGCCTCGGCACCAGGCGCATTGGGCCCCAACTGGGCAATAGCCCTACGCCAATAAGTCACCGCTGAGGCATAATTCTGCTGTTCAAATGCCTCGATGCCAGCCAAACCCAGCGCTGTAGGCTCCTGTGGATTCTTGGCCAAGGCCTGGGCAATCAGGCCACTGACAACCGGTGTAACCTTGTTCTCAGCCAATAGAAATTGAGCTTGAGCCAATTCTGAAAGCATTTTGGCGTTATCCGGCTCGGCCTGCAAAATAGCCTGGTAAGCCTCTACCGCAAGCGCATAATCACCCTCGCCAACTGACATGCGAGCCAGACTGTACCAATACTGCAGATTGTCCGGCTGGGATTTGACCCGTTCATGAATACGCTGCTTAAGCTGCTGACTTAACACCTGGGCTTTTTGCACATCAGCCTCAGAGCCAAAATGAATCGACATAAGCTCCTGTCGCAGAGATTGAATGGCAAGATCCTCTTGCGAACCCCGCTGCCAATACATCATCGTTGCCAAGGCTGGTACCAAAAACGCAATCAGCCACAACACCAACTTACCACCTGAGCGGTGTGTTTCATTGGCGCTTACCGCAGTATCCTCCAACAAAGCCAGCTCATTTTCCTGGCTCAACTTATCAAACTCGTCCTGACTAATCTCACCAGCGTCGAGCTGCTTTTGCAGGTCTTCAAGATGCAGACGATAAAGATCAAGTACCACCTCATCACGAGCTGCAGTGCCATCATTTGCCGTAGAACTGCTACCCTGTCGCAACAGAGGCCAGAGCACAAAACCACTGGCAAGCAATCCCAGCCCAGCGCCCCAAAGCCAAAAACTCCCCATGAACTACTCCTAAAACGATTCTTATATAAGGGTCTTGAGTCTTGATTAAGACTGATTACTGTCGTTCTTAGCGCGCTTTTCAGCCTCTTGTTTTAGCGCCTGCAAACGCTCCGCATCAGCACTACTTAAACCGGACGGCGCTAACTGCTCTTTGCGCTTTCGCCCGATCAACAACAACAGGATAACGCCAAAGGTTACCAGCCCCAGCGGCAGCCCCCACAGAATCCAGGTCGAACGCTGAACACGCGGGCGGTATAAAACATACTCGCCGTAACGGGCCACCATAAAATCAACGATCTCTTGATCAGACTTGCCTTCATCCAACATGCGATGAATCTCACGGCGTAAATCCTGCGCGATAGGTGAATCCGATCCTGCCAAATTTTGATTCTGGCATTTTGGACAACGCATCTCTTCGATTAATTCAAGATAACGTTCACGATCCACGTCAGAGTTAAACTCGAATACATCAACAACTGACCAGGCCGCACTTGCCAGCCCCCACAAAAGGACTGCAGCACACCACTTTGCCAATAAATTGGTTCCCAACACGAAGACTCCCTAGCACTTATCGGTCACATTATCTGCCGGAGTATATCAGCTGCCCCCACCCGCCTCTATAAGTCAGCGTCCATAGTGGCCCAAGCTATGAACATTCATACAAAATCGAAGCTATTGATATAAAAAGGAAAAATTGCAAAAAAACCGTTGACGGGAAAAATTAAATCATTAATATACGCGGCTCCTGACAGCGCGGGTGGTTAGCTCAGCTGGGAGAGCATCGCCCTTACAAGGCGAGGGTCGGGGGTTCGATCCCCTCACCACCCACCAATACTTCAAGCGTGACACGAAGTGTTGTATAACTGTCAGAATTAGCGGACCGGTAGTTCAGTTGGTTAGAATACCGGCCTGTCACGCCGGGGGTCGCGGGTTCGAGTCCCGTCCGGTCCGCCACTATTTAGAAAAAGGCGCTGCTTCGCAAGATTCAGCGCCTTTTTTGTGTCCGAAGGATTTAGAATACCGGGCAATCTATGCACGCCGATCAGCCGCGGGGTCGAGTCCCGTCCGGTCCGCCACTATTCCAAAAAGCCGATTATCGAAAGATAATCGGCTTTTTTATTGCCCCCCATTTCCTCACCATAAACTCTAATCCTGCACTATGGTAGGAGTCAGTCGGTAAAGCTGCTCGTAGCAATCAGCCCATCGCTTAAGTGGCAGGCAAAAGTCAGGGTAGTCGCGAAGGTTGTCTGAGCGCCTTTTGCGAGTTTACGTAGCGCTGACTTTTGCCTGCCACTTATGGGCGCGAAGAGCAGCTTTACCGGCTGACTCCGGGGCCAAGCACACCATTAAATCTCAAACACAAAAAAAGGGCTGTCACACCATCGTGCAACAACCCTTCCTCGGACAAATTTTTTTCTAACGATTAGTTAGCCTGCTTTTCAGCCTTCTCCGCATCTTCGCGAATATGCTTAATCATATAGCGGCCTACATAACCCACAACCACACAGGTCAACGCCACAATCACAATACCGTACGCAACTACACCATCCATATACATGAGGTTACCTCCTCTTGGCTATTAACTCATGTATACAGAATAGGCCTTACCTGGATAAGGGTTATTGACCTCCATCAAGTAAGTTTGAGGTTCTGTAGCAACACCTTTACCGAGGCATCACACATCCCCTCAATCGCCTCGCGCTCAACATAAATACCATCAATCATTAAACGACTGAGGCCATGCATAGTGCTCCAGGTAACCTGCGCAAAACGCAGCGGCGTCACACCTTCCGGCAACATACCTTCAGTCAACTTGGTCATATGCTCGGTGTAAGTTCGGAATACCTTATAGGAACGCTCTTTGAGAGATTGGGTTAACCCCCCTTCCGCTTTCCAAATCTGACCACCAAACATCAAGTCATAATACTCAGAGTTTTCGACAGCAAAAAAGACATAACTGCGGATATGGTGGCTGAGATAGTTTTCTATATTCTCATAGCGCTTGCCTTCAAGACCATGCTCATCAAAAAGGCGAAAGCCTTCTTCAGCTATAGCGCACAACAGCGCCTGTTTGTCTTCAAAGTGGTGATAGGGAGCGGTTCTGGACACCCCAAGCTGGGCAGCCAGCTTACGCATGGATAATGCTGCCTCCCCCTCTTCGCGAATCATTTTGGCGGCCTGATGGATCAACTGCTGGCGCAAATCGCCGTGGTGATAGGCCTTCTTAACGGTGTTTTGTGCATTCTGTGTCATGGCGACAATGTATCACCCTATCTTGACACCGTCAAAATTCATCAATAATCTATGCAAACACAAACTTGACACCGTCCAGTTAAAACTAAAAACACGGCGAGAGAGAGCCAATACAACCATGAGCTATAAAAGCCTAACCGTTGAAATAAGCGACAAGATCGCACATATAAAGCTAAACAACCCGGAAAAGCGCAATGCCATGACCCCGGACTTCTGGCGTGAACTGCCAGAAGCGGTACAACAGATCGATAATGATGCCTCTGCGCGCGTTATTGTGCTGTCCTCCACTGGCAAGCACTTCTGTGCCGGTATGGATCTGGCCGTATTTACGGGTGGCTCCCTTAACGAGGCAACTGAACTCGGGCGCAAGCATGAAAACATCCGCCGCAAAGTCCTGCAGCTCCAGGACATCATGAGTGTATTTGAAAATGTCCGCATGCCTACCCTGGCAGCCATTCAAGGTGGCTGTATTGGTGGTGGCGTCGATATGGTTGCGGCCTGCGATATGCGCTACTGCACAGAAGAAGCCTTCTTCAGTATTGAGGAGACCAAGCTGGCTATGACTGCCGATATGGGCACCCTGCAGCGCCTGCCTCACCTGATTTCTCACGGCCTGACCCGTGAACTGGCTTACACCGGCCGCCGTATGTATGCAGAGGAAGCCAAACAAGCCGGCCTGGTTAATCAGGTCTTTAAAGATCAGGAAGCCCTGCTCGGTGGCGTGATGGAAATTGCCGCGCAGATTGCAGCTCGCTCCCCTCTGGCCGTAAGCGGCTGTAAAGAAATGCTTAACTATGCCCGCGACCACAGCGTGCCAGACAGCTTGAAGTATATGGCCACCTGGCAGAGCGGTATGTTCCAACCAATGACCGATATGGCGGAAACCTTTACCGCGAAAATGGAAGGTCGTGAACCTCAGTTCGATGATCTAAACGTAATTGAACCAGTAATTCCGGCGGAGGTATAAGTCATGAGCAATATGGAAACCAATCTGCAACAGTGGCACAAAGTTGTTTTTGAAAAAGATTTTGATCTGCTCAATGAACTGCTGGACGAGAACGTAGAGTTTCACTCACCTACGCTTTGGAAACCTAAACTGGGACGCGATGTAACTGCCTACATTCTGAAAATGATTATCGAAATCTTTGAAGACTTCGAATACCGCCGCCAGTGGATTAACGAAGACAGCCTGGCCCTGGAATTTGCTGCCACTGTAGATGGCAAAAACCTCAAAGGTATCGATCTGATTCGCTGGAACGAAGAAGGAAAAATTGTTCACTTCGAAGTTATGCTGCGTCCACTTAACACCCTGCAGCTCGTCTTTGAAAAAATGACCAAGCACCTGCAGGATGCTGGTTTTTTGCCAAAGCCTTGATAAATACATTGGAGGTCCCGCATAGACGGGACCCCAATCTAAAACCGTGATTTTTAGATTCCTGCCCTGGCAGAAATCATAAACGATTAACAAATAGCATTAGCCTGCTACCGGAGATGAAAATGAGTCAATATCAAAAACTGTTAGAACCACTGGATTTAGGTTTTACCACGTTGCGTAACCGTACCCTGATGGGTTCCATGCACACGGGTCTGGAAGAAGCACCAAACGGCGCCGAGCGTATGGCCGCCTTTTTTGGTGAGCGTGCACGTGGTGGTGTTGGCCTGATCGTAACCGGTGGCTTTGGCCCCAACCCGCGTGGCGGCACTCACGAACACCTGACCAAGTTCTGTACCGATGAGCACGCCGAAGAACACAAAAAGATTACTGAAGCGGTTCATAAAGAAGGCGGAAAAATCTGTATGCAAATTCTGCATACTGGCCGTTATGCGTTTAACGAAAACCCGATTGCTCCTTCTGCGATTAAAGCACCGATCAACCCTTTTACACCTTCAGCTGCCACCGAAGACGAAATCGAACAACAAATCGTTGATTTCGTAAACATCTGTGTATTGGCTCAAAAAGCCAACTACGACGGCGTTGAAATTATGGGTTCCGAAGGTTACTTCCTGAACCAATTCCTGGCTGCACGCACCAACCAGCGTGACGATGACTGGGGTGGCAGCTACGAAAACCGTATGCGTCTACCGGTAGAAGTTGTTCGCCGTGTTCGTGAAGCCGTAGGCGAGGAATTTATTATTATTTACCGTCTGTCGATGCTGGATCTGGTTGAAGGCGGCAGTGATTACGAAGAAATCGTAACCCTGGGTAAAGCGATTGAAAAAGCTGGCGCCACTATTATTAACACCGGTATTGGCTGGCACGAAGCCCGCATTCCGACCATTGCCACCAAAGTTCCTCGCGCTGCATTTACCTGGGTAACCGCGAAATTCAAGCAAGAACTGTCTATTCCCGTTGTAACGTCCAACCGTATTAACACGCCTGAAGTTGCTGAAGAAGTTCTTGAGCGCGGCGATGCCGATATGATTTCCATGGCGCGTCCCTTCCTGGCTGACCCTGACTTTGTAAACAAAGCCGCTGCCGGTAAGAGTGACGAGATCAATACCTGTATCGGTTGTAACCAGGCTTGTCTGGACCACGTGTTCAGCGGCATTATGACCAGCTGTTTGGTAAACCCACGCGCCTGTCACGAAACCGAAGTTAACCTGATCCCGACGACCAGCACCAAGAAGCTGGCCGTGATCGGTGCTGGCCCTGCCGGTTTGGCTTTCTCTACCTCTGCTGCCAAGCGCGGTCACGATGTCACCCTGTTTGACGCTGCCAGCGAAATTGGCGGTCAGTTCAATGTTGCCAAGCAGGTTCCAGGTAAGGAAGAGTTCTACGAGACTCTGCGTTACTTCAAAGGCGAAATTGAGCGCACCGGCGTCAAACTGGAACTTAACAGCCCAATGAGTGCTGAGCAGTTAAACGAAAGTGATTTCGACGAAGTTATTATCGCCACCGGTATTACGCCTCGCGTTCCTCCAATTGAAGGTGTTGATCACCCGAAAGTGATGGGCTATCTGGACGTTCTGAAAGACAAAAAAGCCGTAGGTAAAAAAGTGGCTGTTATCGGTGCCGGCGGTATCGGTTTTGATGTATCCGAATACCTGGCTCACAGTGGCGAAGCTACCAGCCAAAATATCGAAGCCTTTATGAAAGAATGGGGTGTAGATATGACCCTGAAAGCTCGTGGTGGTATTGAAGGCGTGGAAGCAGACGTTGCGCCTCCAGCGCGTGACATCTACCTGTTACAACGAAAAGAATCCAAAGTGGGTGGCGGCCTGGGTAAAACCACTGGCTGGATCCACCGCGCAGGCCTGGTAAACAAGGGCGTGAAAATGGTTCCAGGTTGTAGCTACGACAAGATTGATGACCAAGGTCTGCACATCACCGTGGGTAACGAAACCCGTGTTCTGGATGTAGACAACATCATCCTCTGTGCCGGTCAGGAATCCAATAGCAAATTGGCTGAAGGTTTGAACAAGCCTCACCACCTGATTGGTGGTGCTGATCTGGCTGCCGAGCTGGATGCCAAGCGCGCTATCGATCAAGGTACACGTTTAGCAGCAGAAATCTAACAGCCCTTAGCAACAAGTTTTACTCTGTCGGCGCCCTTACAACCCGCGTGGTGAGGGCGCCATTTTTCATGCACTCTCAGACTAGTAATCTACCCTGCCCCGATTAGCCTTAATCTTTCCACGCTGGGTTTTCTTATCCATTCGGCGCTTCTGTGAATTCTTGCTCGGCTTGGTGGCAATACGTCGCTTCTGCACGGTCATGACCTGTTTAATCAAACCTATTAAACGCGCAACTGCCGCCTCGCGGTTCTTTTCCTGGGTACGATACTCCTGCGACTTGATAACAACGCAACCGTCTTTGTTAATACGCTGATCAGAAAGTGCCAATAAACGCTCTTTATAGACCTCAGGCAGTGAAGATTGGCGAATATCAAAGCGTAAGTGAATAGCCGAAGACACCTTATTGACGTTCTGCCCCCCTTTGCCCTGTGATCGAATGGCAGACAGCTCTATCTCTTCGTCAGCCAGGACAAGACGGTTAGATATAACGATGGGCATAGGGGCTCACAAAGGATTTGGTACAGAAACCTCAATAATACCCGATTTTAGACCGCGGGGTTCTACCTATTGCTAACTAACCTACTAGTAGGTTAGTATCTCATACCATGCAAGTACGACTGAAAAACCGTAAAGAGCAAATCGTCAATCTGGGCCTGGAGCTACTGCAAACTCGTGGGTTTGAGAATTTTAGCTATCAGGACCTCGCTCGTGAGCTCGGCATCACCAAAGCCAGCATCCATCACCACTTCCCCAAGAAAGCAGATTTGGGCGTAGCCCTGTGCGAGGCTATTCAGGACTGGCACGAACATCAGTTTAAGAAGATATCTGCCCTGCAAGGCACGGTGATGGAAAAGCTCGACGTCTATGTTCAGGGCAATCTGCGCTTTGCCTGTGGCGAGAAGAAGATCTGTCCATTGAGCAGCTTGCAAGCCGATATCGCATCCTTACCTGACGGCATGAAAAAAGCCCTCAAGCGTCTGGATGAGCACGAACTGAATTATATCGCCGATCTACTGGATCACGGTCGTGAAGCCGGTGAGCTGACCTTTGAGGGCGACAGCTTTAGCCAGGCCACCCTCTTCGTACTGGCCTTTAAAGGCGCTATGCAATATTCCCGCGTACACGGCGAAAAGATTTTTGAGGCCACCATGGCTCAAATGCGCTTACAGCTCGCAGGCTGATAAGCGTAAAAAAATTTACCCCAACAACTTACCTACTAGTAGGTTAAATACACGAGAGAGATCGAGGTAAAAATATGAGCAACGCCAACATCCTGTTCCAACCGTTCAAACTAGGTAATCTGGAACTGAATAACCGCATTGTTATGGCCCCTATGACGCGCACCTATTCTCCTGGCAATATCCCTAATGATATGGTCGTTGAATACTACCGCCGCCGCGCCGAAGGCGGTGTAGGTCTGATCGTGACCGAAGGCACCTGCATCAATCACAAAGCCGCCACCGGTTACCCCAATGTACCGTTTATTCACGGTGATGAAGCCCTGGCCGGCTGGAAAAAAGTCGTCGATGCCGTACACGCCGAAGGCGGTAAAATCGCTCCTCAGTTGTGGCACGTTGGTGGCGTTCGTCGCCCAGGTGTTAACGGTGACGAGCCCGGCCACAGCCCTTCCGGTATGGGAAAACCAGGCAAAGTAACCGGTCATGCCATGACCAAAGAAGATATCGATGAAGTTGTTGCTGCTTTCGCTCAAGCGGCCAAAGACTCTAAAGAAATTGGCTTTGATGCTATCGAACTTCACGGTGCCCACGGTTACCTGATTGACCAGTTCTTCTGGGACGGCACCAATCAGCGCGATGATGAGTACGGCGGTGACCTGGCTCAGCGTTCACGTTTCGCCATTGAAATCATCAAAGCCTGTCGTGAAGCCGTAGGCCCTGACTTCCCGATTATTCTGCGTTTTTCCCAGTGGAAGCAGCAGGATTACGAAGCACGCCTGGTTGAGACTCCAGAAGCGCTGGAAGCTTTCCTGAAGCCATTAAGCGAAGCCGGTGTAGACATCTTCCACTGCTCGACTCGCCGTTTCTGGGAGCCAGAGTTTGAAGGTAGCGATCTGAACCTGGCTGGCTGGACCCGTAAAATCACTGGCAAGCCTGCCATTACTGTTGGTAGTGTTGGCCTGAATGCCGACTTCCTACCGGAAGACGGTTTTGTTGAGTTCAAGAGCGCCGAGCCTGCCAGCCTGGACAATCTGATCCAGCGTATGGATAACGAGGAATTCGATCTGGTTGCCGTAGGTCGCGCCCTGATTGCTAACCCGGATTGGTCCAATAAAGTTCGTGACAACCTGTCGAATGATCTGGTTGCTTACGATAAGGACATGCTTAAAGAGCTTGTTTGATCTGAAAGGCGCCGATCGGCGCCTTTTTTTATTGCCACCTTGAAGTATTCGACTGCCTCCTCCCCTCTGTGACCTGCCAGAGCTTATTTGGTATTATTGGACTTTTGATGGTCAACCTTAAAGAGTCATCCTGTGTCCAAATCACTACAAGATCAACTGCTAGGCGCTGGCCTGGTGGACAAGAAAAAAGCCAAACAAGTCAAAAAGGACAAGCGTAAGTCCGATAAGGTGCAACGCAAGTCTAAAGATAAAGCCGTTGATGAGGTAAAACTGCAGGCTGAGCAAGCCCGTCAAGAGAAAGCTGAGCGTGACCGTAAGCTGAACCAGGAACGCCAAGCAGCGGCTGAAGAAAAAGCCATTCAGGCGCAAATCATTCAGCTGATTGAACATCACCGCATAACCAAGCAAGGTGAAACGGCGTACAACTTCACCGATGGCAAGACAATCAAGAAAATTTATATTGATGAGACGCTGACCGGCCAATTAAGCCGCGGCCAGATTGCCCTGGTTAGAAACGGGGATGATTACGAGCTGGTACCGAAGGTGGTCGCTGAAAAGATTGCCCAGCGTAATGACAGCTTTATCGTTGTTGCCAATGAGAAACAGGACAACGTTGATGATGAGGATGACCCTTATGCGGATTATCCAATTCCAGATGACCTGATGTGGTAATCATTCTATAGCCCTCTTTCCTGAGGGCTAGAACAATGTCTTACTTCTTCGCCCTACCCTTTAGATCCTGGCAGTAATCCCTATCCGTCACTTTCGGCGTAAACCATACATAATCCGCCTGCTTATTCTTTACTTCCGGATAATCAGCAACCTGCTGTAGTGATTCCTGCACCTCTATAATCGCCACGGTAACGGATTGCTTACCTTGCGCGGCAAGATGTTGGGGCACACCCACATCTTTACGGGCATGAACATTGCCGGCGATCAAAATGTTTTGCGATTTCCCTGAATTAAGCATCGCATAAGCCATACTCGCATCTTTGGCCAGCTGTATATTTACCATCGGCTGTAAATGTTCACGGGGCATCATTTTACAATGGGAATCAAAGACCAGCTCCGTAATTGGCTTACTGCGTTCTTTGGAAACTGGCACGATTGTCTCGAATCGCTGCTTATCGGATAGAATCTCCAGGCCGCCGGTATATAACTGGTTAATTTTTTCGCGATCAATATTACCCACAGACAGCTTCGACCCCTGTTGAACCACCAACTGCATTAAGGGGCCATAGTCCTGCCAAGCCCAGCCTTTTTCTGGCCATTGAAGTTGTTGCTTAAAAGCTTCGGAGGTTAGACCCGCCTGCAACCCCAAAATTAAAGGCGCTTGCTGATCATTCAGCATCTCAAACACGACTGCTGAATCTGACTTAGCCAAAGCTTCTAGCAACTGCAGCTCGATGGCGTGGTGGTCTGGATTGTCGTGCTTTTCGCCAATTACCACATAAGGTGCTAGTTTTAAGGCTTCCAGTAGAGCCTCTGTAATCAGGCTATCACCGCTGTCTACGGCAACTATCTTGCCAACCAAACGATGATCTTGAAGCAGCGGCGACTGCCATTCCTGAGCATTGGTCGCTATGCTGATACAAAGACTTACGCAGGCAAACAGTAATCGCATATTCAATCCTTGTTAGGCAGAAGGTTTAACGGGTCTTTTGCGCGGACGCTTACGGGGTTGCGCTGTAGCTCCGGCTGCCGCTTTGGCATTTCCGGAAGCAGGCTTGGGTTTAGAGCCCTTATTCTTAGAAGGCTGGGCCTTAGATGACTGTGACTTATCCGCCTTGCTATTAGCGCCAGGCTTACCCTGCCCCTTACCTGCTACATGTTTTTTGTTTTTACCCGTGGGCTTATGGCCACGCGCCGCATCTCCAGAGCGCTGACCATCCTGATGCTCCGTTTTTGGCTTCTTCGGCTTTTTCGGTTTCTTGGGTTTATTATCCAAACGGGTCTGCGCCAATGGATTAACCGGCTGGAAGCCATCCAGAATGTCTCGGTCAATCAACTTGCCAATTAATCGCTCAATGGCTTGTAGCTGCTTGGCCTCATCGGCACACACCAAAGATACCGCATGTCCACTGGCACCTGCACGACCGGTACGTCCAATGCGATGAACATAGTCTTCTGGCACATTCGGCAAGTCGAAATTTACCACTTGAGGCAACTGATCAATATCCAAGCCCCGTGCTGCAATATCGGTTGCTACCAGTACTCTGATAGCACCGCTTTTAAAGTCCGCCAGCGCTTTGGTTCTGGCACCCTGGCTTTTATTGCCGTGAATTGCCGCGGACTCAATTTTATTACCAATCAGGGTTTTAACCAGACGATTACATCCGTGCTTGGTTCGACAAAATACCAATACCTGCTGCCAATTATTGTCGTGAATTAGCTGCGTCAGTAACGCCGGTTTGCGCCCTTTATCGACGGGGTGAATAATCTGTTCAACCCGCTCAGCCGTACTGTTGGCAGGAGCGACTGAGACTTCTACAGGGTTGTGTACCAGCCCTTTCGCCAGATTGCGAATCTCTTCAGAGAAGGTAGCCGAGAACAGCAGGTTTTGACGCTTAGCAGGTAACAGCTTCAGTATGCGACGGATATCGTGAATAAAACCCATATCCAGCATACGATCAGCTTCATCCAGCACCAGGATTTCCAGCTGCTTAAACTTCACCGCATTTTGGTTATAGAGATCCAGCAAACGACCAGGCGTAGCCACCAAGACATCAACGCCACGACGCAAACGCAACATCTGCGGATTGATTTTAACCCCGCCAAATACCACCGTAGAGCGCAATGGAAGATTCTTACCATAGGTCTCAACACTCTCGCCAACCTGCGCTGCCAGTTCACGAGTAGGCGTCAATACCAGTGCACGTACCTGATTGGCCTGCACTTTCTCACCGCCCGACAAGCGCTCCAGCAACGGCAAGGTAAAGCCGGCGGTCTTACCCGTGCCGGTTTGAGCCGCAGCCATTACATCACGCCCCTCTATCACTGCGGGGATCGCCTGCGCCTGGATTGGAGATGGGGTTTCGTAGCCTTGTTCGGCAACGGCATCAACTATTTCGGTACTTAGACCAAGAGAGGCAAAACTCATAGAACATCTCACGCAGTTAGGAACCCGCAATCCCATACAAACAGGGGAAGCTGGAGGGGCGTGAAGCTTACAGGATATACCTCTCAGGAGCCATACAGACGTGCTGGATATGGGGCATTGTATTCCCTTACAGCCTTTCAGGAATCGTAAAATAGGGAGATGTCGCCCCTAATCGTTGCTGCCCTTCTGAAAGCTCCATTTTGGAAACACTGCGAAGATGTACCTCATCAGGGCCATCGGCAATATGTAATGAGCGACCGAAGCTGTAGAGATCGGCAAGCGGAGTGTCCGGGCTCAGCCCCATGGCGCCATAAATCTGAATGGCGCGATCAACCACGGTCGTATGCATGGTAGGTACCAGCGCCTTGATCATAGCGATTTCTTTACGGGCTTCTTTGGCGCCAACATTGTCTATCATCCAAGCCGCCTTTAATACCAACAGGCGAGCCTGATCGATTTCAATGCGCGATTTAGCTATGGATTCAGCTACAGAGCCGTGTTGATGCAAATATTTACCAAAGGCTTTTCGTTCCTGTACACGGTCAACCATCATCTCCAGCGCCAGTTCTGCCATGCCAATAGAACGCATACAGTGATGAATACGACCGGGCCCCAAGCGCGCCTGGGCAATTTTGAAACCATCGCCCTCTTCTGCAATTAAATTGTCGGCAGGTACACGAACATTTCTAAATACCACTTCACAATGACCATCCGGAGAATGGTGATTCATCACGCTGATATTGCGCACCACTTCTACACCCGGTGCATCCATAGGCACTAACACCATACTCTGTTGTCGATGCGCATCCGCGTTGGGATCTGTTTTCCCCATCACGATAAATACCTTACAGAGGGGATGCGACGCATTGGTGATAAACCACTTGCGGCCGTTAATCACATACTCATCACCCTTGCGCTGAATCGATGTTTGAATATTGGTCGCATCAGATGAACATACATCGGGTTCGGTCATCGCAAAGGCTGAACGAATCTCGCCATTAAGTAACGGCTTTAACCAACGTTGTTTTTGCTGCTCAGAGCCAAACATATGCAGCACTTCCATATTGCCGGTATCAGGGGCACTGCAGTTAAATACTTCAGAGGCCCAAGCCACACGCCCCATAATTTCGGCGAGCGGTGCATATTCAAGATTAGTTAATCGTGTACCTGGTTCATCATCTTTTAAGTGGGGTAAAAACAGATTCCATAAACCCTGATCTTTTGCCAGCGCTTTAAGGTCTTCCATAAAGGAAACCGGGTACTGACCCGCATGTACTTCATCCTGCCAAAGGCCTATACGCGGGACAATATAATCATCCATAAAATCACGTACCTGGCGGCGAAGCTCTTCTACTCGGGGGCTAAAAGAAAAGTCCATAACCAATGCTCCTGTTAATATCGATACCAATAGCGTTTAAACTGCTATTAACATCTTATGGGGAGCATATTTACGGTGGAAATCATTTATTGAAATAGAGGAGTATTCAGCAGACTTATAAAGTACAAATCCACCAAAAACTACCCCATGAATTACCACCAATGGCAAGTGGCAATTATTTATAGGGGTATATTCACGAACGAAATATACCCCTAAATACACAAGTTACCGCAATTTCCTCACTTTAAAATTGCGGCCTTTTATCTTACCTTGCTGAAGAGATTTCAAGGCGCGATTTGCAGAGGCGCGTTTAACTGCCACATAGGCATGAAACGGAAAGATATCAATTTTGCCGACATGAGCACCCTCAATACCGTGTTCGCCAGTCAACGCGCCTAAAATATCACCTGGGCGAACTTTGCTTTTCTTGCCGCCATCGATTTGCAGCGTGACCATTGGCGGCCTCACAGGATCTCCATTATCAACCAAATCATCCGGATTACCCCAAGATAACGGTTTGTTAATGTAATCCTCAATCTCTTCGAGTTTGTAAGTTTCCGACTGGGTGTAGAGACTCAACGCCACACCTTCACTACCCGCCCGGCCGGTACGGCCAATGCGGTGAACATGCACCTCTGGATCGCGAGACAATTCAAAATTAATCACCGCTTCAAGGTCTTTAATATCCAAGCCGCGCGCAGCAACATCGGTAGCCACCAAAATAGAACTACTCTGGTTGGCAAAGCGTACCAACACCTGATCGCGCTCTTTTTGCTCCATATCACCGTGAATAGCCAAGGCATGAAAACCATTGACCTGCAGCTCATCGGCAACATCTTGTGTCTGACGTTTGGTATTACAGAAAATGACAGTCGATTGTGGCCGATGATGAGACAACAACGCCATTAGCGTTTTAACCCGCTCATGCTTTTCAATTTGATAAAACAGCTGGGATATATTCTGTTCACTATGAACAGACTCAACGGACACACTAACTGGCTGCTTTTGGAAGTCTGCACTCAGAGACTGGATTTCATCGGGATAGGTTGCCGAAAACAGCAAGGTCTGGCGATTAGCGGGCATCTGACTGGCAATATGGCGTATATCATCGCGAAAGCCCATATCCAGCATACGATCGGCTTCATCCAATACCAGAGTGGTAATATCATCGAGCTTTAAACGGCCCTTATCCAGGTGCTCAAGTAAACGTCCTGGGGTTCCCACCACAATATGCGCGCCGTGCTCCAAAGACCCTATCTGTGGACCAAACGGCATACCACCACACAAGGTCAGCACCTTGATATTGTGAATAGCACGAGCCAGGCGACGGATTTCCTTGCTGACCTGATCGGCAAGTTCCCGGGTTGGGCACATGACCAGCGTTTGAATCCGGAAGCGTTTGACCTCCAGCTTATTCAGTAATCCCAAGGCGAAGGCAGCCGTCTTGCCACTGCCGGTTTTGGCCTTGGCAATCACATCCTTACCCTCAAGAATGGGTGGCAGGCTTTGAGCCTGAATGGGGGTCATTTCCTTATAACCAAGGCCTTGCAAGTTCTTTAGCAAGGCTGGATCGAGGGACAAGGAGGCAAAGGCGTTGCTGGACACAGGCGTATTCCGCTGAATTGGCTGAAAAGGGCCGCAATCTTACCAGATACGCCCCCTGTCTTCATGCAGGTTTTCCTAACCCACAGGGATTACGCCGATACCAGCTGTCTACTCTTACGCCGGCGTTTGGCCCTCGCCTCTGCCCGCTTCTGCCGACGCAGGTACCAAACGTAAATACCGGTTACAGACAAAACCAGAGGCATCACACCCATAACACACCAAAACACCTTGCTCCACAGACCTGCAAAATTACCAAAATGTAAACGCCGGAAACTATCATCTACCTTACGAGCAATACCCGCTCCGCGGATATCACTGGCATCAACAAAGCGCCCATCCAGCTCAGCATAGGTGATAAAACTGCCATATTGACTAATTAATGGATTACCCTGTGGCACATCACCAAAAAAGTAAATTGGGTGATCGAGTTCATCGGGTAAGCTCATATAGGTTGGAACGAATCCATCCACTCGTGCTGAGGTATCCTCATAAAGGGCCTGCAGAGAGACGCCATCACCGTACAACCTACCGTCAACGATAAACGGCTCTTCACCGGCATGATCAATGTAATCGTGCCATAAATGCATGACATTCCAGTAACCACCTGTAAAACCCAATATCAAAAATACAGGGGCAGCAATAGTCCCTACCATTTTGTGAATATCATTAAACAAAACGGTAATGCTACGCCGCCAGCGTAAGGTGAAGAAATTTTTCCTAAACTTGCGATAGAGAATCACGCCCGTGATACCCAGTGCACAGAAGATGACTGAAATCAGTGTGGATATCACTAACCCTGTATCGTTTAACAGCAAGTGATAGTGCAGCTCTAACAACCAGTCGGTAAGGTAATGATCAAATACAACCGGAGGTGCTATCACCTCCCCCGTATACTGATTCACAATTAAATAGCATCTATCCGCCGAACCATGCTCTACTACAACAACCGTGTCAGCCCTGCCTGGATCCAGAAAAAACGCCCAACCAGCAGGCTCGTAATTTGGGTATTGTTGCTTTACCGACGCGCTTAATTGGTCGAGATTGATTCTATTTTGTCGAGCCGGACCATCAAAGCCTTTAAGTTCGACATCAACCCTTACTTTTTCAGGCATTAAGAAGCTATCAATTTCATGTTTGAAGACGAGAATACTCCCCGTCAAACAAATCACAATTAATGGCAACGCCGTTACTAGTGCCATCCAGGTGTGATATTTAAACAGTGTTCGATTCATAATCCGTCACCATTAAACAGAGACTACTTAACGACAAAAGCCCCATCAGTTGTCCTGATGAGGCTTTAAAAGATACTACTACTTCGTTAATTAGAACTTGTAGCGAACATCGGCAGTAACAGTGCGAGCTTCGCCAGCGAAGCAGTCACCGCGACCAAGACAAGAGGTTAAATGCTCTTTATCGGTCAGGTTACGACCGTTCAAACTGATAAACCAGTTTTCCAGTTCGTAACCAATCATGCCGTCAACCAACGTATAGCTATCGGTTTCCAAAAGCTCGTTATCAGTACCATCATAAGTTTTACCGGTATAACGAGCACCCAAACCAATTCGTAAACCAGCTAACTCATCAGCAAAACGATAAGTCACCCAAGCAGAAGCCTGTTCTTCAGGAATAGTAGAGATATTAACTGTATCTTTTCCGTCTTCCTGATGCTTAGCATCTAACTTAGTATAACTGGCGATCAGGTCAACTTGACTCCAAGTTCCCTGAACTTCAAGTTCATAACCACGAATTTCACTACCACCCGTTTGAATACTAAATCCAGGATTCAGAGGATCTGCAGTTGTTCGATTTTCTTCCTGAATATCGTAATAGGCCGCAGTAAACAACAGGCTAGTACCTTCTGGCTGGTATTTAACACCCCACTCACGCTGTTCACCTTCGGTAGGTTTGTAACGCTGTCCAGAAGCATCCAATCCGGTTACAGGCTCAAACGACTCTGTATAACTAAAGTATGGAGACAAACCACTATCAAATTGATACATCAAGCCAAACTGCTTGGTAGTTTCCTCGTCTTTATCTTTCTGAGAATCGCCTTGCGTACTGTTTTCTACCTTGTCACGACGTATACCGGCAGACAGAATCCAGTTTTCGTAGTGAATTTTATCCATCAAGTAGAAGCCTTCCTGCTCTACTGTATTTGATGCGCGATCAGTTGGCGTTAAACCGTAGATAGCTGAAGCAGCAGACGTAGAAAGCTGGCCGTAAACAGGGTTATAAGCATCCAGTGGATTTTGTACAATAGCCCCTTGTACAACACCGAACGCAGCTCCTTGTGCAGCAGCAAATTCCAAAGCAGTAGGAGCTAGAGGATTAACTGCATTGGCCACAATATAATCTGTTATTTCACTCGCATAAAGTTCAGCCAATTCACTTGTGTCATTTAATAAACTGTAGTCGTTATCAGTCGTGATATCTTGAACATCATAACCTAATACAACATTATGCTCTAAAGCACCTGTTTCAAAATTAGCCTTCAAGCGTAAATCATAGGTTTCAGCATCAGAAGAACGGTCGCTAGCCAATACAGTTCGTAGAAGTGTGCGGCCATCAGCCATATAACCAGGATAATCAGCATTACCATAGAGCAATGTTTGAGCTTCTATAGAAGAAGTCGTATTAACGCCCCCAAAGAACATTGGGTACATGGTTCTATACTCGACTTCACTCTTAGACTTTCTATAGTTACCGGAGAGTGAAAATATTTCATTAAATTCGTGCTCAAAACTAACGGTAAAGGCAGTTTGTTCTGAATCGTATTTGTCGAAATCAGGCTCACTTAAGAATGTATCCTGATCTATATCACCGTTTGGATTAGGCAATATAGTACCGCTAACCGGTAAAAACTGAGTTGAGGTACCCGTTTCGTTTTTCTGTTCATTTACCAGCACGGTAATCGAGGTTTGATCAGTTGGTTTCCAAGTTAAAGATGGCATAAATATCAGACTATCGTCATCAACATGCTCGGTTTGAGAATCTGCATCTTTTTTCAATGCCACCAGACGGTATAACCATTTACCGTCTTCATCAATTGGACCTGTAATATCAACAGCCAATTGCTTACGATCAAAGTTGCCCACTTGTGCCCAGACTTCACCACCAAACTCTTCCTGTGGACGCTTACTTACCATATTGATAATACCGCCAGGACTGGCTTGGCCATAACCAACAGAGGCAGGCCCTTTCAGGATTTCCACGCGCTCCAGTGAATAAGGATCCTGACGAGTATTGTTATAGGAACCTACAGATTTTCGCATGCCATCCAGATAAAGGGTTGGCTCTACACCACGAATAGTCGCCCAGTCACCACGGGAATCAACACCAAATGGGCCACCATTTACACCCGCCGAATACTGAAAAGCATCCTGCAGTGTTTTAACACCGGTTGCAGTAAAGAAGTCCTGAGTAATTACAGATACGGAGAAAGGAATATCGGTAATAGCGGCATCCATTTTACCCACACTGGTGGTACGACCTTCCAGGTTCTTACCAACAACCGTAATTTGCTCCAGTACCGGCTCAGCGACTTTTACGCCACTCTCTTCTGCCAGTGCAGCGTTGGCAGTGGCAACGCCTAGCGCCAGTGCCCCCATAGTCATAATGCTTCTTGCTTGCTTGTACACTATCCGTGCTCCCCAAATAAATAGTTAGTGATGACAGGCTAAATCCATGGCTATCTAGATTTATTTGGCGCGAAGCATAATGCAATTCATTATCAATTGCACCTGCATTTACATTTATAGCGTGTAAATTGCCCTCTTAAGGGGCAATTTAAGCGTCAAATCTATAGAAAAAGAGGGAAAAGATAGGTGGGCTGAATGAATTACTCAGCGATCAGCAGGTTCCAACCCCGCTCAGAAGCTACATCAGGTAGTCCGCCAGCCTCGCTTTCCGGCACAGAGATAACCACCTGTACCTGATGGCTGTAGCCTATATCAATAACCTGCCCCTGAACCTGATCCAACCAATGCCTCAAGAATTGCTCCTGCGAAAAGTCACAGCAGATCGTAAATTCAGCCATAGCCACACGTTGCTGAATTTCTAGTTGCTCCATAACTTGCTGTGCAGCTGAAGAATAGGCACGAACCAAACCGCCCGCACCTAATTTGATACCGCCAAAGTATCGAATCACCACCAGCATGACATCCCCTACCCCCTTGTGCTGCAGCACATTGAGGATAGGTTTGCCGGCTGTTCCAGAAGGTTCGCCATCATCAGACATAGCGGCACTGGCGGCGCTTGCAGGATTACCTAACAGGTAGGCCCAGCAGTGATGGCGCGCATCCGGGTATTCGCTTTTGGCTTGGGATAGTAACTGCATAGCCGCTTCACGGTCTGGCGCATAAGCCGCCCAGGCAATAAATCGACTCTTTTTGATTTCGTATTCGGTTTTACAAATTGCAGCGGGAATAGGATAAGACATGCAGATGCTATGAACTCGCCATGCCCGTATCGGGCATGGCTATTGAACTATTGGAGGGATTGAACGATAGGCTGTAAAGTTTCCTGCCACACTTTATCGGTTACAACACCCACATGCTTGTAACGTATAACGCCGGTTTTATCGACGATATAAGTTTCCGGAGCTCCAAACACACCCAGATCGATGCCCAAACGACCATCGGCATCAACAATACTGAACTGATAAGGGTCTTCCAGATCCTTTAACCATTTGCGAGCCATCTCCACATCGTCTTTGTAGTTCACACCGTAGATAGGCGTGCCCTTCTCTGCGATATCGAGAAGGAATGGATGCTCCTGACGGCAACTGATGCACCAGGTAGCCCACACATTTAACAGGGAAACCCGGCCTTTTAAATCCTCTTGGGAAACCTGTTTTTGCGGATCGTTGACGGTCACCAAACTAAACGTCGGCACAGGTTTATCCAGCAGCGCCGAAGGCATATGGGTCGGATCCAGACTTAACCCCTTCCAAAAGAAACCCGCCAGTACAGCAAATACAATCAAGGGTATAAATAATTTAAAACGAGACATCATGCATCCATTATTCTGATGATTAGGCCTTGGCAGCTACTGCAGGCTGCTCGGCTGGCGCTTTTTTACGTACGCGATAACGCTTGTCGATCACCGCCAGCAAGCCACCCAGTGCCATAAAGATGGTACCTAGCCAAATCCAGCGTACAAAGGGTTTTACGTGAACACGAATAGCCCAGGCATCACCTTGCAACGCCTCACCCATGGCCACATAAATATCAGCAAACAAACCTGCTTCGATACCCGCCTCGGTCATCAAATTACCACCGGATAAATAGCGACGTTTTTCAGGCTGCAATTGTTCAATAAAGTTACCGTCGCGGCTCACCTCAATAATTGCCATATCGGAGATATAGTTGGGGCCGCGGATTTTCTTCAGCTCGACAAAAGTGAAATCAATGTCGGTTAAAGAAACCGTTTGACCAGGCTCCATACGAACATCGCGCTGTTCACTGTAAATAGCCGTCAAACCAATACCCACCAGAGTTACAGCCACACCGATATGTGCCACAACCATGCCGTAGAAACTTGGGGTGAGCTTTTTAAGCCCCACAGCAAAGTTCTCGGCATTACGGGTTTTATAAACAACATCCGTCAGAGTCGCCAGTGTTAACCAACTGCCAAGCCATACGGTAACTGCTGCCAGGAATTGATATTCACCCCAAATAAATGGCATTAACAAACCGATAATCAGGCTCGCGCCCATGGGCTTGCTCAGCCAACGCAGGAAAATATCACCACGGGTGCGCTTCCAGTTGGCCATGGCGCCCCACCCCATCAGGAATACCAGCAACCCCATTAATGGCAGGAAAAACGCATTAAAGTACGGTGGGCCGACTGAAATTTTTCCCCAACCGAGCGCATCGGCTATCAGCGGGTAAAGTGTGCCCAACAGTACGGTGGCCATCACAATCACCAGCAAAATATTATTGCCTAGCAAGAACATTTCCCGCGCTGACCAATCGAAGCTGGCGACATTTTTCATCACCGGCGCTCGTAGCGCATACAAAATCAACGAGCCACCAATCACAAACAGCAGGAACATTAAAATAAACACGCCCCGCTCAGGATCGGTGGCGAAGGCATGCACAGACGTCAGCACACCGGAACGTACCAGGAAAGTACCCAGCAAACTTAATGAAAAAGCGAAAATGGCTAACAGCAAGGTCCAGCTTTTAAAGACACCGCGCTTTTCAGTAACCGCCAGCGAATGGATCAGGGCGGTAGCAACCAGCCACGGCATAAACGAAGCGTTTTCCACCGGATCCCAGAACCACCAACCACCCCAGCCCAATTCATAGTATGCCCACCAACTGCCCAGAGAAATGCCCAAGGTCAGGAAACACCAAGCGACAGTAGTCCAGGGACGCGACCAGCGCGCCCACGCACTATCTAACCGTCCAGAGATGAGTGCCGCAATAGCAAAAGCAAACACCACTGAAAGTCCAACATACCCCATATACAACATAGGCGGGTGGAAGATTAACCCCGGGTCCTGCAACAGCGGATTCAGGTCTCCACCATCCTGTGGTGCATTAGGTAGAAAACGATCAAAGGGGTTTGAGGTCAGCAGCATAAATGCCAGGAAACCAATGGAGATCATGCCCATCACTGACAATACACGGGCAACAACGTCCAACGGCATATGACGACTGAAAACACCTACCGACAGAGTCCATACCGCCAGGATCCAGGCCCACAGTAATAAGGAACCCTCGTGCCCTCCCCAGACAGCACTGATTTTATAGTGATCAGGCAAGAGGCTATTGGAATGATTAGCCACATACTTAACGGAAAAGTCGTCCTGCAAAAAAGACGTGGTTAACAAGGCAAATGCGACACTCAGAAAGACAAAAAGTCCAGCCGCCAAACTGCGGCTGGACTTCATCAATACATCATGACCGGTAAAGCTCCCCGCCAAAGGAACAATTGACAGAGCGACGGCGATAAACAGCGCTATCGTCAGCGCCAGATGACCTAACTCAGGAATCATAGCTCATCCCTTCACAGGTATTAGCATGCTGGGTGACATCCTGCACGGACTCTGCAACTTCCGGTGGCGTGTAGGTTTCATCATGTTTGGCCAGTACCTGAGTCGCCATAAACACACCGTCACCGTTCAACATACCGTTAACAACCACGGCTTCGCCTTCAGCGAAAAGATCCGGCAGAATGCCTGAATAGCTCACCATCAAATCGGCGCCGCCATCGGTAATCAGGAAAGACACATCCAGGCCTTCATCGGAGCGCTTGACACTGCCCGGTAATACACAACCTCCGGCACGAATTCGCGTCTCCAGCGGCGCTTCACCGGTTACAATCTTTGACGGCGGATAAAACAGGTTAATGTTTTCACGCAACGCGTAGGTCATCAAACCAATAGCCACTGAGGCAAATACCACAATAAAAATCACCATAATCAGGCGTTGCTTTCTTACTGGATGCATAACAACTCTTATAATCTTGCTTCGATAATCAACGGTATAACTACAATTTGCTTAACGCTCTATTGTCGCTCCAATACTGTCGGGAGCCCAGCGTCTTTGCAGAACTTTAAATCGCTAGCTGGCTTCTTGCGCTTTTTGCTGCTCGCGCTCGGTAATACGCTGCTGGCGGGCCAGCTGCTGCAAAAACTTCTTGCGACGACGCACAGGCGCCACGACGAGATAGATTAATACCAGCGCAGTAACGGCATAACAGGCCCACACATAGGGTCCGTGTCCGGCCATCAGCCAAAATTCAGACAGGTTTTCAAACTGAAAATTCATCGCTTACCCCTCCGCCTTGGCAATATCCTGAACCCAACGCGTCTTCTTCTCACGCTCAAGGATTTCCTGACGAGTTCTCACCAGCAAAACCCAGGCATAAAACACGTAAAACCCAATAATCATCACTAACAACGGATACAGCATGGAAGGATGAATCGGGGATTCAGAGGTAAGTTTCAAAGTGGCTGGTTGATGTAATGTGTACCACCAATCAACAGACTTATAGATGATAGGGATATTAACCGTGCCGACTAACGCCAGTATTGCACTGGCCTTATTGGCCGTATCCTGATGCTGATAGGCTTCCTGCAAGGCAATCACACCAAGATACAGAAAAAACAGCACTAGCATTGAGGTAATACGTGCATCCCATACCCACCAGGTTCCCCAAGTCGGTTTACCCCAGACGGCGCCAGTAAAGAGTGCAACAAAGGTCAAAGCTGCACCAATCGGTGCCGCACATTTCATCACCATATCGGCAAGTTTCATCTTCCAGATCAAACCCACCGCACCACTAATGGCCATCACGTAGTATCCCGCCAAGGCCAGGAACGCCGCCGGAACATGAATATAGATAATGCGATAACTGTTGCCCTGCTTGAAGTCGGCAGGCGCAAAGGCCAGGCCCCAGGTAGCTCCAGCGGCCAGCAAACCCACACCAATCACGGCTAACCACGGTAACCAGGGCGTCGTCTTCTCATAAAACCAGCGGGGGGAACCCAACCGATGAAACCATTGCCAACCCAAAATATCTTCCTCTCTACTACTGTTCTTTTTTACTGCTGTTGTTTTGCAGTTGTTATTCGTTAGCCATTGACGCTAATACGTAGCGCCCCTGCCGCGGCCATTGGTGCCAATACTATCGCCGTAGCAAGAAATGCACCCAAAATCGCCACCTGTCCTCCAATAGGGAAGCCGTCGATGGCACTGCGTACAGCACTGGCGCCGAAAATTAACACAGGTACGTATAGAGGCATAATGATCAAAGACAATAATAAGCCACCTTTACGCAACGCTACTGTTAATGCCGCCCCAATTGAGCCAATCAGACTTAAGGTGCCTGTGCCTAGTAGCAAGGTGATACACAGGGGCATATAACCACTCTCTGGCAGAGATAACATTACCCCTAAAATCGGAGCCATCAGCGTTAAGGGCAACCCGGTTACCATCCAGTGCACCAAAACCTTGGCCAAAACCTGCAGATACAGAGGCTGCGGTGTCATTAACAGCTGTTCGAGCGAGCCGTCTTCAAAGTCACTGCGAAACAAGCTATCGAGTGACAGCAAGGTCGCCAGTAACGCCACCACCCAGATCATGCCTGGCGCCAGGCTGGCCAAAATGGCCTGCTCCGGGCTGATCCCCAAAGGCACCATGGTGATGACCATAAGGAAGAACACCAGCGGGTTAGCCATTTCGCCACGATGACGGTAGGACAACAGGAAATCACGCTTCAATGTTGCCCAGAATCCGGCCCCAACACTTGGGGCTGCCAACGGCATTTGTACTTTCTGGCTCATGCCGCCTCTCCTGTACAGTCCAGTAGATTGAGGCGTTTGACCCCATCTATACCCATATCCTGGTGGGTGGTCAGGAGAATACTACCGCCACCGGCAGCATGTTCGGCCATCAAAGACTCAAGATTCTTTACGCCCTGCTTATCGATAGCCGTAAACGGCTCATCCAGCACCCAGACACGTGCAGGCGTCAAAAACAGGCGCGCCAAGGCTACACGACGCAATTGCCCAGCCGACAGGCTGTAACAGGGCACATCTTCAAAACCGAATAACCCTACTTCATCCAGGGCCTCCTCAATGGGTCTTTGCAAGTGGCCGTCATTCATACCGCTAAACCACAACAGGTTTTCACGGGGAGTTAAGGCTTTTTTCACGCCCGGTAAATGGCCGATATACAGCAGATGGTTCAGGTAATCGAGCTTGCCCTTAGCCAATGGCTGCCCCTGCCAGAAAATCTCACCCTCATAGTCAGACGAAATCGTCGTCAAAATGCGTAGCAACGTGGTTTTACCACTGCCATTGGGGCCTTCAATCTGGATAATATCGCCGGGAAACACCTGCAGATCCAGGCCTGAAAATAATTGCCGCTCATCGCGTTCGCAACTGAGTTTGGACAGTTCCAATATCGGTGACAAAGAATCGGTATCCTTGTTCAAATTGTGAGGTCAATCCCCACCTGAGCCTTGTTCGGCTGCTCGAGACATACAGGTTTGCACCCGACTGCCGCTATAATTAAAAGGAAGCTGATTATAACGACGACCCACGTCCGATTTCACCCCCCATTTGTCTTAATAGTGGCTGCTGTTCAATGATTGACCTACCTTCATTCTTCCAAAACTCAATCAAAGAGCTACAGAACCAACGCCAGGCAGAGGTTGAAAGCCTTGCCCAGCGTATCAGCCTTAAAGTTGGGCAAACCACTTCGGCGTTGATAGAGCGCATCACCCCTGTTAATCAACAGCTGGCGGATCGCATGTCACAGCTGCAAAACACCAACTTAACCGCCAAAGCCAACCCACTGCCCGCACAACTGTTAAGCCAACCCAACCTTAAACTGATTGAACTGGCCGTACAGGGGCAAACCCTGCTAACCCTAACCGACCAACCGGTAAAATCCGGGCAAACAGTACAACTATTATTAAAAACCGCCGCCCAGTTAGTGCTAGTTCCAGATAACAAAACCGGCACCTTGAACACTCAAACAAACCAGAACACAACGTCGCTTACCCACGCACAGCAAACAACCTTGAGCCAAAGCTACCGGGAGGCCCTGCCACGCCAGGCACCACTACAACAAACATTTCGTTTACTTGAAGCCCTTCAGCGCCTGCCAAACTTTCAGCAACAACTGCCTGCCCAGCTGAAACATAGCCTGGAGCAAGTACGCCAATATGCCCTTAGCCCGCAGCAACTCTCAACGCCTTCAGGACTGAAACAGGCCTTGCAGCACAGTGGCGTACAACTGGAAGCACGACTTAATCACCAGCCCCCCAAAGCTGTACCGACAGCCCAACAAGCCCCCACTCAAGCTGCCGTTAAAACATCTGAATCAGCCTTGCTAACGCCAAACACTAAAACCCAAGCGGCCTCACCCACAGCACCGCCATTAAATTCCCAGGATGCCAAAGCCGCCCTGCTACACGCTGAACAACGGGTATCTCAATACCTGGCACAAGTATCCGCTACCAGCGGCAGCACGCAACGAACACCGTTACAAGTTCCAGCCCACTCCCCGGTAGAAACTCTGGTAGTGCTGTTGAAACAGTTTTTAGCTGCCCCTGCTACCAACACTGCAGCCCAACAGGAGTCCGGTCAACGGGAAGACTTGCTGCAAACACTGCAACAGCAGCTGCAAAGCGCCGTAGCCAAGATGCAAACCCAACAGCTTCACACCCTGTCGCAACAATTTGCAAAACCCGATCAACCCCAGGCACAGCACTGGCTTATAGAATTACCTGTCAGACTCAACAATGACGTTAGCAGTGTCGAAGTGCGTATCGATGAAGACTGGGTTCGACCTCAAGATGAAGAGGAAAGCAAAGACAAGGTTAGGCTTTGGACCGTGATGCTGGCTTTTGATTTACCGGAACGCGGCAAGCTGTTCGCCCAGCTAAAGATTGTTCAGGACAGTGTCAGTGCCAATATCTGGGCAGAACAAAACACCACCCTGGCCGAAGCCAAACGCAAGCTACAGACCCTGCGCCAACGCTTGGATGCCGATGGCGTGAATGTGACGTCCATTGAATGCTTTAAGGGTAAACCGCCGATGCAAGATATTCGGTTGGATTATGCGCTGGTTGATATTAAGACTTAAAACATGGGGTAAAATCTCCGGAATAAAACGATGACTCATGAATATACCGATGCCGAACTCAGCAAAGCCGTTGCCCTCTTCTACGATGGCAAACAGGCCCCGACGGTAACAGCAACCGGAACCGGTGACCTGGCCGATGAGATTATTGCCATAGCCCAGCAGCACGATGTCCCCCTGTGTGACAACCCTGCTCTGGTCGACTTATTGGTAACCCTGGAGTTAGGTGAATCCATCCCGGAAACCCTGTACATCGCCGTGGCTCATATCATTGCCTTTGCTTACGAACTACAGGGCAAAACACCTGAAGGTTTTGAGGGCTAGCTCCCCACCTGTGGTATACTCGCCGCCTTTTTATTCTGAGCTGTTAACCTTATGGCCCTTAAAGCAACCATCTTTAAAGTCGAGCTGGCGATCGCTGATATGGACCGTCACTATTACGAAACCCATCAGCTTACCCTCGCCCGCCATCCATCTGAAAATGATGAACGCATGATGTTGCGTTTGGTCGCTTTTGCACTCAACGCACACGAACAGCTGCAGTTTACCAAGGGGTTATCCACCGATGACGAACCAGACCTGTGGCAAAAAAGCCTCAGTGATGAAATCGAGCTGTGGATCGATCTGGGCCAACCCAGCGAAAAACGTATACGCCAGGCATGCGGCAAAGCCAAGCAGGTTAAACTCTATACCTACGGTGGCAACACCACAGAAGCCTGGTGGCAGCAAGCGGCCAAAGTCTGCAAGCGCCACAATAACTTGAAGGTCATCAATATTGACTCAACCACCAGCGAGCAACTGGCACAATTGACCGAGCGCACCATGCAGCTCCAGGTCAATATTCAAGATGGAGAGCTCTTGATTAGTAGCTCCCTGGGCTCTGTAACCTTTACCCCTCAAACCTTGCAATAAACACGTATTGATATGAGTGCTCTTACACTTGGTTTTATCGGTATGGGGCTAATGGGTGTCCCCATGAGCCTACGCCTGCTGGATGCCGGCTTTCGCGTCAACGTTTGGAATCGCAATCCCGATAAAGTGCAGCCCGCAACTGATGCTGGCGCCCATGCCTGCGCAGACATTCAAACGCTTGTGGAAAGCTCGGACATTCTGCTGACCTGCGTTACCGATACCGATGCCATGGACGCTGTGGTATTTGGCGAGCAAGGTATTGTGCATTTTGCCAACGAGCAACAGGCCCTGATTGATTTTTCCAGTATCGCCCCAGACGCAACTCGGCAATTTGCCCAGCGCCTGCTGGAAAAAACCGGCTGCCGCTGGATCGATGCCCCTGTATCAGGCGGTGTTGCGGGTGCCGAACAAGGCACCCTAGCCATTATGGCCGGTGGTGACGCCACGCTGATCGAGCAACTGCAGCCTGTCTTCGCCCCACTCTCACAACGCGTTACCCATATGGGCCCTGTTGGTAGCGGCCAGGTAACAAAAGTCTGCAACCAGATGATCGTCAGCTGCAATGTGCTGGTGATGGCAGAAGTTCTGGCACTGGCCGAAAAAGCTGGCGTAGACGCCACACAAATTCCAACGGCGCTTAAAGGTGGATTTGCCGACTCTATCCCTCTACAGCTAACCGGCTCGAGGATGGCCAACAAAGATTTTGATGAAGTTAAATGGCACGTCAAAACCCTGCTAAAAGATTTAACACTCGCCGAGACATTGACCGATCAAATCGGTACATCGACCCCTATGGCTGCATTGGGTAAACAATTGATGCAGCAACACGGTGACAGTGGCTTGTCAGAAAAGGATCCCGCCACCCTAATTACTCGCTATTTACAAGCTGAAGTGGATGCAAGTCAATGAAGTTTTGTGCAAATCTCTCCCTGCTATTCACTGAAGTCGATCTGTTAAAACGTTTTGATGCCGCGCGAGAAGAAGGTTTCACAGCTGTAGAAATACAATTCCCCTACGAGGCGGAATTGTCCGAACTCGTTAACGCCCAGCAAGCCAATGAACTGTCTATTGCACTGATCAACGTCCCCACTGATGACCTTATGAGTGGTGGTGAAGGGCTGGCCTGCGTTAAAAATAAACGGGACAAATTTAAGCAAGCCGTAGATCAATGCTTAGCCTATGCCGAAGCCCTGCAAGTCGATTGCGTTAATATCCTGCCAGGTCGCAGCCTGGAAGAAAAAAACCGGCAATATTATCGTGACACGCTGATGGAAAACCTGGATTACGCCGCAGACCAACTGGCCTCTATCAATGTGCTGGCAACCTTTGAAGCCATTAACACAGAGGATATGCCCGGCTTTTTAATTCACTCTACCCAACAGATGCGTGATCTTCTGGCTGACATTAATCACCGCAACCTGGCCATGCAATACGATATTTACCATATGGCCAAGATGAACGAACCGGTTGCCGAACAACTTCAGCAATTGCTGCATAGCGATAAAATCTGTGATCGTATTGGCCACCTGCAGTTTGCAGACACACCACAACGAGGTGAACCCGCCAGCGGTGAACTGGATTTTAACGCGTTATTTTCTTTGATAGAGCAAAGCCCCTACCAAGGCTGGCTCGGTGCCGAATATAAACCCACACAATCTACCGCTGCCAGCTTGCAGTGGTTTAGCCCCTATAAGGATTAATATGTTTGTTTTTTCCGTCTCCGCTAAAGCAACCAAAGCTATCGATGAGTTTGCCGAAGGCGATACCGCTCCGTTTATTGTTTATATCAACTTCAAAGACCTACTAGGCGCAGAGGCCCTGTGCAAACTTTTTGTGATGCGAGAAGGCTTTAAGGACGTCACCATCGAAAAACGCCAAATGATCAGCGAAGAGAAACTGGCCGACCAACGCATTATCGATGCCGACAAAGGTTTAAAAGAAGCACTCAAGACAGGTTATGCCCTGCAACTGTTTAGCGCATGACCGCAGAGTCGATGAGACAAAAGTTTGACGCTTTTATCA
The DNA here is from genome assembly GCF_042854845.1 of Maricurvus nonylphenolicus. Taxonomy (GTDB): domain Bacteria; phylum Pseudomonadota; class Gammaproteobacteria; order Pseudomonadales; family Cellvibrionaceae; genus Maricurvus; species Maricurvus nonylphenolicus. Next base: position 2,526,102 of record NZ_AP031498.1, on the reverse strand, counting down.
AACCTCTCATCGTAATAAGGAAAACCATTGCCACCAAGGACTGGGTAGCAGTAATATGATTGAAAAATAATCACAACAAAATACCGCTGCGGCTGTCTAAGCCAAAACAGACAACCTGGGAGAGACAAGGAGTTACCCATGAACAGCACAATCATTTCTGCAGCATCCCTGCTTGCCATGCTTCCGGAAAACCCGGTTATTCTTGATTGTCGCTTCTCTCTTCAGGATCCTTCCGCTGGTGAACAACAATACCTGCAAGGCCATATTCCAGGTGCCCATTATTGCAGCTTGGATCTGGATTTATCTGGCCCCAAGCGACGACACGGTGGTCGCCACCCGCTACCGGATAAACAGGAGTTAGCCTCCACCTTTGCCCACTGGGGCATCAATCGCTTTAGCCAGGTCGTGATCTATGACGACTCCCGTATGGGATTTGCCGCGCGGGCCTGGTGGTTGCTGCGCGCCATGGGCGTACAGGACGTAACCCTGCTTAACGGCGGTTACCAGGCCTGGCTAAAAGCCGGCAATCCCGTGGACAAACGCATCCCGCCGGCCCGAATCAGTCAACTTAAAGCACCCATTGCCTGGCCCGACACCGCGCACCTCGAGATGGTTAAAGAGGCCTCAGCCAGTGGCAATGCCGTATTGATTGATTCCCGTGAAAGCAACCGCTACCTGGGTTTGGAAGAACCCATAGATCCTGTTGCCGGACATATTCCTGGTGCTATCAACAAACCCTGGCAAGAAATCACCGACGCTGAAGGTTTTATTCAACCCGACCAATATCACTATCAACGCTGGTCTGAGTTAGACGGTTCAACACCACTGATCGTTTACTGTGGCTCTGGGGTAACCGCCTGCGTTAACTTGTTATCCTTACATTTAGCCGGGCGCGATGAGGCCCTGCTCTACTCTGGCAGCTGGAGCGACTGGTGCTCGTACCCGGATGCAGATATCGCCATGGGTCCCCTGCCAACTCCACAGGATCCAACACTCAGCGCCCTGCTCTAATTCGTTAACAGCCTACAAAAGAATGATATTGCCCAGCCTTTTCTCTGAAAAGCTGGGCATTTTTCTTTTTTTCTGCCCCCAAACAGCGTCTCAATCCGTATAATCCGCGCTATGACAAAAAGCGCACTTTCTATTCTAAACGACACCTTTGGTTACCCGGCCTTTCGCCATCCCCAGCAAGAGGTGGTTGAGACCTTAATCAGTGGCCAGGATTCTCTGGTGTTAATGCCCACCGGTGGAGGAAAGTCGCTCTGTTATCAAATACCGGCCATCGCTCGCCCTGGCTGCGGTATTGTAATTTCGCCACTGATTGCCCTGATGCAGGATCAGGTTGATGCACTTGCTCAACTGGGCGTTCGCGCCAGTTACCTGAACTCAACTCTGGATCACAACCAGGCCTGGCAGATTGAACAACAACTGCTTAGCGGCGAACTGGATTTACTCTATATTGCCCCTGAACGACTGCAGCAACCGCGTACACTTAACCTGCTGCAGCAATCGCAGTTGGCTCTGTTCGCCATTGATGAAGCTCACTGCGTATCCCAATGGGGTCACGACTTCCGTTCCGATTACCTGCAACTGTCGATACTCGCCGAACAATTTCCCCAGGTACCGCGCATTGCCCTAACAGCAACCGCAGACCAGCGCACCCGCCAGGAAATCGTCGAGCGCCTGCAGCTGCATCAAGCCAGGCAATTTATTGTCGGCTTTGACCGCCCCAATATTCAGTACCGAATCACACAAAAACAAAATGCCAAGCAACAGCTTCTGCGCTTTATTCATAATGAGCATCAGAACGATGCCGGCATTGTTTACTGCCTATCACGCAAAAAAACCGAAGAAGTCGCAACCTGGCTCTGCCAACAGGGCATGAACGCTCTGCCCTACCATGCCGGCCTTAACGCACAGGTCAGAGCCGAGCACCAAAGCCGCTTTTTGCGTGAAGATGGATTAATTATTGTTGCTACCATCGCTTTCGGTATGGGTATTGATAAACCCGATGTCCGTTTTGTTGCCCACCTGGATCTACCGAAAAGTGTCGAGGCCTATTACCAGGAAACCGGTCGCGCCGGTCGTGACGGTCAACCCGCTACCGCCTGGATGGCCTATGGTTTTCAGGACGTGGTTAAACTCAAGCAGATGCTGGAAACCTCCAACGGTAACGAACATCACAAACGCATTGAGCGGCAAAAACTCGATGCCATGTTGGGTTTATGTGAAATCACCAGCTGTCGCAGACAAACCCTGCTGCGCTATTTTGCCGAAGAGCTACCCGAGCCTTGTGGCAACTGTGATACCTGCCTAACACCGGTCGAAACCTGGGATGCAACAGAAGCCACCCGCAAAGCCCTAAGCTGCGTTTTCCGAACCGGTCAACGCTTTGGTGTAAACCACCTTATCGATGTGTTATTGGGCAAAGATAACGCCAAGGTCAAACAATTCCGTCACGAGCAAACCTCAACGTTTGGCATAGGCACCGAACTGGATATTAATCAGTGGCGCTCAGTCTATCGTCAACTGGTGGCCCGCGGTTTTATCCATGTTGATATGGATGCCTTTGGCGCATTGAAATTAAGCGAAAGTTGTCGCCCTATTTTACGTGGTGAAGAAACCATCACACTGCGCAGAGATGTGCTGGAAAAACGCAGCAGCGAACGCAAGTCCGGCAATAAATACAAACTGCAACAAGCCGACGAAAAACTCTGGCAAGCTTTACGCGCATGCCGTAAACAACTGGCAGATGATCAGGGCGTTCCGCCTTATGTTATTTTTCACGATGCCACTCTTATGGAAATGGTTAATTACCGACCAGAAACAGAAACAGCCATGCTGCATCTGAGCGGCATCGGCCAGAGTAAACTGGAACGTTACGGGCAGGAATTTCTCGAGGTAATTCGCGCACACAGTAATGATGTCAGCCCGGACACCACAGGCAACGACAGCGCTACTCTGGAAGAAACCCTAAGCCTGTTGCTGGCCCGCATGACGGTTGAACAAATTGCCTTACAACGCGGCATTAGCGAGGATACCGTTTACCGCCATATAGCAACCTTGATGCAGGACAGACGCATTGCCCTGCGACAAGCGCTGGATATTAGCCAAGATGATATCAATGTCATTCAGGATCAACTGCTGGCCCAGGAAACCGGCGAGGAAGGCTTCCGTTTTAAACCCGTGTTTGAAGCTTTGGATGGTTTATACCCATATGGATTACTCCGCTGTGTGAGGGTTGCCATGCTGACCAATACTGTGGAAGATGTAGCGGTTCTATAACCGATAACTACAATTAATAATTAGAACCGCAGATAAGCCTGGTCGTAGCCAAAGCATTACCATGAAGAAAACCCGCACTCATTCTGGCCACTTTGCCAAAGAGCAAACTCAGAAGAAGATTCATATCTCTGAAGTCGGCATTGGCATGTTTGTGTCCAAACTGGACCGCGACTGGCTTGAAACGCCATTTCTTATGCAGGGTTTCGTTGTCGAAAACCAGGATGATATTGAAGTACTGGCCGAGTACTGCGAATACGTCTGGATCGACGCCGTTCAAGATACCTGGGTACCACCTGAAGAACATGCTGTTACTGGTTCAACGCCAAAACAAAAACGTTATATCAATAAAATCAGCAGCCAACAGGAACACCGTCAGGCCATTGGCGTTTATCGTGAAGCGCGCAAAATCACCAAGAGCCTGCTGGAAGAAGCCCGCCTGGGCGGCGCCATCGATACAGAACACGCCAAGGCCACCGTCCACGATTGTGTAAACAGTATTTTGCGTAATGCCGATGCACTAATGTGGATGGGCAGAATGCGCAACGAAGACGAATACACCGCCGAGCATTGTTTAAATGTTTGCATTCTGGCTATTTCGTTTGGCCGACACCTCGGCATGGCAGAGGAAGACCTGCATAAAATTGGCCTCTGCGGCCTGCTTCACGACGTCGGCAAAATGCGTGTGCCCCCGGCAGTTTTAAATAAACCCGGCAAGCTAACCGAGAAAGAGTTCAAAATGATGAAAGCCCATACCGTCCATGGGCGCAATCTGTTGATGTCCTCCCCTGGCGCGTATCACGGCACCGTTGATGTAGCCTACAGTCATCACGAACGCCTCGATGGCACCGGTTACCCGAGAAAACTCAAGGCAGCGGGTATCTCAGAATTCTCACGCATGATTGCCATTGTCGATGCCTACGATGCCATGACTGCCGAACGCTGTTACGCGCCCGCCATGCCCACCACCGAAGCTATCAAAATCATATACCACAACCGAGGCACCCAATTTGATGGGCGCCTTGCTGATCAATTTATTGAAATGATTGGCCTCTACCCACCGGGCAGCATTGTTGAACTCAACAACGGTATGGTTGGGATTGTACTTAACACCAACTACCGCTATCGGCATTTACCCAAAGTGATTTTGGTAAGAGACAGTAATAAAAAACCTGTCAGGGAAAAGATCGTTAACTTAGCGGAAACAGAGAAAGGAAATCTAGAACACGACTTTTTAATTCAGCGCGTGCTGGTTGATGGCAGCTACAATGTACGCTTAAAAGATTACCGGGAGAAAGGTCTGCAACTTAGCTTTGGCTAGCTTCTGATAATAGTTCTAATAGTGGGGTCTGACCCTGCGGGTCAGACCCCACCTTTAGGAAAAGCACATCTAAGGGTTAAATACCCATTTTACTCAGGCTATCCATCACTTCGCGTATCGAGCGGGCAACATGCGGATGAGAGGCTTCAAACTCTGTTGCCTTGCTGGCAAGATCGGAATGCACAGTTTCATCTACCGTACCGCCAGCCACACGCGTCATCAGGTCACCAAACAGATCGCGCTCATGCTCATTTAGCGCTTCATTGATGGTCACTTTTAGCTCACGGATTGATTGCTCTAAAGATGAATCAGTCATTGCACATCTCCTTTTTAGAATCCTGTATACAGTGTAGCTCCAGAAGCATCGGGCTGCTTGATCTGCGTCATGAACAACTCACTCCCGTGCCACCCAAACCGCAATAACCGCCAGGGTTCTTAGCGAGATACTGCTGGTGATAATCCTCGGCGTAATAAAACACCTCAGCCGGTAGAACCTCTGTAGTTATAGCCCCGAAGCCCGACTGCTGTAATGCTTGTTGGTACTCTGCCAGTGAGGCTTCCGCCGCTCTCTGTTGCTCATCGTCACAGGTGTAAATACCTGAACGGTACTGCGTACCCACGTCGTTGCCCTGCTGCATACCCTGGGTCGGGTTATGAGCTTCCCAGAATACCTTGAGCAAGTCAGCGTAACTGATCTGCTCAGGGTCAAACACCACCAGCACAACTTCATTGTGCCCCGTTAAGCCTGAGCAGACTTCCTCATAGCTAGGGTTAGGCGTGAAACCAGCGCTATAGCCCACGGCCGTAGTAAATACACCGGTTTGTTGCCAGAAGCGTCTTTCCGCCCCCCAAAAACAGCCCATACCAAATATCGCCGTTTGCAGCTGTTCAGCAAATGGCGGCAGTATAGGGTTCCCCAATACCAGATGCTGATTAGTCACCCGCATTGCCTGTTCACGCCCAGGTAATGCTGTCTCAGCGGTTGGCATCTGGGTTTTGTGCTTTTGTGTCAAACCAAACATGAGTATCACTCCCTATCTATCTCAGCCTTGCATCATATTATATAGACCCTTAATGGTTGAGATTTTATTCAAAACGGGCCACTAACGTGCTACAAAATCGCCGACCGGTTCCGTTTTTATCCCTCTAAAGCCATGCTAGAATGCGACAAAAATGGATTACGAAGACAGTATGAGTTATCAGGCGCCAGCATTAGAGCCTTCCCCTCCTCAACCCGTTATCGCGACTCGCGCAAATGAGCCGAGCTCAACAGCCCCCCAATATATTGCCGCCGTTGATTTGGGTTCCAACAGCTTCCATATGCTGCTGACCCGCTACGAGCAGGGCCAGTTTGTGCATATTGCTCGCGCCAAACAAATGGTTCAGCTGGCCCGAGGCCTGGATGATGACGGCAGACTCTGTAAGCAAGCCCAAGCCAGAGCCATGAGCTGCCTGGATGACTTTCGTAAAATCCTCAATCAATACCCGGAAACCCGCATCGCCGCTGCTGCCACCAAAGTTCTACGTATGGCTAGCGACAGTGAGGCCTTCCTGAATACAGCCCAACAGCGTCTGGGTGCCCCTATTCAATTAATCTCCGGCGAACAGGAAGCCCTGCTTGTATATAAAGGCATGGCCCACCATCTGAGCGATCAACCCAGCCGCCGATTGGTTATTGATATTGGCGGCGCCAGCACAGAACTGATTGTTGGGTTTGAACATCAGGCCCAACAGCTTAAAAGCCTCGATCTGGGCTGCGTCACTTCTGCCGAAACCTTTTTCCCGGGCTCCAGCACCATTGAGCGTGAACAATTTGATGCCTGCCTAAAGGCCACCTGCGAGCAGCTGCATCATGTCAAAGCCAGCTTTGCCCCCTTCCAGTGGGATATCTGCGCCGGCGCCTCGGGCACATTACGGGTTATTGCGGAATTAATCGGTGATACATCGGATCAACCTGTGATCAGCCGTTTGGCACTCGATCAACTGATTGAAGAGATGCTGACCAATGGCCAGCTTTCCGAGCAGATTCCCGAAAACCTGCGCCATGATGTCTTGCCTGCAGGCCTGGCCATTTTGAAAGCGCTGTTCAGCGTATTTGATATTGAGCAAATGCTGGTTGCCTCCGCGAGCCTTAAAGAAGGCCTGTTACTGCAAGCCATTCAAGACCCATACCTACAAAACAACGCCTAATCCAAGGATTATCCTGTGAGCTTATTCCCGGAAGAAGACGTTAACGCCCATTACTTCGCCAGAAGCGACAGCAGTGAAACCCTGGGTACCTATTCCGACCACGGCTTCGAACTTGAAGACCAATACTGGCCAACGGTTGAACACTATTTTCAGGCCTCCAAATTTGAGCCGAACAGCGATCACCGCGAACGTATTCGTCTGGCCCCCAGCCCGGAAAAAGCCCGCAAACTGGGTCGGACACGCTGGAAAGCCAAAGTCCGTAATGACTGGAAAAAGGTGCGCGAAGTGATTATGACCCGCGGTGTCTACACCAAATGCCGCACCCATCCCGACATCGCCCAGCAACTTCTCGACACCGGTGACCAACGACTGGTGGAAAACAGCCAATACGATTACTTCTGGGGTTGCGGTCGTGACCGACGAGGTGAAAACACCTACGGCAAGGTACTAATGAAAGTTCGCGCCAAGCTCCTTGCTGAGCAGAAAGAAGCCGAATCTGAAGGCAGCTCTGAATAATATCATTCAGAGGTACCTCGACTATACTGAAGGTACTGACGATGATTTAGCGGAGTATTGTCATGCCTTCAATGACTTTTCGTTTTACCACCGAGTGTGAACTCACCATCGATGGCGATTCCTACGAGGAAGCCTACCTCAAGTTCAAAGACTTGTGTCACGGTGATGCCAAGATAACAGATCAGCCCATGCTCAAGGTTTTCCCTCCGGAAAACAGCACCGTGTATTTTGAAATCGATGAGCAGAGCGACTTCGCTCAAATCGATGCGCTTAAAGGTGACTTCAAGCAGGATATCCTCAACAACCTACCTGCCAATTGGGTCGAGAGGATTCAGTCGCAAAACGCCATGCATTAGGCGTTTCAGGCAGCCTTCAGCGGCTGCCTGGCTGACCGAACATTCACACAATTTATCAATAGTATCTATTCAATTTAGTACTATTAAAGTCCCTTGATGTCCGTAGATATACGTGCCAAAATCTGAAGCGTTTACATTCGCTACATATCCCAACAACATCCCAGCATTTAGCACCAATAATTATCATAATATCGCTTATGCAAACCAAGGCTTATAAGTGTTAGCGATAAAATTGGTGCGTTCTTGAAAGCAATCTTTCTGATCGCCCGCTTTAACGAGAAAACAAGACCATTATGGACCGCCGCTCGTGGCTGGGCATAGCCACTTTATTGATGCTGGGACTGCTGTATTTACAGATTCCGGCGTTATTTAACCACCAGACCGCCAGTAACGGCCGCCTGGATCTGAGCGCGTGGCACTTTGAAAACCTCGGCCCGGTGCAACTCGACAGTCATTGGGAAAATTGGCAGAGCAATAACACACCTGAGGACGACAGCAGCTATAGCCTGGATTTAGGCAATATTGGTCGCTACCTCTACGCCGATGATTTGGCCATCCTGCTGCAACCCACCTGCCAACAGACCTCGACCAACATCTGGCACAGCCAATACGCCGGCCAGTACGAAGCCATGCCGCTGAGCTTTACCCTCAATGAGCCTGTACTGATCGGTCTTACCCCTTACCTTAACGGCGATCGGCATAAGATTGAAATTCAGACCCACAGCTTTAATCAGTCAGCCCAAATGCCCTGCCTAAAGCTGTATATCGGTAGCAGCCAGCAACTGTCCCAGGTAATGAGTTGGTCCCTGGTGCTGGAAATTGCACCCATTGCCCTACTCACTATCCTGTTGTTAACCCTGATAGGTCGCGCCATTATCCAGACCTACTATGTTGACCTGCTATGGCTGGGGCTTACCGTAACCAGCCTGTTGCTCTTCACTCTCAGCAAAAGCAGCACCCTGGTATTTAACCTGTCACAAATCCTCGACCTCCAAAGTATCTGCAACACCAGGGTTACGGCGGCAGGGCTTGTTGGTAGCGGAATTTTCCTCGGCATGTACTGCCTGAAACAGGTTGCCATGCCTCGGGCTTTCAAAAACGGCCTTAAACGAACATTACTGTTAAGTCTGATTGGTTTAACTCTACTGCCCTGGATAAATGCCGAGAATCGCCACTGGCTTGGAGTGATCCTAAGCTGTGTATTTATTGGTAACCAGTTATTGACAGGTTTGGTGCTCGCGCAGGCACTGCGTGTAAAAGCCAATATGGACACCGTCTACAAGCTAATGCTGAGTCTGTTGATAGGCTTGGGAATTGCCGATATTTCCCTGGATATCATCGATGATTATACGATGATCATCATGACCATCAGTCTGCTACTGGTGATTCGAATGAACCTCACCCTCTATCCGACTGAAGAAACCAAACTGGCGCCCCACGAAGCAAGCAAACTCCGCGAAGACATCCGTCGCCATACCGCCGACCTGGAAGATAAAAACCGCGAGTTGCAGGAAACCAAACTGGCACTGGAAATAGCCAACCGCGAGCTACAAGCCCTGTCAGTCACCGACGGCTTAACAGGCGCCTATAACCGTCTTTACTTTGATCGCCAGTTTTTACTGGAGTGGCAACGCGCACGCCGCGAAAGGGAAAACCTGTCTTTGATATTGGTAGATATTGATCACTTCAAAGAACTCAATGACTGTCATGGCCATTTAGCTGGCGATGAAGGCCTTAAACAAGTCACCCAGATACTGCAAAAAACCTTCCAACGCGGTAACGATTTCGTCTGCCGATACGGTGGCGAAGAGTTTGTCATACTGCTGCCCAACACCTCACCCGAGCAAGCCACTATTCGAGCCGACAAAGCCCGTGAACAGATTGAAATGACACCCATCATCTTTGAAGAAAAAGTCATTCCAATCACTATCAGTATTGGTGTTGCAGGCTTGATACCTAAAGACATTCACCAGCCTCTGGACCTACTACACGCCGCTGACCAAGCGCTGTACTGGGTCAAGCGCAATGGCCGTAACGGCGTAAAGATTGCCGATGCCGTTGAGGCCGACATGGAAAAACAGGCCAAGGAAAAGCAAGCCAAGAAGAAGCAAACAGAGTTGCTTACGCCTGCAGCTGACTGATTTCTACCCCCAAAGCCCTAGCAATATTACGGATAACAGCATCACTCGGCTCACGCTCACCGGCTTCGATCTGCGCCAAATAACTTGGACTAATACCTACCTCACGGGACATCATACTGTGCTCCAGGCTTTTAGCCTGACGTAATTCCGCCATCTTTTGCGGCGAAAACGTCCCCTCTCCGGCACCCTGCCCCCCCATCAGTTTCGCTAAAGCCGATACAGCCTGACCTGAAGGTGCAGGCGCCGGGTCACTGCTTTTTTTCTCGCCTGTCGCCTGCCCGGCCTTTTCCAGCAGCGCCTCATACTCTGCGTAGGGAATCACCGCCCACTCTGGACGACCATCTTTCATTATCACCTGCACACTCATGGCGCTTTTACCTCACAACTCATTAATTTGTTACCCGTTTCTCACTATCAGCACTGATCAGTTCAACCAGCGCATCACCGCAGAACTGCTACACTTAACAGTAGATTATCGACATTGTGTAGATTGTTGCTGTAGGAGTTATGTATGTCGGTCTGCTTTAATACTATCCATCTCACGGCGCCTGCCGTCACCACCAACCAATTGCTCGCCAAAGGTTTTGGCGACTGTGAATACGATGACTGGGGCTTTTGCCCACAACAATTCAGTTTCGTCCCCTTCCTCGAAGCAACCTGCGATAAAGAGGATGTTCACAACGACAACAATGATAGCATCTGGACCAACTGGATCGATCGCCAAGCTGCCAAGAATGGCCAAAAGCTGATGATCGAATTCGAGAGCGAGCATACACCCGCTATTAACGCTGTCAACGCCTTAATCAAGTGGCTAAACGAAGAAAACCTCAACTACGACCTCAAATTCCAGTACCGTCAGGAAAATGAGCGTTGGCAAGGGGAGCTAAACGCCAAAAACCCACACTAATGGAGCTCATAACAAGACAATAGCCACCCCGCCTGCTCTTCCCTATAATTCCGATATTGGAATTACCCCACGACAAACGCAACGGAGCAGGCTGTGATTATTCGCGTTATTTTATTGGCTGCCGCCATTTTTCTGGTTTTACATGCTGTAGCCTATATCAAAAAACAGCCACCTCAGGATCGCCGCAAAGCCATACTTAAGTGTCTGGGCCTATTACTGATAGGTGTCGTTGTTATTCTCGCCGTTACCGGGCGCATGCATTGGGTCGGAGCTGCCATCGCGCTCGTACTCCCCTTCCTAAAAAATATCGCTGCTCTGGGCATTCGTCTGATGCCATTTCTGCGTTATCTGCAGCAGCGCGCAGGCCCATCCGTCATCAGCACCTCGATCCTCAAGGTTACGGTTAATTTTGCCCAAGGCACTATGAATGGCGAAGTATTAAGTGGAGAATTTGCCGGTAAGAACCTGGACGAGCTAGACCAATCACAACTGGAAAAACTGCTGGTCTATTGCCAACAACAAGACGCTGATTCTTATCGCCTACTCGCCGCCTACATGCAACGACGCTTTGGACAACAGCAGTATCAACAGCAATCGTCTTCAGAGAATACCAGCTCTGGATCCATGAGCAAAAAGGAAGCTCTTGCGGTTTTAGGTTTGGATGAGAAAGCCTCAGAAAAAGACATCATAACTGCACACAAAAAGCTGATGCAGAAAATTCATCCTGATCGTGGTGGAAGCGATTACCTTGCTGCCAAGATTAACCAGGCAAAAGATGTATTACTGAGTTAGAAAAATAAAAACGTTAAGAACAGAACAGCTAAAATCGAAGGTCGGAGTCCCATTGTCCCTTTAGAGACCTTCGGAGGCAGGACGCCGACGCAGAGCGGCCATGGATGGCGAACAGCGTGTCTCTAAAGGGACAATGGGACTTCGGCCGCCACCATCCACATTTAGAAACACACCTTGTTAAACTTAAGTATTGAGCTAATACAATAAAGTATAAAACTTTCGCTGATATTGAACAGCCAAAGGATCACCTTTACCAAGGGCAGCCAAAATATCCATCATCGCTTTCTTCGCTGCACCGTCCTGGAAGTTAAGATCCTTGCGTAGCACACCCAACAACATTTCTAATGCTTCGGCAGTTTTATCGTTCTGACTGTACTGAACAGCTAATTGATAAATCAACTCCAGGTTATCAGGATCAGCGGCAAGCTTTTCTTCCAACGCTTTCAACTCAGGGGATTCAGCCGCTTCCTGCTTTAACTTCAACTGCGCCATAGCTTGTTCGTAAGCCGCATCCTGGTCAGCCATAGGTATAGTTGTCAGAATTGCTTCCGCTTCTTTCACGCGGTTTACATGTAGGTAAACCTGCGCAAGGCCGATACCAATCGAAGGCTGCTCTCCAGAATCCTGATAGGCCTGACGCAATAGCGGAATAGCCTCGTTGGCTTTATCTTCTGCCATCAACGCATTCGCTTGATCAATAAGCGCTTGCCATGGAGCAGGTAGATGTTTTTGTAGCAATTCACGAATGGCGGTTTCTGGTTGAGCACCGGAAAAACCATCAACGGGCTGACCATCTTTAAAAATCATTACCGTCGGTAAACTGCGAACACCTAACTGCTGACAAATCGGTTGTAACTCATCGGCATTCACTTTTGCCAACAGGAAAGCACCAGCGTACTCGTTCGCCAGTTTTTCCATTAATGGCATCAAGGTTTTACAGGGTTCGCACCAGTCGGCCCAAAAATCCACCACTACAGGGCGTTTGCTGGATTCCTCCACCAGGTATTGTTGGGCGTTTTCCTGGGTAATATCAACAATAAAGTCGGTCATATCGTCTCTTTACAACTACTCAATTACTACAAAATATATTCAATTCTAATCGTGAACTAGATGGCATCAAACACGATACCGGTCCAAACATCAGGGGTCAGGAAACCATCCCCCCAGACCTTATCGAACTCAGCAGTGGGTTTGGCTGCGATAACTTCATCACGGGTTTTGCCAGCGGCTTTTAATTGCTCTACTCGATCAGCCACAGTGCTCAGCATGTCGCGATAAGTTTGCAACTCGGATTTTTTACTTAACGGGCCATGACCCGGGATAATCAGGGTTTTATCATCAATACGAGCCAGCACAGTATCCACCGCATCGATCACACCGCGGATACGACCACCGCTACTGGCATCAATAAAGGGGAACAAGCCGTTAAAATATAAATCACCGGTGTGAACCACATTGGCTTCTTTAAAATAGACAACGGTATCGCCGTCAGTATGTGCCGGGTTGGGATGGGTCAGTTCAATACTCTGTCCATTCCAGTAGAAGCGCATGCCCTGGTCATAGGTCATCACAGGTAATGCTTCATCTTCAGCTGGCGGAACCTTTAAACCAAAGGCAGCAATTTCGCCACCGCTGACCAAACGCTTACGCACATTTTCATGGGCTACAATTTTCGCGCCCATACCACCGAAAAAGCGATTCCCCCCGGTATGATCGCTGTGCCAATGCGTATTGATCAAAAATTCAACAGGCCTATCACTCATGGATGCCAAAGCATTATTTAAGGCCTGGCTGTGGTCGGCATACTGATCATCAATTACCAGCAATCCCTGTTTACCGGTTAGAACACCTACATTACCACCGCGGCCAACCAGCATATGGATACCCTGGCGAACAGGCTTCGCGGAAATCGTCAGTTCATCGGCATGAACACTTGAAAACCCACCGGAAACCGCCAGCAGAGCCATTGCCCCGGTTAAACCTTTTCTAGCCTGCTTGAACATCCTTTTTGCTCCTTAGCATCTTCGTGTGAATACCCGACACTATATAGCGCCGAGTGCCCTACGGCCAGCTACACTTGTTAGCTGAGTCACTTATCCCTATGATGCGCCCGCACCAAACAGGAGGAGTTTGTAGGTGAGTTCACAGATGTATTTACCCGGTCAACGCTGGGTCAGCCAAACCGAAGCCGAAATGGGCTTGGGAATCGTGTTAGAAAACAACGGTCGCCATCTGACTATCAGCTTTCCCGCTGCCGGGGAGCGTAGAACCTACGCTGTGGAAGAAGCGCCTCTTACCCGCGTGATTTACCACCCGGGCGATAGCATCACCTCTATCGATAACCTGACGATCATCGTTAGTGAAACCAGCGAACAGCAAGGCTGTATTTTGTACAGCGGTCACGATAAAAATGGTGATCACCACCAGATTCCTGAACTGGAATTGGACAGTTTTATACAATTTAGTAAACCGCAGGATCGACTATTTGCCGGTCAAATCGACAAACTCAGCGATTTCCAGCTGCGCTACCAAACCCTCAACCTGCAACACCGCCTCCAGCAATCCCCTGCTCGCGGTTTACTGGGCCCAAGGGTTGAGCTCCTGCCCCATCAGCTTTACATCGCTAGCAGCGTTGCAGAGCGCCATGCGCCACGTGTTTTACTGGCCGATGAGGTTGGCCTGGGTAAAACCATTGAAGCCGGGCTGATTATTCACCAGCAGTTAACCACCGGGCGCTGCCAGCGCGTATTGATTGCGGTACCTGAAGCCCTGCAACACCAGTGGCTGGTGGAGATGTTACGCCGTTTTAACCTGCCGTTTAGCCTGCTGGATGAAGAACGCTGTCAGGCCCTGATTGAATCCGGGCACGACAATCCGTTTGAGACCGAGCAGCTTGTACTCTGTGGTTTGCCATTAATCACCCAAAACGAAACTCGCCTGCAGCAAGCTCTGTCCTGCCGCTGGGATTTACTGGTAGTCGATGAAGCACATCACCTGCAGTGGCAAGAAGACACACCAGAAGACGAAAAGCCCAACAGCCCCTATCACTGTATCGAAGCGCTGGCTCAACATGCCGCTGGCCTGATTATGCTGACAGCAACGCCGGAACAGCTGGGTCTGGAAAGTCATTTTGCCCGCCTGCGCCTGCTAGACCCTGATCGTTACCACAGCCTGGAAGCCTTCTGTGAGGAAGAAGCCAATTATCGTCCGCTGAATGATTTGGTACAGGCCATCAACAGTGGCGAGCTAAGCGGCGATCAATTACAACAACTGCAGGCACTGGTTGGTAATGAGCGTGCGACACAATGGCAAGAACACCCACAAAAGATTACCCGTGAACTGCTGGATCGTCACGGTACTGGCCGTGTGCTCTTCCGCAATACCCGCTCCAGTGTAGAAGGTTTTCCAGAGCGTAAACTCTGCGAACATCCTCTGGCACCACCGCAAGGTTATGACGAAAGTCAGCACACAGAACTCCAGCAGCGATTACAACCAGAGCACCTGCTGGGCGATAACTGGACAGAGATCGATCCACGGGTAAGTTGGCTGCAAGGCTGGTTAAAAGAAAATCGTCAACGCAAAGTACTGGTTATCTGTGCCAAGGCAAATACCGCATTGGACCTGGAAACCCATTTGCGTCTACGTGGTGGCGCCCGCTCAACTGCCTTCCACGAAGGTATGACCCTGCTGGAACGCGATCGCGCTGCGGCCTACTTTGCCGACGATATTGATGGCGCCCAGGTGATGGTGTGCTCGGAAATCGGCAGTGAAGGCCGTAACTTCCAGTTTGCCCACCATATGGTGCTGTTTGATCTGCCGCTTAATCCAGATCTGTTGGAGCAGCGTATCGGTCGCTTGGACCGCATCGGCCAACAACACACGGTGAATATTCATGTGCCCTATTACAGCGACAGCGCTAAAGCCACGGCCACCTCGACAATGGTGCGCTGGTATCACGAAGGCATAAACGGCTTTGAAAAAGTCTGCCCTATTGGACAAGGTATTTTTGACCGCTTTAAAGCAAAGCTATTGGAGCAGCTGGAAACCACCAATAATGATCAACTTGATGCGCTGATCAACGACACCCGCGCATATACCGAGCAAACACTGGCAGAGTTACAGGCCGGTCGTAACCAGTTACTGGAATTGAACTCCTGCAATCCTGAGCAAGCGCAGACATTGATCGATGCTATTCAATCACAGGATGATCGCGATCAGCTGACTGACTACATGACCCAGGTATTTGATACCTACGGAGTCGATCAGGAACGCCACAGTGAAAACGCCAGCGTGATTCACCCCAGTGATCATATGCACTGCGAACACTTCCCCGGCCTGCCCCGTGAAGGTATGACCGCTACTTTTGATCGCACACAGGCACTGTCCCGTGAAGATATGCAGTTCCTGACTTGGGAACACCCCATGGTCAGTGGCTGTATGGATATGATCAGTGGCAGCGAGCGCGGCAATACCGCGTTGTGTACTATCAAGTTGCCGCCACTTAAACCAGGCACCCTGATGGTAGAGACCGTGTACCAGCTATATTGCCCGGCACCGAAACAATTCCAGATTCAGCGCTTCTTCTCCGGCGCCTGTTTGCGACTGGTGATAGATAATAACCAGCGCGATCTCAGCAACATCATTAGCTTCGATCACATTAACAAGCTCAGCGAACGGGTGAAACTGAAAGTCGGCCAACAGCTGGTACGTCAGGGCCGTGACCGCATCAGTGCCGTGATCAGCCACAGCCAAAAACTGGCAGAAGCCCAGCAAGAGCCGCTGATCAAAGAGGCACGCCAACAACTGCTGGATCAAACCCAGGCTGAAATTGATCGTCTCAAGGCGCTGGCCGAGGTTAACCCTAATATCCGCCAGGAAGAGATCGAGTATCTTCAGGCTGTACAGGCTGAGCAGCTCAACTATCTGGCGCAAACCCAGCTTAGGCTGGATGCTGTGCGGGTTATCGTCGCAACATAGTCCCGAAAATGGGGTACGACCCGTAGGGTCGGACCCCGCCTGTGCCACCTCTACATGGGGTCTGACCCTGCGGGTCAGACCCCATTTCGTTTTAGCACCAAGCCAAAACCCAAGCTAAAGCTAAAATCTATTACCCACATCAAAACTATTAATTTTATTAATTGTCCGCTCATCCCTAATATATCTTCTCAACAACACAGCAACTTCCCCCACATTAGGAGACGGAAACATGTTAGAAGATAAAACCGGTCAGCCAGTCCCTCAGGTTACCTTCCACACCCGCGTAGGTAATGATTGGGTGGATGTCACTACCGATGAACTGTTCAAAGGCAAAACCGTGGTGCTGTTCGCCCTGCCCGGCGCTTTCACCCCAACCTGCTCCTCTACCCACTTGCCGCGCTATAACGAGCTGCAACCGGTATTCACCAAGCAAGGGGTTGATGAGATTATCTGTCTGTCGGTCAACGATACCTTTGTGATGAATGCCTGGAAGGAAGATCAAAATGCCGAGCGCATTCGCTTCCTGCCAGACGGTAACGGCGACTTCTCACGCGGCATGGGTATGCTGGTAGACAAAGACGACCTTGGCTTCGGCCAGCGTTCCTGGCGCTACGCCATGGTGGTTAAAGACGGCGTGATTGATCAGATGTTCATCGAGCCAAATAAACCAGGCGACCCGTTCGAGGTATCCGATGCCGATACCGTGCTGGACTACCTGGCGCCCAAGGCAGAATTGCCAAAACGCGTTAGCTTGTTCACCAAGCCAGGTTGCCCACACTGCACCCGCGCCAAGCAAAACCTGAGCGATGCAGGCCTGGATTACGAAGAAATCGAATTGGGTAGCAAAGGTGTGAGTTACAGCAGTTTAGCTGCCGTTACCGGCCGCGGTACTACGCCACAGGTATACGTGGAAGGTGAATTGGTTGGTGGTGCTGATGAGTTGGAAAGCTGGTTAGCGGCTCGCTAGCCGAAACAACATGCAACCAAGATGGGGTCTGACCCGCAGGGTCAGACCCCGCGCTTTATTCAAGCACTTTTTAGCTCGGCTCTTTTATTACCAGGGTCCCAGCCAATTTGTCATGCCAGCCCTGCTTCCTCTCATCAACGCCCACCCACATAATGCCCATCAGAAATGGAAGAGCAGAAACATAATATCCAAGGTAACGGATAATTAACTGTTTAACACTCGGCTTGCCCAGTGTTTTGGCATCGACAATCTTTAAATGTAATACCATCTTGCCAGGCGTTGCCGATTTATAAAACCAAAACACCATAATGGCGATCGCTGGAAACAGATAGTTAAGTAACAGATCCCAAGTGCCCTTATAGAGCAAACTGCCTTTAAAATAATCATCGCCATAAATCGCCAGTAAAATGGGCGTAATAATGACCATAATCAGAATCGAATCAATGATGGCAGCCAGGGTACGAATCCAAAAGCCAGCATAACGTATGTCACTCATACCCGACTCCTTTAGTCCGCGATATAGGCTAACCGGCTAAACCCCATTGCTCTGGCAAAGAATACATCCGGCACGGTGGCAATGCGGGCGTTATAGATTTCTACCGCATCGTTATAGCCAGATCGGAATAACGCGACTTCATTTTCTGCGCGCGTTAAACTCTTCATCAATTTGGCGACAACTTTATTGCCTTTTAGCTCAGGGTAATCTTCAATGACGGCATTCAGTTGCTGCCCCGCCGCATGCTCCGCCGCCAAATACTGGCCTAGCGCTTGTTTATCCTGGGTGTACAACTTGCGCAGCTCTGCCACCTTTAACATTACGTCTTTTTCGTGGGTCAGGTAACGTTTGGTCAACTTCTCGAGATTCGGAATCAGGTTGTGCCGTTTTTTCAGGGACACCTGAATATTGGCCCAGTTACGCTCGGCACGACGCTTAAGGAAAATCAAATCATTGTAATGCAGCACCAGCGTGACCAGCAGCATATACAGCGGAGCCGCCATCGCCGCCATCAGAAAATCGGTTGCCGCAAATCCACCACTACTGGCGAAGGTCATTAATAGCGCTAGTAGCAAGCCACTAAAAGCCAGGCTTAAGTAAAACATGCCCCTGCGTGCTTTCATCAGCATCACATTAGCTTCGGGGAAGTTACTTAAAATAAACGGCTCAGATTTGTCACCGCGAACCATCAGCAAGCGATCGGTTTGCTGTTTATCAACATCGGCCTGACCAATAGCATAAAGAGGATCACTCATACGCAGCGTACGCTCGGTGTAGCGCATACGCCCATGTCGCTCGACCTTATCATAGCGACTGATAATTTCCGCATCTTTGGCATCAATAGCCAGACGGCCTTCTTCATCTTCAGCGTAAAATGTTACGTAATCGGTTTTCTCTTCGAGGGTGACCCACTTGGCATTTTTACCACTACCACGACGCTCCTCTTCCTTATAGTAATACCAGGCACAGCGGCTGTTGGTATGGGGGGATCGCAACGGTTCCTTACCGTCATCAATCATAAGACTGCCCTGGACTTCAGCAAGACCACAGCTTACACCTGCGGTTAAAGACGTTGGCACATTTTCAATCAGTCGTTTGTAGCGAACCTGCCGGAATCCCAACCAGGTAAACAACAATGCCAACAGCAAACCAACAGGGATAACAGCCCACAACCAGCCACCAGTCAGTTTGGTAGCATCGATGGCCTGTAGTCGGTTGGCAAGATCCTGTTGGTCTGCCTCCGGTAGCCCCTCAAGGCTCGCAGGCATGTCGAAGCCCCATAAGGGTAACAGCCAGCGCTCAGGTATCGCCTGCATTTGCTTGGCCAAACGCTGCTGGCTTACCGCCAGGGTCAGGCGCACTTCTCGAAGTTGTTGCTGTTCACTGTAGGCTAAACCCTGATAGCGATAATCGAGAAAATCACCGGCATTTTGCCAACCTGTCCAGGTTTGATTGATACTTTGCAGTCGCTGCTCAATCAGCTTTGAGGCAGCCTGAGAATGGGCCTGGTAACGCGTAACGCCATTGGCGATATCCTGCTGCATCATAGACAGAGCCAGATGCACCAACACCAGAGCCAATACCCCGGTTAAAATCGACAAATACACCAACAAACGATGCACCTTAAGCAGGTAAACGGCTCCCAAAACCCCAAGCCCTAATAAGGCCAAACCACCCCACAAGGCAAACAAGCCACCACTGCCCATATCCTGCTGTTCAGCATACTGGCCAAAGGTAGAAATGATAGGCGTGTAGAAACCTGGCTGATTAAACCGTACCGATAAGCCATCGCTAGCCGAAACAGCCTTACCGAATACAAATAAATCGGCATAGGGCTCAATGCGCCATTCTGTGTAGCGGTTTTTCCCAACAACGGTTTGATAACTTTGCGCCACAGACCAATCAATGGCATTGATATCACCTTCACTGGCGATACGTATTTCACCAGACTCGTCGACCAACAGAAAATCTACGGCCCGATCAAAGTCCTGGCGGGTGGACCAACTGCGACGCCCTTCGGAATCGCGCTTTTCAACTTCGTGACGGAAGCGGTAATAGAGACTCGGGGTTTTGGTGTGATGACTGGCAAGGGTTTTGTTATTCAGCGGTTGCGCTGTAGCCGTCAGATTAATTTCACCGGGTAGAGCCGCGCCCACTTTAGACGCAGGTACACGCTCGAGCTGCCGCAGATCCTGAATATTGCCAAGCCCCACACCGGTCAGCCACCAACCGCCTGTCGAACCTGCCAGCAGAATCACCAAAGCAAATGCCCAATGACCAAGAATCTTTCTCATGCCCCGTAAATATCCTTTTTGTTTTATTGTATATACTCTGTGTCAATCAACCGAAGACAGCACATGAATATACCGAGCCAGAGACCTATAAGGCTCAACCCTCGACAATCGCAATTCCAATGCCATTTGTGATTCCGGCTCATTATTTCGTAATTCAGGGTCCAGTATATAATCATGAAAACAGCGAATACCACTGACACAATGCTCAGTCAGCGGCAACTCTGCCAACCATCCATAAACCTGCTCAGGCGCCAACGGGTTGGTTGGGGTCAAACTTCCACGGTAACCGGTATAGTCTTCCTCAAGCACTTTCTTAAAATTGGTGCGCAGTAAATTCTTAAACGCGATTGAGTTCACATTAAAAAAGGTCAACGATAGGTAACCGTTCGACCTGGTTAACTTAACCAGAGCCTCCAGCAATGCCTGCGGTTCGATCACCCACTCCAACACGGCATGACACATAACCACATCAAAGGGCTCAACGTTGCCGACCAAATCCTGAATGGCAATCTGCTGTGTGGTTACCCGGTCAGCAACCCCGACTGCGTCAATCTTTTCCTGCGCCAAGGTAAGCATTTCAGCGGAAATATCACACACAAGAATCTGATGGCCTTTTTTGGCCAGTTCAATGGCCAACTGTCCCTGACCACCACCGGCATCCAAAATTCGCAATGGCTTATCCGCGTCCAGTGCGGCAATCTGTTCAAACAAGTCCCGCTGTAAAACCTGCAAACGGATATCGCCCTTTAAGCCACCATAGACATTGCGTTTAAAGCGGTGCGCCAGATCATCAAAATTTCTATCTGTAGGCATGATTTCTTCCAAACCTGTTACTTCTTAACCTTTTACTTAGGACCAAATCGCGCGCGGTTTTGCTGTTGCTTTTGTTCAATAGCAGTTGCCAGATCAATATTCAGTTTATCGCACAGGGCCAGCAGGTACATGGTTATATCGGCAGCTTCGGCACCAATGGCACCTATCTTGTCCGGTTGCTCGACCAAAGCCTCACTTTCAGCATCCGATAACCATTGTACTTCAGCTAATAACTCTGCTGCTTCCACACTGATGGCCGCAGCCAGATTCTTGGCCGAATGTTTCTTATGCCAGCCATTGAGGTCAGCAATCGCATTAAATTCCTGCAGTATTTTATCGCAATCCATCGGTATAATAGCCCTCAGCGTTTCTTACTTAACCCAATGTTTAACCTGGTGTAAGCCATCTTGAATACCCCAACCATCGATAACCGCTGGCAGGTTTATATTATCGAAAGCACCGACGGCCGCCTGTATACCGGTATTACTACCGATGTTGAGCGCCGCTGGCAAGAACACCTGAGCGGTAATAAAGGGGCCAAATTCTTTCGCGGCCGTTCACCCAAGGCGCTACGGTTTGTTGAACCGGGTCATGACCGTTCGAGTGCCAGCAAGCGGGAAGCGGCGATAAAGAAGCTAAGTCGGGCGCAAAAATTGGAGCTGATTGAAGCGTCTAAGCCTTAGTTCTAAAGCGGGGTACGACCCGTGGGGTCGGACCCCGTTCGTGCCATTCTTATTTAGTTTTCTACCTTGTGTTTGGCAATTTCTATCATGGCTTTAACCGGCTTGGAGTAAAACTCCCGCCGATACAAAATCGCTACAACAAGGGTTACCGCCCCAATAAACAGCCAGGGGTGTATAAACCACGCCAAAACCGACATGGCAAAATAATAGGCCCGCAAACCATAGTTATAACTGTGCCCCGCCTGATCGATAACCTTCGCCGCGTGGCGAGCATAGGTTTCCCGAGTGATGGCCGTTTCAGATTTATCATCTGGTAAAGGGGCTGCACCTACCAGGATTGAGCAAAAACCGTACTGACGCATCGACCAGGTAAAGGTAAAAAACGCATACACAAATACACATACCAGTAACACAATGCGCAGTTGCAATTCCGCTTCAGATACCTGCTCAATAATCGGCAAACCTGACAACAGCTTATGCAACAAACCAATATTGGGAATGACGGCCAACAAACCGGCCAGAATCAGAATGGTGGTTGACGCAAAAAAAGTGACATGACGCTCGAGATTGGCTACCAAAGCCGCATCAGACACTCTCATATCACGCTGTAACAACGAGCGCATCCAATCCTCACGATGAATATGCAGCACCGAGGACAAACTCATCGTGCGTTTGGCCATGGTTTTGGCAAAGTAGCTGTAACCTACCCAGGCCACTAAAAACCACACCACACACAGGAGGTTAATCAAGGCTATATTCGACGTCGCTTCTACTAACATCTATCTTCTCTGGTACTATCTTTTCTGGTGAATGTTCCGGCATAAAATTACTGGTGCTTAGTGTATCATCCACACCATGCCTCGACTAACCTGCCCCCACTGCCTGCGCCCGCAAACCACCTGTATTTGTGATCTGGTGGTTAAGGTGAATAACCCGGTTGAGGTTATGATCCTGCAGCATCCTCTGGAGCAGCATCAAGCCAAGGGTAGCGCCCGACTACTGCACATGTGTTTAAACAATAGTCAGTTGGCGATAGGCGAAACGTTTACCGGTGAAGATCTGACGAGCAGCAAACAGAGTGTGTTGCTCTACCCCCCTGAAGAAGAAAGCCAAACCGTTTGCCCTGCAGATCTCAACCCGGCTAACACCCGCTTGGTTGTACTTGATGGCACCTGGCGTAAAAGCCGCAAACTATTACACCTAAACCCTACTTTGAGCGAGCTCCCGCGTCTGAGACTGAGTGAATTACCCGCCAGCCGCTATACCATTCGCAAGGCCCATAATCCGGACCAGCTTTCCACCCTAGAAGCCACCTGCCTAGCCCTTGGTCAAATTGATCAATCACCAGACACCTATCAATCCATTCTCGACGCCTTTGACCAATTTATTCAGCGTCTACAGGGGTTTATGCCGGATCACTCGTCGGATAAATAGCTATCCTTAAAGGATACGGAGTAGAATACTGCTCAATAAGATTCCGGTTTTCTCTCACACAGAGAGCTAAAGAGGTAAATATGACAACTAGCCATCCGGCGTTTACATTGCTGCGCAGCCAACCGATTGATTCACTACAAGTGACCGTGGAAGAGTATGTCCACACCAAGACCGGCGCCCAGCATATCCATATTGCGGCAGACAATAACGAGAACGTGTTTTTAGTCGCCTTGCGCACTGTGCCAGAAGATTCCACCGGTGTAGCCCATATCCTCGAGCACACGGCCCTGTGTGGCAGTGAGAAGTATCCGGTTCGCGACCCCTTCTTTATGATGATTCGCCGTTCACTGAACACTTTCATGAACGCTTTCACCAGTTCCGACTGGACCGCCTACCCCTTCGCCAGCCAAAACCGTAAAGACTTTAACAACCTGCTGGATGTATATCTGGACGCCGTGTTCTTCTCACGTCTGGATCAGCTGGACTTTGCCCAGGAAGGCCATCGCCTGGAATTTGAAGAAACTGGCAATACCGACTCCCCACTGGTCTACAAAGGCGTGGTGTTTAACGAAATGAAAGGCGCCATGAGTTCTGTTCCTTCACAGCTGTGGCAAACCCTGTGCAAATACCTGTTCCCTACCAGCACCTACCATTACAACAGCGGTGGTGACCCGGAGTGTATTCCCGACCTCAGCTACGAAGAGCTGAAAGCCTTCTACGAAACCCACTACCACCCCAGCAACGCCACCTTTATGACCTTTGGTGATATTCCGGCTGCGGAACATCAGGCCAAATTTGAAGATCGCGCCCTGCAGCGTTTCGACAAGCTGGATCGCACCATCCAGGTACACGATGAGAAGCGTTACTTCTCACCGGTTCGCGTAGAAGAAGCCTACCCACTGGCCGAAGAAAATATCGATAACAAAACCCATGTTGTCCTGGGCTGGTTATTAGGCAAAAGCACCGATTTGGAAGACAGCTTGCGCGCACAGTTACTGGCCAGCGTATTGCTGGATAACAGCGCCTCGCCGTTGCAGCACCTGCTGGAAACCACCGACCTCGGTAGCTCACCGTCACCACTGTGTGGCCTGGACGACTCCCAGCGCGAGCTGACCTTTATCTGTGGCATTGAGGGCAGCGACACCAGCAAAGCCGCCGACTTCGAAAGCCAAGTGTTAGCGGTATTGGAAAAGGTTGCCGAAGAAGGCGTAGCCTACGAACAACTGCAAGCCTCACTGCAACAGCTGGAATTACAACAACGTGAAATTGGTGGTGACTCCTACCCTTACGGCTTGCAACTGATCCTTACAGGCCTGACCGCCGCCACACACCGCGGTGATGTTATTGGTTTATTGAACCTGGATCCTGTGCTGGACAAACTGCGCGAAGATATTAAAAACCCGGACTTTATCAAATCCCTCGCCCGCCAGTGGCTGGTAGACAACCCACACCGCGTACGCCTGGTTATGCGCCCAGACCAACAGTTGTCCGAACGTCGCAACCAGGCAGAAACCGATAAACTCGCTGCGATTAAAGCGGCACTGAGTGACAGCGAAAAAACCGCCATCGTTGATCAGGCCGAAGCCCTAACACAGCGCCAGGAACAAAAGGACGATGAATCCATATTGCCAAAAGTGGATTTAACCGATATTCCGTCCAACCTGCACTACACGGCCCGCGAAAGTGAAATTGCTATTAACGGCACTAACTTAACCCGTTATGCCGCCGGCACCAATGGTTTGGTGTACCAGCAAATTATCGTGCAACTGCCAGCACTGACCGAAGAAGAAAAAGCCGTGATGCCGTTTTACAGCATCTGCATGACCGAGATGGGTGTAGGCGATAAAGATTATTTACAAACCCAATTGTGGCAGTCACAAGTTGCCGGTTCTATCAGCGCCTTTACCTCCATCCGTGGCGCCAGTGACGATGTGCAGGCTATTAAAGGCAATATCACCCTATCGGCCAAAGCCCTGAAATCCCGTCAGGCGGATTTGTGCGATCTGATGTGGCAAACCTTCCATAACGTGCGCTTTGACGAACTCGGCCGCTTAAAAGAACTGGTTGCCCAAACCCGTGCCCGTCGCGAAACCAGCGTCACCGGCAACGGCCACAGCCTGGCCATGGCTGCGGCCAGCTCCGGCATGAGCCCATCGGCAAAACTGTCTCACCAGTTAACAGGTCTGGCCGGCATTAAAGCCACCAAAGCTTTGGATGAATCTCTAAGTGATGACAAAGCCCTGCAAAGCTTTGCCGCCACCCTGCAAGGTATCCATAACAAAGTGTTGGCATCCCCACGCCAATACCTGTTGGTTGGTGAAGCTCACAACCTGGATGAATACCAACAGGCCATCACTGAGAAATGGCAAGGCGACCAGGACACCAGCAGTGAAAACTTCGCTCTGGCGCCTGTTTCAGAGCAGATTAAAGAAGCCTGGGTTACCAATACCCAGGTTAACTTCTGCGCGAAAGCCTACCCATCCGTACCCATGGATCACGACGATGCCGCGGCCCTGACCGTACTGGGCGGTTTCCTGCGTAATGGTTTCCTCCACCGCAGCATCCGCGAACAAGGCGGAGCCTACGGCGGCGGCGCCAGTCAGGACAACAATATCGCCGCCTTCCGCTTCTACTCCTACCGTGACCCACGTTTGAGTGAGACCCTGGACGATTTCGATAAGGCCATCGACTGGTTAATCAACACCGATCACGAATACCAGCCACTGGAAGAAGCCATCCTCGGTGTTATCAGCGCTATCGACAAACCCAGCTCCCCCGCTGGAGAAGCCAAGCAAACCTTCCACTCGGAACTTTTTGAGCGCACCCGTGAAAAACGTGAGCACTTCCGTAATCAGGTATTGAAAGTGAGCATTGATGATTTGAAGCGTGTTGCACAAACCTACCTGGTTGGTGACAAGGCCAGTGTGGCGGTGATTACCAATAGTGATAATCAGAAAGCGGTTAGTGATTTAGGTTTAACAACCATCCAGCTGTAGCACGTCACATCCCCGAAAGCCGTAGCAATGCTTATCAGTGTTGCTGCGGCTTTTCTTTTAGCACGTCACTGACGTGCCACAAAACTCCCCTCCCGTTCTTTGACTTTCTTCTGTGGATCACACCGCAAACCATAGCCCTGGGCTCGCTTTGCCACCTTATCGGGCGCGTTTATCACTAGCCAAAATACATAAACTATTGCAAAATCAATGCATTAAAGAATCAGGGACGCAGATAAGGGGAAACCGCTTATCCAGATAAATAAGCCGGCTCGGTTTGCATCATAGGGAATTTTGAAGAATCTGAATTTCTCTTGTATTTCAAGCAGCTACCTTACCCCCTGAACACTGGCCGGAATGATAACACGCCGCCTCTTATACAAATGTTAAGTGCTTAAAGGAGTATCTGAAAGTTGGTCGATACAATAAGGAATTTGGTGAAGCTAGAGCTAGCATTAATAGCGATCATCATTGTTTCGATGTTTTTCACAGAAGCCCTTCTTCCGATCGAGCTTCAAGAATATATAGCTATGGATGCTGAGGTTGCTCCAACGACAATGCAGTTAATAGCACTATTTGTTTTGCTGATCGTAGCACTCGTAAATTTAGTGTCTATGATCGGGCTTCTAGCTATTAAAGTTTGGGCACGGAAAGCTTATATATACTCAACCATATTGGTATTTCCAGTGAGTCTTTTCATTGGGCCTCATATTGATCACGCTATTGACTACACCCTGGATCAGGTGTCAGTGCTGATTCTAGGTATGATTCTGAGCCTTTTGATTTATGGTGGTTCTTACCAAGAAGCTGCACTTAACAAGGCGCTCAAAAACGACGCCGATAAAGCTGGCGCGTTTTAGCGCGGCGTTATGCAAAACAAGGATGAAGTATGTACGTTTATCGATACGCAGAAGTAAAAGCCAGTAGGTTAAATCTTGAATTCATTGTTGCAGCCAAGGATCGTGAGTCAGCGATTAAAAAGCTGGGCATTGCCTATCAAGACTTTTATAAACACGGCATGGAAACTAAAAATAACTATTGCTTGGATGTGGCTTTAGGAAATAAGGGGGTGATTTTCTATAGGAAATCTGGAAGTGATGATGTGCTGAAGCCACTTCCCAAAGACGTTTCAACTGTAGATATGTGTGAAAAAATTGCAGATCAAATATTTTAAATGCATAACAAACCGCTCATACACGTTCCGGCCGCAAAAGACGCGGCCTCCACTGGACTCGCTACACTGCGTTTAGCGGAGCGTTATGTGTAAATCATCACTGATGAGGTAATTTATGGAATTAAATATGGATATGAAAGATTGGATTACCATCAGTGCGGTCATAGCTGGTCCAATCTTAGCTGTACAAGCTCAAAAGCTCATTGAAAGTATCAAAGAGAGAAAAGAACGAAAACTTAGATTGTTCCATACTCTCATGGAGACGAGAGCTACAAGGCTTTCTGGGTCTCACGTTTCAGCACTGAATATGATTGATTTGGAATTCTACGGTAGATCACTATTCGGAAAGCGCTGGCAATCCGAGGCTGATAAAAAAGTCACTAATGCTTGGAAAGTATATAACGATCACTTAAATAACAGTGTTCCCGATGAACGACTTGATGCGTGGACTGAGAAAGGCTATGAGCTATTTACAAGTCTACTTTATGCAATGTCACAGTCGCTGGGTTATGACTTCGATGAAGTTCAACTTAAAAGAGACTGCTACAGCCCTATTGCGCATGGTCGAATCGAGCGAGAGCAAACTCGGATACGGGAAGGCTTGGTAGATCTTCTGGATGGTAAACGCTCTATTCCTATGGCTGTGACCTATTTACCACCTTACCATCCAATTGATCCTGTAGAGCAGTCAGAAACACATAACAATTCAATCCAGCCGACCGCTGACGCGCCGGCAGATTGAGACGTCAGGCTTTTAAAGAGGGTATGAAAAATTAACGATTTCGCTGTTGCCTACTCAATAATTGTTGGCCTAATTAGTCAGTTTAGATCTGAACGACGTGAATCAGTAAATTTTAAAGAGAGAGATTTTTTTGACTGGCTAGAATCAAACAACATGAACGATGTTATGCCTATGCTTGAGCAAATAAGGCTTACCGGTGTGTCGGTAAAAGCATTGCTGAATATTGAGTTAGCTAAACTGTCTAAAATTCTGGAAGAAATGAATACAAGCATTTCCGAGCTGAAAGACGAAAAATTCTCTAAAGGAAAAGGCGGCAGCGCTATTGTAGTCGAGGACGGTGCTGAAATAGAGCTTATTAGTAATTCCCCAGAAACAGTTATTGAAAGTGGAAAAGGGGGAATTGGTGGTGATGGCGGCACTGCCTTGCACATAGGTAAGGATGTTAAGGTTAAAATTATAATGAATGGTGGAACTATTAAGGGTGGCGATGCTGGCCAAGCCTAAAAAGGCGGTCAATTTGACAATATTTCCATTACTTGCCTTATGCGCTTAATCGCTAGGCTAGCGCGACGCCAAACAACTACAAAGCCACAACACACCGCGACGTTATATTTAGGTTTGGATAAATGAGAAGTGTATTATCGCTAGTATTTTTATCTATATTATCGACTTTCGTGGCAGCAGATTATGAAGGAAGCTACGAGTACAGTAAAAATAAGTACCCTAAAATAACAGGGCTTCTAAACAAGAATAACTCTGAGGGTGACTATTCCTTGGTGAATGTTGAAATGCCTAATGACGGTATCTTTAGCCTTGGTATTTCTAATGGTCAAGAATTGCTGCTAGTAAATCTCATCACATTTAATATGGCGACTATCAACTACGGCTCTGCTTTAATTGCTAGGATTGGAAATACATTTGAGTATTCGAGTATTGAGCTACCTATTGCATACCAAATTGAACATGAGGGTGCTACTTATAGCCTTCATTTGCCAGTATCCAAAGTTAAAAATGGGACTTTAATAGTAAGTTATGCGTTCACGTGCAAGAACCCAGCTAGCTTTATCCCTGTAGGAGATTGTTCTGATCATCAGATTTATCAGGCTCAGCTGAAATACCAATTCCAAAAAGGTAAATTGCTTCTTATTCAAACTGATATAAAAATATAACAGGCTGCTAAGACTGTAAATTCCACTGCGCCGCATAAACAGTCCTAAGCCGGGCGTTAAGCACTAAGGGGAGTATATGATCAGGAAGATTCTGTATATTTGGTTCAAGATAGGTGCTTGGTGTTTCTTTACTCTTGGTAGCCTGATGGCAATCATATTTTTCATAGGCATATTCGTTCCATCTTTCACCGATGAACCAGACCCTGTGCTTAGAGTAATTTCATTTGCCATTACAGGCCTGATGGGGTTTCTTGGATACTTAATGGTAAAGGCTAAGGAATTGCATCCATAGGATGCTAAGTAAAGTGCTTAAAAAGCCATGACTAACCAAATAAACAACTTATCATCAAAAGTTAAACATAACGACTGAATAATTCCAGCCATAGATACAATTTGCAATTTAAGTACTCAATACCTAATGTTAAAAACCAATAGATTAATACTCCGCCAGTGGACTAAAGAAGACTACCCATACCTCTCTGATTTATGTGCGGATGAGGAAGTTATGGAGTTCTTTCCAGCCCTACTATCAGAAGACGAAAGCTTTGCTATGGCCGAGCGTATACATTCACTGATAAGTGAGCGCGGCTGGGGTTTTTGGGCTGTAGAAATTCCAGACCAACACAAGTTTATTGGCTTTGTCGGCCTGCATACCCCGACAGATGCTATGCCCTTCTCCCCCTGCGTGGAAATTGGCTGGCGCCTGGCTAAACAACACTGGGGCAAAGGTTATGCTACAGAGGCAGCCAATGCGGCACTTGAGTACGCATTTACCACATTAAACCTGGATGAAGTCGTCGCCTTTACCACTGTAACCAATACCCGCTCAAGATCGGTTATGGAGAAATTAGGTATGCATAATAGTCATCAAAATTTCATGCACCCCGATATTGAGTCAACACACCCACTGTGTGAGCATGTATTATATAAAATTGGTAAATCTGAGTGGGTATCACAGGACTAAGTTCGATATGGAATTCTCCAAAGACGAAAAAGACATAATCACCAAGAAGATACAATCCTACTTCAGAGAAGAACTGGAAAGCGAAATCGGTCAGTTTGATGCCCATTTCCTATTGGACTTCTTTGCTGAAGAAATAGGCCCTTACTTCTATAACCGCGGACTTTACGATGCACAAGCCCTGCTTGAGAA
The DNA here is from genome assembly GCF_042854845.1 of Maricurvus nonylphenolicus. Classification (GTDB taxonomy): domain Bacteria; phylum Pseudomonadota; class Gammaproteobacteria; order Pseudomonadales; family Cellvibrionaceae; genus Maricurvus; species Maricurvus nonylphenolicus. The sequence continues at coordinate 2,495,702 of NZ_AP031498.1, read as the reverse complement.
ACGTGTTGAAGATATTACCGAGTCTATCTACGATTTGGAAAAAGTCACTGAATTCCGTAGATAACCCCCTACCCTATTGTTGAGTGTATTTGCTATGAAAGTATGTATGTTAAGAATCCCCTGTAAAGACCTGCAAACCTCAGAAGACTTTTATACAGACAAGCTCGGTCTAACGAAGGTTTTTGGATCCCATGAAGAGGGATTTATTGGCTACCAACTGGATAATTCGCAATTGATGCTTGAGAACGAAGAAACAGGCGAATTTGAATGCGGCAGGTTTCTGGGCTTCAGCCTGCAAGTAGAGGATATTCAGGCTTATTACAGCGCAGCACAAGACCGCGGCGTTGCGTTTACCGGTGCGCCTGAAAAGCAATTTTGGGGCGGGATGATGACCCATGTTATCGACTGCAATGGAAACAGTTTTTCAATTGTGCAGTGAAAAATAATCGAGTTATGGCACTCTAGAGATGGGCCTGACCCAATGGGTCAGCCCCTGTGGCAGTTCAAGCCTCGCTGCTGTTGGCCTAAGCCCACTAGAGATTATAAGCGCTTATGGCAGTAGCGTTATCCTGTGTCTGCAAGAGATCTGCAACGGACTGATTTAGCGCATCGATCTGCTCTATAGTTTTCGTGGTTTGTGCATCCAGCCCCATTACCTTGTCGGCTCTAAAATACAGCTCCTGCAATTGCTGTTGCTCACCTTGCGACAGACTGGAAATATCAGCTCGCTTAAACAGAGACATCATCTGATGATCAGCCTGCCATAACTGCGCTTGCTGGTCTTCTGTTAATGGTCGGAGCCCCAGTAAATTATCGAGTTCATCATAAAGCTGTTGTAGCTTATTTAGATCTTCGCTCTCTGCCTCTAACAACTTATCTACCTGTTGCTCAAGAGCAACCATCTTCTGCTCTTCTTCTGGTGTTAATTCCTGCCCCAGCAATAACTCATCACGCTGTGTAAACAGGGATTCCAATTGAGCAATCTCCTCATCGAGCTGGGCAGGATCGAAACTGCTATTGAAAATGCTGTCTATTTGTCTGTTGAGGGAATAAAACTCTGATTGCTGCTCCGCACTTAACGATGGTAGCCCCAAAATATCATCAGCCTGCTGGTAGAGCTCATCAAGTTTGCGCATATCTGCGCTGGATAAAGGATTAGACTCAGCCCCATCGAAGATACTCATAATCTGACGATCGATGGCCTGCAATTCCCGCTGCTGGCGCTCTGTTATTGGGGGCAATTCAGCGCTTGCATAAAGGTTATCCAGTTCTTGTTCCAGCTTTAATACTCGTGCGGCCTTATCACTAATATCTGCCGTTTGGGGGCCATGCTTATCCACTGCCTGAGGATGGTCATCGACATGAGCAGTTTTTACCCCTTGCGCGCTTGTGCTCGTGGAAGCCCCATAGGTCTGTAAACTCTGATAACTGTCATTGGGCCCATTGATCGACATGCTTATTCTCCAACTGCTTTCCACTACTTCATAGTCATACGGGGATAGAGGCTATAGGCAAAAGCAAGACCACCACTGTGACAAATAATCATTTAGGCGCCAACTTATCGATAAAGCAGACGTATAAACGGGTATAGGCCACACAGGTTGGGATTCCTGGCCGCCAACGAGGATATTTAGCCCTTTTTGCGGCAAACTATTGCCGGCAACCTATGGTCATACGGCCAACTATTGCCTCACCCAAACTGGCCATATCCTTATTTATAATGGCCACATTATTTTGGCTCGCCGTTGTAGTGTGTAGGCCTAGAAGCCGCTTTTCGTTATTGCATTGATAAGATTTTCATAAGAATTTGCAATGACATCCGCTGTAGTTATTAACTAAGTTATTAACTGAGTTTTTGATCGAGCTATTGACTAAGTTACCAACCATGGAGCATCTGATTTTGCGGTGCTACGCTGTTACCTCATTAAGCGCACGAAGAACACCTGTTTATTCGGTCAATCCCGCATACCCTCAGATTGCCATCTATACTCTATTAATACCGACTTGATGCGGCGGCCCATCGCTATTCTATTTCGCCCTTAAAAACCAAAGCCAAACGACACACAACACGCAAAGGAGCCTCAAAGAACAACAAGTCAGATAAGCGTTAATTATAAGAATAACAGTAGGGAATCATGACAAGCTCAAATGAAAAGTACGTTCTGATCAATTCTCTGAATATGATTGCCAATTATCTTGTGCCTCATCGATTATCGATGGATGAATTTTGTGAGCATTGTGATATCAAAGAAGAACACTTTGATTTGGAATTTCACCTTGTCCCCATAAGCGCCTTGATAAAAGCCTTATCACTCGCCGAAAAATATACCCACTCAGGTAATCTTGTCCAAGCACTGCAAGAATATGTCTCTATATCGTCACTGGGCATCCTGGGTTATATCTATTTTTCCTGCCCCTCCTTGGATGAAGTGTTTACCTACCATAACCTCTACGGTTATCGCACAACACATGTGCACTTTATCATTGATCAGGCAAAAACCATTACAATCACCCCGAAAGCCGATAGCTGTTACCAACAATACACTCCTATTGTAGAGAAGCTGTGTCTATCACTGATTAAAGACATCTACCAAGAGCTAACCAAATCGAAAAATGCAGCATCACTGCCGAAGGATTTTAGTCAAACCACACATATAGACATTCCGACTGCAGACTTTTTCCAGATCAGCAGCGCACACAACAGAAACACCTATATAACGCTAGTGAACTTCTACAAAAACTTTATCGACAATAAATTAGAGAACGGCAGTCTATCGCACAAGTGCAAGATTCTTATCTGTAATTACCTCAACAGGCAGCACAAACCTAACCTAGATACTATTGCCAGCGATCTTTGTGTATCTACCAGGACGTTAAGAAGGAAGTTGTTGTCGGAGGGTGTTAACTTTCAAAAACTGCTCGATCATACGGTGTATGACTTTATCAATCATTTGCTGTATTTAGGGCATGATTTAGACAAGATTCACTCTTTGGTGGGTTATTCATCAACGGCGGGGCTGTTAAACCTGATTAAAAGAGTTCAGAGTCATGAATAACAGCACAACGGGGAAATGGGGTCTGACCCGCAGGGTCAGACCCCGATACCGTTTCAGGCTTTACTTTGATGATGGTTGAATAAACCAGTTCACGATGCGTTCAAAAAACGCCTCTCCCCTATCACGTTCTTCAGTGGCGAACACTTCTATACCTGAAGCAAAAGGTAGTTGACCTTCCTTATCAAAACCTGAATTTAAAGACTCGATACGCCATAACGGTTCCCATGCACCGCTATTTTCCAGCAGTGTTTTGACATCTTGCTGGGCAGCTACCGGCAGCAATTCAAACTTTTCTCGCAGTTTTTCCAAACACCATACGCGATAACGTGAGGTCATCATATTGCGATAAGTAATTCCTTGGATAATCACGTCGAACCGCCTTTCTCCTGCATTATAAGCTTCAGCATTGGCGCACAAGTATTCGAGGTGAGTTTCAGCAGCTTCCGCGAGCAAAGGCATTAGATCATCTGGGATACCCTGCCCAAACGAAAGGTCTGATTTAATATTACGACCATCCCAAATTCGAGCCAACCAGGCATAAACGGCTGGTGCTCGCTCACGCATAATCCCAGCTGGTGTTGGGTCTATACCAAAATGACGGAAGAACGGCCCGAACAATCCGATATCGGCCAAGCTGGGTTTATCACCGAGAAGGAAATTGCGTTCAGCCAAAATGGGGTTGAGCATATCCAGCAATTTAAGGTAACCGCTTTCTACATGATCCCAGGTGTCTTTGGTTACGCCATCTTTTACTACGAAGTTAGTGTGCTGACGTCGAGCCATCATTTTACGCATGATCGTTTTTGGGACCGGTAGAGTCCCCAGCATTGCATCCACTATCTGGGTACTCAACAACGTACGCCCCTGCTCATAACTCCAACGGTAATGCATTGCCGCACGCCATAGCCACTCGTCGGCGTAATCTTCTATAAGATAACAAATAAACGCCTGTACAGGATCCGTCGGGATAATGGGGTTATCAGTATGCGTTTGCTCAAACCACTGAATAATGGCTGTGGTATCTGTCATCCAACGGCCATCCGCCAGCTCAACCGCTGGCATTTGAGCAGCACCTGTTTTTTCAGGAATCAAGCCCCCAAACATTCTGTAATCCATATTAACAGAGGTATAATCAATGCCTTTACAGCGCAGGTAACCCTCCAGCTTGCCGGTAAAATAAGACAACGCCAGGCCATACACTTTAGGTGGTGAACTTTGAGAACTTGTCATTGGTGGCTCCTCTGGTAAATGTAAAGGTAAAGAATGTGAGCTAAGCTATTTCAAGATAAACCGTTGCCCCCGGGATAATCGGTTGCGTTATCGTGGGCTTTGCCGGTAAAGCCGTTAAATGACCACGGATTTTTTCAAGTGCCTCCACTATCAACGCTTTCAGTTGCTGGCCTATTTCCTCGCCATTGATATCCCCCAACATGCCAGACATAAATATCGCCTTTAACGCACGGGTATGCTGAACTGCATCAACGCTTGCGTAGAGCTTTGCTGTTAATTCAAGGCGCAGAGCTTCCGAACTGTTGAGTGCCAATTGTGCAAATAAACTGGGAAGCTCGTAGTTCACGACATCAAACACCGAGATATCCAATGAAGCTAGTTCTGCCGCCGGCTTTCCCGCTTCGGCAGCTTCCACCAACTGATTGAGTAATACCTGGCATTGCAGGCGTGCATCGTCACTCAAATTGGGTAATACCTTGGGAAGCAGTCGCGGAGTGATATCAATAAATATATCCAACGCCTCCCCCAGCAGTTCACTGCCAAGCTCCAGCGCCTCTATTTGATACAGGTTATCGATAAAGTCGAGCCCGGCCACCTTTCGATAATCATTCACTCTCATTCCAGAACCCTGTACTGAGCTGATCAACCCCATACGCGTTAATACCCGCAAGGCGACCCGCAGAGAGGTTTGGTCTACATCGAGACTTTCTGCTAATTGACGATAAGGCGGCAACTTTGTACCCGGTTCGAGCTTCTCAGCAGCTATATTGGCTACAAAAAAATCCGCTATGCGGTCAGGCAAGGCTGAACTGGTTTTCATAACTCATTGATCCTTAAGTACTTTCCGCCACTGTTCATGCAATTTCTAAGGTTTAGCGTTTCGCTAATGCACTCAAAAATACCACCCAACATTGTGTAACGCAATTTATTTATTGCAATACTCAAATAAAGATAGCCGGAAAATCGAGCCCCGAATGGAGCTCAAAGATAAAAATCAACAAGGAGAAATGAGATGAGAAACCTTGAATGAAAGACTATAGAGACGCTTGAACCCGCTGAATTTCAGCGCCCACCCGTCCAAGATGCCCGGTTTTTAACCAAAGCCTGGCACCCTGCTCACCAATCTTGGCGGACATACCCTGCCCAACCGGCAGACGAAGCCAGCTGTGTTTCAGCAAGTGATCTCCTGCTTCGACCAAGGAGCCTTCCAGAACCAACAATTCGATACCAGAATCAGGCAAGACTTGAAGATGACAATGGGGTTCGCAAAACAGAACCTGTACCTTTTCAACATCATCTGAGAATAAACTTTGGCTAACGATGTTGGGGCCGTAATCAGAAATGGATGCGAATTGTGAGTGGATCAGTCTGTTAACTGAGGTTCGATCCGCGGGTTCAAATTGCCACAACTTTACGAAGATAATACAGCCATCTTCAGCACTTGGCGTATGCTGTGTTGATGGAGGGTTGCGGATATAGCTTCCCGCGGGGTAATCGCCGTGCTCATCCTGAAAGGTGCCGCTTAAAACTATAAACTCCTCCCCCCCGTGATGGATATGTGGTGAAAAGTGACTACCCGGTTCGTAGCGCACAATAGTAGTTGCTCTGGCCACTTCTCCACCCACCCGATCAAGAGGCCGACGAGCGACTCCCGCCATCGGCGATGCCTGCCAATCCATTTGCTCACTATGCACTACGACCCGTTGAGCAAAATCCGCGTTTATTGCCATAATCCTCTCCTTTACCCTCTCCTTCTGCACTTCAATCAGACATTGCACGTTATGCCAGGTTCAAACTTGGTCGTTTCGCTATACGCTCTCGCCATGACAACAGGTGTCTATGCTTTACAGGGATTTCGATATCGCTGTACTCTGCAAAGGCCAATCCCGCATAAAGAGTAATATCTGCACAACTGAAGGTCTCTCCCGCAACATACTCATGTTGACCTAAGAGACGGTCAAAATACGACATACCATTAAGTGCCGTATGTTTTTGCTTTTCTCCCCACTGCTTATGCTGATCAACTTCCAACGCTGGCCCCAAACCCGCAGTCGCGTGATGAAAGTAGTCTCCTACCGCATCCAGCACCATAAACTCTGCTCGACGTTGCAGCATATGAATTATAGCTCGCTGCCTGGCCTCCTCCCCCAATAAAGACGGCCCATCAAATTGATGATCAATATATTCAATGATCGCCGAACACTCGGCGATACAGGTACCATCATCCAATTCCAGTACAGGCACCGCACCTGCAGGGTTCTTGGCCAGGAAAGCCGCACTACGATGCTCACCGCCCAATACATCAACAGCAATAAAACTTACCGACTCCAATGCCCCCTTTTCCGCTAAAGCAACGCGTACGCGGAGTGGATTGGGAAAGCCTTCAACATCATAAATTTTCATAGTACCAATTCCTGTCTAGGTGTATTCTCTGAATCCAGCTTAAACGAGGCACGCGCCTCGCCACAGTAGGCACAAACTGGTTAGGTAGGTACTTTTTGGTACATCTTTATGAAAAATAACGAGTTTTTATTTTCACGAAAATCAGCACCTCAGCGCAGTGCACGTATGGTCGAAACCATTTATGGCTGTAAATGGTCCCTTACGGTGTATCAACTATTAGCCAACAACATCAATCGCCCAGGTGAAATGGTGCGCAGCGTTGAAGGCCTAAGTACAAAAGTGTTGAACCAATGCCTGAAGAAAAATGTTGACTTTGGCATACTGGAAAAGCGTGAATATAACGAACTACCGCCTCGCGTTGAGTATCATGTCACCGATTTCGGCCAGAAATTTATTCGAATCCTCGATGAACTCGAAGCCTTGCAAGGCGAAGTTTCTGAGCATTTCACCTAAGCTATAAAACCGACAATAAGATGTGCTAGGGTTAGCCTAATCCATTATTCCCTCCGATCGGCAAAAGGAGTTCCGCGTGATCACACTGCACCACCTCGAGTACTCTCAGTCTTTTCGTGTGCTTTGGCTGTTAGAAGAGCTGGGCGTTAAATACGAGCTCAAGAAGTACAATCGTGACCCGGTGACCCATCAGGCACCCGATGAATATAAGGCTGTATCACCACTGGGAACCGCCCCCGTCATTACCGATGGTGATATTTGCCTCGCTGAAACCGGCGCGATTATTGACTATATCCTCGACAGGCACCCTAACGATCAGCTCAACCCCAAAGCCGATTCATCGGATAGAACCCAACACCTGTTTTGGCTCCATGCCTCCCAGGGCTCGATGATGCCGCTGATGTTAATGGACAGTATTTTTCGCATTATTCAGGAACGCGTGCCGGCCCTGCTAAATCTGATTATTCGACCGGTGTTAAATAGAACCGGCGATGGCTTTATTAAACCGCGTATGGAGAAACTGCTAATTCAGGCAGAACAATCCCTGGCCAAGCAGGATTGGTTTGGCGGCAGCCATCTGACCACAGCAGATATCTTATTAAGCTACCCTATAGAATCCGCCAATGCGCGGGGTTATATCACCGATGCACATCCCAACACCAAAGCCTGGCTAGCGCGTATTTACAGCCGCCCGGCATTTAAATCGGCCAAGGCACTTGATGATCGTGACACTATGGTGCTGCCGCTAGGTTAATCGCAGTCACTATGAAAACGTTTAACGACCTGCAGATTCTGAACTCCTGGCAAAAGAATGTCGCTCCTTGGGTACAAGCGATTCGAGACCAGGAAATCACCAGTCGCACTACCGTTACCAATCAGGCTATTGTGGATGCCGTTGTCAGACTACCCACACAAACCCTGCTGGATGTCGGCTGCGGTGAAGGTTGGTTAATGACAGCCCTATCCGAATATAACATTACGTGCTTGGGAATTGACGCTGTAGCAGACTTTGCTGAATTTGTAGAACAACAAGGCCATCGCTTCCAGCTCCTTGCCTATGAAGATTTTTGTGCCGAAGCTTTTCCGAAAGCGTTTGATGTCATCGCCTGTAACTTCTCGCTCTTGGGCAAAGAATCAGTAGAGAGAGTTATTCAGCATTCCATTGATTGCCTAAATCCCGGTGGTCGTTTGTTAATACAAACCCTTCACCCACAAGCGACCTGTGACGGTAACTACCAGGACGGCTGGCGCCCAGGCTCCTGGGATGGTTTTAACCAACAGTTTAGCGACCCTGCGCCCTGGTATTTTCGTACCCGTGAATCCTGGCTGGATCTCCTCAGTCAAACGGGATATACCAATATCAATGTTACGGAACCTTGTTATCCCGAAACCGGCTTACCGGCATCTATACTCTTTGAAGCCTCTGTAGAGGGACAATAAACGATGTATGAGATTGGGTCTCTAATAGGTCTATCAATTATTGTCTTGCTGTATAGGCTTACTCGTAGATCAGACCAAAACTACTATAGAAGAAAACAGGAAATTCTGGAGCACAAGAAAAAGTCCCTTCTCGCCAAGAAGAAGGCTGAATCCGATACATCTCTAGAAGATAAAGAATAATTTATCCAGGTATTAACTATGCATAAAGAAGTCCTCAACTTTTGGTTTGAAGAAATAGACCCCAAACAATGGTGGCAGGTTGATGCGGAGTTCGATAAAACTATCGAAAAGCGCTTTGGCCAATTACTTCAACGGGCCAGCCTGGCAGAACTTTTTATCTGGCGTGAGACAGATCTAGGCCGATTGGCCGAAATTATCGTACTCGACCAGTTCTCCCGCAATGTTTTCCGCAATAGCCCCCAAGCATTTAGTCAGGACCCGATGGCACTGGTGCTAGCACAGGAAGCGGTCGCCCAAGGTGCCCTCGAGCGCCTGGATGACAATGAACGTTGCTTTTTGCTGATGCCCTATATGCACAGTGAATCGGCAGCTGTTCACCTGGAGGCGGAAAAGCTGTTTAAACAATACACACCTGAAAACAATTACGACTTTGAACTTCGCCATAAGGAGATCATTGATCGTTTCGGTCGTTACCCGCATCGCAACAGCATTGTGGGCCGTGAATCTACTCAGGAAGAAATCGAGTTTTTGAAGCAGCCCGGTTCCAGCTTCTAACCGAGACATTTAACCACGCTTGCCCTATGATGGCCGCTTGACAGCCACACTTAACATGGCAAAAAGGAATTCCATGGAAACCATTCCACACACTATCGACGTTCTGGAAAAGCTCCGCACCAATGCCCATCTGGGCAAACACAGCCACTTCTTTGCATCACAAAAAGGCCGCCACCTGCATATTTTGTGTGGTATCCCGATTATTGTGATCAACCTGGTCCTGGGGTCAGTGTTTTTTACCCTGCTGGGGGCAGAACTGCCGGACTGGAGTAAATGGATTGGTGCTATCCTGGCCTTGGCAGCCGCCCTGCTGGGTGGCATTCAGACTTTTTTCAACTTCCAGAAAACCTATGAAGGCCATCGGGAAATCGGCAACGAATACCTGGAAGTGGCCCGTGAGTGCGAACGACTCATTGCCCTGTATTTTGATGGCTTTCTCGATCTGGAGCACCTATCCGGAAAAATCGAGTCTCTAAACGCCGAGTATGCCGCCATCAATCAACGGGCGGAGGAATATATTATTCCCCCTAAAGCTTATAAGCAGGCGTTACAAGCTCAAGCACTGAAGAATGAGAATGAACCGTCGCTCGTTCAAAAACTCCAGAGCGAAGGCCCCGTCAGCGCCTGATACGACTAGGTTGCAATAAGGTGGGCCACCAAAAACGGTAATAACGCAAACGCCATAAGGGTTGAAACGATGACTGTGCCCGCTACCTCTTCCGCGTTACGCTTGTACTTGTGGGCAAACAGATAATTGAACACCGCTACCGGCATGGAAGCCTGTAGCAGAATCACACCTCGGGTAACGCCTGTCAGATCCAACAAATCACAGATCAACCAACCTACCGCCAAACCACCAAACACTCGCATAGCAGCGAATAACGAACTTCGCCGTAAGCTTTCAAATTGTAGACTTGCCAGTGACACTCCCAGGGTAATCAGCATCAGCGGAATCGTTATCCCACCAATAAGCCCTACGGTATTTGATAACCATTTAGGTGATTCCAGGTCCGCAAACAACATCACCATACCCACTAACATGGCATAGAGAACCGGCTGGCGTACTAACTCTTTGAGCTGATCAGACCAATGGCCCTGGCCGCCACTGACAAGATAGATTCCCAGAGTAAAGTGCAAAAACAGTGTGGTGATAAAGTAGCAGACCGCCAATGCCAGACCCGCATCACCAAAGGCAAAAAAAGTAATTGATAAGCCCATATTGCCGGTATTGGCAAAGATAAGCGGCGGTAAGTAGGTGGCGCCATCAAGCTTAAGTAATCGAACCATTGCAAGCCCCATCAGCAGCATGGCAATAACCACGATGACGGCCGCTTCCGCCACAAAACCCAGCTGGCTAAAATCAGCATCGACTTTAAGCAATGATGAGAGGATCAAACAGGGTGCTCCCACATTCATCACAATGCGAGAGATAAAATCTGCGGGATAGTCGGTACCGGTTTTGGACCAGCAAAAACCAATACCGGCACAGATCAGCACAGGGCTGATAATGGCAAAGATTTCAGTTAGCATTCAATAGCTCTTACGTTCAAGATTACCACAGGCAAGAGTACCTCAGGGTCAACGAATGCTATTTTACTCTCAATACTCTAACAACACCTAGGCCCAATTGTATTTACGTTCACCAGCCCGGAAACGTAAGCCCGCCAAAGCCAAAAAGACAATGCTTTGTAATACCAGCAAACCATTAGCTGCCAAGACCTGCTGCAGCTCACCAGCATTGAGCAATACCGGTGTTTGCACAGAAACCATCCAATAGCTCGGTGTTACCACTGACAGCACCTGAATCCACTCAGGCATTTGCGCTAGCGGGATAAAGGCACCGCAAGTTGCTGCGAGAAGTAACGCCGATATATGAATGATGGCATTCATTTGCTGCAGCGAGTGGCAACAAGCAGCAGCCAGTAACCCCAGCGCGGTGGTATTTAAGGCAAAACTAAAAGCCGTTATCGCATAGCTACCCAGTGCACTGGGCAAAGTAATATCGTAAACGGATACTGCCAGCACCAATAACACCAGCTGTTGGCCAAATACCAAAAGCAACGGCACCACCATTTTAGCTAACAGAATACTGGTAATAGGCGCTGGACTAGCCAGTAGTCGTTGCCAGCTCTGCCACTGGTGCTCGCGAAAAATGGCAAACCCCAAAAAGGCTGCGCCCAAACTGCCAAACATTACTGCCATACCCGGCAGTGCCAATTCAACACCACTGGCACTGGCATGTCCCTGCTCACGCAATACTGCCCCCAATGCCGGGGTAAACAGCAGCAGCGCCAGGGCTGGCATTACAAACAGAACAGTAAACGGCGCAGGATCACGGCGTAGAATACGCAATTCCTGAGTCACTATAGAATTAAAGGTTGAAATAAACATAGATATATCTTTAATGGCCACGCTGGGTAATCGACAGGAAAGCCTGCTCCAGATTAGCTGTCTGGCGCTCCAAATTAACGATGCTGTCTGACAAACCGCCCAACAACTCCATTAAGCGAGGAAGCGGTAACACTGCCAGACTTCTATCCAATCGCAATCGATTAGGAGTTGGACAGAAACTTTCTGCATCCGTCGCTCCTTGCTGCGGATAAAGCTGACGTGCAGCCTGTGAAGCAACCTCGGCACCAAATTCTATAATGACCGATGTATCGCCATGGCGCTGCAACAGTTCCTGTTGAGTCCCCTGCTCCAGCAATCGGCCTTTGTGCATCACAGTAATATCAGCACCGAGGACTTCAATTTCCGGAAAGTAGTGACTGGTATAGATGACCGCTGTACCGTCATTGGCCAGGGCTTTTACCGCATCAAGGATCTCATTGCGCGCCTGCGGGTCGGCACCCACAGTGGGTTCGTCCAGTAATAACAGTGAAGGCTTATGCATCAACGCTGCACCTGTATGCAGACGGCGTTTTTCGCCCCCCGACAATTGATTCCCTCGTCTATCCAGTAAATCGCCTAGTCCCAATAACGCAGCCACTTCTTGCATACGCATCTGTTGCTCGCGACGAGGCACACCGTACAACTGGGCAAAAAAGCGCAGGTTATCGGCAACGGTCAACTCGGGATAGATACCGGTTTCCTGGCCCGCTATACCAATACGGCGCTGGTTGGCACTGCTAAGCTTTTTGCCGATACGCTGTTCACCATTTATCCAGACTTCACCACTATCGGTCTGCAGCAATCCAGCTACAATGGACACTAAGGTACTTTTACCCGCACCATTGCGCGCTAACAGTGCCATTATCTGCCCGGCCTCAACATTAAAGCTGACACCGTCCAAGGCGCGGGTATTAGGATAATCTTTTTCGATTTCAACAAGCTTTAGCATAGGGCCTTCCGATATATTCCGAGATATTAAGCTGCTTTCACCGGCCCATGGGCTTGTTCGAAATCCTCGCGACGCAAGCAATGCAAAGCACCGATTTTATCCGGCAAGGTTACGTTATTCATAAAACGGAAACCGACAAACTTCATCACACCCTGAATTTGCGTGTTATTGACATCAGGCTCGCCAATAATGCGTTGGGTTTCCGGGTGGTAGTTAAACACCAAGCGCATCATTAAGGCACTTAAGCGGATAATGTAACGACGCTGGTACTTTTCCTCACCAATCAATACGTGCAAACCCAAGTCCCCTTCCTGTACATCGTAGGTTGCACCGACAGGATCTGAATGCGGGTGATACATTTCAAAGTAAGCCATGGGCTCGTCTTCAACAAAGGTGATATAGCAATCGAAACCTTCCTTCGCTTGCGCTTTTTCTAGATAGTCAGCAATACGCTCCTTTGACCAGGCCATATGCCAAAACTCTTCCACATGGGGGCGATTCATCCAGGTGTGGATGATGTCGACATCCAGATTGATATCAACTTTACGTGCCCAAATGGTTTTCTTCATAAGCGGGAAGTATTCCTGGTATATAGCCCCAGGAAACTCTCTCGGCTGGTGTTCTGCAGTATTCATGGTAGTCATCCTGTTAAGCGTTATTTGGCGAGCAGAGCCAGAGGGTTTTCCAGCATGCTGCTCACAGCTGCGCTGGGTCGCTCAGCGTCGTCCTGGTATCCCTTATCCAAGAGGCGTACACGGTTAAGGCAGAGCTTCGGGAATACTGGTCGCAACAAATCAAAGGCAGCAAAACGGTCTTCCAGCTCAGGGAAACGTTTCTGGTAGTTTTGTACGCTCTCCAGTACCTGCTGCCAGAAATCCACTTCCCGATAATCCATATGGTCTTCCAGTACTTCCGTTAAATAACGGAAAACACAGACAAACAAGCCGGATTGAATCCACTGAATCAAAATCGGGCCTTCCAGTGACTCCAGAATATCCTCTAGCTCCTCCGGTAAACTGTCCTGTTCAGGAATGGGATCAACGCAGATATTGGCATCATCAACGAAATCTTTTACTGCCAAGCGTGAAGGTTTAAAGCCTTTCATTACCAGCATGGCGTTTTGACCGTGCGGTGAGAATACAAAACCGTACTTATAAAGCACGTGCAATAGCGGCTCCATAACGACTTTAAGGAATTGTTGTAACCACTCGGCGGTAGTCATACCAGAAGCCGCGATTATAGACTTCAAGAAAGGTTCGCCATTGGCGTCATAGTGCATCAAAGCAGCCAGAGGCACACAATGCTCACCTTCATCCATCTTACTGTGTACGCTTTCACGCCAGACCACCGCCAGTTTTTCACGGAACTGGTAAGGTACGCCTTGCATCTTGGAATAGATTGGGTGATCAACGTTAATGGTTGCCACCTCACCCAATAAGATCAGGCGTGTTTCATCGCGCAGGAAAGGATCATTAGCCACCTCGTCCAGCAACCACTGACTCAGTGCTGGCGCAATACGTACCCGCTCTGGCGGTAAGCCACGATAAACTGAGGTATTCAAAATACTGATCGGCAGTTTAACGTAACGTTTACGCGGATTATCGCGATTGCTAAAGGTACGAATGGATTGCTGAGCCTGGTAATTATCACTGCCAGCATCCAGCGGTACGATACGTCGCGCAACAATTTCGCGGCAGAATAAGGAAACAATTTCATTGTTCCACTGCCAAGGGTGAACAGGCATATACAGATAATCTTCAACGGCCAAGCCCAAATCCCGCAACAAGCCAGCAAAGTGATTGCGATCCTGCTCACTCAGTTCTTCATTGATTAAGCGCTCATAATCCAGATCAGACAGGCCATTGTATTGGGCAACCTCTTTATTTACACCGATCCACAGCAAAGGCGCTTCCTGAGCCATCTCCGGGGCAAACTGCAGGTAATCGCTGTAACTGAAACCTAACCGCCCCTTATTGGCAATAATCCAGGGATGGGCAATTAACTGGCTTTCAATCTGAATCTCATCGCTCTTCAACAGTTCTGCATTGGTTAGTCGTGGTGCTGCCATCTGATGACAATCACCCAACAAGGTATTGGAGAACTCACGAATTGCATAGGCTGCGGTATCAGCTTTTACACCTAGAGCGGCATTAAGGCTACCCAGCAAACAGTAAGCATCCTCCAGGGCGACTTCCTCACCATCTTGCAACTGCACCAGGCTGTCGGGAATAACACGCATAAAGCCGAAGAAGGCCCGCGGTTTTACCTGAAAGCGGTAACTGTTGCCATCGCCAAAATCCAACTGATAGGTATGTGTGTCAGCATCAACAAGCTGCGGCTGCAACAGCTCTTCATAAATACATTCGCTTAAAACTTTGGCACAAAGATCGCGGTTAATACGCTGCCAGCTTTCAGGGTTGTAGGCTGCCAGAGGGTTTAAGTTTTCAAAAGCGGTAGCTTTAGCTAGGGTTGTCATACGGGTTCCAATCAATATTTATACGGTTTTATGCTGATAGTAATTCTGGGGCTTTTGATTCATCCCTGGATGAAGAGCCCTGCCACTTTTCAGCAACACCAAAGTTCTGGAATACATTCTTATTACGGATAACGTAGTGATCGCGGCCAATTAACTGATTCGCAATGGCCGCACTGCGGTAAGCTCCGAGGCCCAAATCAGGCGCGCCAATACCATGGCTGTGGAGTTCACCATTCTGAACATAGAGATTACCGGCCAAAGGAACCTTGCTTGCCACGGTGTAATCACGATTGATGACCAGTCGCTGCTGACTATCTTTCTCGAAATAATCAAGCATAGAACTTAGGCAATCTGGAATCGGATGACGATGACCGGTGGCCAAGACAAGCTTATCGGTTGTGACTTCAAAAGCCTGTTGCTGATCACGATGCTCAAACGCCAGGCGCAAACCATCACCCTCAGCCATTGCATTTAACAGCTCGCTACGGGCCTGCAATGTAATGGGTACAGGTTTATTGCCAATACTTCTACGATAAATACGGTTATAGATCTCACCAATGGTGAAATCAGAAATTCCCTTATACCAGAGATCCTGGCCTTTACGGATACTATCCCGTGTGGCTTCCGGCAACTGATGGAAGTAGTCAATATAATCCGGAGAGAAGTGTTCCAATCCCAGCTTGGAATACTCCATTGGCAGGAAGCCATCACCTCGCGTTAACCAGTTAATCTCATAACCGTGTTGAGGCTGTTCATCCAGCAGATCCAGCACAATTTCAGCTGCACTCTGTCCTGCGCCAATAACAGTAATAGAGTTAGATGCTTGTAGCTCTGCTCTGCGCTGCAGGTAAGCAGCCGAGTGGATACAATTCGCGTTACCCTTCAAGTGCTGAATACCTTCAGGGATTGCAGGCACACTACCGGTACCCAATACCACATGACGGGCTTGGTAAATCGTTTCCAACTGGGAAGTGTTATCCCGAACCACCACCTGGTAACCTTCACCATTGGCTTTGATCGCCGTAACCGTATGGCTAAACCGCAAACTGTGCATTTGCTCTGCAGACCACTGGCAATAACGGTTGTAATCACTGCGAGGAATCAGAAATTCCTCATAAAAATAAAAGTTATACAGACGTCCGGTACGGTGCAAATAGTTTAAGTAGGTAAACTCACTGGTAGGATCGGCCATAGTCGTCAGATCGGCCATCATAGGCACCTGTAAAGTACAGTCTTCCATCATCAGACCAGGGTGCCAATCAAATTGATCGCGACTTTCAAAAAACATGGCTTCAATATCCGTTAACGGATGTAATAGCGCTGCCAGACTTAAATTAAAAGGCCCTAAACCTACACCAATAACATCGAGTGTTTTGGCATTTTCACTGGTCATTACAACTGCTCCTTGATGTAATCATCTTCAACACCCGCTACAGGGGTATAGGTTAATATAGGTAACGATAAGGTTTCAAAATCTTCACGACGGCACACCATCAAGCGGGCACACTTTTCGCCTAACTGGATTAAACCTCGGTCCTGATGCGCCAACCGAGAGACAAAGCGGATCATGCGCTGATTGGCATAATCCGGTTCACAAAAGATTTCATCGGCAATCGTGTGCTCCAACAGGTAGCTAACAATGGCATGGCCCACCGCAGCCGTTAGTCCGCATCCGACAAATTCGGGCGGCCCGACCAATAAATGCCAACCCCAATCCTCTGCACTGTGATCGCAACGCTTACTCAAAGGATCATCAATAACCGGGTAAAGCTCGGTGTAAGCCACCGGCACCTGATTGACACTGACAATCATCACGTTATGGTAAGAGTTAATTTGCTGCTCTAAATAGCCAGCAATCTTCTCCTCCGGCCAGGCCTGCTGCCAAAACTCAGCCACATGGGGATAGTTCATCCACTGGTGTACTAAACCAAGATCATTCAAACTTGCTGGTTTCAGGCATATCTCTAACGATTTAACGTTTTCTCTTGCGCCAGAAACTACATAGTCATACTGGCGAGAATAGGCTTGCGCTACCGATGGCAAAGGTGCATTGGCTTGCGTAGCCGTCATACGGCCTCTGCCTGTTTTTTTGCTTTAGATGAATAAATATTGGGTAAGGTCACATAAACCGACTGGGTAGCAATATCCCCCACCAACTCATCCATGTTGTACAGCTGTGTTAACAGATTGCCCTTACAAGGCAGGCGCTCACTGTTTTCAAGCACCTCCAGCAAGCTGAAAGGATAACGTTGAGGCTGATCTGCCAAAGCGCTCATACGCTCACGCAAACGCGCCATCAACTGCTCTTCATCACTCAGTCGCTGGGTCCCCAGGGCGTTAATGACAGAGAACACCTGATTGATAAACGGGTAATAAATTAATCGCTCGCGAGCCAAATCTTCGGGGAAAATGGATTCCGTCACTTCGCCTTTGCCCGGCATAATCTCACACCAGTCTGCGTGAGAAGCCTGGCGATGGAAGAAACCCTGACCGTCACGACAGAAACAACGCGAAGGATAACCGTCTTCCAACTCAATCAGGGTGTTTTGTCCGTGCGGTTCAAAACACAAGCCCCAATCAATAAACAGCTTCATCAGCGACTCAATCGAGACAGTGACATAGCGGTCAAACCAATCCATGGTTACGGCTTCTACAGAGCGGCCTTCCTGTTCGGCAAGCCTATGGATAATATTCGCCAGACGGCTTGGGCCACCCAGGGGATTATCCTGCACCAAGGTGGTTACTGCACTGATATCCCGTGCTGGATCCGTAAAGTGACTGGCATCACGGAAAATACAGGAGAAACCATCCAGCACCTTGCCATCAACTTTTATACTGATATATGCAGGCTCATTAACAATGACAAAATCCGGTGCACTGGTTTTAATATCCTCGGCGACTGGTAGTTGCATCATACGCGCGGTTTCCAGCACTCGATCTAACTCCCAGGATTTGTTTACCCGCTCAGAGTTAGTGATTCGTACATTCAGCGAAAGCTTATACATAAACGGACAGGATTCACTGAATACCGTGCGAATAGAAGTCGTCGCGGCAAAGTCAGTGCCCAATGGCCCCAAGTAGGCGATCTGGCCATGGGCTTCCAGCGTTTGCACTTCATCCTGATTGCGTAGATAACTGGCTTGCCAAGGATGCACAGGTATCAAAGCTTGTTTATCGCTGGTTAACGCATCTTTGGCCAGAGCTTGTTGCTGTGTATTCTTGTTCACTTCCAACTCTTTGCCCAACTGCTGCTTGATCAGTTCCATCGCTGATGTTTCCAGCGCAGAATCCTGATGCACCAGATCGGCATCCACAGCAAAATAGTGCAACTGGAATCGCTGCGCGGTTTCTGGTGAATAGCGCAGTAAATCTGAGGATGAAAACCCTTCCCGGCTTTTGGCGACCGGGTGCAACTGGTGACCAATAACCAGACTTTGCTCACTGTCGATAAAAGACAGGGGGCGACCATCATTTATGTCTGCTAATTCCACTTCTCGCAGGCGAACAAAATCTTCAGTATTTTTCTGACTGATCATACAACGCAACATCAAGGTATTGAGTTCACCACTACCACGATGATTATGTAGGCCTTCCTCTCGCATAGTCAGGGAGACAAAGTGACACAATTCCAACTCTTGCCACTTATCAGACGTCGAGCGTGGGCGACACAAGACCGGGAACAGAAATTGATGTCGTAGCGTTAACGACCAGTAGCTCACAGCCAACAGGATTTCCGTGCCCTGTTGAGGCAGGTCGATCAACAGTAACCCTTCGTATTTATCCCACCCCTCAGGCAACCCCTGATAGTCAGTGTTGCTAACAAATTTCCAGCTATGTTCTACTTCACGCAAATAAGCGTTAATAACGATTTGATAACTTAGATTAGAGGTGAGTTGTTGACTGTAACTAATCGCCATGGGTTAACTCGCAGATAATTCTTCGGCAGCGTTAATAATGATGTCCAACAAGGCATCAATATCCGCTATCTGAGTACAAGGGTTGAGTAATGTTAGTTTCAAACAAACATCACCATCGATTCGGGTTTCGGCAATAACTGCCTGTCCGGTTTGCAAAAGATGCCGACGCAGCTGCTGGTGAAAGGCATCGCTGTGCCAAGCCTCTGGGGCCAAGCGAAATAAGACGGTGCTAATAGAGGGTTGGCTCAGCAAGATAAATTCTTTGCGCTCAACTATCAGGTCGGCCACTGCCTGGGTCAGATCTATCAGGCCATCTACCATTGCCGTAAAGTTTTTCAACCCCAGATTGCGGAAAGACAACCACAGTTTCAGCGCATCAAATCGGCGGGTTGTCGACATGGATTTGTCGACCAGATTCGGCTCGCTGTCCCCTTCCCGGCTGAGATAGTCAGCATGGAAACACAACGGCGCCAGGTTTTGACGATCCTTCACCAATAAGGCGCTACAACTCACCGGTTGGAAAAACATTTTATGGAAATCTACAGTGACTGAATCAGCCTGCTCTATACCTTTTAGCCGATGGCGATGACTGGAAAACAGTAACGCCCCACCATAGGCCGCATCGACATGCAGCCAACAGCCCTGCTCCTGCGCAATAGTCGCCATTGCATCAATAGGATCTATCGCACCCTGGTCGGTTGTACCCGCCGTCGCCACGATAGCTAAAACCTGTTGTTGGCTTTCCTTTAGCGTTTGCAGCTCATGCTGCAGCGCCGCCATATCCATGGCGCCTTCAGCATCGGTATCCACGGCAATAACCGCCTGCGCACCAAGCCCCAACAAGGCACAGGACTTGGCTATACTAAAATGTGCAGTGCGTGAACACAGGACTTTAAAATTGGCAAAGCGATGATTGATAACGCCCTGCTGCTGCACCCAACGACTATCATTTTGCAATGCATTCATTGCCTTATCACGGGCTAACAACAGCCCCATTAAATTGGACTGGGTACCACCACTGGTAAAGCTACCATCGGCTGCAGTCGAATAACCCAACTGATCGCACAACCAATCCACCATATGCTGTTCAATATGGGTTGCCGCTGGCGCCTGATCCCAGGAATCCATTGATTGGTTCAGTGTCGTCAGGACAATTTCAGCAGCCAGCGCCGGAATCAATGGCGGGCAATGCAAATGCGCGGCACAATGCGGGTGATCGACACGCACAGCGCCTTTTACCAATAACGGTAAAGCCTGCTGCAGCAGTGCTTCAAGATGAATACCGGCTAATCCGATTTCCCCCTGCAGAGCGACCTGCTCACCCATTTGTCTGGCATTTTCAGTGGGTGCAGGTTTATCCTCTGCAGCCAGAACACTGGCCAATTGATTTACCGTGGATTTCAGCTTCTGCTGAAAAACCTCAGTACCTTCAGGGCCTGACTGTAAAAAGAATTCCTGCCAGGTTTGGGTATCGATATACTCGGCCGCATCTGTTTCAAATACAGCTTCGGAAGACAAACTACTCATTACGCCTATGTGTTCCCTACCCATTAACGACCGAGTTTTCGTTATCAGAGTGCTGTGCCGCTACGGTGAGCGCCTCATCCAATATCCGAATAATAAAGTCGGCTTCTTCACGGTTTAGAATAAGCGGTGGTAATAAACGTACAACGGCACCATGACGCCCGCCCAATTCGCAAATTAAACCGCGGCGCAGAGCTTCGTGCTGTACACGTCGAGCATATAAACTATCGGCCAGCGGATTACCCAAACTATCAAGCGAGCCCTCACCGCAAACCAGCTCCAGCCCCAACATCAACCCTTTGGAACGAACCTGGCCAATACGTGCATGTTTTTGCTGTAGTGTCAGCAATTCATCACGCAACTGCCCACCCAACTCACTGGCATGCTTATACAACTTATCGCGTTTAATCACCTGCATGGTTTTGGCACCACTGACCATGGCAAGCTGATTACCACGGAAAGTACCGGCGTGCCCACCCGGCGACCAGGCGTCAAACTTTTTATTAAACGCAATCACTGACAACGGCAAACCGCCACCTAATGCTTTTGACATCAGTACAACATCAGGTTGAATATCGGCATGCTCAAACGCAAACAAGCGGCCACTGCGGCCAAAACCAGTTTGAATCTCATCCATAATCAACAGGATTTCCAGCTCATCGCAGAGTTTACGCAAACCCTGCAACCATTCTGCAGGCGCAGGAATAACTCCACCCTCACCCTGTATAGGCTCAACAATAATGGCTGCTGGACGTTTGATACCGCCTTCCGGATCTACCAACTGGCTGCGCAAATAATGCAACGCCTGACGTGCGTTATCCGAATTACGATCACCAAACTGACTGCGGAACGGATAGGGATACGGCATAAAGTGAACATCGGCCATTAATCCATTGATAGGATTTTTTGCGCCCAGATTACCGGTTAACGACAAGGCCCCATGGGTCATACCGTGATAACCGCCCTGAAAACTGATCACTGAACTGCGACCGGTAACGGTTTTTGCCAACTTAATTGCAGCTTCAACTGCATCTGCGCCTGACGGACCACAAAACTGAATTTTGGCCTCACAGCTAAACGCTTCAGGCAGAGTTGCTAACAACTCCCCCATAAACGCATCTTTAGCAGGCGAAGTAATATCCAGCGTTTGAAATGGCGACAAACCTTCCAACGCCTCGATAATGGCCGTGTTTACTTCCGGATGGTTGTGCCCTAACGGTAATGCGCCAGCACCCGCCAAACAATCAAGGTAAACCTGCCCCTGCTCATCTTTAACCCGACAACCCAGTGCGCTGTTAATGGCCAAAGGTAAACGTCGAGGATAAGAACGAACTTCAGATTCTCGTTCGCTTTGACGCTGCAAGGTTGGCGTTGAATGAAGATTTAAAATCTGCCCTGCTGCAGGCAGTGACCAATCTGTTGACTGGCTTGAAGATGTAACAATGGAATGGACTTTTCCCTGCGTCATACAGCTTCCCCCAGGCGGTTTACGCCTAACTTTTCCGACGAACAATAGTTGCAGTGCTATCTGGGGGCGCACTCTAACGGCCAACTCAAAATAATGCAAATGATAATTCATATCATTTGCATTATTGTTTAATATGACGACAAAATGATGCCAGAGAAGACAAAAACCCCTTTAGAATGAGGGTTTTGAGCAGGTTTTACACCACAACCTCTGTCACAAAGAATTTATAAAAACTTAAAAAAGGCGTTTGGACTGTAAGACAAATAAGGCAATATTAGCTTCCAAAGCTAGCCATCAAAAACCAGCAGCCGTTTAGGAGATACGATGAACCCGGTTTACGATAACGACAATATTTTTGCAAAAATTCTGCGTGGCGACCTGCCCTGCATAAAGGTTTATGAAGACGAACACACCCTGGCATTTATGGACATCATGCCGCAGCGTGAAGGTCACACGCTGGTAATACCCAAAGAGCCCGCGGTTACCCTTTACCAACTAAGCCCTGAAGCCGCCCTAGCCTGCATGAAAACCGTACAAAAGGTAGGGCCCGCTGTTCAAAAAGCTACGGGTTACGAAGGCTCATCTATTTTCCAGCTTAACGGTGAAGCCGCAGGCCAAACCGTGCCCCACATCCACTTCCACATTTTGCCGGGCTCGGTATTAAATATTGATGCGCTTAAAGGTCACGCTGCCGAAATGGCTGACCCAGAAGACCTTAAGGCTATCGCAGCCAAAATCATTGCCGAACTTTAAGCCCTACTAACAAGAAAGGAATCTAACCATGGGTAACCTCAACACTGTCGAAATCAAAGCGTTTGTACCCGCCAAAGATTACGAGCGCTCCAAAGCCTTTTACCAGGATATGGGGTTTACCCAGGCATCAGACACTCAAGGTGTAGCCTACTTCCATCATGGCAACTGCAGCTTTCTACTACAGGATTTCTATGAAGAAAAACTCGCTAATAATTTGATGATGCATCTATTGGTAGAAGACGCCAAAGCCTGGCATCAACAGCTTCAGGAAAAAGGCATCGTAGAAAAATACGATGTACTTCTTGGGGATATTGAAGAGCAACCCTGGGGAATGTTGGATTTTGTCATTAAAGATCCTAGTGGGGTCTTATGGCGAGTAGGACAAAACATTTAATTTGATCGTGGCACTTGCGATCCCTAAGTGTCTATCTGGACACGCTGTGCGCCATCCACTCTCGTTGACAAACAGCGCTCTGCGTCGGCGTCCTGCCTCCGAAGGTCCAGATAGACACTTAGGGATCACAAGCTTAATACCACCATCCGTATACTAAACAAGACCGCTAAAGTACTCACCTCAAATTAGCTGTTAACCTTATCAAACTTCGGCAACAGAAAAACCGTCACCGTCGCAGCCAAAGAAATAACCCCCAACCAAATAAACACAGCCTGCAACGTTGGATATATCTGACAAATTAACAGCAGACATATTTCAGCAGCCACAAAACCTGCCATTCTAAGTGCTACCCGTAAAGACTTTCGGCTACGTAGTTCTTTTCTGCTTGCCTTAGCAAAAAGAAACGTAGCCACACCAGCTAAAACAAGACTTAACAATACGATTAATAGCGACATAACTAATCCTTAAGCCTCTGTAACTTGGGTTGAAGTGGAAGTATCTACCAAGGTTTCACCTGACTCTTCAAGCTCTTCATCCAGCGCGGTTTGCTTGGTTTTATGCGCGCGATGTTGCTCTTCTTGACGCTCAGAAGGTAGACGTTTGGCGATATAGAGCAATATGCCACCACTTAAAAATAACACCACATCAATAATCGCCAGATGTGTATGGGTACCGGCCATACTGTTAAAGAGATGGTGCTCCAACGTAGCCACATCCACAAAAGGCACAGCCGCCAATAATAATCCTGCTACACCCAATAACTGCCGATTACTTTGATAATTGTTTGAACGGCTAAAAGCGTAAACCAAACACAAAAGCCAAACTACGAAGAAAAGCTCCGGCACATACGCGGGCAAAAGGCGCTGCCCCCAAAACATGGCAGCCAAGGCGACAACCATACCGGAACAACTACCGATGGTGAGTTTACTCAACCGCATATAGCTCTCGGGCTTTAAATCACCTTCCGCACCATAGGCCCGGCGCTCAACCCAAATCATCATGCCCGTAACCGCAATTAGTGCGGTACTTAAACCCAGTAGCGCCCAGATAATTCTTACCGGCAAACCACCAAAGCTACCAAAGTGTAATGGGAACATAAGGTCCAAAATCGGGCCACTCACGCCACCCACCAATTCAAAACTGGTGGTTGTTTCCAGTACCTTGCCATCCTGAAGCTGAAAACTGTGGGTTTGAAAAGCCATCTCATCACCACCGTAGGTGTTGCTGAAGGCGAGCGCATTTTTATCACCCCACCCCATAATAACAATGCTGCGAGTTGTCTCGCCTAGCTGATCACTCTTTAACAACACGGTATCGATTTGCATGTCGGCGGGTTCGCCACTTAAAACTGGCATGCGCTCGGGCTGAAAGGTTTCCAGGAGCTTGTCTTGATCGCCCTGAAAACTTACAAAGGCCGCTGCCGGCAATAAAATAACCGTTGCCAGCCCCAAAAAAGCACCGGTAAAACCGATCATACCGTGAAATAGCAGCCCCCAAACGCTCAGTACCTTATGGCTATCGGTTAGCATTAAACGCAGACTGCGTAAGGGCCGGAAGCTGAACATCTCCTTGAGAATTT
This sequence comes from Maricurvus nonylphenolicus, assembly GCF_042854845.1. Lineage (GTDB taxonomy): Bacteria > Pseudomonadota > Gammaproteobacteria > Pseudomonadales > Cellvibrionaceae > Maricurvus > Maricurvus nonylphenolicus. The sequence goes on along the minus strand of NZ_AP031498.1, from coordinate 2,470,934 downwards.
TGCGATGGATAATCACACCAGTAACAATCGAGGCCATCAGAGTTAGACCCAACAACCCCGTCAGGATCAAACCCAGACGACCTAGATGCAGGTTTGCGTGAAAATGGGTGATAAAAGATTCCAGAGTCATTTGCTCTTCGGCAAACACCTCTTTCGGAGGACCTTCTTTACGCTCTTTTAGCGCTAAGGTATGCGGATCAAAGCTATAGGCAATAACTCGTTCATCCGGCCCGTGATCCGTTTCAAACAACAGGTATAAATCCCCAAACGCTTTAGCGCCTGGCAGCAGTACCACGACTTCATGCAGAAATTCCTGGGGAATATCTACGGCATATTCCTCTGCCAGCTTATCAAGCTTGACTGGATCAACCGTCACTTCGGTATGTAAGCTGGGGTTTGACCAAATCTTTAGATCGGGACTACCAAATACCGACACCGCCCCACTAAACGCGATGATAAAAAGTAGAATGCCGGTGATAACCCCAACCCAACTGTGAACACTGTAAAACTTCTTTAACGTATCTCTGCGCATAACAATTCTCACACCAGTCTCTATGACTGCTGCTACTGAGCCCCCATGGAATTAAGTGCAAAGTAAATAATTGCAGCGTGACTCAGAGTGATACCCCCGAGCACCGTCCATACCCGGGTAATACTGGTGGTGACCAGGCTAAACAGAAACAACACCACCCAAGTGATGGGGAATAAAAGAATAGGCCCAGCGATGGTATCCCCCTGGGAAAAGGGCAGATAAGCAGGCATTGCAGCGGTTAGCACGGTACTGGCTACCATAACCCCCACAATCGACGCCAAAAGGCGGCTTTTTTTGGCACTGAATAGTTCTGTCGACATTCCCTTACAATCCCTCAACAACCACACCAAACACAAATGATGATTATTATCACTTACATTATCAGCGCAGCAGTCTAACACCTCAGGATCAGGAAGTGAATGTGGTTAGATCGAAGCTACATTTAGCTGCTAGAATCGAAGCCCCTTACAAAGAAGTCTCGACTACATCAGCAAGGAAAGGATCAATGCAGTTTTCCAACACCTATATCAAGCTCGGCGAGCGTTTTTTCGATCCTTCCCACCCTACTCCAGTCGACAATCCTCAACTGTTCTTATGGAATTCAGCGCTGGCAGATCAGTTACAGATCCCACAGGAACTGCAAAAGGACACCGATGCCCTAGCCCAATATTTCTCGGGCAACCAATTATTGGAAGGCGCGGAGCCACTTTCAGCCGCCTATGCCGGGCACCAATTTGGCCAATTTAACCCGCAATTGGGTGATGGCCGCGCCCACCTATTGGGAGAACTGCTCGACACGCAAGGCATACGTTGGGATCTGCAACTTAAAGGCTCCGGTACCAGCGCTTTCTCCAGAGGTGGCGATGGCCGCTGCGCGATTGGGCCTGCGGTGCGTGAATTTATTATGAGCGAGGCGATGCATGCCCTCGGCGTGCCCACTACGCGCTGCCTGGCGGTAACCCTTACCGGCGAAACTGTTTATCGCCAGCAACCACACCCCGGTGCCGTGGTTACCCGTGTTGGCTCAAGCCATATTCGCGTGGGCAGTTTTCAGTTTTTCAGCGCTCGCGGCGATAAAGAATCCCTTACCGTTCTTCGTGATTACACCATCGACCGCCATTTTCCAGAGATTAATGACATGGAAGGTGACCGCAATGTGTTGTTGCTGGAAAAGGCCATCGAGCGGCAAATTAACCTGGTGATTCACTGGCTGCGGGTCGGTTTTATTCACGGTGTTATGAATACAGATAACACGGCTATCTCAGGTGACACCATCGACTTTGGCCCCTGCGCCATGCTGGGTGACTATGATCCCCGCACTGTCTACAGCTCGATTGATCATCAGGGCCGTTATGCATACGGCAACCAGGCCAATATTGCGCTTTGGAACATGACGCGCTTTGCCGAAAGCCTGCTATCACTCTGCTTAAAAGAGCAACCAGAAAACAGTGACGCTGAACCTGAGGTAAAAGAAGATCTCCTCGATCAAATTAAAGATCTGATCAACGGCTTTGCCGAACGCTTTGAGAAAGCACACCAGCAGATGCTGGCCGCCAAGCTCGGTTTTGTTGAAGCCAAAGATGGCGATGAGACCATCATGCTGGAAATCCTGGATCAACTTACAGCTCGTAAGATGGATTACACCCAAACCTTCAACCACCTGACCAAGTCGTTGAATGATGAAGCCTCTCACCAATATCTCAGCGAAAAACTGGCCGATACCTACAACACTTGGCGCCAGCGCGTTACTCAGCAAGACACTGACGTAGATACGATTCAGTCCTCGATGCGCCAGCAGAACCCGGTGGTAATTCCCCGCAACCATCATGTAGAAGCGGTGCTGCAAGCTTGCGAAAGCAGTGGTAGCCCGGAAGCGGCACTCAGTTTCCTTGATGTATTACGGAACCCTTACCAGGAAACTGCGGATACCCCGCAATACCAGGATAGCGGCGAAGGCTTTGACAGCGACTACCAGACATTTTGCGGTACCTAGAAGATGAAGTGATCAAAGGTCCCTGACGCTTAAAGGCAAAGAAATGCTAACCGGCTTTTAAGTGCAAATGATTCTTGATACGCTATTAATCTTTGTCTTTCCGCGTTCGTTGAACTTTTTACGGGAACTTTTCGTACACAGAAGTCGTATAAAAGAAAAGTCGTATAAAGAAGTCATACATCGTATAAAGAAGTCTTACAACGAAGGTAATCCAAGAATAGCGATCATGAAGCCGTTGCGACTGCTACCTAAGGGGCTGACGATTGGTTTAGCCTCCCCGTTTTTACTTATGGGCTGCACCTACCAGCCCATAAGCACTTCGATGCCTGAACTGCCCGAACGCTTTAGCCATCAGGCCGCTCAGCAAAACACGGCAACCCTACCCCAAGCAGCCTCGCAAAACTGGTGGCAGGATTTCAACGACTTACACCTCAACCAGTGGGTTGAAACCGGCCTGCAAGCCAACCAGGATTTGGCCGCTACCCTGGCGAGACTGCAACAGAGCCAGGCCAATCTACGGCAAGTAAACAGTGACAAATTCCCAGAGCTAAACGCAACCGGTAAGCGCCAACGCAGTTGGGTCGACGATGGTACGGATCGCGAGCTGTCCGATAACTGGAATGTCGGCCTCAATGCCAGCTATGAAATCGATTTTTGGGGACGAATCAGCAGCCTCTCAAAACAGGCACAATTTGAACTGCAAGCCGACCAGGCTGCCCTGCAAGTTCAAGCTAATACGGTTGCCGCCAATATTACCCAATATTGGTTTGGTTGGGTCGCTGCTCAGGAAGAAACCGAATTACTCACCTCTCAACAGGATAGAGTCAGCAAAGCCCTGACAGCCATTGAGGGGCGCTTTCGCCGCGGTCGAGTATCCATCACCGATGTCTGGCGCCAACGTCAACTGCTCGAAACCCTTGAAGGCCAACTAATCAATGCGAGAGCCGATATTGAGCTCAACCGCAATCAGTTGGCGCTATGGCTTGGGCAAACACCCTACAATCTGAACTACCCTGCCGGAGTCAATCTCCCGCCTTTACCTGGGCAGCCTGATACCGGCATCCCTATTGAGCGCTTGCAGCAGCGCCCTGATGTGCAACAGGCATGGGCGCAAGTGGAAGCTTCCAATGCCGCGGTTGCCGCTGCCATCAGCGAGCGCTTTCCACGCATTAGCTTGAGTGCTGACTACAGTGGCAGCGCCGAAAAGTCTTCCGATTTGGTGGATACCTGGGTCAGCAACCTTGCTGCCAATCTGTTATTACCAGTCATTGATGGTGGTAACCGCCGCGCTCAAGTAGAGCGTCGTCGTGCACAACTGCAGGAAAACCTGGCCAACTACCAGCAAACCTTACTGACTGCGGTCAAAGAAGTTGAGGATGCCTTAATTCAGGAAAAACAGCTGGCTGATTTTTTACAAAATCTGGAAGAACGTGTCGAACTTTCACAAAGAACCGCCTCGATGCAAGGTAAACGCTATTTGAACGGCGTAGCAGACTTCCTGGATTTATTAAGTGCGCAACAAAGTAGTCTGGAGCTGGAACAACAACGCCTGGATGCTCAGCGCCGCTTATTGGAAGTGCGAATTCAGCTTTATCGGGCCCTAAGCCAAGGCGGTTTTGCGCCTAATATGACTTAAAGGGCTGGTTTAAAACACAGCTTAACAGACAACTATTTTTACCATTTAAAAGACCTGATTCATGCCTGTAAAACCATTGCTATCACGTTTACTGCCCGTTGGCATTTTACTGCTGGGGATTGCCATTGCCTTTGCGGTGATGAAATCCAGCCCCCGGCCCAAAGGCAAACCGCCCATGGATATTAAACCCATGGTCGATATCACTGTCATCAGCCCTGGTAGCCACCGCCCACAGTGGGTTGCCGGCGGTACGGTTCGCGCCGCAGAACAATTATCCCTACAGGCTCAGGTCAGTGGTGAGATCATTGCACTCAACGCTAACGCCACCCCCGGTGCACTGTTGAATAAAGGCGAATGGCTGGCACAGATTGATCAGTCCGATTTCCAACTCAGTGTCGATACACAAAAGGCCCTGTTGATTCAGGCCGAATCCGATCTCGCCCTGGAACGAGGCCAACAACTGCTGGCTCGCGAAGAATTCGAGCTTGCTGGTAGCAACTTGAGCCCCGAAGATAAATCACTGGTATTACGTGAACCACAAATTGCCGCCGCACAGGCACAGACCGAAAAGGTTAAAGCCGATTTGGCCAAAGCCGAACTGGATTTACAGCGTGCCCGTATCACTATGCCCTTTGATGGCCAGCTAATTGACCGTCATATCAGTCGTGGCAGCCAGGTCAATACCAATGCCCCACTCTACGATGTTGTAAACACCGAGCGTTTCTGGCTGGAAGTCAAAGTACCACGTCAGTTTATTCGCTGGCTCGATAAAGACAGCCTGGCCCAAATTCGCCAGCCCAATGCTTGGCAAGCAAATGAATACCGTCAAGCCAAAGTATTAAATATTCGCCCGGATGTAGACAGCAGTGATCGCCAGGTAAAAGTCATACTGGAAATTGATGACCCCCTGGGTCTGAAAAATCCAGGCCAACCACAACTGCTGGTCAATGATTTTGTCGAAGTCACTCTGTATGGCGAGCCTCAGGAAAACACCTTTGCGCTCTCCCCTGCCTGGATCTACAACCACGACAGTATCTGGTGGGTAGACAGTAAAAACGAACTGCAGAATTTCCAGCTGGATATTATATTCAGTGGCCGCAATGAAATTCTGGTTAAAGGCATGCCGGAAGCAGGCAGCCGCATTGTGACTAACCGAATGGATTTTGCGGCTCCGGGTTTAGCCGTAAAACCACGACAAAAGCGGCCAGATAATTCTGCCACTCCAGCACAAATTGCCGCTGACGTTGCAGGCAATGCCGGTGGAGAGTTGGCGCAATGAGTACACCGACTGATCCTATTCAATCAGGCCAAATCAAGCCGGGCCCAATCGCCTGGATGGCTCAGCACAAGGTTGCACCCAACCTGTTAATGGCGGTACTGATCATCGGTGGCCTGATGATGTCGCTGGCAATCAAAAAAGAATTTCTGCCTACCATGATGTTTGATGTGGTGCACGTGGGCGTCAGCTACCCCGGTGCCACCCCAACGGAAATGGAACGCGGCGTTGCCCTGCCGATTGAAAACGAATTAAGCGGGCTGGATGGTATTAAGGAAACCAGTGTTCGTATTACACCGGGCTATGTCAGCGTTAATTTGGAATTGCGCTCCAGCGCCGACACCCAGCAAAGCTTTCAGGAAATCCAGCAGCTGGTTAACCGCATCAATACCTTCCCCGACGGTATAGAACAACCCAGTATCAGTTTGCGCAGCCGCAATATTGATGTAATGGAGATTGTCGTCCATGGCGGCCTCGATAATGTCAGCATTAAACGCCTGGCGGAAAAACTCAAAGATCGTATTCTGCAATCTTCGCAGATTTCCCTGGTGGAATTTCGCGGCCTGCCCGCCGAGGAAATCCACATTGATGTACCACAGTTAACCCTGCAGCAGTACGGCCTTACCCTGCAGGATGTTGCTCAGCAAATTAATCGCACCGCAGTTGAACGTTCTGCCGGTTCGGTAAAAACCTCCAGCGGTGAAATTCTGGTAACTGTGGATGATCGCCGCTACTGGGCCGGGGAATTCGCCCGCCTGCCCATTATCAGCGATGCCACCGGCGACCAGTTATTACTCGGCGATATTGCCGAGGTTCGAGAAGGTTTTGAAGATACCAACCGTGTAATTACCTTCGATGGCCAAGCCGGTGTCACACTGCGAGTATACCGCGTTGAAGATCAAACCCCCGATGCCATTGCCGAAGCCGTGTACGGTATGTGGGATGAACTGGAGGCCATGCTGCCACCAGGAACCCACCTGACGGTTATTGATGACGATGCCAAAACCTACACCCAGCGTCTGGATTTACTGTTAAAGAATGCCTTTATCGGTTTAACCCTGGTGATGGTGTTACTAGGTATTTTCCTGGAATACCGCCTGGCATTTTGGGTAGTGATGGGTATCCCCACCAGCTTCCTCGGTGCATTGCTGTTTTTGCCACTGTTCGATGTCTCCATCAATGTTATCAGCATGTTCGGCTTTATTATTGCCCTGGGTATCGTCGTCGATGATGCGATTATTGCCGGGGAAAATATCTACGAGAATATGCAGAAAGGCGTTCCCTTCCAGCAAGCTGCGGTGGAAGGTGCCCGGCAAATAGCCCTGCCTTTAACCTTCGCGATTTTAACCAATGTCGTAGCCTTCCTGCCGCTGATGTTTGTACCGGGCATGGTGGGCATGATGTTTGGCGTTACCCCCATTGTGGTGATCGCCTGTTTCCTGATTTCCTGGGTCGAAGCTCTGTTTATTCTTCCCACACATTTAGCAAATATTAAGGAAACCACCGACTCCAAACTGGGCCAAAAACTCGACGCACTGCAGGAAAAGTGTGACCACCACCTGCACAACTTTATCAATGGTCGCTACCGCCAAGTGCTGGAGAAATGCCTGGACCGTCCCGGCGTTACCATTACCACCGCCGTGGCGATTTTAATGATTGTTTTTGCCTACGCCTTCAGTGGTCGCATGGGCTTCAGTGTCTTCCCACCACTGGAAGGCGAGTGGGCCGTTGCCAAAGCCGAGCTGCCATTGGACGCCCCTTTTAGCGAAGCCCTGGTTGTGCGTGATCGCATGGAGGCTGCCGCAAAAGAAATGGCCGCAGAGTACGATTTAAAACAAAGCAACGGTTTTGGTAAAGGCAGTAACAGCCTGGTGGTGAATGTTAAAAGCGAAATTGAAGGCAGCAGCGTCGAAGTCGCACTGCTGTTATCACCTTCCGAAGTTCGCCCCATCAGCGCCCACGAAACCGTACGCCGCTGGCGTAAACAACTGGGACAAATCCCCAACGTAAAAAGCCTCAGCTTTGACGCGGAGCGTGGCGGTGGCCCCCATGGCGGCGCAGGCTTAACCCTTGAATTACGCCATAGCGATACAGAAGTTTTGCAAAAAGCCAGTGAAGAGCTTGAAAACTATCTGCAAGGACTTGGCGGCGTTGCCGATGTCGGCAATGACCTGACCAACGGTAAACCCCAGTGGGAATTAAAATTAAACGAACATGGCCGCGCTTTAAATCTCGTCGCAGATGATGTTGCCCGCCAAGTACGCCATGCGCTTTATGGTGCCCGCGCCATCCGCCAGCAACGCCAGCGTAATGAAGTTACCGTGCTGGTACGCTTACCGGAAGAAGAGCGCCGATACGCCGGTGATATTGAACGCCTGCTGATTACCACCCCGGACGGTACCCACGTGCCGCTAATGGAAGTGGCTGATATCACCAAAACCCGCGCCCCGGCAAAAATTATTCGCCGCGATGGGCAACGCATTGTGCGTGTGACTGCCGATGTACAACCGCGACGCCAAACACCCGCGGTTATGTCCGAGGTCAGTGCCAATATCGTTCCGCAACTGGAAGTCCAATACCCCGGTCTGAAAGTTAGTTACCGCGGACGCCAAGCCGATGCCGCCGAAAGTGCTTCAGCCCTGCAAATTGGTATGCTGATGACCCTGCTGGTGATCTACGCCCTGTTAGCCATTCCTTTCCGCAGTTATATCCAGCCGCTGCTGATTATCTCGGTTATTCCCTTTGGGGCCGTTGGCGCCATACTCGGCCATATGCTGCTGGGCTACGGCCTCAGCGTCATTAGCCTGCAAGGCATCGTGGCGTTAATGGGGGTTGTGGTGAATGACAGCCTGATTCTGGTGGATTACGCCAATAAACAACGCCTGGCCGGTGTATCCCCACGGCAAGCGGCCCTGGATGCAGCCATGCGCCGCTTCCGCCCTATTCTGCTTACCACGGTAACCACCTTTGGTGGCCTGGCGCCGATGGTGTTTGAAACCTCTCGTCAGGCGCAATTTATTGTGCCAATGGCTGTCTCCCTGGGCTTTGGCATTTTGTTTACCACCTTTATATGCCTGCTGATGCTGCCTGCCCTGTTCCTGTGGATTGAGGAAAAACGTACAGGGATTAAACACACTGACAGCTCAAACCTGACAGCAGCAGCTTCAGATAGCTAAACCCCTTCCACTGTTACTGCCTCTTTCTAGCCCTTCGGAACCCCCTAGTTCCGAAGGGCTTGCCTCAACACCTGCCATTTCGCCCTCAATCCAGGACTGATTGATGTTTATCTGTTCAGTTTTATGTTGCTTTTATGACTAAAATTCAAAACCGCCATTGCAAATGATATAGATTCTCATTATCATACTCATTATTAATGGACTATAACTTTATCGGTGCCACACTACCCGGCCAACATAGAATTTACCGGGGGTAACAGGCAGGGATTACCTACCATCATTCTGATCGCTTGGGGATCACACCATGAAAAAATTTGTACTGACACCGCTGGCTGCGGCTGTTTTGTCCGCTTCTGCCTATGCGGCTGATAAAGCGCCTAAAACCTTTACGCTGGATAAGGTGACTGTTGCGGCGACGCTTAACGAGCAAAAAGTTGCTGATGTTGCCAATACCGTCAGTGTTATTGATGCAGAATCCATTGAACGAAATGGCGCAACCAATATCCGTGAAATGCTCCGCTACGAACCAGGTGTTGAAGTTGGTTCTGCTGGGAGATTTGGATTGTCCGGTTTTAATATTCGTGGCATGTCAGCCAACCGTGTAAAGATTTTGGTTGATGGAGTTGAACAAGCCAAAGACTTTAACTCTGGCGGTCCATACCTTCGAGGCACCCGTAACTTTGTTGATGTCGACTCTTTGAAGCAAGTAGATATCGTTAAGGGCCCTGCTTCCAGCTTGTATGGTAGTGATGCATTGGGCGGCGTTGTGGCTTTTACAACTAAAGATGCGGCTGATTATTTGGGTCAAGGTGACGACACAAGTGCCAGTGTAAAAGGTCAATACAATAGCGTTGATGACAGTTTCAACAAAACTCTCACAGTAGCCAACCGTAGTGGTAATTTAGAAAGTCTTCTGGTTTATACTCACCGAACCGGCAATGAATATGAAAACTATGGTGACGGCTATACAGGTGGTCAGGGTAATGATCGCACCAAACCAGATCCTGTCGACTTTACCAGTCAAAACGTACTGGCCAAGCTTGCTTATCAGCTGAGTGACAACCACCGCATTGGATTAAATGTTGAGCACTTTGAAAACAATACTGAAACAGATCTCCTATCTTTAGAGGGGACAAGCTATAGCGCAACATATGACTACGCCGATTATACTGGTGATGACACCATGAAGCGTAATCGAGTTGGAATCTTTCATAAGATCAGCGCAGAAAACATACTGTTTGACACACTTGAATGGAAAGTGGACTGGCAGAAAAGTACAACCGAACAGGAATCCCGAAATACTTCTTATGCGTACAGCTTTGGAGGTACTCGTCTGATCGATTATTCCCACGAAGAAGAAAGCAAGCAATTTAATTTAGTAGCTTCAAAAGAAATCGCCAATCACACACTGACCTACGGCGGTAAGTATGTAAAAGATTCCCTGGAAAACTCTACCGATAAATTCTACCTAACCAGTGGAGATCCAGCAGATATTGAACGCTATACTCCTGTTGTTGAAGCTAAATCCTACGGCATTTTCTTACAGGATCAAATAAGTCTTCTGAACGACAAACTATCCTTAGTTGCTGGCCTGCGTTATGACAGCTTTACTGCCGAGCCAGAAACAGATTCTGTTTACACAACAGAGTTTGACGACCATGACAGTGATAAGTGGACAGCGCGTTTGGGTGGCGTCTACAAAATTACCGATAACCATTCTGTGTTTGCACAATACAGCCAGGGTTTCAAAGCTCCAGACTTGACTCAACTGTACCGTGAAGATACCAGCACTGTTGTTCGTGGCTATGTCACTTTGGCCAACCCCAACCTGAAACCAGAAGAAAGTGACTCTTTCGAAATCGGATTTCGTACCAACGGCAATTGGGGTAATGCTGAAATTGCTGCTTTTTACAATGACTACGATAACTTTATCGACTCCACTATTAATCCTGATGTAGCTTACCCTAATCCATTCTTTGGGATGTTTGGCGGACCTACCACGGATGTAGACGAATTCATTTATAAGAATACCGATGAAGCAACGATTAAAGGTGTAGAACTTCGTGCTGCGCTTTGGCTTGATGAGCTCATCCAAGCTCCTTCAGGTACCAGTCTCAACATCAGTATCGCTTATGCAGATGGTGAAGGAAAAAGTGAAGGCGAAAGCAACGAACCAATCGACAGCATTTCTCCTTTAAAAGGTGTATTTGGGTTGAATTATGATTCTCCAGATAATTCTTGGGGTTCCACTCTAAACTGGACTCTAGCAAGTGAGAAAGAAAGCAGTGATGTCACTGAGTTAGAATCATCCGGAGTAATTTATGAGCAAGCAACAACTTCCGGCTACGGAATTCTGGATCTCACTGCCTATTACAATGTCAATGAAAACCTCAGCATTAAAGGTGGCATCTACAATCTAACTGACAAGGAATACACCTTATGGGAAGACCTGAGAGGCGAACGCGCAGATAGAACTTATCTTGATCGCTTCAGCCAACCAGGCCGTAACTTTAGCGTAAGTGCTACTTACACTTTCTAAGTTCCAAGATCAGACCCATATATAATAAAACCAAGGGTCTTAGGGTAGTGGTTAGGGCTGTATTCGCAGCCCTTTTATTGCCCGTAGAAATTGCGATTAAATAGTAACACCCAACAGCGCCTTACGAATCAACTCATCCAACACCAGCCGTGTCACTGGCTTGCCAAAATGACCATCCATCCCCACTCGTAACGACTGACTGTGCACCTCTTTCTCAATATTGGCAGTAATCGCCACTATCGGCACCCTTGACCACTCAAACTCTTTTTCATACTTCCGAATCATCTCCGTAGCTTCATGACCAGAGATACCCGGCATCTGGATATCCATTAAAATAAGATCGTAATGGCTGTCCCCACGCATATACTCCCCTACCGCTTCTAAACCGTTATCCACCAACTGAGAGGTAAAGCCCAACTTGTCTACCAACCGCTTAATGATCATTTGCTGTGTAGGCGTATCTTCTGCAATCAGGATTTTGTATTCATCCACGGCTTTGGGTAAATGTAATAATTCTGATTCCCCGGTTTGGTAATCCGCTACTTCGTAGGGAATTTCAAAACTGAAAATAGAACCACCCTCAGGGTTAGCACTGTAATGCAGGCCCGTGGAAGAATCTCCGCACATAATCTGCACGCAATCGGTGGCGGACGATAATCCCAACCCCATCCCCTTATGACAACGGGTATCAGACATATCTCCCATAATAAAGGGTTTAAAAAACAGGCGGGAATTTGCGTCTTGCATACCGCAACCAGTATCAACAACGGCAAAGCGGAGTTTGTTGTTTTCCAGCAACGTAACATTCACATCGATGCGCCCACCATCAGCGGTAAACTTAATCGCATTGTCCACCAGGTGCAGAATGACTTGTTCCAATAAGTCCGGATAGCCACAAATAGGCAGCGAGCTGTACTCGGCGGGGTAGTTCATTTTAAACACCAAGCCCCTGCCCAGCTCATAGATACTGCGATTAACTTTTGAGGAAATGGAAAAAACCGTCTCCAGCAAATCAAACGCTGAAGGTGTATAGCAACGGCTTTCACTAATGCGCAAGCTGATCGCGTTAATAATGTCGGTGATACGGGTTTTCAGAAGCTGACAGGCATCGCCGTGCATATTCAAGATGGAGCGCGCCTTTTCACACTCGGCCAACTCTGCTAGCTGCTCCCCCAGCCCTTCGATAGAATTAACGGGAGTAAGAATTTCATGTACAAGGTTACGCACAATCGCTTTTTCCAGATCGCTGACTTTTTTATTACGCGCACTGTGCTTTAACTCAAAAGGAAAAGGGACTCGAGCAAATTTCACCAGGAAGTAAGGGCTGCTACCTATGGCATCGACAGCATCGATAAAGACTTCACCAAAGTCTTTATCAACCAGTTCATGGGCTTGTTTAAATGAGAGTCGGCCGGTTTTCTTGAGGATATCTGTAAGCTCTACAGTCAGCTGCTCCCGCCTGGCCATATAATCTTCATTATTGGCCAGATGCTGACTCTGATGCAGGATATGTAATTGGCCGTCAGGCTCCAGCTCCCACAGACTGAGCCAGTCTTGGGTATTGTCGATTGCGAGCATGATGCCCGTAAGGACATCTTCCAAATCTGTTAATGCCATGACCCCAAGCCTTAAAAAATAAGCTTAGGATAAGTATAGGAAGTCGTGGAGAGCCTACGCAGCAGTAATAGTCATTACCCAACATGTGGATATAACTAAAACATGTAGTGGCCAAAAACGTTAAATAAAATCAGGAGAATTCGCTTCCATCGCCATGCGGCGTTTGATCTCCTCCCAGGCCTTCAGGGAGGAAGCACTACCCACCCGCTTCTGTACATTGCGGGATTTTGCCAACCACAGACCATCCACATCGAAACTGTAGATAGGCAGTAAATCCTGGCGTTGTGAGGCGGGCTTAATCACTTTATCAATATTATCGAGAATCAATGGCTCGGCACCAGGAGAGGCATAGTAGGCCAAGACCATATGTGCCTGGTTGTAATCGAGGGCTTTTACATAGTGGATACGCAAACGCTCTGCGGGTATGCCTGCGGCTTTTAAGGAGAAGAACTTACCGATCGAGAAATCTTCGCAATCGCCACCGTTGGTATTTAGGGTCTCAACGGGTGTGGCCCAGTAGTCTTCTTGGCCCCAATGCTGTAGATCGGACACCCAGTCAATGCGATTGAAGAAATCATTAACGGCCTTCAGCTTATCCTTATCCGCCAGCTGCGGTTGGGCCTTTAGATCCCGCATCAATTGATGCCATTCACGGATACGCTGCTCGCTGGCAGAAACAGGCTTGGCGGGTGCAGCCTGAGTGGAAGAAGGTAGGCTACTGGCACTGATAGCCGGGGCTGGCCCATTGATTACGTTAGACGCAGGCACGGCCTCACCGTCTGCCCAGATCGGCAAACAGGAAAACAACCATGTTATTGGTAATAGCTTTATTCGCGACCTGACAGCCACATATCCACCCTGCTAACACAGGTTGGCGCTTAGGTCTCAATCAGTGAGGAATATGCGCACAACCCCATTCGGTAACCGTTCGACCCTTAGCACGGTTAAAACCGCCCAGGGCACTGGCTTTGCGTCCCCGTGTTACCACGGGTTTGCCTTTATCGAGGAGCTGGCTAAGGCCTGAAACGGCCAGAAGCGGCTCTTTCGAGTGCTTTAATTGTGGGTTTGACACGTCCTTATGTCAATGGGCTGTCCCTGCATGGGGAAGAACAGGTATAAAAACGCCTGAATTAATAACCAGGCGCTACCTGAACTTGGCGAGGGCGCAGTTGTACCGCCACTCCCGCCAGGAAGATAAACAGGGATGCCAACAGGGTCGATAACAGCGGGATATTCCACTCACTATCGGCCGTAGCCGTCTCCTCTACCTTTTCCAGCTGCTGACCTTCTACCTGCTCAGTTTGCGCTTGCTGGGGCTCAGAAGCCTGCTGTGAGGCTGGCAAAGCAGCTGTTGGGTCTACCGTAGGCAATGACAAATCGAGACCAAAGCCGGCAGACTGCTGTTCAAAGTACTCACGCAGCTTTTCATTATCGACAAACAGGTCATGTTTGTTGGTCAGCTCGGCAAACTTCTGCAGGATCTGCTGCAGGGTTTCTGCATCTGCCTGCCAGTAGTCCTTACGGTTGGCTTCCAACATGCGCGACAGCATATTGGCCTGGGACTGAGGGTTCATTTCCTCGAAGAACTCGTTGATACCGACTTCCAGCTTGTCTTCAACATAAACCTCGAAGAACTCCTGCCACTGATCATCACGAACAATATTCGGGTCAACCACATTCCAGCCCCAGAAGTTTTCCAGGTTGGACGCCATGGTGGTCGCGCCGCTGTAACCCTCTTTCATCATTTCCTCGACCCAGCGCTTGTGGAAGTTGCGTGAACGCAGCTCCTTGGCCATGAAGCTTGCTGCATTTTCAGCTTTCGGATTATTGGCATCTCGCAGGTTGCTGATCATCATCTGTGGGCTTTCACCGTCGATATTACGCACCGCCAGAGCCAGAGAGCCGAAGTATTCAAAAGGGTCATCTGACGTGATCATGCCGTATACATTGGAGGAACGAGAGAACAGTGCTACATCGGTACCTGACAATTGTTCAGCGTAGAGGTTTACCTCACGCTCAACGCCATCCGCCCCGGTAACCGTACCCACTTTTTTACCCCAACGGCTGTTGTCACTGCCGTAGTAATAGCCCATGGTCGATAGGTAGTTATCGGCAATCTTGCTGTCGTCTTCCCAAGTATCAGAAGCAAATACCGGATCACTGACGCCACTGCCGTAGTTACCGGAGGAATTAGAGAAGATTCGTACGGTAGACAGATACTCAGCCTCTTCACCTTCTACCCCCTGCTCTTTCAGCTCCTTGGCAATACGCTGAGAATTATCCCAGATGGAGTTGTTGTCTTCCTTTAGCTTGGCTACAGACTCGATTGCTTTAGCCAACCGTTGCATGACATTCGGGAAGGCATCGCGGTACAAGCCAGTCGCAGACAGTACTACGTCGACCCGTGGGCGTTTCAGTTCAGATGCTGGAATAATCTCGGTACCGATAACACGACCATCGTCACTCCAAACCGGTTTTACCCCCATGGCATACAGTGCCTGGGATTCCAGTACCCCGTAGTGACGCATGGTTTCAATCGACCACAGAGAGAAGGCCAATTTATCAGGGAACTTGCCGTGCTGCTTGTAGTAATCGTTAATCACGCCATCAGCCAGCTCTTTACCCTGCTCGAAAGCTGCCTTAGTTGGTACACGGGCAGGATCAAAGCCGTAAAGGTTGAAGCCCGTAGGTATAGAATCAGGGCTACGCACCGGGTCGCCACCATTTTTCACAGGTACATATTGACCCGATAACCCCATGACTAAATGATCCAGCTCTTTAATAGCAAGCAAATTGGCGTAGTATTTCTGCGCTTTTCGCAGTTCTGTAATGACTGCTTCATCCAAACCTACATCGTCCAACTCCTCTTCCGTAGCCGTTTTATCCACCACGAAAGCACGGACAGTTTTATAGCCAACTAATTGATCCAGTTCATCACCGGTTACTTGAGTGATTACTCCTTCAAAATCACCACCGTCTTCGGCGGCATGGTGAGCATATTCATCATGGCTATTGCTGTGATCGTGTTTTTTATCATGCTCATGATCGTGCCCATGAGTATGGTCATGAGCCTCGGCTTCGAAGTGCTCACGCTCAAAGGCTGCGATTTGCGCCGGGAAGGATTTACTGATCATTTGCAGCAGTGTTGCAATCAGCAAATCATTTTCCGCTAACTCACCATAGGAGTGCAGCCCCAAAGGCTGGTTCTGCGAAGACAAGTCTTCCATATAGTCATGCAAGACTTCCAGAAAGCCATCAAAATCTTCGTCAATCTGCGCCTGCTCCCAACCGAAGTCATCACAGATATTGTTGGCTATACAATCATCAACAATCTGCTGACCCGTCTTGTCTTTTACACCGCCTTCATCCAATGATTTGTATTGATGCATTAACTCGTGAAGATCCGCCACATCGCCTTGCAAACCAGCGGCAGCAAAAGGTGGTGTCATATGCCCAAACACTGTGGCGCTGCCACGGCGTTTGGTTTGCATGGCTTCGCCCACATCATCGACAATAAATGGATAGAGAACCGGTGTTTCCCATACCGCCAGGTTACCCTGATCGTATTTGGACAGGCCACGCTCTTTACCACTCAGATATTCCTGTGAACCGTGAGTACCCAGGTGGATGATGGCATCACTGTTCCAGTAGGTTCGGGAATAGAAATAGGCCGCCAGATAGAAATGGTTCATGGGTACCGTGCCTTTATGATAAAGCATGGCTTCCTGATCTTTATCATCGGAACGCGGTGGCTGCCGCATAACCAGCATATTGCCGTTGCGCATACGCGGAATCACAAAGAAAGACTTACCGTCACGCTTAACGGTCATAAAACCTTTTTCTGCCGGCCCCCAAAACTCATTAATAGGCGCAGTGACATCGTTTGGCAGTGTATTGAACCAGGCCAGGTAGTCTTCAACAGGCATCAATTCCGCCAGATCTTGCTCCAGCAGGTTTTGCAGCTCGAACTCACGATAAAACGGCTCGAGAATCGGTTTTATGCGATCCACATAATAATCATTATTAACTTTATTAACCCCGTAACCTTCAGCATACAGACGATCAGATATAGAACGCAGACTATCGGGAACATTCAGGAACGAAGCACCAACATCAATACTGCCCCATACCATTATTGTCATACGTTTATCGGCATTAGGTTTGTGCTTTAATTCGGCATGATTCAGTGCTTTATTGAGTAAATATTCCAGCTGATAATCAATAACTTCGGCACGACCTGTTTCCTCGTTAATAGCTGCCACAATGGTTGGATCAATGACACCGGCACCTTCTGGGAGCACCAAGGTAAAAGGCGTCATATTCGGGCTGATGCCCTGGTTATCAGCTTCCCAGGCTTGTTGATCACCATCAAAATAGGTCAGGCCCTGCAAAACCGGTACACCCAGTTTTTCAAACTCTTGCTTGCGTTTGGCCGCCCAGTGAATGTTGCGGAAGTTAACAATAACGTCAACGAAGGTTTTCCCGTCTTTGCTAATCAGGTGCGTGTAGTCAGAACTAAACGGACTCAACTCGAAGAAGAAAGGTACCACCAGGGCACCCTTCTGCTCTAATTGAGCAATAGCGCTATCAATCACCTGGGTTTGAGCAGACTCGATCAGCGAACGTTGCAATAAAACACCAATGACTTTCTGTGGCTGTTCTGCCCCCTGCAGCTTCCAGCTCAAATATTTATCCAGGGAATCAAACACCAGCTGCTCAGCTTGCGGGTGGTAAATACCCAGGTCTGGATAGATAATCGGCGCCTCGACTTCACGACTGTTATCCTGAGAAAACACCCGATAACTCAAGTAGTCGAGCATACGCTGGATATTCTGCACACCGCCATTGCTGTAGTAGTCGTGCAGCAACTTGGCCTGTTCACCAGTAACACCTTTAACCAGCTCAGGCTGCTCCAACCAGTTGATAGCCAGGAACTTTGTCTGGCCCTGCTTGACGATACTATTGACCAACGGAATATATTTTTCGTAGGTTTTCTTGGACTCGCGCTTGGATACGCCGTCGAGTACAACGAGATCGTATTCAGCGAACAGTGTTGCGGCCTTACTGAGATCACCGATGGATTTCTCAGTTTTTTGCTCTACCACAACCCCTGTGGCCGCCGTGTTTTCTTTCAGCAGTGACACCTTGGCTTTGTTACTGTGGGCGGCGCTTACAAACAACACCTTTTCGTCAGCTGCCTGGGCTGTGGTAGAAAGCATAGCGCTAAATGAGAGGGTTAAGGCAATTCCCAACGCACTTAACCGATTTAGATATTTACGTTTTCTGTTCATAGAAATGATCTCGAAGCAATCGTTGAGGGCTGCCATTAGGCAACCCTGTAGCGTGTTGGGCGCATTTGCATCAGCACACCTGCGATAAAGAACAGCAGCGACAAGCTGAGCGCAAACAGTAGTGGCATATCCCACTCCTGCTCTGTCGGCTCGGTGTGCTCAACCTTTTCCAACTGCTGACCTTCAACCTGTTGTGACTCTTGATTAATCGGGGCTTGCGCAGGATTGGCCTGAACATCTGGCGCAGCCATATCATTGACCGGTAAAGCTATATCCAAACCAAAGCCAGCCGCCTGTCCGTCAACATATTCCTTAAAGGTCTCGTTATCAGTGTAAACATCGTACTTGTTGGCCAGCTCAATGTAACGCTCAGTCATCTTTTTGATGGTTTCTGCATCAGCTTCCCAGTAGTCCTTGCGTACAGCTTCCAGCATACGCTCCAGGATCTGCGCTTGTGCGGTTGGGTTGGCCTGCTCAAACCACTCATTGATGTTCATGTCGTAACTATCTTCAACATAAATTTCAAAGAACTGCTGCCACTGCTCGTCTTTAACATACTCCGGCGCCATCACTTCCCAACCCCAGAAATTGTTCATGCGATCGAGAATGGCAGTCGCACCGGCATAGCCCTCATTCTGCATCTGCTCGATCCAGCGCGGGTGGAAGTAGCGCGAGCGCATTTCCTTGGCAAGGAAACGTTCCATGGTCTCGGTCTTTTCACTGCCAGCCTTACGCAGATTAGAAACGAACATTTCCGGTGTAGCACCATCAATATTACGCACAGCCAAACCAATACCACCGAAGTACTGGAACGGATCGTCGTTGGTCAGCAGTGCATAGAGATTACTGGAACGCGAGAAAACCACGCCATCGGTACCCGACAACACCTGACGGTAGAGATCGGAACCTTCAATCTTTTCACTCCAGCGCTTGGCATCTTTACCAAAACCGTAACCCATGCGATTGATATACAGATCGGCCAGCTTATCGTCGGTTTCCCAAGTATCCGATGCCAGACTGGAATCGGCCAAGCCAGTACCGTAGTTACCGGTTTCGTTGGAGAAAATACGAATACTCGACAGATAATCGATATCTTCTGCCGACATGCCCTTCTCTTTCAGAGAGGCTTTAATTGCCTGGGTATTTACGTAAATGGAATTGGATTCTTCCTTCAAGTTCGCGATCTGATCGATAGCATCAGCAATCCACAACATCACATTCGGGAAGGCATCGCGGTAGAGGCCGGTTACGGTAATCGCCACATCCACACGCGGACGTTTTAATTCACCGAAAGGAATAATCTCGGCACCAGTAACCTGCCCTGCCGCATTCCATTTAGGGCGAAGCCCCAAGGTACGAAGAATCTGAGCTTCCAGAACACCGTGGTGACGCATGGTTTCCAGTGACCACAGCGAGAAAGCCAGCTTGTCCGGATATTCACCGTGGCGCTGGTAATAATCGGCAATCTGGTCTTCGGCCAACTTGGAACCTACCTCGTAGGCTGCCTTGGTGGGTACGCGAGCGGGATCAAAACCAATCAGGTTTTTACCGGTGGGTGCAGCCTGCGGATTGCGGATAGGATCGTTACCATTGCCCGGTTCAATAAACTCACCGTTCAGTGCCCGCAGCAGGTTTGGCATCTCTTGTGTGCCGTGGAAGTTATCGTAATATTCTTTGGCCTTATCCAAGTCTGCCTGAAGTGCATCATCACCAAGATTAACATCAGCATTTTGCAGATAACGCTGTAGCAGCTGGTAGCCAGGTAGCGCCTCAAGCTTTACCGCCCCGTTGTTATCCACCTTTTGATCATCCGCAATAGCCCAGCCTCGTTTTTGTTCAAGTACATTGGCCAGCGCTTTAAAGTCATCGCCCAGCATCTGGCTTATGGTGGTATACAGATGCGAATCAACGGGCACATCACCAAAGCTGTGCAGCCCTAAAGGCTGGCTCTGTGATGCCAAACTCTGAATATAGTCTTGCAGCTGCGGCACCATATTGTCGAAGTCAGCCAGAACCTGTTCGCGGGTTAGCCCCAGGTCGGACAACATCTTATGTGCTTCGGCCAGTTCAATGGCTTTATCGCGGGTGGAGTTTTTTACACCGCCCTCATCTAACTGGGTGTAATCCGCCAGTAGTACTTGAAGTTCAGCAAGTTCGCGATAGGCACCCGCCTCGGCAAACCCAGGTGTCATGTGGCTGATCATAGTGGCGCGACCACGACGCTTGGCCTGCATCGCCTCACCGACGTTGTCGATAATATACGGGTAGATTACCGGTAGATTGCCCACCGCCAGGTTACTGGAATCGTAGGCCCATAGACCACGCTCCTTACCCGGTAACCATTCCTGAGAACCGTGGGTACCCAGATGCAAAATAGCATCGGCGCCCCACACTTCACGGGTATAGAGGTAGGCAGCCAGATAGAAATGGTTAATCGGTGTGATGGTACTGTGATAAAGGCTTGCGGAGTCTTCTTTACCATCGCCACGGCCCGGCTGCGGCAGCATAATCATATTGCCGCTGCGCATACGTGGAATCACAAACGCGCGTTCGCCCTTGTAGTCCACCAGCATCGGGTTTTCACTCGGCTCGCCCCAGCGTTCAACAATTGGCGTACGCACCTCTTGCGGTAAGGTCTCAAACCACTGTTGATAGGTACGCAGAGGCAAGTAATCAGCCAGCCCCTCTTCCACCAGTGGTGAAGCATCTTCGGCGCGATACATAGGACGTAACAGTTTACCGGCATTGTCGATAAACCAGTCTTCCGGTTTGGGTTCAACCTGGTAGCCGTCTTTATCCAAGGCACTGACGATACGCTCCAGTGATACCGGCACGTTTAAAAATGCCGCACCAATATTTTTCTCCCCTGGAGGATAGTTCCACATCATCAAGGCCAGTTTTTTCTCTGGCTTTGGAATGTGCTTTAAACGCGCGTGATTTACTGCACGCTCAGCTAACGCCTGTAACTGCTCTTCAATTGCAGCCTTGTGACCAGCTTCGCCGTTGGCAGCGAGAATTACCGGATCAATAACACCACTGGACTCTGGCATAACCAGGAAGAAAGGTGTCATGGTGCCGGATACACCGGCATGGTCATCGAGGAATTTCTGTTTGTCACCGCCAAAATAATTGAGGGCGTGGATGACCGGTACATTAAGCTGTGAGAATTCCTGCAAGCGCTTGTCTATATAGTGAATAACGCGGTAGTTGATAATAAGATCAACCCAGGTTTCACCGTCCGTCTGTAGTAGGTCGGTATAGTGCTTGCGTTCGTCTACACCCTCGTAATAAAAGCCGACAGCCTTGGCGCCTAACTGTTCCAGCTGTGCCAGTAACTGATCAACGACTTGCGTGTCTTCCAGTTCTATCACGCTACGGTGCATGCCCAGAGCCACCATCGGTTGACTTTCACCTGCGCTCAACCACTTACGCATTGCATCTCGGTCATCACCGACCTTCCCCGGAAATTCTGGGTGATAAAAACCGGTTTTAGGTAATAACTGTGGTGCAGCCACGGTCTTGCTGTGCAAATTAAACAACTCACCCGCGGCATAGGCCATTAAGTTGTTAAAGTTCTGCTGGCCACCGTTGGTATAGTAATCAATCAACGTCTTGGCCTGGGCTTCGCTCACACCCAATTGCGCAACCGCACTTTCCGCTTCTCGAACAGCAACCACTTGGGTACCCAGTTTTTTAAACAGAGGCGCCTTATCACCGAATACCTTCTGGCTATTGGCTGCATCCATACCATCAAGCAAAATCAGATCCCACTGCTCGGCCAGCTGTGCCCAGTGATTTTGCTGCAGACCACGACTGCCCTGGATGGCAAAACCCAATCCACTTGTCTCTGCGGCACTTTTTAGCATTTTGGGACGCAGAGCATTGCCGTGGCCCATGCTAACCAACAACACATTTTTGCCGTTAGGTTTGGGGGGAGTCTTTACAGAAATTGGCGGCCCACCAGCAGCCAATAGCGATTGGCTGAAAATGCTTAAAAGACCAAAAACAAAAAGAGCGCGAAGCATAGAGTTCATAGCGTCACATCTAAATAACAAGATAATTTTATAAAGGAAAACACCGCGCCCCAGTGATTGAAGCTGATTGCGGTGTTAATAGATTGGCTGTGATTATTCCTGGCCGGCCTTGTCACCTTCAGGAACATAGACAATCGAACCATCGGCCATGCGATAAGCGACACCGGCCTTAACCCCATCACCACTGCCAATTTCACCATTGGATTTGTAGGTCTCGATGGTTTCGCCGTTTTTAATAATCATTTCCATATCTGGCTGCCCCGCGTTTTTAATCACGGTGACATTTTCTTCCAGAAACGGATTCATTGGATTTTGGGCGATAGCAATCAGTAGTGCTGCGACCAATACCAAAAACACATCAACCAGGTTTACTACTGATAGTGCCGGGTTGATGGATTCGTCTTCATCAAGCAGCCTCACGTTGCGCCTCTCCTGTATTGGCAGCAATCGCTTGCGAAAGTGAAGCTTGCTGCTCTTCAACAAGCGGTGCCAATGCCACCAGTTCACCTGCTAACCAACGTTTTTTCACGCTGGCAATCCAGAAGGTGATCGAAGCAATCACCAAACCAAAAATGACCGCCGAGAAAGCAACGATGAGGTTTTCACTGATACCCTGCACATTACCGTCGGCCAAGCTTTTCAATGCGGGGCCCATGGGGACCATAGTGGCGATCAAACCCAACATAGGCGCTAAACGGCTAACGGTACGCACACCTTCCATATCTTCCAAAGCGGCAACATCCAGCTCGTCCTTGGTAATGGCGCCACGGGCGTGAGCCAATTCAACCAGCGGATATCCCTGTGGGTTTTGCTTTAAATCAGAGCCTAAAGGCGTTTTTAATGCCGCCAGATAAGCCGCGCGATTTTTACGACGTTGCCACGCCTGCGCTGCGAAAACACCCGAGGCATAAAGACTGTAGGCCAGTAAAATAACCAACAGAATTAATACCGGGCCCATAAAAAAGTCCGATGCCTGATACATCAGATCTTCAATTTGTCGAATCATATAAACACCTAAAATAGTAAAAGTATGTTATTCGGTTACAGCCGTTGCATCTGCATGCATCAAGACTTGCGTTGCTTTCAGATCATGGCGCTGCAGCCAGGAAAACAGTTTCAGTAACTGTTCCAGGGAAACATCCTTATCACCCGCCAATACCACTTGCGGTTCGTTACCGGATTTTTTGATGGTCGCCACTTTGTCAGCAAGCGCTGTCTCAAAGGTAATCCAGTTACGGTATTCTTCTTTATCCAGAGCCCAGTGATCACCATCATCAAATAATGTAATCGTTATGGGGTCTTCCACATCCAGAAGTTTGCTGCTTTCACTGCCCTCTTCCGGCAAACTTACTTCTAACGCCCGTGGTGCGACATTGGCCGTCAGTAAAAGGAAAACCAGCAGAATAAAAATCACATCCAGTAACGCCGTCATATCGGGGAAAACCATGCTGCTTCCGGAATGTGTTGAAGGCCCCACCTTGATCATGCAAATTGTTCCCTTTCAGCCTCTTCCCTAACAGAGAAGCGCGCGTTCACGACACTTGCAGCAGCCTTTTGCGCTGAGGGAGCAGACTCCTCTTTAAGCGATAACGACAAAGAGCAGTGGTTAAGTACATTTTGCATAACCTCGATGCGACGATCGGCCCAGAAGCTCAACAATTGCCCTGCACACAACGCTGGAATCGCAATAATCAATCCCGCCGCAGTGGTTGCCATGGCCTCCCACATACCACCGGCCAACAGTGCTGGGGTTACCGGGCCGTTTTGATGGGCGACATCCTGAAACATGGTAATAATGCCCAGTACCGTTCCCAACAGTCCGAGTAATGGCGCCACTGCACCCAGCAAATTAAGCCAGCGAGTACGCAGCAATAGATATTGTCGTTGTTCTTGCAACCACAGGCCCAACCTTTCTTCGCGTAAGGATTTTTCGGCATCGGCATGATGCGCTAACAGCGCCAACCCCGCCCTTAGGCCACGACCTTTGCGTGAATCTATATCAACGTCAGAAATGTCGCCCTGTAAAAACTGCCGCTGTAGCGCTTCGGCATTGACCACAGGGTAGAAACAATGGGTAATCAGGCGCTCAAGAACCAGGGCGCCTACAAGAACGGAACAAAAAATCAGCGGGTAAATAATTGGCCCCGCCGTTAATAGATGTGCTTGCAACATGTGCAAAAACCCCAATATTCAAGAACAACAAAAACGCTAAAAGGTTGATTCCCTACCGACGTAATTCAAACGCCACCGGGACCTCAATCCAGGCACGAATAGGTCGACCATCCATTTTCGCCGCTTCGAATACCCAGCCAGATACCGCCTTCAAGGCAGAAGCATCCAAACTGGCAACCCCGGAAGAACGAACAACTTCCACTTGTTCGGTATTTCCTTCCGGGCTCACTAATGCTTGTACCCAGACTTCACCCTGCTGCTTTCTACGCAGAGCGGTTTTTGGGTAAATCGGTGGCTGGGGGACTTGTCGATAACTCACTTCCCTAACCACGGGTATGGATTCCAATCCGGGGGGCTGTTCCGCTGTTGTTGCTGCCTGGGCAGCAATAGCCTGTTCCTGTTGCGCTGGCTCTTGAACCTCTTCCTGGTTCTGTTGAGCTATTTCCTCAACGACTTTTTCTTCAACGTTGTCGGCAACTTCTTGCTGAGGCGGAATAGCTGGAGCTTTTACTTCCGCTGGTGCATTAGTCGCTTTAACAACTTCTTTAACCCGTTTTTTTTGTACCGGTTGCTCCTGCTTCGTCACCTTCTTTGGTTTAGTGGGTACTGGAGGCGTTGGCTTAGCCGCAGCAGCCACAGAGAAGTTCACCGCGATAGGTAGCTGTTGTGCCCCACCCGCAAGACTAATCACCTGCTCTTGATGCGACTGCTGATTAAAGATCAACCAGTGAAGTGCCAGGGAAGCGAACAATGCGCCCATTCGCCATATGCCACCCTTAATCACAGTGCCCTCGTTATAAAACCGAAACATGTTGAAACATAATGATAAACATTATCATTAACATTGGCAAACACAATATAATCTTATTAACTGAGATGGCAGCCAATAGCAAAGCCCGTTACACTGTCTGCTTCGCTGTATGAGGTGGACTAAATGTCTGAATTTCAAAGAATTAGTTGTGAGCAGGCCCAGCAGATGATGGCCGAAAAGACCTGCCAGGTGGTCGATATCCGCGATGAGGCATCCTTTGCCAATGGTCATGTCACTGGCTCACAACTGCTCAATAACATCAATCTGCAGGACTTCTTGCTGGATTCTGATCCGGATGCCCCTACCCTGGTGTTCTGCTACCACGGCAATAGTAGCCAGCAAGCCGCTCACTTTTTAACCGAGCGGGACTTTACCGAGGTCTACAGTATTGATGGCGGTTTTGAGGTTTGGCGCCAGCTGTTTCCGCAACAAATATCTACAACAAACGGCTAACCATGAGTTTCGATCTGAACCAGCTGTTGGACTACCTGCATACTGAACGCATCCAGGGCAACCAATTTGAAGGAAAAATCCTGCCCGGCGAGCGCCCTGCTGTGTTCGGAGGCCAGGTATTTGCCCAGTCGCTGGATGCGGCGATACAAACCGTCGACGCAGATCGCCGCGCCCACTCTATTCACGGCCACTTTTTACGTGCTGGAGATATTAGCCAACCGATTGTGTTTGACGTGGTGGAGTTACGCACCGGTAGAAGTTTTGCAACCCGACAGGTGATCGCCACTCAGGATGGCAAGACCATCTTTCAGGCCACAGTTTCTTTTCAAACACCCGAACAAGGCCTGTCACACCAACAGGCGGCACCTACCAGCGTAGATCGCGACACCATGGTTTCAGAGGAAGCCTATTGGCAAGAAATTCGCCAGCATCGCGCCAACATGCATCAGCTTCGCCCCACTGATTTTTCCGCTCTGGAAATTCTCGGTAACTTCCGCCGCGACTTCACAGAACCTCAGACCGGAGAGCCAAAACAGCAGCTCTGGCTGAAAGCCAATGGCACACTAACGGCAGACAGTAATGATCACCGCCTGGTGCTGGCTTTTATGTCCGATATGCATTTATTAACCACAGCTCTGCAAGCCCACCCCTACACCTTCGCCTGCGGCAAAATTCAACAGGCATCCCTGGATCACACGGTATGGTTTTATGAAGATATCGATGTGTGTAATTGGCTTTACTATGACATGCATAGCCCGGTTAGCGCCGGTGCGCGCGGATTAAATCACGGTTATTTTTATACCGAAACAGGCAAGCTGGTTGCAGCGGCAAGCCAAGAAGGGTTGATTCGCGTTCGAGACTGAAGAGTGGACTAAACACCACTCTTTTTAGTACGTAAAGCAAGATCAACTTATTATTCTTCCCCACACCTATCGCCTCTGGAAAAGAGCGTGCCCAGCAGTTAGAGCTTGTCCCGAATTTCAAAATCATGTTAGAGTCCCCGCCGGATTTAGGTGCCTATTGGCGGTTCTCCAAGCCGCAGGGATAGGTTAAAAGGGAAGTCCGGTGAGTTCTGGCTACTATTTTTTGGAATGCCAGTAACGAATCCGACGCTGCCCCCGCAACGGTAAACACACTTGTGTAAGCCCGATACCTGCCTAGAGACCATCGACTCGAGTATGAAGCGGAGGGCTTCTGGGTGTCAGTTGCAATGGGCCTCTACGGGTCTGTTCTGCCTGCCTTTTCCCCTCCCTCATGCGTGAAATTTACGTTTGAGGATAACCATGAAAATTTCCAATTCGCATACCAAGCGTCACAATCGTGTACGCCTACTCTGTGCTGCCTGTAGTATCGCGGGATATAGTATCGCGGGATATTCATCAGCATTTGCCGAAACTAGTGCAAGCAAAACCGGCTCTATAGAAACCGTTGAGGTAATTGCCGAGAAAAACCTGGGTTTAAACCTTGGTGAAGTTAATTCTGCCTCCAATCGTCTGGGCCTTAGCGCTATGGATCTACCAGGAAGCGTAGAATTTATTAGTAAGGAAGATATCAAAATTCTAGCCGACTATACCTCACTTGCTGCGATCACTCGCGCAACAGGTTTTTCGGCCAGTGCCAGCCCCGGCAACGGTGGCACGGCAACATCGGTGCGCGGCTTTAATGGACACAGCTCTGTGGCTTACACCTACGATGGCGTCCGACTTTATGTGGGTGCAGGCACAGTAACCTTCCCTGCTGATACCTGGACCATTGAACGCGTTGATATTCTTCGCGGCGCGGGTTCGGTTATTAATGGCGTAGGTGCAATTGGCGCTACCGTTAACTATGTCAGCAAACAACCTGAATTCGAAAACATTAGCTCTGAAGTGGATGTTGCAGTCGGCTCTGAAGATCTAGTCCGTATTGCTTTTGGTAGCGGCGGGCAGCTAACGGATAACACAGCATATCGCGTTGATCTTGTTAATCATGAAAGCGATGGTTATGTCGATAATGGCGATGAGCGCCGCAGCGCTATCGCCGCTTCTCTGCTGCATAAGCCAATGGACAATCTGGATATCCAATTCAGCGTTGATTACGCCGAAACGGATCAATCCGCCTATTGGGGAACCCCTCTGGTCAATGGTGAGATTATTGGCAGCACCCGTGATGAGAACTACAACATCGACGACGGTATTGTTGAATATGAAGACCTGTGGCCACGTGTAAGCATCGAGTGGCAGGTGACGGACGCTATACGCTTCCGCAATGACACCTTTTATATGAAAGCTGACAGACACTGGCGCAATGTTGAATCTTATGATTACAACTCCAGCACAGGTGACATAGATCGCTCTTTCTTTCTGGAAATTCTGCATGAACAACGCCAATGGGGTAGTCGCAGTGATGTCCTATTAGATCTCGATACAGCAGGCCTACATTCACACCTTAATATCGGTGCAGAGTTTAATTTGATTGATTTTACCCATCGCAATAATCGACCTTATTCCGGTAGCGATAGTGTTGATTTATTCTCACCGAATAGCGGTCACTGGGCTGACGGTGTAGATAGTGTCACCAGTAAAGATTTTGAAAGTGAAACTTTCCAGTATGCCGTCTTCGCTGATTACTTACTCGAATTCAATGAGCAAGTAAGCCTGGTTGCAGGAGTTCGTTATGACGACATCGACTTTGAAAGAGAAGACTTTGAGCGAAGCAATGCCGTAGGACATTTCGAAGCAGCCGAAAAGAGCGATGCCGATTTTTCCGGCACCAGCTGGCGTATTGGTGCAGTCTATCAGCCAAGCTCGTCACTCAGTCTCTATGCCCAATACAGTGAAGCGCTGGATTCAATCCAGTCCATTCTTTCTGCCACCAACACCAATCTTGATCTTGGGGAAGGCACTCAGATTGAAGTTGGCTTAAAACACTCCCTTTGGGACGACAAAGCTCAATACACCATCGCCCTGTTCGATATCGAAAAAGATAATCTGCTAAGTGATAACCCAGGCGGTATTCAGGAGCAAATTGGCCAACAATCTTCCAGAGGTATTGAGATTGATCTGGCCGTGCAACTTAACAACACCTTAAGCCTAGATGCAAACCTGGCGCTGGTAGACGCAGAATATGATGAGTTTGTCAGCGGTGATGACTATTCCGGCAATCGTCCTCGCAATATCCCCCGTAAAACCAGCAATCTGTGGCTGAACTGGACCCCTGTAAGTCATGTACTGGTTGATGCCGGTGTGCGCTATGTTGGCGAACGTTACAGCAATAACAGTAACACGGCCGAACTGCCAAGCTACACCGTTTTCGATATAGGAATCCGCTGGCAACTGGACAATGCCCTGAGCATTTCTCTGCGAGGTAAAAACCTGACAGACGAAGAAGACTTTGTACTTGCGCCTTACGGTAATCAATGGGTGCTCGGACAAGGCCGCAATTATCAACTAGGTATGAACTACCAGTTCTAACCCTTGTTAATAATCACGGCTGTGGCTTTGTAGCTGTGGCCGTGATTGTCACAGGTTTTTACGATGAAATTTAAACGCTACTGGTATCTGTTGCATCGCTGGTGTGGTATTGCGATGTGCCTGTTTTTCGCCATGTGGTTTTTTAGTGGCGTGGTGATGATATATGTCGGCTTCCCTAAACTGGACCACCAGGAGCGGCTTGAGGCCTTGCCAATAATTGATGCCGATTCGATTTTCTGGGGACCCGATCTCTTGCTTCCTCACGTTCTACAAAGCGATATCAGCTCTTTGCGACTAACATCGGTAGCTAGTCGGCCTATCTACGTATTAGAAACCCGTAGCGGAGAAAACCTGGCATACTTCGCTGATAACGGCGAGCCTTTAACCGTTAACGCGACCCTTGCCCTCAAAAGCGCTGAACAGTTTGTACAAGGTCATCCCCCGCTAGTTTTACCTATTTCTTCAAGCTACCTTGGTTTAATTGAGATCGATCAGTGGTCTGTATCTAGCAGTCTTAACACTCATCGCCCCCTGCATCGTGTATCGCTTAATGACTCTAAGGGTACACACTTATACATTTCATCCCGCACAGGAGAAGTCGTTCGCGATGTTAATCAAAGCGAGCGCGTATGGAACTGGCTAGGCGCTAATTTGCATTGGCTGTATCCCGTGCAGCTACGCAAACACCCATCGCTCTGGGCTGATGTAGTGATTGTGATATCGCTGATTGCTTGTCTTGTTGTGCTGACAGGCGCAATTGTCGGTATTCAACGCCTGCGTATACGCAAACCCTATCGCGGTAAAGATTATACGCCATATACAGGGATGGCTAAGTGGCATCATCTATTGGGATTGGGAGCTCTGGTTTTCTTATCGACCTATACACTGAGTGGCCTTATGTCGATGAACCCATGGGGTATTTTTGATGATAAACAGAGACTGGAGCCACAATTAGAGCGTTATCACCTAGGTTTATCTCAACCTTTACAGCAGTCTATGGCTTTTCACAACGCTGAGGATCTCAAAACGCTATTGAACGATTCACCCGTTATTGAGATAAGCTGGCACAGGCTAAACGGTGTATCCTATATTGTCATGCAGCAACGTACCGATACAGCTAAAGCCTTGCTCGGCGATGGAAGCAAACTGTCACAAGAGCAAATAGCACAAGCTATCTCACAATTATTACCCGATGTACCTTTGGCATCCACAAGCCTACTCGACAGCTATAACCTTTACTATTACAGCCATCACGAACGCCATAGGCCTTTGCCTGCCTTAAAAGCAGAGTTCGAAGATAACGATGGAACCTGGTTCTATATTGATGCCAACACTGGAGTAGTGCTTGACCGACTTACATCCCGTGGACGGCTACAACGTTGGCTTTACAATGGCTTGCACAGCCTTGATTTTAATGTGCTGATTCAGAATAGACCGCTATGGGACATAGTGGTTATTACCTTGAGTATTATTGGTTTTATGTTCTCTGTTACGGCGATTAATTTGGGGTGGCGTAGATTAAGGTGATGGCCAAAGTTAAGAGATTTACAGATCAAATAGACAGTTATGGTAGTTTTACCTCACAACTAAACATGCGCTTTACATTGCCTTGCGCTACCAATTTGCCTTGATCAACTAAACCAAAAACTCTTTGGGCGTAGAAGACATCTGGAATACCTTTTATTCGACCTTCCAACTTTATCATGGCCATGCTTACAACCTTTGCCACTTTTCGGAAGCTTATACCAGCCTCAGCCAACAAAGCCTGATCAATAAATTGCAGCTGTTCATCGGTTAGGCTGGAAACCAGGTTTATCTGATCTTCGGTAAGTTCTGAATCATGTGGAGTTTCAACCATGCTTTGCTGACTCCTTACATTTAACCGTTTATTCAAAAAGAATTGGGCTATATATCTAGCAGACTTACCATTTAGAAACCCAAATACTGAACGTTTTTGTACTTTACGGCAAAACCAATTCAAACACCCCGCCCCCAAGCGGACTGTCATTACTTAAATGAATACTACCCTGCTGCTCCCCCTGCTGATGCAACATAGCCACACACTGCGCAAAATACAGTCCCAAGTGGGTACTTCCCTCTTCAAAATCAACCGATTTATCCATTAGCTTTTGTGGGCATTCGATCATCATAGGCGGGTAGCCATTGCCATCGTCGGCGATACAGATACGTAGTTGATTGTTTTCGATAGTAGCACGCAGCAACATATTGCTTTTTGAATAGCGGGCACCATTAACCAGGACATTGTGGATCACACTACCGACCAGTTCATCATCGAAGTACCAGGCCAAGTCCGGATCGCAATCAATCTCTACGTCGATATTGCGTGTTTTAAATAACATATCGTTGCGGGCGAGCTGATCTTCCAGAACATCAATTACAAAATGCTCATCGAGGCGGAACGGCATATGATTGTTCTGCATGCGGTAGAGTGAAAGCAGCTGGATTAACTCGCCATTGATGCGTGAAGCCTCATATTGCAAGATGGCAAAGCGCTCTGCCTGGGCTGAATCCTGGGCGGGATTAGCCTGAATTTCCGACTCCAGTGAATTCAGCAACATGCCTAATGAGTTTTTCATATCGTGGACACTGGAAGCCAGAACCATGGAAAAATCCGGTTGGGCGAGACGATCGGTCATGTAATTCCCCTTTATAATCTGTATGACTAAACCTTATTTAGACTCGCGTTCCAAGGTTCTGACCATATCCTGTAACTGTAAGAAGCGATTAAACTGCTTATGAGATGACTCTATTTGAGTGCGCACTTTTTCCATCGTGTTTAAGCAATTTTCCATTAAATCATCATCGACACCATACTCACGCATCTCCCCAACTAATGCCTGAACAAGGTTTAAGTGCACACCGACATGATTTGGGAACAGGCGCTTGGCACGCATAAAGCAATCAATAGCACGCTGGTACTCTCGCTTTTTATAAGCGCCAATGCCCTCACTGTTGATAGCTGCCACCCGTTGGCGATTATCTTCACTGAGGGGTTCATCCAGTAAACGGTCAATTTTGCGCAGTGCTTCTTCGTCGTTACGATACTCTTCCACCAGGCATGCCAGTTCTTCTTTGGCTTTTTCTTTCTGGCCTGTTGCCCGGTAACTGGTAATTAAATCGAGCTTTGTGTCTAAATCCAGCTCCAGACTTTGTTCTGCTAATTGCTGCTCCGTCTCTTCGAGGAGCGTCTTGGCTTTTTGGGTATCACCCTTGCCTGCACAAATCTGGCTTTCCAACAGCTGGGTTTGCACTTCCATATCGTGGCTTAGCTGGAACTTGCGTGATGATTCATCCAGTACCCGCATTGCCTCACGGGAAAAATCATTGGCCAGCTTGGCATTTTCCTTAAACAAAGCGGCCGTTGAACGGGCAAAGGCGATATGGTTTTCAACTTTATCCTGACAGGAGTTCTTGCCGAGTTTTACGGTTTTGTGCAAAGCCCGAGCAGCGACCTCAACATCGTTATTTTCATCGGCAACCTGTGCCAGGGATTGCTGGCGTAAAATCGACATGGGCGACATATCAACGGCAGTTTGCAAAACAGCTTGCTCAGCCTCACTGTCCTCCTTGCGCCGACAGTTATCGACCAGGGCATCATAGGCCTGCATACAGAAGGGATTCTTCTCGATAATTTTTCGCAACCAGTCCTGGGAGGTTTCCAAATCACCCTGAAACTGTTTCACCTTAGCCAAACCGACCTGCGCCCAATCCAAGGGGCGAACTTCCAGCACTTGTTTAAACAGGGCTTCAGCTTCGTCATAACGCTGTTCTTGCAGCAACAGCCCGCCGAGTATTTTTTGGTAAGCGGCCGTGTAGCGGCTATTGGCTGCAATTTTCGCTTGAGCCTCGGCAATAGCGCCGGTGCTATTGTCCTCATCAAGGCACTTATGGATAGCAGCCATATCGTCTCGCTGGGCTAGCAGGCGGTCCAGTCGTTGACGCAGGGTTTTACCGGTAATGGGTTTGGTGAGATAGGCATCAGGCTCATAATCATAGGCCGCCAACACAATATTCTTGCTGGAATCTGCTGACACCAATAAAAACAGGCTCTGATGCTTGAGCAGTTTGTTCACTCGCAACTCTTCCAGCACCTGATGGCCGTTTTTCCCTGATCCCAGGTTGTAATCACACAGTACGAGATCAAATTCCCGGCTGCGGCACTGTTTCATGGCATCTTCACCATTAATGGCAGTAACCACGTCGTGAGCCCCAAAATCCTGCAGCAACTTGCTGACAGTCATACGGAAATTATCGAAATCATCAATGATAAGTGCTTTGATCTTGCCGTAATCGTTGTACGCCATAGCTATATAAAACCGTCTATGCTGTCCATTGAGTGCTTATTGTGCTGAAAGAATAAGCCTAAGTCTTTGATATATATTCCATTTCCCCAAATTTCAGCATAGACCATATCGGCTGTAAACAGAGAAATTATAGTGTCCGATGAGTCATTGCCTGGTATGCCCTGGCAGGCTAAAATCCGCCCTCAGCCCGCCCTATGCTGGCTATCTTGGAACCTCCGCAGCAATTAAGACCTTGAGCATGACTAAAATACCCCCTTCTGAGCAGCGAGATAGCCTCTACGCCAACCCCCTGGGGAGTGTTGCGGATTTCAGCTTTGATCAAACCGTGGTCGATGTATTCCCCGATATGATCAAACGCTCTGTACCCGGCTATGCCACTATTATCAGCATGATTGGCAACCTGGCCGAGCGCTATGCCAAGAGCAATAGCGATTGCTACGATTTGGGCTGCTCACTGGGAGCCGCCACCCTGGCGATGCGCCACCGCATTCAGGCGGCTAACTGCCGTATTATCGGGGTAGACAACTCTGCGGCCATGGTTGAGCGCTGCCGACAACTGATGGACGCCGATAGCGGCGAAATCCCGGTAGATATCATCTGTGCCGACTTGCAGGACGTCAATCTAAATAATGCCTCAGTGGTAGTACTTAACTTTACCCTGCAGTTTATTCCTTTGGCAGAGCGACAGGTTATCCTGCAACGTATTTATGATGGCCTCAACCCCGGTGGTGTATTAATCCTGTCAGAGAAGCTGACCTTTGACGATAGCGCACACGATGAATTAATGATCGAGCTGCACCACAACTTTAAACGTGCCAATGGTTACAGCGATTTGGAAATTGCCCAGAAACGTCAGGCCATTGAAGATGTCCTGATCCCTGAAACACTCTCCACCCATAGAGAACGTCTGCGTGACGTTGGCTTTTCAAGCTCAGACCTCTGGTTTCAGTGCTTTAATTTCGCCTCCATGATCGCCATTAAATAATCACCATGATCGATTACTCTGCATTACTTCACAGCTTGAAAGATACCAAGCTGGAACCCTGGCTAAAACTATTGCCTGAACAGATTGCCCGCGGCCTGGATACCCAACGCTTTGGGGACCTGCCCGGTTGGTATGAAGCTCTTGATGCTTTACCCGAAGTACCTACAAACACTGTCGAACTGAGACAACAAGTCGCCGTCGGCCATGAAGATGACTGTGACGATAAAACCCGCGAGCAAATCCGCTCCGCTCTGGAATTATTGATTCCCTGGCGCAAAGGCCCCTACCACGTCCACGGTACGTTTATTGATACCGAATGGCGTTCGGACTGGAAGTGGGATCGCGTACTGCCACATCTGGCACCACTAAAAGACCGTTTAATTCTCGATGTTGGCTGCGGCAACGGTTACCACTGCTGGCGCATGCTGGGTGAAGGCGCCCGACAGGTGATTGGCATTGATCCCTCGCCGAGGTTTGTGGTGCAGTTTTACTGCCTGAAACACTTTATTGGCCAATCGCCTGTCGATGTATTACCCGTAGGTATTGAAGCGCTGCCAGCTAACCTGCAAGCCTTTGACACCACCTTTTCTATGGGTGTGCTTTACCATCGGCGTTCACCAATGGATCATCTGCGTGAGCTTAAAGCGACACTGCGCCCCGGTGGCCAGCTGGTTCTGGAAACCCTGGTAATTGATGGCAAATTAGGTGACGTTCTCGTGCCTGAAGGCCGCTACGCCAAGATGAATAATGTCTGGTTTTTACCGAGCTGCGATACGTTGATTTCCTGGCTGCGAAAATGCGGCTATAAAAATCCACGCATGGTGGACTGTAATGTAACCACTACCGATGAACAGCGCGCTACCGATTGGATGCGTTTCCATTCCCTACCCGAGTTTCTGGACCCGCAAAACCCTGAACTCACCGCCGAAGGGCACCCCGCTCCCATGCGTGCCGTTTTTGTTGCTGAAGCACCGCAATAACTTTCCCGTACACGTAAAACTCTAGCAACAGCAAGCGCGACAATTTGTCACATGCGGCAATCTGCCACATGTGACAATTTACCGCATTCCGCCCACCTAAGCCGCACACTACAATTTCGCCCCAAAAAAACCTTGGGGACAATTATCATGCGTGTAGCATTGACACCACTTAGTTTGGCTATAGCTTCCGCTATCACCTTCTCACATTCTAATGGCTTCGCGGCGACACAAAACACTTCGGCAATGGAAACCATGGTGGTAACCGCCACCCGCGAAGCAAAAGATAAATCAACACTCAGTGAATCCGTAAGTGTTCTGAGCGAGCAGGATCTTGAACTGATTGCCCCCTCCCACCCTGCTGAAGCACTCAATCAAATTGCCGGTGTACATGTTAATAACCTGGGCGGTGAAGGCCATATGTCGGCTATTCGCCAACCTATCACTACCTCCGGTGTTTACCTGTTTTTGGAAGACGGCGTACCCACCCGCCCTACCGGCTACTTCAACCATAACGGTCTGTATGAAGTGAACATTCCTCAGAGCAGTCGCCTGGAAGTCACTAAAGGCCCTGCCTCTGCACTGTATGGTAGTGATGCGATTGGCGGTGTTATTAACTCACTGACCAAACCCGCCCCTATCAATCAGGCATCAGAAACCGATATTAATCTGGAAGCCGGCTCACACGGCTGGAAACGTTTACTGACGTCTTTTGCTACGGGCATTAATGATCACAGCGGTCTGCGCATTGATATTAATGCGACCGACAGTGACGGTTATCGCGATAACGCAGACTACACGCGCTACTCCACCACTCTGCGTTACGACAATCAACTGACTGATAAGCTAAAGCTGAAAGTCCTGGGGTCTTACAGCGATATCGAGCAAAGCGGCGTTTCATCACTGGAATATGATGATTACAAAAACGATCCGAAAAAGAACCGCTACCAGGGTGACATCGGTTATCGCGATGTTAAAGCCCTGCGTCTATCCGCAGAATTTAATTATCAAATGACGGATGACCAACTGCTGACCATCACACCATTTTATCGCGACAACTCGATGGAAATGATGCCCAGCTGGATGGTTACCTATGATCCCAATGTGCGAGATTACCAATTCCAGTCCTATGGTGCCCTGCTGAAATTTAGACAAAATCTGTGGCAAGACCGTGTACAAGTCATTACCGGCTTGGATATTGACTATACGCCCTCAACCTACGAGGAAGAAGATATTACGGTAACCACACAGGGCGACCTGTTTACCGACTATCAAAAGACTGGCAATAAACATTACGACTTTGAGTCTGATCAGTTGTCCCTAGCCCCTTATATCCACCTGGAATGGCAGTTCGCTGAGAAATGGCGCCTAAACGCCGGCGCCCGCTACGATTATTTTGAAGTCGATTACTCCGACAAACTGGCAGGCCAAGCTGTTGATAGCCGCCACCTGCGCCCTGAATCTCAAACCCTGCGCTACGATGAAGTCAGTCCCAAACTCGGTTTGGTGTATCAATACACCAGCAACCACAACGCGTATCTTAGCTACCGCCAAGCCTTCCGCGCACCGACAATCGGCAATCTATTCCGCCCAGGTTCAAGCCTCGAAAGTGATCAGCTGGAACCTGTGACATCTGACAGCGTTGAATTGGGATTACGTGGTCGCTTCTCACCACGTCTTGCTTATGAACTGGCCATTTACGACATGGACATCGAAAACGATATCGTTAGCTTTATCGATGGCTCCGATCGTAAATCCGTTAACGCCGGCGAAACCAGCCACAAGGGTATTGAGTTAAGCCTGCAAAGCCAAATCACCGACAACTTCAGCGTTAGTTTGGCTGCCAATTACACCCGCCAGCGCTACGAGGATTTCAGTTACGTGTATTTAGTTTGGCCTTCACTGCAAAGCATCAACTTTGCAGGTTTTGATGTCGCCAAAGCGCCGAAGAAAACCGCTAACCTGAACCTGACTTACAAGCCACCATTCCTGCCCAAGGCCAGTGCCAGTCTTGAATATGAATACCTGGGTGAATACTACACAGACCAAACCAACACGGCTAAATACGATGGCCACGAGTTGGTGAATCTGCGACTGCACTATGAAGTCAGCCCTCAGCTTTCCACCTACCTGCGCGTTATGAATATTAGCGATGAACGCTACTCCACCTACACCTCCAATCAGGTAGGTGATCCAGACATTAGCTATCGTCCAGGCTTGCCGCGCAGTGTGTATGCCGGTGTACGTTTAAGTTTCTAATTGGGAACAACCATGTTATCGACATCACAAACTAAAACCGCGCGGTTAACCAACCTGCGGTGGCATAGAGCATTGGGCTGGTGGACGGCGGCCGCAATTTTAATTTGGGGGTTGTCAGCCATCACCCACCCGCTGATGGCGTGGTTCGGCCCCAAGGCAGTTAGCTTCTTTCCGCCGTCAATGCAGATAAATAGTCAGCTTGTTGACACCATTCCACGTGTGCTGCGTGAGAATGCAGTGAACCAGGCACACGTTGCCAAAGTTATCGCCAGCGAAAACGGACCGCTATTACAGATCACCGAAGCGGCAGGGAAACCTCGCCGCTATTTTGATCTGAAGACACAACACGAGCTCACTGATTACGATCAGCAGCAGGCTCGTTGGCTGGCCAGTTACTACACCGGCCGGCCTCAGTCCGAGATTGATGCTGTAACCATGCAAACGGAGTTCAATCATCAATACCCCTGGGTTAACCGCCTACTGCCGGTTTACCGCATTGAATTCGCCGGCAGCGAACAATTAACGGCCTATATCCATACGGAAACCAACGCTCTGGCTTCACTCAGTAATCAAACCAAGCGTGTTTTGCAGGGTCTGTTTCAAGCGCTGCACAGCTGGGATTGGTTATCTGCCAGCACAGATTCAACCAAAGCAGGCGTCGAATGGATTCGAGTGATTCTAATAGCACTGTTTATGTGCTGCCTGGCAACGATGGCTATTACCGGATTATCGCTGCTAGCCCTGCTTAAACAACGCCGGATGCCGCAAGCCACTCGTTACTGGCACAGAATACTCGGCTACGCGCTGTGGTTACCGATTTTGGGTTGGTCCGCCAGTGGTTTTTATCATTTATTACAAAGCGCCTATATTGCACCAGGCGATGAACGTGTCATCGGTATTCAATTACCGCCAGTTATGGACTTGCGCTCTCTGGAATTAGCCAATGCAAGCAGTGACCCGTCAACAACACTGGAGCAGTTCGCTTTATCAAATACGCCCTTAAATGCAGTGAATGTAATTGCTGCTGATAACCAGATTTATTACCGTCTCAGCAAAGCAGTCACTGATAAAACTGTACCCTCTCGTCAACAGGTTTATCAGGGGCGGCCAAAAGAATCTGGGGCGATTTATCTGGATAGTGCGACCGGCAATAAGGCTACACTTACCGACCAACAGATGGCGCAATTTATGGCTGTGGGCCTGACAGGTTTGAACACTGAAGATATTGTGCAGGTTCTACAGATTAAACGCTTTGGCCCCGGTTACGATTTTCGTAACAAGCGTCTACCGGTTTGGCAGGTGGATTTTGCTAATGATGAGCAACACCGGATTTTTGTCGATCCCGCCAGTGGTGTTCTAGTGGATCAAAACCGGGCCATTGATCGCTATGAATCCTGGTCTTTCTCACTGTTACACAAATGGAATCATCTGACGCCACTGATGGGCCGCTTTAAACGCGACATCCTGATTGTTGCCACCTTGTTAGTCATCGGTATCTTTACGGTGTTTGGTGTCATGCAATTACGTCGTAGAAGCCGGCCAGTCAATCGCCAGCCTTCACCTCAGACGGTGAATCAATGGAACCCGCAAACCGATCAGGGAGAATAACAGCGCTTTAATACGCTCATGGCGTCATTGAGTGCGACAGTCTGTTCATGGCAGCCACCTCGATCAGGATGAACATCGCTTAACAATTGGCGATAACGACGCTTGATCGAGGGGTAATCGGTCTCTACCGGCAAATCAAATAAGGCCAAGGCCTGTATCTTGTCGGCATCATCAACCAGGCGTTCCCAAAAACTCGACAAAAGCTTATCGACATCATCCCGCCCGGTACCGCTAAGGTTTTCCAGGTTCAGGTAGTAGTCTCGCAATGGATCATGCAAGCCGGGTAGTTCTTCCGCGCCTGAGGTTTGAAATTCAGGTAACCACTGAATATTCAGCGGCTCGATCACCAAACTCCCCTGCCCCTGAAGATGCAGATAATCTCGTAGTTTATAAAGTGTATGAAACAACCAGAAGTGTTGCTGAAACAGCGTTAGGCTATCACTGATATTCGGTGTTTCCGCTTCACTCAGTGGTTCATAAATAGCTTGGAGTAAGTCGTACTCCTTTAGCCCCTGCGGGTGGGCCTGAATAATATCAAGCAGGCTGAGGCCGTCCAGGCCATGCTCATACGAACCTTCCATAACTAGCGGTATTTGGCCAAAATCGCATCAATATCGCCCGATGCCTGCATAGCGGCAATGGTTGCATTGATGTCTGCCATCAATTCACCGGCAGCGCTCTTGCGTGATAAAGCAATATGATAGCTGCCTTCATAGTAAGGTGTTTCAGCCGGTACTATTTGACGGTTAAAACGATTGCTCTGCAGAATATGATTGGCGGTCATTTCGATACAAAATACTGCATCAACTCGGCCCGCTGCCAGCAAATAAAAGCTTTGCTCTACACGGGTTACTTCTACCACGTTAAAGCCTCCGCGCTGGCGAGCATCCTCAAATGCAGCACCGTAATTGTGGCCTCGGGTGATACCGATGGTTAATCCGCGTAAGTCCTCATAGGTTTGCCACTCGAGTTTATGCGCTCGATCGGCTCGATAATACACCTGCCCCAGCTTTGCCATCACAGGATCACTAAAAGCCAGGTATTTTTCTCGTTCAGTGTTTTTACTTAGCATGGTGACGCCGTCAAAGTTGCCTTCATAGACATTCAACAACATGCGCTTTTGTGGATACAGGGAAATGTCGACTGCGATATCCAGTCTTGAAAAGATAGCCTGCATCAAATCAAAAGACAGGCCCGACTCTGCTTTGCCTAACTTTTGGTTGGTAAATGGCGGCCAGTCGGCTTCTTCTACCAGGTGAACTGCCTTAATACGCTCAGCATGCAACAAACCACTCCAAGTGCAGAGATAACACAGCACTATAAGAGAAAAAGCTTGCCTGACGTTATAAGCCATACTGCGTTTTGCCATAAGCATTTACGTTATCGATTGCGAACCCGTAAACGAGGTTCCGATACCGCAACAAATTCACCGTTATTATCCACGGCAATGGCCGTGGTAGAACCGTAAGGCCCCATGGTTTTAAGCTGATGCCCCTTGGATGCCAACGCCTGCTTGGTTTGTGCAGGCATTTTACCTTCTACAAATAAGCGATCAGGTTTCCACTGCTGATGGACTCGCGGCGTATCGATCGCGTCATAAAGCGGCTTACCCAGTGTCAGATGATTCACAATGGCTTGGACCACTTGCGTAATAATGGTTGGACCACCAGCGGCACCAACTGTCATCACCGGACGCTTATCTTTAACAATAATAGTCGGGCTCATGCTCGATAATGGGCGCTTGCCCGGTTGAATACTATTGGCTTCAGTGCCAACCAAACCATAGGCATTAGGTACTCCCGGCTGAGCAGAAAAATCATCCATCTGGTTATTCATGATCACACCGGTGCCAGGAATAATCACCTTACTGCCAAAGTTGGTGTTTACCGTGGTGGTAATAGCCACCCAGTTACCGGCTTTATCCGCCGCAGAAATATGGGTGGTATGCTTACCAAATAAATCAACATCGGCATTGGGTGGCTGATGGTGACTGGCAACGGCTGTGGCAGACTCCGTATTAATCATTCCCGCTAATTCTTTAGTATAGCCTGCGTCTGTTAAGCCTCTGGGCACTTTGGCAAAATCCGGATCACCTAACCAATGAGCACGATCAGCAAAAGCCAGCTTCATTGCTTCACCCAACAGATGGTAACGCTTGGCCTCATCCGCCTTATTCAAATCAAAATGGCTCAGCATCTGTAAAATTTGTGCAACATGAACCCCGCCAGAACTTGGAGGAGGAAAACCGTAGAGGGTATAGTCACCATATTGGCTTCTTACCGGCTCCCGTATGGCCAAATGGTAGTTAGCAAAATCTTCACGGCTGATAAGGCCTTGATTAGCCTGCATCCACTCAGCTGTGGTTTTGGCAAACTCACCGCGATAAAAATAAGCTGCGCCATCACGAGCTATACCACGGTAGGTTTCAGCCAGATCTTTTTGCACCAGTTTATGACCTGCGGGCCAGGCTTGGCCTTCTCCATTAAGTAGAACCTCAGCACTACCCGGATACTGTTGTAATGTTTTCACATGACGGGCAATACGCTTGGCATAAATCTTATCGATGGCAAAACCCTGTTCAGCTACATCCGCTGCTGGTAAAAGCAATTGGGAAAACTCGAGCTTACCGCCCTTTTTGGAGAGATATTCAAACGCCGCTACGGATCCGGGAATCCCCATGGCCAAGGCACCGGTTTTACTGAGGGATTTATCCACTTTACCGTCGCGCACATACATATCGCGGTGAGCTTTGGCCGGGGCCATTTCCCGAGCATCGATCGCTTCCACACGACCATCAGCCCAGTAAACCAATGCAAATAATCCACCACCAATACCGGAGTTATGGCCATCGACAACGCCAAGGGTTAAGGCCGCGGCAATCGCTGCATCAATAGCATTACCGCCTTGCTCAAGGGCATTTATTCCCGCCTGGGTTGCTACAGGATGAACGGTTGCCACTGCCCCCTGCTTATCATCACTTACCGCAGCATAATCAACTTCAGCCCATGCCGAGGTGGCAAAGACAAGAACCAGGGATACAAATAGAGACGCAAGATATGAACGGGCTGGGTGATGCACGGCTTAGCTCCTTAAAGCCAACAGAGGAATAGAACAGCAGAGTAACTGCTTTACCGGCCAAAACAAAGCCATCGCTGAGATTTCTGCCACAAATAGCAGGCAATAAAAAACCCGGTCTGGTTACCCAGACCGGGTTAGTATCCTGCAGGAAAGTCCTGTGAGAAGGATAAGCTTTACATCAAAGAACCACTCGCTTAAAACCAGTAACCGTCATGTCGCTGACC
Organism: Maricurvus nonylphenolicus; assembly: GCF_042854845.1. GTDB lineage: Bacteria > Pseudomonadota > Gammaproteobacteria > Pseudomonadales > Cellvibrionaceae > Maricurvus > Maricurvus nonylphenolicus. The sequence continues at coordinate 2,428,496 of NZ_AP031498.1, read as the reverse complement.
GGACAACTGCATAAATCCGCCCAGTTTACCCCGCGACACAACACGATGGTTCAAATACACCAACTTAACTAAACGCATATTGAGCTCCTTAAGGCCCCCCAAAGCTTCAAAACCGACAAGCTCAGAGACTCAAAAAATCAGGTAATTCGTGCCCGTACTGCATGCAAATCCGCTTAAAAATACACCCCAAAGCGGCAATAACGTATCAACAGACTACGGAGAGCGTTTGCCAAGCCTAAAATTCAGCGATAAAGCAAAAAATAGCTTAAATTCAATAGGTTAGAACAGAATTCATCACCTGTTGGCATCACGCGGCGCGCACTATAACAACAATCAAGACAGGACTCAATCAATATGCCTAATAATTAGGCGATATTACAAATTGTTCTTAATATTTCTAATTGCTATCAGGGGATTGGTGCTACAACCCCGCTTATGGGCGCGAAGAGCAGCTTTACCGGCTGGCTCCGGATTTATTTATCTTCACTCCGAGAAGCACCCTTCTTAAGAGCCTTAGCCTCAGCCCGACGTCGCTTAAAGAAAGCCTGAATCTGCCCAACAGCTTCCTCCTCACAAACGCCAGAGGTATATGTGACACGATGGTTCATATGCTCAGCATCAAACACCTGACCATTGCTCAACACTGCCCCAGCCTTAGGCTCAGGCGCAGCAAAGATCACCCGCGAGATACGCGCATGTACAATAGCCCCTGAGCACATGGTGCAGGGTTCGATGGTGATGTACATCTCACAGCCAGGCAGGCGGTAGTTCTGCAGTCGTTGAGCGGCCTGGCGCAAAGCCATAATTTCGGCATGAGCCGTCGGATCATGGCCACTGATAGGCTGATTCCAGCCTTCACCCACCACTTCGCCATCCTTAACAACAACGGCCCCTACAGGTACTTCTCCCAACGCTTCAGCCTTGGCGGCCAGCTTCAGGGCATGCTGCATCCAGTGTTGATCAGTGGTTGGAATGGTGTTGCTATCGCTCATAACAGTGAATGACCTAATGATCCGGAGCATAACAGCGGACGATAAAATCCGCGGTTACTTCAAATTGTTCAAACTGTTCGAGGCTTGCCTTTACTTCGCGTTTGCCGCGCCAGAATAACGGCGTCATCTGTAATAAAGACTGCACTTGCTCACGGGAGTTTAAATTCACCGTAAAATTAAGTGCCTCTTCATCAACCACCGAAAAGCCAGGCGGAATCTCCGGCACTTCATGGAGTTTTACTTCGTCGTATAGCTCTTGTTTTAACTCATACAAATGCCGTGGCCCTGGGTAAGCTATCAGTAGATAACCTTCGGGTTTTAATACCCTCTGTACTTCTTCGGCATCGCCAGGTGCAAACACCCGCATTACCATATCCAGTTCATTATCCTGCAGCGGTAAGTTAAAACCGCTGGCAACTACAAAGTTCTGTTCTGGGTACTGGCGGCTGGCCAGTTTTAAGGCATCGCGGGAAATATCGATGCCAGCAACTTCTGCAAACGGCGATACCAGCGTTAAAGCTCGGGCGACACTGGCACTGTAATAACCTTCACCACAGCCAACATCCAACAGTTTGAATGAAGAGCGATCATCGGCACAGCGACTGGCGATTCGGGTAAGGCATTCAGCCAGGGGTTGATAGTGCCCTGCCTGTAAAAACGCATGGCGTGCAGCAATCATTTCCCGGCTGTCTCCGGGTTGCTTACTGCGCTTTTGATTGGCCAGTAACAGGTTGTAATAGCCCTGCTTGGCGCGATCGAAGCGGTGATTATTGGGGCATGCGGCATCGCGCTCACCCAGGGTGATGGGCCCGTCACAGACCGGGCAGCGCCACCGCACTAGAAGTAGGCCTCGTCGGATGGCATTGGCCCAACGTAGCTAAATCTCGGGATAGTTTCGCCATCGATATCGACGGTCTCTTGGAACATTGCCAAGGGTCTAACCCACCAGCTGTAATCACCGTACAGACAGCGGTAAGCCACCAGCTGCTCTTCGGTTTCACTGTGACGCACCACATGGAAGACTTCGTAGTCTTTGCCTTTATAGTGGCGATATTTACCAGGTTTGATATCCACCTGCTTACCCCTTTGACTAGCGTTTACTCAGATATAAATAGCCCCGATCATGTTCGAGGCGGCGCAGAGTGTAACGTAAACCAGGGCTATTTTAAAAAGGACCTTTTGGGGCTAAAACGTCATCGTTAGCCAGATTAATGGCATTTTTAACACCAATTATGTGAAAAGCGCCTATTTTGGCTTCTATCCCCCGCTCTGAAGCCATAGAATGGCAACAGATGTGTTAACTGATGATAGATATACCATGCCCAGCGTGACCTTTGCCGTTCCCCCGAATCATCGATTGTCCAATCTTGGCGCCTTTCAGGATTTGCTGCATGTAGCCAATCGCCAGTGGCAGAAAACCTTTGGTAATCAGGATGTGCAGTTTGAATGGCATACTGCCAGTATTGACGGTAAGCCGGTAGAAGCGGCCACGGGGCTAAAAGTTGCCATGGATTCCAGCCTTAAAGAGGCTCCCGAGAGCAATATAATCGTTATCCCTGCCCTAACCTATACCACGCGAGCCCAGTGGGATAAGGACTTAACCGAACTCACAGAGCTGTTTCAGTGGCTATATGAACGCCGTGATACCGATCTCATTGTCAGCCACTGCACCGGCGTGTTTTCGCTGGCCGAATCCGGTTTGCTTGATAATCGCTCTGCAACAACAGCCTGGTGGTTAAAAGATCAATTTCGAGATCGCTACCCCTCCATTCAACTGGATATCGAGCAGCTGATTGTGGAAAGCGATAATATTCTGACCGGTGCTGCGGGTAATTCTGATCAACTGCTAGCGCTCAACATTATCAATCGCTATATGGGTCCGCAGATCACCGCACTGGTTTCAAAACTGCTGTTGGTTGATCTTAACCGCATGGAGCAGACGCCTTTCCTGACTTTGCAGCAACAACTGGAACACACGGACTCATTAGTAGCCGATGCGCAAACCTGGCTGCAAAATAACCTTAAGGAAAGTGCCGCTGTCAGTAACTTGCCAGAGGTACTAAAGGTGAGTGCCCGAACGCTGATCAGGCGTTTTAATAATGCCCTTGGCGAAACACCGAATCGCTATCTGCAAAACTTGCGCATTGACACAGCCAAGCGCCTGCTGGAGACCACGGATCAGTCCGTCGAGGTCATTATGTCCCAGGTAGGTTATACGGATTTAAGTTCGTTCAGCCGCCTGTTCCAGCGTAAAACAGGCCTTACTCCTCGGGCCTACCGCCACCGCTTCCATGTCTAGCACTGCCTCATAAATTTGTCCCATAAAAAAACCGAAGCCATGGCTTCGGTTTTTTTATACAGAAGAGTTCGATCAGTTATTTCACAGTGATCGTAATCTTCTTGGAAATAACCGGCTTGGAATGGGGGATATGGGCGTAATTACCCAGCACCAATTGCAAGGTATGCTTACCAGGTGCCAACTCAATGCTGGTTTCAGTCTGACCACCACCAAAATGACGCACCTGCTCGGAACTTGGTAACGGCAGACTCAGGTCTGGTAGAGTTTCCACATCGATAAGCAGATGGTGATGGCCCGTATTGTCGCGGTCCACACCAGCTGGCGCGACACCCATGCCCTTCAAACCGAATTTTACGGTTACCGGGCTGGTCACTTCCTGGCCATCGGTTGGCGCAACAAAGTATACCGTAGCATCTTCAGCAAAACTGGCTAAAGGCAGCATGACCAACAAAGCGGCAAGAATCTTAATGGATTTCATCATAGGGGGTTCCCTCCTCAACGGTTGATAGATTAAGCAAGACCGGCGGTATAATGGCTGAGTGACAGTTTTATTACAAGACAGCTCTGTAACTGCTAACAACTAACGACTGTCTGCTCGACAACCAAATCGAGGAAGCTATCACCATCGATGGGTTTGCTTAACCAGTAGCCCTGAATAGCATCACAGCCGATAGCAGTTAACAGATCCTGCTGGGCTTGATTCTCTACGCCTTCGGCAACCACTTTTAAGCCCAGGTTATGCCCCAGCTGTACGATAGTTCTGATCAGGGTATGATCGTCCTCATTGTTTTCCATATCACCAACAAAACTGCGATCAATTTTTAAACTGTCGAAGGGAAAACGCTTAAGATAGCTCAGCGAGGAATAGCCCACACCGAAATCATCAATCGCCAAACTCACACCCAGCTCGCGCAGGCTATTTAATAAAGATTGTGCTTTATCATAGCTGTCCATCAGCAGGGTTTCTGTCACCTCGACACATAATGCAGAAGCAGGCAGTCTGAACTCTTTCAGCGCCCCACTGATCGTGGTCAGTAGAGAATCCGAACGCAATTGTCTTGGTGAAACGTTTATGGAAACCACAACATCTTCAACACCCGCTTCGCGCCACTGACGACAACTGCGCAATGCTTCCCGAACCACCCAATCACCAAGATCATCAATTAAGCCAATCTCTTCGGCCAACGGAATAAATTCAGAGGGGGATACATCGCCTAACTCGTGGCTATACCAACGACATAGCGCCTCTGCACCAAATAAACGACCATCTGCAAGAAACTTTTGTGGCTGGTAATGCAGTCGAAGTTCACCACGCTGCAGAGCATGACGCAAGCCAATTTCCAGCTGCATACGCCGTGCACTGTGACGGTAAATATCGCTGGAGAAAACGCTGTAGGTATTTTTTCCCTTTGACTTGGCGTGATACATCGCCGCATCCGCATTGCGCAACAACACTTCTGAAGTATCGCCATCATCTGGCGAGGTTACTATGCCAATACTGGCGCCGAGGTGCATGATACGGCCGCTGATTTCAAACGGATGAGAAAGTACTTTCAAGATGCGCTCTGCGGTTAACTCCGCATCGGAATTTGATTCCAATACCACCAGAAACTCATCACCACCCAAACGCGCAAGCAAATCGGCTTCTCTGATAGTGGACTGCAGGCGTTTGCCAACCCGTTGCAACAAGCCATCGCCGACAATATGACCGAGGGAATCGTTGACGTATTTAAAGCCATCAAGGTCAATAAACAGCAAGGACACCGCCTGCTGTTTTTTAAGCAGCTCTTCGAGCTCCTCCTGTACTTTACGTCGATTGGCTAAACCGGTTAAACCATCGTGATAAGCCTGATGGCGCAACATGGCATCTTGGCGTTTTTTCTCCGTAATATCTTCCTGTACACAGAGATAACTGATGACTTCGCCGTTACTGTTTCGCACCGGGGTAATAACAGTTTGTGCCCAGTAATGCTCACCATTGCAACGTTTGTTTTCTGTTTCGCCTCGCCATTCCTGGCCTGACAAGAGTTTACGCCACAGCCCCCAGTACAAGACTCGAGGGGTATTAGCCGTATTTAAAATGGTTCCTGGCTGGCCAAGCACTTCTTCACGACTGTAGCCGGTGCATTCTTCAAAGGCAGGATTACAATCAACAATACGCGCACGGCGATCCAGGGTGTAAACAATACTTGAACTTTCAAATACAGCATGAGCCAAGGTTCGCAACTGTTCTTCGTCACGTTTTTGCTCGCTGATATCCTGAATCACGCCAACAACACGGCGATAAGCACCCTGCTCATCCAATTCAGTTTCCGCACTTTCCAGTAACCACTTTATCCGGCCGTGGCTATCAGTAATGCGGTATTCCAGGGTATAACTGCCGATAGATTCAAGATTATTCCAGTGATAGGCCACTTTTTCCTGATCTTCTGGGTGAACCTGATCAAACATCAATTTAAGATCAGGTTCTTGCCCCTCGGCCAGGCCCCACACCTCAAAGGTTTCTGGTGACCAACGTGGTTTAGTGCCTCGCCCTGGATAGTTTAACCAGGTACCAACTTTAGCAAGTCGATAAGCCTGAGTAAGTGCCGAGGTTTGATCGTTAAAACGCTTACCGCCAAGATAATGACTTAAGACGGGAGCAATTAAAGTCGAGGCACTATCAAGAACCTGGGCCACTACCTCAACGGGAACCAATTCCTGACCGTGAAACGCACACAGTAATCCCATCGGTTTGCCCTGAACATCATCCAGGCGATAACCCATATAGGTTTCGGCTTCCATCAGTTTGCTGACGTCAGCATAGTGGCGTGGCATATCCCGCAAAACGATATAGCTGCCTTGCTCCAGGGTTTTCTCACAGGGCGTACCATGAATGTCGAGCGCATAGACGGGTTGCTTTACCCCGCGCTGATAAAACGACAACACATCCATTTTGCTGCCTTCAACACCGCTGATCATAACGCTATCAATACCCAGCGTTTGCTGCAGTGTTTGGACAAAGTGGTCGAGTTCGTATTCCGGTTGATTTACCGCTTGATCCCCATGAACGGCAAGGCGATCGCGCATATAATTAACAACGCCACTGCCCCCCAGATCTATCGCAGAAGTTAAATAGCCCTTGTATTGACCTTCACTGTCAAACAGTGGCTGACCGACTACCCTGGCAACCGATGGCGCACGATGCTTAAAGCTAAACAGAAACTGATCGTTTTGGTAATGCTTGTGATCTTGTAATGCCTGAAGGTAGTCACAGACAACGGGGATGCGGGTATCAAAGAATTCAAGTTGATCCAAGGTCTGACCTAAAGGTACAGGCCCAAGAGAATAGGTTTTCTGAACGCTTGCCGTCGCATAGACAATGCGACCATCGAGTCCCACTATCCAGACAGCATCAACCGACTGTTCTAGGAGACTGAGTGTGGACCTATCAATAGGCAAATCCAGATCGTGCTGGAGTGCCTGAATAGACGTCGAAGTACTGCTCATCAGGGTTATAGGCTAAGCCACTTATCGTTATTATCCCGAAACTTCTCAAGGAGCAGTGTATGTAATCGCCCTGGAGACACCTCGCTTTTCACTGAGTGTACAAGATTGCAGGTGTCAGTAAAAGCCACATGTTACGCTAATATAACAGTGACTGAATAGCCACAAAAAAAGTATAGATATCAGCAAGTTAAGAACTTTTGCGTATATCTTTTTAGCGTTTGATCATGTGAACGGTTTGCTCCATATCCGCCTCACTGGGATCGAGTAATTTAAACCGATTCCAGGCCACGCGAACTGTGTCATTGTGGTGCAGCCGCACCATTCCAGTGACCGCCTCTTCGTTTACAAAGGTGCCGTTGGTGCTGTTTAGATCCTCAATATAAATTTCCTGATACTCGGGAAAGTGCTCGTTTTGCTTGAGTCGAATACAAGCGTGCTGCCCACTTACCGATGCATCTTCAATTTGAATATCACTGCTGGGGTGGCGCCCCACCGAGATCTCATTTTTAGAAAGCTCAAATTTGTGAACCACTACATCGTCAATTAACTGGGCCAAAATAGCCATAGGCGTTCTCCCCTTAAGTTATGCCCATAGATTATTGCCTCAACCTACCAACTGCTCGGCAAAATCTTTCTGCAAGCTTTTGCGAATCGCTTCGGCCATTTCTTTGGCACTTTCAAAGCGTTTAGCCGGATCTTTTTGCATCGCTTTGTTAATGATGCGTGTAGCACTGGCCGGCAGATCCTTACGACACTTACGTACACTTTTAAAATCTTTATGAATAATATTGTATGTCAGGCTCGCCAGGTTATCGCCCGTAAAGGGTAATACCCCGCTCAACAATTGATAAAAGGTAACACCCAAACTGTAAATATCCGTCGATCGGTCCACAGCCTGACCTTTTAATTGCTCAGGTGACATATACAGTGGGCTACCCAGAATATCCCCCGTTCGCGTACGGGATTCATCGGTAATATGTGCAATACCAAAATCGGTAACTGTCACTTTATCCGCTTGTGTATTAAACAGCATATTGGAAGGTTTAATATCGCGATGCACCACATCATTCTGGTGTGCATAATCCAGGGCCTCGGCAACATCGGCCATATAACGATAGACCTGCACAGGTTCAAGCAATTGCCCCGACTGAGAAAAATCACTTAACGGCCTGCCATCAATAAAATCCATCGCTATAAATGCCAGATCATGCTCTTCGCCGACATCAAAAATGGTTACGATATTGGGATGACTTAACCGCCCCGCGGCTTCGGCCTCCCGAAAAAAGCGCGCTTTAACATCAGCCAATTGATCTGGAGCGAAATTATCGTAGCTTAGGGTTTTAATCGCCACACGGCGGGTAATCTTAGGATCAAGGCCAAGGTAAACCACACCCATAGCGCCCCGCCCCAACTCCCGCTCAATTTCATAACGCCCCAATACCGGTTTATTAACCTTACTGTTTTCCAGCACCAAGGTTTTGGCAATGTCTGGCTGGCTTTGCTGCAGTGACACACTTTGCACTGGTTGCTGCATGGCTTCCAGGTTCTGTAAACGCTCTACGACATCGCGAAAGTTGCGCTTTCGCTGTAGCAGCGCACGATACGTGAGAATAGCTGCATCAAACTGACGCTTGCGCTCCTGCTGAGCACCAATATCGTAGAGAATCGCCAGCACCTCTTTTGCCGTATCAGTATCACGCAAAACCTCCTGAGCATCCTCGTAGCGAGCTTCGCGGCAAAGCTGACGCGCCAACGCTACAGACGATTGATTGGCGCGTAATTGCCACTGCCATTGACGCTGATGCTGGTACTGCCACAACGCCATAACCGCATGACCAATAACCAGCAACCCCATCACGCTACCCATTGGCAGCCACTGCCACTGAATAATCTGCCAGCCCAACTGCACCACAGCCAATACGACCAACCACAAACAGGTTGCCAGCAGCGCTGTAGCCGTTCGCATACGGGGAATCAATACACATAAATAAAGAGCGGCAAGCAATGCCAGTAATTTAATTAAGCCCCAATGCCAAAATGGCGTAATGTAAAAAGCTCGGTGCTCTAAACTGATTAATGTCGCGGCCATACGGCGCAACTGATTTTCATCATCACCTATAATGATAATTTCAGCTTTCCCTAAATCACTCATTACATCTGCCGTAACAGCATGATCAACACCAAGCCGTTTCAGTGAAAGCGCTTGAATAGCTGGTGTATTTACATTAAATGCTGGTGCAAGATAACCGTCCAAAGACAACGGAATCGATGTACTGGCCAATCTTAGATCACCACCTAGCTGCCAGACCGCATCTGGCGCTGCTACGTATTGCCGGTAAAGAGAAAGCACAAAGTCAGAATAGAGATTCGTCCCCTGCCGCCATAATAATGGCTGATCCTGCCTCCCAGGCTCTTGACCTAACACAGGGACAGATACCAACTCACCAGCGGGATAGAAGCCCAGTGATTTCAAGGCGGGCTGTAAAGGATCGGGTAACCAGGCTAGATAATCTTGAATCATATTGGTTTCAAGCTGAATGCGATCTTCCTCGCTCAAGGCCTGGGCAATGCCTTGTCGACTGCCAACAATAACCGTATCACGCTTTAAAAACTCAACGACCTGCTGCTTAGATGAAAGTAACGCCTGGGCTTGCGCATTGTCCGTTTGATCAACCAGTACCTGCTCTGCCGCTGTCGCATGCACCAAGGGCAAGTCATCAATTATCAAGCCAGTAACCGGTTTTTTCGAAGCAGCAGAAAGTTGTTGCAAGAGTTGTTGCAGAGCTGTTTCCCGTGCCGGATCCTGCTGCAAGGTTTGAATATCTTCCGGGCTAACGGCGAGCAACTTTATATTCAATTGCGGCGCCGGTAATACACTCAGTCGAACACCGAGTGAATATAAATATGGGTCAAGAACTGAGAGAAGCTGCAGTGGTTTGGGTAAAGTCGGCAGCAATACCAGCGCAGTAGCAACCAAGGCTACCAGCACTCGCCAGTTAATCCAGGAGATCAACCTATTTGCCATTCTCACCCACCTTCAATTTTCTATTATTTTTCGGTGAAGAAAACCCCAGGAATCCAACTCTTCTTGATTTTGGCCGTTTTATCAAGATCTACCGATGGGCTGTCTGTAACCTCAAATACATGGGTACCAATAGTAATCACATCGCCACTCTTTAACTCGGCAGTTTCAATCTTCTTACCTGCCACAAACACGCCATTGGTGCTGTCGAGATCCCGCAGGATATAAGCCTCGCCCTCTGGCTCAATCACCGCATGTTCGCCACTGGCGGTGGCATCATTGACATTGATGCTATTGTGCTTGGCACGCCCAATGGTGATCTTGCCACCCAGCTCATAGGTGCTGATTGGATCACCATCGACTAAATGACGTAGAAACAGCATGGCACCGCACTCCTCGTGTGTTAATACTCCATTGTTGGTCAATTAGGAGAAAATGGGAAGTGGGTAGCGTTAAAAACGATAACCGTGACACATCGATGGCTGAGGTGTTGGCTTGGTTGTTAGTTTAGGATTTCTAAATCCGGGTGAGCAGGAGGGAGTGTCCATCTGAAACACGCATGAAGCCATCCCTGGCGCTCTTCAGCGACGTCCGTGTCGCTGAAGGTTTCAGATGGACACTCCCTCCCACTCCCCCTACCTACGGAGAAACCTTAGCTTACTCTTGAAAATGGCAGGATCTGAGCGTAGGTACCCTGGGGGTCTTTTCAAAACCGTGGGCGACAGGGACGTCGCCGACGAGCGCCAGGGATGGCAATTGCGTGTTTTGAAAAGACCCCCAGGGTACCTGCGCGGGCTACGAAGCACCGAACCCGCAGCACAAACAAAAACGGCCACTTAAATAGTGGCCGTTTCACAATCAGAAATCGGAGTGATTACTCCCATTCAATAGTTGCAGGCGGCTTACTGGACACATCATAAGCCACACGGGAAACCCCGGAAATTTCGTTAATGATTCTGTTACTAACCTTCTCCAACAGCTCATATGGCAAGTGCGCCCAACGAGCTGTCATAAAGTCAACGGTTTCTACTGCACGTAGAGACACAACCCACTCATAACGACGGGCATCACCTACTACACCAACAGATTTTACTGGCAGGAATACCGCGAAAGCCTGGCTGGTTTTGTGATACCAATCGGCAGCGTGCAGCTCTTCCAGGAAGATTGCATCGGCTTCACGCAGGATATCGGCGTATTCTTTTTTAACTTCACCCAGAATACGAACACCCAGGCCAGGGCCAGGGAACGGATGACGGTAAACCATATCGTAAGGCAGGCCCAGTTCCAGACCAATCTTACGTACTTCGTCTTTGAACAGTTCACGCAGTGGTTCAACCAGCTCGAACGCCATATCTTCAGGCAAGCCACCCACGTTGTGGTGAGACTTAATCACGTGAGCCTTACCGGTTTTAGCCGCAGCAGATTCGATAACATCAGGGTAGATAGTGCCCTGCGCCAGCCATTTAACATCTTTCAGCTTGGCCGCCTCATCATCGAAGACTTCGATAAAGGTGTTACCAATAATTTTACGCTTCTGCTCTGGATCAGATTCACCTTTCAGCTTGCCAAGGAACAGCTCTTCAGCATCGGCACGGATAACTTTAACGCCCATGTTTTTGGCGAACATGTCCATCACCTGGTCGCCTTCGTCTTTACGCAGCAGACCGTTATCAACGAATACACAGGTTAGCTGATCGCCAATGGCTTTGTGCAGCAGCGCGGCAACCACAGAAGAATCTACACCGCCGGACAGGCCCAGCAGAACCTTATCGATACCTACCTGCTCACGTACTTTGTTGATGGCATCTTCAACAATGTTGGCTGGCGTCCACAGCGGCTCACAGCCACTCAACTCCAACACAAAGTGTTCAAAAATACGCTTGCCCTGCAGGGTGTGAGTCACTTCCGGGTGAAACTGAACACCGTAGAAATCTTTTTCTTCACAGTACATGCCGGCGATAGGACAGGAATCGGTCGATGCCATTAACTCAAAACCTTCCGGAATTTGAGTCACCTTGTCACCGTGGCTCATCCAAACGTCCAGCAAGGATTCACCATCGTGACCTACATGATCGCGAATATCGTGCAGCAGAGCGCTTTTGCCGTGCACTTTAATTTGCGCATAACCAAACTCACGCACATTGGATGGCTCAACTTTACCACCCAGCTGCTCAGCCATGGTTTGCATGCCGTAGCAGATACCCAGAACAGGAACGCCCAACTCAAACACACACTGAGGCGCGCGCGGAGACTCACCTGCGTGCACAGATTCTGGACCACCGGCCAAAATAATACCGCGAGGATCAAAATCGCGAATTTCTTCCTCGGTCATATCGAAGGCGCGAATTTCAGAGTAAACACCAATTTCGCGAACGCGACGCGCGATTAACTGGGTGTACTGCGAACCAAAGTCGAGAATCAAAATACGCTGAGCGTGAATATCTTGGGTCATTGAAAAATCTGCTAACTTGTTGAGGTTTTAAATTGGGAAAAATAAAAACGGTGCATTACCTGCACCGTTTTTTTTATTCAGCGATTAACGTCCGCCAATCGGGTAGTTCGGCGCTTCTTTAGTAATCTGTACATCGTGTACGTGAGACTCACCCATACCGGCGGTAGTCACACGAACAAACTCAGGTACGGTGCGCATGGTTTGAATATCACGGCTGCCGGTGTAGCCCATAGCCGAACTCAAGCCACCCATCATCTGATGCACAATAGCCGCCATTGGGCCCTTGTAAGGCACACGACCTTCGATACCTTCTGGTACCAGCTTCTCAGCACCCTGACTGGCATCCTGGAAGTAACGGTCAGAAGAACCCTGGGTTTTCGCCATAGCGCCCAGAGAACCCATACCACGGTAAGCTTTGTAAGTACGCCCCTGATACAGCTCAACTTCACCTGGCGCCTCTTCAGTACCGGCAAACATGGAGCCCATCATTACGGCACTGGCACCAGCGACAACCGCTTTTGCGATATCACCGGAGAAACGAATACCACCGTCAGCAATAACCGGCACACCAGTACCATCCAATGCATCAACCACATTAGCGATAGCAGAGATCTGCGGCACACCTACACCACTGACGATACGGGTAGTACAGATAGAGCCAGGACCAATACCCACTTTTACGCCGTCAGCGCCGGCTTCAACCAGCGCTTTGGCTGCATCACCCGTAGCAATATTGCCACCGATAACCTGAACATTTGGGTAAGCCTCTTTAATTAGGCGAACACGATCGATAACGTTCTTGGAGTGACCGTGGGCGGTATCAACAACCAGCACATCAACGCCGGCTTCGATCAAGGCTGCAACGCGATCATCAGTATCAGGACTGGTACCTACAGAAGCACCTACGCGCAGACGACCTTCAGGGTCTTTACAGGCGTTAGGATACTTCTCGGCTTTATCCATATCCTTAACGGTAATCATGCCGCTCAAGGCAAAGGCATCATCGACTAGCAATACCTTTTCGATACGGTGTTTGTGCAACAGCTCACGAACCGCTTCTGGTGCAGCGCCTTCCTGGGCAGTAACCAGCCTGTCTTTTGGTGTCATGATGCTGGAAACCGTGGCATCCAGATCAGATTGGAAACGCACATCACGGCCGGTCACGATACCGACCAGATCGCCGTCCTGCATCACAGGGAAACCGGAGAAACCGTGTTGATTGGATAATGCTACCAACTCACGAATGGATGCTTCAGCCTCGATAGTTACAGGATCACGTACAACACCAGCCTCAAACTTCTTAACAGCGCGTACTTCCTGCGCCTGCTGCTCAATGGTCATACTTTTGTGAATAATGCCAATGCCACCTTCCTGGGCAATAGAAATGGCCAGGCGGGCCTCGGTAACCGTATCCATCGCGGCAGACACCAGCGGGATATTCAGGTCAATTTCACGGGTTAGCTTTGTTCTCAGGGATACATGCTTGGCGGTAATCTCGGAATAACCGGGTACCAGCAATACATCATCAAAGGTAAGCGCTTCCTGAGCAATCCGTAACATAGGGGATCCAACCTCAAATTAGGGGTTAATGGGCTGTCTGGGGGCAGTCTAAGCGGAGAATAATGCGCCTAAATGACAGCTCCGGGTAAACCCGAAATTATAAGGCAAAACAATGACCTGGGTAAACCAAATAGCGTCTATCCTGCCCACTTTCAGGGCAAGATAGACACGAAAAAACCAGAAATAGAGATTCTGGCTAGGAGACGAGCGAATCGAAGGTACTGGCAGCCTCTCGAATGGCCTCTTCGTCAGCCAAAAGCGCCTCAATATCAACGCCCAACACCTTTACCAGATCCTCAGGTATCGGCTCCTGATAATCCCCTTCCTGGGCATTAAGACGGCGACTGGTATAGAGAGCCAAATTCACCACACAAGCCAGGGAAGAGACCTCATCTTCACTCAGAGGATCTATCTGCTGGGCAATAGCCTCCTGAATCTCTTCCGGGAAGCGCCACAAACGGGCTAATTCTGCGCCAACTTCAGTGTAATCGATCGCCAATATACTTCTCTGGGTCGCCTGTCTTGCTCCGCCAGCGGCGATGGCCTTGGTCACCATCTGCATCTCTTCAGGAGCCACCACGTGCAGCAGCAACTCTCCCACGTTGTGCAACATGCCGCAGGTAAAGGCCGTTTCAGGATTTAATTCCACGGTCGATTTTTGTGCAATCATCTTGGCAATGGTCGCCACAGAGAAACTATTACTCCAAAACTCGGCCTTTTTCAGACCTTCGGTATCCTCAAACGCCCCAGTGACCCCCGAAGCCAATACCAGCGTCCGCAAGGCATTAAAACCTAACAGCACCACAGCATCATTGGCTGAGGTCACCTGCCGCGGCAGCCCAAACCGTGCCGAATTAGCCAAACGTAATACCTTGGCAGTAATGACCTGATCCATAGCCACCTTGCTGCCAATCGTGTCGAGATCAACGTTCTCGTCACTAAAACTGTCGATAAGCTCCTGCACCACCTTGGGAATGCTGGGCATGCGATGACTTTGCTCAAACAAACTTTCCAACTTCATGAACAACCCCTTTGTCATATCTTGCAAAAATAAACACCTACAGAAAGAGTCTAGCAGCAGATTCTCAGGATGCTTGGCAATAGCCCCAGCTCGCGTACAATGGGCGCCAATTACATTACGAATAAAAACAAAGACATACGTTTGTCACATTATGCTCAGCGAACAACCACAGCGTGAAATACTCTCCGTCAGCCAGCTAAACCGCCGCTCCCGGCAACTGCTGGAAACCCACCTGCCCCTGCTATGGGTGGAGGGCGAAATATCCAACTTTTCCCGCCCTTCCTCCGGCCACTGGTACTTCACCCTGAAAGATGCCCAGGCTCAAATTCGCTGCGCCATGTTCCGCAACCGCAATATGCGAGTGCGCCAACCTCCCCAACAAGGACAACAGGTATTAGTACGTGCGCGAGTTAGCCTGTATGAAGGCCGCGGCGACTACCAACTCATTGTTGAACATATGGAGGAATCCGGATTTGGTGCCCTGCAACGAGCATTTGAAGAGCTAAAACACCGCCTATACCAGCAAGGACTTTTCGCACCGGAACTCAAAAAACCGCTGCCAACCCTGCCCCGCCATATTGGTGTAATCACCTCGCCGAGCGGCGCAGCTATTCGAGACATACTGACCGTATTGGAAAGACGCTTCCCCATGACACCGGTTTCCATTTTCCCGGTTGCAGTACAGGGACAGGAAGCCGCACCGCAAATTTGCCGCGCCCTGGATAGCGCCAATCGCTTAAGCAATTGCGACGTACTGATTGTCGGTCGCGGCGGTGGTTCACTTGAAGACCTATGGCCATTCAATGAAGAAAGCGTTGCCTATGCGATAGCCAATAGCCGCATCCCTGTCGTTAGCGCCGTAGGCCACGAAGTCGACATCACGATCAGCGACTATGTCGCCGATATGCGCGCACCAACACCTTCGGCAGCGGCAGAATTAATCACCCCAGACGGCGATGAAATGCTGCAAACCTTTTGCGGTATGGAAGTATTACTGGAAGAAAGCGCTGCGAGAAAACTGCAACAGCTGCAACAACGACTCGACAGTTTACACGCCAGACTTCGCCATCCCGGCGAAAAACTACAAGCACAAAGCCAGCGACTGGACCACCTTGAAATTCGTTTGCAACAGGTGATGCACCAACGCCTACAAACTACTCGGTTACGTCTCGACAACCTGGCAAGCCGACAGAGCTATTTGCATCCGGAAAAACCAATCCAGCAACACAAAGAAGTGGTAAAACAGCTGCAAAACCGCCTTACAACACAGATGAGCAACCAGCTTGAACGCCAAAAACAACGTCTTGGTAAAGCGGTTGATCTTCTGGATACCGTTAGCCCGTTAAACACTCTAAAACGCGGCTACGCCATTACTTCTCATCAGGATGGAAAAATTATTCGCAAGGCTACGCAGGTAGATATTGGCGAGCGCATTAATACCAAGCTTGGTGAAGGTGAATTAACTTGCGTTGTTGAAACAGTGAATTAACCTTCCCGATAAGAAAACCTAAATCGACCTGAAGCTCGTGCTCCGTCATGGCCTCCCAGGGCCTTCGGAGGCAGGACGCCGACGTAGAGCGGGCATGGATGCCGAAAAGCGTGCCCTGGGAGGCCATGACGGAGCACGAGCGCCACGAACTAATTTAGAAGCATTCAACAAAAACTAACACCAACTAGCCTCCCCAGCCGGTTGCCTCAACAACTCTTCCACATTAGCCGCCAACACCCGATATCCCACGTTGCCATATAAAATCTGACGCCCACCATCGAGCACATAAGAAGGGCTACCCTTAAGAGACCACTCGTGAGCTAACTGATAATCACGCATTAATGCAGCCATAGCCTCACCGGAACCAATACATTTTGCGATAGCTTCAGCATTGCCCCCTGCAGAAGCAGCCATCTCCAACAACCGGTCTTGATCACTGATATCAAGCGCATCTACATAAAATGCAGAACGTACCGCCAAGGCAAGTGAGACAGACGCCTCTTCCGAACAGGTCAGCTCAACAGCCTTCAGCAACAGGTGCGCATTGGCCGACGTACTTGGCTGAACCTGCGTCCATACATCTGGGTTAACCGGCGCAGTATCATAAGCAGATGCCGCTTCCACAACATGGCGACTAAAACCATCAAATAACTCACGATCAAACCACTGGCGAACTATTTTGCCTTTGGCATCACCAAAAATATCAACGTAGCGATAATGCCAGTTAATTTTATCGCCAAATGTGCTGTTGAGTTCATCAATGCGACGCTGCGCAATCCAGGCCCAGACACACAACACATCACTGTAGTATTCGATGGTGACTTTTCTTTCCATTATCGCTTATTCCAGGGCATACGAGCTAAAAGTAACCCCATACCGCAGAACCCCGTCAATCCCGCAACCATCAGCCCCGCACCAACAAAGGCACTCAATCCGTAAAAACCAGGATTAACAACAGCTCCCAGTACCACACCCAAAAGCACTAATGAGCCAGCCGCTACAAGCACCTGCCGCTCCAAAGGAATAACATTTTTTTGAGCAGTTTTATTCAGCTCGATACCAATCGTGTCGACACCGCCGTCCATCAAACAGAGCTCTCCTTCAGACCAAAGCTGCAATTGCTTGGCCGCCATTTGACTACGCTGCCCCGTTTTACAAATCAAACACACCTTGGTGGCCTGCAACCCCAATTCAGCCAGCAGTTTATTTAAACCTGCAGGCGAACAATCACCCAAGGGCAAATTGACACTGCCCGGTACGTGACCACCGGCATACTCAGCTGGCCCTCGAACATCAACCAAAAGATCGCCAGCATTTTTATGCTGTTGCCATTGCTGAAAACTGATAGTGGCAAAACTCATTATCACTTCCTCACTCAGGATAAAAAATTACTTGGCAAGAATATTAATCGGGACAATAAATATCTTTAAGCACCCGGATAACACGCCCGACCTCATCGCCGAGCAGACGGTAATAGATAGTTTGACCTTCGCGCCGGGTAGCAACCAACTGCGCCTCCCGCAGACTTGCCAAATGTTGCGAAAGTGCAGACTGGCTTAAAGGAATCAGCTCATTAAGTTGCCCTACCGACAGTTCATCAAACATCAGGGTGCACAGAATCATCAGTCGATTACGGTTGCTCAGCTGCTTCATCAAATTTGCAGCTTGCTCGGCATTGGCTGCCAACGCCTGAAGATCAGCGGCAGTCACTGCTGGGGAGCTCTCATCCGTAGACATAAATCACCATATCGATACCATTGTTAAAACAATACATTAGATATTGCTAATTTAGCAACATCTAATATTAAATAAAAACCAACTTCAAACCATTGAAAAATGCATAAGAGTTCACACTTTGCAGCCTAAAAACAGACCCATCCTCGAAAAAAGGCATATCTGAACTAGACTATTAGCGCCCTAACCGACGACAGCCGCCCATTCGCAAGGAGCATTAAATGAAAAGTCCGATACTGATCGCCACTCTGATCTCAAGCCTAATCGCTATATACGCACAAGCCGAAGAAGCAGAATCCTCGGCCGAACAAACCGCTGTGGCAGAGGCCGCTAGCGAAGCAACACCTGAATCTGCAGCCGAAGAAACTGTTGAGGAAAATACAGAAGCCATGGCCGCCGATAGCGAGCCGCCGCTTGCCACGCCTGAAGATCTCAACAGCATTCGCTACAGCTGCTCAAATCAAGCACTTGTCCGCCGTCTGGAAATTGATTATCTAAACGCCCCCGAACAGGTGCCGTGCGAAGTGAACTACTACAAAGATACCGAGATGCCAGACACCAAAGAAACCCTCTGGCAGGCACAAAACACACAGGGCTACTGCGAAGACAAGGCCCAGGG
Organism: Maricurvus nonylphenolicus; assembly: GCF_042854845.1. Taxonomy (GTDB): domain Bacteria; phylum Pseudomonadota; class Gammaproteobacteria; order Pseudomonadales; family Cellvibrionaceae; genus Maricurvus; species Maricurvus nonylphenolicus. Next base: position 2,409,819 of record NZ_AP031498.1, on the reverse strand, counting down.
TTTTATTGCCAAACTCAGCAACTGGGGCTGGGAGTGCGAAAAGCTCTGACAGATAGTCCTGGTCGCATACATCCGTATGCGACCTAATCATCTGAAACCGACTCTTTTAAGTTGATTAAACGGGCGTCTAACGCGGTAACAACACCCGTCTTGGCCGAACCTTTAAGCTCAGCCTGAATACTCTCCAAGCGCTCGTGGACACCGGGATGAGTTTGAAAAAACACCTGCCAGCGATCATCATCACGTCCCTCTGACATTCGATTAAAGAACTCTTCGGCACCAGACACATGTCCATAATGCTGGGCTAACAATATGAGTGCAGCCGTATCGGCTTCACGCTCCATATCACGATTAAACGACAACAAGGTCAACATACCCGTTTGGGTCATCAAGGCTTGCACAGCTCCGGTATCGGCCCCCAGTAAACCCAATACTAACTGCAGTAATACGCCTCGGCTTAGTGCCTGAATAGGATGACGCAAATTGATATGGGCCATTTCATGGGCAACCACCATGGCAAGACCATTTTCGGATTCAATGGCTTGCACAAGCCCAGTAGTCACAAAGATATGTCCGCCCAGTGTCGCAAAGGCATTGGGGGTCTCTTCATCGATCAAGTGAAACTGGTAGACAATATCCCCTACCGGGCCTTGGGTTGCCGCCAACGCCTTACCCAATTCCAGCAACGCAAGCTCTGCGTTATCGAACTGATCATTCTGCTGCGTCGATTGAGCAGCCTCCTCCTCCGAGACCTCTTCCGTAACCTCCGCCACGGGCGCCGCCAAACGTTGCTCCCACGAGAAAGGCATCTTTGGTGCTAGCCATTGTGCCATGACACTTAACACCCCAACCAGGATCACCAGTGCCAGCAACAACCCCGCCAGCATCAGCAGAAACTCTACTAAGGGATTTTCCTGGGAGGCATTAATACCTTCTGGGAGTTTGGGATTGCGACGGACGCGCATGGGATTAACCTTTAGCGATCAATGCTGTGCCATAGGCAAGCACTTCAATCGAACCAATTCCCTGCCCCGCCTGCCCCGAAATCTGACTGGTTTCAAATTTGGTATTGATAATCAGCTTTGCATTACAGTCCCTGGCTTGCTGCTGCATGCGCAACACGGCTTCGCGACGGGCACGATCCAGTAAAGACTCATAGGCACGTAAACGGCCACCGATCAGGCTGCGTAAACCGGCAGCAACCATTTTAAAATAATCAACCGACACCACCACACTGCCGCTTACCAAGTCGAAATCGTGGCCCATATGCTCATGATCCGGTAAGCGTTCGGTGGTCACCACAATATCGCGAAACTGATCTTCACGATCAATCAGACTGCGATAATGCCTATGCTCTGCTCGACGCCCAAACACATAACCCAACGTCAGCAAGAGCAGAAATATGCCTAGCTGTATCAGGGCTTCCATTAGCGATCCTCGAGCTTAACAGCAGTCCCATAAGCCAAAATTTCCGAGGCACCAGCAGCGATGGCTGAGGTGGCAAAACGCACATTCACCACCGCATTCGCACCTATTGCTTCGGCCTGCTGCCCCATGCGCTCCAACGCTTCCTGACGCGATTCCTGCAACAGCTCGGTGTAGCCGCTTAGTTCTCCACCGAAGATATTTTTCAGCCCAGCCATAATATCTTTACCGGCATGCTTGGCGCGGACAGTACTGCCCTGCACCAAACCTAAATGCTCGACAATACGCTTACCAGGTACCACTTCAATATTACTGATCAACATACAGCAATCTCCAAAAATACAGAGGGAACGAGGGAGAAAAATGGAACGCTGGTGGCCCAAATGCAGTTAGATAGCACCAAGAGGGCCAGCAAAGCCACCAGCAGAGAGAAAGAGAGTGAAACTACATCCTTATTCATTGTCATCCTTTTATAGCCAATTATCCTGGCCGCACAGCGCTATTTTTTCTTTTTGTTTTTAGCCTTGGCCTTCTTAAAGTGATTGGTCAGGCGTTGCTTTTTCGCCTCCTGACGCTTGGTCAACTTGTTTTTACGACCAGCAAACGGGTTATCCGTCGACTTAAATTCTATACGGACTGGTGTGCCGTGTAGTTCAAGCGCTTTACGGAAAGTCTTTTCCAGGTAACGCACATAGTGTGGTGGTACCTTATCGGTTTGGTTGCCATGAATCACAATAATGGGTGGATTTTTACCACCGGCATGAGCATAACGCAGCTTAATACGATGACCGTTAATGGTTGGCGGCTGATGCAAGCTAACGGCATATTCCAGAATACGGGTCAGATGGTTGGTCGAGAGTTTTTCTGTCGCCGAGTTGTAGGCTTTCTCAATAGACTCATACAAGTGCCCCACCCCGGTACCGTGCAAGGCAGAGATAAAGTGGCAATCGGCAAAATCCACAAAGCGTAAACGGCGATCCAGCTCTGTTTTAATATACTGCTTGTGCTCGTCTTCCAGACCATCCCATTTGTTTAACGCGACTACCAAGGCGCGCCCAGATTCAATCACCTGGCCCATCAGGTGCAGATCTTGCTCAACAATGCCCTCACTGGCATCCATCACCAGCACCACAACATTGGCATCCTGGATGGCCTGTAAGGTTTTAACGATGGAGAACTTTTCAACGCTTAACTTGACGTTTTTGCGGCGACGAATACCGGCAGTATCGATAATGGTATAGGGCTTCTCGTTACGCTCGTAGTTGATATAAACACTGTCACGGGTTGTACCCGGTTGGTCATAGACTACAACGCGGTCTTCACCCAACAGACGATTAACCAGGGTGGATTTACCGACATTAGGACGGCCGACAATGGCCATTTTAATGCCTTTGGCTTCGTCATCCTCGGCGTTTTCTTCCTGCTCGGGAAAGGTATCCAGCACTTCGGTCATCAACGACTTAACACCGCGACCATGGGTCGCGGTGGTTGGATAAACCTCACCAATGCCCAGTTCGTAGAACGGCGAGATCGCCACATCGTGGTTTACCCCGTCGACCTTATTGGCGACCAGGTAGGTTCTTTTGTTATTCACCCGCAGGTGTTTGGCAATCATTTCATCGGCGGCCGTCAGACCTGCACGACAATCCACCAAAAACAGCACCACATCAGCTTCTTCGATGGCCAACAGCGACTGACCTGCCATGGCAGAATCAATGCCCTCTTCATCGCCACTGATACCACCGGTATCCACCAACAGGTATTTGCGGCCCGCCAGTTCAGCCTCACCGTACTTTCGATCACGAGTAAGCCCCGCGTAATCAGCAACCAGCGCATCACGGCTTTTGGTTAGGCGGTTAAACAGCGTGGATTTGCCAACATTGGGGCGGCCGACCAGGGCAATAACAGGAATCATGGGTGCCTTACTTCAGGAAAAACAATCTAAGATGAGGGTATTGTAAAGCAAAGAGGCCGGAACCGCTAAAAAGTGGTTCCGGCCTCTTTGTGTAATCTAGCTGAGGGTTATTCTACGACGGTTAGGGCTTCCAGCTCACCGCTATTACCCTGGACATACAGGACATCACCAGCACTGGTCATAGGTGCGCGAACACCGGCTCCATCGACCTTGCGACGCGCAACAAACTCACCGTCGGACTGGTTCATAATATGCACGTAACCTTCGAAATCGGCTACTGCCAGGTAATTGCCAAAGGTCGTGCTGGCGCCCAGACGGCGACGTACCAGCTGGTCGTTTTCCCACATCAGCTGGCCGCTGGTGGCATTGTAGGCCTTCACCTTGTCATCACTGTCTACCAGGAAGATATAACCCAGGCCTGCAGACAGGTTTTGATAGGTTGAATCTTCATGGGCCCAGATAGGACGACCGTTGCCACGGTTCAACGCCATAATACGGCCCTGATAGCTTGCGCCGTACAGGATATCGTTCACCAGCAGCGGCGCACCTTCGATATCGATAACACGATCCAGCTCTGTACGACCTTGCGCTACAGCCAGACGCTGAGACCAACGCAGGATACCGTCATCGGCACTGATCGCCAGGATTTTACCGGAAGAGAAACCGGCATAAACGGTATTTTCAGTGACCAGAGGTGCAGCGGTACCTCGCAATGTCAGTGCTGGCTGTACAGTGTCATAGCGCCAGCGCTGCTCACCATCTTCAGCATTGAGTGCGATCACTTTGCCGTCCAGGGTTTGCACAGCAACAATGTCGCCATTTCCTGCAGGTGGAGCTAAAACTTCACTGGACACCTGCTGACGCCACAGTTCGGCACCACTACCTGCATCCAACGCCACAACCAAACCAGAAAGCGTACCGACAAATACACGGCCCTTACCCAGACCTACACCACCGGAAATACGCTGCTCCAGCTCAACTTCCCACTGCTCGCGACCACTGTTGCGATCCAGCGCCACGACATTACCTTCATGGTCTGCCGCATAAAGTACGTCACCTTTAATGGCAGGCTGTAACAGGTTGTACTGTTCACCCATACCATCGCCAATGCCTTCGCCCCAGAGTTTATCCAGATCCAGGTTGGACTCAATATCAACCAGCTCTGCCGGCTCTAGATCAATGGAATCGTTTGAGGAACATGCAGTTAATAAGGCCACACAGGCCATTGTTGAGGCAAATGTTGCGAGTCGTTTCATTGTTATTCTTCTCCCTGTACCGCAACCACTTCAGGCGCCGCCTGAATATCGTTAATTTTCATTTCAAGAATTTGTCGACGGCTGGAACCTGCCGCTAAAGCAGACAAAGATTGCTGATATTCGCTACGCGCCAAATCAGCCTCACCTTGCGCCAGATAAGCATCACCACGCACCTCGGCATAGGCCGCCGCAAAGCTGCCCAATTCAGCCTGGGGTTTGGTTAGCAAGCTCTGAGCCTTAGTGTAATCCTGCTGCGCGATAGCTACACGAGCCAGGCGCAAATTGGTCATCAGTTCCACTTCCGCGCCAGGCTTTTGTGCCAATACCCATTCCAATTCCGCCGCCGCATCTTCCAGACGAGCTTCTTCAACGGCCAGCTTGGCCATCAGTAAAGCGGCCTGGGAAGCATACAAGCTACTGGCATGATCATTTTTCAAGCTTCCTGCAAGATGAGTCGCCGTGGTTTTATCACTTTCAGACAGGCTCTGACCCGGCTCTACCACAGCGGCTTCCAACAGATCCTGATACATCGCAGAAGCGGCCTCAGCCTGCTCCTGTTGCTGGTTCTGCCAACCCTGCCAGCCAAAATAACCACCTACAGCCAGGACTATAGCGGCAATCGTGGATTTACCATTCTCATTCCACCAACGTTTAAGGGCTTCTAATTGTTCTTCTTCCGTCAGATGTGCGGTCACGCAACACTCCTAATGTTTCAATGGCTAGAAACCGGCCGCATACTACGACCGGAGACTGGGGTGCTAATCTTGCAGTGCAATCAGCGCTTGTTCAATAGTTAATGTTTGTTGAGGCTTGTCTTCGCGCAGGAATTTCAGGGTTACCTGGCCGTTTTTTGCCTCATCCTCACCGACAATCAAGGCAATATCCGCCCCACTATCGTTGGCTTTCTTCATTTGTTTTTTGAAGTTGCCACCACCGCAATGACTCTGCACGCGCAGGTATGGCAGTTCGTTGCGAACAGTTTCTGCCAGCTTAAAGGCTGCCGCCTTAACATCGCCTACGGAGACCAGGTAGGCATCGACGTTTTGCCCCAGCGCCTCAGGTACAACTTGCAGCTCTTGCAGCATCAGCACAAGACGCTCAATACCCATGGCAAAGCCAACAGCAGGTGTTGGCTTACCACCCAACTGCCCTACCAAGCCATCGTAACGGCCACCGGCACACACCGTTCCCTGAGCACCCAACTTGTCGGTAACCCACTCGAACACGGTGTTACAGTAGTAATCCAAACCGCGAACCAATCGTGGATTAACCTCATAGGCAATACCCGCCGCATCAAGAATGGCTTTTAAGCCATCAAAGTGTGCGTTGGATTCCTCACCGAGGTAATCTTGCAGAGTAGGAGCACCATCAAGCAGCGCCTGAGTATTGGCATCTTTACTGTCGAGAATACGCAGAGGATTTGAATCCAGGCGTCGCTGGCTGTCCTCATCAAGTTGGTCTTTGCGCTCACTCAGATAAGCTACCAGCGCATCGCGATAACGGGCACGCTCTTCATTACTACCCAGGGTGTTTAGTTGCAGGGTTACGGCATCAGCAATACCTAATTCACGCCACAAGCGTGCAGTAATCAGCAACATCTCCGCATCAATATCGGGACCTGCCATACCGAAGGTTTCAACACCAATCTGGTGGAACTGCCGTAAACGGCCCTTTTGTGGACGCTCATAGCGGAACATAGGGCCGGTATACCACAGACGCTGAGTCTGGTTGTACAACAAACCATGCTGCTCACAGGCACGCACACAACTGGCGGTACCTTCCGGGCGCATGGTGACGCTATCGCCATTGCGATCGTCGAAGGTATACATTTCTTTTTCAACGATATCGGTTACTTCGCCGATAGAGCGCTTAAACAGCTCGGTGGCTTCTAAAATCGGGAAACGAATCTCGGAGTAACCGTAACGCTGTAACACATCAGCAACGGTGGATTCCAGATACTGCCATACAGGAGAATCGCTCGGCAGCAGATCGTTCATGCCGCGGATGGCTTGTAGCTTTTTCAATGTGGGTTCCTTAGTGTTCAGTCACTCTTGACGGGTGACTGATCAGGCTTTAGCAATTAAATCTTCTTCAGCAGCTGCTTTAGCCGCCGCTTTATCGCGAATGATTTTTTCCAAATCATCCACCAGGGTTTCTTTTTTCAGTTTGCTGTGAGCTTCACCGTCAACATAGACGAGATTGTTAGGAGTGCCTCCAGCCAGGCCAACATCGGCTTCTTTCGATTCACCAGGGCCATTCACAACACAACCAATTACGGCTACGTCCATTGGTGTAGTGATATCTTCGACACGCATTTCCAGTTCATTCATGGTCTTGATAACGTCGAAGTTCTGACGCGAACAGCTCGGGCAGGCAATAAAGTTAATGCCCTTGGAACGCAACTTCAGACTCTTGAGCAAATCCCAACCCACTTTGACTTCTTCGACCGGGTCGGCAGCCAGAGAAATACGCAAGGTGTCACCAATGCCGTCCATCAGCAAGGCGCCCAGCCCTACAGCCGATTTCACGGTACCGGCACGGAAGCCGCCTGCTTCGGTAATACCCAAATGTAAGGGTTGCTCAATTTGCTCAGACAGCTTGCGGTACGCCGCAACCGCCATAAACACATCAGAGGCCTTTACACTAATCTTAAAGTCCTGAAAATCGAGTTGATCGAGTATATCCACGTGACGCAGGGCTGATTCAACCAAGGCATCCGGTGTCGGTTCACCGTATTTTTTCTGCAGGTCTTTTTCCAAGGAACCGGCGTTTACACCAATTCGAATAGGAATATTCAGATCGCGAGCCTTATCGACTACGGCGCGAATACGTTTTTCACGGCCGATATTACCAGGATTAATACGCAGACAGTCAACACCCAAATCGGCAACACGCAGGGCAATTCGATAATCAAAATGAATATCAGCGACCAGCGGAATATTCACCTGCTTGCGGATTTCACCGAAGGCTTCAGCAGCGTCCATAGAGGGTACCGAAACCCTCACAATATCAGCGCCAGCATTTTGGATACGCTGAATTTGATCTACGGTTGCAGCAACATCAGTGGTCTCGGTATTGGTCATACTCTGAACTGAGATAGGTGCATCACCACCAACCGGCACATCACCAACCATTAACTGACGCGTCTTGCGGCGCTTAATAGGCGATTCAAACTGCATATTCTTTACCTATCGTTAACCCAACAGCTTATGCCCTACTCACCAATTTTGGTGCGTAGGGTTTTGCGAAAGCCGCGAGGTTTTAATTCTACGGGCTCATCATTCAGCACGGCCGTTACCGCCCTGACATTGCCCAACATCACTTCAAAAGGTGCCTCGCCCTGCAAGACAACTTGATCTCCGTCCTGTTGCAAATCCGCTGACAATACATCACCGCGGGCATCCGTGACTTCCAACCAGCACTCACCACTAAATGACATAACCAACGTATCCAATGCCGAGTTTGGACCTTCACTAACCACGGGAAATTCTGGTTCTGCGGGCGCAACAGCAGGCGCTTGATCAATAACAGCCTCAGGCTCTACTTCAGCCTCGGGCTCTGCAACAGTAACCTGGGATTCTTCAACCAGATTCTCTTCTGCGCCCAATTCTGGGAAGCTATCTTTATTACCAACGGCTTCCTCAGCCACCACCTCTGCTGGAGCAGACAAGGTCGTTTGAGTCTCTGCATCTTGATCAAACAAATTGAACAGCAACAGCCAGGCAAATAGAAATCCCCCGATCCAGGTAGCCGTTTTACGCCACACTGGCGTTTGGGCAGTTTCTTGCTGCGGCTCTTTTTCCAGCGTTTTGGTGATCGTCGCGGTGGTTTGCTGTAACTGCCCACGGTATTGGTGGTAAGCCTTAATGAAATGCTCGGCATCCAGCTTAAGAATTCTGGCATAGGCGCGGATATAACCTAGCACAAAGGTTTCTGAGGCCAGGTTTTCGTACTGATCAGATTCCAAAGCCTCAACATTGCCTAAAGGGATACGCAACTCCCTGGCAATATCATCTTCGCTTAACTTGGCAGCCTCTCGCGCCGCTTTTAATAGCGCACCTGGCGTAGCCTGTGGAATATCTGTACTGGACCCTTGCGAGTCCATAATGCCGTTATTGTTACTCATTGTTATTCAGCGTCTTTTTATATTCGAGATATTCGTTGGAGTAGGAATACAAATTTGTTAACGCCAAGGCATAACTAGCCTCTTTGTCTTTGTTACCAAAAATACGTTCAATCTGAATACCCAGCCACAGGCTGCGCGGCCCATGTCTTACCAACTTGCCGTACTGATCGAGATAACGCTTAGAGGCCGCATAGTCGCCCTCCTTAAATTTCATATCCGACATTTCCAAATGTGCAGCAGGCAGGCGGTAGTTAATACTCATCGCCTGGATAAAGGCTTTTTCCGCCTCGTCGTTTTTACCCAACTTAATGGAGGTGCGGCCCAGATTTACCAAGGCCATTGAGCGACGCTCATAACCCATATTTTTGGCGACAATGGAAAACTGCTTGTAGGCCTCTTTGTAGCGCTCGCGGCCATATAAAAAAGCACCGTAGTTATTGCGGGCACGAGGATAATCGCCATCGGCGGCAATAGCTTTACGGAAGAATTTCTCCGCCAACTCATCATCCTTCTCAATCTGATAAAGCAGCGCCATGCCATTTAGGGCGCCAGCAGAATTAGGATCAATTTTCAGGGCTTTGGAGAAATGCAGACGGGAAGATTCATTATTGCGCTGACGCAGGTAACCCAGTCCCAGTTCGACATGGGTAGCCAGGGCTTTTTCTTTATCAACCTTTACAGCAGGCTGATTAGTGGTGGTCACACACCCGGCCAGCAGAGTTACAAGTAGTCCTACTACCAGGGAGTTGATTACACGCATAAACCGTTCTCTCCTTTCGTTATTATATTTTGGCCAATCAATGGCTTACCCATAGACAACGCATCTCTGTGTCACCTACGGGTTGAGAATACGTACCGCCTCTTCTGAGACCACATTCGCCAGCGCAGGTTCAGCCCCCAATTTGGCCTTGTAACGCGCCGCGCGGCGAGTTTTGTCGTTAACACTACCAGCCAACTGACCACAGGCTGCATCGATATCATCACCCCGCGTGGTACGGATGGTGGTGGTGAAGCCCGCCTTAATCAAAATGTCCTGGAAGTTTTTCAGGGCATTGTTGCTGACCCGCTCATAATCCGATTGATCAAAAGGATTAAATGGGATCAGGTTAATTTTAACCGGAATATCCTTCAACAACTCCGCCAGCTCATAGGCATGATGAGGGCGATCATTGAGATTGCGGATCAGGGTATATTCGATGGTAATTTTGCGATGATTGTCTGGCAGGCCGTCGATATAACGCTTGGCAGAATCCAGCAACATGGCAATTGGGTATTTCTTGTTGATAGGCACCAGCACATTGCGCAACTCATCGTTTGGCGCGTGCAGTGAAATTGCCAGGCACACATCGGTGTGCTTACCCAGCTCATCGAGTGCCGGCACCACACCGGAGGTACTCAGGGTCACGCGACGTTTGGAAATACCGTAACAGTTGTCGTGCATCATGAGGTTCATGGAATCGACAACGTTTTCAAAATTCAATAATGGCTCACCCATCCCCATCATCACCACATTGGTGATAATACGAGGGCGTTTCTCGCCAAACTGGCCGTAGGATTTAGCGGCAATCCATACCTGGCCAATAATTTCAGCCGCTGTCAGGTCGCGGTTAAAGCCCTGCTTGCCGGTTGAGCAAAAACTGCAATCCAGGGAACAACCTACCTGAGACGACACACATAAGGTGCCGCGATCGCCATCGGGAATCAGCACCGTTTCAATGGCACTGCCACCGCTGACGCGGATCAGGAATTTTCGTGTGCCGTCGGCAGAGTCCAGCTGCTGGATCACCTCCGGCGCACGCACCTCCGCCACCTGATGTAGCTTGGTGCGGAGGGCCTTGCTGATATTGGTCATCTCGTCGAAGTTATCGACGCCCATCTGGTGAATCCACTTGAGCACCTGGGTCGCACGGAATTTCTTCTCGCCAATCGACTCGAAAAAAGCTTCAAGCTTAGCCTGGGACATACCCAGCAGATTGACCTTTTCCGTAGTCTTTGAGATCGCCGCTTGGCTTTCCGTGTTTACCACTTGCTCTGTCATAGATTACCTCGGGACATGACGCTTATCAGACTTAATCCTGGCTCAGTACTTAGCGAGCGCAGATTTCGTCGTCGCCGAAGAAGTAGGCTACTTCACGGGCAGCAGACTCGGTAGAGTCAGAACCGTGTACGGCGTTAGCGTCGATAGTCTCAGCGAAGTCAGCGCGGATGGTGCCAGCTTCAGCTTCTTGTGGGTTGGTAGCACCCATCAGGTCACGGTTTTTCAGAACCGCACCTTCACCTTCCAGAACCTGTACAACAACAGGGCCAGAAGTCATAAAACCTACCAGATCCTTAAAGAAAGGACGCTCTTTGTGCTCAGCGTAGAAACCGCCAGCCTTTTCATCATCCAGTTGAACCATTTTCATGGCAACGATTTGCAGGCCAGCCTTCTCGAAGCGAGCATTGATCTCACCGATCACGTTTTTATCTACAGCGTCTGGCTTGATGATGGAAAGAGTACGTTCAACGGCCATTTAAGGTCTCCAAAACTTCTATAAACAGGGTTAAATTGGGCTCCCAGCATAGCCTGGAAGCGGGCTTCGGGCGTTGTCAAACACCCCAAAATGCGAAACCCGCGAATTATACGCGGGTTTTTGTGACTTTTATATGGATTTGCAGGCTATTTTGGCTGTTTTTTCCACATATTTCAGATGGTTAGGAGCAACTCCTAGACAACCATAGTAAATCAGTCCATTTCCTCAATCCAGGCCGCCTGAATGGCCTCCAGGATCTTCTCGCCACAGCGATTGGGGTCATCATCGAAGCCTTCCAGCTCCATTACCCAATTGCGTAAATCAACAAAATTGACATAGCGCGGATCCACATCAGACTTAACCTCGGACAGCTCAATGGCGATATCCAGAACATCCGTCCATTTCATAGCATACTCCCGCCTTTAGTGGTTCTCGGAAACCATATTGATGGTGTATTTGGGGATCTCGACCACCAGATCCTCATCGGCCACAATCGCCTGACAACTTAAGCGTGAATCCGGCTCCAGACCCCAGGCCTTGTCCAGGTAGTCATCTTCGAGCTCATCAGGCTCTTCTAGAGAATCATAACCCTCGCGAACCACCACATGACAAGTGGTGCAGGCACAGCTCATCTCACAGGCGTGCTCAATTTCCATCCCGTTACGCAGAGCGGCGCGACAGATACTTTCGCCGGTATTGGCCTCGATAACCTTGCCTTCAGGGCAAATCTCTTCATGGGGTAAAAATACAATCTTGGGCATAAGCTTACCTTGGTGTTACCCGCCCTCTTGGGCTGGCATTGTTATCAATCTTCTGAGCAACCGCGATTTACCGGGCCTTCTGCATCCAGCTCATCAAGGGAATGGCCTGACAGCGCCTGGTTAATACTGGCATTCATACGGCGAGCGGCAAAATCTTCACTCAGCGCCCCTACTCGCTCAATTTCAGCGGCAATTTCCTGAGCGGTAGACTGGTTATGAGCAGTGCGCAGACTCTCAATGGCCGACTCCAGCTCAGTATATTCAGCATCGGTTAACAGCGCCTTGCCGTCAGCTGCTAGCGCCGAAACCAGCGCCTCAATCACACGCTCTGCCTCAACCTGCTGCTCACGCAGTGCGCGGGCCTCCATATCCCCTTTGGCATGCTCATAGGAATCGGTGAGCATGCGAGTGATTTCAGCATCTTCCAGGCCGTAGGACGGTTTCACCTGAATACTGGATTCAACCCCGGTTGATTTCTCCTGGGCTGCTACGCTTAACAAACCGTCCGCATCCACCTGGAAAGTCACGCGAATATGGGCAGCACCGGCAGCCATCGCCGGAATACCACGCAACTCAAAGCGCGCCAGGGAGCGACAATCTTCAACCAATTCACGCTCACCCTGCAATACGTGGATTGCCATGGCTGTTTGACCATCTTTAAAGGTCGTAAAGTCCTGGGCTTTGGCCACAGGAATGGTAGTATTGCGATTAACCACCTTCTCCACCAGACCACCCATAGTTTCCAGCCCCAGCGATAACGGGATCACATCCAGCAGCAACATATCATCTTCTGATTTGTTGCCAACCAAGACATCTGCCTGGCGAGCTGCCCCCATGGCCACCACACGATCAGGATCGATAGAGACCAAGGGCGGGCGACCGAAGAATTCACCCACTTTTTCACGCACACGCAGGGTACGGGTTGAACCGCCGACCATCACTACATTATTGACAGCATCGGCCTTAACACCGGCATCGCGCAAAGCGCGCTTACAAGCACGCACCGTGTTTTGAATTAACGGATCAACCAGTTCATTAAACTGCTCTCGGCTTAACTCACCCTGCCACTCACCGTAACTGACAGCAACCGACTCTTCTTGAGCCAAACGCTCTTTGGACTCACAGGCGAGATTCAATAGCTCACGCTGCTGGGTAGGATTGAGATCGTCGCCCAACTCAGCCTCTTGAGAGATCCACTCCGCCACCGCACGGTCAAAGTCATCACCACCCAAAGCAGAATCTCCACCGGTGGAGAGCACCTCAAAAACACCGCGGCTTAAGCGCAAAATAGAGATATCAAAGGTACCGCCACCTAAATCATAAATAGCGATAACACCTTCTTCACCTTCATCCAAGCCATAAGCAACCGCAGCAGCTGTTGGCTCATTAAGCAGGCGCAGAACGTTTAATCCTGCCAGCTTGGCGGCATCTTTGGTGGCCTGACGCTGCGCATCATCAAAATACGCAGGCACAGTGATCACCGCACCATCAAGCTCGCCACCCAACGCATCGCGACCGCGATTGGCCAGCAACTTTAGAATATCGGCAGACACTTCGACCGGGCTTTTCTCACCGGCAACGGTTTTGATATAGGGCATGCCACCCTTATCTTCGGCAAAGGCGTAGGGCAACTGTGAGCCCAGGGTTTTAATATCGGCAATGCCGCGGCCCATAAAACGCTTCACCGAAATAATGGTATTGAGAGGATCGGCAGCAGCCTGAGATTTGGCTTCACGTCCCACCAAGTGGCCGCCATTGTCCAGATAGCGCACCACCGAAGGTACGATGGACCCGGCCTGATCATCGGAATCCGACAAGGTTTCCACTGTGCCACTGCGCACACTGGCTACCAGGGAATTTGTTGTACCCAGATCAATACCTACCGCACGTTTACGCTGATGCGGTTCAGGGGTTTGTCCTGGTTCGGAGATTTGTAATAAAACCATAAATTCAATCTACAGCAACGGGACGCTGTTAATAGTCCAGCAGCTGACTTTCCAGTTGTTCGATTTCGTGCTCAAGCTTGGTTATAAAATGCAGCTTATCAACTACCGCTGCCGCCTGACTGTAATCCTGTTTTTCAAAACTCGCCTGAAACTCATCTTCTAGCTGCTTTAGTAGCTCACCGGCATGGGCAGATAAGGTATCCAGGGCAGCCTCCGGATCATCCTGATCGCGAACCTCACTCAACTCTTCACGCAGCTGCATCTGCTGCATCAAAAACGCACCGTCACTGGTGGTTTTATTTTGCGCATCAAAAGCCACACCCTGTAATTCAAGCAGGTATTCAGCGCGTTTGACCGGGGATTTTAGCGTATCCAGACCTTCATTGACGTAGGTAGCAAACTGCACGGAAAGGCGCTGCTCTCTTTCACCACGATCGGCAAAGCGATCCGGGTGCACCTCACGTTGCAACTCACGGTAACGCTCACTGAGATCAGCCACATCAACCCGATAACCGGGTTCCAGGCCGAAGATTTCGAAATAGTTCTTGGTAATATCCACTTGATACAGATTCCATTTACAGTGCTGTAACAACACCTAAAATAAAAGGCCGATGCAGTAGCTGCACCGGCCTTACAAAGCTGTTATACCTAACTGCACGGCGCCTATTATACACAGAAGCTATACATGGAAGCTTTCGCCACACCCACACTCGTTTTTAACGTTAGGGTTGTTAAATTGAAAGCCTTCATTCAGACCTTCTTTGACGAAATCCAACTCTGTACCATCAAGGTAGACCAGACTTTTCGGGTCGACGATTAAATTCACCTCGCCCTGCTTGAACACCTGATCTTCAGGCTCAGGGCTGTCGACAAACTCCAATACGTAGGACAAACCGGAACAGCCCGTGGTTTTTACTCCAACGCGAATACCGAAGCCCGTACCACGATTATCCAAATGGCGCTTTACGTGAGCCTGTGCAGACTCCGTCATGGTGATCGCCATGCTTACCTCTTTCGTCTGATTACACTATCAACTGCTGATATTACTCAGCAGCTGTTTCTTCGCCACGCTTGGTACGAATATCCTGTACCGCCGCTTTAATGGCATCTTCAGCCAGTACGGAACAGTGAATTTTCACTGGTGGCAGTGCCAGCTCTTCTGCAATCTCAGTGTTTTTGATTTCCGCGGCCTGCTCCAGAGACTTACCTTTAACCCATTCGGTCAACAGAGAGCTGGAAGCAATGGCAGATCCACAACCGTAGGTTTTGAACTTGGCATCTTCAATAATACCTTCGTCACTCACCTGAATTTGCAGACGCATAACATCGCCACATGCGGGTGCACCGACCATACCGGTACCAACGTTGTCCGCTTTGTCATCCATCTTGCCGACATTGCGGGGATTTTCGTAATGATCAATAACCTTGTCACTATAAGCCATGATAATTCTCCCGGACTTAAAAAACTTTCGCGCTTTACTTCATGCGCTTAGTGCGCAGCCCACTCAATGGTGCTTAAATCAACGCCGTCCTGGTACATATCCCACAAGGGCGACAGCTCACGCAACTTGCCAACGGCAGTGCGAATTTGTTCGATGGCATAGTCCACCTCTTCTTCAGAAGTAAAACGGCCAAAACTAAAACGAATGGAACTGTGTGCCATCTCGTCATCCAGCCCCAGTGCACGCAACACATAGGAAGGCTCCAGACTAGCTGATGTACACGCTGACCCGGAGGAAACCGCCAGATCTTTCAAAGACATCAACAGCGACTCACCTTCAACAAAGGCAAAACTGATATTCAGGTTGGCCGGTACACGCTGCTCCAGAGAGCCGTTGACGTGCACCTGCTCCATATCCTTTACACCTTCCAGCAGACGGTTACGCAGGGCCAGGACATGAGCGGTATCTTTTTCCATCTCCTCTTTGGCGATTCGGAAAGCCTCACCCATACCCACAATCTGGTGGGTAGGCAAAGTACCGGAACGCATGCCACGCTCGTGACCACCACCGTGCATCTGCGCTTCAAGACGAACACGCGGCTTACGACGCACATACAGCGCACCAATACCTTTTGGTCCGTAAGCCTTGTGGGCAGAGAAAGACATCAGATCGACTTTCATGGTTTCCATATCAATGGCAACCTTGCCGGCACTCTGCGCTGCATCAACGTGGAAGAAGACTTTATTGCTGCGGGTAATCTCACCAATGGCAGCAATATCGGTAATCACACCAATCTCATTGTTAACATGCATCAAAGAAACCAGAGTAGTGTCTTCGCGAATAGCGTCAGCCACTTGCTCCGGGGTGATAATGCCATCACTGTTAGGATCCAGGTAAGTCACCTCGAAACCTTCGCGCTCCAGCTGACGGAAGGAATCCAGCACCGCTTTGTGCTCGATTTTTGAGGTAATCAGATGCTTGCCACGCTTGTGGTTAAAGTGAGCAATACCTTTAATTGCCAGATTATCTGACTCAGTGGCACCACTGGTCCAAACAATCTCACGAGGATCTGCATTGATCAGATCAGCTACCTGACGACGGGCATTTTCGACCGCCTCTTCAGCTTTCCAACCAAACATATGGGAACGTGACGCCGGATTACCGAAGTTGCCTTCGCTCGTCAGGCAGTCAGCCATAACCTTGGCTACTCGAGGGTCTACCGGGGTAGTCGCTGAGTAATCGAGATAAATGGGCAATTGCATAGTTAACTCCACAACCAAACTTTGCCTAAGGCAAAGGTACTCACCAACCTTGTTTAGCCCAAGGTTGATGCACTAATAACATCATCTAATTGCAGATCACCGCGCTCGCGACGATCCTGACGATCAGAGACCGCCTGTACATCCTTGCGAGCCACCAGGCTGGCAAGACTAATACCGCTTAAAAACTCGTGAATCTGCTGACTGAGATCTGACCATAAATAGTGGGTCAAGCAGACTTCGCCATGCTGGCAGCTACCGCCACCCCCACAGCTGGTAGCATCGATGGATTCATTAACAGCATCGATAATCTCGGCAACAAAGATGTCGCCCGCATCGCGACTGAGCTTATAGCCGCCACCTGGGCCGCGTACACTACTCACCAGGTCACGCTGACGCAACTTTGCAAATAGCTGCTCCAGATAGGAGAGGGAAATTTCTTGTCTTTTGGAAATACCAGCAAGACTAATAGGCCCCTGATCTGTATGCAGGGCCAGGTCTAGCATAGCTGTGACCGCATAGCGGCCTTTAGTCGTTAGTCGCATAAACCACATCCGTAACTTGGCGCGTGGGAGCGCATTATCGAAAAACCCAGCGCTTTAGTCAAGTATATACCCTAGTGTTTTAGTCGGGAATTACAGATCCTAAATATAATAAGAAAAACTATCCTTATTACCTTTGCCTCTTTCTCCTTACCTTACTTATCGCCGGGGTGCTTATGGATGTAGTTCTTAATCGATGTCAGCATGCCGCGCATAATACTCAACTCCATCTCATCGAGGCGGATACGGTTATAGAGGCGACGTAAACGGGTCATGGTCTGACGCGGGTTATCTGGAGTAATAAAGCCCAGCTGATGCAGGGTATCTTCCAAATGCTCAAAATACAGCTCAATCGCCTTGCTATCAGCAGGCGGCTGATCCCAGTCATCAAAGGTAGGCAGCTGACCATCTTTCTCGGTGAGGTAGGCCATGCGCATTTCATAGCACAATACCTGTACCGCTGTAGCCAGGTTAAGAGAGCTGTACTCCGGGTTCGATGGGATATGTACGTGGTAATTACACTTTTGTAGCTCTTCATTGGTGAGACCACGATCTTCTCGACCAAATACTATCGCCACAGGGTGATGATTGGCTTCAGCCCAGGCGCGCTCACCGCACTCCCTTGGGGTCACTAGTGGCCAGGGGATACGACGCTCACGGGCGCTGGTTCCTACCACTAGCCCACAATCGGCAATGGCCTCATCCAGGGTATCGACGACTACAGCGCTCTCCAGTACATCCTGAGCATTGGATGCACGCCAGACTGCCTTATCTGCCGGGTAATCTTTGGGGTCTACCAAATACAACTGGGATAAGCCCATATTTTTCATGGCCCTTGCAGCGCCTCCGATATTGCCCGGGTGGGTCGTATTCACAAGTACAACACGGATATTTTCGAAGCGCTTATCGGTCATGAAAGGGTTCCTAATGGATATAGCTACAAATGCGGGCGCGGATTTTAGCAAATCAGCTAGAATCCTAATAGTATCTGATCGCACTCACTGCTATAATCCACGCTCTTTTTATGGCGCGACCCGTTCCTGCGGTCAGCGGCCCGTTCTTTATACAGTTTAAGTTGATTGGTGCACCATGGAACCCATGTTGACGATTGCCCTGCGTGCTGCGCGCAAGGCAGGCGAAATGATTGAGCGCGCGTTAGAGCGTGTTGATGTTGTGAACTTTGAAGAAAAAGGACGCAATGACTTTGTCACTGAAGTGGATAAAGCTTCCGAGAAGGAAATTATCTATCACCTGCGTAAAGCCTACCCTGATCACCGCATTACCGGTGAAGAGACAGGTACCAGCGGCGATGCAGACAGCGACTACGAGTGGATTATTGACCCACTGGATGGCACCACCAACTTCATACACGGTATCCCCCACTTTGCGATCTCTATTGCCTGCCTGCACAAAGGCCAGGTTGAGCATGCCGTGGTTCTCGACCCTATTAAGCGCGAAGAGTTTACTGCCAGTCGTGGTCGCGGTGCGGCACTGAATGGTCGTCGTATTCGTGTTACCAGCCGTCGTGGTTTGGATGGCGCTTTAATCGGTACCGGCATCCCTTTCAGCGGTTTCGCTCTGGATAACATGACCCCATATCTGGCCGCTCTGCAGGAAATCGCCGGTCAGACTGCGGGGATTCGCCGCCCTGGCGCAGCCTCTCTGGATTTAGCCTATGTTGCTGCCGGTCGTTTTGATGGCTTTTGGGAAATGAATCTTAAGCAGTGGGATATTGCTGCGGGTGTATTGCTGGTGAAAGAAGCCGGCGGTCTGATCAGCGACTTCCGTGGTGGCAACAGCTTTATGGATACGGGCCATGTGGTTTGCGCCAGTCCTAAAGTGTTTAAGCCGCTGCTGCAGATTGTTGGCAAGCATATGAGCAAGATCTAAGTTTGTGCCAGCTTTTGGGGTACGACCCGCAGGGTCGGACCCCAGCCTCATACTTACCCTAACAGCTTGTTAAACGCCTCGATAAGTTTATCCAGCTCCAACGGCTTAGTCAGATACTCATCAAAGCCCGCTTCTTTGCCTCGCTCCAAATCATAAGACATCGCATTGGCCGACAGGGCAATAATCGGTAGCTCGCCAGTCTTACGGTCCTGACGCAAAACAGACAGCGCCTCAAAGCCATCCATACCTGGCAAGTTAATATCCAGGATAATCATATCCGGGGATTCGGTACGGGCACGGTAAACCCCGTAGAAGGCTTCATTGGCGGTTAGCAGTTCCAACTGCGGATAACGCATTAACAACTGTTCCATCAAGCGCAGGTTGGAAGGGTTATCCTCTATATAGAGAATACGTTTGCGCCCCTGTATCTTAAGTTCAGTTAACTCATTCGCCAGAGGCTGAACCTCGGTTGGGGTCACGACACTTTTGGTCGACCACTCTTTAACCAAGGGCAACTCTAACCAGAAGCGTGTACCCTGCCCCTCTCGACTAACAAACGACAATTCACCGCCCATCATATTGACCAGCCGCTTGGTGATAATCAAACCAACCCCGGAACCTTCGATACTGCTACCTTCCGCACCAAGCCGGTTAAAGGGTTCGAACACCTCTGATTGGCGCTCCAGTGGAATACCTGGCCCGGTATCCCTGACCTCAATACGCAGCAAACCCTCATCAGGTTCGACAAAGCTGATTTCAACATCGCCACCCTCCTGATTGTATTTCACCGCATTACTCATCAGGTTTAACAGGGCCTGTTTTAAGCGGGTAGCATCAGCGCGTATATAACACTCTGCCAGCTGATTGGGAGTAGCCCACAGTTTAATATTTTTCGTTTCTGCCAGGGGCTGAATTAGCTTAATGCACTCTTGCAAAATACGCATAGGCATCACGGGTTCGACTGACAGGGTCAGCTTGCCGGATTCAATTTTAGACAGATCCAGCACATCGCCAATAAGCTGTAGTAACAACTCGCCGGCCTTACGAATCTCGGCCACGTTTTCCCGTTGGTTGTCAGTAAGATTACTGTCCAAACCAAATAACTGGGTATAACCCAAAATGGCATTTAGCGGCGTGCGCAACTCGTGGCTCATGCTCGACAGGAAGTCTGACTTTGCCTGGTTGGCTCTTTCTGCATCTTCCTTAGCTTGCAGCACCTTCTCCTCAGCTTCTTTAAGCTTGGTGATATCCATATTGGTGCCGGACATTCGCACGGCCTGCATAAAATCTTCTTCGGTTTCCAACCCTTCCTTCTGGTCGGTAATATCCATATTGGTGCCGGATACATGTATCGGCTTGTCGGCCCCCTGATCGTAGCTGGCTTGGCCGCGGGCTCGAATCCAGCGCCAGCGTCCGTCCTTGCCCTCAATACGGTATTCAATATCAAAGGTGCCACGCTTTTTCAGGTGATCAAGCATGGTGGTATCGAAGCGCTCCCTATCCTCCGGATGAATACGCTCACGCCAGACATGCAAGCGATTACGTCCATCAAGGTAGGAATCATCACCATCCATGAAACCCAGGTGCTCCCAGCAGCGACTGGAGAAGTGGAAACCACCACTTTCTGCAGACCATTCCCAAATACCATCGCTGGTTGCCGTCAAAATACGTGCATGACGCTCTTCACTTTGCCGCAATAACAACTCGGTTTCCCTATGACTGGTGATATCAAAGCCGATGCCAGACAGGAAAATGACCCGCCCCTCAGCATCACGGCTGGCAGTGCCTTCGATTTGCGTCCAGCAGTAATCCCCTTTGGCATTGCGAATACGTATAGGGAGAACCAAATCATCCTGGCCTTTTAATACGCGCTGAAGCGTCTCAGCAAGCGCCTCCCAGTCTTCGGGATGGCAATATTCACGCAACCCCTCAACGCCAAATACACGCCTTAGAAATTCATCTGAATAGCCTAATTGGCGCCAATATCCACCAAAAAAACTAACATTATCTGCTGCAAGGTCCCACTCCCACATACCACTGCTGGTACCGCGAACAATGCGATCGAATCTGGCCAGGCGCGCCGCATCGGCAGAAGCGCCAGACGTGGTTATATCCGGGGAAGAAATTTCGGGCGTACAATCATCAGACATGCTGTCTTTCTCTCCGAGTGCTACTTTCAGTCCTTGAGGTGGCATAACTGTATTAAAAAACAGTCCAAAGCGCTATAGAGATATATTCGGCGAAGACTCCCGCAGCCGACTATAGTTAATGTAGGCCAACCGGAGTGCATTATATGAAGCTGACATTTCACCACCTGAGTGTTGAAAGCCATAACACCCTATCTACCCTTTTCCGTTGGCTAGCCAATGATCTTGGCCCGGAACAGCTGGAAACGGCTGACGCAAGCCCTGGACTAAAAGAACAACATTCAACCACCTTTCAGGGCCAGGATGAACGAAAGCCAGAACCTGTAAAACATTAAATGTCACCTGTTAGGCCCGACGAGAACTCAGTGGTCAAAATTGCATCAAAGCGGCTTTCGACTATGGTTAATTAACAACCCCTTCTTGATCCTTTAAATGACAAGTAGCAACGGAAAAGCTTCTCCTTGTCTTCGGAATAGTCAGTTCAAGGACCAGATGATGACAGACACGGAAAAACAACAACCTAAAAAAGCCACCCCCAGCAGTAGCAATAACACCAAGGACAATTCGACTGACTACGAAATTGGGGATCTCTTAATCCACTATCTCCAGCAACTGGGTGTCGAATATATCTTCGGCATTCCCGGTGGCGCCATTGAACCTCTATATAACGCCCTGGCACGCAGTGAGCGCCGCGGTGGACCCAAAGCCATTATTAGTCGCCATGAAACCGGCGCCGCGTTTATGGCTGACGGCTATACATCTCAAACCGGCAAACTCGGTGTTTGCTGTGCCACCACAGGCCCAGGGGCAACCAACTTAATTACCGGTGTTGCCTCCGCCTACGCCAACCGCGTCCCCATGTTGGTGATTACCGCACAAACCTCACTGGCTACCTTTGGTAAAGACGCTTTTCAGGAATCCTCATGCACCGGCATCAATATTGTCGGCATGATGTCCTACTGCACACGCTACAACACCCTGGTATCCCACGCGGACCAGTTCGAGCAAAAACTCTATACCGCCATCATGCATGCCTTTGGTCCCACGCCGGGGCCGGTACACCTCAGTGTGCCGCTGGATGTAATGCGCAGTCGCATTAACCGCATTCGGCCACGATTTAATCTCGATGCCCTAAAACCCAATAAACCCACCTTCGACCCGGTGGCGTTAGAAAAGCTAGTCGACATCCTCAAAGAAGATACCAAACCCGTTTTTGTCATTGGTGAAGGTGCGGTTGATGCGCTGGGGGAGATTTTAGGTTTGGCCCACCTGCTGGATGCCGTCATTCTGACAACGCCGCACGGCAAAGGTCTAATCAACCCTCACCACCCACAATTTGCCGGCATTATCGGTTTTGCCGGACACGCCAGCGCCACAGAAGTGTTGCTTGATCCGGAACGCCAAACCACACTCTGTATCGGCACATCTCTGGGTGAATGGGCGACCAACGGTTGGGATGCCCGTTTACTGCTTAACAATCGCCTGGTCCATGTCGACGATCAGTGGGAACACTTTAAGCAAACCCCGATGGCCAGATTGCATATGCACGGTGATCTGCAGCAGGTGTTTGCCGAGCTGGTATTACATATTGGCGCAGGGGCAACACCTGCCAACCCGGTGTCCAGTTACCAATATCAGTTTCAGTTAGAAAATGAATCGGCATTTACCTCAACAGAAGTACCGATAAAACCCCAGCGCTTGATGCGGGAGCTGGTGCACCTCTTCCCTCCCCATACACGCTACCTTGCAGACACCGGTGCCAGCTTTGCCTGGGCAATTCATTACTTGCACCCTTTCGATCGCCGTATCTCGGGCTGCCGTAATCGTCGCGGTATTTTCTTCGGCGCCAGCCTGGAGTTTTCCTCCATGGGCTGGGCAATCGGTTGCGCTATTGGTACAGCCTTGGGCAGCCCGGAACAGCCGGTTGTCTGCATTACCGGTGACGGCAGCCTGCTCATGAGCGGCCAGGAAATCACCGTCGCCGTTCAGCATCAATTGGCAATCATTTTTGTGGTGTTAAACGATTCCTCCCTCGGCATGGTGAAACATGGCCAACGCCTGAGTGGTGCAGAATCTATCGGTACCGCCATGCCTTTTACCGACTTTGCCAAAATGGCCGAAGCCATGGGAGCCAAAGGCATTTGTATCGAAAGTGCTGGAGACCTTAAACAACTCAATATCAACAAGCTGTGTTCACGGCCCGGGCCAACACTGCTGGACGTTCGCATAGATGTCGACGAAGTACCGCCGATAGGTACTCGTATCGCGGTTCTAAAAGATACCCGCGTACCACCCAAAGCTACTCAGCAAACAACCAAAGAGCCAACGTCGACGAGCTCCTCTACAACGTCAAATAAAACCTCAAATATAACCGCAACTACGACAACACCTGAATCGTCACCGGCACAAACACTTAGTTCAGAACCGGAAACTCCCGCATCACCTCTTACAACAAAAAATAAAGATAAAACCCATGTCAACTGATACCGCCCCCCTGATTAAATCGTCGTTTTGGAAAGAAATAGCCGAAGCTGACAATCCCTTTGCAGCACAAAAGTCGCTGTGCAGTGGTTACGATGTGTATGGCGATCTATTACCCCATGCACAGATGATCGATATGTTGTGGCTGCTTATCCATGGTGAAGCAGCGACCAAGACTCAACGCCAATTGCTCAATGGTTTATCTATTTGTCTGGCGAACCTGGGCCCGCGAGACCCAGCCAGCCAGTCCGCAATGAGTGCCGCTGCAGGCGGCTCTGGTGCCGCAGCGTGTTTGATGGCCGGGCTCGCCGTTGCCGCAGGTAACATTGGTGGAGGCAGGGAGTTGCTGCATGCTGTCAGGTTATTTCACAAGGCATCCCACGATCTACAACAGTGGCAAAGTGCACTGCAAACACCCCATAAACTCGACCACGCCGACACCTGGTTACCGCTGGAATACCCACCGGGTTTTGATATCAATGGCATCAGCTGTACCACACCGGTGCGCCAGGCATTAACACACCTAAACCAGTTTTCCTGTGGCCCCCATCTCCCCTGGCTTTTGGAACACCGACCCCAGTTGGAATCCTGGGCCAAGCTGCCTTTATCAATGATCGGTGTTGCAGCCGCTGCAATGGCCGATCTGGGATTACATGAAGAGCAGGCAGAGATGCTATTCCTGCTACTGCGCCTTCCTGGATTGGCGGCCCACTCGTTAGAGCAACGCATACAGGGCTGGGATCAATACCCCTTCTATGCTGATGGTCTGGAGATTAAGGATCCTGCTTATGAGTAAACACACAGACATCGGCAAAAAAGAAAATGCCGAAAAAATTGCCCAACTCACCGAAGCCATCGGGCACTGGTCCACCACACTTGGAGGCTGGCACCCCGGTGAAGGCGTTACCCTTCACCATACCGATCTGCTTAATGGTGTTGCCCAGGAAGGCTGGATGGCAACGGTCATGTTTGCCATTACCAAGCGTCGCTTTAATAGGCAGCAATGCCATCTGCTTGAGTGTCTGTGGAGTATTTGTGGCAGTTTTCCCGAACCCAGGTTATGGAATAACCGCGTTGCAGCCATCGCCGGAAATGCCAGGAGTACTGCAGCACTGGGGACAGCCGCAGCAGTTGCGACCAGCGAGGCGATTATCTACGGCAACCGACCAATAATCGCGAGTATGGATTTCATTTGCCAAAGTCTGTTGCAGTTTAAACAGGGCCGCAGCCTCGATGACATTATTGATCGCGCATTAGAAGCCCCTCGCCAAGGTAACTCTGCCCGGGGGCCAAACCGCGATCTTGCCAGATTGCCAGGATTCGGCCGCCCGATTACGCCAAAAGATGAACGCATTGAGCCACTGATGAAAAAGGTGACCGAGCTGGGATATGAGAACGGTGAACATCTACAACTGGCGTTTGCACTGGAGACTCAATTAATCCAACGCGGCTCCAAATTACGTTTAAATATTTCCCCCATTATGGGTGCCTTGTGTGCGGATCAAGGTTTAACCACGCGTCAATACAATTACTTTATTGTGCTCTGCTGTTGCGCGGGATTTTTAGCCTGTGGCACAGATGCTGAAAACCACCCGCCGGGTAGCTTCTACCCATTACCCTGCTCAGCACTCGAATATCAGGGCCCAGCCCCCAGATCCTGGCAAGTAAATACGACATCCGACGGGCTTGATGAAAGCCTCTCCGGTAACGATCCAATCAAACCATCCAATAGCCCTGAAACGGTATAGCCATGAAAGAGATAATTTTCTCCCCAAAAACCAAACATTTTTTTCCTGGCATGAGGATTCTAGTCTTGTTGCTTGGCGCTTATGGGTTCAGCTCAGCCCATAGCCAGGACTTTGATGATGAGGATGAACTGCTGTCCGTCTATGGCGACGAAGAAACCATCAGTATCGCCACTGGCACCAAACAAACTCTATCAAAAGCCCCAGCAGTAGCCAGCGTCATCAGTGCTGAAAAAATTAAAGCCATGGGTGCACAGGATATTGATGACGTTCTGGAAAGCGTTCCAGGATTGCATGTTTCGAGAGACCCCCTGAATTACAACCCGGTTTATACCTTTCGCGGTATTAACGCGGACTATAACCCTCAGGTGCTCATGCTGGTTAACGGGATTCCTATCACCAATCTCTTTCACGGTGATCGAAATCTGATTTGGGGTGGTATGCCGGTGAAGAGCATTGCCCACATTGAAGTCATTCGGGGACCGGGATCAGCGGTTTACGGTTCCGATGCCTTTGCCGGTGTCATCAATATTGTTACCAAAGCCGCAAAAGATATCCGCGGTACGGAAATTGGCGGCGGCGGAGGCAGTTTTGATACCTGGAATGCCTGGTTATTACACGGTGAAGAATACGGCGAATGGAGCGTTTCATTTACCGCCGAGTTTCACAAAACCAACGGCCCCGATCAGGTAATTGAGAGTGATGCACAAGTCGCTCTGGATCAAGTGTTTGGTACCAATGCCTCTCTGAGCCCAGGCAGCGTTAATCTGTCCCGTGAAAATGCTGATATTCGCGTAGACGTATCACGCCAACACTGGCGTCTACGAGCAGGTCTGCAGCGACGTCGCGATGTTGGTAACGGCGCCGGTGCCACATCAGCGCTCGATCCTAACAATCGCAATGAAAGTGATCGTTGGAATCTCGATATTACCTATGATAATCCCCAATATAGTGAACACTGGGCGCTAACAGCTCAGGTCAGTTATCTGGATACATCCCAAGTTATCGACAAAAACCTGATTCTTTTTCCACCGGGTGCCAATATTGGCTTTGGCGTAATGCCGGATGGCGTTATCGGTAATCCGCAGGTCTTTGAACGCCACTACCGAGCCAATGTCGTCGGTATCTACAACGGTTGGCACAATCATCAATGGCGCATGGGTATTGGAGGCCATTACGGAGATCTCCACACGGTCGAGGAAACAAAGAATTTCGGTATTGATCCCAGCACCGGACTGCCTCTGCCTCTGGGAAGCCCAATAATCGATGTCACTGATACCCCCTACGTTTTTTTACCAGAAGAGGAACGGGAAAATTACCACGCCTTTGTCCAGGACATCTGGCAGTTTGCCAACGACTGGACACTCACTGCCGGGGTCCGCTACGACCGCTACTCAGACTTTGGCGATACGGTTAATCCACGCTTGTCGCTGGTCTGGTCCGTTGATCACGACCTAACGGCGAAACTGCTCTATGGACAAGCATTCCGAGCACCCAGCTTTGCCCAAACCCTCAATCAAAACAATCCTGTCGCTGTCGGTAACCCGGATCTCGACCCAGAGACCATGGAAAGTACAGAGTTCGCACTGAACTATCAGCCCACCGGTAATCTGCGCCTGGCAGGTAACCTGTTCTATTACGAGTGGGATGACATTGTGCAATTTGACTCGGACGGTATGGGCAATCTGGTGGCCCAAAATACCGGAAGCCAAAAAGGTAAAGGTTTGGAGCTGGAAGCTCACTGGCGTATATCCCCACAACTAGATCTTGAAGCTAATTACGCCTGGCAGCGCTCAATGGATGAAACTATCGATAAAAACGCTGGCATGACGCCTAGACAGCAAATTTACTTGCAGGTGCAATGGCAGTTTTTGGACAACTGGAAAATCTACAGCAGCCTTAATTGGGTGATGGATCGAGAACGTAAACAGGACGATCTTCGCTTCCCAGTCGATGACTACCGCTGGGTTAACTTGTCACTGCATCGGGATTTTCCAACCGCCAACCTGAGCCTCTCCGTTACCGCTCGCAATTTATTTGACAGCGATGCCCGCGAACCCAGTCAGGGAGACAGTACCGGAGCAGGCATTATCAATGACCTACCACTGGCAGAACGGCACTACTTTGCCGAGCTTCGATACCATTTTTAACAGGAGTTAGTGGTTAACTGGAACCCATAAAAAGTTTTACTGCACGGATAGTTTTGTGAGACCACGTAGACGTCAGCGACTACAGCCGCATACTCTCTACCTACGCCTCAAGCGTTGGGCCAGATGCTGCTGTTACTTCTACATGATGAGCCTTAGCCTCTTCAGCCATGCAGAGGTTGATGTTTACTATCCCGAGGTCAGGGCCCCGTACCAACAGATTTTCGAACAAATTATTGAAGGGGTTACATCAGAGCTTCCACATAAACCCAGCTTGCACGGCCTGTCCAAAAACACCAAGCCGCCGCAGCCCGATACCCAACAAGGCATCATCATAGCCCTGGGACAACGCGGCCTAAAAGCCGCTGCCCAAGGGCCACAGCAGGTCATTGTCGGAGCCATCAGTCGTCCCCCCAATAGTTTTCCCAAGCCCCTGTATGGATTTGCACTCACCCCTGCTCCAGCAAAGATTCTCGGTAAACTTAAAGAGCTGGCTCCCAATGTGACCAAGGTCTATGCGGTCTATAACCCCATACGCAGTCAATGGCTGGTAGATGATATAAACAAAGCCTGTGAAGATCTCAATCTACAGATAACCCTGGACTCAGCAGACAACTTGCCTAAAGCCGCCAAGCTCATTAACCAGCACCTGGATACAGCAGCACCCAATCAATCTGCAATTTGGTTATTAGAAAGTAGGTTTTCCAACGATAACAGCCTAATGAACCAGATACTTGAAGAGGCCTGGGAAAAAAACCTGGCTGTTTTCTCCGCTAACCCCAGCCATATCCGGCGCGGACTGCTATTCTCAATGTATCCCGACAATGTGAAATTAGGACAAGCTTTAGGACAACTTGCTCAAAAACTGAAAAAACAGGGTTTGGGTAACAAGGAAGCAGGCCATGATGAAAGCACTCTCTCCTCCCCGATTCAGGTTTTCCCCCTGGAGCACCTCCATACAGGCATCAATGTACGAACCGCCGAACATCTGGGGCTCAAAATACCACGCAACCAGAAATTTGATCTGGTCTATCCCGCCGAATAGAGACATAAGCCAGGATAGCAGGAGATGAAGAAATTATGGCAAACGCTCTAAAACGCCGTCTCGCTAAATTAAGTTTTCGCCAGCAGTTCTTATTGACCTTTACGCTGGGTATTGGTGCTTTTGTCATTCTTTCATCCCCCATCATTTCTTCATCTTCAAGC
This sequence comes from Maricurvus nonylphenolicus, assembly GCF_042854845.1. Lineage (GTDB taxonomy): Bacteria > Pseudomonadota > Gammaproteobacteria > Pseudomonadales > Cellvibrionaceae > Maricurvus > Maricurvus nonylphenolicus. Next base: position 2,381,018 of record NZ_AP031498.1, on the reverse strand, counting down.
CGCTCGATACAACAACAACTGTTACAACAGGGACAACAAATTACCGCCAGTTTTGCCGAAGGCAGTACTCTGGCACTGCTCTACCAAAGCAGCGACAATGCTGAACAGGCCATACAGTCCGCCCTAAGCTTCCCCGATGTGGAAGCCGTCAATATATTTAATGCCGATAAAAGCCTCCTCGCCCATCACGACAAGCAGGGAGGAGATAGCCCCTCACATACCACAGTATCGGCAGAGAAACAGGTGATAGAACGCGATTCGCGCTGGATTTTTCTGCAAGCTGTTTATGCTGGCGGCACCAATCAGGATGAGTCCCCATTTAGCGGCGAGCAGAGCGAACCGGAATTAATTGGTTATGTCAGCGTTTCAATCAGCAAGGCATCTCTGCATCAGCTCACACGGGATATTTACATCAGCAGTTTTGCTATCGCCTCCTTTACCGCCTCCATCTTACTGCTAATTTTGCTGGGCATTACCAACCGCTTAACCCGACCTATGGCCAGCCTGGCCAACATCATGTACCGGGCCAAGTCAGGAGAAACCGGCCTACGCGCTGAACTGGAAGGCTCCCGCGACGTGCTGGAAATGGAGTCAGCGTTTAACACCATGATGAACGAGCTTGAAGTTCGTGAGCAGGAACTTAAGCGGGCTCGGGATACCGCATTGGCATCCGCTCGGGTAAAAGGTGAGTTTGCCGCGGCCGTCAGCCATGAACTTCGCACACCGATGAACGGTGTCATGGGAATGCTTGAGTTGCTACAAGGTATGGGGCTGGGTCCCAAAGAACAGGAATATATCCAAATCGCCCGCGACTCATCCGAAGCACTGCTGAAACTCATTGACGATATTCTCGACTTTTCCAAAGTCGAATCCGGCAAGATGACCTTGCATCAGCAAGACTTCACCGTCAAAGAAATGCTCAATGACATCAGCGAACTGTTGAAACTTCAGGCCCAGAAAAAGCTGCTGACAATCAACATTGAAATTGATCCCCAGGTCCCCCTTTCCCTCAATGCTGATGCCGGGCGGCTGCGGCAGATTTTAATCAACCTGCTGGGCAATGCCATTAAATTTACCGAATCGGGCAGCGTTACCCTGATTCTCAAAAAACTCGATTCTTCGGAAGGTAACACCCTGGGAGATACTGACACCTACTATTTCGGCGTCCAGGATACCGGCATTGGCATTGAGCCAGAGGCCCAGCAGCGCATTTTTGAAGCCTTTTCACAGGCCGATAGTTCGACCACCCGCAAATATGGCGGCACCGGATTGGGGCTGGCTATTTGTCACCAGCTGGTACAACTGATGGGCGGTGAGCTGGGTGTCGAAAGTCAGCCCGGACACGGCAGTCTGTTCTGGTTTACCCTGCCGCTGGCTAACGGCAGCGACATCAGCCATCAAATCGATGATTTGTTTACCGGATTGCGCCTGCTTATCGTTTGTGCGGACAAAGAGCGTAACCGCAACCTGATTAACAATCTCCTCCTGCACCGGATTTATCAGCGCAGTGCAGGCAGTGAAAGCGACGCCCTAAAACTTATACGTCAGGCAGAACAACAGGGTAAACCTTTTGATGTGATCGTGCTCGATGACGACCAACTGACGGTATCAGCCACCTCACTGCAAATAGCCATCGATACCCAGTGTCAGCAATCGCCCTGCTATTTAATTCTCACAGATTCGCCAAGGGAAAGCAGCGAAGAGTTTGTGGGCCTACAACTCAGCCGCAGTCTGCCTATCGGCGAAGCGGTAGAGAGCCTGGGAGATTATCTGCTTAAACGCCAACAAATCCTGGACTCGGCACAAGAAGAAAACCAGGAGGTCCAACAGGCAATCGAAGACTCAGGACCGCAAATCCTGATTGCTGAAGACAATCAGGCCAATCAACAAGTAGCCTATGCCATGCTGGAACGCCTGGGCTATGAGGCCATTATTGTAGATAACGGCGAGCAGGCTTTGGACGTGCTGCACCACTCCTCCATCGACCTGGTGCTTTTGGACTGCCTGATGCCCGTCAAAGACGGCTATGAAACTGCCACCCAGTTGCGTAAAGAAAACTACAAACTGCCACTGATTGCCATGACCGCCAATGTTGGCCCCCACGACAAACAGCGCTGTCTTGACGCGGGCATGAACGATTACATTAGCAAACCTATTAATCTGTTGGAACTGGAGCAGAAGCTCAACCAGTGGTTACCACGGGAAAAGCGCCGTCAGCAAACCCTCAGCAACTCTCCGGTCATAACCCGACGACCAAGAGAGGCCAACGCCAACGCAGAAACCCTGTCACTGAGTACCTTCTTTAACCTGCAGGATCAGGTAGGACCTACATTCAAACGTGTCGTCGACAGCTTTCTTCAAGAAACGCCCCGCCGTATCGATCAATTATATAAAGTGATTGAGCAGCAAAATATGTTGCAGATACAGCATATTGCCCACGGTATCAAAGGCAGCACAATGAATATCGGCGCGGAGATATTGTCTTCCCTGTTCGAACAGCTGGAACTGATGGCGCAATCTGGTGTTATCACAGATTCCGAACAACTGCTTCACCAAGCCGAAGAAGAGTTTGAACGTTTAAAAGTGATTATTGAGGAAAACCTCAACCAGACGGAACAAGTTGTTCACACCAATAAGCACACAGAACATCAACCCACCATTCTGATCACGGATGATGAACCCAGTTCTCGCTTGTCGCTGTATGGTATTTTAGAGCGTGACAACTACAACATCGTCGAAGCAGAGAGTGGCCTTGAAGCCCTGGAGTTCTGCCAGCGACAATTACCTGACCTTATTTTGTTGGATGCCATGATGCCGATCATGGATGGTTTTACCGCCTGTCGGCGTATCCGTGAACTGGCGGACGCCCAGCGCCTGCCCATCCTTATGGTAACGGCGCTACAGGATGAAGAATCCGTGGAAGAAGCCTTTAACGCAGGCGCCAATGATTATATTACCAAGCCCGTTAACCTCACAGTGCTACGCCAGCGGGTCTCGAGCCTGGTGACCAACCGCAAGGCGGAACATAGCGTCTTTCAATTAGCCAATTTCGACAGCCTGACCAGCTTGCCTAACCGTAATCAGTTTATGGAACGGGCTCAGGATATGATCAATCAGGCAGCCACAAACGGCGAAAAACTGGCTGTGATGTTCCTCGACCTGGATCGCTTTAAGCTCATCAATGATACCCAAGGGCATGAAGCCGGCGACCTGTTACTGAAAACCGTCGCACAGCGGCTGAAAAACTGTGTTCGCAGTGTTGATGTGGTGGCACGTCTAAGCGGTGATGAGTTTGCGGTCATTCTGCACGACATTGACACCGCGGATGTGGCAACCAAAGTGGTTGAAAAAATCTCTGAAAGCCTGGATCGCCCTTTTGCCTTTATGCAGCAACAGGTGTTTATTTCCTTCAGTGTCGGTATTGCGATATACCCTCATAACGGCCAAAGCGTAGCCACCCTGATGAAACATGCTGATACCGCCATGTTTAGAGCAAAAGCCAAAGGCGGTGGCGGTTTCCAATTCTACGAATACGGCATGGAAACCGAAATTTCTCGTATGCTGGAGCTGGAAAACGAACTGCGTCACGCGCTGGATAATGGCGAGCTGGTTCTATATTACCAACCGCAAATTGAAGCCAGTAACCATAAGGTAATAGGTCTAGAAGCCTTGGTGCGCTGGCACCACCCCGAACGAGGTCTCCTGCCGCCCAATGAATTTATTCCTCTGGCCGAACAATCCGGCCTGATCAATGCACTGGGAGACTGGGTATTAAAAACAGCCTGTGCTCAGGTTAAATATTGGTGTGACAACGGCATATCCGTAACACCCGTGGCTGTAAACGTGTCAGGTAAACAGCTGGCGGACAATGTGTTGTTTGAAAAAGTGCGAAATGCGCTGGATGCGTCTCGTATTCAGCCTCATCTCTTAAAACTGGAAATCACCGAAGATACGCTGGCAGATTGCGATGCCTTGGTTGTACCGCAATTGAAAGAGTTAAAAGACCTTGGCGTAACCATCGCCATTGATGACTTTGGTACCGGTTACTCATCGCTCAGCTACCTAAAGCGCTTCCCTGTCGACACGCTCAAAATTGACCGTAGCTTTATTGCCGATCTACCCAACGATAAAGATAGCGCATTGATCACCTCAGGCATCATCGCTCTTGGCCATAGCCTGAACTTAAAGATCATTGCCGAAGGTGTGGAAACCGAAGAGCAGGAAAGTTTCTTGCAACAGGAACACTGTGATATCTATCAGGGTTATCTGTTCAGTCGGCCTCTACCGGCCGATGAACTGGAAATCTGGTTGGAAGACAGAAATTTTGAAACCAGGCGTTAAAGCCTGTTCAAACTACTCTTCCACCAGGGTGATTCTCTCAGGCGTGATCACTATCTTGCGTTCTTTATACAGGCTTCCCAACGCCTTCTTGTAGTTACCTTTGCTGACATTAAAGACATTGTAGATCTCATCCGGCGGACTTTTGTCCGTCAGCGTAGATGTGCCACCGTTGGCTTTTAGGTATTGCAAAATCTTATCGGTAAGCTCGTCCCGACCTTTTTGCGTGCGGCGCTGAAGAGATAAGTCGATCTTGCCATCTTCACGAATGGATTTGATATAACCTTTGAATTGCTGACCAAAGCGCAACGGTTTAAACGCCTCATCGCGAAAAATCAGACCAATATGATTATTGTTTACCACAGCCTTGTAGCCCATAGCCGTTTTGGCATAGACCATTAAGTCGACTTCCTGATTAGCTTTGAAGTAGCGGGATTCTTCATACAGATGCCGGTCCAAACGGCTGGAGGCCACAATTCGCTCACTGGAATCCAGATAGGCATATACCACATAGGATTTGCCCTCTTCCATGCGTTTGGCCTGCTCCTTGAACGGCACAAACAGGTCTTTACTCAAACCCCAGTCAAGGAAAGCACCTATCTTGTTTACGTCTTTGACTTTCAGGTAGGCACACTGGCCCACCATGATTTTGGGCATTTCTGTGGTGGCAATCAGCTGGTCTTCAGAATCCAGATAAATAAAAACCTTTAATTGTTGACCAAGCTCGCAGTCTTTCGGTACGTATCGCTTTGGCAACAGAATATTGCCATCAACACCACCGTCAAGGAAAACACCGAAATCAACCTGTTTTACCACGCTTAAACGATTGATTCTGCCCAGATCTGCCATAGTTTTCTGCCACTACCACGTAAAATATGAAGTGTAAGGCGCAAATGCCACTATGGCTAGACTAAACTCTAGAAACCTTTACCTAGAAAGCTTAGTAGACTCGAATAACTTGTAGTAAGATCAAAAAGCAGCTCATTCCACATAATTAAGGACGTTATGATGAAAAAACTGGCTTTAGCCCTGCCCTTCACCTTGTTACTTGGCGCCTGCGAGATGGTTCCTCAGGAACCTGAAGCGATAAAACAGATGTCCTTGTGCGATAAAGTCCAAGCCCTGGTCAAAGAACACAACAACCAATTCAAAACGCTTCGTATCTCGTCACCTGCCCGTTCAAGAAGCATTGCTGTCTGGGATGCCCGCTACCACCTGGTAGGTAATAACTGCCAAATCTGGGAATGGGGCAATGGCAACGTCAACTATGTCTGCAGCCACAGCACGCCCAACAAAGATATGGCCATGGACCTGTTTGAAAAGGCTAAAAATGAAACCCGTCAGTGTCTGGAGCAGGCCTGGCAGCTGGAAGAACGCCCACGAAAAATCGGCACAGGCTTAAAAGCGACCTTCTCACGTCCTGGCGACAATACTGTAGCCTCGGTACATGCAGTCGAAACTCGCGGCGTATTTAAAAGTGAATGGAGCACCTATTTCACAGTCGGTAACCGTAACGACGACATTTAAAACTTGACCTAGAATCCGGTGTCAGCGATGGCTCCGGATTCTATACCATCTTTCTGCCCTTCAACCTCTCCCTCTACGCCTAAATCGATAACTCGTTCAAACTACAGGCAACATCAAAGGTTATGGCCTGACGCTTGCTGAAACTGCACGGAACGTTCATTCCAAACAAATTTAGCTGTCAGTAATGAGGTAACCGATGAAGTTCTATTCCCGTAAAATGATCAAACACGAAGACCTGAACCATGCCAGCCAGCTATTTGGCGGCACTGTTCTAGCCTGGATAGATGAAGAGGCTTGGGTATTTGCATGCTGCCAAATGAAGACCACCCATGTGGTAACAAAATTTATGTCAGAGATAGAATTTATCTCTTCTGCCAAGCTTGGTGAAGTTATCGAGATTGGCATCAATCTGGTGCACATTGGTACAACTTCCGTCGCACTTGCCTGCCAAGTACGCAATAAAATCACCAAAAAGATCATTGTTCACGTGGATAAGATCATTATGGTTTCAGTCGACAAACACGGAACCAAGATTCCCCATGGCATTAATCAGCGGGAACCGAATAACAAGCCACAAGAAAAAATGCAGGCATAAAAAAAGCGGCCCGCAGGCCGCTTTTTTTGAAATCACTAACGGGTAAAAACTTACCAGCCAGTTACTTCTTTCAGTGCGTCACCGATACCGGCCAGAGAGCGAACGGTTTTAACACCAGCCGCTTCCAGAGCAGCGAATTTCTCATCGGCAGTACCTTTACCACCAGAGATAATCGCACCAGCGTGGCCCATACGCTTACCTGGAGGTGCAGTAACACCAGCAATGTAAGACACAACAGGCTTGGTCACGTTTTCTTTGATGTAAGCCGCAGCTTCTTCTTCAGCAGAACCACCAATCTCACCGATCATAACGATAGCTTCGGTTTGTGGATCGTTCTGGAACAGCTCCAGAATGTCGATGAAGTTAGAACCTGGGATTGGGTCACCACCAATACCAACACAGGTAGACTGGCCGAAACCGTAGTCAGTAGTCTGCTTAACAGCTTCGTAAGTCAGAGTACCGGAACGGGAAACGATGCCCACTTTACCTGGCAGGTGGATGTGACCTGGCATAATACCGATCTTACACTCGCCCGGAGTGATAACACCTGGGCAGTTAGGGCCGATCAGGCGAACGCCCAGCTCGTCACACTTAACTTTGGCTTCCAGCATATCCATTACAGGAATGTGCTCGGTGATACATACGATCAGCTTGATGCCTGCGTTAGCGGCTTCCAGGATAGAATCCTTACAGAAAGGAGCCGGTACGTAGATTACAGAAGCGTCAGCGCCAGTGGCTTCAACTGCTTCAGCAACGGTGTTAAATACTGGCAGGCCCAGGTGCTCAGTGCCACCTTTACCTGGAGTTACACCACCAACCATCTGAGTACCGTAAGCGATAGCTTGCTCAGAGTGGAAAGTACCTTGACCACCAGTGAAACCCTGGCAGATAACTTTAGTATCTTTGTTAATTAATACGCTCATTGACTTGACCCCTATTAACCTTTAGCCGCTTTAACAACTTGCTCAGCAGCGTCAGTCAAGCTAGTTGCAGCAATGATGTTCAGACCACTGTCAGACAGTACCTTGGCACCTACATCAGCGTTGTTACCTTCCAGGCGAACAACAACAGGAACCTTAACACCTACTTCTTCAACAGCACCAACAACACCTTCAGCGATCAGGTCACAGCGAACGATACCACCGAAGATGTTGATCAGAACGGCTTCAACCTTGTCGTCGTCCAGAATGATCTTGAATGCTTCGATTACACGCTCTTTGGTCGCACCACCACCAACGTCCAGGAAGTTAGCTGGGCTACCGCCGTGCAGGTTTACGATATCCATGGTACCCATGGCCAGACCAGCACCGTTAACCATACAACCGATGTTGCCATCCAGAGCAACGTAGTTCAGGTCCCACTGAGCAGCGTGAGCTTCACGAGCATCTTCCTGAGAAGGATCGTGCATCTCTTTCAGCTCTGGGTGACGGTACATAGCGTTGCTATCGATAACAACTTTGGCGTCCAGGCAGTGCAGATCTTCGGATGGAGTGATAACCAGTGGGTTAATCTCCAGCAGCGCCAGATCTTTCTCTTGGAACATTTTCGCCAGACCCAGGAAGATCTTGGTGAACTGACCAATTTGCTTACCTTTCAGGCCCAGTTTGAAAGCCAGGTCACGACCTTGGTAAGGCTGAGCACCTACCAGAGGATCAACAGTGGCTTTCAGGATTTTTTCTGGAGTCTCTTCTGCAACCTTCTCGATTTCAACACCACCTTCAGTAGAGGCCATAAAAACGATACGACGGCTGGAGCGGTCAACAACAGCACCCAGGTACAGCTCTTCAGCGATATCGGTGCAGTTTTCAACCAGAATACGGCTAACAGGCTGACCGTTAGCGTCTGTTTGATAAGTTACCAGGTTGTTACCCAGCCACTTTTTAGCAAATTCTTCGATTTCAGCTTTGGAATCAACCAGCTTAACACCACCGGCTTTACCACGGCCACCGGCGTGAACCTGGGCTTTAACAACCCACTTGTCGCCACCGATTAAGTCAGCTGCAGCAGCAGCTTCAGCTGCGGTTTCTGCGGCAATACCTTTGGATACAGGCAGGCCGTATTCGGCGAACAACTGCTTGCCTTGATACTCATGCAAGTTCATTTTTTCTATCCGTCTTTTTTGTGCTTGGCACCGGCATTGCCATCATAATGAAAGCCAATGCCAAACCACGCATTTAACGTTTTGCGCGTCACTTTTCACATATCTGTCATGGAAAAATCACTGCACACCATTTAAAACTCGAAGATGCTTTCAGGCAGTTCTACAACTACCTTTCAATAATCTGTGAGTCGTACACCAAGTTCAACGCCGTCAGTTTTACACTCACTTAACGCTGAGTTTCACGCTTTATAGTTATAGCCGCTTAAAACATACAGACCGTCGATTGCGCGATTGATCGCGACCCACATCTTAAGCAACTCATGGACAATACCCGGTGGGCCCGCCACCTGTTACCAGGCGGGGCCCGCCGTGCCATGTCCTCTGCAGTAGTGCCAATTTCCCTGGCCGTGCTTCGATTGCCGCGTTTTCCGCGACAATCACAGCAATCCGATGATCAACTAAATCCTAGAATTAGCGGATCGAATGCTTTCTATTTACTTCTTCTTGCGCTTTGGACGGTTCGGCATATGGATGGCATGACCATTCACAGCCAGAGCAGCCTCTTTAATCGCTTCAGAGTGTGTTGGGTGACCGAAGACAGTCATACCGATATCTTCAGCAGTAGAACCGAACTCCATGGCGATAGCCACCTGCTGAACCAGATCTGCTGCGTGTGGACCAACAACATGGCAACCCAGCACACGATCGGTTTTCGCATCGGCAATCATTTTCACCATGCCTTCAGCTTCATCAGCGGCAACAGCACGTCCAATGGCCAGGAATGGGAAGGTACCTACGTTGTAATCTTCGCCGTCGGCTTTCACCTGCTCTTCTGTGCGGCCTACAGCGGCAACTTCAGGATCGGTGTAGATAACGCTCGGAATAATATCATAATTCACAACCGCCTTCTGACCGGCAATGCGCTCGGCAACCACAACACCCTCTTCAGAGCCTTTGTGTGCCAGCATTGGGCCACGAACTACATCACCAATTGCCCATACGCCTGGGGCGTCGGTGGAGCACAGATCGTTAACATAGATAAAGCCGCGCTCATCCAGGTTTACACCACTATCGGCAGACAGCAAATTCTCGGTAAACGGACGACGACCAACACAAACAATCAGCTTGTCGAAGGTTTCTTTCTGCTCGTTACCGTCTTTGTCAGTGTAGGTAACTTCAACTTCTTTACCTTTCACTTCAGTACCGGTTACGCGGCAGCTCAGACGAATATCCAGACCCTGTTTGGTCAGAATCTTCTTGGTTTCCTTGGCGATCTGCTGATCCATCATGGCCAGGAAATCATCCATGGCTTCAAGACAAACCACGTCAGCGCCCAGACGGCCCCAAACGGAACCCAGCTCCAGACCGATAACACCAGCACCAATCACACCCAGACGCTTAGGCACTTCTTGCAGCTCCAGCGCACCAGTGGAATCAATGATTACATCACCGTCAACTGGCGCAACAGGAATATCAACAGGTACTGAACCGGAAGCCAGGATTACGTTCTCAGCTTCCAATACTTTGGTTTCGCCTTCGTTGGAAACGAATTCAACTTTACGACCAGCCAGCAGCTTCCCGCTACCGTACAGAGAGGTCACCTTGTTAGCCTGGAACAGACCGGCAATACCACCAGACATCTGCTTAACCACTTTGGCTTTACGCTTAATCATCGCAGGTACGTCGATGCTTACATCGCCAGTACCAATACCGTGCGCCGCGTAATCTTCTTTCGCCGCATGGTATTTATGAGAGCTGTCCAACAGCGCTTTAGAGGGAATACAACCAACGTTCAAGCAGGTACCGCCGTTAACACCCTTGCCCTTGTCGTCTTTCCACTTTTCGATACAGGCAGTTTTCAAACCCAGTTGTGCAGCGCGAATAGCAGCTACATAACCTGCAGGGCCGGAACCGATTACAATCACGTCAAATTTGTCTGACATAAGGTTGGTCTCTAGTAATTTAATAACTGTTTGCCCGCGCACCTAACCCTTAAGTTTTAACGCTTAAAGAGTTAAGCACACGGCCATGAATGTTTTGCTTCGTTAAGATGTCAGGCTTACATTTCCAGCAGAATGCGAGCAGGATCTTCAATCATGTCCTTGATAGCCACCAGGAACTGAACGGCATCTTTACCATCGATCAAACGGTGATCGTAGGACAGAGCCAGGTACATCATCGGCAGGATTTTAACCTCACCATTAACCGCCATTGGACGATCTTTAATGGCGTGCATACCCAGAATCGCAGTCTGTGGTGGATTGATAATTGGGGTAGACATCAGGGAACCAAAACCACCACCGTTGGTGATAGAGAAGGTACCACCGGTCATTTCTTCGATGGTCAGCTTGCCAGCTTGGGCACGGATCGCGTAATCCTTGATGGTGTTCTCAACAGTCGCCAGGCTCATGTTCTCGGTGTTACGCAGAACAGGTACGACCAGACCTTTGTCGGTGGATACCGCAACGCTAATGTCCTGGTAACCGTGGTATACGATATCGTCACCGTCGATAGAAGCGTTAACCGCAGGGAAACGACGCAGTGCTTCAACAGCCGCTTTTACGAAGAAGCCCATAAAGCCCAGACGAGTGCCGTTGTGTGCTTTTTCGAATTGCTCTTTGTACTTTTTGCGCAGATCCATCACAGGCTGCATGTTCACCTCGTTAAAGGTGGTCAGCATGGCAGTACCCTGAGAGGTTTCCATCAGACGCTCAGCAATACGCTTACGCATGCGGGTCATAGGTACGCGCTTCTCAACACGCTCACCGATCAGTTCAGCAGGAACCGGGGCGGCAGCAGCGGCTGGTTTGGCAGCAGGAGCAGCGGCCGGCGCTGGTGCGGCAGCAGGTTTCTCAGCGTTAACCACATCTTCTTTGGTGATACGGCCGTCTTTGCCAGTACCTTTAACGGTAGCCAGATCGATGCCCTTCTCTTCTGCCAACTTGCGAGCAGATGGGCTAGCCAGACCTGCTGCACTGCCAGCTTCAGCTGGAGCGGCTTCTTCAGCAGCAGCTGGGGCGGCGGCTGGTGCTGCAGCAGCGGCTGCACCTTCAGCAAACTGGGCGATGACTTCGTTACTCAGGATAACGTCGCCTTCCGCTTTAATAATTTCAGCCAGAGTACCGTCGGCTGGAGCAACAACTTCCAGAACTACTTTATCGGTTTCAATATCAACAATCAGCTCATCACGTGATACTGGCTCACCTGGCTGCTTGTGCCAAGTTGCAATGGTGCCGTCTTGAACGGATTCTGGGAAAGTTGGCGCTTTAATTTCGATAGTCATTGTTTCTTTTGTCCTTAGCGTGTGCCGGTCATATCTGTGGAACCGGGCTTTACTAAAACTGTTTCAATTGCTGTATTCGTTTAGTCGCCGCTTGTGGTTAGTCACAAACGGCGATTATCGTTCCAGGGTTATTTCACCGTCAGAGCTTCATCAATAAACTTCTGCTGCTCTTCCAGGTGAATGGACATATAGCCTGCCGCTGGTGCCGCAGAGGCAGCGCGACCAACAAAGTCCAAGTACAAGTCAGGATTGTGAGCATGAATCACACGACGCATATGGTGCTGACTGCTATACCAAGCGCCCTGGTTCATAGGCTCTTCCTGACACCACACCACATCTTTCAAATTGGTGTACGGCGCCAGGGCCTCCTTCAACTCTTCTTCCGGGAACGGATACAGCTGTTCCAGACGGATCAAAGCAACATTTTCAATTTCACGCTCCATGCGTGCTTCCAGTAAGTGGTAGTAAACCTTACCGCTACACAGCACAACGCGTTCCACTTTCTCCGGAGCCATATCGCTATCGCCCAGAACATTGTGGAATTTGCCATTCGCCAGTTCTTCCAGAGAAGACGTGGCCAACTTGTGACGCAGAATCCATTTCGGACTCATCACAACCAACGGACGACGCATAGGACGAATCGCCTGACGACGCAGCATATGGAACACCTGCGCCGGTGTGGTTGGAATACAGACCTGAATATTGTGCTCGGCACACAACTGCAGGTAACGCTCAAGACGCGCTGAGGAGTGCTCAGGGCCCTGACCTTCATAACCGTGTGGCAACAACATGGTCAGACCACACAGGCGGCCCCACTTGTGCTCACCACTGGTAATAAACTGATCGATTACCACCTGGGCACCATTGGCGAAGTCACCAAACTGAGCTTCCCAAATAATCATCGCATTTGGCGTAGTTGTGGCATAACCATACTCAAATGCCAACACAGCCTCTTCAGACAGCAGAGAATCATAAATATCAAATTCAGGCTGATCGTCGCTTAAATTACGCAGAGGATTGTAATTAGTGCCATCTTTCTGATTATGAATCACGACATGACGGTGAGAGAAGGTACCACGACCTACGTCTTGACCCGTCAGACGAATACGTGTGCCCTGCTCAAGCAACGTACCGTACGCCAGGGTTTCGGCCATACCCCAGTTGATGGGCAACGCACCACCAGCCATTTTATGGCGATCATCGTAAATCTTTTTCACCTGACGCTGAACCTGAACACCATCTGGAATATCGGTCATGCGGTGAGCGACATCCTGCAGTTTTTTCAGGTCATAGCCGGTATCAGCTGGCGTGTGCCAATCGTGACCCAGATAAGGTGTCCAATCGACAAACAATGAGCTATCAGGCTCGCTAACCAGACCCTGGGTTACATGCTCACCGCGATCCAGTGCGGCGCGGTAATCGTTGGCCAGCTGATCCGCCTCTTCCTGCGATACAACACCGGCATTTACCAGCTGCTCGGTATACAGGGTACGGGTGGTCTTTTGCTTGCGAATCTTTTGATACATCAGCGGCTGAGTAGCCGATGGCTCATCGGTCTCGTTGTGACCGCGACGGCGGTAACATACCAGATCGATAACAACGTCTTTCTTAAACTCGTAACGGTAATCCATGGCCAACAGGGTCACGAACAATACCGCTTCAGGGTCATCACCGTTTACGTGGAAAACCGGTGCCTCAACAACCTTGGCAACGTCGGTACAGTATTCGGTAGAACGGGCATCATCGCGACGGCTGGTGGTAAAACCAACCTGGTTGTTAATCACAACATGGATGGTGCCGCCGGTGCCGTAGGCACGGGTTTGTGACATCTGGAAGGTTTCCATCACCACACCCTGACCGGCAAATGCCGCGTCACCGTGTACAACGATAGGCACAACCTTGTTACCCAGTGGGTCTTCACGACGATCCTGACGGGCACGTACAGAACCTTCAACCACCGGTGAAACAATTTCCAGGTGAGATGGGTTAAACGACATGGCCAGGTGAACTTCACCGCCTGGGGTCATGACGTTTGAGGAGAAGCCCTGGTGATACTTCACGTCACCGGAGGTATCGATCAGGCGCTTACCTTCGAATTCTTCAAACAGCTCAGCGGGGTTTTTACCCAGGGTGTTTACCAGGGCATTCAAACGACCACGGTGAGCCATACCCAAAACAATTTCTTTCGCGCCATGGGTACCGGCACGACGAATCAGGGCATCAAACAATGGAATTAAGCTTTCACCACCTTCCAGACCAAAACGCTTGGTACCGGGATACTTACTGTCCAGGTGACGCTCAAGGCCTTCTGCGGCAGTCAGACGCTCTAACAGACGCTTACGAACATCCAACTCATAATCGGGGTTGGAACGCACACTTTCCAGACGCTGCTGCAGCCACTGCTTCTCGGCGAAGTTGGTGATGTGCATGATCTCTGCACCGATGGAACCACAGTAGGTTTGCTCCAGACCATCGACAATTTCACGCAGTGTCGCTTCTTCTTTACCGAAGAACAGGTTACCGGTTTGGAATACGGTATCGAGGTCAGCGGGTGTTAAACCGTGGAAACCCAGCTCCAGATCGGGCACCTGCTCGCGCTCCATCAAACCCAGAGGGTCGAGGCTGGCTTTCTGGTGACCACGGAAACGGTAAGAGCTGATCAGCTGAACAACTTTAACCTGCTTGCGCTCGTGTTCAATATTGGCGCCACCAGAACCTGGAGCAGCCAAAGGACGTGCACGGTTTTTACCGAGCAGTTCGAAATGTTCACGAATAATGGAGTGCGGTGTATCTTGAGTCACCACCCCTTCAATACGAGGCAGCTGATCAAAGTAACTGCGCCACTCTTCAGGAACGGCGTTTGGATCGTGTAAATAAGTATCGTAGAGCTCTTCTACATATGCAGCATTTCCCCCTTGGATATGGGAAGTGCTCCAAAGTAACTCCATCGTGCTTTCTTGCATGTGTGCCCACCTTTTAACAGGGCATCGCCAGCCGCATAAGAATACACGCCTGCCAAGCCACCGCTGGGCACGGTTCCCACTCGATCAGCCAATCCGGCCACAGTGTGATTAACCCTCAATCACGCTGTTTTAGACCAGCGTCAATGCTCTCGGACCATTGGCAAAAAACAGGCGTAAAAGCCTCGCCATGGTTTTGATAGCGCGTGTTACCCCGTGAAGCGGTACAGGCAAGCTGTACAACTTACACAGTTAGCTCGGGACCCAATTTTATCAGGACTCCCGTTATACCCCTGCTATTACTAGCGTTTAGCTAACTTTATAAAAACGTATCTTGTGGATACGACTTCATTCTTGGTAGACCGGTCTGCCAGCGATCAGAACATTACTATTCCGTCACCTTGTAGCCAGCCCTTAATAATTCTTTTTTTAAATATGGCGGTCGAACCAACAAAGGCTCTTTTAAAGCAAATGGTTCAGACCGCCAGGGTCTCTGCACTAGTAGTAAAAGCCCAATAAAATCCTTTGGGCTTGTCGAACATCATTCGTAACTCTCCTGAATCCGAATGATGCTCTATTGAGCGTTACCTATATATTAAACTTAGGTCGCACTCTGCAATAACATATTGCGAATGTGGCCGATGGCTCGAGTCGGGTTCAGACCCTTCGGACATACGGACACACAGTTCTGGATACCGTGACAGCGGAATACGCTAAACGGATCGTCCAGATCAGCCAGACGCTCTTCAGTAGCCGTGTCACGGCTATCGGCCAGGAAGCGGTAAGCTTGAAGCAGACCGGCTGGACCGATGAATTTATCTGGATTCCACCAGAAAGAAGGACAAGAGGTAGAACAGCATGCACACAGAATACACTCGTACAAACCGTCCAACTTGGCGCGATCTTCTGGAGACTGCAGACGCTCAATAGCCGGAGCCGGCTCGTCGTTCTGCAGGTATGGCTTGATCTTCTTGTACTGGGCGTAGAACTGGCTCATGTCGATAACCAGGTCACGAATTACAGGCAAACCTGGCAGCGGACGCAGGATCAGCTTGTTGCCGGTAACACACTCAGACAGGGCCTTGATACAGGCCAGACCGTTCTTGCCGTTGATGTTCATACCGTCGGAGCCACATACACCCTCACGGCAGGAACGACGGTAAGAAATACTTGGATCCTGGGCTTTCAACAGCTCCAGAACGTCCAATACCATCAGGTCTTTGCCCTGAGTATCAACGTCGTAGCTCTGCATGTACGGAGCTTCGTCGGTCTCAGGGTTGTAACGATAAACTTCTACTTTCAACATTTTTCTGTCTCCCCCGATTAGTAGGTACGAACCTTAGGCTCGAACGCTTCCATGGTCTTAGGTGCGAAGTTAACCGCACGCTTGCCAACACGCTTGTCTTCTGGGAAGTACATGGAGTGACACAACCAGTTCTCGTCATCACGATCCTGGAAGTCATCACGGGCGTGTGCACCGCGGGATTCTTTACGCTCTTCAGCGGCGATAGCAGTTGCTTCGGCCACTTCCAGCAGGTTTTGCAGTTCCAGCGCTTCAACACGGGCAGTGTTGTAGGCTTTGGATTTGTCGTCCAGCTTAACGTTCTCGATACGAGTACGCAGATCAGCCAGCTTCTTGATGCCTTCCTGCATGAAGTCACCCTTACGGAATACACCGAAGTGATTCTGCATGGTGTTCTGCAGTTCTTTACGCAGCGCAGAAGCGTTTTCGCCGTCGTTAGTGTTGTTCAGGCGATCCAGACGAGACATGGCAGCTTCCAGGTCAGACTCGGAAGCTTCGCGGTGCTCAATACCTTCACGCAGCGCTTTTTCAATGAACAGGCCAGATGCACGACCGAATACAACCAGGTCAAGCAGGGAGTTACCACCCAGGCGGTTAGCACCGTGTACAGATACACAAGCAACCTCACCACAGGCGTAAAAACCGTCAATAACTTTGTCGTTACCGTTAGCGTCGGAAGTCAGAGCCTGACCGTCAACGTTAGTTGGAATACCACCCATCATGTAATGACAGGTTGGCACAACAGGGATTGGCTCTTTAACCGGGTCAGCGTGAGCGAAGGTACGAGACAGCTCCAGAATACCAGGCAGTTTGGCGTTCAGAGTCTCTTCACCCAGGTGATCAAGCTTCAGGAATACGTGATCGCCTTCTGGACCACAGCCGCGGCCGTCCAGAATCTCCAGGACCATGGAACGGGCCACAACATCACGGCCAGCCAGGTCTTTGGCGTTTGGTGCGTAACGCTCCATGAAACGCTCGCCGTCTTTGTTTACCAGGTAGCCACCCTCACCACGACAACCTTCAGTAACCAGTACACCAGCGCCGGCAATACCGGTTGGGTGGAACTGCCACATTTCGATGTCTTGTACAGGGAAGCCAGCACGCAGGGCCATGCCCACACCGTCACCGGTGTTGATGTGTGCGTTAGTGGTAGAGGCGTAGATACGGCCAGCACCACCGGTAGCAAATACAGTGGCTTTAGACTTAACGTAAACCACTTCACCGTCTTCGATGTTCATGGCGATAACACCAGTCACAACGCCGTCCTGGTTCTTAACGATGTCGATCGCGAACCACTCGTTCAGGAATACGGTGTCATTTTTAACGTTGCCCTGATACAGGGTGTGCAGCAGTGCGTGACCGGTACGGTCAGCAGCAGCACAAGTACGGGCAGCCTGTCCGCCGCGGCCAAAGTCTTTAGACTGACCACCGAAAGGACGCTGATAAATACGGCCATTCTCTTTACGAGAGAAAGGCAGACCCATGTGGTCCAGCTCAAATACAGCCTCAGGACCTACAGAACACATGTATTCGATAGCGTCCTGGTCACCGATGTAATCGGAACCTTTAACGGTATCGTACATGTGCCAACGCCAATCGTCGTTGGGATCTTCAGACGCAATCGCACAAGTAATACCGCCCTGGGCAGATACTGTGTGAGAGCGAGTTGGGAATACTTTAGTAATTACGGCAGTTTTGTAGCCGGACTGAGCCAGCTGCAGTGCAGCGCGCATACCAGCACCGCCGCCACCGATAACAATACCGTCAAAAGAAATCGTACGCATATTAGCCATTGCTTAAAAACCCCACAAAATTTCCAGACCCCAAACAACGTAGGTCACAGTGACCACGCCCAGCACCATTTGCGCCAGTACACGCAGAACGGTCGCTTTGGCGCCCATCATGCGGTTGGTGAGGTAATCAGTCAGTACCGCCCACAGACCAATCCAGGCGTGTGCAGCGATAGAGATCAGGGTGATTAAGCTAAAGACACGCATCCACAGTGTGCTGTACAGCGCTTTCCACTGGTCGAAGCTCACTTCAGGTGTAGTCAGAATAAAACCCGCCAAAAAGATAACGTATGCGGCCATTACTACAGCGCTTACACGCTGGATCAGCCAGTCATACAGGCCACTACGGCCGAAACTTGTTACTGCAGTTACCATACCCATACCCCCAGAGCGATGATTAATGCGATGGCAACAACCAGGGCGATCTTAGCGCCGGTTTGGCCACCTTCCAGGCTTTCACCAATACCCATATCCATAATCAGATGACGAATACCGGCTACCATGTGGTAAGCCAGTGCCGCCAGAGTACCCCAAACGATAAATTGGCATACTGGGCTGGTCAGGCCTTCCTTCAACTCTGCAAAGCTTTCCTGAGACGTCAGGCTGGCTTCCAGCATCCACAGCAAAATCGCAACACCGGCAAAAAGAATTACGCCGGAGGCACGGTGCAAAATAGATACATAGGCAGTGATGGGAAGTTTTATTGTTGAGATATCAAGATTGACAGGTCTATTCTTGTTCACGGTTGAATCACACCTTTTTCGCTCATTTTCGAGCTGTTTTCGAGTACGCACAAAGATCGTGCCATCTCCCAAGCATAGGCAGTTAACACAGCATGTGCCAACAGCCCCCCCTGCAAGACGCGCGGAATTATAGATAGCCGCCTGTAAAAAAACAACAAAAACTGCCGTAAGCCCCTGATTTCACTGACTACAAGCGATTTTGTGCGCGACCTGTTGCGCATCCGCCACATTCGTTCAAAAAACACACAGGCGCACCAACTTGGCACAAATCACCGCACCACAAAATCACGCAGCCCCTTTTTTGCGCAATTAGGCCCATACGTGCCAATCTGACCTATAATTGCCTTGCTTAAACCTGAAATTCATTGACAAACACGCTTGTGCCCTTATAGTGAGCCCCGCTTTTAAGTCCATATTTTTTAGCTGCTGAATTTGGCGGCACATAAAGCTTATTATTATTTACTACAACAGGAGTCCGTGATGACTGAGAAGAAAGCGCACCTTTCGGTCGACGGTTTGGATCAAGCCATTGAGTTACCTATTCATTCAGGTACCGCTGGCCCAGATGTAATTGATGTTACAAGTCTCACCAGCAAAGGCTACTTCACCTATGACCCAGGCTTCATGTCTACCGGTTCATGTGAGTCCAAAATCACCTATATTGATGGCGGCAAAGGGGTTCTTCTCCACGGCGGCTACCCAATCGATCAGCTGGCTGAAAAATCCGACTACCTCGAAACCTGCTACCTGCTGCTGAACGGCGAACTGCCAAACGCAGAGCAGAAGAAAGAATTCGTAGACATCATCAGCAACCACACCATGGTTCACGAGAACATCGCTCGTTTCTTCCGTGGTTTCCGCAATGATGCTCACCCAATGGCCATTATGTGTGGCGTTGTCGGTGCCCTGTCCTCTTTCTACCACGATTCCCTGGACATCAACGATCCTCAGCAGCGCATGATTTCTGCGCACCGCCTGATCGCCAAGATGCCTACTCTGGCCGCCATGTGCTACAAGCACCACGTTGGCCAACCGTTCATGTACCCTAACAACAAGCTGGGTTACGCAGAAAACTTCCTGCACATGATGTTCGGCACCCCGTGTGACGATCCAGAGGTTAATCCTGTTCTGGCCAAAGCCATGGACAAGATCTTCCTGCTGCACGCTGACCACGAGCAAAACGCTTCTACTTCTACCGTACGTCTGGCTGGCTCTTCCGGTGCCAACCCATTCGCCTGTATCGCTGCTGGTATTGCCACTCTGTGGGGTCCTGCTCACGGTGGTGCTAACGAAGCCGTACTGACCATGCTGGAAGAAATTGGCACTGTAGACCGCATCGACGAGTTTGTTGCCAAAGCGAAAGACAAGAACGATCCGTTCCGCCTGATGGGCTTCGGTCACCGTGTTTACAAAAACTTTGACCCACGCGCCAAAGTGATGAAAGAAACCTGTGACGAAGTACTGAAAGAGCTGGGTATTCAAGATCCTCTGCTGGATATCGCTATGCGTCTGGAGCAAATCGCTTTGGAAGACGAGTACTTCATCGAGAAGAAACTGTATCCAAACGTTGATTTCTACTCCGGTATCATCATGAAGGCTATCGGCATCCCAACCGATATGTTCACCGTGATCTTTGCTACTGGCCGTGTTGCAGGCTGGATTGCTCACTGGAACGAAATGATCAGTAACCCATACAAGATTGGCCGTCCTCGCCAGCTGTACACCGGTTACACCCCTCGCGAATTCACTGAGCTGAAAGATCGCAAATAAGTCGAGGTTAATCCTCTGCTTAACAAAAAGGCCGCATATTTTATGCGGCCTTTTTTATTGCTCGGATAAACTGGGCACTAATGCGTGTTAAATTTTGCCCACCAAATGCAGCCACGCAAGGGCAATACAACCTGCCCCCAGTATGACCATGACAACATCCACAAAATACCTTCTGGCGCGCTTCCTAAGCGCCTCCTCGATCGCCTCATGGTGCAACTCAGCATAGACTCCCGTCAGCATGACAGAATCATTGGCCGCCTCATGGGTTTCCTCCAGGCGCTCAATCTGTCGGCTTCGCAGCTGGGTATAGGCCAGATCAGGAGAAATATGACGCTGCTCAGCCAAACACTGTGCCTTACGCCAGATAAAGGGCTCACACCGGTGTAGACGAAGTTCACGGGCGGCTATGGCAATCCGCTGCTGTTGGCTCAACATATTCCTGACATCCCACTTCTCAGCCACTTGGGCTTTTTGGCATTTCGACTCAACTTCAAGGTTAATCCGCCGATCACCTGATTGGCGGCTTAGCTACATCTTCCAGTGTAGACAAAACAACGTGAAAACCACCAATCCCGGGGGGCCAAATGACACGCATCATCTCAGTGCTTGCACAAAGCATTTCGGCAAAGAACTTCTATACTTAAAGGGTCTTATGTTTCAAAAAAGTGCAACATTTGCTTATATCCTTGCCCCAATATACTTCGCCATTACTGAATAAGAGCTTAAAAACATAGGAAATCACTATGACTATTGGCAATAACAGCATGCAATCACGACTGCTTACTATCGTAATAGGCGGCCTGCTTATTATGTTAGCGGTGTCTCTAGCCTCGTTAATCGGTCTAAATGGCAGCATTAATGACTATAGAACCCTTATGAGTCAGCATGTTAGCGCTGAAAATCAAATTAATGACATGAATTTCAACTTCAAACTTCAGGTTCAGGAGTGGAAAAACGTGTTATTGCGTGGTCATAACGATGATCAGCTGAAAAAATACTGGGGCAAGTTCCAGAAACAGGAAGAGAAAATCCAAGCCATGGGGCGCGACCTGCTGCCACAGTTAGATGAAGGCGAAAAGCGCAACCTCGTTAACACCTTTATTAACTCACATCGAGAAATGGGTCAGGCTTACCGCAAAGGTTATGATGCATTCATAGCCTCAGGCTTTAATCATAAAGAAGGTGACAAAGCAGTTAAAGGGATTGATCGAGCACCTTCGAACCAATTAAAAGAGGCTGCCGCACTCTTTAAAAAAGAACGCCAGGATTTTGCAGACAAAGTCGACCAAAGCAGCCAATCAATTAGCACCTGGTCATCTGTTGCAGTGGTATCTGTCACTCTGCTAATCATTGCTTTGTTATGGCTGTTCCTGCGTAATAATTTCCTCAAACCACTTCACGTTGTGATGGATGACATCACCCTATTGGGCCAAGGAAACTTTCGCGCACAAATTGACAGCTCGCGTACAGACGAACTGGGTGATCTATCTAAAAACCTCTCGCATATGCAAAAAGAGGTGGTGGAGATTCTTACCAAAGTAAAACAAACCTCTATCGATTTACGTACAGCCTCAGAAGAAATTGATCAAACCGCATCCAACATCAGTTCCCATACCGGTGCTACCGATCAATACACCAACCAGATTTCCACCGCCATTCAGGAAATGTCACAAACCGTGCAGGATGTTGCGGGCAATGCTGCCGGTGCCGCCGAAGCAGCACAAAATGCAGACAGTAATGCCCAGGATGGCTTGAAGGTGATGGATCAAACTATTGTATCCATCAACAAGTTGTCTGAAGAAGTGAATAATGTTGCTGCCGCTATGGATCAACTGGAGCAGGATACCGCCAGTGTTGGTGCCGTACTGGATGTCATTAAAGGCATTGCGGAACAAACCAACCTGCTGGCTCTTAATGCCGCGATTGAGGCCGCTCGCGCCGGCGAACAAGGTCGAGGCTTTGCCGTGGTGGCCGACGAAGTTCGTGCATTAGCGCAACGCACTCAGGAATCTACCGCAGAAATCCAACAAATTATTGAAACAGTGCAAAACGGTGCTGCCGCCGCCTCACAGGCCATGCGCGACGGCCAACAACAAACGGAAGCCACCGTCGAACTGGCCACCCAGGCCGGCCAATCGATCGGCGAAATTACCAACTCTGTTGGTAGCATTCGCGATATGAATATGCAGATTGCCACTGCTGCCGAAGAGCAAAGCCATGTTGCAGAAGAGATTCGCACCAATGTTACCAGCATGGCGGACCTGGCGCGTCAGGCGCATGAAACGGCTCAGCAATCTACCTCAATTGCGAATCGTTTAGGCAATACGTCATCTGAATTATCGACGCTGACTCAACGATTCGAAGTGTAAATATAAAATGGGGTCTGACCCGCAGGGTCAGACCCCGTCTTGGAACCTCAACACCTTGAAATTTCACATCCAGAATTTACTGTTGCAATTCCTGCAGCATTCTCTCATTAACGCCTCGCCACTGCGGTAAACTCGCCTGACTGTTAGCGTTTAGTTTTCTTCCGCGGGCCTTTGCCAACCACAAACTTTCACCATTAAAACTGTAAATCGGTAGCAGGTCTTTGCGCTGCGAGGCCGGTAATATGGTTTTATTGATATTGTCGAGAATTAACGGCTCGGCATCCGGGCTGGAGTAATAAGCCAACACCATATGCGCCTGGTTGTAATCAAGCGCTTTCACATAGGTGATACGCAGCTTCTCGCTGTCGATACCTGTGGTGTTAAGCGTAAAGTACTTGGCTATGGAAAAATCTTCGCAATCTCCGCCGTTGGTCACCAACGTCTCAACAGGGGTAGCCCAGTAATCTTCCTGCCCCCAGTGATCCTGATCACTGATCCATTTAACCCGGTTAAAAAAATCATTGGCGTCAGTAATTTTTGGCTGATCCTGCAATTCGGGTTTAGCCAAAATACCTTTCATCAATCGTTGCCAATCCACAACACGATTATGGGCATCACGACCGTAGCGTTGATCGATGGAATCTAATAAGGAATCACTGATATCTACGGCCGCCTGCGCCAACCCGCAGGTCATCGACAATAGAAAAAGACTCAATAAACGCATGAAATTACTCAAAGCAAGCATTAACCAAATTATAGATGGATTTTATTCCGAGCTTAAGTACTCGCAGCAGAAATCCACAAGGCATAAAAATGACAGTGAAAGCACACCGTCAAACACCAACCTCCAGACTGCCAACAAAACGGCAGCCCATACACTGCAAATAGAGGCTTTTACAATAAGCTGCCCTACCCTTATACCTCCTTTGATATACATCAATATACCAAAGGAGTAAGACCTTAGTATGTAGGTATTTGCATACTACCCAGTCTTTTTTAATGAGCCGATTTACCCAACAACCTCTTCGCCTTGTGCTTATGGGTTTTATAGCATTGGTATCCACAGTCACCTTCGCCTCTGCGTTGTTGCTCAGCTATACCCTGACAAAACAAAACACCATTCTCGAGGAGGCCCGTCAACGCAGTAGCGCCCAACTTGCCCTTGCGCGACTGGATCAGGACAACAAACTCTCCCTGCGTCACTATCTCAGCCATCAATCGGATCTACTCTACGCCATAGTGACGACCTCTGAAGGCCAAACGATAGCCCTGAAAACCAAAGGGGTCCCACAACCCCAGCAAGCCCCCATACCACAAGAACCCGAGCCGGGAGATGTGCGCTATACCTACGATCAAGAACAACAGCTGCTTACCGTCTACCAACCCATCCCATGGGCAAGCGGTTATACCGGTAAAGCACTATTAACCTCGACCTTCGATGTCTCCGCCCCCATAAATACCCTGCAGGATCGATACATACGAGATGCGGTATTTATTTGCTTGATCGGGCTGGTTGGTGTCTGGTCTGTCGCCCTGTTAATGCAACGCTATATTACCCAGCCACTGGAAAAACTCACCAGTAATGCAGAACAAATCGCCAAGGGTAACTATCAACTTAAAAATACCGTGACCGGCAATAATGAAGTCGGCCGCCTGGCGCAAGCCTTGAATAAAATCAGCCATACGACCTATTCAACCCTCAGGGATCTTGAACAGCGACATCAGCAACTGCATGAATTTCTCCACTGCGGTTTAGTCGCTATGGTGGTTGAGAATGAGCAGGAGCAATTTATCGACTTTAGCTCTAACATGCCCGATCTTACCGGTTATAGTGCCACCGAACTCAGCGGACTTGGTTGGAAAGATCTTATTCATCCCGACAGCCAACCGGAATTTATGTCCTTCAAAGCACTGCTTAGCTTTCAGCAGGACGACATAGAAACCGAAGTTCAAATCCTTACCAAACAGCGTCAAACACTTTGGTTAAGTCTGGTGGGTAAAGAGCTGAAACGTGAAGGCAATGATGCCAATGTTATGCTCTTCTTTGCCCGTAGCATTCAGCAACGAAAGCAACAAGAAATTGATCTGCGTTTATCTGCAGTGGCTTTCGAGACCCAGGAAGCCATTGTCATCTCGGATGCACAAACCAATATCCTTAAAGTGAATAAAGCCTTTAGCCGTATCACAGGTTACAGTTCAGGCGAAGCGATAGGTGCCAGAACCAACCTCTTGCAATCCGGGCATCACAATCAGGAATTTTATCAAGGCATGTGGTCCCAACTGAAACAACAGGGGCGCTGGCAAGGTGAAATCTGGAACCGGAAAAAGAACGGCCAGACATACCCGCAATGGCAAACCATCACAGCGGTTAAAAACGAAACCGGGCGCGTCACACATTACATCGCCTGTTTCCAGGATATTTCCGAACGCAAGCGTGCCGAAGAAGAAATTCGTCAGTTAGCCTACTACGACGAGCTGACGGGATTACCGAATCGACGTATGTTCTATCAACGTTTACAGCAAGCGGTATCCGCCTCCCAGCGTAACGACAACCACGGCGCCCTGATTTTTATCGATCTCGATCACTTTAAAGACGTAAATGATTCTCTCGGCCACTTGTTTGGTGACAAGCTGCTACAGGAAGTCTCGCTACGCCTAAGTGAACTGGTGCGAACAGAAGATACTCTGGCCCGCCTGGGCGGTGACGAGTTCGTGATTATGCTTGAACACCTGGATAACGACTATGACAAGGCCGCGGATGCGGCCCGCCAGCTCTGTGAACGCCTAATTCAGAGCCTCAGCAAGCACTATCTCATTGATCAGCAGACCTTGCGCGTTAGCGCCAGTGTAGGTATTAGCCTGTTCCCATCAGACAGCGATGATATTGATGATCTGTTACGTCAAGCCGATACTGCCATGTACAAATCCAAAGCCAGTGGTCGCTCCACCCTGCGTTTCTTTAGCCACGAAATGCAAAATCAAGCCAACGCGCGTCTGCAGCTGCGCAGCGACCTTGAACAGGCTATCAATAACAATGAATTCCGTCTGCATCTGCAACCGCAAATTGATATTAAAACCCGTCAGCTGGTTGGCTGCGAGAGCCTGTTACGCTGGCAGCACCCGCAACGAGGGTTAATCGGCCCGGCAGAATTCCTGACCATTGCCGAGGAATCCAATTTGATTATTCAAATCGGTGAATGGACACTGAATAAAGCCAGCCAAATACAACAACAACTTAAAAACCAGGACCTGAGCAACAAACAGATATCTGTCAATATCCACCCTAAACACTTCCGCTGTCCCGACTTTGTCGATAAGACACTAAAGATCATCACGAGTAATGGCGCCTCACCGAAAGATATCTGCCTGGAAATAACCGAAGGCGTTGCCATCGACAATCTGCAGGAAGCCGCTCACAAAATTTCCCTGCTGCAAGAAGTCGGTATCAAGGTAGCGATTGATGATTTTGGTATTGGCTACTCCTCACTGAGCTATTTGGTCAACCTTCAGGCGCGTGAACTAAAACTGGATAGATCCTTTATTTCGCAGCTAAGCCATAAACGCGAAGCTCGCCTAATGGTCAAAAACCTCGTCTCCCTGGCCCATCAACTGAACATCCAGGTAGTCGCTGAAGGCGTGGAAACCGAGCAACAGCGACAGCTGCTGGCGGATTTAAACTGCGATATTCTGCAGGGGTATCTGGAATCAAAGCCATTGAGCCTCGCCGATTATTACGATTTCCTGCTCAACTATGCTCAAAAACTGGACAGCTACAAACAGCAGCAATTAGCGTCAAATTGCTTCACGATTTAAAGCCTGTGGCCATCCCCCGTATAATGGCCACATGAATAACCCAGTATCCTCTATACAGTTACGCCCCTATCAGCAGCAAGCGGTGCAGGCGACTATCGAACATTTTCGCCAGACCAGCGCTCCGGCCACGATTGTTCTGCCCACTGGCGCCGGTAAAAGCCTGGTGATAGCTGAGCTTGCCCGATTAGCCAAGCGGCGGATTCTGGTATTGGCTCACGTTAAAGAGCTAGTGGAGCAAAACCACAGTAAATATCTGAACTACGGCCTGCAAGCCAGCGTGTTTGCCGCAGGCCTGAACCGTAAAGAAGCCGAGACCCTAGTCGTATTCGGCAGTGTACAGTCGGTAGCCCGCAACCTGGAGCACTTTGCCGATGAGTTTTCCCTGATCATTATCGATGAATGCCACCGGGTTTCACTGGATGAAAACTCTGAGTATCAAAAAATTATCGCTTCCCTGCGTCAATATAACCCCGACTTAAAAGTTCTGGGTCTAACGGCAACCCCCTACCGTCTCGACACAGGCTGGGTTTATCAGAAGCATCTACCGGAAAAGCTCGTTCGCACCACAGAGAAAACACCGTTTAGCGCCTGTATCTATGAACTGCCACTGCGCTATATGATCGATAACGATTACCTAACGCCTATCGAATGGCTGGATGCACCAGTAGCCCTTTACGATTTTGAACAACTTCGCCCTAGCGCTAGCGGTTACTACAGCGAAACAGAGCTAAACCGTGTTGTGCTCAACAGCAAGCGGGCAACCGCGCAAATTACGGAACAAATTATTGCCCAGGCGCAAACTCGACAAGGCGTAATGATTTTTGCTGCCAGCGTTGCCCACGCCAAGGAAATTATCGGTTATCTACCCTCGGAGTGCTCCGCCATTATTACCGGCGATATGCATCAACGCGCCCGTGATAGTGTTATTACCGCATTTAAACAGCAGCAGATAAAATTTCTGGTCAATGTCTCGGTACTCACCACCGGTTTCGATGCGCCCCATGTGGATTTGATCGCCGTTCTGCGGCCAACAGAATCAGTGGGTTTGTACCAGCAAATAGTTGGCCGGGGGTTACGCTTAAGTCCCGGCAAAGAAAACTGCCTGGTGCTGGATTACGCAGGTAATAGCCACGATCTATTCCGCCCTCAGATCAGCGATGCAAAACCCGACAGCGATTCAGAGATAGTCGAAGTCCCCTGCCCGGTCTGTCAATTTACCAATCACTTTTGGGGTAAAACCGATGCCGATGGTGACCTGGTTGAACACTATGGCCGACGCTGCCAGGGACTCATCGAAAATAGTGAAAACGAACTGACCCAATGCGATTTTCGTTATCGCTTTAAAGAATGCGATCAGTGCGGGGCAGAAAACGATATTGCTGCCCGCCAATGCCATCAGTGCGGAAAATTGCTTGTTGATCCCGATGATAAGCTCAAAGCAGCGCTACAGCTCAGGGACGCTATGGTATTGCGCTGCTCAGGCATGCAGCTGACTGTTGAAGAAGGCAAAGTCCAGAATCAGCGATTAAAGATTACCTACTTTGATGAAGATGGGGCTGAGCTTCAGGAGTATTTTCACTTCGACACCCCAGCCCAACAAGGTGCCTTCTACCACAAATATTGTCGTTTACACGCTATCGACCGTCACCAGCCACCACGTTTTAAATCAGCGGTAGAGGCGGTTTCCCAGCAACAGTTATTTCGCCATCCGGACTTTGTGATTGGTCGTAAAGAAAAACGCTATTGGCGCATTACAGACAAGTTATTTGATTACGAAGGTCGCTACCGTCGTGCTAACGAGCTGTAACTGGATCAAAAACCGGCATAAATGTCGGCAGCGGCTTCCACTACCATAGCGTGACGACGTACCAGCGCCAGGCGATCATCATCATAGCCACCACCAATCACCGTCGCAGTAGAAATCCCCATGTTCTTGCAGATTTCCAATACCAAATGTTCGCGCTGGCGTAATCCCTCCAGACTCACATTGAGCAAACCCAACGGATCACCACTGTATATATCCACGCCGGCATCGTAGAAAATCAGATCAGGTTGACTACGCTTAATGGCTTCCAACAAGGTAGACTCAACAATATCCAGATATTTCTGATCAGCAGTGCCTTTTGGCACTTCCACATCCCAGTCACTGGTTGCCTTGCGTGCGGGAAAGTTTTTGTCACAGTGGATGGAACAGGTAAAAACCCGCGGTTCGTTTTGCAGAATACTGGCGGTACCGTCCCCCTGATGAACATCACAGTCAAAAATCAGAACCCGCTCTACCTGTTGATGTTTGAGCAATGACAAAGCGGCAATCGCCAGGTCATTGAGTACACAAAAACCTGAGGCAAAATCATAGTGAGCATGGTGGGTGCCGCCAGCCAAGTGACAGGCTATACCCCTCCTTAACGCCGTATAGGCGGTTAACAGAGTGCCTGCAGGAGAAATCAGGGTGCGCTTTACCAACCCTTCGCTCCATGGCAAGCCCATACGACGCACTTCCTGGCGATCCATCTGATTATCGATAAAACGCTGCAGATACTCTGGACAGTGAGCCAAGCTGAGCAAATCAATTCTTCCCCTGCCCGGCCGCAGGGTATTGGCTTTATGGGCTATACCTTTTTCCTGTACATAGCGATGCAACAAGCGAAATTTTTCCATGGGAAAACGGTGCTTGGCGGGAAAATCAAAACTGTAAGATGGGTGGGTAACCAGGGGGATTGTCATACGTACTACAAACAACTAATCAAAGAATACATCGCTGGGATCAAACGAATAATTACCGGTATTATCCCCCCGCTCTTGCCGCAAACGTTTGATCACCGCCTGGGCTTGCAAGCTCCATATAGGCTGGACATCCACCTCAGCGAAGCCCTTGGCTACCAGCTGCTGGGCGATAGCACCACGGGCGGCCAAGGCTTGATCCAGGGTTTGATATGGCCCCTGTAATTTATTGAGCTCGGCGGGTTTATCCTTCAGCCCAGACTGGGCCACCAACGAGAAGCTATCATCCTCATTGGCCTTAATCACCATCTCTATGCGCCAGTGCCGGTCGTTTTCCAGCACCAGGGCTTCTTGATTAGGCTTTTTGGGGTAATGGAGTTTCATGGCTATAGAATACCCCATCATTAATCGCTTCAACAGCAGCGGTTACCGCCTGCTTTACACGCTGGGTATGTTCATTATTCGTACTATCCAACAGCCCTACTCGTACCAGGCTCAGATCTTCATCCCAGTCTATCAAGCGTAGCAAGATACCTCGCTTGGCAAACCAGAACTGCATATCCCGTGCAGACTGCTTCGCCAATAGATACGAATGGAATAGTGGTCGGTTCATCTGACGAACAGGGTTAAGCTGTTGCAGTAATGGCTCAAACAAAGTCGCCGTTGTATCACTATCCTGGGTAATCTTTAGCCTTGCCTGTTGTTGCCACAGGTCATCTCCTAGCCCCTGAATACCTGCAGCTTGCGTGGGGCCACTGATGGGCCATAACCCCAGAGCGTCTGACAAACGTTCGCGCAACACCGGAGAAGCAAAGGCAAAGCCTAACCGTATCCCCGCCAGACCAAAGAATTTGCCACAGGAACGCAGTACCAACACATTGTCGGGTAAAGGTTCCGTTAACAAACTCTGTTCAGGCGTCACATCGATAAAGGCTTCGTCAACGATCAAGTGACCACCCTCTTTCAACTGCCCAGCCCATTTGAGCATGTTTTGCTTATCTAAATACAATCCGGTTGGGTTATTCGGATTAATCAATAAGAGATGGGTAGCGGCATTTTCCTGCAGTTGCTGATCTATATAGACTGCGGTTTCTTCAGCATGATTGGCGGGGTAATCCCGGCATGGAGCAGCCCCCCTCAACCAATGTTTACGATGCTCCTGATACCCCACCTTGGGCAATAAAATTGGCAGTTCAGGCAAACACTGCGGTAAAACCTGTATAGCAGCTTGGGTGCCGGCTATGGGTAAAAGTTGATTGCTGCCATAGTATTTGCTTGCAACGTCGATTAAGCCTGACGACGGGTATGGCAACTGATGAAAATATTCCGTTGCTATAGGTGCTAACGGGTAGGAACGAGGATTAATACCCGTCGACAGATCGATCCAATCATGAATATCAATCCCGTATATCTGACTCGCCTGCTGCAGGTTGCCGCCGTGAGGCAGAGCTATAGAATTAACACTCATAGCACGACCGCCAATGCTGTTATCACCAGTACCCATAACACCAAGGCTCGATTTACCAGCTGGCAAGCATCAACGATGGTGTGTCCGCTCGGTGCTCGTCCTGTCTGGGTATTTGGACCCAATGCAGGGCGAACTTGTAATTGCTGATGATAGCGAGCTTCACCACCTAAACTGACATTTAACGCCCCAGCGCCACTGGCCATTACCGGCCCTGCATTTGGGCTCTTCCAGTTATATCCCTGCTCTCGCCAACATTGCCAGGCTACCCGGGTATTACCCATCAGGGTATAACTTAATGCTGTTAAGCGGGCGGGAATAAAATTCAGCAGATCATCAATACGCGCAGCAGCCCAGCCAAATTGTAGAAAGCGCTCGTTACGATAGCCCCACATGGCATCCAGGGTATTGGCCAAGCGATACAACACGACACCGGCTATGCCATAACCCAATAGCCCTGCAATGACACACCAAAATATGGCCGAGAATATCGCATCAGCGCCATTTTCCAACACCGATTCTGTGGCGGCCTTGGCAACACCCGTTGTATCTAATTGCTCAGGATCACGACTGACAATCATACCAACCGCTTGCCGTGCAGAAGATAAATCACCCGCAATCAGGGGTTTAGCTACAGCCTGGGCATGCTGCAGCAAACTTTGCCAGCCGATAGCCAAATAGAGAACTGCGGCAGTCACCAACATATGCAGATAGGAATAAGCCTGAAGCCAATGATCGAGAAAGGCAGCAACAATAACGATCGGAATAACGGCTAATACCCAGGCACATGCTCCAAGCAAAAATCCAAACAGCTGAAATTTATTAGAACGATTCAAGCAACCTTCAATAGCATTAGTCCAATGGCCAAAACCCACCAGCGGGTGAAACCGCCTAGGCTCACCCAGCAGCTTATCCAATAGAAGTGCAGCTAAAAGTACCGCCGGCAATTGCCACCACAGGTTCATTCGCTATCCAACCTCAACAAACGCTGTAACATGGACAACGGCATAACAGCTTCAACTTCATCGGCTAATCGATCAATTTGCTGTTCGCGGAAAGCGGGATAATCAAATTCTTCATGACCTTGCAGACCCGCCCAATCCAGCAATTTTTGCAACAATTGCGGCTGATCAAACAGGCCATGAACATAACTGCCGAAAACTGTTTTGTCAGCGTTGATACTGCCTTCACTAAACGGTGCAGCATCAACTTCATCACTGTGTTTGAGTGTAAATAAAGGCTGCTCTAATGCCGCCCCCTGACTAACACCAGCATGAATTTCATAACCTTTTACTGCCATGGCATCTGCACCGAACAACGCTGTCGCACAACTACTGCCTTCAACATTGCGCAGGGTTTTATTGCCGGTCAACGTAGTTTCCATATCCAGCAAGCCTAAGCCGTTACTCGAACCGGGTTTGGATTCTATACCTTCCGGGTCATGCAGCTGTTGACCCAGCATCTGGTAGCCGCCACACACGCCCAGTAACTTACCCCCTAAACGCAGATGCCGCTGAATGGCAGCCTGCCAACCTTCATCTTTTAACCACTGCAAATCACCACGCACGTTTTTACTGCCCGGCAATACAATCAGATCTGCGCCTTTAAACAGAGTGATATCTTTTACAAACTGTAAATCGACCTGCGGGTGCAAACGCAGTACATCAAAGTCAGTGTGATTACTCATACGCGGATAAGCAGGCACCACAACTTTTAACTGCCGGTAACTGTCCTCAGCACTCAACTCCTGATCCAGATTAATGGCATCTTCTGCCTCGATATGCAGGTTATGGATATAGGGAATGACCGCCAGTACCGGAACACCGCTACGCTCTTCCAACCAATCAAGTCCGGATTCCAACAGCTTAATATCACCGCGAAAACGGTTAATCACAAAACCAACTACCCGCTGCTGTTCGGTTTCGCTTAACAGCTCATAGGTACCTAAAAGGTGAGCAAACACACCACCACGATCAATATCGGCGACAATAATCACCGGACAATCCGCCTCCTCGGCAAAACCCATATTGGCGATATCGTGTTCACGTAAATTAATTTCCGCCGGACTGCCCGCCCCTTCCACCATCACCACCTGGTAGCGATCCTGCAGACGACCATGGGCAGCAACCACCTCTTTTAACAGTTCCGGTTTGTAGGCGTGATATGTTTGGGCATCCATATTGCCAATGGCTTTACCGTTGACAATCACTTGCGCCCCAATGTCAGTATTGGGTTTTAACAGGATAGGATTCATATCGGTTGAACTGGGCAGATAACAGGCTTCAGCCTGTACCGCTTGGGCACGGCCAATCTCACCTCCTTCCTGCGTTACCGCGCTGTTTAATGCCATATTTTGTGGCTTAAACGGTGCAACGCCAATTTTGTGGCGAGCCAAAATACGACACAGCGCCGTCACCAGAATACTTTTCCCAGCATCGGATGTAGTACCTTGCACCATGAGGGTGTGAGGGTTAGCAAAGCTTGGCAAAGGTTTGGACATCAGTGTTGACTCTCCTGCTGCTGGTCAATCTCTAATAACAATTGCTGCAGTTCTGCAGCGGTATCCCCTGGCTCCTGCCATAAGCCACGCTGACAGGCTTCCAGCAAGCGCTCGGTCATTTCTTCCAGAGCATGGGGGTTGTTCTCTTGCAAGAATGCCTGATTATCAGTATCGAACACCAAGGCGTCGGCAACCTGTTGGTACTGGTAGTCATCCACCAGATCCGTCGTGGCATCATAGGCAAACAAATAATCAATACTGGCCGACATTTCAAAGGCGCCTTTATAACCGTGCTCTCGCATCGCCTCTATCCATTTGGGGTTAAGCACACGGGAACGTACTACTCGATTAAGCTCTTCTTTTAACGTACGTATTTTGGGCGCAGAGGGATTGGCATGGTCGGCGTGATACACCGCTGGCATTTTTCCGCTGAAGGTAGTTACAGCGTTGCTCATGCCTCCCTGGAATTGATAATAGTCATCGGAATCCAGTAAATCGTGTTCACGGTTATCCTGATTTTGCACCACCGCCTCCAGTTGCGACAGGCGATACTGGAAGCTGCCATGAGCCGCAACACCATCAGCTAAATCCTGACTTTCATCCTGGCCGATAACTTTATCGTTTAATTGATGCTTGCCATAGGCATAACCACCCCAGTTCAAATAGGCTTCGGCCAGATCACTGCGTTCTTCCCAACAGCGCTCATCAATCAACCCTTGTAGACCTGCACCATAGGCACCCGGTTTACTGCCAAACACACGATAGCTGGATTGACGGAATGCCTCTTCAGCAGACAAACCCTGTGCTTCAAGCTGTCGCTGACGCTGCTCTATATGGCGACGAATACAATTACCATCACCCGGTTCATCCAGCTGTGCCAATGCTACTACAGCCGCATCGTAAAGCTTCATCACATTAGGGAAGGCGTCACGAAAAAACCCTGATACTCGCAAGGTGACATCCACTCTCGGACGCCCAAGCAACATGGTTGGCACAATTTCGAAATCAACAACACGCTGGGAGCCCGGAGCCCAGATGGGTTTAATCCCCATCAATGCAAAGGCCTGAGCAATATCGTCTCCACCCGTGCGCATAGTGGCCGTCCCCCACACGGACAAGCCGAGCTCGCGAGGGTAATCCCCCTCTTCCTGCAAATGACGCTCAATTAATGCCTGTGCCGAACGCTCACCAATAGCCCAGGCAGCGGGTGATGGAATCGAGCGATTATCTACGGAAAAGAAGTTACGCCCGGTAGGCAAGGTATCCAAACGGCCTCGCGTCGGCGCACCGCTGGGGCCCGGTGCGACAAACTTGCCCGCCAGCCCCCGGATTAACGAATGGATTTCCAGTTCAGCACTTTTTTGTAATGTGGGGTGTAAGACTTCCCAGGCGTAATACAATAAGGCTTGAGAACATGGAAAGGCCTCTAACTCCTGCCATGGCGCTTGTTCATGTAGAACAAATTTAATAACCCAATGACGAGCCAATAATTCCAAACGCTCACGGGTATCGGCTTCTGAACGCCAACTCTCTGCACTAACACTTTGTAGCAAGGAAGGCTGCCCCCCCGTCCAGGGTTTATGGCTAGCAGACAGTGGCTCGAACGCAGAGCCATCCTCCAGGGTTAGCTCAAAATCCTCAACCAGACACTGCAGGATACCGCGACTGTTATCGGCGTTGCCACGCGGCAAACGCAATAAAGCGACTAACGTGTCGGCCAGTTTTTCGATATTGGGAAGCTCACCTAAGCGGTGTAAACCGTGACGAATCTGGGCTTCCTTAATATCACACAGGTAAGCATCCAGCTCTTCCAACAAACTGTCATCATCCGGCTGCTCATCTACGGAGGTATTGCCGGTGATTTCCTGCAGTACGTGAGTGGATTTAAGTTGCTGGAGAATTTTCTCCCGCAACCAATCTTCACGGCGCTTATCCATGCCCATAGCCTGATAAAACTCGTCCACCAGGCTTTCCAGCTCTGCCAATTCACCATAGGTTTCAGCGCGCGTCATGGGCGGCATAAGGTGATCAATAATCACGGCCTGGGTTCGGCGCTTAGCCTGCGCACCCTCCCCCGGGTCATTAACAATAAATGGGTAAAAATGTGGCATGGGGCCAAGCACGGCATCAGGCCAACAGCCTGAAGATAA
This sequence comes from Maricurvus nonylphenolicus, assembly GCF_042854845.1. Taxonomy (GTDB): domain Bacteria; phylum Pseudomonadota; class Gammaproteobacteria; order Pseudomonadales; family Cellvibrionaceae; genus Maricurvus; species Maricurvus nonylphenolicus. Next base: position 2,345,590 of record NZ_AP031498.1, on the reverse strand, counting down.
TGCTGTGCCTTTACCGGGCAACCACTCCAGATTACCGTGCTTACCAACATGAATTACCGCTTCAACAGCGTAGATTTCGCGCAACCAAAAATAAAAGGCGAGATAACTGTGAGGCGGTACTAAATCGGGATCATGGTAGTTCGCCGCCAGATCCACATTAAATCCCCGCGCCGGTTGAATACCAACAAAGGTTTCACCTAAACGAATACCCGCTATCATTAATCGCCCTTGGCGACACTTAGGATCCTGTTCAGGAGCCCCCCAACGCTCAATAATCGCTTGCTGGTTTGCAACGGGTAGCGTTTCAAAACAACGCTGATAATCGTCAAGCGCTAAGCTCTGCCAACAAGGTAACTGATGTAACGTGTTGGGGTTATTGGTAATGGCACCAAGCAATTCTTCTATCAGAGCATTACCATTTTCAGGCATATCTTCGATCGGGTAACCGGCAGTTTCCATTGCCTTTAAAATATTGATCGTGGAAGCCGGTGTATCCAACCCCACACCATTACCGATACGACCATCTTTGGTGGGATAGTTAGCCAGAATCAGTGCAATGCGCTTATCCTGATTGGATTTGCCAGCTAACGCGCAGTAACGACGCGCCAGCTTGGCGATAAAATTGGCACGCTCATCATGCAACTGGTAACGCACCACCGACACCTGAGCACGCTCGTTAAAATGGTTCTCTGCTTTAAAACTGACAGCACGAGTAATGACACGACCATCCATTTCAGGTAACACCACCTGCATGGCAATATCGCGACTGCGTAACCCCTGCTGATGACTATCCCAGTCTTCTTCAGTGCTACTCGACAATACCAACTGTAAAACCGGCACATCGTTAACGAACGCGGCATCAAAACCACTGGGCTCAGAAGAAAGATCGGGGCACGCCACCGTGTTACTGGCAAAGCCCGTAGTGTTAATTAACAATTGGGCTTGGGTAGTTTCTATCAGGGAATTAATCAGTAGCAGCGATTCAGCATCTTTAAGTGAGGCCACCGCCACGGGTAGAGGTCGCAAGCCCTGTTTCAGCAGTGCTTGCACCAGACCATCAAAAACGCCGGTATTACCGCTTTGTAAGTGGCTGCGGTAAAACAGTAATAGCACCACAGCCCCCGGCAGTTCTTGAGACTTTTGAAACCTATCAGTTTTCTGCCAGTACTGCTGCCAATCTTGCAGGCTTGCCTGTTTAACTCTCTCCTGCTCTTGTCGGTGAGAGAAAAGCTCTGGCGGCATATAAACCATTGCCCGCGGCAACACCGCAGGTTCTCGCCACGCATGAGCACTCGCCGTTTGCTGAAAGAACATATCTGCTAAATAATGCAACAGCGACTGACTGTTAAGCACACCACCTTCTCGTAGATAACGCCAGATACGATCGCTGGTTTCATTATCTGTAGAGCAAACCGCCTGTAACTGCGGATCAGGCGTATCATCCCCAGGCACAATAATTAAATGGCGAGGCTGATCCGGTGTTGCGGCACGTAGCCAGTCCTGACATTGCTCAAAACCGTACTCCCAGTAACTGCGGCCGCCCAGTAACGACAACACAACCACCTTGGCATGATCCAATACCTTGTGGCGATACAGATCAAAGGCTGCAGGCTTTACGATTTGCAGCCAATTGGCTAACCGAACCTCGGGAAAAATTTCTTTTTCTGAAGATCCTAGTACATCCAAGGCATCCGCCAAGGCCGCCAAACTGCTATCGGCCGCTGACAGGATAACGATGTCGGCGGGCGACTGCTGCAGGTCAATAATGCCTTCATCGTCAACAAACCCGCCAGGCTGGGACGCCAGTAGATGCATGGTACTCCTTAAGCAGTCTCAGCAATTTGCGCTTGCAGTAATTCAGCTTCAATACTGGCTTTATCGATACCCTTGCCAATAAACACCAGCTGGGTTTTACGCGCTTCTTCGGCTTGCCACAGACGATCAAAATGTACATCCAATCGCTCACCTACGGCCTGCAATACCTGACGCATTGGCTTACCCGGTAAGGCGGCAAAACCCTTGGCACGATAGATCGCATGCTGGCTCAGCAACTGCTTCAATATCGTTTGCAGTTTATCGCTATCGACTTCGCCGATACTAATCACAAAAGAATCAAAATGATCGTGGGCATGGTCGTGATGTTCACCATGAGCATGATGGTGATCGTGGTGATTATGTACCTGATCGATACGCTCTTCGGCCTTGGCATCGATGCCCAGCAACAGATCTAAGGGCGCCTCACCGTTACTGATATAAGAAGTTTTTACCGACTCGGGAACCCTTTTGGCAACAACGTCCGTCACCTGGCCGCGCTCATGCTCAGACAGCAGATCATTCTTACTCACAATCACCAAATCAGCTGCACTCAGCTGATCGTCCAACAATTCTTGCAGACTCGGATCGTGATCCAGGCTTTCATCAGCCAAACGCTGAGCTTGCACTTTATCGACATCATGGGCAAAACGGCCACCGGCCACCGCGGGACCATCAATAACGGTAATCACCGCATCTACGGTGCAGTATTGCTTAATTTCAGGCCAGTTAAAGGCTTGTACCAAGGGTTTCGGCAAGGCCAGCCCACTGGTTTCAATTAGAATATGATCAATATCATCACGACGCTCTACCAGTTGTTGCATAACCGGCAAAAACTCTTCTTCTACAGTGCAACAAATGCAGCCGTTGGCGAGTTCATAAATACCGTCCTGGCCTTCAACAACATTGGCTCCCTCATCCTCACAATCGAGAGGGCAACTGCGTAGTAAGTCAGCGTCAATATCCAATTCACCAAATTCATTGACGATAACCGCGATACGCTTACCTGCTGCCTGCTTGAGCACATTGGACAACAAGGTAGTTTTGCCGCTGCCTAAAAAGCCGGTTACAACCGTTGCAGGGATTTTATTGAGCTGCATAATCAATTCCTCTTTGCGGGTCTTCCGGCTGAGCCAGAATAGTCTCTGATGGACATCGGGAATAAATCGACTATGCTCCCACTCAAGTAAGACTAGAACTAAAGGAAACTATAGCGCCTGATTGCACACCCCGACCATCAGGTTAATGAGTCTTTCGACTCCACTGAGTTCAGGCAGGTCTACTGGCTCACAGGTCTACACCTTTGTAACGTCCTTCCCAAGCGTTTATCGCTCAGTGGTCTCGCTACGGCTCACTGCATACAGTTGCGGGGACAGCTCCGGTCAACAGGATTAATCGTCAAATAGCAGCGATCACAACTGCTGAAACTATATTGACGATAAAAAACCGTGTAGTGGATTCCCTTTTCATTTCTTGGTGGCATCAAGGCCACTGAAAACCTGAAATCAGGCGCCGATTTTACCTAATTCATGCCTATGAATCCATCAAATCCGTGGATTGCCACGTCGATCTCAAGACAGGAGAAAGCACAGCGGAAAAGACCTTTAGTGCAATAGAGCTTACAAGTTAGTATTAACAACGAGGGATTAATCCGAGATAATGCTGCCCCCGTATATTGGTCACCTATTAATAAACCGCATCCACTGCACCCAGCAGACAGCGATGGAGAAAGAGTATGAAAATCGATCAACTACCCGCCGACGCTGGTGTTCTTATCTGTGGCCATGGCAGCCGAGCCAAAATAGCTGAGAAAGAGTTTAGTCTGTTAGCTGCAGGCTTAAAGAAACGCTATCCCGAACTCAATGTCGAGTACGGATTCCTGGAATATTCCGCCCCCAACATTCATATGGCACTGGATCGCCTGCTGGAGAATGGCGCCAAGAAGATCTATGCCGTACCGGGTATGTTATTCGCCGCCACCCATGCGCAAAATGACATTCCCTCAGTGTTAACCACCTACATGGAAAAACACCCTGGGTTAACCATTGAGTATGGTCGCGAGCTGGGCCTGCACAGCGAAATGATCCACGCTTTCCAGGCGCGCATTCTGGCGGCACTTGGATATAACGAGATTCCAACTTTCGGCGAACTGTATGACACCATGCTGGTTGTTGTTGGACGTGGCACCTCAGTCACCGAAGCCAATGCCGAAGCGGCAAAGTTAACCCGTATCTGCTGCGAAAACCTGGGTTTTGGCTGGGCAGAAACGGTCTATTCCGGTGTTACTTTCCCGTCAGTAGGTCGCGGTTTGGACATGGCCATTAAGCTGGGCTACAAAAGAATTGTTGTAGCCCCCTACTTCTTATTTGGTGGCAAACTGATAGATCGCATTCACGGTTATGTCGATAAGGTCGCGGGCGAAAACCCGGACATAGAGTTCTTAAAAGCGGATTACCTGCGCGACCAGGAACACGTTATTAATACATTTATCGAGCGTATTGAAGAAACTATTACCGGCCCGGTTAACCCGCTATCACTGATGGAAGACTTTAAACAACGTCTGGCCCGTGGCGAAGTTGATGTGCATCACCATCATGCGGAGTTTCAACCTGAACCAGAAGAAGGTAAAGGACATACTCACAGTCATTCTCATGACCATTCACACGATCATGCCCATGGCCATTCTCACACTCACTCTCACAGCCACTCGCATGATCATTCACACGACCATGGCCATCACCACGCGCCCTATAAACACATTGGTCACCCCAATGGTCCGCGCACGATGATTAATGAAAATGTGTGCTGCTGTTTTATGCGTCAATTTCCACAGGAAATTATCGACGAAGAACAAGCCAACAAACCGGTCATTGATCAAGTCCCCACCTGCAAGCGCAACTAATTCACGCTAAACATAGCGAACCAGGCACAAGAGAGAGGATAGCAGCCCTTCTCTTGTGACCATCTTTTAGCACGTTAAGGTGAGCTAACTTTTTTTACCGCTGGGTGAGCCATAGCGGTATCAACCGAGCGCTTTTCCTGTTTCTTGTTTTTCGGCCGATATACATGGGCCTGATCCTGATCATAAAGATAAGAATCTTTAAACTCGTCAGAATCCAACACATAACCTACCAATACCAGTGCTGTACGCGTGAATTTCTTATCACGCACTTTTTGCACAATATCTTTGAGTGTACCTGTGACCTTGTCCTGATCAGGCCATGATGTTCGATAACACACGGCAACCGGGCAATTCTCGCCGTAGTGCGGAATTAAATCTTCGACAATTTTATGGATACGCGTCACACCCAAATGGATGGCCAAAGTAGCCCCACTGGCTGCCAGCGCTGGTAAACGCTCACGCTCAGGGAACGGCGTTTTGCCTTCATAACGCGTCATAATAATGGTTTGGGAGACACCAGAAAGGGTCAGCTCTTTTTTCAAAAAAGCCGCAGACGCAGAGGTTGCCGTAACACCGGGAATGACTTCGTAATCAATACCCAACTCATCCAGGCGGCGCATTTGCTCACCTGTTGCGCCGTAGACTGAGGGATCACCAGAATGGACTCGAGCAACATCTTTGTCTTGCTCTTTGGCTTTGACCATTTCCGCAACAATCTCTTCCAGATCCATGGAAGCGGTATCCAGAATAAGATCAGCCGATGGCTTACCATTATTTAAAGAACCATCTACGGTTTGCAATATATCGCGCGGCACCAACGAGCCGGCATAAAGCACAACTGGACACTGCTCCAGACGCTTCAGAGCTTTAACGGTGATTAACTCTGGGTCCCCGGGGCCAGCCCCAATAAAATACACTTTCATAGTTATCTCTACTTCTCGCTAACCGCTATCAACCCTTACTTGGGGTTACAGCTTTTTCTTATAGCCCCGAGGCGTATAAATCCATTCCCGTTCGCCATTAACGATATGGCGCGACTCGCTGTTGCCGACAGAAACCAACGTAAACATATCGACATCATCGGAATGCAATTCGCCCAAGGTCGTATAGGTAATCGTCTCATCTTCTCGAGTCAGCTGACGCCCCAATAAAACCGGCGTAGATGCTGGGCGATACTGCAATAAAATATCTCGTGCAGTATTAATCTGCCAATCGCGCTTTTTCGAGCGCGGATTGTAGAAAGACACAACAAAATCACCCTGCCCGCAAGAGTGCAGACGCTTTTCAATGGTTTCCCACGGCGTTAGCAAGTCTGACAAGGAAATCGTACAAAAGTCATGACCCAGCATTGCCCCCACTTTAGCCGCCCCCGCCTGCATGGCAGAAATGCCTGGCACAACTTCAATTTCAACATCGAGCCATTCCGGGTGATTTTCCTTACCCTGCAGCTGCTGATCTAATAACTCAAACACCAAGGTAGCCATGGCGTAAATGCCAATATCACCACTGGAAATTAACGCCGTAGTTTTACCACTCGCCGCCAAATCCAGTGCCAAACGGGCACGGCCAATTTCTTCGCCTAACGGCAGATCATGGTGTTGTTTGCCGTTACAGACATCACCCAGTAAATCCAGGTATAAACCGTAGGCCACCAGGTCAGTACTGGCCTCAATAGAAGCCAAGGCCTTGGGCGTCACCCAATCTTCAGCGCCTGGGCCGGTACCTACTACAAATAATTTTGCCATTCTGTTCTCTATCTACTTATCTGTATAAACGTCTTGATTTGCTCTTTTTAGAAACCCTAACCGAGAGCCGGATAACTACGGGCAATGGCACAGGTCGCTTTAGCGGTTTTTTGTTTTACCAGAACCAACTCCGCCTCCCGATCAGTCGCTTTGCTACTCCCTATCAATGCCGCCGACTCGGCCACTCCATACACACCGACAGTTTTGAATACATAATCAGAGTGTGAATTCAGCAAATGATCGACCGTATTGAGCGTCTCGGCATTCCAGGTTTGAAAGGGCTTATCCAGGCTTTCCGCCAAGGTAATCAAGCCCACTTCGTCTGTTTTAATATCTATGCTGTTAATACTCTGGATATTACCCAGAGAAAGACCGGCCTGCTCAAGGCACGCCATAAGCAACTCACGCAAATGTTCCTCAGGGCAACCACGCTCGCACCCCATGCCCACGCTATAGACGGGCTGTAAGTAAGGCTGCGCGGTTGTTATCACCAATTCTGCAGCTAACAGATTAGAGACTTCACGCCCCCACTCATTGGCACCGCCTTCATGGCCGGATAGCAACGGAATGACAAAACGGCCCGCTTCATCCAATACTAATACCGGGGGATCATCGTGTTTTGAGACCAGTACCGGCGCCAAGGTGCGCACAGCTATACCGGTGGCACAAATCAGAATCAGGGCATCACCGTCAGTAAAAGCGCCTTGAACCTTGTCCGCAAAGGGTTTGGGTTTTACCCATAACTCACTATCACGCAGCTGTGCTTGCAACTGTTGCCCCAAACGGGCACCCGCCTCGGTTAATGCGACAATGCGTATCATGTACGATCGCGCTCACTGCGGGTGATGACAAACAAGGAAAAGTATGGGCCTGCCGTATCTTCCAACTCGGAAAGATCAGTAATCATTCGCTCATTGACGCGGCCAATATTTTCCAAATAGCGTGCCTCTTCAAAGCGATCACAATCCTTCAGTGCTGCCAGAATTCTGGGCCTCGACTGCCCGGCCTTCATAATCACCACACTGTCGTGTTGCTGCAGTGCCGCTCGCATCTGTTCGTCGCTGTGGCGGCCACTGATAACAGCAAAGGATTCTTTTAACATGGTTAATGGATGTTGCAGTGCCGACGAAGCAGCATGAACCGATGAAATGCCCGGCACGACGCTGCATTCAAACTGCTGCTGTAAACGTTCGAGCAAGTAAGCAAAGGAGCCAAAGAACAATGGATCGCCCTCACAGATAAATACCACCTGCTTACCCGCCTGGATCTGTTCGGTGATCGATGCAGCAGCCTCATCATAAACTTTATTTGCGACACTGCGATCATTGCACATTGGCATTACCACAGGGATTTCCAACTGCTCTCGGGTTACCGTTTGCAAAGCCTCAACGGCAATCCGTTTGGCCTGGGACTCCCCCTTATCATTGGCGATATAACTGATCACATCCGCCGACTGGATTAATCGCATCGCCTTGAGCGTAATCAGTTCGGGATCACCAGGGCCGACACCAACCCCAACAAATTGTGCGTTAGACATGACGTTCCTCACTTGCACGATTGCTTGGTTAATTTAAATAAAGTGACCGGCAAATTGGGTTTGTATACCAGCTGCCCAGCCAAGGTCTCACCCTTGCTAACCGCTATTTGCAGCGTCTCTGTTTCCGCATCACTCTGGTGGGTTTGCAAAAACTGCAACAGTTGCTGCCTTGTAGGCTCCATCACCGCACTGGCGACCAATACACCCCACTCCGGTAGCTGCTGCCAAACTTGATCCAGCAGCTGTGGCAACTCGCCATCACTGCCACCAATAAAAACTTTGTTGGCCGTTGGCAAATCCTTCAAACAGGCTGGTGCCCGGTCATTGATCAATTCGAGATTATCAACGACCCCAAAACGCTGCTGATTTTCTTCCAGGCAAGACTGGCGCTCGGCGTGATGTTCAATCGCACAAACTCGGGCCTTTTCATTCCAGTAAGCCAATTCAACGGCTACACTGCCACAGCCGGCACCTACATCCCAAATGACATCACCAGCGGCGGGCTGCAGCAACGACAAAATACCCAAGCGAACTTCCCGCTTGGTGATCATCCCTTTGCCGCTGCCTTTGTCTGTCACAAAAGCAGTATCTTCAATACCAGGGAATTCTGGAAAGACTCTGCCAATACCACGAGTTTGAATAACCGTGACATGGAGCGGATCAAAGCTTTGGTTAGTCTCAAGCAGTTCAGCCACACTGAACTCACTGACTTTTTGCTCGGGATAACCCAGGGTTTCACAAACCCACAGAGTTGATTGGTCGAATCCAGCGGCTGCACACTCCTGCGCCAACAACGACGGTGTACTGTTCTTATCCGTCAGTATGACCAGAGTCTTCTGCTGTTTTAACTTACGTCTCAGGGTAAACAGAGGTCTGCCGTGCAAACTGATAACGTCGACATCCTGCTGGGATAAGCCCAATTGATGACACGCAGCCTGAATACTTGATATAGCCGGATAAAAACGTAATTGGCCCTTATCAAAATTATTAGCAAACCAGCGACCAATACCGTAAAAAAGTGGATCACCCGAGGCCAGGACCACTAGCTGCGGTAAACCTTCTCGCTGCAAGGTCTCAAGCGTGTTGCCGAGCTGTTTAAAGGCAGGTAACACCATGGTGGTTTGTGAATCCGATAATAGATGCTCCACAACCGCCAACTGACGCTCTGATCCCATCACCAGGCCAGCGCCCTGTAAGGCAGCCGTTGCTTCGCCGCTCAGATTAGCCTGATCGGTTACACCAAGACCAACAATGTGAATCAGAATATCCGTCACGTTATTTTCCACCTAATTAGTACCACTCATTGTGATTACAGCGTAATAATGCATTACAGGTCGCCGAAGACACTGCACTGCCACCTTGACGGCCCAACAACGTAATACACTCAACGCCCAGATCTTGATGACAATCCCACAAGGCTTGCTTGGATTCTGCAGCACCGACAAAACCTACCGGCATACCAATAATCAAGGCAGGCTTATCAGCCCCCTGCTGTAACATTTCCAGTAAGCGGAACAAGGCGGTTGGTGCATTACCGATCACGACCACACTGTCTTTTAAATGTTCTTGCCAAAGCGCCAAAGCCGCCATGGAACGCGTTTCGGACTGAGCCTTAGCTAACTCTGGCACCTCAGGGTGATTTAAATAACACAACGGCGGCGCAGGAATCATACGCTTGGTGATCCCCTGCTTAACCATTTCCGCATCACACAGAATTGGTTTACCTGCAGCCAAGGCCTGTAAGCCCTTTTCACAGGCCTGACTGCTGAAGCGAACTTGCTCACCCACCTCCGGCATGCCAATGCTATGAACAATGCGCATAACCACCTGCTGCTGTTCACGACTTAATCCATCAAGTGGCGTTAGCTCACGAATTTGGCGAAAGCTTTCCACTTCGATTGCTTTAGGATCAATTTCATAGTCAAAAGACAGAGAGTCGAATTGCATAGTGTGGTTTACATCCATTGATGATCATTGATCTGATGTTGATGGAACCACTGCAGCACGTCATCACGGCATACAGTTAATTCCGAATAAGGGTTTATCGCTTCAGGCTCCTGAGGTCGGGATAACATAAACACCTCCACACCACGCTCACGAGCGACATCAAGTTTGGCACGGGTTGAATCTCCACCACTGTTTTTACTCACCAGCACATCAATCTTGTGCTGTTCAAACAGGGTGTCCTCGTTGGCGTAGTCAAAAGGACCAATGGCTTTTAACCATTGCATAGCCTCGGATATTTCGTGCTTTGGCTTCACCGCCGTGCGCAACAACTGGCGCTGTCCTGTAGCTGCCATTTCCGCCAGCGGGGCTAACACTTCTGAAGGCAACTGCCCTGCTGTAAAAAAAACCGAGCTTTTACCGGCCAATGCGACAGTCAGCGACTCCCAGGACGAAAACTCCTGCCAGTGGTCATTTGCCTTTTTTTGCCACGCCGGGCGATTAAATCGCCAGAAAGGCAGTCCCAATTTACGGGTTACCTCAAACGCCGTCTCGGTCATGGTGGCAGCATAGGGATGGGTTACATCAATAATGCCTACCACCTGTTGATCCAGCACAAAACGCTGTAAACCACCATGCTGGCTAAAACCACCACTAATTACCTCACAGGAAATATCCGGTGTTCTAACCAAACCGGCAACACTGTAAATAATCGGTATTCCACAATGATGCAGCTCTGTTGCCAAATGACGCGCATCAGCTGTACCGCCCAATAATAAAATGCGTTTATTCACTCGTACGCCCTAACACTTTGCCCTGGCGATCTGTTGCCAAAACTTCAAGCTCAACCCCGGAAGGCACAATGCCACGAGCCTTAGCAAACGCCGCCTCGCAAACCGGCTGAGCCAGGTTTAAGCCTTCTTCTTCGCACAACCTATAGGCTTCAATACTGGTATTGGCCGCAATAATTCGCTCAACCAATGCCTTATCGGCACCTATCGACTCTGCCAAACCTGCCAGGTGCTCAAGATCGATCGACGATGCCCGGCTGTGTAAATCCAAATGGCCGTTAGCCAATTTGCTGATCTTGCCGAAGCCACCACAAATACTCAGTTTCTTTACCGGCTGCTTTTTTAAATATTTCAACACCGCGCCAACAAAATCACCCATCTCGATTAATGCCATCTCTGGCAACGAGTATATCGAGCGTATCGTTGCTTCACTGGTACTGCCTGTGGTTGCCGCAATATGATCAAAGCCATTGGCCTTGGCAACATCAATGCCCTGATGAATCGAGGCGATATAGGCCGCACAGGAAAACGGTCTGACAATGCCGGTGGTTCCCAGAATGGACAAACCACCGACAATACCCAAACGCGGATTCATGGTTTTTAGTGCCAGCTGCTCACCCTTCTCCACACCCACCGAGACACGAAATCCAGCCTGATACTTATAGTTCGAAGCAATATCTTCCAAATGCTGAATCATCATCTTGCGAGGCACCGGGTTAATCGCTGCCTCACCTACGGCCAGCACCAATCCGTCACGGGTGACGGTTCCCACCCCCGGCCCGGCAACAAATTCAATGCCGGGTTGCGCTCGTAAAGTCAGCTCAACAAATACCTTAGCCCCATGGGTAACGTCGGGGTCATCACCGGCATCCTTGATAGTTGCAGCAAACGCTGCGCCCTGACCCGCTTTATCGAGATTGCCCTGTTCAAGCAAACCAAGCTCAATGACGTCCAGCTCAACGGTTTTACCTCTCGGCAAAGTGACACTAACCCGAAGGCTATCACTGGCGACACTACCAGGATTTAACAATAACTCTGCGGCGGCAACACAACAGGCCGTAGCACAGCAACCGGTTGTCAGTCCCGTGCGAAGCGGTTGTTGATGTTCACCGCTTTCCGGCCACATTTATCCGGCCTGGGTTAACCAAAAACCGCCCAGTAAAATAGCGGCAGTCGCGATTAAATAGCGGCTAAACATAAATACGCGCATATGTTTATGCTGCAAATATTGTTGTAAAGAACCCAACCCGGAACCAAATACCAGCATGGATAACATGACCCCGACTGAAAACAGTACCAGGTAGAAAATTGCTAAGGATAATTGCCCTTGCGCCACGGCAGGCACCAGCGCCAAGGCCGGCGCACTGCCGGCCAAACCGTGCAACATACCCACCATAACCGGGGCATGAGTATCCTGCTTGGCACTACCTTTGGCATCACTCTGCGTGTGATCGTCCAAATGCCAATGGGTATGCACAACCTCGGTATCACCGTAAGTGTGGGTATGGGTATTGAGGCGCATACGCTGCTGGCGGAAACGCCAAAAGCACATCAGGCCTAAACCAATTAACAAAACTCCAACACTGGCCTCGGCAAAAGATTGCAACGCTAACGGGATTTCCTGGCCCAAACCAAACAATAAAAGTCCGGCCAGAATAAGCACACCACTGTGACCCAAAGCCCAGTTGGCACTAAAACGCAGTGTGCGCCAAAAACCCGGTTTACGAGAACTTAACGCTGAAACGGCCATCACATGGTCGGCATCAAAAGCGTGCAATAAACCCAGGGCAAAACCCACACCGACAATGGAAAGACTACTAAACATGAACAATCTCCTGCCCGGAAAACAGAGAACCGATAGCCTCCGGGTTAGATGGAAAAAACAAATGAAGATAACTGGCCGTTAAGTGGCCTTGACGATAAATCGCCTCGCCCGGCGCTGGGTGGCGCTGACGACGTCCATAAGCAATAGGTTCTGCAGTATCAAAACTGCGGGAACGGTGGTGAGCGTGCGCGCGAATCTCACCTTCGGGCAAAGGTGCTGTTTGCATGCCCTGGCAACCGCGTTTACCGCGCATAGCGCCATGTCCCTCAAGTAAACCCAGCATAGGGTACTGAGATTCGTCTAAATCGGTCAGGGTTTCCAGACAATAAAGGAATCCACCACACTCGGCCAATATAGGCTTGCCCTGCTGATAAAATGCCTGAATGGATTTCAGCATATCGGTATTAGCCGACAACTGCTGCGCATGTAATTCTGGGTAACCACCAGGCAACCAGAGCCCGTCAGCTTGAGGCAGTTCTTTATCATGCAGCGGCGAAAATCTCGTAACCTTGGCGCCGAGCGCTTGCAATTGTTTTATATTGGCATCGTAAATAAAACTAAATGCCTCATCACTGGCAAGTGCAATGGTTTTATTCGCCAAGACGGGTTCAACAGTAACAGGCTCAACACCTGGCGCCTTAAATTCAACTTGATGCAGCAATGCCTCAGAGTCAATCGCCAGACCACTGGCTTGCAGCCAATCTGCGGCCGTATCCAGGCGAATTTCCAACTCATCCCGAACCTCACTGGCTTGAACTAAGCCTAAATGTCGCTCTGGTAAAGCCACCGCCGGATCACGCTTTAACACCGCCAATAGCGGCAGATTTTCTGGCAGTGCATCACGAATTAACTGGGCATGCCGTTCACTACCACAGTTATTGGCCAACAAACCTGCCACGCGAAAATCATCACGGAAATTGGCCAACCCGGTAGCAATAGCCGCCGCCGTTTGTGCCATGCCTTTGACATCCATGAGCAAAGCAACGGGAATATTAAATCGGGCTGCGAGATCCGCACTGGAGGGCTCACCATCAAATAATCCCATGGCGCCTTCAACCAAAATCAAATCGGCAACCTGGGCGGCGTCAAACAGCTTTTGCTGGCAGTAGGTTTCACCTGCCATCCACATATCCAGCTGCTCTACCGGATTCCCTGAGGCCTGTTCCAGTATTTGTGGGTCAAGATAATCGGGACCGGTTTTAAATACCCGCACCACTTTGCCCTGCCGACTAAATAGACGCGCCATGGCGGCGGTAACAGTCGTTTTACCCTGACCGGAGGAAGGTGCTGCAATAAACAGTGCAGGACAACTTGTTGACGGTAAAGCTGACATCAGTACTCAATCCCCGCTTGCGCTTTTACACCTAAACGAAACGCATGACGTTCGTCCTGCACAATACTGATGGTATCGGCAATATCCTGTAATGGCAGTGCCATGGTACGGCCCGTGATAATGACACTTTGCATTTTCGGGCGTTTTTTGAGGGCTTCAACAACCGGCTCGACATACAGATAACCGTACTTGAACATGTAACTCATCTCATCGAGTACAACCATGTCATAGCATTCATCCTGTAACAGTTTTTCTGCTACGGCCCAGGCTTTTTCAGCGGCCTCAATATCTCTGGATTTGTCCTGGGTTTCCCAGGTAAAGCCGTGCCCCATGACATGCCAATCGATTTGTGGATGGTCTTTAAATAATTTGTACTCGCCCGTCTCAGTGCGCCCTTTACTGAACTGTACTACGGCACAGTGCTTACCATGGCCAACCGAACGGGCCATAGTGCCAAAAGCTGAACTGCTTTTACCTTTGCCATTACCTTTCAACAAAATAAGCACGCCGCGCTCTTCGGTGGCTTTGGCAATTTTAGCGTCCATCACCGCTTTGCGGCTGGCCATGCGTTTTTGATGGGCGCTTTGCTCTAGCTCGGTTTGCTCTTTTTGCTGAGTCATAGGGTTACTCTATACAGTTACTCTAATTCGTTACACGTTGGCGGTATGGGTTATGCCATTTCTCGTTAAGCCAATGCGAGAGAAAAATAATCCGCACCAATATCGCGGGCAATCTCTGCACCTCGCCCACGTTTTACCTGTGAGGATTCAATATCAATTAACAAGCTCTTACCCGGTAATTGCAGATCTCTAACAGACTGCGTGCTTCGCCCATCGGTAAGAATATAGGTGGTTACGGCAAGCTCCGGATACTGTTTGGCCAGCTGCTCAATGTAGTCTTTGGCCTGACTCAAGCCTTGGCGTAGAGGTGTTCCTCCTCCAGCTCTGATCTTGTCCAGCAGCTGGCGTAGCTGTTTTGGCGCTTGTACGCGAGGCAGGATCGAATCCACCTGCTGATTTCCAAATCCCAAGATAGTGATTTGCTCACGTCGACAATAGGCTTTGTCTGCAATGGCAAGCACTGCTGCTTTTGCCTCAGCAAAAAGCGATTGCTGCAAAGTTGAAGCTGAAGTGTCCAACAAGATTAAATGCAAAACCGGCTGCCCGGTTTGGCTACGGCGCTTAATTAAACGCTGCAACGGCCATTGACCTCGATTGGCTAATAAACTGCGAAACCAATCAGGTTGCTGACTGTCATGCTGACCGCGATATTGACCACCAAGTACCCTGCCCTTGCCCTTACTGCTCCAACGACTCAATTGGCGTAACAAAGGCATGGTCTTATTGTCACGTTTTTTTACGGGAAGGTGGTAATGTTCTGCACTGGTCCGCTGCGCCGTTTTTTCTGACTCAGGCAACATAGCGCCCCAATCACCATCAGAACGGGAGTTATTCTCAGCAGAGGAAGCCGAATTTTGCTCAGTGTTATAGCGACTATCGATAGGACGCTGAAATGGCTTTGCCTGTGAAGGGCCAGGGTTATTCTCGGCAGAACCATTACCGGATGAATCGCCTGAAGAGCCCTGCCCGCCTGACGAATTACGACGGTGCAGTAATACCAGCTCTGCCACGGCATCAATATCTTCTTCAGTAACAGCCGTTCTCCCTGCCCAGGCAGCATGGGCCATGGCAGCTCGCATCCAGACAATATCAGCTCTCAACCCATCCACTCCGGCTTGATGGCAGTATTCAGCAATTCGGGTACGTAATGGGTCGGGACAGCTAACGTCTTTTAATAATCGTCTTGCATCAGCAATACCATCAACCAGCTGTTGCTGTTGACTCTGGTAGCGCTCTATAAACGCTTGAGGATCACGATCAAAGTCTTCACGGGCACGTACAATCTCCACCCGTTCTTCAATGGCGTATTGGTTGGTCAGTTCAACGGCCAGCCCAAAACGGTCTTGTAATTGAGGCCTCAACTCCCCCTCATCCGGGTTCATGGTGCCAACAAGAATAAAGTCCGCCGCATGACTGTGGCTGATGCCATCGCGCTCAACATGGTTAACCCCACTGGCCGCTACATCCAGTAATAAATCCACCAGGCTATCACCCAGTAAATTCACTTCATCGACATAGAGCACACCACCGTGAGCGCGCGCCAACAGGCCGGGATTAAAAGCAACGGTTTTATCGTCGAGTACTTTCTGCAAATCCAGAGTGCCCACCAACATTTCATCAGTGGCGCCCAACGGTAAAGTAACAAAATTGTGCTCAGCTCCGGGTAATAAATCGGCCATACCACGAGCCAGGGTCGACTTGGCACAACCCCGTGGGCCACTGATCAATACCCCGCCAATACGCGGATTGATGGCAGCCAGAATCAGCGCCAATTTAAATGACGCTTGGCCAGCTACAGCACTAAAGGGGAACTTAACCGTTTCGAACGACATCGCTTTCACTATTGGTTAGTGGCCAACGATTTAAAACCCAAGCGCAAGCAGCGCCCAACAATAACCAGAACAACAGATTGCTGATGCCGCTGGCGATAATAAATTGCTCATGCAGGTTGGTCAGTGATTCCACAACCTTAGGGTCAGGATGGATAAAGGCAGGCCCGGCCGGATGAGGAGCACCGATCAAAAATGGCAATGCCAACAACACGGCCCCGCCCGCTTTGTAGAACTTAGGCGCAAAGGCAATAACACCCAAACCTGCGGCCGCTGATACTACAGCCAGTAGCCACCAGTTTTGGCGAGATCCAATCACGGCTGCTTCAATACCTGGAATTTCAGGGGGCAAACCAATACCAGGAACCAAAAACAAAGCAATAAACCCTGCACCACCCCATAACAGGCCGCGGCCTATAGACACCTGCGCCAAGCCTTGCAGTTGAACCTGCGCCATCAGTGCCAGCAATACAGCGGCAAAACCGATCGCGGCAAGCACATTGGATACGTAGGTGTAGAAAGTACGTTCAGCGCCGTCTTCAGGCGCCCAGGCGTCGGCATCGTGGCTATGGCCATGATCATCGTGATGGTCAACCTGCTCCTGTACAACAGTCGATTGAACCTCAGCAGGCCCTGCTACTGCCGCTTGATCAGTAGCATCATGATGGCTATCACCGTGATCATGGCTTGCATGGTCATGGGTAGAATGATCATGTGCGGACTGTTCTACTGAAACAGTCTCTTGAGCTGGCGCTTCTGCTACAACTGTGGTTGTTGGAACGTCAGCCTCGGATGTATCAGTTTCTGCCTCACTCTGTTCGAATGACTCAGCAGCGAAAATAATCGGGGTAACACCAATTTGTTGGGTGATAGACAGGAATATCCCGGTCACCAAGCCCAGCAATAATGCATTGGTAATAATGCTTCGAAAAATCATATCCGTTCCTCAAACGACAAACAGCCCGACCTGCTAAGGTCGAGCTGTATCAAGCCCTGACGAAACGAGCCTTAACGGCCAATCGCTTCAGGCTTTGGAAGTTATAGAGTTTAGTGGCAGGGAAATGCCAGAGAGTGGCGCGTATCGTGAGCAGCATTATGCGCTGCATCCATAGGCGCAAAACCCACAGCCAACAACACCACAACACCAAAGGCCATGGCAGACATGGTTTGCAATAAAGTTGAAGACTGAGAAACGGACGTCTGGACTGACGTGGATTGAGCAATAGACATAGTTTAACCCCTTAACAAGCACCCGCCGTGCAAGATGAAGAACTTAAAGCAGGCCGGTCTTCGGGCTCAAAGAGGATCAACTATTGACCAGTGTCTGCGCCTTCCCAACTTCCAATATCAGTGGCTGTAGCAGACTACTCTTTATTACCGATGCGGGGGCAGCGATGGGATTGTACATCTCGTTAAATGACAGAGTGTACGACCATACTTCCCAGATTATCCCAATGCCTGTTGGTAAAAGGCTTGGGCACCTACTCCGATGGACGTCATCATAGTTGCCAACCTCGGTATTTACAAGGCTTATCAGGAAACGGGCTTGAATGTGCTAAACGAACGCAGCACCAATCTTGGATTATATTTTAACCAACCTATAGATAGAGCTGTCAGCCTTACCACTGGAATCATGAACATCAATACGAGCACCTATAATAGCTAACTGTGTATTGAAGTCACTGCGGTACAAGGCTTGGCGAAACCCCTTGTAGTCGGGACTTTCCACATCATCAGAAAAGCTGATCAGATATTGGTACAGCGCCGGCAAACTAAAATGGAGAATGCCCTCCTCCACCCATAGGTCACCAAAGAATTGCTCAATAGACACGAGAACGCTCGTATCCTGTTGCAGGAAATCCTGGCAAAGCGACATAAAGTCCTCAACCAATTGCATCAACTCTGTCCCATAATCTGCCCTGCCAGCTTGGCAGTTATATCCTGCAGGGAACTCTGACAATCACGATAATCCAGCGAGATTGGAACAACAGCCTCATTCATCTGAAGTACCAATGACGGAAAACCCGCAATGGGCCACTGCCGTGAGAGATTGATTTGCTGCTGTAGGGTTCGTTCGGTACTAGAACTTTCCAGATCCCGCATAAACTGGCCAACGTCCAATGACAGCTCTTCAGCCAGCTGCTGATGGGTTGCGGTATCCGATGGATTTAAAGCACGCAGATAATAAGCCCGCTGAATGGCAAGAATCATATCCTCTTCCCGCCCCTGCATACTCGCAGCAATCACCGCGCGGCAAGCAGGATAGGTAGAGCGGCGCGGCTGATTTTTCGTCCAGAAATCAAAATTGAATTCCGTGCCCAACTGAGTATGGATTTGCTGCCAAATAGCCTGCAACTTCTGTTGCAGCTCTTGCGGCATGGGTAGATTAGAATCAGGCGCTAATCCCCCCAGAAGATTCCGGGTAGTGACACCTTCAGGTAACCGGGAGCGTAACTGCTCCCAAGTTGGCCGATAACCCCAGCACCAACTGCACATGGGGTCATGGACATAATAGAGAATGGCTGACATCAAGCCTCAGACTTACTCTGGATCTTTAAAGTTAGGCGCACGTTTCTCGAAGTTCGCCATTACGGCTTCCATCTGATTCGGACCACCGATGATCGCCTGCTGCTCGACAGACTCCAGCATCAGGCCTTCAGCTTCATCCGGGTTACGCATGGCGTTGAAAATACGCTTATTGGCACGAATGGCTTCAGGGTTCTTACCGGCAATCTCACGAGCCATCGCCATGGCTTCAGCCTTGGGATCCTCTACCAGACGAGTAACAAAACCATGCTCCAGGGCTTCCGGAGCCTTAAATACACGACCGGTGTAGGTCAACTCGCGTAGAACATCTTCACGAACCAGGTTGGTCCACAACTGGGTACCCGCCATATCCGGCACCAGACCCCACTTGATTTCCATAATACTGAAATTGGTATCCGGGTGGGCATAACGCATGTCAGCGCCCAGCATAATCTGGAAACCGCCCCCAAAGGCTGTACCCTGCACAGCAGCAATCACCGGCATAGGCAATTCGCGCCAAACCCAGGCTACTTGCTGGAAGATATTGGCAATACCGTGGGTACGAGGTATCAGATCCATAGCGTTTTCAGGCGAAAACATGGACATATCCAGACCAGCACAGAAAGCGCGTCCTTCACCTGACAGTACCACCACTCGCACACCCGGCTCCTTCTTCAGGCGTTCACCGGCCTCAATCAAGGCCTCAAACATGCGTTTATCCAGGGCGTTCATTTTATCGCCACGGATCAGTGTGACCTCTGCGATACCGTCATTGATTTCAATCGAAACGCGACCTTCCATTATTTGCTCCACTTGTATCTCTTAATGCTTAGGGTGTGATTGTGCCAGTTTTTAAGGCTGCTTCAACTGCCAGGAGGTGTTATTGGCATTAACACCCACAATATTGGCATAGCAGGGCAACACCAAAGCGTCCGAATAGCTCGGAGCCACGGATGACAAGGGCTTGTCCCCCCAATGTCCGAACAGGTCGGCGTAAACCATTTGGACGATTTTGGGTAACACCTGTTTGAATTGATTGGCCCGGACGCATCTATCGAGGCTTCCGAACTATCCTTAGTACAACCCTCTCTACCGGCAATAATAACAAGCGTTTCATACCCACAATGAACATGAAAAAAGCTCTTATCTACACCTTGATACCTTTAAGCTTCGCGGGAGCCGTTGGAGTCAATTATTTGAAAAAGGCAGTAGACTCAAAAGTCACTCGATTAACATCTGAAGCCCAACGACAACTGCTATCAGAAGTCGCCGCAGAGAATGAGGATGCCATAACCAAACCCGCATTCCGAGCCAGAACAGTTCAGCAAAAGAATCCGCTGAAAAACGTCTATTTCGGCGATACCCACGTACACACGTCCTGGTCATTTGACAGTTACCTATCGGGCAACCGTAAAGGGCCCGAAGAAGCCTACCGTTTTGCCCAAGGCGAACCCATGACGCTGTTTTCCGGAGAAGTCGCGCAACTGACTGAACCGTTAGATTTTGTCGCCATTGCTGACCATGCAGAAAGCTTCGGCCTCTTCGAAGGATGTACAGATAAAGATTTAACCCCTAAACAAAAAGATTTTTGTCAGCAGTTTGATAACCCATCCCTGAGCCTGCTTTTCGATCTCAAGCGAGACACCCTTGCACGCCCTCCCAAAGCCCCTATAGATCTGTGTGGCGAAGATGGCGAGTTCTGCCGCAAACACGGCAAGACAACCTGGTCAAAAATGCAGCAGGCAGCAGACGCTGCATATGAACCCGGTGTTTTTACAACAATCTACGCTTATGAGTATTCCCCCTTATGGCCAGATATGGGCTCAACCCACCGTAATGTTCTATTCCGTAACCATATAGTTCCCGACCATGTGGTGTCTGCCTTTGATGCCCCCACTGCACTCGACCTATGGCGTACTCTGGAAAACACCTGCGCAGGAGAATGCGAGTTCCTGACCATCCCACATAATCTAAACCGCTATCAGGGTAAAGCCTATAGCTATGAGGATGAAGACGGCGGCCCATACACAGAAGCTGATTGGCAGCGCCGGAGCCAATCCGAACCCCTGGCTGAAATTTTCCAGGCCAAAGGGAATTCTGAATGCGCCATTGGCCTTAACACGAATGATGAGGAATGTGGCTTTGAACAATTCTATCCGCTCTGTGAAGGCGAAAATCGCGGTAAGTGCGCCAGCGATGGTTCCTTTGCCCGAGACGGTTTGAAATTTGGTTTACAGCTTGAACAACAATTAGATTTCAATCCATTACGGTTTGGATTTATCGGCAGTACGGATACCCACAACTCCACGCCAGGAGATACAGAAGCATGGGACTACCGTGGAAAAATTGGTCTCCGAGACCTCACAGCCAAAAAGCGTTTGGGTAAGCAAAAACTCCAGCCCGGCACCCACTTCAGTTATAACCCAGGAGGCCTGGCCGCAGTTTGGGCAGAAGAAAATACGCGTGAGGCCATCTTTGATGCCATGAAAAACAAAGAGACCTACGCCACCAGCGGTACCCGTATTCGCTTACGCTTCTTTGCAGGCTGGGATTATTCCCCCGCGCTGAGCCAACAAGAAGACATGATTGAACAGGCCTACGCTGGTGGTGTTCCTATGGGAGGCATCCTGCAACAAGAAACCACGAGCACTCAACCCAAATTTTTAATCTGGGCAGCCAAGGATCCTAACGGAGCAAAACTGGATCGTATTCAAATGATAAAAAGTTGGGTAGAAAACGGCGAAAACAAAGAAGCCGTTTTTGATATTGCTTGCTCAAACAACCAGTCACCCGATCCTAAAACCGGCTTATGCCCTGACAATGGTGCACGGGTGAACCTCGACACCTGTGAAGTTAGCGCAACGAGTGGTAACGAGGAAATCAAAGTAGTTTGGCAGGATCCAAACTTTAATAGTGACCACTCTGCATTTTATTACGTTCGAGCCCTACAAAATCCAACCTGCCGCTGGAGTAGCTACGACGCCATTAGGCTAGGCACAAAAACCGCCGAAAATATCAGCGTTATAAAGGAAAGAGCCTGGTCCTCACCTATCTGGTATAGCCCTCAACCCATTAAAACTAATCAACCAAATAAACTATAACCAAGGGAATTACATGAAAAAGCTGTTTTTTATCCCTGCATCACTGCTATTAGCATGTGTAATCGCGGCTTCAAGTGCATTCGTTTACCTGAAATATTTCCATCTCAGCGGCTGGATTCATAACGGCCCATGGAACACCAACCTGAGTATGGGCACCAGCGATACAGGCATCTATGACAAAGCCTGGACAGCAATGTTTAGTGCGCTATCCCCGTCTAATGTCAATGTGTATTACAAGGTCTATACCGATGACAACGGAGAACCACTCCACTCAAGCTGTGACTATCTAATTCAGGGAGAGGCACTCGACACACGCTGGTGGAGTTTGACGGTGTATATGGAAGACGGCTTCCTGATACCAAATCCTCAAAAGCGCTATTCATGGAACAAATACAACGCTGAATTTAACGACGATGGCAGCTTCCTTATTAATCTTTCTTCACAGCAACAGGAAGGCAATTGGATTCCACTAGCAGATTATCTTGGCAAGTTAAGCATGACGCTGCGTCTCTACCACCCTGGACAGATGTTTTACGACAAACCTGAAAGCGTTGCCTTACCTAAAATCACCAAGGAGAACTGCTCATGATCAATTGGAAGCGCTACCTTCTTATTTCTCTCGCGCTAGCAGTACCTTTGCACGTTATGGCTGTATGGGCCATCCCCTATGGTGTCATGCTAATTATTCAGGAAAAGTCGATCAGTACTGATGGAGCAAAAATCAACAAGGTTCTATATAAGGATATGATTACAGAAAACGATCGTATTGTTATTCGCCCTTCACCAGATGTTTTATACAGCGGCATGGTTTTCGATGTTAGCAGTGAACCTTTATTAATTTCGGCCAAAGTGATTCCCAATCAATACTGGATGCTTAATTTCCATGATATTGAGACCAGCAACTTCGCCATTATTGATGATCGAGAAGTAAAAGATGGAGAATTCAAGTTAATCCTGGCGTCACAAACCGCCAAATTTGATAACACTGAAGGTATCCAAGTCCTTCGGGCGCCAAATAACCGAGGCCTTATGCTAAATCGCCTCGTTATTCCTGATCGCAGTATGGCCGAAGAATACAAAGCCTTACAGCGCTCACTTATAGCAACCCCCTTTAAATAACCTTAGGCAACGGCATAGTGGATTTTATTGGCTTCCTTTACGGCTTTGGTATGCTGCAAGGAGTAATCCTTGCAGCAGTTTTGTTACTGGCGAGCAGCGGTCATCGACTCGCTAACGGATTTATGGCGGGCTTAATTCTGGTTCTATCTCTAGGGTTATTGCAGAACTGGGTAGTCCGAACCGAGTTCTTTATGCAGCACCCTGGCTTTGCCCTCATGATCCCGCCTTTGGACTTTGCCTGGGGGCCCCTACTCTATCTCTATGCCTTTAGCTTGACGACAAAATCCGTTAGCTGGAAACAAGCCTTCCACTTGTTACCAGCAGTGTTACTACTGATCAATTCACTGAACTTTTTCACCTACTCTATCGAAGAGCAGCGAAACTTTATCACCTATTTATGGAGCGATCGCACCGATCTGGTATTAGAGCAACAAGTTACAGATATCGCTCCATTCTTTTGGCAAACCTGGGTAAATCTACACCTGCAAGGTAATCTATTTGCCCTGCAATTTGGCATCTACTGCTTTTTGGTTCTAAAACAGATCAAGTACCACAATCAGAGATTACAACAGCACTTCTCCTCTATAGAACCCATGAACTTACGCTGGCTGCAAAGCCTATCGCTGGTTTGTTTGGTATTTTTAGCCATATTCCTGGTTTTTAACCGCTCGCAACTTATTTTGGTCGGTCACTTTGATGTCACCGCACTAGCACCCAATATCCCTTACATTTTTCTCGTCCTGCTGATCTACAGCATAGGTACCGCAGCCATCTTTCAACCCAATATTATCTGGGGTGTTGAAGCAGCTGATCACAGTGAACCAACATCTATTCCATCACCAGTGACAGAGACTCAATCAGATCCTGTAGAGGCAACCGAAATCCCCCCCTCCCCCAATCACGAGGAAGCTTCAGATACCCCTAAAGAAATCACATCGGTTAAATATGAACGTTCGGGACTAAGTCTGGAAGATGCTGAAAGTTATAAGATAGAGCTTATGAAAATCATGCAGGACGAAGAGCTCTATTTAGACTGTGAGCTGACATTACCTGATTTAGCGGAACGGACTGGTTTAACAGCCCATCAGGTATCACAGGTGATTAATGGTCAACTGAACCAAAACTTCTTTAGTTTTGTTAACAACTACAGAATTCAACTAGCGAAAAAACTCATGTCTGATCCAGCGACAAGCAATATGCCTATTGTTGAGCTGGCGGTGGAAGTAGGCTTTAAATCTAAGTCTTCGTTTTATGAAGCATTTAAGAAGACCACACAAATGACACCTACTCAGTATAAGAAAAGTCTTGTCGAGCCTGTAACAGCCTAATCAATTACCTACCTTATTATTCGTGAGATAAAGGTGGGTAGAAGGCCAGAGTCCCGTTGTTCCTTTAGAGGCCTTCGGAGGCAGGACGCCGACGCAGAGCGGGCATGGATGCCGAAAAGCGTGCCTCTAAAGGAACAACGGGACTCTGGCCGCTACGATGTTAATTTAAAACTACTCTTCTAAGAGTAATAAAGGGGAATCACTTCCCCTCTTTCCCCACTAACTGATTAAACTTGTCCTTAATCATCTGCTTAACGGCTTCCTTTTTAATAGAGCTCATCGTCAACTCAAGGGCCTCTGGACTATAGAAAGGAATATTACTCACTTCGTAAACTTCAGGTTTATCACCACCGGGTAAAATCAAACCGTATTTCTCAACGCTATATACGTACTCAAATACAGGTTTCAAGCCCGCAGCCAACAACCAAAGATTCTGTAGTGCGATGTCGTGCCTTTCTTGCGGATCCAATTGCAGGTTATAGGCTTGAGGTGCCCACAATTCCTGATAACCGCGCTTATCAATATCCGGGCTTTCCCCGTGCATATAGATTTTGAACTGACGCCATTTCACACCGGTAATATGCTCGCCAGCCAAAAACAGCACGCTCTCGCGGTTTGATTTTTCCTGCTTACCCAGGAAAAAGTCTTTTTGATCGACACCATCAATCGCTCGATCATCCGGCACTTCTCCACCTACAATAGACGCTACCGTTGGAAAGATATCGTTAATACTGACAATCTCATTGGTAGCCACTTTGGCAGGGATTTTGTTCGGCCAACGTGCAATCATTGGCGTTCGAATAGAGCCTTCATGCACCGTTCCCAGATAGCCACGGTACTGGCCACTATTACCCACATACGGATATTCTGCACGATCCGGCCCATTATCACTGGCATAGATCACCAAGGTATTATCTGAAATGCCCGCCTCCTTGATGGCATCCAGCACCTGGCCTACACGATGATCGTGCTCCATCATCGCATCACCGTATTTACCGGCACCTGACTTACCCTGAAAATCGGGGTGTGCAATTGAGGGATGGTGAACCAATGACCACGGGATATAAAGGAAGAAAGGCTCTTCATCACCCGCATGCTCTTTGATATAAGCGACGGATTTCTCCGCAATGATACTGTCAATAAACGGGCGAACAGTCTTGTCGTATGGCTGTAGTAATTTGATGCCCTCGCCTGCCTTACCTTCGTACAAACGCGGTGTCTCAAACAGGTCGGGATCAAAGCCTACGGCATCGGGGAACCAGGACACATCGGTACTGAACGGGAAGCCCCACCACTCATCAAAGCCTTGATTGATAGGCAGGCGATCTTCAACATAACCCAGATGCCATTTACCGTACATCGCGGTGTTATAACCCTGGTCTTTGAGCATTTCAGCGATGGTGTATTCCCAAGGTGCCAATCCCACCGGAAGACCAGGAACAGGTACAGCACGGGTAGTACCCGAGCGGATAGGCATACGTCCGGTCATCAGGGAAGAACGGGACGGCGTACATTCAGCTTCAACATTGAAGTTGGTAAAACGCATGCCCTCTTCGGCCAAGGCATCCAAACGCGGCGTAGGCGCACCTCGGGTGATACCGCCGCCATAGGAGCCCAGATCGCCATAACCGAGGTTATCACTCAGCATTATGACAATATTAGGCCGCTCAGGTTTGTCTTCAGCCACAGCTCCCATAGAGAGAGTCGATAAGCCCAATCCCGCTAATAAGCAGGCCTGGCCTAAGCGTTTAATTGGTAATAGATAATTGTTGTTATAAGCCATTAATAACCTCGGCAGTTTCTCAGTTATCCAACAGCTTACGCCTATTAAGAGGACTAGGCGTCCGACCGGCTTGGTCGGACTCATAAAGAGTAAATACCCGATAAGTCAGGAGTCCGAACTCCCTCTCTTAAGACAATAAGCGCGATACAAACCAAAAACAGCCCAAACCACTTAAGCTCGCGGCCACCAGATTGACAGCCGTAACTCGAAATCTATCTGAAGCCTTTTGCTGAGCAAAATACAAGCCAGACAGTACTAAGCATAAAACCAACAATTGCCCAAGCTCCACACCTAAGTTAAAGCCAAGCAGTACAAAGGCTAATTGATCTGCAGGGAACCCGGTTTCCAGCAATCCTCCGGCAAAACCAAATCCATGAATTAGGCCAAATACCGAGGTAACCAATAGGCGCCAGCGCGCCCGTACTTCACTAACGGCGACCACCCGTAAGTAACAATAGGAGAATATCGCTATCCCAATTGAGCCAACCAGCAGCTGACCTGCGTCATGTTTAACAAGCAGCAACAGGAAAGCCATAACGATACCGGCTGCCACAAATCCTGGCGCAAGTAGTTTTAATTTATCACTACGCTCACCGATGGCCTCAACAACGACTAAAACGATAGTAAAGCCAATCAAAGCTTCTACCATGATCCCATTGGGTTTTGCCAGCTGTAACACAGCCAAAACCAAGCTTATAGAATGACCCAGCGTGAAACCTGTAATTAACCAGGCCATTTCCCGCCACCCTGCAGCCAACAAAATCAACGCAAAAACAAAGGCCAAATGGTCAATACCACCGAGGATATGCTCTGCCCCGATCCACAGATATTGGCTAAACGCTTGCCACTGGCTTAGCGAGGCCTCAGCGCTATCATTATTTAACTCGAAGGTTTGCTCGCGAAGACTTTGGGTAAAGAGAAACTCTGCCACCTCGCCATCATGCCGGGCTTTAGCGTAATGGGTGTGAGTAGCCAGCAGATCGAAAAAACTATCGAGTTTGATAGTTGGAGCGGCTTCACTATTTGCCACCTGACAAGAAAAACTCCCCTCGGCACGTAGAAACCCTTCACGAGAAGGTAAAGCCGTTACCGGCTTTGCCACGGAACAGGATTGATTATCCAAGCTAATCGATAGAGTTTGCGACAGATGCTCCACTAATAGTGCAGTTAACTCTGGTGCGCTATCAGATTCATATGGAATCCGTGTGGCCTCACGCTGTAATACGCTAAAACTAAAGCTGACAGTTGTAGACGTATCCTTAGCGTTCCAGCTCCATTCCGAAAAGGACTCACTGCGGTTATGGGCCAAACCGTTAGCTGTAAACAGCAATAACGCAAAGAGAAAAAATAGCCGCTGCATATGCCCCTCCTTACAGTGGTAATTCAGAGGGGTATTGAATATCGGCACGATCCTTTAACCAAGCCAGGTATTCACGCAGGGTCTGATCACCCAGACGACGTACATACTCAGCTTCCACTTGCTCCCTAACGGTGACCATAGCGGGAGCTTGCCCTACTTCCTTATCAACCAACTTGATGATTCTAAAGCCGTTACCGTAAGGCATAGCCGCAGAAATATAACCAACGGACTGATGCTGTAGTGTTTGCACCAGGCTTGGCCCAAGGTACTCCCGAAGCTTGGTTGGTGGCAATAAATTCTCTGGCACACTTAACGCCACCGGTGAGCCCAATGCCTGCCTCACCACGGTAAAGTCTTCACCTTTACGCAGGCGTTTAACGGCCTGCTCTGCATGTTTACCGGCATCATCGCCTGTAAGGTTAATCACACTGACATGAATTCGAGAGGTAGGAGTGAAGTAATCGATATGCTCGTTAAAGAAATCTGTTAAATCTGATTCTGAGGGCGGAGTCGCCTCTGCACTTGCCGTGGTCATACCGATCATGGCATTGACCATGGCTGAACGGGTACGTTTGTCGCTGTCGATCAAGCCGACTTCCAAGCCCCGCTGTACTAATAATTCTTCTTCGATAATACGCTGCAGCACATACTCCGCATCGTCTGCTGTTATCGCATCTTTTTTATCGGACGCTAAGGCTTGTAGATGATTGAGGTATTTTTCGCGAGTAATGAGGGTGCCATTCACTTCCGCCACTACCTGCATATTGTTGGTTTGCCATTGCTCTGGCAGCAATACACTGTAGAGTGCCGCTAACAACCCTAAAATTAATCCACCAATTAACCAGCGAACGGAAAGGGAATCTTCAGATCGTATTTCGTTAACGGACATGCTTACCTCGCGGAATCTAAAACCGTCTTATCCTTAAGATAATCGTTTAAAACTGTATTTCCAATAATCAATAAAAAAAGGGCCCCACATACGTGGGGCCTAAAGGTTGAGAGTTAGAAGTTGTAGGTTGCAGAAAGGCCAATGAGTCTTGGAGCAATCTGCCCCGTTTTCAAATAACCCGTGGTTTCAATTGGAGCTCGACCAAATGTTTTAGATTCTGGCTGCAGATTGTCTGTTGCTTCCTTGTCGAAGAGATTGCGCACAAACAAGGAAACATCCCACGTCGCCGAAGCCTCTCTTAATCCTAAATGCAGATCAAAGGTGCCATAACCGCCCAGATCACCGGAAGGTGCATCGGTATCAGTACGTCGTCCTGTAAACTTGTACAGACCTAACATATAGATTTCAAAGGCATCCATTGGGATGGTGTAATCAGTGCTAAGGGAAGCAGTAAATGGAGCCTGCGTACCTAATTCCAGACCTCCAACGTCACACATAGCTGCGGTTTCTGTACCTACAAAGGCACAATCATTACTCGGCAGAGTCACACCATCTTTATACTCAGCTTCAACATAGCTAACACCACCAGCAATATGCCAGTTCTCTGCCATGAGGTATTCGAAATCAACTTCTACCCCCTGGACCGTTGCATCGCCATTGGTGGTAATCGACCCTTCACCACCATTTGCAGCTGAAGCAGGGTTTAGACTAACGCGATTAGCTCGACCAATATAATCGCTGTAGTCCTGATAGAAGATTGCACTGTTTAAGCGTAAACGGTTATCCAGCCAGCTGGATTTAACACCCACTTCCAGTGACCAGCTATCTTCTTCGTTATACTCAGTGAGCTCTCCCAGGTCTTTGTTAGAAACCGTTGCCCCACCGGGACGGAAGCTGGTTGCAGCACTGACATAAGCAGATGCATCGTAGTCGGCAAAGGCATACTGTAAGCTTACTGACCCGGTCCAGGCTTCAGAGTTTAAAGACTCAAGATCATCAGGAATCAGCTGGGCCAATTCATCGCCTTCAGAAAACACGAGCGCTGGATTTGGCGCGGTTGTATCTTCAGCCGCATACAAGGAGCTCTCAACCGTTCGTTCCTGGCGCTGCCAGCGAATACCAACCTGGGCAGTCCACTGATCATTTAAATAGAAGATATTGTGGGCAAAGGCACCGTAGCTTTGGATATCAAATGGAGCACTTGCCACGGTATCAAAGTATAAAGAAGCGGGACCAAAGAATTGCTCACGCATAAATTCATTGTTGTAGAAACCGGACTCATTGCCATAATAAACACCTACGGTGTAGTCCCAAAACTCGTTATCCATTGAGGCGATACGAAGTTCCTGGGACGAAGCGTAGTTTTGGTCCAGCATACGTTGAGGGTTATTTAACTGGGTACCGGTTAGACCGATTTGTGGGTACAGCGCTGTAAGTACAGGATGGTCATCAAAACCAATCTTGGTATTACCTAAAGCGTTATCAAAGTCACGAACAGAGCTTACTTCTGAATAACCGCTGACAAACGTCACCTGATGCCCCAATACTTCCCAATCCAACTTCAGGGAAACATTTTCGAAGCGACCATTGTAGACATCAGCCTGGGTTTGAATGGCTTCCAGATCGGAACCACTAAGGGTTGGCAGGCCTTGGCCTAAAGTAGACGTACCGGTCAATACCGAATAGTTACTTAAATCGTTCTCAACATATTGATAAACAAATTCAGCAGCAAACTCATCACTAGGCTGCCAAGCAACGCTGATACGGCCCGCTTTGGTTTGGGTATCGCTGACATCACCGTCAACATAGTTCTTAACTTCACTTAATTCGCTGTCGCTATAAACACCGGCGACACGAACAGATAACTCACCGGGAATAATCGGTAAACTGGAGGCAAATTGGGTGTTAGTACCACTGTTGTCGGTAAAGGTGGTACGAACGTAGCCCTCAACTTCTTCCATATCCGGCTTGGCGGTATGGATGGCGACAGCACCCGCTGGTGAGGTACGGCCTTGCAGAGTACCCTGTGGACCACGCAACAACTCCACTCGACCCAAGTCAAACATCTCCTGGAATACGCCACCACTGGCATTGGTGCCAAGCGTCACGTCATTCCAATACACATCAACTGCGGCGGATGCCCCTGAATTGGGGTTAAAGTCGACCCCACGCAAGGCAATCGAGCCTGCACGGCCATCGATGGAACGCAACTCAAGACCTGGAGACACCTGCTCAAGGTCAGTGAAATTGAACAGTTTTTTATCAGTTAGGGCATCGCCCTGAATCGCATTCACTGTCGAAGGCACATCCTGAAGCGACTGCTCACGTTTCTGTGCCGTTACAATGATTTCTTCAAGTGAAAAGGTTTCTTCTCCCGCTTCTGCCAGGCTATACCCACTCATGGTCTGCACAGCAACAGCAACCGCTACAGCGGTCAGGTTTCGGGTAAATGTCTTGCTCATAAGACTCTCCAATTATTGTAGTTTTAGCTGCAGGCGGGTCTGATAACAACCAAAGGGATTTATGGTTAACTCCAGCCTTCCGTGAAAAGACCTGGACTTGTTTTACCCTTGATTAATCCTCTCCATTACCGCTATCTGCAGCAGCAACGCATCTAAAAGCAGCGACTGCGAATCCAAAACTACTCCGGTTCCCAAACCTAAGCGTCCGCCCCTATGTTTCCGAACGAAAAAAGTTCGGATTCGCGTCCAGAAGGCCCGGCAACAGGGTCTTGCCGCTATATCCGGACGGATCGGCAGACGGGAAACAGCTTCGACGGACGCTTAACTTATGCCCTAAGCCGGTGTTACTATCGAGCAGGACCAGACTTTTTGGCATAAGATTAACGGTATGGATTTAATCGGTTTCTTATACGGCTTCGGCGTTCTGCAGAGCATTTTATTGGCGGGCCTACTGCTGTTTATCCGGAGCGGAAATCGCCTGGCGAATGCCTTTATGGCCGGCCTTGTGGTGGTGATGGGCCTGAACTTACTGCAAAGCTGGTTGATTCGTATTGGCTTCTATCTTGAACACCCATCCTTCGGGCTACTAATCCCGCCGCTGGACTTTGCCTGGGGCCCCCTGCTGTACTTGTACGCCTATAGCCTGACCAGCAGATCTGTGAATTGGAGCCATGCGTTACATTTTCTGCCAACGGTTTTCATGCTCACCAGCACCTGGAAATTCCACACCATCCCTGAAGAACACCAACGCAACCTCCTGTCATACCTGTGGAGTCAGCGTGAAGATATCCAGCTCATCCCTGCGGTAGCCAATGCCATCCCCTCGTTCTGGCGCCACTGGATTGATCTGCATCTTCAGGGCAGCTTCTTCGCCCTGCATTTTGGCACCTACTGTATTCTGGTTTTACGCCAGATCCGTAATCACAACCAGCTGCTGCAGCGCCACTTCTCTTCTCTGGAGAAGATGAATCTCAAATGGCTAGGCCAGCTAACCCTTATGTGCCTGCTGTTCCTGTTGGTTTTTGTGGTCTTTAACCGCTCACAACTCCTGCTGGTCGGCCACTTTGACGTAAATGCTCTAACGCCCAGTGCCCCATCAATCCTGCAAGTCTTGCTGATTTATGTCATAGCCATGGCAGCCATTTTCCAGCCAAGCCTTATTCGAGGTATTTCAGCCGCAACGTTGGATGGAGAAGAATCGCCCAAACCCTCACCTGATTCAGTTGAAACTGAAGAAAAGAAAGTTACCGAAAGCGGATCTGCCCCCCCTGCCCCCCAAGAAACCACCAAATATGAGCGCTCTGGCCTAAGCCTTGAAGACGCCCAAGCTTTCAAGATCCTGTTAATGGAGAAGATGCAGGAAGAACAACTCTATCTGGATTGCGAACTGACCCTGCTGGACCTGGCCAAGCATACGGGCCTGACAGCCCACCAGGTTTCCCAAGTCATTAACAGCCAGATGAATCAGAACTTCTTTAGCTTCGTGAATAACTACCGCATTCAAATGGCCAAGGACTTAATGAGTCAGCCGGAAACACAAAATATGCCCATCGTGGAGCTGGCGGTTGAGGTAGGCTTTAAATCCAAGTCTTCATTCTATGATGCCTTTAAGAAGGCCACCCAGATGACACCTACACAATTTAAGAAATCGCTGTCATAGCTTGCCCCCCACACTGGAGGGGCAAAGACTAGCGCTGATTAGAAGTGGTAAGTGCCTGACACACCCACTACGCGCTGAGGGATAACATTGGCCTTGTAGTAACCGGTCCCTACACCAGAGAAGGTCTTGGTTTCAGGATCCATACTATCGGTCGCCTCTTTGTTAAACAGATTGCGAGCAAACAGGGAAACATCCCAAGACGCTGCCGCCTCCCGTAATCCCACGTGCAGATCAAAGGTGCCATAGCCACCTAAATCGCCAGAAGGTGCATCGGCATCCGTGCGACGACCGGTAAACTTGTACAGCCCCGTCACATAGACATCGAAGGCATCCATCGGGATGGTGTAGTCACTGCTGAGTGAAGCGGTAAACGGCGCTTGGGAGCCCAGCTCCAAACCGCTGGCATCACAGAGATTCATAGTGCCACTGGTATCACAGTCAGCTCCGCTTTCATTAGATGGAACCTTCACGCCGTCCTTGTACTCAGCTTCGACATAGCTCATACCACCGGCCATGCGCCAGCTCTCGGTCAGCAGGTATTCGAAATCCAGCTCCACACCTTGAATAGTGGCATCGCCATTGTAAGTTACACTGGCAGGTTTGCTGGTAGCGTTAACATTAATGTTGGCAAAGCGGCCAATGTAGTCACTGTAGTCCTGATGGAAAACGGCACCATTCAACCGCAGACGGTTGTCCAGCCACTGGGATTTAAAGCCCAGTTCCAGTGACCAGCTATCTTCTTCGTTATAAGCGGTCAACTCATTCAAGGCCTGACCCGCCACATTGACACCACCCGGGCGGAAGCTGGTTGCTGCACTGGCGTAGACAGAAATATCCTGTTCAGCAAAGGCGTACTGCAAACTCACTGAACCCGTCCAGGCTTCGGAGTTACCCGTTTCCAGATCATCAGCAATTAACTGCTTAAGTTCCGCATCCTGAGGAAATGCAGGATGAAGGGCTGACAGATCTTCATTAAGGAATACAGAACCTTCTACCGTGCGCTCCTGACGTTGCCAACGAACACCTACCTGCGCGGTTAGCTGATCGGTCAGATAGAACATATTGTGCGCAAAGGCGCCATAGCTCTGAATATTAAATGGAGAGCGTACTTCTGTATCAGCGTAAATATTTAGCGGAGCCACCAGCGGATGCGCGATGGCCTGCATCTGCTGACGGTTAAAGAAGCCAGATTCATTACCGTAGTAAAGACCAACGGTATAATCCCAGAATTCATTATCCGCAGAGGCGATACGCAGCTCCTGCGAGGAAGCGTAGTTTTGATCAAACATGGCTTGCGGATCATTCAGCTGTGATCCAGCAATCCCGGTCTTTGGATGCGGCCCTGCCTGGGTAAACCCACTATCATCAGAGTTACCCATGGCGTTATCGTACGTGCGCACAGAACTAACTTCAGAGTAACCACTCAAGAACGTCACCTGATGATTCAGCACTTCCCAATCCAGTTTCAGCGCCATATTTTCATAGCGGCCATGTAAATTGTCCGGCACTGCGTCGATGCCGGTACGATCAGAGGCATCCAAATCAGGTAGGCCCTGCCCCAAAGAGGAGGAACCGGTCAGCGTGGTGTAGTTGTTGAGATCACTCTCCAGATACTGATAAGTAAACTCAGCGGCAAAGCTATCGCTTGGCTCCCATGCCACGGTAATACGACCAGCGCTGGTTTCGGTATCAGACACATCGCCACCGAGGTAGTTCTTCACTTCATTCATTTCGCTGGTGTTATAAACACCGGCCACGCGAATGGACAGCTCACCGGGAATAATGGGCAAACTGGAAGCAAACTGGGTGTTATTGCCTTCATTGCCCGTAAAGGTTGTACGCACGTAACCTTCCATTTCTTCCATATCCGGCTTGGCGGTATGAATGGCAATGGCGCCAGCAGGCGAAGTACGGCCCTGCAGGGTACCCTGCGGACCACGCAGCAGTTCAACGCGGCCCAAGTCAAACATTTCCTGGAACACACCGCCGCTGGCGTTAGAGCCCAGCGTCACGTCGTTCCAGTACACATCCACTGCCGCTGCCGCAGCGCTATTGGGGTTGTAATCAACACCGCGCAAGGAAATGGAACCGGCCCGACCATCAATCGTTTTCAGCTCCAAACCTGGGGATACCTGCTCAAGGTCGGAGAAATTAAATAACTTCATATCCGTCAGGGCATCACCCTGAATTGCATTTACGGTAGAAGGTACATCTTGTAAAGATTGCTCACGCTTCTGCGCCGTTACAACAATCTCCTCCAGGGAAAAATTATTGTCATCGGTCTCTGCCAAACAGTAACCACCGCCAGCCTGGACGGCCAAGGCAACCGCAGTAGCCATCATATTTCGTGTAAATTTCTTGCTCATGGAGCTCTCCAAGTTATTTACCAAATTATTGTATTTATCTCTCTTAGACGTAGCGTTACTTCACCACTAACTTCACATTACGCGTAAATCTTTAACCTGGAATCCTGGCCTATGACCCCGAACTCAAAAAACCGTAAAAAGTTTGCCTAAAAGTTCGGATTTAAGACCGCCCTACACATTCGAACCCCGGAAACGAACGAATGACTAATCGATTCAAGTGCTTTAATAAGCCCATAAAAAAATCCCCACATACGTTTGTATGTGGGGATTAGTCTTTACAGGCTCAACAAATAAACCCTGGAGGTTTACTGAATCCAAATCGGCGACGAATAGGCTCTATCCACGACAACCATGGGAACATCTTCGGGGAGTTTAATTTGATATTTCTTAGCGTCATAAGCCGTCCAGCGCGGGGTGGGGATTTCCAACACACGCGCATAATAGAAAGCTTTTTGGCCAGGTTTATACTCACTGTCTTGCCATACAGCCTTTATCTCAACACTGCCAATCGTATTGCTATAAGTCGCTTCGCTCACATTGACGGTAGTTCCAATACTGGGCAACTTACCGTCTGCATCCAGCTTTCGATCATCCTGCCAGGCAACATCAATAACCTTCTCTTGCGTATTACCCTGACCATCGATCCAACCTTTGACAATCTGCACCCTATCCAGATTGGCTCCCAAAGGATCTTTTAAGGCGGAAACAATAATTGTCGGCAAATCGCCTCCTGAAGTATTGACGGGGCTCGCCAATACCCCTCCCATAGGTACACCTTTCTGATAGGCTTGTTCTACCCAGTTTCCCTGCTGAAAAAGCTCGTTATCAAACTGCCAACCGGCAAACATGCGTACCTTGATTCGACTACCCGTTGTAGCAAATACCTCACGGCGCTTTATCGCATCAAAAATTGCCTCTCGGGTATTTTCTGTTGCCCAAACCCCTGCAATGCCTGATGCCGAAATCGTCCAGCCTTCATTTTTCAATAAACCGTCCGGCGACATACTGGCTGGTTTCTTCCAGCGCTTGGGAGAAGGTTCTTCCAGGGTATTTTTACCGAAGAAGATATCTTCATCGGTAACGGTAATACCTGTATGGGTATCAGAACTGCCGATCATGCCGTACTGGTAGGGATTGACGGATAGGTCTCGCTCCATTTCCAAGCCGCGTTTTAGCCCTGATCGAACATAACTGCCAGACAGCATCTGCGGCGTTGTTTTTTGCGTTAAGGCCAGGTTGGCAACATCCCAGGTTTCATAATCGGCAAACTCGTCGGTAGGCGATAAGACGGGGTGGGCTTCAGAATCGCCTTTGGTCTGCGTCATTTCAATAACCGGCTCCCAACGCTGGGATAGCTTGGCGTACTGACTATTAATCGGTATGCCGTTGGGGCGATTGTAGTCAAACATCATACCGCCACTTAAATTGGGATTGTGGGGAATGGCCAATACCCTGCCACCGGTATTTGTTTCATAAGCTTCCAGTGCCCGCCATAAATTGATTGGATCATAACCACTTCTGTTACTGTCTACCGGCAAGGTTTGTTTAACCTTATCTATGCCATCCCGAAACACAACGACGCGGTGCAAATTATTGCCTCGCAGCATGGCACTCCATTCGTAGCCCATCAGGGTGGTAAATTTTCCGGGCTGATTATATTTTTCAGCCAGCTGCAAATTACTCTCCCACAAGCCTTTGGTGACTTTGGGGTTATAGGTAAGTTTTTCCGGTAATTTGCCCAATCCCTGGGCTTGAATAATTTCCCTGACCGCTAAAAATACTGACTGCTTATTGCCAGACGTCAGCATTTTCTGCCAACGCTTTACGGTATCATTCACCAGTAGCTCAGGGTTGCCCTTAATCAGCTCATCCATCAAGCCATAACCTTCGGCATGATCAGCTACAACCATAAAATCCAATGGCTGCTTTAATTTCACCTGATGGCCGCCGGTCGATATCAGGGTTTCACCCTGAGCAATCCGATAAGCATCTTCCGGAGACAGGGTTAAACCGTATCCCCGCGCATCCCCAGACAATTTGGTATGCACATGGGTATCACCAAATAACGCCTGGGTTGGGTAAACTTCCGCTGCCAATACTGACAAAGGCGTAAAAACTGTCAGCAGCGCCACTAAACCGGCACGACGATATTGATTGCGCATATAAAACCTCCGTTTCAACATCACTACGACCCGTTAGCTGGACGGCCAATCAAATACATCAAAGAAAGCGGCCGCTTTGGCTTTATCTCCGGCGATTTTCTTATCCGTAAAGCCTTGCTGTAGGGCTACTTCACCAATATAGAACAAGCGGAAGGTCTCACTGTCCATGGTAATATCAGCAGCACTTGTGGTTTGAATAGTAGCGACTTCGGCGACGCCATTGCGGAGCTCAACATCAAACATCTGATCGCTATCTGAAATCGCAATGGTGAAGTGTTGTCTTTTGCCTTTTGCCTTATCCATATTCAAGCGGAAAGGCAGTTGATTAACCAAGGCTGCAACGGGCACAGTCGATACATCTTCTCGAGTAAAGCGGGCGGCTACAGGAATCTCAATCAAGCCTTCCAACGCAGCTGCATGTTGAAGGTAAAAATGGCGATGCGAACCGGCGCGGGTTTTTGCTGCCAGCACCCGCAATGCTGAGGCTTTCAGGTTTTTGACAGCCTGATTTTCTGGTTCCAGGCGAATCAAATGGCTGGCAGCGCGAGCAACCCATACATAATCACCGCGATCATAGGCCTGCTGCAATCTTTCCAGGTAAGCCTCTGGCCCACCGGCCAGGGCAATCATATTGGCATCTTCGGTCTTGGGATTAAGCAGAGGCATTTCCGCGACGTCGTTGTAATGGCCAACCAAATAGCTGTAGATTCCGCGAACATTGGTTTGCAAATCGTTATACCACTGCCCCAGGTACGGGTAATTCACCAGATGGGAAGGCAGCTTCAACTCTGATGCAATCTCCTCAGGCCCTTTACCCTGATTAATCAGGCGCACCGTCTGGTGATACATAAAGGCCAGCGCATCGTGATAGTTCTCCAATATCTGGGACGCCATTTCACCGGAGTAAGCCGGACCATGGCTGGGAATCACATGCTCGGGGTTCAAAGATCGCATCAGGTTCACCGCCTTGATCCATGCTTCCGGATCCCGGACGCGTTGACCACGGGCGGTAAAAATTGGTGGCAGTGTGGGTGTTAAGGCATCGCCCGTAGCGATCGCTTTGCGCTCGGGAATCCACATAATGATATTGTCTGGCGTTTCACTGGGCACGTGAATCAGCTCAATATCCAAACCGATATTATCGAGTTTAAGGCGATCCCTGAAGGTGCGATTGGGATAGATCACGTGGCGTTTATGGCCTTTGGTGGACCCCACTCGTGGAAACTGGATACCGTGTACTCCAGAACACAGTGGCCCCTCCCCTACTTCACAGGACTCATCCAAATGCATACCAAATTGCATGGACAGCCCCCAATCGGTACGCGGCGCCAGGGCTGATACACGCTCGTTTAAGTAACGCACGATAGACTCATGAGCAATAATCTGTACATCGTCATCGGCAGCTTCAATCCAGGCTTTGCCACCAAAAATATGGTCAAAATGGAAGTGAGAGTAAATGACCGCTTTGATGGGTTTATCGGTGTACTCCCTGATAGCCGCTAACATCGCCTTGCCGATCTCGTAGCTATCACCCACATCAAAGACAGCCAGCCCCGTTTCACCTTCGACAACCACCGCACTACCCTGACCATAGCCATGAATCAGGTAGACACCCTCATCAACATTATGCACGGTCGGTTTGTGCTGCCTCAGCAAGGTACCAAATTGCAAAGCCACGACTTGGTCCGTTTTAAGCACTGAGCGGTATTCTGGTTTAGGCTCAAATACTGGCTTGGGGGTTAACGCCGCTAAAGATTGGTTTATGGGCAGGCTCAT
Organism: Maricurvus nonylphenolicus; assembly: GCF_042854845.1. Classification (GTDB taxonomy): domain Bacteria; phylum Pseudomonadota; class Gammaproteobacteria; order Pseudomonadales; family Cellvibrionaceae; genus Maricurvus; species Maricurvus nonylphenolicus. The sequence goes on along the minus strand of NZ_AP031498.1, from coordinate 2,306,720 downwards.
GGACAGGACCAGGACTGCTACGGCTACCCCCACACCATAAGCCGCCAGTTTCTTTGCCGAGTTAAACTTCATCACTCACCTCTATCCTCTTATCTATTTTAGGCTTTCAACAGATTACCCATAACCCGATAAGAAGGAGTCCTGTCCTATGCCAACGAACCGACTTTTTGCGCGAAAGTATGTCGATAGGAGTACGGATACACAGATGGTCCGCTATCCGGACGGCAAAACAACAAGACTAAGGGATTTCTGCCGATTTCGTTGATTTAGTCCTTAACAAGCCAAAATTGGCGGTGATACTATCCTTAGAGTTAGATTATTTTCTTCGGCATATTAATAACTTATGGATCTTATCGGCTTTCTTTACGGGTTTGGTTTATTACACGGCATTCTATTGGCTGTCGTCCTGCTGCTTTCCCAGAGTGGCCACCGACTGGCCAATGGTTTTATGGCAGGGCTGGTTCTGGCCATGGGACTCCACCTGTTGCATTACTGGCTGATTCGCACCGGTTACTTTATCGACCATCCCTCCCTGGCGAGGCTAATTCCTCCCTTACACCTGACCTGGGGGCCCTTACTGTATTTATATGCCTACAGCCTGACCAACCGCTCCGTCAGCTGGTTACAGGCCCTGCACTTTTTGCCAGCGGTGTTCTTTTTTACCAGTTCAATCCAGTTTATGTTTATTCCTGAAGAGCATCAGAGGGAGCTGTTGAGCTATTTATGGACTGAAAGGACAGCCCCCCTGTCCTCAGAAGTCGCCAGTTTTGTACCAGGCTTCTGGCGAATTTGGATAGATCTGGATATCCCGGGTAACCTCTTCGCCATTCAGTTCGTCATCTACAACATTCTGGTGTTACGTCAGATCAGGCTGCATAACATAAGAATGAAGCAGCACTTCTCATCACTGGAGAAAATGAACCTCAGGTGGCTCTCCAAACTAACGCTGTTGTGCCTGGGCTTCCTGGTGATTTATGTGCTGTTTAACCGTACCCAAATGGGTGGCGTTCACTTTGATGCCAATGCGCTGATTCCCAGCATTCCCTGGATCTTTTTGGTCTTTGTGGTTTATGCCATCGGTCTGTCAGCCTTGTTTCAGCCCTCACTGATCCACGGAGTGACTGCCGCCTCACATTCCAGCCGCGACAATATTCCGCAAGTTACTGAAGAGAAGCCATCCGCAACGGAAAATCAGACTCAGACAACAGACACTCAGCAAGAGCAACTAGAAGTCGCGCCTGAGTCAAAATACAAACGCTCTCGTATCAGCCTTAAGGATGCCGAGGCCTTTAAGATGCGGATCATGCAGCATATGCAGGACGAAGAACTGTATCTGGACAGCGAACTGACCCTACCGATACTGGCCGAAAAAACCGGGCTTTCAACCCATCAGGTATCCCAGGTCATCAATAGCCAAATGGGACAAAACTTCTTTAGTTTTGTAAACAACTACCGTATTCAGCGAGCCAAAGAGCTATTAACCGATACAGAAGCGCCATCAATGCCTGTCATTGATCTGGCTATGGAGGTAGGTTTTAAATCGAAATCGTCTTTCTACGAAGCTTTTAAAAAGACCACAGGGATGACGCCTTTGCAATACAAAAAATCACTGGATCAGTCTTCAGAAGGCTCATCGTAAGTATTTAAATAATCTTGCGCTATTTTTTGCAGTACGCCTTTGTCTTTCAGGTCTTGCAAGCGCCGATTTGTGAAGGCTTTTAACTGCAGCGCTTTTTCCTTGCCCAAGCTGGCTTCAGAAAAGGCTAAATGACGTCCGGAACGACCAATACTATAAGCCAGGCTGATTTCTTCATTAGTCTTTAGCTTACTCAGCTCATATTGAAAAATGGGTTCCGCCAGCATGATAATATCGACCCGCTCAGCTAGCAGCGCCTTTAAGATATACCTGGGACGCTGAAAGGTCACCAAAGACAACTCCCGATTCACCACTCTGGAGATTGCCGCATCTATAAACTTTGCCTCTTTGATAACGCCCAGACTATATTCAACGACATCCTCTGGCTTTTCTAAAGAAATTTGCCGACGTTTTAAAGCGTAAAAATTTAACGGATAGGAAAACAACGCCTGATCCCCAAGGATAATACCTTCAGGCACTTGAATATTGACGATGGGGTTATCGAGGACAGGCAATGTAAATATTGATATATCGCCCCTCAAGCCGCTGTGAATCAATCGCCGCCGCGGCAATTCCTCATATTGGATATTCACACCTAAAGGCTTAAAGACTTCTTCGACCAACATCACCAAACTGCTGCGCTCAATCGCTTGATGATCGAAATAATTAGCAGGCATACCTGCACGAACCCCAAATACCAGGGGTTCATCAAGTTGAGTTATTTCCTCATAGTTTTCAGCAAACGCTGTACTGAGCATAAAGCAACAGTACAGCGATAGGAGGTAACGCATACATTCATGCCTATCTTAGTCCCCTCCTTAGCTTAGCAAAGCGGTAGTGCTTTATCCCTCAGATCCCTGTTCTTGTGCATAATCAACAAAAATCGGCGATGACCAAGCCCTGTGCTCCGAAGGTGCCAGGCAGTCATCGGCATAGTCAGTACGCTCATTGATATAACAAGGGTTTACCTTAATGCACTGACCATTCTCGTCGTATTCACAGCGTAAATTACCGCCATTGATCGTCGGTGTTGGCTCCTGAATAGCACGCACGTAATACAAGCTATCTCGTGATGCTTCAGCAAAATCCGCATCTTCAAACTCTACCGCACAGCCCTGGCCCTGATCATCACATTCAAACACCTTCCAGGTATCCTCGATCAGATCACCCAGTTTTTCATCGGGAGTAATTTGCGGAGTGATCTTAACCACTTCGATACGCTCGATTTTGTGACGCTCATCGCCCGGGTTATAACACTCGCCGTAGCAGAGGTTTTCCAGACGCTCAGAGGTCAAACCTGTAACCGCGTAGTCTGGGCATCCGGGCTTCTGTTTAAAGGAGCCGACAGCACGTACACGGAAACGTGGCATTTCGGCCATTTCCAATTCAGAGCCCATGGGTTTATTGCCTTCATCATCGAGCAGATCAAACCACAGAAGAATACGTGGGCCGCTGGTGCCATATACCTCTTTGCGTTTCATGGCATCCCAGATAGCCTTGCGATCACGGCTGGGACTGTGAGTTGCAATTAATCCGCCGGTATAAACAAAGTTACGGGTACGTTCGGTAAAACGTGTATTAGCTTCGGTATTGTGGCCATCAATCGCGACTGGCTGGGTTAACGGCTCATTCGGCATGCCATTCATAATCCTGCTTAGCCACTCCGCTTTAGGACCTGAAATGTCTGCCGCATTGTGACGACCAATTTCCTTAAAACCTGTACCGGCACGACCGGTGTGGTTATCACTGGCTGCCATGATAGCAAACTTAAAGCGCTCGCTTTCACCGGGTCCCGCTTTAAAGTTACGTACGGCCAGGGCCGCCTGAACAGTGGTGTCCGGACGTAGATTGGCCACGGCCTGGAAGCAATCGGTACATTCACCTGCATCCAGCCACTCTTCCAGCTCTGAGCGGCCAACAACGGCGAAATTTAAGTGCCCCGCTTCGATGGCATACTGGCGGGTTATAACCGCACGATCATTACATTCCTGCGCAGATTCACCCTCCTTAAGACATCGCGCTTCAATAATCTCTCCGGCGCGCCAGCACATAGGTTTGTAGTTATCAGTAGGTTCAGGGCAATAAGGGTTACCCTCCTCATCTTCCGCATAGGCCAGGAATTTGCGGTATTCTTCCGAGTTACCATGACCGGAGTAAACCTCGATCATGCTCTGCATTTCGGGATCATGGTTACCCGAGGTCAACTGGTTCATCCATGAGGCCCCCTGAGGGTTATGGTGCCCCACCGCATTTCCGTGCGGGATGACCATAGTAGGGAAATCCCATTGTTTTAACTTGGCAAACAGCTCAGCTGGCGTTTCAGTGTATTCAATACAATCGTTAGGTAGATCACGAACATCTACGCCTTGCGGACAAAGCTCTGTCTTACCATCTTGAATAAAACGCTCAAAATCATAATAGATCTGGCGGTTTTTAGGGTCCAAAGCGGGTAATAGGAACTTTTTTGCCCCACTTTCGGCGTTTTGAATAGTTGTTAAGGCTGTACCCATTGCCGCTATCGGACGGGTAGGAACCTTATCCTCCTCGGTATCAAGCAGCACCACATTCTTGTGGCCATAGTGGTTTTCCGGGGTTAATCCCATCTGGGTCCATTCCCAACCAAGGTAAGCCACAACGTCCGGATTCTCCGGATCCCCTGCCACAGCATTACACTGACGGATGGTGTCCTTGGTTTCCATCCAGCGATCTGGGGTAATACTCTCGGCATGATCGTTAATAGACCAGAAATCGAGGGAAGAACAATAGCGGGCAAAGTCACAGGCATCCGCTGGAGGATGCACACCTTCACCTTGCATAAGCGGTAAAGCAGACAGGTAGGCATCCAGTGAAAGCGACGTATGCACATGCAAGTCACCAAACAGGATCTGCTTATCCCCTTCTGCCCCTACTGCCGAAATGGCTTCCGCTTGGGCTACTGCTCGCTCAGCCACAGCCTCATGTTTACTGGCAGGTGGTGCGGTAATCTCCCCCGCTTGCCATGGCTGGCCATACCAATTTTGCTGAATGCCCAGCACATAGGTGGCGACCCCAGCCAGGGATACTGCGCCTACCAAACCTAACTTCCGCAATAAGGGCATAAATGAAACTCCTGTTATAGCTTTTTTATTGAACGCTTTATCTTCATCACACCGAATCTAACGAATTTGCGCCCTCTGATGCGTCCGCTGGCACCGGATTCCGAATCCGGACACTGAAAATACTGACATACTTAAGGATATTGCGTCCGTACACATCGGTGTGGACGCATTTTTGTGCTCCGTTTTGCAAACTGGTGAAAATAAAACCAGAAGCAGTAACTGAAGATGAGCCTATTGAAATTAAACGCCAAGAAAGTCCTTGCCATAACCATCGCCCTGCCCGCCACCTATTTAGGGCTCGCCTACTTTGGCGCATTCGGTAAACTGGAAACTGCTGGTACAGTGACAGATATTCCCCGCCCAGAAGCCTATACAAAATCCCTACAAACCAAACAACAAGCAGCCTCAACAGCCGTAAACCAATCTGTCGATACCCAAATCCTGTTTGGTGACCTGCACGCTCACACCACCTATTCCATCGATGCCTTCCAATACAGCTTAAGCTTGATGGGCGGTGATGGCGCTAGCCCGCCTGCTGATGCCTGTGATTTTGCCCGTTATTGCTCCGCCCTGGACTTCTGGTCCATCAACGACCACGCCGAGCACACAACCCCGGAACACTGGCAAGACACCAAAGACAGTATCCGCCAGTGTAATGCCGTATCAGGTGACCCCGATGATCCGGATATGGTGGCTTACCTGGGTTTTGAATGGACACATGCCGGAACCAATCCCAACAATCACTACGGTCACAAAAACGTGATCTTTAAAGATACCGCCGAAGACCAGGTACCCACCCGCCCCATCTACGCCCAGGCCCCAGGTATCGTCAACCGTTCAGCCTCACCCGCAGATCGCATCGGCTTGCCGCTATTGAACTTTAAAGACCGCCAACGCGCATTCGACTTTAACAAACTGACCGATACCGTTTACTCCTATCCGGAATGCCCTGAAGGTGTTGATGTACGTGAACTGCCAAAAGACTGCCGAGAAGGAGCCAGAACCCCCAAAGACCTGTTTTCCAAACTCGACCAATGGGGCTTCGATACGATGGTTATCCCTCACGGCAACAGCTGGGGTGTCTATACCCCGCCAGGCACCACGTGGGATAAACAACTCAAAGATGGACAACAACGCAGCGATTACCAATTCTTGATGGAAATTTTCTCCGGTCACGGTAACTCGGAAGAATATCGGGATTGGCGGGCAATCAATATTGGCGTCAGTGGCGAGATCAGTTGCCCCACACCCAGCGAAACCTACACACCATCGTGCTGGCGGGCCGGGGAAATTATTGAATCCCGCTGCCTAAACGATGGCGGCACCGCTACCGAGTGTGAGGTCCGGGCCAACTTGGCTCGCCAAATTTATGCCGAAAACGGCGTCGCCGGCCATTATGTGATTAGTGGTTTGGCCTTTGAAGATTGGCAAGAGTCCGGTCAATGTACCGATTGTTATCTACCCGCCTTTAACCTGCGCCCAGGTGGCAGTGCTCAATACGCGCTGTCAGTCACCAATTTTGATGACCCGGATAATCCACAGCGTTTCAATTTCGGTTTTATGGCTTCCAGCGACAACCACACTGGCCGCCCTGGTACCGGTTACAAAGAATATGACCGCTACGCCAACACCGAGACTTCCGGTGTACAGGAAGAATTCGCGCGTAAAGTCGCCTACCCCAACAGCAAATACTCAAACCAGCCCCGCGAAGGTGACTTTATGTCGCTGCCTCCGGTGAAGAAATTCGAACATGAACGCAGCAGTTCCTATTTCTATACCGGTGGGTTGATTGCCGTCCACTCTCCAGGCCGCGATAGAGATAGCATCTGGAATGCCATGCAAAAGAAACAAGTCTACGGTACCAGTGGCGAGCGTATCCTGCTTTGGTTTGACCTGCTAAACGGCAAAGATGGTAAGCAGCCCATGGGTTCTGAAGTAGACATGACTGAAGCACCCCGCTTCCGTGTTTCCGCTGTAGGCGCTTTCAAACAAAAACCAGGCTGCCCTGATTATGTTCTCGATGGTTTAACCACCGAGCGTATGGAAAGCCTGTGCCGAGGAGAATGTTACAACCCGGGAGATGAGCGCCGCTTAATTACCCGCATCGAAATTATTCGTGTGCGACCACAAATGATTAAAGACGAACCGATGTTTTTGCCCGATGGAACGTCACGTATTGAAGATATTTGGAAGACCTTTGACTGTGCCCCAAATCAAAATGGTTGTACCGTAGAATTCACCGATGAAGAGTTTGAAACCCTGGAGCGGGATGTAACCTATTACGCTCGTGCGATTCAGGAGCCAAGGCCCACGATCAACGCTGCCAACCTGCGCACCAGTTACGATGAAAGTGGAAAGCCCATCGAAGTTAAACCCTGTTACAGTGATAAACGTACGGATCCAAGCGATGAGTGCCATGCGATGAAAGAAGGTAGAGCCTGGTCGTCACCGATCTTTGTAAACTACCAACCCAGGTAAAACTCACTACGTAGCCATCCCCGCGAAAGCGGGGATCCAGATTTATGGCACGTGGTTACGATTTACGAAATAACTGTTTTATTCTACTTTGTGCGATTTGAGATCTACGAACTTCGCATCACTGGATCCCCGCTTTCGCGGGGAAGGCGTGCTATTTTCAGCAGTTTCCTGTAAAACTATTTCCGATAGAACAGTGGTGGCTTTCCTGTCCACTTTTTAAAGGCTCTGCGGAAGTTGCTAACGTCACTAAACCCTACCAGGTAAGCAATATCTTCCAATCGCAAATTGGTCGTCGATAAGTATTCCTTGGCCATTTTCTCTTTTACGCTATCAAGAATTTCCCGGTAGGAACTCCCCTCTTTTTTAAGTGCACGCCTCAAAGTACTTTCACTCATATTCAACTGCTTGGCAACTTCCTCAATGGCTGGAAACGGGTTGGTTGCCTGCACCAGAATATTACGCACCGTATCGACTATTTCATGCCCATCCTTATTTTCCTGAATAAACTCTTCACAAAGTTTTAAGGCATATTGTGCTGCAACCGGGTTATGAGCTGGAAATGGGCGCTTCATCACCGCCTCATCCCAGATTAACTGATTATGCTCGCAGCCAAAGATAACCGGGCATTGAAAATGTTTTTCGTAAAGATCTATATAGGAAGGCGCGTCATACGCCAACTGTACTTCACGTGGCAAGAGGGTTTCATCAGCATAGGTTTTTACAAACTGTACAATACCGCCAAGGTCTTCTTCGATCAGAAAGGGTAACTGCTCGCCTACCGGATACAAAGATTCTGATTGAAGAGAAAAACTACCGTCAGAAAACACCAGGTCATTTTTAGTCAGGCGTGTTGCCGCGGCGCTGTAACGCATCCCCACCCGCAGGGATTCTTCCATCGATTGGCAACTGGCAACCGCATAACCGAACAGTCCCCAGTCATTGATAGTCATCTGTCCCGCCACCCGTAAACCAATTCCAGGCTCCGAGCTTGCTTGCAAGGCGTTGTCAATTAACACCATCGCCTGCTGAAACGACATCAGGGTATCTTTTTGCGACAGTTCTTCCAGGCTAATGCCGGAGTTTTCCACCATCACTTGCGGCGCAATACCGAACTCCTGCAGTACTTTTTGCACGACATGGAACATATAGGTTGGGATACATCGGGTATCTATAGCCATAACGGTGAAAAACCAGCAGCGTTTTAACAAGTCTTTATAAGCATAATGACTTTGACCGAAAATGACCAGTTCTGCCCGATTTGAAGCTATCGACGGACTAGCCCCGGGAGTATCGTAACCTCAACAACCAGATAATTGAGTGAGTGTTATGAGCAAACAGTTTGTCAGCATTGGAGCCACCATCCTAGATGTCGTGGGCTACCCCATTACTCGAATTCCCGAGGGAGAAGGAACTGATCTCGTTGAGAAGATTCATCTTTGTCCTGCCGGCACAGCAGCCGCTCCCGCCGTTATTGCTGCCAAGCAAGGAGTAGAAACCACGTTGATTACCGCTGTAGGTAATGACGATATTGGTAATATTCTGGTTAACAAACTCAAGCAAGCGAATGTCGACACCGACTCGATTCAACAGCGTGACGACATGCCTACCGCCACCACGATGCTGGCCATTAATCCGGAAAACGGCGGTCGTCCCAATTGGCATATGCCCGGCGCATTCCTGATGTTGGAGTTGAACGATGAAATGAAAGACGCCCTGGTCAATGCCAAGCATATCCACTGGGGCGGCGTAGGCATGCTATTTAATCTAGACGGTGAGATTGGTGCAAACCTGTTAAAAGAAGCCAAGCAAAACGGCGCAACCATTACCGCCGACCTGATTGCACCCGGCCCACAAACCCTGGATTCCTTTAAAGTGCTTGCCCCCTACCTCGATTACTTTATGCCTTCTATTGATGAAGCGTTGGAGATCTCCGGTAAATCTACCGTTGAAGAAGCAGCAGAATTCTTCATGGAACTAGGCGCTAACGCCTGTGTGATTAAGTGTGGTGGTGACGGTTCTTACATTGCAAGCCGCGATGGTATCAAAGAAATGCTGCCGGTCATTAACGACGTTAATGTGGTTGATACCAGCGGCTGTGGTGACTCCTTCTGTGGCGGCTTTAACGTTGCCCTTGCTAACGGTTTTGATCCTGTCAAAGCCTGTCGCTTTGCCACTGCCACTGCGGCACAGGTCGCGTCAGGCGTTGGTTCTGATGCGGGTGTTAAAGATTTTGAAACCACCCTGCGCATTATGGAATCCGGCACCATGAAAGTTCTGGATGCGGAGCAAAGCTGATGGCTATTTATCAAAACGATCAGGCCAGCCGCCAGCAGGTAGTAGAAGCGATTCAAAGTCTGGTAGATCAAGGGCTGACGACTGGATCTTCAGGTAATGTTTCGGTGTTAACCAACAAGGGGATGCTGATTACCCCTACCGGTATTCTGCCCAAGGATTTAGAACCTGAGCATATCGTACATATGTCTTTGGATGGTGAGACTGATACGGATCAGCTTACCCCTTCCAGCGAATGGCGTATGCACGCCGATGTGTATAAAAACAAACCTGGATTGGAAGCAGTGGTTCACTGCCATTCCAACTACGCGACCATTTTGGCCTGCGCCCATAAATCCATCCCAGCACAACACTATATGATCGCCGCCACCGGCAGCTATGAAATCCCCTTGGCCCCGTATGCCACTTTTGGTTCACAGGAATTGTCGGATGCCAATTTAAGCGCCCTGCAAACCTCTATGGCCTGCTTGTTAGCTAACCACGGCCAACTGGCAACCGGTTTTAATCTTGAAGGTGCACTTAAGCTGGCAGCACTGGTTGAAGAACTTGCCCATTGGCATTGGGGCGCACTGGCTATAGGCGGTCCCAAATTACTTTCCAAAGAACAAATGGATGATGTGCTTGTAGCGTTTGCCAGCTACGGCCAACAGGAAAAACGCAAAGATCTGACCGACGGTAACCGTTTAGACAAATAGTCGCCGAGAGATTCACAGAATTTGAGAACAAAGAGAGAACTATTATGATTTATACATTGGATAATGATCTGACTTTACGTGCTCGCGCCCAATCCGCATTCCCTACCGGCGTTTACGGCCACCAAAATTCAGCCTCACTGTCACCAGCGCACCCACAGTTTTTTAGCCGCGCCAAAGGTTGTCGCCTGTGGGATACCGATGGCAATGAGTATATCGATTTTATGTGCGGTTACGGCACCAACCTGCTGGGTTACTGCCACGAAAAAGTCGACGAAGCCGCGCGTATCCAGCAAGCGATTGCCGATGCTACTACCGGACCATCACCATTGATGGTTGAGCTGGCGGAAAAGTTTAATGCCACCTCTGCCCACGCCGACTGGACCCTGTTTGCTAAAAACGGCACCGATGCAACCACCATTTGTGTCATGGCTGCCCGTGCGCAAACCAAACGCAATACGATTCTGGTTGCCGATGGCGCTTACCATGGTGCAACTATCTGGTGTACCCCTGGACAAGCCGGTATTACTGAAAGTGATCGCGCCAACCAGATCACCTATAACTTTAACGATGTTGAGAGTCTGAAAGCCGCCGTAGAACAAGCGGGTGATGACTTGGCTGCAATTATAGTTTCACCGTTTAAACACGATGTATTTGTTGATCAAGAGTGGCCGACTAACGAGTTCGCCACCACTATGCGTAAGCTCTGTGACGACAAAGGCGCCGCACTAATTTTGGATGATGTACGTTGTGCTTTCCGCTTCAGTACTGGCAGCACCTGGGAAACACTTGGCGTATTACCCGATCTGTGTGCCATGAGTAAATCTGTCGCTAACGGTTACTCCTTATCGGTCGTTACGGGCAACGATCGTTTCCGTCAAGGCGCAGGCGAAATCTATAGCACCGGTTCTTTCTGGTTCTCCTCTGTATCTTTCGCGGCCTCTCTGGCTACCTTCGATGCTATTGAATCGGAAGGCGCTATCGCCAAAATGGAAACTGCCGGCACCCTGTTGCGCAATGGTTTGGATTCTTTGGCAGAAAGCTACGGTTTCAAACTCAATCAAACCGGTCCTGTACAAATGCCACTGGTATTGTTTGAAGACGATCCGATGTGGGAGAAGAATAACTACTTCTGCGCTGAAGCAGCCAAGCGCGGTGTTTACTATCACCCTTGGCACAACATGTTTGTTTGTGCCGCCCACGAAGAAAGTGATATCGCTGAGGCTCTGGAAAGAACTGAAGGTGCATTTAAAGCCTTAAAGCAACAATTCGGCGAGGGTTAACTCACTCCCTACATTTCCACCACTTACGGCCGGAGCTCAGTTTGAGTCCCGGCCCGGATCCTTATTATGTCTAAACATTCCCAATGGACCGTCTTACTGACCTTTGGGTTGATCGTCGGCATTAATCAAATGCTGGTGTTAAACTTCGCCCCTCTGGTCACTACCCTGCAAGCTCACTTCCATATCAGCGAATTCTGGGCAGGGCTACCGACACTGCTAAATCCCCTGACTTATCTCATTTTCGGTTTTCATGCTGGCATAGCACTGGATCATCACGGCTATAAGAAAGTTGTTTCTTATGCTGCAGTAGCCATGACCGCAGCAGCACTTTTCCGAAGTATAGATTTAGGTTACTGGGGTCTACTAAGCTCCCAAACTGTTATTGCGGTATCCGGTGTTTACATTACTTCGGCAATCGCCAAAGTGGTCTCCGACTGGTTTCCCGTTGAAAAAACCGGCATGGCCACCGGCGTCGTTATGGCAGGCATGCTACTGGGTATTGCTGTGGGCATGGGCGCTACCGCGTTGCTGGTTACAGAAAACGGTTTATACCCAACCATGATGCATTATGCGTTTGTATCACTTATTACTACTGCGCTATTTATTGCATTGTGTAAGGAAAATCGCAGTCAATTGGTTGCCAGTAATGAAAGTGGAATCAGTGAAATCAAATCCCTGTTTCGCGATAACAATCTGGTTATTGTTATGTGGTTATCGTTTTTGATTATCGGTGCCACTAACGGGTTTAATGCCTGGTTTGAAAAGATTATGAATACCAATGGTCTAAACCCGGAACAAGCCAGTTATGTGATTGCCTGTGCCCTGTTGTTTTCGATTATTGGTGCAGCGATTATTCCAGCCCTATCGGATCGAGTTGGACGCCGACGTCCTTTCCTTATTCTATCTTCGCTATGTGGTTTGCTGTTTACCTATCCCCTGTTAACCAGCACGCAACTTAATCAGGCCTTGAGTATTGGTGCGGCAGCCGGCTTCTTCCAACTTCCCGCTTATATTCTGATTATTGCACTTTCCGCTGAATTTTCTGGTCCTGCCCGCGCCGGTTTGGCTAACAGTATGGTGATGTTGACCAGCAGCCTGGGCGGTCTAATTATCGCATTGGCGATGGAACGTGTTGGCGTTTGGTTCAGCTGGCCGCAATCGGCATTAGTGCTTATTGCCTGTTATGCAATTTCACTGGTCTTTATGCGCAAGCTGCAAGAACCCAATATTGAAATAGAGGAAGAGCCCAAAGAAAGTCATCAAATATCGTAAAAAGAGTGTCTTGGTTTATCGGCTAAGACGCATCAACGAGAAAACCCGGGCATACTGAACCGGCTCTCTCTCGAGACTGTTCTACAGTCAAACCGAGTCCTGTATTGGGTCGTTTCACCCTCCCCCGCCACTTCGGTGTGCGGGGGTCTTTGTTTCCCTCCGCCTGCATATTGAAAACACTACGCTAAACACCTTACTATTCACGCATGGTTTAATGTAGAAATTGGCGTCAATTATGAGTGAACAGGATAAAATGCTTGCCGGTGAGTGGTTCAATCCGCAGGACAAGGCATTGGTTGAACAGCGCCGCCAAGCCAAAGCCCTGTGTCGCGAGCTGAACAATACTCCGCCAGAGAACTTTAAAGCCTGTCAAAAAATCACTCGGCAATTATTTGCTGCAGTAGATGGCTGTTATATCGAGCCCAACTTTGCCTGTGACTACGGCAAGAATATTTATCTGGGCCAACGCTTCTATGCCAACCATAACTGCACTATTCTCGATGCCGCCAAAGTTACCATTGGCGATCATGTGCTCTTGGGCCCCAATGTACAAATCCTGACCAACAACCACCCTCTCGATGCCAATGAACGTACCGCAGGCTTGCAACAGGCCAAGCCTGTGACAATTGGGGATCAGGTCTGGATTGGTGGCGGTGCCATTATTTTACCCGGCGTCACCATTGGCGATGGTGCCGTGATTGCAGCAGGTAGTGTGGTTACTCAAGACGTACCCGCCTATCATCTGGTAGCCGGTAATCCCGCTCAGGTAAAACGCCAAATAGATAATCCCTCTAAGTCTTAATCCGACAACCGTTAAATCATTGTCTATCCTCTAATTAGGCTCCGCAGATTCAATATTAAGAATTTGTGACAGCGGCCGATAATCACAGGGCGCAATGTCGCGCCAGCTTTTCGTAAGACGAATTCCAGGATGCAACGGCGTATCCAGCGCACCACTTTTGTGCAAAAGGAAGTAGCTGAAGATACAGAGGAATATCATGAACGCCTTAAGAAACCTGTCTGTGAAGGCAAAACTTTTCTTTCTGATTACACTACCTGTTGTTGGCCTGGCCTATTTTAGTGGCGTAGGGTTAAAACAAGCGGCAGAAACAGCCAAAAGCGCTGAGACCATAGAAATTCTGGTGGAAATTGCAGCCGCCAACAGTGCTTTGGTGCATGAATTGCAAAAAGAACGAGGTGCAAGTGCAGGTTACCTGGGCTCAGCAGGCCGCAAATTTGGTGATGTATTAACCAAACAAAGGCGCAGTACCGATGATGCTATAAGCAAACGACAACAACTGCTAAGCCATTTTGATCGCCAGACATTGGCTCCCGCCATTGTCGATAGTCTTAATCAGGTAGATAACCGCTTAAACGAGTTGGGCAGTATTCGCCAAGGGGTTACCAGCTTAAAAATTGCCTCTTCAAAAGCCATTGGTTACTACACTCAGAACAATAAAATCCTGCTGGATATCGCCCCCAGAGCAGCGACGGTATCCAAAGATTCTCAAATCACCCAACAAATCCAAGCCTATTACAACTTTCTACAGGGTAAAGAACGAGCCGGTATTGAACGCGCGGTATTAAGTGCAGTCTTTTCCCTCGACAACTTTACACCCGACAGTTACAAGAAATTTATTCGCCTGGTCTCTGAACAAGATAGCTACCTCTCGGTATTTGAAACCTTTGCCCTGCCCGAGCAAGCCAATTTTTATCAAAATGCCATGCAGGATAGCGCCGTCAATGAGGTTAAACGCTTCCGCAATAAAGCCTTTGAATACGCTGAATTTGGTGATTTTGGTATTGAACCCACGACCTGGTTTAAAGCTGCTACAGGTCGTATTAATCAGCTAAAACGTGTCGAAGACAAACTCAGCGAGGATATCCTCAGCTTTAGTGTTGCCCAACGAGATCAAGCCAATAGTGATTTTGTGTTTTTGGTGTTTTTTAGTTTGGTGATTGTGGCACTTACCGTAGCCGCAAGCATATGGGTAATCTCCTTACTCACCCGCCAGGTCACTGCGTTATCCAATACAGTGATTTCTTCAGCACAGAACAAAGACCTGACCGTCAGAGTATCAACCCATAGCCAGGATGAACTGGGGCAAGCTGCGATCAATCTTAATTCTATGTTTGATCACTTCTCTAGCGCCCTGGATGAGATTGGCAAATCCAGCATCCAATTGGCCAGTGCCGCAGAAGAGACCTCAGCTACTGTTGAGGAAAACAGCCGCAGCCTTGAAAGTCAGAATGAACAAACTCAACAGGTGGTTGTCGCGGTTGAAGAAATGACTGCTACCACCCAGGAAGTTGCCCGCCATATCACCAGTGCGGCTGAAGCAGCTCAAAACACTCAGATAATCGCCGAGAAAAGCAGCCAAACGGTCAATAGCAATGTAGAACGCATTCACCGTCTGGCGGAAGAGGTACAGTCCGTAGGCACGATTATCGAAGAGCTTCACGCCAGCAGTAACAACATTGTCAACGTTATCGAGGTGATTAAATCCGTTGCAGAGCAAACGAACCTGCTAGCGTTGAACGCTGCCATTGAGGCGGCTCGAGCGGGAGAGCAAGGACGGGGCTTCGCAGTGGTTGCCGACGAAGTCAGAACCTTGGCACAACGCACGCAAAAATCCACCTCAGAAATTGAATCAATCATTTCCAATTTTAACAGCATGTCGGAAAAAGCCTTTGAAGCCATCAAAGCCGGTAGTGAAACTGCAGCCACGACGGCGTCACAAACCAGTGAATTGGTCGATGCGCTGGAAGAAATCGGCCATAGCGTCAATACCATTTCCGATATGGCCACCCAGGTTGCCGCGGCTGCTGAGGAGCAAGTGGCCACGACTAATGAAATTTCCACAAACCTGACCACGATCAGCGATATGACCCAGGCTACTGCCTCCGGCTCTGTGCAAATCAGTGCAGTAGCTCAGGAGCAAGCGCGGCTGGCCAGTGATTTACAAGGTATTTCTACTGCATTTACAACAAGCTAATTAGCCTCACGTATCTTTAAAGGCGCAGATCACCAGCCTCTGCGCCTTACGTCTCTAACAATAATTTTTTGTTATCTCCGTATAACAATTACTCAATATCCATTATCCCCCACCCCACCTAGACTGAACCTCCGCTAATCTGCCCCAATTATAGAGGTCATCGGCTTAGCGGCATTATATTAATAATAACGATACAGGTGACTCTATGAAGCCAGCCTCCAAAGCAGCGTTGCTATTGCTGCTGCCCCTCTTATCGCAATCCAAAATTGCCAACGCTAGCGCCACTGCGGATCCACTCTGCGTGGATACCATGGTGCAATCCCTTACCAACTGCGCTACTACGGCCACGGAAGCTTTAACGAGCTGTTACAGTTCAGGTAACACAAACTGTTCAACTGATAATAGCGCCATATCACAGGCTCTCGATAGCCTGCAGGCAAATGTCTTTTCTGCCTGCGCAAGTCAAACCGATATGTTTGGTTCAAGTAGCAACAGCCAGCTGAGTCGTAGCAAGGCAGTGAGTCAGCTGCAGTCCCAGTGCCGCACTACCGCACAAACACTCGCTGCTCGTACATTGGGAGGCCCACAGGCCAAGGCACTGAACAATGTGACATCGGACAACGAATCTGATTGTTTGCAAAGTGCAAACTTATTGGCGCAGGATTACGTAAACGCGGTTAGTGCAGCTCATCATCAATGCTTGAGTAATAGTGACTGCTCATCGATTGATTTCGACATTAATAACCTGACTGCCAATGTCAATAACCAACTCTCCACCGCCTGCCCCAGTAGCATGCTGGAAGATATCATCGGCCTGCCCAATCAGGTATTTTTGCAAAGAACGGCTAAATCAGCCGATTGCCATACAGCCCAGGCTTATCCGAATCAAAACCAGCTTACTCTTGCCTGTGGCCCCAGGGATTCAGTGTCTGCCACGCAAGTGTTTCAGGTAAACGGTGATTCAACAACGCAAGTATTTAATGTAGAAACACAGAACGGTAACCCTTCCAATACACGAGAACACATACCCCAGCGTGGTGAGTTTGTTGAAATCGAGCTGGATGCATCTGAATTTGGTGCACGCTGTGGTGATGGCAGTAACTACCGATTCTGGCTACAGCTAGCCCCTGCGGGAGAGCCATTGAACCGTGTTTATCTCTATACGCAGGGAGGTGGAGGTTGTGTAACCAACGACGAATGCAACAGCTTGCTTGCCAGCGATAGTCCCAAACTAAAAAATAATCGCCTCGATGCACTGGGTAGCAACCCGGACAGCGTTGCCTTCCATACGCCTAAGCAAAGTAATCCCTTCCGTACAGGCAGTAAAATCAGCCTGCCCTACTGTACCCAGGACGGTCATCTGGGTAATGGTGCAGAGCAGGTGTTTAGCGAAGGCAGTGTTTTCCGTAGCGGTGCTCGCAACGTCAGAGTCGCCCTGGATTATGCCCGTGATGTCATTTGGTCTGCCATGAATGCGGAAGGTAAAGCCTATTTACCCAATGACTTTCTGGTGTTATTCCACGGTACCTCTGCTGGCGGCGTCGGCGCATCCAACCATTACCACTATGTGCTGGACGAACTCAACTGGTCTAAAACCTCGGTTGCCAAAAACACCGGTTTAACCCTGGATAATCCACTGACAGATATCAGTACCAAGCTGTCACTGATGGAATCCTGGCAAGTTAAACAAACATGGCCCAGTTACTGTCAGGCAGATAATTGTACGCTGGGAGAAGTCATGGATACTGCTCACGCCGAACGTCTAGGTAGTGACCCACGTCAAACCTTTATGTGGATTAGTGATCAATGGGACGGTGTGCAATCGAGAGGCTTTGCCAATCAAGCAGCCTGGACCAATATTTTGCGGGAAACCTACTGTCGTATGAAAGATATTCCACATCTTGCTTTTTTCTTGCGTGTTAGTGAGGGCCATGTGGTACAGCCATCAGCCACATCGAAAGGCGTCAGTTTATCTGATTGGCTTGAGAATTATCTCTATACCGGCGTCGCCAATGACTTGGTGGAAGATCAAACACCGGCTATACCAGGACTTTACAACTTCCCCTGTACAGTGAACTAACTGGATAAAGCCTCGCATTCTGCGAGGCCTCTCTGGTACGCCAAACTAAAACTCAAATAGATAGTCTTTTTGCTGCTCTAACAGCTGTTGTTTAATTGCGTTTTCTAATGGCTCAACCAGGTACCGTGCTTTAGGTGCGAGATAAGGATAAATCTCGAGTTTGTTCATCTGCACATGTTGATATATTTTCTGATCAAAATGCAGGCGTGTTAACACATCCCGAGTTGTAATACTGATTCCCAAAAAATAGTCCACCCTACCCGCAGCTAACATCTTTATACCAACCTCTGCATCAACTACAGCGATGGGGTCAAGGTTAGGGTATTGATTAACAAACTCCGTGGCAGTAATACCGCCACGCACATAGGCAATTCTCTTGCCGTCTGGCAAATCGGAGAGTGAAGGAATCCCCGGCGTAGCATCACGAGAGAGCAATACCTGTGACAAAGTACCAATGGCCACGGGGACTCGAACCAATTCAGGGAAGACGGCATAAGGTGGACTAAAACGTCTGCCGCAAGACCCCTCTAATTGGCCCTTTTTAAGCTCGGCTAATTCCCTCGTACGCGGTAGAGATAACATAGAAAAACGGTAGCCCAGCTTTGTAAACACCTTGCGATAGAAGCTTTCTGCCTGCTCATAATATTGATTATTCGCAGAAACAGAACAACCAAAAACAATGATGGGGCGACCACCCATAGTTTCGTTTAATTCAGGGGAAGCCGCCAGGCACATACTGAATAACAATAGCCATGGAGTAAGGGCAAGCGCCATCATGCTTCTGTAAAAAGAAGCCCTGTAAAAATGGCGAGAAAGAAAGGGAAGATCCATTCCCTCAAACTAGTCGATTCCCTCCAGTTTAGCAATGGCTATACCTCTCTCACCGGCCACTACATACAGTAAATAGAGTTTACCCTCGTCTTCAAATATATAAGGGTCGCGCAATTGATTCACCTCACCATAAGCCACACTACGCAGGGAAGGCTCCAGCGGTTTATCTGCCCCCTCCCAGCTACGCTCTGGCCTTAACAGCTCCTGCGGTTGTGTAGCTGTCCATTGTTGCCAGGGTTTACTGATATCAATTTTACTTAACAGTATTCGCTCAGGTGCATGTCCAACTTGTGTCCAGAATACATAAAGCGTTTTGCCTCGCTTTAACAATCCAGCATGACGCATATCTTTATTGAACAATAACGGGCCTTTTTCAAACTGGCTGAAGCCATCACGGGATCGATAGAACTGCCCCGGCATCGTCAAGGCGTAGGTATAACCTTCATATTCAAAAGCGCGCAAATAGGTATTACCCAGATCTTCCGTCTGCGGGGAAAAGCTTAAGCCATCCTGTGATATCGCAACCCGAGTTACCTGTTGGGCAAAGGCTTTCAAGCCATGAAAATACATAAGGATACGTTGGTTATCGTTATCGACGTGTACATCAGGTGAAGCAATATGCGGAACGGTTAGGTCCTTAACAATATCATGGGGAAAGTCATCACTATTGATACCCATCAGCTGCATTTTAAGTTTCACTTGCAGTCGCTGCATTGCAGATACAGATAACTCTCGTTGCGGAAAATCTGTTTGCTTTATGTGCAGCGTCCCGGGCTCATAAATCTGCCAAGGGCCGGTTAACTGATCGGCATAGGCCAATCGAATATAGGCCCCTTTGTGATCGGCAAAGTAGAGATAGTATTTCCCCAAAGGGTCTCTCACCCACTCCGGCACCCGAATTAATGACGGCCCCTGAATATTGTGGCCAAGGCTTTTGGATAATGCCGGATAAATGATTGGCGCATCGAGTAAGCGCTGCACCTGGATGTTTTTCCCAGCTGCGACATCTGGACTAGTAGCAGACACCATAGGTATCAAGCCGAAAGATAATACAACCACGCTAATGCGTTGTAATAACCGAGGAAAAGGCACCAACAATCCTCCTTCTTAGTACCCATTAGTGTAATACAAAAAGGGCCCGGCTTACGCCGGGCCAACAAGAGAGCTTGAGAAAGAATAAGCTCGGAGAGTCAACACAATCAGTCAAAGCTGTAGCTGCCACGGATACCGATAGTGCGTGGATCGCCCTGAACACAACGAATCAACGTTGTGCCATTAATCTGGGTACCAAATGCACCCCCATTGGGTTGATCGTACATACCAACGCAGTACTCTTCATCAGCCAGGTTCTCAACATAAGCGCTGACTGACCAAACACCATCTTCAGATTCCAACCCGGCGCGCAGGTTCACCAGTGAATAGGCATCCTGAATGGTTTGCGGGTTATTGTTGGTGGTTGCCCCCACATCAGCATCATCCGTCCACATCACTTCGCCGCGAAGAAACCACTCCATGCCCGTATCACCCAAGGCTTGGGTCCACTGCGAGGTAAGATTGATCTGATGCTCAGGTGAGTAACGGTTAGCGGTACCCGATAAATCCTGAGTACCTGCAACACCCGGTAATGGCGAGCCATTGTCGAAAGACAGGAACTCAGAATCCAGATAGGCGTAACCCAGAGATACAAACAGTTCCTGCATGGGGCTGTACTGCACATCCAGCTCAATGCCCTGTTGGCGTAACTCACCGGCATTAGCAATCACAAAGGTTAAATCCTGGAAAGAACGATCCTGGAAGTTTTCAATATCAGTTCGAAAGGCTGTCACGTTGGCCACCAAGCTGCCATCCAGCAAGGTAGTTTTTAAACCCAGCTCATAGTTGGTCACTTCTTCCGAATCAAATACCCGCTGCGATTCGGTTAAGCCACCCCCACCGGTCATCAGGGAATTTAATCCACCGGATTTGTATCCGGTCGAAGCCGTAGCGAAACCCATAATATCCGGGGTAAAGAAGTAACGGGCGTTCAGCATCCAGTTAACCTGGCTGTCATCAAACTTGAGTTGTTTGTCTTCCGCCGAACCTATTAAGCCGCCGGTCACGAGGTTATTCGGTGTTACCAGTAAGGAGCCGTCTTTTTTATCATCGGTATAACGTAAACCGGTAATCACATCAAAACGGTCGGTAATGTGGAAAGTGCCCTGGAAAAATACTGCCAGGGATTCCGCATCCTGGTTAAACAATGCCGGGTTAGCATTATATTGATCACCGGCAGCACACACCGCGGCAGAGGCACCGGTTAACGGACAGAAATCTGCCCCCAAATGAACCGTTTGATCAATTTCATAATCTTCCTGGAAGTAATACAAACCTGCCACATAATCGAATACATCCCCGGTAGGAGAAATCAGCTGAATTTCCTGTGATACAGAATCACTGGCGAAGTGGGTATCACGGGTCATATCATCCATCGGCAAACGGAATAGAGAATACTCAATGGTGTCATTCTGCCAATCGCGGTAGGAGGTGATGGAACGTAGCGTGTGACCGTCTAAAACATCATCCCAAGTTACATCCAAAGTTGCCCCCCACTGGCGATCCGTCATGCTGTCGTTATGAGCCTGGTTAATCGTGTGATCAAGGCCGGACACATCCGGGGCGATGCCTAAAAAGTTCAGCGTTGCCAAATTGGCCGTCGTTGCACTTTCCGGCAGTACTTCGTTTATTGCGCCCTCACCTTGCAGCTCTTGGTAATCCAGGCGCAGTAAAATACTTAAGTCTTCGGTTGGCTCATACAGGAAGGAAGGTTTGATGCTCTCGGCCGAATTACCGCCCACATCCTTATCCCCATCATAGAGATTTTCGCCATAGCCACCTTTATCGGTGTAATTGGCTACCACTCTGGCCGCTAGAGATTCATTAATACCGGCATTGGCAATAATGGTTGTATCGTAGCCGTCATAGTCATCCATACCTGCGTCTATTTTCAGGCTTAGGGTATCCATCTCTGGCTTGTTAGTGCGAATATTCAATGCGCCCATTGCAGCATTACGACCAAACAACGTGCCCTGAGGACCACGCAACACTTCAGCCACTTCAATATCTTTCAGGTTGCCCATAATCGCGCCTGGACGCGGGATATAAGCCCCGTCCACATACACTGCAACGCTGGGATCCATGGCGTTGTTACCTACAGTACCTACACCACGAATCATAATGCGCTGGTTTACCGCCATGGTGGATTTGGTTACCGAAAGATTAGGGGCAATATTGCCCAGCCCTTGCAGATCCTCAACGCCTGATTTCTCCATAAAGTCACCACTAAAGGCCGACACGGAAATAGGCACATCCTGAATACTTTCGGCACGTTTGGTTGCCGTCACCACAATCTCTTCGATAGCAAAAGCATCGGCGCCTGCCTGACCCGCTGCCGCCAGGGATACGGCGAACGCCAAAGGTCTGATAGCTGTAAGCTGCATATACACTCTCCTCAAAGACACGTCTTACTCAAAAGACACATCGTTATTGTTATGGGCTCATAATTGAGTCCAGGAGATGTTACCCAGTGCATTTGATGATTAATAATGAGTAATATACAGTTATAGATAATTTAAATTTATCACCAATTCATCAAATTAGGCCTAGCCATGCCTGAAAGCCCCTCTATGATCAGCGTTAAACACCTGCGCCACCTTAATGCCATTATCCAGCACGGCACCATTCACGGCGCTGCCGAGGCCCTGCATATCACCCAGCCAGCCCTTACCCGTAGCCTGCATACCCTGGAGTCCTCGCTGGATATTCAGCTGTTTGAACGGGCCAAAACCGGCATGACTCCCACTGCCTTCTGCCTGCAAATTGCTGAGAATTGCCAGCGGATTTTGCTGGATATTGATGACCTGCAACGGGCCGCCGGTATCTACCGCAATCTCGAGGGCGGCGAATTACACCTGGCGGTAGGCCGTGCAATTAAGGAGGTTGTGGTGAGGGAAGCCCTGCCAGACTTTATTGAGCAACACCCGAGTATTGCTACCAATATCAGTGAAGGCATGCCCGATGAGCTAATCTATCGCCTTAAGCAGCGTGAAGTGGATATGCTGATTGCCGGTTTAGGTAGCTACCGGGATATTGAAGGTATCAGTACCCAGCCCTTAAAGACTGTAAAACTCTCGCTATTGGTCAAAACTGATCATCCCCTGGCCGCCAAGAAAACCATCGAACTCCCGGACCTGGCAAATTACCCGCTGGTAGCCCCTACGGTACTAACGCCGTCCAATCCGCTGTTTGAGACACTGATGAGTCTCAACACCAACAATCAACCCATCCCATCGGTTATGTGTAATGACTATACCGCGTTAAAACATATCGTTTTACGTAGCGAGTCCTGGATGATTGCGACGGAATATCACTTTACCGATGAGATAGCACAAGGCGAGCTGCATCAGCTCGATATTCAACTCCCGGCGCTGAACATCGACATGGGGGTTATTGAATTAAAAGGCCGACCTAGATCCCCAGCAGCGCAAGCCTTTATCAGTATCCTGGAAGACAACCTGGACTAGAATGCCGCAGCCATAGGCAGTTTGTCGTAAATTATCGATTCTCTCCCTTCCGGGTTGTCTAGTATTAGACCTGAGAGGAGAGAAACTATGCGTTTTAAAATAATTATTACTGTCTGCCTGCTTGGACTACTAGGCTGTAGCCTCGATAACAGAGATCAAATTACCGTTTATACGGCAAAAACTATTGTCACCCTCGATCAGGACAGCCGTGAAGTACAAGCCATTGCCATTCAAAACGATCGCATTATTGCCATCGGCGATCTGGATTCCGTGAAAGCCAACCTGGGCGATAAGCCATTTGTTCAGGATGATCAATTCGCCAATAAGGTGCTGATTCCCGGGCTGATCAACCAACACGAACACCCTGCGCTGGCCGCATTAACCATGGCTACCCATATTATCGCTATCGAGGACTGGGAGATCGGTGATCGTTTTTATCCTCGTGCCATTGATGCCGATGACTACCAGCAAAAACTCAAAGCCCTGGTAGCCAAACACGGTGAAGACGATGAGATGTTTTACTCTTGGGGTTACCACCGTCTGTGGCACGGAGAACTGTCTCGCGCTGACCTGGATCGTATTAGCGCCACTGTCCCTATGATGGTTTGGCAACGCTCTGGACACGAATTTATTTTTAACAGTAAAGCGCTGGAATTTCTCGACATCAATCAAACCATGGTTGACGGCTTTAGCGATTCAGCCAAAGCACAAACCGACTATGCGCGCGGCCATTTTTGGGAGCAAGGGGCCATGATGTTACTGCCTGTATTGTTTAAAGATATGGCCTCCCCCTTTCGCTATATTGCCTCGCTTAAGGATGTTCGCGATTACTGGCATGCAGCTGGCAGCACTCATGTCGTCGAACCCGGTGGCTTAACCCACGCCTATCTACAAAAAATGCACAACTTTGTTTTTGCCTCCGACGATAATCCCTACCATATGGACTATATTCCCGACGGTAAATCCATGGCCTACGAACATATCGATGGCGATATGCTTGGTGAAACGGAAAAGGTATTGGAGTGGGGAGATGGTATGAGTCGCTTTTACCCCAAAAAGATCAAACTCTTTGCCGATGGCGCCATCTTTAGCCAACTGATGCAAATGAAAGACGGCTATCTGGATGGACATCACGGCGAATGGATTATGAATCCGGACTTGCTGGAAAAAGCTTTCGCGGCCTATTGGGATGATGGCTACCAAATTCATGTCCACCAAAATGGCGATGCAGGTTTAGATTTGGTACTCGATATTGTCGAAGCCAACCTGAAACGTAATCCCCGTGAAGACCATCGTACCGTGATTGTTCACTTTGGTTTTTCCACCAAAGAACAGGTTCAGCGAATCAAGGAACTGGGCATTATTGTCAGTGCCAACCCCTACTATACGGTTGCCTTGGCTGACACCTACAGCGAAGTGGGCATTGGCCCGGAGCGCGCACAGGAGATGGTACGCCTGGGCGATTTGGCAAGAGCTGGTGTGTCCTTTTCACT
Source organism: Maricurvus nonylphenolicus (assembly GCF_042854845.1). Taxonomy (GTDB): domain Bacteria; phylum Pseudomonadota; class Gammaproteobacteria; order Pseudomonadales; family Cellvibrionaceae; genus Maricurvus; species Maricurvus nonylphenolicus. The sequence continues at coordinate 2,282,010 of NZ_AP031498.1, read as the reverse complement.
ACACGCCGATATGCCCATGGCCCCGGGCAAACCACTGTTTCTGGTATGGAGTGCGGTAAATCGCAGTACCTTAAATAACAATATTGCTGGTCCTGAGCAACGTATCACGCCTGTACAGGCGCTGCGAGCCGTGACCATCGAAGCCGCTTATTCCATGCAATTGGAACAGGACTTCGGCTCACTGGAAGTGGGGAAATTTGCCAATATCACCGTGTTGGATGATAACCCCCTCACCGTTGATCCGATGACTATTAAAGATATTGGAATTTGGGGCACTATTCACGAAGGCCGGGTGTTACCTGCGCCCTATTAACGCTTTTCCCTAGTTAACAGTTCTCCTGTCTCAATTGCCTCAGGCTTTGCAGCTGGTATGATGTCCGCTTTCCAGCATGCATTTTCTGAGGCAAAGTTTGGCTAAGGCTACTATTCACGATGTTGCCGCCCTGGCTGGGGTGTCGATTAAAACCGTTTCCCGTGTGGTCAATAATGAACCCCGGGTTCGCGAGTCGACCATCGAAAAAGTCCAGCAAGCCATTCAACAACTCGGCTACCGCCCATCGACCTCAGCCCGCAGCCTAGCCGGTAACCGTTCTTACCTGCTTGCCCTGCTCTACGATAATCCCAATGCCCATTATGTGATTGATGTGCAATACGGCGCATTGGAAGCCTGCCAAACCAATCACTACGAATTAATTATTCGGCCCTGTCGTTACCAGGATAAATCAACGCTGCAGGATATAGAAAGCCTGGTCAGTAATGCCAAGGTTGACGGATTTATTCTCACACCGCCGCTGTCTGATACGCCGGCAATTACCAAGGCCCTGACAAAACTGGAAGCTCCCTTTGTCTGTATTTCATCACAGCCACAGGAAACACTATCCCCCAGTGTGGGGTGCGATGATTTTAAAGCCAGTTATGAGATGACTGAAACCTTGATCCAGCACGGACACCAACGGATAGGTTTTATTATTGGTCACCCGGATCATTCCACCAGCGCAGCTCGTCTTGCGGGGTTTGAAAAAGCCTTGGCGGATCACAAGATTACGCAGAAAAAAAACCTGCTTATTCAGGGATACAATGATGCGGAGTCAGGACAGAAAGCCGCTGAAAAACTTCTGGCATTGAAACAACCACCATCGGCCATCTTTGCCAGTAATGATGATATGGCTGCAGGCGCCTTGCAGGTAGCTCAGCAACATAAAATCCAAGTGCCCGAGCAACTGAGTATTGCGGGCTTTGACGATTCGCCCATCAGCCAATTGACCTGGCCGCCAATAACCACGATACAGCAACCTACCCGAGCCATGGGCAGCAAAGCGGTAGAGCTGTTATTGGATCAACTGCGCGAGCCTCAACAACAGCATCCTCACACCACGCTGCCTTACACACTCTTGGCGAGAGAATCTCTCACCAAGATTTCAGACACCTAAGCTCAAACTAGGCTCTGCAGCCTTTTACGCCGTAGAAGGCAATATACAGGTAACAGGCTATGGGCATGACGTAGGCCAGCTGTACACCTATATTATCCGCCAGCACACCTTGTAACAGCGGAATCAGTGCACCACCCACAATCGCCAAACATAAAATGCCCGCCCCCTGACTGGTATGAATACCCAGGCGATGAATGGCCAAACTGAAAATCGTTGGGAACATAATCGAGTTACACAGGCCAACCGCCAGTAACGCCCACATCGCAGTATATCCATCACTCAATACCGCAATTGCCAGTAACACACAGGCGCAAACCGAGTTAAAAGCCAATACACTGCCGGCGGCAATTTTCTGCATTACCGCTGCGCCAATAAAGCGACCCACCATGGCGCCACCCCAGTAGTAGGTAATATATTTAGCCGCCTCGGCCTCTGGCAGACCGGTGATATTGTCCTCACCAATAAAGTTCACCAGAAAGCTGCCAATGGCTACTTCTGCACCGACATAAACAAAAATCGCAATCGCACCCAACACCAAATGTGGGAATGCCCAGGCAGAAGGTTGCTGGTTGGCATCAACCGTCTGCTTTTCTGCGCCCTCATCGGCATGAGTCACCGCAGGCAATTTCAGCAGACTGAAAATCACAGCCAGAGTAACCAGAGCACCGGCCAAAATCAGGTAAGGTACTTTAACGGAGTCTGCTCCATGACTGGCATCGGCCATCATTTCGGCACCGCCTTCGGCGCCTGCCAAAATCAGAATTGCGCCGAAGGTTGGCGCTACCGTGGTCCCCAGGGCATTAAAGCCTTGAGTCAGTGTTAAACGGCTTGAGGCAGTTTCCGGTTTACCCAGTACGGCAACATAGGGGTTAGCGGAGACCTGCAAAACGGTAATGCCCGACGCCAGAATAAACAGCGCCGATAGAAATACCGGATAGGACTGCAAACTGGCCGCAGGAAAAAATACCAAACAACCGGTAGCCGCAATCAATAACCCAGAAACTATGCCCTGCTTGTACCCAATACGCTTTACCAAAGCACCGGCGGGCAGAGATACCAGAAAATAAGCCCCAAAGAAGCAGAACTGAATCAGCATGGCTTCGGTGTAACTCAGGGAAAACACCGCTTTCAGATGCGGAATCAAAATATCATTCAGGCAGGTAATAAACCCCCACATAAAAAACAGCGAGGTCAGTGCCGTCAGTGTAAACCGGTGGTCCTGTCCTGTTGCCGCGTTGGGTTGCATTAGCGACTCCCCACTCATCATCCCCGCCATAATCTCTACCTCATCAGCTCTATCATAGTCGTTATTGTTTATTTCTATGCTTTTAGACACATCCATTAAGCCGCTAAACGCAGCTCTAGCAGGCCTATTCATGGACTCTGAAAGCGATTTTGGGTAAAGTATAACCACAAAATGACAGCGCTGTCATTCCTTTAACGTTACGGAGCTCACCAGGTGTCTAACAATAACTATCCCTACATCGTCGCCGACATCGGCGGTACTAATGCCCGCTTTGGCCTGGTCACCTGCTACGATGCCGATAAACAGCTATTCACCATTGAGCAACAAACCACCTTTCCCACGGCGGATTACCCCAACTTTGACGCTGTACTTGCCGCCTATATCGAGCAAATAAACACACAGGTCTCGCAAGCGTGTATCGCTGTCGCTGGCCCCGTCAGTGGCGATGAATTCAAGATGACAAACCTGAGCTGGTCGTTTTCCCGCTCAGACATCAAAAAACGATTTAATCTCGAGCAGTTTGAAGTGATTAACGATTTTGCTGCCCAAGCCTGTGCCCTGCCTTATTTGCAGCCAGAGGATCTCATAGACATTAAATCTGGCGAGAGAGATGAATTCGGGACGCGAGGCATTATCGGCCCCGGTACCGGCTTAGGTGTTGGTAGCCTGACTTACCATAACGGCCAATGGGTGCCTGTCGCCGGTGAAGGAGGCCATGTGGCGTTTTGTCCGGTCACCGATATCGAGCTGAGTGTGCTTGCCCACTTGCAGTCACAACAGCCGTATATTTCTGCCGAAACCTTGCTGTGTGGTTCTGGCCTAAGTACTCTGCACAAAGCCCTGTCCGATATTAAGGAAGACAATAGCGTTGATTTAAGCCCGGCAGATATCACCGAAAGAGCCAAACAAGGCGATACGCTGTGCCTTTCTGTATTGAATATTTTCTTCCATCAGTTGGGTGTTATTGCTGGCAACCTGGCGCTAACCAACGGCACGACCGGCGGTATTTACCTGGCTGGCGGCATACTGCCACGTATACCTGAGCTGTTAAAACAAAGCGATTTTATTCACGGATTTGAAAATAAGGGCGCAATGGCGGATTATAACGGCCGGATTCCTGTGAGCCTGATCACCCACCCCTACCCGGCCCTGATTGGTTCGGCAGCGTGGTTGGCACAGGTTTCCAGAAAAGAATAAGTACATAAAAAAGGAAATACCCGTGAAGAAAAAACTCGCTATAGCCAGTGCTCTGCTGGTTGCAATCCTTGTTGGTCTTTACGGGTATTTTGTCCATAGCTACAGCCGGGTATCACCTCCGACGGCAGGCGTGATCAAACATCAATCTTTAACAGCTGAAGGTATTGAGAGACACTTTCAATACTATATTCCCAGCCAACACAAACCCGCCGCCTCCCTGTTATTCGCCCTGCACGGCTCCATGGGCGACGGTGATGGAATGCGTTGGCAGACCGGTTATGGCTTTGAATATATTGCCGAGCAGGACAATGTTATCGTTGTTTACCCGGATGGTTTTGATAATCACTGGAACGATTGTCGAGCCAGCGCCAGTTACAGCGCCAACACGCAAAATATCAACGACATTGCTTTTTTTAAGGGCATGATCGAGTACTTCACCAACACGTATCAAATTGACCCCCAAGCAGTATTTGCTACTGGCGCATCCAATGGCGGCCATATGACTTATAAGCTGGGGCTTACACTGCCAGACTCTTTCACGGCGATAGCACCGATTATTGCCAATATGCCAGAGGCGGCAAACCTGGATTGCGAACCACAAAACAAACCCATTTCCGTTGCCATTCTTAACGGCCTGCTAGACCCGATTAATCCCTTTGACGGCGGCAAGGTTGTTTTATTTGGTAACGATTCCCGCGGTACGGTGCTGTCTTCCAATGAAAGTATTCAGTATTGGTTGCAACTTGCTTCAGACATACCGCCGGCCCCAGCCATTTCTCTTCTCGGCAACAGTGCAAAACTGGAAAGCTGGCAGACCGATGGTTATCAATTCAAGCTGTTTCACCTCACCGATACAGGCCACGTTATTCCATCCAGCAAAGTACGCTTTGGTCGTTTGATGGGGCCTAACAACAGTGGTGTGGAGGCTGTTGATGAGATCTGGTCATTTTTCAAAAGTGTAAAACACACCCCGCCCCCCATTTAAAGCGCCGGGGCAGCGTTACGCTCTACTTTTCCTGCTTTAACAATTTCCGGTACTGGCGTGGGCTATAGCCCACCAAACGGGAAAACACGCGGGAGAAATACAAAGGATCTTCATAACCGACTTTGAGTGCGACCTCCTGCACCTGCTCATTGGTTTGCGCCAACAGCTGCGATGCATGCGCCATACGACGCTCCTCCCGCCAGGCCATAACAGAACAACCGCAGTGTTTTTTAAACAGTATCGACAGCTGGGTTTTTGACAGCCCCGCCACACTGGCAATTTCATCTATGGTTGAAGCTTGATGTAAGTGCTCCACCATAAACTGCATGGCTGCGGCAACACGGGAATCCACTGCAACCTCTTCCTGTTGACTTAATTGATCACAACAGCGAATTAAAATATTCTCAACATAGTTGAGCAGTAAAGGCTCCAAATAACGCCGCGGTCTTAAGGATTCATCGAAACCCGATTCGAACAGAGATTTGATGATCGCCAGAGGTTGCTCACCTAAATGTAATTTATAAATGCCAGAACCCACTTCCGGCCATTGCATCCATTCCGTTAAACGGTGATCGGGGAAAAAATAACTCCAGTAGTGATCCCATTGTTCACAGTCGGCGTGACGCTTATGCTCGTAAAAGGCATCCGGAGAGAGTAAAACAATATCACCCGGCGAAGAGATAAAATCCTGCCTCAGGCAATGATAATCACCATGACCCGAAACCGTTAACTCCATTGCCCAACCTTTTACACTGCCAGGTGAACGACGAATGGTCATATCGCTTGGACTGTCTTTTTTCACTCGGGTAACACCGACAATTACCCGGCCTTGCGAAAAGTCATCAACAAGATCGAAATAATTCGAGAACTCGACAAAAAACGTTATCGCTTCAGCATCGCTAACAGCGCCTTGCTGCTCAATTCGCCGTTGATAGCTCGCAAGCAACTCCCGCAGCTCCGGCGCTTGTATTAGCATTGACTCGATCAATGCCCTATCACCTAAATAAGCCGCTGCACGATGGGCAATATTGCCTGGATAGTCCCCGGCTAAAAATGTCGCCAGTGCCAATCGATCAGATTCCGAGGTCTCTTTCCCCGCCACAATGGCCAGCAACAGCTCGACATAGCCTGATGGCGCCAGAGCACCATTATCCATATAAAACCACCAATTAAGTAAATATTTGCACTCTAACTGAATGATAGTCCATATATTGGCATAATCCTCTATTAAGACGCAAAGCTCAAAACCCTAAAATTAAGGCTGTATAACGATAAAACCGCGAGCGATGCTATGAAATACCTGAAGTACAGCCTCTATGGCCTTGGCCTAACCCTGCTGCTGGCCATTACCTTAATCGGAGCCAGGTCTGCCCTCTTCCTCCACAGTGAGAGCCAACTGGATAAACAGATTCCAGCCAACCAGTTTGACGCAGTAGCCACACTGGAACACAACGGCATTAAGTTCCGCGACCTGAACAAGAACGGCCAGCTGGATACCTACGAAAACCCGCAAGCCGAACTGGAAGCCAGAATTCAGGATTTGATTTCGCAAATGACCATCGCCGAGAAAGTCGGCCTGATGTTTCATACCCAAGTTGATATAGGGCCCAACGGTTCACTCACCGAGCCTGCCAAGATTGCGCCGGAACCCGCTGTGAACCTGGTATTTGAATACACCTTGCACAACAATCTTCCGCGCTTACTGGTCGCCCGTCATATCAATCACTTCAACGTGATCAACAGCGTGCCGGCTGCCGAAATGATCGAATGGCACAACACAGCTCAAGCCATGGCAGAAAAAACGCGCCTGGGTATTCCCGTCAGTTTTTCGTCCGATCCGCGCCACAGTTATCACGATGCAGGTTTGGCCACCAGCCTGAAGAGTCTGAATATGTCGCAATGGCCAGAAGCAATTGGGTTGGCGGCACTGGACGACCCTGCCATTACCGAACAATTTGGCCGCATAGCCAACCTGGAATACCGCAGTGTAGGATTACGTGCGGCCCTTCACCCTATGGCCGATTTGGCAACAGAACCCCGCTGGGGCCGCACCATGGGAACCTTCGGCGAAGATGCCGATCTAGCCTCCCGTCATCTGTATGCTTATATCCAGGGTTTCCAGGGTAAGCAACTGGATGACACCAGTGTGATTACGGTTACCAAACATTTCCCTGGCGGCGGCGCTGTTAAGGACGGTTATGACACCCATTTGTACCACGGCCGCTTTCAAGCCTACCCCGGTGACAACTTTGACTACCACGTAAAACCCTTTGAAGCCGCCTTTGCCGCCGGTAGTAGCCAAATCATGACCGCCTACGGTGTTCCTACCGGACAAACCGATGAAGAGGTCGCCATCAGTTACAATAGCTGGGTACTCACCGATCTGCTGCGCAATAAACTGGGCTTTGACGGTGTAGCACTGTCAGACTGGGGCGTAATCACACCACGCGGCACCTATAATCAATACGGTTTTATGCCCGCCCGCGCCTGGGGAGTACTTGATCTATCGGTGAAAGAACGTTTTGTAAAAGCGTTGGATGCCGGTATCGATCAATTCGGCGGCGAGTTCATTGTTGAACCCCTGGTTGAACTGGTTGAAGAAGGTGTTGTTGCGGAATCTCGTATCAACCTTTCCGTAACGCGAATCTTGCGCGACAAATTTCGCTTGGGCTTATTTGATAATCCCTATGTATCTACAGAAGATTGGCAACAACACTTGAAGACACCGGATGCCGTTGCCCTGGCCGAACAAGTACAACGTCAATCTCAAGTACTGCTCAAGAACACGTTAAACAGCAACCAAGTGCCTGTTCTGCCCTTACAACAGAACATTAAACTCTACATCGAAGGATTAGATGCTGATATTGCGGCTAATTACGCGCACATCGTACAAACGCCGGAAGCAGCCGACTTTGCTATTCTGCGTTTACGTACCCCTGTAGAACCCTCACAAATTCGCAGCTCGCTGATGGATACCATGTTCGATTCACTGCTACCCCGTGGTGATTTGGATTTTAAAGGTGAAGATCTCGCCCATATCCGTGATGTGATGAGTAAAGTCCCCACCGTAGTGTCTATCTATCTGGAAAGACCCGCTGTCATTCCAGAGATTGCCGAAGAAGCCGCAGCACTGATAGCCAACTTCAGCATTACTGACAAAGCTATTCTTGACGTGGTTTTTGGTAAAGACAGCCCCAAAGGCAAACTGCCCTTTGAGCTTCCTGCAAGTATGGCCGCCGTAGAAAGCCAGTTTGAAGACCAACCCTACGACAGCAAGGCACCGTTATTTCCGTTTGGTTTTGGCTTAAGCTACGCGCAGGAAAATCTTAGCCAAAAAGTCTTTGCAGCCGTCGAGTCTGTAGAGGAATAAGTCAGTTATGATCAAAAAACACGGTAAGTTGCTGGCCCCTTTTACAGCTTTGTTACTCGGCTTAAGCAGCACAAATGCAATAGGTAATAAGCCTCAAATAGAGAGCAATGAAGTCGACACACGCCCCAATATCGTGGTGATATTTGCCGACGATATGGGATATGGCGATGTGTCCTCTTATGGCGCCACGGATATCGCAACGCCCAATCTGGACGCCCTTGCACAAGGGGGTATTCGTTTTACCGATTCCTACGCCATTTCACCTATCTGCAGCCCGTCTCGTGCGGGCCTGCTAACTGGCCGTTACCCGGTACGCATGGGCATTCACGAAGTATTTATGCCGCAAAGCTATACCGGCCTGCCCCCTAAAGAAATCACCCTGGCAGAAATGTTGGGAGATGCTGGCTATAACACGGCAATGTTTGGCAAATGGCATCTGGGACACCACGAAAAATTTATGCCTAATGCTCAGGGGTTTGAATACTTTTACGGCTATCCCTACAGCAACGACATCACGCCGTTTTACGCGTTTGAAAATACCGACATTATTGAATGGGAAGTGGATCAAACCCAAATTACCCGTCAGCTAACCGAACGCTCTATTCGCTATATAGAACAGCAAGGTAACGCTCCCTTCTTTATCTATATCGCCCACCCTATGCCACATATACCGCTGTACAACAGCGAAGCCTTTACGGGTAGCAGTCAACGCGGCCAATACGGTGATGTGATTCAGGAACTGGACTGGAGCGTCGGTCAAATCAAAGCCGCATTGGAACAACAAGGGCTGCTCGACAACACCCTGATTATGTTTGCCAGTGATAATGGCCCTTGGCTATTGGCTGAAGAAGATGGCGGCTCAGCTGGCCCGCTGCGCGCCGGTAAAGGGTCAACTTTTGAAGGTGGTATGCGAATCCCTACCATTGCCCACTGGCCAAAAGGTTTACCCCAGGGGCTGTCCTATACAGGGCTGAGCAGTATGCTGGACTGGTTCCCCACCATGGCCGCTATGGCTGGCGTTACGCTGGATAGAGGACAGGTCATTGATGGCGAGAATATTTTGCCATTAATACAAGCTCCAGAACCCCGAACTCCAGAGCGCCAACTGGTTTACTATAACAACGGTGAAATTGAGGCTTTCCGTAAGGGTAACTGGAAACTCAAGCTGCCTAATGTACAGCCGAAGCCCTGGATCGCCCGCAAGTTGATGAGTGGTGAGGACGATATCCTCACCGATATCGAACTCTATAACCTGAGCAAAGATATTGGTGAGCAACACAACCTGGCTCAACAGTTCCCTGAAAAAGTAGCCGAGCTGCAACAGGCCATTACTCACTTTAAACAGTCTTTGGGGCCAGTGCCTGCGGGGCTGGATATTGGCCTAAGGTTTCAGCTGCCGGACTTGGCTCAATATCCCTTACGCACCCTTAAGCCATTTATAATAATCGGCCTGCTATTAATAACGTCGATGTTTATTGCTATTGGTTATTGGTGGGGTCGTCGCCGGAATTCACAGTAAATCCTCCTCCGAGGGCCCCGGAGCCATCCGGGCCCAGCTGGGCTATACTCTGCAATTAGCACCTCAGCTAATAGCAGAAATGAGTAATGGAAGTCTGGCCCACCTATATAGCTCGAATTCTCTGTGTGTGTTTTTTATGGACTGCATACATCTGCTCCCATGCAGCCGCCGAATCTAAGCTGCCTTCCAGGGTCAATATAGGCGTTTACCAAACGGAAAAACCTCTTATCTATCAAGCTGAAAATGGACAATGGCACGGCATATTTGCGGAACGCTATAAAGATATTTTCAGTCCACTAAATATCGAGATAGATTTTACCGGCTTTGATAACTACCCAAGAGTCATCAGTGCCTTAAGTCAAGGACATATTGATAGTGCAGTAAATATACGAGAGGAGAATGGCCGCTTACGAACCAATGAATTTATGGTTTGTACCGACGAGCCCTTTACTCAAACCCGGTGGGGGGCCTACATACAAGCGACTGAATATCACGCCCCAGTATCAACAACTGAACTTAGCCAATACACCGTTGGTGCTATACGCGTCCTGGACCTTGAACACTTAAGCCTTTTCAATGAGGGCAATGTCGTACTGGTTAGGCACATAAAACAATTACCCAAACTGCTTAAATCTGGACGGGTTGACGCCATAGTGACATCACCGCTGGCTATAGAGTACTGGCGCCAGACTGAGGGTATGGACTTAAAGGAAATACATAGCTTCGGCTTTTATTATTCGCATTTATGCTTTTCGAGTGTGGCGCTAGGTAAAGAGAATGCTGAACAGCTAAAAACCAGAATAGATACGCAATTAAAACAAAATAATCCGTTGTTACAATAAACTGAAACTATAAAGACAAAATAGATTCGCAATAGCGATCAATCATAATCTCGGCACTGTCGAGATTTACGATCTCTTTATTGATAAAATACTGCACTGCCACACCACGTAACATACCGACATAGGTCACAGCGAAAGCCTCGCTGTCAACATCCGCATTAACCGTACCAGAGACCTTCGCTTTTTCGATAGCATTAACAATAATCTTTCGGATGCGCAGATCAAAGGCCTTAAAGTACGGCAAAATTTCCCTGCAGGTAGAATAGCTTTCATTCATCAGACGGTATTGCGCTAACATTAAATCCGACTTAATGCCTACATTATGCAAATACATGGATGTGACATGCCGAGCGGCATCCAGAGGCGAGCTACTCTCTTCAATAGAGCTGAACACCTGCTTTTCCCATAGTTCAAGAATACGCTCGGATACCGCTTCCAAAAGCCCCGCCTTGGAGCCAAAGCGGTAACTGATCAAACCGCCACTAAAACCCGCCTCACGCCCAATTTGCGCCAGGGTAACATCTTTCGGGCTATGCTGAGCCAACAGTTTTATTGCCGCCTTGAACATAGCGTTGTCCGAGGCAGCCGTGCGCTCAGCTTGAGTTCGAGCTTTTTGCATAGGAATTAAAGCTAATTAATACTGAGACTCTGGCAGATGCACAACAAGACCATCGTGGTCATCACTGATTTCAATCTGACAAGACAAACGGCTGGAGTCTTTCTGATCCATGACATTTTCCAGCATCATCTCTTCAATCTCGTTAGGCGCTTCCAACTTGGTTGCCCACTCTGGCGCAACATAAATATGACAAGTGGCACAGCTACAACCACCGCCGCAATCTGCAGCAATACCTTCGACCATATTGTCCATGGCGGCCTGCATCAAAGACTCACCCACAGTTGCTTCAACAGCGTTTTCTACGCCCTCGGCATTCACAAATTTTACTACTGGCATAACATCTACCTCTCTTGGGTTGCTATCTGATTGTGTGTTTTGGCTTTCTTTGCACGTTTTATGCGTAACGTGCTTTTAATTGTTTCTTATCGACTTTGCCTAATGGTGTTGTAGGCAATACATCAACAAAATCGATGGACTTGGGCGATTTAACACTGCCAATATCGGCCTTACATTGAGCAATAATATCGGCCTCAGGTAGAACACGGCCTTCTTCCAGACAGATAAAGGCTTTCACTTCTTCACCCCAGTGCTCACTGGGCACCCCGATCACTGCTGCTTGTGCAACACCTTTAATCGATGACAATGCATTTTCAACTTCAGAGGAATACACGTTAAAGCCACCGGTAATAATCATGTCTTTCTTGCGATCAACAATAAACAGGAACCCATCGTCGTTGAGATAGCCAATATCGCCGGTTAAATGCCACCCGTTCTTGCGAATTTTGGCGCTCTCTTCAGGTGCATTAAAATACCCCGGCGATACCATATCGCCTTTAACACCAATTTCACCTAACTCCCCTAAAGGCAATTCATTAGCATCATCATCCAGAATCGCCAATTCGGAAATGACAGAAGCTTTACCCACGCTGCGTAAACGACCATCTTCTGCGGGTTTTCCATCGATAATATGATCTTCACGGGGGAAATTGGAAATCATCATTGGGCATTCAGTTTGACCAAAACCACCTGTCATCACTGGTCCAAACACATCGATGGCTTCACGTAGTTTAACTTCGGAGATAGGCGCCGAACCGTAGGTAATAGCCTCCAGGCTGGAGAAGTCAAAATCGCGTACATTCGGTTGTGCCAGCAGGCTGTAAATTGCGGTAGGCGGCAGGAAGAAATCGGTAATACCTTCTCGCTCGATGGTATGCAGAATCTCTTGCGGATCCACTTTATCGAGAATAACAAAGCGGCAACCCGTCGACATAGTAGCCAATACAATACGCCCACCCACATGGGTCATAGGGGCTGCGACCATATACACTGGATCGCGCTTCCAATTACGCATCACATACGCCATCGCGTAAGACAGTGCACGGAAGTTCAGATCACTCAACATGACCCCTTTGGGCACACCGGTGGTACCACCGGTCATGGGCATAGTAATAATGTTATCGACATCGTCTTTTCGGCACACGGTCACCTGCTTCGCACCATCCAACCAAGCTTCAACTTGATCGATATCTTCTGATACCAGCATGTGTCCATGAGCAGGTTTAATACCTTCAATCACATCAACAAATTCACGCTGATAGAAGATGGCATCACAACCCAGCTTGTTAAGTACCTTGATATTATCAGCGACAGAATTACGTGGATTTACAGGAATCCAAACACCACCCGCACGAATAATAGCCAGGGTTAATACAAAGGCTTTCGCGGAATTTAGACTGTAGATAGCGGCGTGCATGCCCTGCTGGAAACCAGCGCCTTGTAATGCACTGGCATATTGGATGGATAGTGCCTGCACTTCACCGTAGGTGTAGGTTTCTTCACCGTATTGTAGACATACGCGATCGCAGTAACGCTCACAGGCCTCGTCCACAATATGTATTATGGGTTTGTCGTAATTCGCCCTATCAATGGTCATACTTCTATTACTCTGTTTTTATTCGCTGATGGCTAAAACTATATGCTCACTCAGTATTCTGAAGCTCTTCTACCCAAAAGCCACTTGCAAAAATGACGGCTATTTTTGTCATATTCGAGAAAACGTGTTGCATAGCTATCTCCTACCAATCACAACCACTCAACAACAATCGCCTCTAAAGGGGACTCCCCAAGATTGGTAATCGATTGTTGTAATGGTCCTTCATGCCAGATCACATCACCGGCTTTTAATGCCATGGAGCGAGAACTAACAGCGTCCGTATAATGGTAATTAGTATCTGCCAGTAAAATCGTGACGCCGTAAAAGTCATAAGTAAAAGCGCCTGTAGACTCTTGCGATTCAAGAGACAAACGGTAAGCACGCATTCGCGTATGATCCCAAAGCTCGGTATGCCCCTTAGCTTGTAAAGGAGCTGCTGCAACCCATGGAGGTGACGCTTTAACTTCTACCCCCACCATATGCATATCATTGCTACCAATATTGCCTACCCGGTGAATCAAAGGATCACAGCGATGAGGCCGACACATGGAAATACCAGCCGGTACATTAAACTGATTAACGTCCTCTTCACCCCAAACCTGATCAGTCATGGCTACCGGAGCAATACACACATAAAGCGTATCTTCCACATGTTCGTGATAATCACTCATATCACCAGGAGGAATTAAGACGTCGTAAACCCGCGCAAAGTCATTTTCAAACTTGTGTCTGTGCCTGACTTCATCGCGCACGGGTACATAAGTTTCCTGTACTTTGGTTGTCGACATAACGCTAGCAACCCTGGGCAGGAACGTTAACGTTGCAGGCGTAGATTTTTCCCGTATCAGGACCATTCAGTGCAATCTTGCCAAAACCATCAGCAGCACAGATAAACAAGGTCTTACCGTCACTGCCACCCAATTCACAGGCAAATGCACCCATGGTTTGCATATCAATGGAGTCAGTAACTTCACCACCTTCCAGCACGCGAATCACTCGCTTGCCCAGCGGGTCAGTCACCCAAACAGCACCTTCGGCATCAATACAAATACCATCCGGTACTGCAGTACCCAAATCAGCAAACGGGCGCTTGTTGCTCAAGCTTCCGTCTTCAGCCACATCCACTTGCGATAAACAACGGCCAAATGATTCGGCAAAGATTAAACGCTTACCGTCAGCACTGAATACCATGCCATTGGGAAACATAACGCCTTCCAGAGCAATAGACACGTTACCCTCTGTATCAATTTTTATGAGACCTGAAGGCTGTACTTCTTGCGGGGACAATTTGCCGTTAAAGTGGCCCACATAAGCAACACCATTTTTAACAATCATGTCATTACACTCGCCTTGGGAAAGAGCAGACAGATCCGCAAATGGCTGTAACTTGCCGTCTTGTAATTTCAGTACTGTATTTTCGGGGGCTGAGACCACCATCAGCTGGCCGTCGTTATCCCACCCCAAACCAGCGACGTCCGCTTGCCATTCAACTTCTGTGGAACAAACACCTTCGGTGCTATCGCTATTAACCTCAACAGCATAAACACGACGCCCGAGCATATCGGAAAACCACAACTTGCCCTCATGCCAGCGAGGGCACTCAGGGTAAGCCAAATCGTCAACCAAAAGGTGTAAATCCTGCAAATTCATTGGGCGTCTCTCCTCTATGCTCACGCTCTAAAACTGCCCTCAAATATCCTATTTCCCTCTATGACTAACCATGTCAATTTCATGCCCAACAATTGTCATTTTCCGCAACTCTTTTGGTAACACTTCCTGTAACTGGCCGGTCACCCTAAGGGCTCGCTTATCGTCCAAAATACTGACAAAATACCCCTTACTAATTAAGAATAATTATAAGAAAGTCGAGTTATATACCTTTCAGATTCCAATAAACCCGCCCCCAAATATCGCTTGGCGAAAACGTCGAGGATTTTTGTCATTTTCCAAAACAACCCGCAAAACCGAAAAAGCGGGTGTTTTAATAGATTCGCGCAGGTACCCAAAACACCTGTTAGCAATTGAGAGCCGATAGCCAAAGAAACAGTACTAACAAACACAAACCGCGAACAATCAACTTACTTGTTAAACGGTTTGTATATCTCTATCGGTAAGCTCGCACACTATAAAAACGATATAAGACGACAGACGATACTGAGGAGAGATATTCTCTATGAAACTCTACAAAGCCTCTTTGGCCGCCGCGATAGCCGCAGCCATTGCCCCTACCACCTCCTTTGCCCAAGACGACGTTATCGCCTTGGAAGAAATCGTGGTAACCGCTCAGAAACGAGAGCAAAACCTGCAAGACGTTCCCCTGTCTGTTCAGGTGGTTGACGGTAAATTACTGGAAGATCGCAATATCAACCAGGTAGCCGAACTTGCCAAAGTATCCCCTGGCTTTACCTTTGCCGAAGGCGGTTCTGATTCCAGCAAGGGTATTATTATCCGTGGTATCGGCTCCCAGTCATTCAGCCGCGGTATGGATCAATCTGTGGGCGTAGTTGTTGATGGTGTAATTGCCGACAGTGCTGCCGCTTCTGTACTGGATATGAGTGACGTTGAGCGTATCGAAGTTCTGCGTGGTCCTCAGGGTATGCTGTTTGGTAAAAACGCTTCTGCCGGTCTTTTGAATATCACGACCAAACGCCCTACTGACGAACTGAGCTACGGCATGAGCGCAAGCTATGCCGAACTGAACCAGCAAAAAGTCAGTGCCTACGTTTCTGGCCCTCTTATTGAAGATAAAGTACTGGGTCGCTTAAATTACTACTCGACTACCCAAGATGGCCTGATTGAAAATGAATACCCTGGTGGTAAAGACCACGGTGATCGTGACGAGTGGGGAATTAATGGCAAGCTGGAAATTCTGGCTACCGATAATCTGAGCATTTTATTAAGTGCCAGTCATACAGATCGCGATCAGACCTCCAACACAACTGCCGTGGTTAACTTTAGCGGTGCAGGCGACTTAATTGGTGGCCCAACTATTCATCCAACAGGTAAAGAAAACGACAAAATTTTTGATAACAACACCTCCGTCAGCCAAATGGAGTTGACTAAGTTTAGCGCCGAGCTGAACTATGATTGGGGCGACTATACACTGACCTCGATTACCAGTTGGAGCAAATCCGATGCATTTAGTGATAGCCCCACTGAAATGCTGGGTGGTTTTAATACCGATAATGCACTCGGCCAACTGCTGGCAGCACAACCAGGTCTGACGCCTACAGCCTCGCCAGTTAATAGCAGCCAGACCGACATTAAACAAATCACTCAGGAATTCCGCATTACCTCACCGGAAGACCGTGATCTAACTTATGTCGCCGGTATGTACTTCTATAAGCGTGATATGGATCTGGCATCTGAGCGTATGCTGGATGGCTATCTGGCTTCTGCTGGTTTTGCGGCTTCCCTTTTCCCAACTAACGCAGCCATGGCCGCTTTAGCTGCTCAAGGTAGTCCTTTCTGGGGAGCGCTGATCAGTGACGTAACCGATTCAGAGGTTAACAACGAAAGCTTCGCTCTGTTTGGCCAGGCAACCTATCACATCAATGATGTCCAACGCCTCTCTGTTGGTTTGCGTTACAACCACGAGAAAGTAGAAGTAGAACAGGATGCACAAGTTCACGATGCCAGTGTTCTCGCCACTCTGCCTGCAACCTATGGTGGTATCGTTGCACAACATAACGCCGGTAACCCATTTGTACCTTTAGGTTTCTCCGAAGATGATGATACCGATGAAGCCATCTCCTGGCGTGTTATCTACGAGTACGATGCCTTTGATGACGGTATGGTGTATGCCAGCTGGGCACGTGGTTATAAAGGTCCTGGTGTAAATACCCTACCTGGTGCCCTTAAGTTTGCCGACACTATCGTTGAACCTGAAATTCCTACCAACTACGAGTTGGGCTTTAAATCTCAACTGTGGGACAACCGCCTGCGTTTGAACGCTAACGTGTTTTTCACCGAGTTTAAGGACTTCCAATCTCAGGTTTCTGACGGCAATATCCCGCCAACGTTTGTATTGCAGAACGCCGGTGAGCTGGAAACCTATGGTCTGGAAATGGACTTTGCCCTGGCCGCCACTGAAAACCTGGTTGTATCCGGTGGTTTAGCCTACATCAAGGCTGAGTTTGCCGAATACGAAGGTGCCGCCTGTTACCCAGGTCAAACTCTGGCCCAAGGTTGTGCCGCCGATGGTACTCAGGATCTGTCTGGTACCCCAATGCCTAACTCACCTGAGTGGAGTGTTAGCCTGAACGGTCGCTACAATATTCCACTGGCCGATCTACCATTTGATGCTTACCTGCAAGGTTCTTACTACTGGCAGGACGAAGTTCAGTTCACTGCTGACAACGACCCATTATCAAAAGGTGACGCATACGGTATTGCTGACTTTGCTGTAGGTATTGAAGCTGAAGATGGTACTTACGACGTACAACTGTTCGTTAAAAATGCCTTCGACGAGTTCTATGTATCCGGTTACACCAGCACCTTCCGTAACGCTGGTATCGAAGTGGCTCACTTCCTGCCTTATGACTACGAGCGCCGTGTAGGTGTTTCCATGAACTTGAACTTCTGATAGCTCTCCAGAGTTCATCCATTGGGTGCTTTCAACTGAAAGCACCCTTTTTTTGTCAAGACTTTACGTATTTTAAGTTGTAACTATTTTTAAGGTCATTATGGGTAAAAGGATTCAACACGGTGGTCTTCAGATTGATGAAGCCCTGTTTAACCTGATTGAAAATAAGATCGCACCGGGTACCGGTGTAGAGACGGATCACTTCTGGACGGAATTTGAAGCCATCCTGACTGATTTAGCCCCAAAGAATAAAGCCCTACTCGCCAAGCGCGATACACTGCAGGCACAAATTGATGCCTGGCATAAAGAAAACTCTTTTAAAGAGAATGGCCAGGGCCATAAGCCTGAAGCCTACAAAACCTTCCTGCAGGACATTGGTTACCTGTTACCGGAAGGCCCCGAATTTAAAGTCACTACCCAAAATGTTGATGAAGAGATCGCCAACCAAGCTGGCCCACAACTGGTAGTGCCCGTAAAAAATGCACGTTTCGCTTTAAACGCTGCTAATGCTCGCTGGGGTAGTTTATACGATGCCCTGTACGGTACCGATGCCATCTCTGAAGAAGATGGCGCAGAACGCGCAGGCGCCTACAATCCAGTCCGTGGCGCCAAGGTTATCGCGTTTGCTCGCAACCACCTTGATACCGCTGCACCACTCGCTAACGGCTCGCACGCTGATTCCACTCAATATACTGTTAAAGACGGCCAGCTGACTGTAACTCTGGCCGACGGTTCCGAAACCGGTCTCGCTCAGCCTGAAAAATTCCTCGGCTACAACGGCTCAGAAGCTGCCCCAAGCGCTGTACTGCTAAAAAACAACGGCCTGCATATTGAGATTCAAATCGATCGCGACGCCAATATCGGCAAGACTGACGCCGCTGGTGTACAGGATCTGCTGGTTGAAGCCGCTGTTACCACCATTATGGATTGTGAAGACTCCGTTGCCGCCGTAGATGCCGAAGATAAGGTCGAGGTGTACGGCAACTGGCTGGGCCTGATGAAAGGTACGCTGAGTGAAACGTTCATTAAAGGCGGTAAAGAAGTCACTCGCGCGATGAACCCGGACCGTGAATATCTTTCTCCACAAGGCGAGACCTTCTCACTGCATGGCCGATCGCTGCTCTTTGTTCGTAATGTTGGTCACCTGATGACAAATCCAGCGATCCTGGACAAAGACGGTAACGAAGTACCTGAAGGTATTATGGATGCCATGGTCACTGTCCTTGCCGCTATGCATGATCTAAAAGACAATACCAGTAGAACCTCTTCACCTACACCACGCTTACGCAATTCCCGCGCTGGTAGCGTCAATATCGTTAAACCGAAGATGCACGGTCCGCAAGAGGTAGCGTTTGCTGTTGAGTTGTTCGAGCGTGTTGAACAAGCATTAGGGTTGAAAGAAAACACGCTGAAGATCGGTATTATGGACGAAGAACGTCGCACTACCGTCAACCTGAAAGAGTGTATCCGCGTCGCTAGTGAACGTGTTGTGTTCATTAATACCGGTTTCCTGGATCGCACCGGTGACGAAATCCATACCTCTATGCTGGCCGGCCCTTTCGTACCTAAGACTGTGATGAAGCAGCAAGCGTGGATCAATGCTTACGAAGACTGGAACGTTGATGTAGGTATCGAGTGCGGCTTACCCGGCAAGTCCCAAATCGGTAAAGGCATGTGGGCCATGCCAGACGAAATGGCAGCCATGCTGGAACAAAAAATTGGCCATCCGCAATCCGGTGCCAATACGGCCTGGGTTCCTTCGCCTAACGGCGCCACCTTGCACAGCACCCACTACCATCAAATCAGTGTTATCGAGCGTCAGAAGGAACTGGCTAGCCGTGAGCGCGCCAGCCTGGACGACATTCTACATATTCCACTGATAAACGATGTAGCGGAATTGACCGAAGAGCAGATCAGATTTGAACTAGATAACAATGCGCAAGGTATCCTAGGTTATGTGGTTCGTTGGATCGACCTGGGAATCGGTTGCTCCAAGGTTCCGGATATCAACAATGTTGGCCTGATGGAAGATCGCGCTACCCTGCGTATCTCTTCCCAACATATGGCCAACTGGCTGGAACACGGAGTATGTACTGAAGATCAGGTGATGGAAGCGATGAAGCGTATGGCTGCGGTAGTCGACGAACAAAACGCCGGTGATCCTGACTATACCAATATGGCCCCAGGCTTCGACGGTATCGCCTTTAAAGCCGCCTGTGACCTGGTCTTTAAAGGTAAAGAGCAGCCTGCGGGCTATACAGAACCCCTACTGCACGCCTACCGCTTGCAGTATAAATCACAGCAAATTAAGTAACGGGAGAACGTCTATGGACTTCAACAATAAAGCAGTTGTTATTACCGGAGGCGCAACCGGTATTGGTTTTTCATTTGCAAAATTACTGGGTCAGGAAGGCGCTAAAGTTCTTATTACCGGTCGCCGTCTGGATCGCCTGGAAGAAGCGGTAGCTGCCCTGAAAGAAGAAAAGGTCGACGCCAACTTCCTGCAGTGTGATTCATCCAAACGTGACGATGTTGAAAAACTGGCGGCACACGCCTGGGAACTCTATGGCCAGGTAGATGTACTGATCAATAACGCTGGCATCGGCATGCCCCCTGCCCCCACCATCGATGCCGATCTCGACCAGGCTCGCCAGGTGTTTGACGTTAACTTTTTCGGTACCTGGACCTGTGTTCAAGTCTTCGGCAAGCGCTTTATCGAAGCCGGCAAACCGGCCGCTATTTTCAACGTGGGTTCAGAAAACTGCTTCTTCAACGCCGTTCCCATGAGTGCCGGCTACATCGCCAGTAAACACGCCATGCTGGCCATGACCAACGCCCTGCGTGAAGATACACCGGATTTCCTGCATATCGGCCTCATCATCCCCGGCCTGGTATTGTCTGAAATGAATGACTTCACCAAAAACACCGGCATGCCTACCGATGAGTTCACGGCCAAAGCCATTGAGCAGATGAAAGATGACCAGTTCTACTCAGTGACGCACCCGTACAACATGGAACACATCAACACCCGCTATGAAGAGGTTCGCGGCGCTTACGACAAGTTCGCACCTCGCCACGAAGGTGACGATGCTCACGATGTACGTTCGATCATCGCCAAGATGATGGCTGCCGCTCAAGCACAGCAGAGTGCCGAGCAGTAATTCCAAAAGCGCGCAGGAATTCCTCCTGTGCGTCTCCCCCTCCCCGCACCATAAAACTCATCAAAAGCGACGATAGTAAATATCTGCAGCTAAAGTAAGTTATTCACTCAGGCCTCATCAACAGGATGCCAGATTATGAGTGAAGAATTCGAACTACTCGACAAAACCGAATTACGTATTGAGAGAATAGAACTCAATAACGCCAATCTTAATGCGGTAGCAGAACAGGTCGCTGCTGTATTAGAACTTCCTACAGAAGAAGTCTTCGTCATCGATGCGAGAGATGACCTCCTCACTCTCGATATCCTGCGTACCACGATTAACGCCGATGTCCTTGTAGGCAAAGAAAAAGCCTTAATAGAAGCGTTAAATAAAGTAGACGGTATCACGACGACAGAGCACACCACTATCTGCTCCCACGGTGTTTTGGGCTGGGTTATGCTGAATGCCGAAGAGGCGCTACCCGCCTTAGACCGCGCCCGCACCATGCGCGATGAAATTGCCGCTAACATTGCCAAGCGTGGCATTGTATTTTCTTCTGGCCCCGAAGTGATCACCGGCCAAATTGAAGACACCAACGCCCCCCTGATTGCCGAACTGCTCACAGAGCAAGGTTACGCCATGACCAAAGGGCAGGATTTACAGGATGATCGCAACTTCATTGCCGCTAGTCTGAATGAAGCTGTCAGAGAGCGTGGCTTTGGTCTGGTCATAACCACCGGTGGTGTGGGCGCTGAAAATAAAGATCACTCCATTGAAGCCCTGCAAACTCTCGATCCCAATGCCGCCACCCCGTATCTGGCCAAATTTAAAAAAGGCACGGGCAGGCACGTAAAGGACGGTATCCGCATTGGTGTGGCTCAGGTAGACCACGCCTTAATTATTGCCCTACCCGGCCCCAACGATGAAGTCCGTATTGGCATGAAGCAATTAATTGAGGGCTTGGCTAACGGTTTCAATAAAGAAGAACTGGCACAACATATAGTCAGCGCTCTGCGTGAGCGGTGGCGATCAAAACACGCCCATAAACATAATCACGATCATTAAAAAGAAGAGAAACCATGAGTTTATTACACGCCCTCGACTTTTCCGAAAAAACCGTATTAATTACCGGTGCTTCCGACGGCATCGGCTACGGTATTGCCACCGCCTTTGTTGAAGCCGGCGCTACCGTACATGTCACAGGTACCCGCAGCCAGGACAGCTACGACAAAGACTTTGCCGGTATGACCTTTCATACCCTAAGCCTGCAAGATGGTGACGCGATTGAAGCTCTGTCGAAAGAGATTCCGCACTTGGACGTACTGGTAAACTGCGTGGGGACTGTGCTCTATAAAAAAGCGGAATTTGAACGCGAAAGTTTCACCAAGGTTGTCGACATTAACCTGACCGGTGCCATGCACCTGAGCACCGCATTTTACGATCAATTGGAAGCCTCCTCCGGTAATATCATCCACCTCGACTCCGTGGTATCTATCCGCCCAGCGATCAACAACCCGGCCTATAGCGCCAGTAAAGCCGGTCTGGTGCAACTGACTAAAGCCCTGGCCTCCAAATGGGCCCGTAAAGGCGTACGTGTGAATACCGTCGCCCCAGGTATGGTGCCAACCAAAATCACCGCTAATCAGGCTACTCCAGAAGCGCTGGAGCATTGGAAAAAAGTGATCCCTATGGGCCGTGTAGGAAGCCCTGAAGATATCGCCGGTGCAGTGCTGTTCCTCGCCTCCCCTATGGCCGCCTATGTGACCGGCCAACATATTGCCGCCGATGGCGGTGGCACGATTTAAAGGCAGGTGAGAAAAACAATGACGGATGTACAAGATTTTGGCACGCCAGAACAATGGCAGGCGCTAGGTGATTATCTGACCACGCAAGGTTTCACTTTAGACAAAGAAACTGCCCCCAAACGCCTGTCTGGCGGTGCCGCCAATTACAATATTTTAATGGTCATGAATGGCAAAAAAGTAGTGCTGAGGATGCCGCCACCCGGCCCACTGCCTCCTGGGGGTAACGACGTTGCCCGGGAATACAGCGTACTCTCCCGCCTGGGCGATTTCTTTCCGCCAGCCCCGAAAGGGTTACTGCTGTGTGAAAACACCGACATTATCGGTGTACCTTTTTGTATTAGCGAATTCAGAGAAGGCACGGCTATTGGCCGTAATCTTCCCAAGTCATTAACAAACCGAGACAATATTGGTGCTGAACTTGGCAAGATAGTCGTAGACTCTCTGGTAAATCTGCACTCTGTTGATACGCAAGCAGCAGGTCTAGCTGATCTCGGCCAGGCAGACGGTTTTATCGAACGCCAAATCAACGGTTGGTATAAGCGCGGTAGTCGCGTCTATTCGGAAAGTGATGTAATACTTCATACCCAACTGCATGACTGGTTAGAAGCCAACATCCCGGATCAGTTACCCTCATCCTTAGTGCACAACGATTACAAGCTCGACAATATGCTTATCGACCTCGACACCATGGAGCTCAAAGGTGTGGTCGACTGGGATATGTGTACCATCGGTAATCCGCTGTACGAATTACTCATCCTGTTAAGCTACTGGGGTGACAATAATGACCCGGAAGTTTATTTCGCCCAGTGCCGCATGCCCTGCGAAGCACCTGGTTGGTTAAGCCGTCGAGAACTACTCGACCAATACCTTAGCGCCAGAGGCATGAGCATTACGGAAGATGAGCTGAAGTTTTACTGGATTTTGGTGCAATACCGTTCAGCGGTGATCTACGCACAATTGAAAGTGCAAATGGATCGAGGACATACGATGGGGCTTACTCAAGAGCAGATTGCAGCAATGCCGGCATTTATTACCGGGGTATTGGCACATAGCTGTTCTCTACTTAACGCTTCTCTTGATTGGTAATCATCATTCATCAGGTATCCGTCACGCCATATAAGAGAGACGGATACCTGATTTAACTCCTATCCACCGTCCATCAAAGGTAAACTCTGCTCCAGCAATTCCAGTGCAGGCGCTTCAATATGACGCCAGTGTGCAGCCACAATACGATCCGGCCGTATTAATACGACTTTCTCAAGTTCATAGGGTGTAAACGCTTGTTCCGGTAACATTTCCACGCGAATAGGAAAACCCCGTGCCTGCAGGCTCTCTACCGCCTTACGCCACTCGGCAATCTCTGCGCCTTTACCTAGGGCAACCACATAATCAATCCCAAACCAATCGAAGATAGATTGATTGGCCGATTCATCGATCCAGATATGAGGTGCACGGCGCCCCGAGCGGACGACCGGAATATAATCCAGATCATCGTCCTTAACATGAGGTACCGCATCGCTATCTTGCAGCAGTAAAGACGATGACAGCTCATACCCAAAATCAATGCCGGTATAGGATGCATACTGATAACAGTTGCGACAGGCCTCATCCAAATCATCACCCTGTTTCTTGGCCCGGTAAATACCCGCCAGGGCATTGGCATTTTTCATGCACTGCTTAACACGTCTGACTGCTTGCGGGTGATACTCTTCTTCGTAAGTCGACAGGATTGAAGCTGGCGCAATACCTTTGACCACATAGGCCAATTTCCATAGCAGGTTGTACATACCGGCAAAACCACAGTTCATCCCCATACCGCCGGTGGGTGTAAAAACATTGGCCGCATCCCCCAATAGAAACATGCGCCCCTCACCAAATTTATTCGCTGTACGGGCGGTCATCTGCCAAACCAAAACACTGGTAATATTGAGCTCCAGTTCATCGCCTGCACCGACGGTATCGCGAATATAACGATCGAGAAATGCTTCGCTGATATCACAATCCTTTACGGGACTGCCAATTTGGCAACGCCAGCGGCGCTTGCCATCCAATGGCTGAAAGACGCCAACACCGGCCGGGCCATGAACATAGAGCAGCCCACCAATATTATCCCGCACATAGGGTGAGAGATCCGCATCAAACAGCACATCACGGTACCAGCGCTCTCGTACCTCCCCTTCCAGTTCAGCGCCAATTACATCACGGACATAACTACGCGCCCCATCGGAGCCAATCACATAATCAGCCTCAACCTCGGACAGCTCTCCGGTATCGAGATTGCGAATCACGGCATAACAACCATTGTCATCCTGCTTGAGGTCAACCACCTCAGAACTGAAATAATGCTGCCCCAATTCAAAGCCCTTGGCAGCCTTAAAAAGGATAGGTTCTAATAGATCCTGACAGGTCATGACCGGCTTTTGCGGTGTTATCTTGCGATCAATACTAAAAAATTCACGGGCATAGATAGAGGCTATCGGTCCCGCCTTGAGATTGATAAATGCCCGATTGTACTGGGTCCAGGCAGCACCAAGTCCGGTTTCTTCAACGTCGTCAGCCACGCCCAACTGTCGGAAGATTTCCAGGGTCGTTGAATCGTAAAAACGTGCACGGGGGTGGTTACTCAAATCCGGGCGTTTATCTACCATGATTGAGTCGATGCCGTATTGGGATAATAAAGCTGAGGTAGTGATACCGATGGGACCACCACCCACAATAAGAACGGATGTTTTTTTCACCATCAAATCTCTCTTAAACTAAAACCATCAGGATATGGCTATGTTAGTGCGAGATTTAGCGCGAAACTGTTACCTGGGGGATAATTGAACTAATCAGAGAGCATTAACAACTGATCAAGATCAGTAATGGTGATCTTGCCATAGGCCAGCTCAATTAAGCCTTTGGCTTCCAGTGTTTTTAGCACTTTATTGGTTTTTGAGCGAGATGCGCCTAACAGAGATGCCAAATCATCCTGGCTGAGCTGAATGGACGCCGTATTTTCACCCAGAGATTCACCCGAGCGTTGAGCGGTGATATAGAGCCGCCTTGCCGCCCTCGCCTCCAGTTTCAGCGCATGGCTCTCCTCATACATGTCCAACGCAGCTATGCAGCGACAGCTGATACTTTGCAAAAGCTGCGCATTGATTTGCGGATATTGTTTCCGCAGTTGGTCAAATATCTCGCGTGAGAGAAACCCTATCGAAGCTTCATCTATAGCAGACGCTGAAGATCGTAGCTGTGATTCCACGGCACAAATCGAGGTATCGCCCAGGATTTCACCGCTACTGCAAACATCGAAGAAGGTTTCCTTACCCTCTTCGTTATAACTGTACACTTTGAGTCGTCCAGCTTTCACTTCATAAATGCCGGCAGGCACATCCCCTTGTCGAAATAGATGTTCTCCCGGTTCAAGAGAAAGTGTTTGCATAGCGTTACGCAACAGTAAACACAGATCTTCTGGCAGATGATCGATCCAACTATTGCGAACGCCAGGGGTGAGCTTTGGCATGTACTGATCCAGATGACTTTCAGGGCTCTTCAACTATGTACTCTTTATTCAGAGTACATAGTATTTACATGCCAAGCAAACCTAATTAGTCAACATTAACCCGCCAACTTCTCAGCGTAGCGCTTACACAAGTTACGCCCCAGTTGCATCATATGCACTTCATCCGGGCCATCCAGAACACGTACAGTACGGGAAAACACATAGGATCGCGCCAGCATAAACTCCTGACTGAAACCTGCACCACCGTGAATTTGAATTGCACGATCCAGCACTTCACAAGTCATATTCGGTACAATAATCTTGATCATGGCAATCAGGTCGGCCGCATGCTTGGCACCACCCTCATCCATTTTCACAGCCGTTTTTAAAGTCATGAGTCGGGCTTGTTCAATCTTACAAGCAGCAAGTGCAACATCCTCACGCACCGATTGCTGTTTGCTCAGCGGCTTACCAAATGGGCTACGCGCTTCAGCACGCGAGGCCATCATTTCTAACGCACGCTGTGCCATTCCCAGCAAACGCATACAATGGTGAACACGACCAGGGCCAAGACGCCCCTGGGCAATTTCAAATCCTCGGCCTTCTCCCAGGATCAAGTTTTCTACCGGCACACGCACATTGTCAAAAACAACTTCAGGATGTCCAAAGGGAGCCGCATCATACCCAAAGGTTTTCAAGTTCTTGTGCATGGTGATGCCAGGCGTATTGGTCGGAATCAACACCTGGGATTGCTGAGCGTGCTTGGGCGCATTCGGATCTGTTTTGCCCAACAAAATCATAATGCCGCAACGCTCACTAAGCGCACCACTGGTGAAGTGCTTGCGACCGTTAATCACATACTCATCCCCATCACGTACAATCGAGGTTTCGATATTGGTGGCATCAGAACTGGCTACTGCAGGCTCAGTCATGGCAAAAGCAGAACGAATTTCACCGTCCAGTAACGGCTTGAGCCAACGCTCTTTCTGCTCTGGGGTGCCGTATTTGGCCAGCACTTCCATATTGCCGGAATCCGGTGCATCACAGTTGAATGCCTCTGCCGCTAACAGAGAACGGTAACCCATAGCCTCAGCCAGATACGCATATTCCAGATTACTAAAGCCAGCACTGTATTCACCATATTCAGGTGGAAGAAACAGTGTCCACAGACCAGCTTCTTTTGCTTTTGCTTTCCACTCATCCATGATTGGAGGAATCGTCCAGCGATTCTGTTCCAGTTGTTCATGGTAAACATGCTCATTGGGTTCAATATGCTCATCAATAAAGCTGTGAATGCGCTCTAAATATTCTTGTACTCTGGGGGAAGGTTCAAAATTCATACTTACCTCATCTCTTTGGATAGTGATTTATATTTCTTACGCGCAGGACTAACCCGCCTAAGTGAATAGGTCTTACGCGAAGTTAAGTTTTAATTAGGGAATCAAGTTCAACCGCCGAGCTTCGGCAACTGCCGCCGTGCGGTTATTGACTCCGAGTTTTAGATTGATATTGCGTAAATGTGTACGTACCGTTGTTTCTGCAACAATCAACCGTGTTGCGATATCGGGGTTAGACAGGCCCTCGGCTAACAGCCTAACCACTTGCAGCTCTTTTTTGGTTAACAGCTTATCCTGATCACCTGCAGTTTTTTCTGAATCAGGTGCACATAAGGTGCCCAGGAAACCTTGTACTAATCGCTTATAAGCAACCTTGACGCGAGGCTGGCGAATATACTCGGTAAACATACCTATCAGTGCTTCACCTTCATCAAGGAAGGGCCTTATGTAGCCTTCCTCCAACGCCATTTCCAGCGCTGGTTCAAGATAGGTTTTAATATCTTTATAATCGCCATTACGCCAGGTGGCTTCTGCTACGAGCAATCGAATACTCAGCGCTCGGCGGTTAAGCTGGTTATCTTCTGCATCTTGCAATAAGTCTTGCAGTGGTGCGACAGCCTCTTTCGTACGCTCTGTTCTAATCCAATAACGCAGACGAGCCATTGACAAGGTTTCGATACTGGTTGCCCGGGGATTGCAAACATCATTTGCCATTGCATCCAATTCTTCACCCGCGGCAATCACATCCCCTCTTGCCAGTAACAAACGTGCCCTTTCCAATCTGGCGGTTAAGATGTATTCCGGTAACTGCTGCTGTCGGCCTGCATATTCAATATCCGTAAACACATCGAGAGCCTGTTCCGGTTTGCCATAACTTTCAGCTATTCGCCCTTGAATACACATGGCTCGCAAGGTACTACCCGGCCATACCACCCTTTTAACCAAGGGTAAGTAAATCCCCAGCAACCGTTCTGCCAGTTCTCGGTGATCGTTTTCATACATGGCTTCTGCCAATAAGAGGCCACCAAGTGCTACACCATTCGCCGATTTATAAGTGGTACCTTCACGGGGATCCACAACACTGCGTAACCTTTCTATTGCAGAGTTAAGATTTCCGGCGAGTAATTCCGATATCGCAATCGTATCGTCAAACAGGGTTTCAAACGTTGGTGAATAACTGGGCAGCGCACGTATACTTTCCACCATGTTATGAACTTCATCCAGATTGCCAGCCACATTCTTAATGGCACTCAGAGACAGGGTCATGGCTGAAGCGGGAAACCTGTAGTTTTGCTGCAGGAGTGTCAGGAGCTGGCTTTGGGTGCCTTGAACATCTTTAAAGTCATCGGTTAATGCCGCTAAGGTCGGTTTCAACGCGGTAAGGTTCGCCTGAACAAAAGGATCGTCTGGTAAAGTTTTCTCGATATGAGCTATAACCGGTTTAGCCTTTAGGCCATCACAAAAAAGCAGCGCCCAGGCATAAGCCACCATCAATGCAGGTAACGCTTCCAGCGCCCCGTTGTCGTAGTCTGCTTGCAACCATACTTGCACCAGCTGCATATGCGAGGCAGCTAACAGGCGGTCACTGTGATCGGAAATCAATGCAAAGAAGCGATTCTTATCGTCAATGTGTTGGGCATAATCAATGGCATCAACAACATAGCCTAAAGATTCGAACAAACTGCTGGCCTGAAGATACAACGATGCGTACAGCGTGTTATTCTTTGTTTTTAACCGCTGACGTAAATACTCAGCACAGGCCTCATGGTAACAACACGCGTTGCCCTGCCAATGTAACAAGGAACGCTCAGCAGGCTGAACATACTGATCTATTGGTAGCGAAGCAAAATCATCGCCAAGCGAATGCAATATTTCATTAGAAAAGGTATCCAGAATACTCACAGACTCCATCAGCTGAGTGACTGTAGGCTCTTGCACGCTCAGAACCTCCTTCATCAACTCATGAAACGCATTCCCACCCGGCATCGACAGGCGATCTAACAGCGCTTGAGCATCAGCGCCGGCTGATACTGCCAGCGCATACAACTGGATCAATAACGGTGAACCCGCCGTGACCCGATGAATTAAACGTAGCTGGTTGCCTTTAGGCTTAATGGCGTAACCCTGCTCCAGTAATTTTTCAGCCGCATCAAGACTGAAGGTTAGGCTCCGCTCATGAATGTCCAGCACCTTGCCCTGTGAACGAAGTTTTTCGAAGGCATCAGGGGTTTTCTGGTTTGAAGCTTGACTACTGATGACAACCTGGGAGCCGCGAGGAATATGGCTAATGATTTCTTCCAACACTTCGGCGACAGAAGCATTATCAACCTTATCCAGATCATCTATAAATAATACAAAGGGCGAAGGGTGTGCCGTCAGACGATCCAGTAACTCTAACGCCAGGCCGCCCGGGTTCTCTTCATTAACTTGATGGTAAAGGGAAGGTTCCTGAGCCGAGCGATTAAAGATAGCTTCAACAGCCCTGGCAAGATTGGCAACAAACAAAGCCAAATTATTATCAAGACGATCCAGGGATAACCAGCCGGTGGCAATCCCCATTTGGTTATATCGCTCCTGGAGCTGCGCCATTACCGTGGACTTGCCACAACCTAATGGCCCTTGCAGGCAGACCAAACGGGTAGACGGTGCGGCCAGAACTTCGTCACACACACTGTCGCAGCTCACCTGTGGCAAGCTGGACTTGCACGGGGCAAACTTCAGTGCTGAGCGAAATGAACGATAACCAATATCCACCATCTTCTCCCTCGTAAGGCCTAACTCAGGGAAACAACCACTTTCCCCATCACCTGCTGGTTCTTCATTTTATCGATGCCTTCCAGGCACTGATCCAAGCGCAAGTTGGAATCAACCACTGGTACATAACGACCATCGCGTAGAAATTCCATCACCTCTGCAACAATTGTAGGTGTTAAATCCGGCTGGTGAATTAAGGCTCCAGCCCAATGTACACCTACCAGAGAATACCCCTTTACCAGGGCCAAGTTAATGGGTAATTGCGGGATAGTACCTGAGGCATAACCCACCGATAAAATACGCCCATTTCAGGCCATTCGGCGGCTCAATTTGTCGAATAATTCGCCACCCACCGTGTCGTAGACAACGTCCACTCCTTTACCGCCTGTCAGCGATTTGACCTCTTCAGAGATATCAAGCTCGGTGTAGTTCAACGCATGGTCAGCACCTACACGACTGGCCAAATCGCACTTCTCTTTAGAAGAACAAATAGCAATAACGGTTGCGCCCAGCGCCTTGGCCAGCTGTACAGCCGCCAAGCCAGTACCACCGGCAGCACCGGTAACGGCGACGGTTTCACCAGCGACCAGGCTTCCGCGATACTTTAGGCCATACAGCGCTGTACCAGCAGCCAGTGGTGCCAGGCAGCCTTGCTCAAAACTGATATCATCCGGCAACGCAAAACAGTACTGCTCTTCCGCTTTGTTCTGCTCGGCAAAGGCCCCCATACCGAGACTGACGACTCTGTCACCAACCTTAAAACGAGTTACCTTGTCACCGACATCACGCACGATGCCAGAAAACTCCATTCCCAACACAAAAGGTACCGGTGGCTGAAATTGATAGAGTCCCTGGATTTGTAAAGGATCCGGAAAATTCAGGCTCATATTTTTGGTATCAATCAATACTTCATGGCCTACGGCCTTTTCCGGGCGAGGGAAATCGCGAAATTGCGCATAGCCATCAGGCCCCGACTTTTCACAGACAACCGCCTTCATGGTCTTGTTCATCATGGCCTCACTCATGACGGCATCTCTCCTGCTTGTTTAGGCATAGGCAAACCACGCTGGGACAACCATTTCTCCAGTAACACCTCATCCACTTCTTTCTCTACCAGCGGTGCCTGGGCGCGCAGGAATTCTGCCATACTGGGGCTACAGTTTATGGCTCCGTAAGTACCATCAAATATAATCACCTTATCGGTACCACCGACTTCACAACCCAGCTCGATGCCCTTCTCCAGGTTCTCTGCTTCGTAAAAAGGTTTTTGTACACCGCGCGCTTTAAACAATCGGGTTACGCTGGGCTGGGTAGAAATAGCCGGCACGCCTTGCACGGCATAGGCCATTTTCCACATATAGTTCACCACCACCGCCTTCAGCGCCGGGTTGGACACCAGGGCATCGGTATTATTGGAAGCATCCTCCAGGTGATCCAGATCGTAATGATCATCCGGGCCAAAGAACAGATTACAACTGGTCACGCCACCCGCATGGCCGTACATAGCCCAACGGTGTAAATCCAGTACCGCAACACAATCCTCAATCTTGCCAAACAAACGAATAAGCTTGCCGTAATGCAGAATCTGTTGTGCCGCAACGCGTTTATCCAAAGCAATCATATCGTTGTCAGCATCAACACCGGTTACCCCTGCTGGAGATGTTGTTAACATCACTCCGGCAACAAACTTACTCTGCACAAACTCGGATTCGTAGATCATACGCGGCACCAACATTGCAGAACCGGTAGGAAAGTTATTATGAAAAACACCGCGGGTTTCAAAGCGTGCGTAACTCATGGCAAAGGATTTTAAACCTCGCCCGTTGGCACGATGGAAGTGCACTTCACGCGGGTCATCGTAGTGCACATGGATAATATGTTTGGCTTTATAAACAGAGCCAATACCGTACAGAGTGCCAATGGGTGTTTCTATCGCCACCCCTTTATCATAGGGGCCAATAGGAAAAATTTTCTCATAAACCTTTTCCAGACCATGCTGTGGTGCGATCTCCAAAGCCTCTACTTTCGTCAGACCGCAAGCAAAACCCAAGCGAATCTTCTTACAGCCCGTTCGCTCAACAATAATCGCGTGAACGCTGCGCAACACTTCGGCATAAGCCTGGCCACCCATCATGGCAAAACCGTGTTCAGAGCAGAGAACGTTTACCGTATCGTTGGGTTTGATTCTGCTAAGATCCACGCCGGCCAGGGCATCATGAGTCGCTTGAGTAACACCCTCAAGCGGCTGGCCCCAGTTGTAGATAGGCTCGGGAATATCACTAAACAGTTCCTGCACCTTTACCGATGTCATGCCGGCAACTTCATAGGCACGTTTTTCCGGTAACTTAAAGCCCAGCATGGAGGGCGGTAGGTCCGGAGCCACCACCGCAGGATTCATCTCTTCAACAGCACTCATTTCACACCTCCTCGAATACGGGGGAAACCCACCAGATCATGGGATCCGGATTCCATATGTTGTTTTGCCTGCTCCAGGCGATATTCCGGGTATTGCTTAACAACGCTATCATCGACTTTCCACAACGCCATGTCATCGCCACCACCTTCGGTGTACAGGCGCCAGTCTTTCGGATTATTTTCCGGCAATTCCAGGCCTGCAGCCTGCATAAGTCGAGCAACAGGTGTGGTGCACCACATGGAACAAACGCCGCGTACACCAGTTTGCAGACTGATATCTGTCATCGTAGTAGCGCCATTCAAAATCGCAGCAGCGACCTCTTTCGCAGTAGTACCTGTACAAGGGCAAATACCATCATCGGGGAACAGATGTGCTTCTGCGCAAATCTTGTCAATTTCAGCAGCATCAAACTGAGCGACATCAACAGCCAAATCTACGGCGTCTTCGCCTAAGAATTTCCGCTTGATGGCACCGTGATCCATACAGGCTTCCAGGCATTTGTTACAGCCGGTGCATTTGTCTTCATAGACTTTCGCCAACCTGTCGGTGGTGATAATCGCTTCGGTCGGACACACACGGTCACAGGCCTTACAGCCGATGCACTTGTCCGCAATGACTTCAACGACTTGCTCTACTCTTAGCATCTTGTTGTACCTATTCCATCGCAAGTGAATGATGATATGTAACGATTTATCATTATTAATTCGCTGCTATTTCAATCAATCGTCCAATATGACGAACGCCGCTTATTCGGGAATAACCCGCATACGCAAATCAAACAAGGGCGCATTTAAGATATCGCGGCCAACATCAACCGCCTGCCCACCCAAATCTCGAATAACCTGTAAATCTTCCAACCTGGCACCACCACCAAAGGCCAAGGTAACCTCGTCGCGACAACCGAGTGAACTCAGCCGCTCATGAACCGCCGCCAGATCCTCTAGAGCACCGGTATCCACCATAATCACACCGGCCCCGGCCTCCACAGCAAATTCCGCCTCAGCGACATTTTTAACCTGCACAGCCACAGGCCCATGCTGCATAGCCACACCTGCAGCGATAGCCTCACCAACACCACCCAGCAAAAGCACAGCGTTTTTGCTGAGGTAGACAAAATCCCCATCCACCAGGCGCGGTAAAATTCCCACACTGACAAGCCCTGCGCGCAGCAATGGCTTGAGCGGGCTGGGCAGTTTTTTCCAACCGCCACAGGAAATCGTCAGGCCTTCCGGGCAAGCGTCCTGAAATACCTTGGCCCGAGTAGCGATGCCTGAGGCAAAACCCAAAGGGCCCATAATGTAGTCTTCGGTAATACCCAATTCAGTAGCACTACCTATCACCTCTATTAACGGCTCACCCGCCTCAACCCATTGACCATCCTGTACCTTAATATTCCAATGCCCAGCATGAGCTTCCTGGCCAGAATCTGAGCTGAGCAACTTCTCGGGCTGAATAAAATCCAAACCAGCAATAACGCCGGCTTCCGTCGCCTCAACAACCGCCCTGCACTCACCAGCCACACTTGAAAATAAGGTTTGCGAAAAAGCCGTCGCTGTATTGATCTTGCTCACGGTAAACCCTCAACCATCTTCACGATAAAAGACGGAGTCCGCCATGCTTAAAATACGCAGAGCTGCACAAGCACCACCAAAACCATTATCAATATTGGTCACCACAATGCCCTGACCACAACTGGCCAACATGGAATTCAACGCCGTAGTCCCATCAGCGGCAACACCGTAACCGACTGAGGTCGGCACGCCGATAACACACTTACCCACTAAACCGCCCATAACTGAGGCCAAGGCCGCGTCCATCCCGGCAACCACAATAATCAAGTCATGCTCGGCAATATCTTTCACCCGCTCCATCAAGCGCCATATACCGGCAACGCCCACATCTGCAACCAAGGAGGTTTCCACGCCGGAAAATGTCAGGGTACGTACGGCTTCAGTGGCTACCGATAAATCCGAGGTGCCGGCTGTCACTACCGCAACCTTGCCCCACCGTTTCGGCAACTGACCATTCAACACCGCCGTACGAGACAGCTCGTCGTAGTCCAGACGCTGTCGTAGAGATTCTGGCAATTGCTCAAACTGCGATTGCTCTAACCGGGTAAATAAAACCGGGTAATCATTTCTTTCACTTAACTCCGACAGTATGTCTTGAATATGCTGGAAGGATTTACCTTCACACAAAACCGCTTCTGGCATACCCAATCGTTCTGGTCGCTGGTAATCGAAATTCACACTCATCAGTCAGTACCTCTTAAATGCTTTATTACCGGAAGAATCAGTGATCAGCGGCAGCAGCCGCATCAATGGTTTGTACAAATGCACGGCCAGGACTGTAGGCTTTAGCATCCAGCTGTACATTACATAACGCATTTATATGTTGCTTGGCCGCAAACTTGACCTGGGCCAGCAGTGAAGGAGTTATATGGGGTCGATCTTCAGCCCCCACCTCAACGTACATTGCATCCTCTTTCACTCGGCAGCGCACAACCTGAATACCTGTTTCGCGACGAATTAATGCTTCACCGACTTCAACAGCACGCAATCGCTCCGGGGTAACCCGTGTACCGGTATAAAGACGACTGGCCAAACAAGGTGAAGCCGGCAGATCCGCAAAAGGCAGTTTGAGCGCATGGGCAATATCTCGAATGCCCTGCTTGCTGATTTCAGTTTCTACATAGGGATGACGAACACAATTTTCAGACGCAGCAATTAATCCGGGACGGTACTCACCCAAATCATCCTGATTGGCACCACTCATCATCACATAGCCTTCTTCCACGTGTGAAGACAGCTGAGACAACGCGTGATAAAGATTGGACTTGCAGTAATAACAGCGATTGACCGGATTACTCAGATACTCTTCACTTTGAAACTCACCTGATTGCACCACAACCAGATTCCAGCCTTCTTTCTCCGCCCAGAATCTTACGCGCGCTGTAGCCTCTTCCGGCACCGCTGGACTTATCGCGTGAGCAACCGTTGTGGTTTGCGGAGATTGACGATGCGCAACAGTCGCCAATAACAGACTATCAATACCACCACTACAGGCTATTAATCGGCACGGGATGGTCTTGAGTAAAGACTGTAACTCTTCAAGTTGACTGGGATACTCCACC
The DNA here is from genome assembly GCF_042854845.1 of Maricurvus nonylphenolicus. GTDB lineage: Bacteria > Pseudomonadota > Gammaproteobacteria > Pseudomonadales > Cellvibrionaceae > Maricurvus > Maricurvus nonylphenolicus. The sequence continues at coordinate 2,246,209 of NZ_AP031498.1, read as the reverse complement.
AGCTCGATATCCGGTATCACTCCACCAGTAGAATAGGCATTGAGTTTTTGATCTGAATACATGGCTCAACTCCTCGACATTACCTTTATCAATTAAGGGCTGCTTTTAATGAGCAAGCCACACCGCACCGATACCTACGGCAAAACAACCCAAACTTAATTGCACACAATGATTTAAGGCGGGATATGCATCTAACAGAAAGCGTTGTCCAGAGCACAGCAACTGACCAAAGGTCACCATGCCTAACAAAGCTCCGACTGAGAAAGTGACAACATAAGCCAGCGCCATGGCCGGTTCGTAAAGTGTCACAGCTAACATCGCAATCAACGGTCCACTACCCGCAACGCCATGCACAACACCAACCAACAGCGGCGCCGAACCAGCACCATTTTTATCAGTCACCACCGTCGTGTCCGAGACGCTCTTTTTAGTGCGTAAAGTCAATAACAAACGCCACAACATCAAAGAACCGGCAACAATCAAAATAATGCCTACCGCCTGCTCTGCCAGAACGACGATGGACTCCGGAAGCGTCATCTGCAGCAATAAACTAAAAACACCGACAATCACCAGAACACCGCCGTGCCCTAATGACCAAAGAAAGGAATAATGAACACCGCGCTTCCAGCTCCCCTCACGCGCCGACAGCGAAGAGACCGCCGCCAGATGGTCGAGATCAAAGGCGTGCAAAACGCCTAATCCAAGCCCTAAACTTAATACGCCAAAAACGGTTAATTCAGTTCCCATGGAGACCTCAAAGCACAGTAGATTGAGGCTTTATCGTGCCTTTCGGGGAAACAAAGGACTATCGTCCGATTTGATGAGAAATGAGGAGAAAGAGGTATTTCTAGGTGACTAAGAAGTCAAAGAAATAAAAAATAAATCCCGCAGACAACTGCAATATATCAGACAGCACAATCCAAGCGAAGCCTTAGGGTGGGATTTCAAAAATCCTCAAGTCATGGACGACTTGAGGAAGCTGCAGGGATGCATTCATGCGGTTTTTGAAATCCCACCCTAAGGCTTTGCGCCTAGAATCTACCAAAACCAAAATCCACATTACTAACAACCTAGGAAGCAACCTAGGAAATAACCTCAACAGAATAACGAGACTTCAAGGCTTTCTTGTCAATCTTCCCTATAGGAGTCTTAGGAAAATCAACCACAAACTCCACCCGCTTGGGCGCCTTAACCCCACCAATTTTCTTCTTACAAGCAACAATAATCTCTTCAGAGGTTATAACACTACCTTCAGACCGCTGAACCAGTGCCGTAACCTCCTCCCCCCAGTGCTCATGAGGAACCCCAATCACCGCCGCACAGGTAACACCTTCCAAGGTAGCAATCGCCTGCTCCACCTCCGAGGAATAAACATTAAAGCCACCACTGATAATCATGTCCTTCTTACGATCGACAATGAACAAATAACCATCCGCATCCAGATAACCAATATCCCCCGTCAAATGCCAACCGTTTTTGCGAATCTTGGCCGTTTCTTCCGGGTCCTGATAATACCCCTCAGCCACAATGCCACCTTTGACACCGATTTCGCCCAACTCACCGATGGGAAGCTCCTCACAGTCATCGTCCAGGATCGCTACCTCAGAGACCGTGGTAACACGCCCCACCGACTTCAGCCTAGACTCCGGCGCCAACTCACCATTGATAAAATGCTCCTCAGGCGGGAAACGCGTAATGTGCATCGGACACTCCGTCTGCCCAAATACCCCCTGCATCACCGGACCAAATACCTCAACTGCCAGGCGAAGTTGTGTCTGCGACATAGGTGCTGAAGCATAGGTCACTTCGCGCAAACAGGAATAATCAAAGTCACGCACATTGGGCTGAGCCAGCAAGGCATAAATAGCCGTTGGCGGCAAAAACAGATCACTCACACGCTCCCTATGAATCGTCTGCAACACCTCCTGCGGATCCACCCGATCAAGAACCACAAAGCGAGCCCCTACAGACATAAAACACAGCACTGCACGCCCACCACCATGGGTCATAGGCGCAGCACAGAGCTGTACCGGCTGCTCCCCTCGCACAACCAGAGTATCAAAAGAGCCTTTCATCATATATCTGAAATTGCGGTCACTCAGCACAACGCCTTTGGGCTCACCGGTAGTGCCTCCGGTCATCGGAATACTGACAATATCCTGCGGTGTACGCTCGAACGTTGGCTCCTCTTTTATAGAATCTTTCAGCCAGGTTTCATAACCCGGACAACCCGCCTCTTGATCCAGACAAACCGACACTTTGATATCTTCCAACGAGTTACACATACTTCTGGCAACACCAGAGAACGCATATTGATAGAACAGCGCCTGACAACCAAAGCGCTTGATAATGCGAATATTATCCTCATCAGAGTTACGCGGATTAATAGGCAACCACACGCCACCTGCGCGAATAATTCCCAGCGTAACAATAAACGCACGCGCCGAATTCAAACTGTAAATAGCACCATGCATTCCTTTGCGGAATCCTTCTCCCGCCAAACCCTGCGCCACCTTAATGGATTCCTGCCGCACCTCAGCATAGGTATATTTTTCATCTTTATACTGCAAACAAATATCATCGGCGTACCTTTCGCAGGCTTCGTCGATCAGCTCAATCAGAGGTTTTTCCATAGACAATTGGCGTATATTCATAAGTAGCACTCAAACGATAAAGACACTAAAAATAGCCTTAATACCTGAGCTATAGCATCGTCAAATCTGATGAATAACAGCAATAGTCACCACAACACTTAAAACTCATCCAATACGACGATATGAAATACCCGCCGCTAATCCACTATTAGGTTAAAGCGTTACCCCGACTTGAGGATCCAGCCATGAGAGCACTTTACTATCAATGCCATAGTGGTATCAGCGGTGATATGAATCTGGGTGCCCTGGTCGATCTTGGGGTGCCTGCCGAATGGCTCAAGGCTGAACTGGACAAGCTAAATATCTCTGATGAATTTACCCTAACCTTTGAGCCTGCTACCAAAATGGGAATCCATGGTACGCAGGCCAAAGTGCATCTAACCCATGTTGCACATCATCACGATCATAGCCATAGCCATAGCCATAGCCATAGCCATAGCCATAGCCATAGCCATAGCCATAGCCATAGCCACGATCATGATCACAGCCACCGGCATTACAGTACCATCAAGAAAATCATTGCTGATTCCCCTTATAACGACAGAGTAAAATCAACGGTTAGCACGCTCTTTCAATTAATTGCTGAAGCCGAATCGAAAATTCACAACCAGTCTATCGACAAGGTGCATTTCCACGAAGTGGGTGCGACGGATTCCATCATTGATATTTTTGGTGCCGCTATTGCCTTGGATTATCTAGATATTGAAGCCATTTATTGCGCAGGTATCGAACTTGGCGGGGGTCAGATCACCTGTCAACACGGCATGTTACCTGTGCCAGCTCCAGCCACGCTGGAAATCCTTAAAGGCGTGGAATGCAAAATGGATGGAGTGGATGGTGAAGCCACAACCCCTACCGGCGCAGCCATTCTTAAAGGCACAGTTAATGAATTCTCCGCCCCAGCGTCAATCAAACCACTGGCTGTCGGCTACGGCATTGGCCATAAAGACTTCGATAAACCTAATGTTATGCGCGTTACGCTCGGAGAAGTTACGACCGCCTCTCAGCTTAATACAGATAATGAAGACAGTATTGAACTTAGAGCCAATATCGACGATATGACTCCCGAAGCCTTTGAGCCGTTACTGGAGAAGCTGTTTGAGCATGGCGCCAGCGATGCCTTTCTAACCCCTATCGTAATGAAAAAAAGCCGATTGGCGCATATGCTAACGGTGCTCTGTAAAAAGTCCGACGCACAAAAGATGCTCGAGACCATTTATGATAACTCTACGACCATTGGCGTACGACTATCCGATGTACAGAAAGATGCCCTGCCTAGAAAGATAACCAATGTACCAACCACCTTCGGGGATATTGCAGTGAAAGTCGTAGAGCTTCCTTCAGGTCAGCAACGCTGGAAGGTTGAACACGATGATATAAAAAGAATAGCCAGTAAAAATGCGATTAACTATCTTCACTTACGGGATTTGATAGAACAGGAAGTAGCCGACAACCTAGTGTGAATATACGCTATAAGAGCGCATCTAATAACTACGGCAGGGATAATTTAAGTTGTCATTGGCTATTACCATCTATTAGGGAGTCCAACTCACCGAATCGCTTTCTTTCCAACCATAGCGTATCGCCTTGGCATCCACGCGCTTGGTATGTTGATCTAAATTCAGCGGCTCTTTATACAGCTGCCACTCGCCCTTGTTCAGTCGATAACCAATAGAAGCATTTTCAACTGACGTTAGTGTTAAGATTCCAGCGTCAACGCGTACTTGAGGCACAGGCGTTTCAAGCTGTTTGTCGTCCTTAAGGAAGGCCGCACGCATGTCTGCTTCCGGCATTTCTCCCAGATCCTTAACCTGACCTTGCCAATCTGAAAGAGCCTGACGCATACGTTCCAAGTCTTCTTTGTAGCTTGGGTCTTTAGCCAAGTCGTTTAGCTCATGGGGATCATTTTGAATATCAAACAAACGCTCTTTACCCGGAGCCTGGAACCACTGCTGCTGCAAGTCATTTAATTTTCCAGCAGCAAACAGCTCATGCATATCCTGCATCATATCGAGATTATCGCGATAATTTAGCTTATGGCCGCCAGGCTGTTGTGGCTGATAGCTATAGATATATTTAAAACGCTGGTCCCTTACTGCACGTTGGCGATCACGCACTTCATCAATTCTATCTCTTGTCGCATAAACATATTGTCGCGACTGTGCATCGTCTCTAAAGTCTTGCCCCGTCATTGACGCCGGAACAGTGACGCCTGCAAGTTTAAGAATGGTAGGTCCTAGATCAACAAAACTGATCAGGCGTTTTTCGATACTACCAGCTGCTGCCGAAGCGGGTTTATAGCGTTCTGGCCAACGAATAATCATCGGCACTTTGATGCCACTATCAAACAGTTCACGCTTCGCACGCGGTAGCCCATCACCATGGTCAGTCGTCCAGATCACAATGGTATTTTCCAGGATACCGTCGGCTTCCAATTCTTGTAGCAGCTGCCCTACTTTAGTATCCATTAAGGTCACATTGTTGTAGTGACGAGCAATGTCTTCACGTACTGCTTTGGTGTCTGGATAATAAGGCTCCAGCTTTATCTGCTCAGGCTTAACGGGAAAATGTTTGGGCGGAATCCCGACAAACCAGGCACGCCCTAACTGTGTCATTAAGTGAACTGCACTGTTAGGCATAGTGCCCAAGGGCGAGAAAACACCACTCTCATGGGTTTCCAGCAGATTAACAAAACCAAAGAAGGGTTTATCGCCGTTGAAATCACGCCAGTGAGCATCCTGCTCTTCCCTGTCCCAAATCGTAAAAGGCCCTGATCCCAAGGTCATACCCGAAAATTGATAATCGAGTTTACCGGTAGTGTAGGTACGGTAACCCGCTGCGCGCAATAATTCAGGAAACGCCTTCATATCAGCTGGTGGTACGGGTTTGTAACCACCCTCCGGGGCATTATTGGAGCGCATATGCTGCGCACCAAAAGCGGTTTGATGGGTGCCCATCATCAAGGCTGCACGACTGGGAGAACACACGCCTGCCGTCGTAAAGGTATTGGGAAAACGAACGCCCTCTTTGGCGAGTTGATCCAGGTGTGGCGTTACCGCCACAGAATCACCAAAGCTGCCAACCCGGGCGCTCATATCTTCGGCCATGAGCAACAATATATTAGGGCGGGATTCACTCGCAAATGCGGCAATTGAAAAGCTTGCCAATGCTATAGCGATAACGACTTTTACCATTTCTAGTACTACCTTTTTATTCTTTTACTCTGCCAGCGCAGCGTTACATCAGCTTGATCAAACTTTCCATCATCCACACCCAGGCACTGTGATACCAGGGCGCTTCGGGATCCGTCTCGGGTACTTGATACTGTTTGCGTAATGCGATTAAACGCTGCTCCAAATCATGCTGTATATCGGCGAAGGCAGCCTGACCATAGATATTATGTTGCTCTGCGGGATCAGCCTGCAGATCAAACAGCTCCCACTCATTGGCCCGGTAATAGTGAACTAACTTATAGCGCTTATCGATAATACCGTAATGACGCTCCACACCATGGAAGCCGGGGTTTTCATAGAAGTGATAATAGAGATCACGTTGCCATTCTTCCCCTTGCAATAGTGGCATCATGTTTTGTCCCTGCATGGATGGTACGGATTTAACACCTGCAGCATTTAACAGCGTGGGAGCAAAATCGATATTTTGTACCAAACTGTCACTTTCAGAGCCAGGCTTGATCTTACCTGGCCATTGAATAAGTAAAGGAACGCGTGCAGAAATATCATCGATCCAGCGCTTATCAAACCAGCCATTCTCACCCAGAAAGAAACCTTGATCGGAGGTATAGATAATAAGGGTATTTTCCGTCAGCTGTTGCTCGTCCAAATAATCCAGCAGGCGACCAATCTGGCGATCCATACTCTTTACCGACCCCATATACGTCTTGATATAGCGTTGATATTTCCAGCGGATCTCGTCCTCGCGACTCAGCTCTTGCGCTTCAAAATCTTTATTACCTGCGGTAAAGGCTTTTTCCCATAAGGCTTCCTGCTCTGGCGTTAATCTTTCCATGGGTTTACTGAGTTTGACATCCAGGTCAGTCATATAAGTTTCAATGTCCATACGCGCGCTGCGTCGGGCACTGACCTCACCTTTCATATCCCGCAACAGGGTATCGGGCTCTTCAACCTTAAGATTTTCATCCCAGGTAGCCAGTTCTTCTGGTCCAGGCAACCAATCACGGTGTGGCGACTTGTGGTTATAAATCAGTAAAAACGGTTCGTGGCTGCCTTTAACCGACGCCAACCAATCAATCGATTTATCGGTAATCAAGTCAGCCACGTAACCCGTGGATTTTTCAATGCCCTCGGCACTGCGGAAGTGAGGATTGTAGTAACTGCCCTGCTCCATCATATTGTCGATCACTTCCCAGTGATCAAAACCGACGGGATCACTGTACAGGTGCCACTTCCCTATCACCGAGGTGTGGTAACCCGCCTGCTTCAATAATTTTGGCAAAGTCACCTGATGACCATCAAACGGACCGGACCATTCGTTGCTGTAAAAGCCATTCTTATGACTATGAGCGCCAGTAAGCAAGGTTGCCCGACTTGGACCACAGATCGCATTGGCCACATAGGCACGGTTAAATTTCATGCCCTGGTTGGCAATGCGGTCAATATTGGGGGTTTGCATCAGGCTGTCGTCATAGGCACTGACCGCCTTTACGGCGTGGTCATCGGACATGATGACGACGATATTGGGACGCGGAGTATTTGCCAATACGGCGGCTGAGAACAAGCCCAGAAATCCGGCTAATAGTAACTGTCTCACCTAAACTTTCCTGATTCTTATCATTAGTGACGTCTATGATAAAGAATAGCGCCCTGGCACCACATGGAAAGACCGATCAAAATATGGAGAATTCTTCGGTAGAAAGTAAAGACCTGTTAAGCGCGGACGGATATCTGACAGTATTCAAGAGAAGCTCCCCGGCATGGGCCGGGGAGACAGAAAATCAATAGCGATTGGCGTACTCGAAACGCTCGAGCAATGTACCGCCATCAACGGTAAAGGCCATAGAAAAGCGATAGCCCTTATCGACACTGATAGGCGCCAGTGCCAGGATATCTTCTCCAGCATCCTCAGAGAACTTCAGCGTTGCATTCGCTTCCCAGCCATCACCACGGGCAATATCGCGATTATTCACCCTAACCAGCTCACAGACCTCTTGTGAATCATTATCCAGTTTAGGGAACAGACGTACGTTTGCCGGAGGCCCACCGAAGGGACTTGGTACATTTTCACAGGGTTTGGTCAGCTCCAGATTGGAATAGACAATACGACGGCCCTTGGAGCCCAGGGTAGAAACAAAACGGCCACCCTCTTCCAACTGCGGTGTTGCTTTGCCCAGGTTATAAACGCGGGTCATTTCAATCTCCCCTAAGTGTTTTGGGTAACCCTGAATATAACCGCGCGCGACAGAAAAATCTTTGGTGGTCCAGATAAAGGCACAGAAGCTCACCGGTTTACCCTTGTACTTGGCGGGAATCATAATCCCCGACTCTTTATACTGCGCCAGGATAGGATCGTCCATCTCGTGCATATCATCAGAGCAGCTTTGGTACTCTGCAAAAAACATGCTGCATGCACTGGGGTCATCGGCAGGCTCCAGTACCGGAGGCAACATCGCATTTACCGCTTCAGGATTGGCCTTGTACTTGATAACATTAAATTCACCGGAGAAATGCCAGGGCGGTGTTCCTACCAAGGTCGAATTGCCCGTTGGGGTCAGGGGTAAATAGAAACCTTTTAAAGACATAATGATTATTCCTGTTTCACTTAAGAGAAAATCTTACCGGGGTTTAATAACTGCTTGGGATCGAGAGACTGTTTGATGGTTTTCATCAGGGCGATCTCTTGTTCAGAGCGTGAATAGGACAGGAAATCTTTCTTTTCCAAACCAATACCATGCTCCGCAGAAACAGCTCCGCCAATTTTTACCAACTCCCCGTAAACCACCTCTTCGATGGCGCGGTGTTCATGGGCAGGCCCTGCCAGAATATGGAGATTCCCATCACCTAAATGTCCGAATGCCACCAGGCCTACCTCAGGAAGTTTGTCTGCCATCGTATCCGTCACTCGCTCAACGTAAGCTTCCATTTCACTCAGCGGCATACTGATATCAAACGCTGCCAGCGGCTTAAAATGCCGGGCAATACTGCCGACGTCATCGCGCATTTCCCACAATTGAGCGGCCTGCTGGCTGGTTTGCGCGATCACCGCATCTGTGACCAGCTCCTCTTCCATGACTGCGGAAAGCACTTCCATAAAATGCTCTTCGCCTTTACTTTCATGACCACTCTCTTGTTCCAACAGCACGTAGTAAGGGTAATCCACCGGTAAAAAGGCCTGATGCTTATCCAAGGTTTCCACCATCAAGCGATAGTGGTTATTCCACATCACCTCATAAGCGCTCAGCTTGCCTTCAAAATCACTGCCCAGACGGCGCAACAAGGTGACGACCTTGTCATAACTATCAAGAGCAACGAATGCGGTTTGCACACTCTTGGGTTGCGGACGCAAACGTAATACCGCACGGGTCACAATACCCAGGGTGCCTTCCGCACCAATAAACCAATGTTTAAGGTCGTAACCGGTATTGTTCTTTAGCATCTCATTCATGGAAGAAATCACCGTACCGTCGGCCAATACCACTTCCAGGCCCAACACCTGCTCGCGGGTCATGCCGTAACGAACCACACTGTTACCGCCAGCATTGGTTGAGATCATGCCACCAATCTGCGCACTGCCCCGCGCGCCAAAATCCACCGCCAATTGCCAGCCGGCTTCTTTGGCTGCTGCTTGCGCGTTTTCCAAAACCACGCCTGCCTCAACGACCATCACACCTGCTTCAGCATCAACACGCTGGATGCTGCGCATACGTTCCAGAGACACCACCACATCGCCCTCAGCACAGGTGATACCATCAACCGTGCCTGTAAGACCTCCATGGGTGACCACAGGCTGATCGTTCGCATGGCACAGCTTCATCACCGCAGACAGCTCTTCGGTATTGGCTGGGCGCACAATGGCTTTGGCAGGACAACTGCCTCTGCCCTTACTGGCATTAGGGCGAGCCGATACTTCCTCGCCCAGCAACAACCCATTGCTTCCGACTATCTCTTGTAACTGGTCAATAAAACTCATCACGGCACCACACGTTATTTGCGTTAAAACCATATTAGTCTTGCAAAAAAGTCAAAAATAGCCGATTTTTATGGATAAATAGCAAAATAGTATTGAGCATGTACGAAGCACAGCAACGGCCGGTGGCCTTCAAGGACAGCCAGTCGATAAACCTGAAACGCTACGGCAATGAACTCAGCCGGGAACACACACAGAAACCCCATTTCCACGACCTGTGTGAGATCATCGTCTTTGAAGCCGTTAACGGTGAGATCTTTTACGAAGGCAAACCCATGCCCGTACGGGCAGGCCAAATGCTGTTTCTACCGCCGGAGACCATTCACAGTATGGTGGCCCAGCCGGGGAAAACCATCGTCCATATTCTGCATTTTGAGGCCAACAGCGTAGTTCGTATCCACCCGGATTTTCACCTACCCGGCAAAGCACTACTCAGTGATATAGATACGCAGGACATGCGCTGTGTATTGGATTTACTGAACTGGTGTGGAGAACTGGAAGATGACAAACCAACAGCCAAAACCAAGGCGCTGGAAACTGTATTAAGTATTTACTTCGAACAATTACAGGGTCAATTACCGGAAATCACCCAATCAGCAAAGAATAAAGGCCAGATATTTATTGGTTTGGAAAAATATTTAAACGAGCACAACAAATTTCAATGCAGTGTCGAGGAAGCCGCCGAGCAATGCCACCTCTCCCGCTCCCATTTTATGAGTAAATTTAAACGGGCCTATGGCATGACCTTTAATCGCTTTATGGTGCAACGCAAAGTCAATGCGGCTAAGTATTTGTTACGCTCCAGCGAATTATCGATAACCGAAATCGCCCACCGCCTGGAAATGGACAACGCCTCTTACTTCACCAAAATCTTTAAAGCCGAAGTCGGATGCACGCCCAAAGCCTACACCCGACTCCATACTGAGGACTTGCTTTAAAGCTGAGACAAGAACTGCTCGGCATCCATATCCATCAGGTTAGAAGCACCTGATAACATGGTTTTCGCCAGGCTTTCTGTACGCGGTAGCAGACGCTCAAAATAGAACCCAGCGGTTTTTAACTTGGCATCGTAAAATGCTGAATCACCCTCACCGGCATCCAGCTTCTGCTGAGCCACAACAGACGCCTTGGCCCATAGATAAGCCATAACCACATAACCCGAGTACATCATATAATCGACAGATGCGGCTCCCACTTCATCCGGGTTCTTCATAGCGGCTGCACCAATCTTCGCGGTTAAGTCACCCAGTTTCTTACTGACCAAACCTACCTGCTGCGCTAAAGGATGATCAGCATTATCCTCACAGAAAGTCGCGACCTTACCCATAAAGGGTTTCATGGCTTCTCCCTGGGAGGCCAACACCTTACGGCCTAACAAATCCAGCGCCTGAACACCTGTGGTGCCTTCATAGAGCATGGAAATACGGCAATCTCGCAGGTTCTGCTCGACACCCCACTCTTTAATATAACCATGGCCACCAAAGCACTGAACCGCCAGACTAGCAGATTCAAAGCCACTTTCAGTCATAAAGGCTTTCAGAATCGGTGTCAGGTAAGACAACTCCTCATGCGCCCGCTTGGCTTTTTCCTTATCCGGACAATCATCAGAAATATCCATCAGCTGGGCACAATAAGCCACTAGTAAACGACCACCTTCTGCAATCGCTTTTTGCGTGAGCAGCATACGGCGTACATCAGGGTGCACAATAATAGGGTCTGCAGGACCATCCTGATTTTTGACGCCACTCAAGGAACGCATCTGTAGACGATCACGGGCATAACCCACAGACTTTTGTAATCCCAGCTCCGCATGACACAAGCCTTGAACACCAGTTCCAATGCGTGCCCAGTTCATCATATGGAACATGCCGCGCAACCCTTTATTGGGCTCGCCAATTAAATAACCGGTTGCCTCTTCAAAATTCATCACGCAGGTAGCTGAACCTTTGATACCCATCTTGTGCTCTAACGAACCGCAAGACACACCATTACTCTCACCATTCTCTAGCACTTTTGGTACAACAAATACCGAGATACCGCCCACACCCTCCGGCGCACCTTCAATACGTGCAAGTACGATATGGGTAATATTATCCGTAAAATCATGATCGCCGGCGGTGATGAAGATTTTGGTACCACTGATTCGGTAGCTTCCATCTTCCTGTGGTGCAGCTTTTGTACGCATCAAACCCAGATCAGTACCACAATGAGGTTCTGTCAGGCACATGGTGCCCAGGGTTTCGCCGCTGTAGATGGGCGGCAGATAGGTTTGCTGTAATTCTTTACTGCCTTCTGCTTTTAAGGTCTTCGCACCGGCAAGCCCGAAACCGATAAAACTGGCCCAAGACCAATTGGCAGAGCCTCGCATTTCAATAAGGCAAGTACTCAGGGACTGAGGCATACCCTGGCCACCAAACTCCTCTTCACCTATCAGACTTTGCCAACCCGCTTCAGCAAACTGCTTATAAGCTTCTTTAAAACCTGTGGGTGTCCTAACTTCTCCACCCTCTAGCTCGCAGCCTTCTGCATCACCGCTTTGATTCAAAGGTGCAATAACTTCTTCGGAGAATTTCGCGGTTTCTGCAACAATCGCCGTCCATACATCCCAGGTTAAGTCCTGGTACTGTGGAAATGACTGCAGGTGTGTTTCGTAATCCAATACTTCGCGGTATACGAAGTCGATATCCCGTTGTGGGGCTTTATAGTCGTACATATTCTTTCCTATAGAGAAAATACTGTTTATAGGTTCTGGGTTCTAAATCCGGAGGCAGCCGGTAACGCTCTTCTTCGCGCCCATAAGCGGCCGACAAAAGTCAGCGCTGCGGAACTCGCAAAAAACGCTCAGACAGTCCTCGCGACTACCCTGACTTTTGTCGGCCGCTTAAGCATGGGCTGATTGCTACGAACAGCGTTACCGGCTACCTCCTTACCAAGGTGCCAATTCAAATATTATTTATTTAGCCTCAGGTAGGTTTACCCAAGGATGGGGGGCGTCTATGACCAGTCAGGCTGCGCTTAAGACTTGTATTAGGGAGAGGAGCGTTTACAAGGACTGTCTGAGCGTTTTACAGCGAGTTCCGCAAGTGCGACCGCCCTAATACAAGTCTTGCAGCCGGGAATAGATGCCACCCACCCTTGGGTAAACCGGTGGGGTGGCACCAAACTAAAGAAGATAGGAACTAAGCTGGAGCAACCTCATCTACACGAGCCATCCACTCAGTAATGGCCGGATAATCCTTAACCATTTCCTGAACTTCCAGCGCATCCAGCAAACAACGGAACTGGGCAATAACGGCCAGATCGGCCAGGGTAATTTGATCACCAACCAGCCAACCACCATTTTCAACCCGTGCAGCAATAGACACCACATGACGACGTGCATCTTCAACTACCTGCTCACGGGTTTTTCGACCCAGACCTACCGCCGCCGATAACTGCTGAGATCCCATCAGAATTAAAGACATCGCCTGCTCTTCACTCAGATGCGGCGGCATAGTCGCCATCATCTTTTTCATGTTTCTACGCAGGTTATCTTCCCAAGCCAAACGCATGGTCATCTCGTAGAAGTACAGGCTCTCATCCGCCCAGTCTTCGGTGATATGCATTTGTGCTTTCAGCTTTTCGTCTGCTGGAATCAGTGCTTTCTCTGGGTATTTTTCTTCCAGATAGTAAGCGATGTCGGTGGAATCACAGACCGGGGTTTCACCGTCACGAATGGCCGGAAACTTACCGAATGGGCTGACATCTTTATATTGTGCAGCCAACGGACGTGGTACTTCCTGAATTTCGAATTCCACGCCTTTAAAGTTAAGGATACGGCGAACTTTTTCACACAGTGGTGAAGAGGAAAATTGATAAACTGTAATCATGATAGGCCCCTTAACTCAGTTTCATAGCGATGTTTTTCAGTTGCGTATACTGCTTCAAAGCAACCATTCCTTTTTCGCGACCAACGCCACTCTTCTTGTAACCACCCATGGGGTGCTCTACACCGGATTCCAGATAGTAATTCACGTAAATCTGACCTGCCTGAATCTTTCCGGCAACGCGGTGCGCGCGGCTCAGGTTTTGCGTCCATACACCGGCAGCTAAACCGTATTCAGTGTCATTGGCAATGGCGATCGCTTCTTCTTCGGTATCGAAAGGAATCAGGACGCCTACAGGGCCAAAGATTTCTTCTCGGGCAATACGCATATCGTTGTTAACATCGCCGTAGATGGTTGGCTTAACGTAGTAACCATTTTCCAAACCTTCGCCTTCGGCTTTCTCTCCACCGGTTAACAGTTTGGCACCATCTTCTTTAGCCACTTCAAAGTAGCTCAATACTTTCTCGTACTGGTCTTTGTTGGCAATGGGGCCAAGTGATGGCATGGGCTTGTCTTTACCGATGGCAAAGAACTGGGAAGCGCCTACCAGCATTTCGGAGAATTTGTCGTAGATAGAACGCTGAATCAGTACACGGCTACCCGCCAGACATACCTGGCCACTATTGCCGATAAAGCCCAGCAGTACACCCATGGTGGCGGCTTGCAGATCCGCATCTTCAAATACGATATCGGGAGACTTACCACCCAACTCCAGAGTTACCGTCATGATCTTCTCGGCAGCAATTGCGCCAATAGCCTGACCGGTACGCATGGAGCCGGTGAAGGCAACCTTGCTGATATCGCTGTGGCGAACCAGTGCATCACCTACGTCAGCTCCCAGGCCAGTGACTACGTTCCATACACCTTTAGGCAGACCACACTCGTGAGCGATCTGGGCAAATACCAGTGCGGTTACCGAGGTGTATTCACTTGGCTTGTGAACCACACAGTTACCGGCAGCCAGTGCAGGTGCAATACTGCGTGCGGTTTGGTTCAGCGGTGCATTCCACGGGGTAATCACACCTACAACACCGTAAGGCTCGTGCACGGTGTAAGAGTGCTTGTCTGGGCCGACAGGGATGGTTTCGCCCTGCAGTGATGGCGCCAGGCCTCCGTAGTATTCAAAGTAGGCTGCCGCAGTACCCAGTGCCATAGCTGCGCCACCCATAGGTGCGCCCATTTCGTCGGATTCCAGCTTGGCCAGCTTACCCATATTGTCACGCAGTTTGCGGCCCATATCGATCAGGATACGGCCACGGTCCAGTGGGCGCATATTGGCCCATTCGCTGCTGGCAGCTTTTGCAGAAGCAACGGCAGTGGCTACATCAGCTGCAGTACCTTTAGCAATTTTCGCAGCAATGCTGCCATTGGAAGGATTAATAGAGTCCAGAGTTTCACCGGACTCAGACGGTACAAACGCACCATCAATAAAATGACCATAAGTTTGTGGCATTAACATAACTCTCCCCTCTTTATGCTTCTAATGGAATACCGAAGAATTCAGCCTGATCGATAATACTCTGCAGCATAGGAATAGCGGCTTCATCCAGCAGGCTACCGTCTGGTGCTTTAATCGCACCTTTACCCTGTGCACTGGCTTCTTTAAAAAGTGCCAACATTTTCACAGAGATATCGATTTCTTCACGGGAAGGACCAAATTCTTCCTGCGCCACAGGTACCTGGCTTGGATGAATAGCCCACTTACCAACACCGCCCAGGGTTTTCACCATACGACACTCGTTGCGGTAACCGTCCATATCGGGAATTGGAGCCCAAGGGCCGTCAACAAAATCAGCACCAATGGTTTTGGCAGTCAATGCCAGGGTGCTACGCTGGTGGTACCAGATATCACCAGGATAGAAGCGAGGTTTGCCGAAGGCATCACGAATATCCACGCCCTGTGCACGGGTGTAGTCACCGATACCAAACATCAGGGATTCAACACGGTCACTGGCTTCGGCGATTTCTTTGATGTTGAGAATGCCTTCCACTTCTTCGATCAGCAGTTCAAAACCGATTTTCTTCTCGATGCCGTTTTCGGCTTCGATCAGATCCAGCATGGTTTCTACAAAGTGAACATCGCGAGCGTATTTCACTTTAGGAATTACCAGCGTATCGATATTGTTACCGGCGGCAGATACAACTTCCATCAGGTCTTCGATGGCCCAGTGAGAGTCAATACCGTTCATACGGAAACAGCGAACGGTGTCACCCCAGTCCAGTTCATTAAACGCTTTGATCACGTTCTTACGCGCTTCAGGCTTCATAGATGGCGCTACGGCATCTTCCAAATCCAGGAAGATAAAATCCACATCCATAGCAACCGCTTTTTCAATTTTCTTAACGGAGCTGCCCGGTACAGACATCATACAGCGACGACGGCGTTTAATATTCTGGCTCATAGTTTCTACCTTTATCTCTTATCTTGGCTCTTTAACTTTGTTCTTTTCTAATTCTGTTTAACCGTTTCAGGCTTAAGCAGCCTTGGCAATTAACGCAGTACGCTCACCCTGGAATACCAACTGATCACGGTGATTCACACCGTAGTGGCGGAAAGTCACCTTGCCGGATTTATCATCCACGTCTTCTTTGGACAGTACTTCGGTATAGGCATACAGCGTGTCGCCGTGCAGTACCGGTGAAGTTAATTTCAATCCGGTCATACCCTGCTCAGTAATCACGTTCTCGCCGGTATCCTGATAGGCTAAACCGATGATGATAGACATGGTGACACCGCCGTATACCAGCGAGCGATCAACGTGGGCCTGACCTTGATCAAACAGGGTTTTCATCATGTGATCGTCGAAGTGACCGGAAGCGTTATTTAGTACCATGTGACAAATGGTTACCGCATCGTTTTCAGTGACGGTTTTACCACGTGCGTGTTTGTACACTGCGCCCACTTCAAAGTTGTCGAAGTAATTGTCGTTACCCGTTAAATGACTCATTTCTAAATTCCTATCTCTTATCCGCTTAGCACTTACAAAAACAGCAAATTGGATCGTTCATACGACACAACCAGCTCGCCATTCTGGTTAAACCCTTCGGTCTTCCAGGTCACAATGGCTTGGCCTTTACGGCTTTCGGAATAACGACGCTTCAGTACCGTACTGCGTGAGGTTAAGGTATCGCCTTCATAAACAGGGCGATGGAAAACACAATCGTTAATGCTGACAAACGGGCCACGCATACTCAGATCTTCAACGCTCAAACCCAGTACCGTGTTAAATACCAGCATCGGTGCCACGACAATGCCCTTGTGGCCCTTCTCTTTGGCGTACTCAACGTTGAAGTACTGTGGGTTGTACATTTGGGTCAGGGCGCAGTACAGGCTGTTATCGCCTGCGTTAAGGGTACGGCCCCAGTGGTGATTAAATTCCTTGCCTTCTTCGAAATCGGCAATGTAATTACCCTTATCCCACAGGACGGCCTTTTCCATAAAAGGCAGTTTTTCTGACTGCTGTTCGCTCATTACTTACCTCTGCTCTTACACCCGTCCAAGGACAAGACGGATACTATTTGGATAATTAGTATTTTGTTGAGAATGGGGCTTTTGGGTCAACGGGGCTGACGATAATGACTATTTCAAGTCGCGAATTAGACAGTTTTCCAGGCGCTTAATGACACTATCAAAATGCAGGGATTGTTCATCGGTCAGGATTTGCCATACCAGGCCACGGATGGAACTCAGCATCATCACGGCAGCCTCTTCCGAGCACTGATTTTCTCTAAACTCGCCCTGGCTTATGCCTTTTTGAACTAACCGAGCCAGCGCTCTGCGAGCCCGTTGATTCAGCTCATCAATCGTTTGTTTGACAATGGGGACTGCCCCGAGAGATTCTCCCATCATCACATAGAGAACCCGGGTTTCCGAAGTACGATCGCGTAACATGCAATAGTACTCCCGAATAAAATGCCTGAGCGCTTCTTCGGCAGAAGCGATCGACATCAACGGCCTGAAGGTATCGGAATAAAGGTCATCGCAGACCTTTTCAACAACAGCCTGCAGCAGCCCCTCTTTGGAACCAAAGCGATGGGTCACCAGGCCGCCGGTATAACCTGCAGCCTTGCCTACATCGTTAAGCGTAGTTTTCGTAAATCCTTGCGACGAAAATACATCAATCGCCGCACGGATAATTTCACGTTCAGAATCAGCCTTGCGCTGCTCCTGAGTTTTACGCTGTTTTACTGCGGTAGCCATAGCGTTTTCGAACGTGAGGCCTGTTCAGATTAGGCCTTGTCCTTCAACGGCAAGTAACGCGCTAACAGATCTTTAGGCGCTTCCTCTACCTTCTTCCAGTGAGCCGCAACAATACGGTCCGGGCGAATCAGAATTGCCTGTTCATGATCAAGCGGCGTGTATTGCTGATTTGGCAGGTGTTCGATACGGATCGGGAAACCCTGCGCGCGAATAGCTTCCACCGCCTCAACCCACTCTGCTTCATTGGCACCTTCACCCAACGCCAATACATAGTCGAAGCCAAACCAATCATAAATAGACTTATTGGCAGCCTCATCGATCCACACATGCGGCAGACGACGACCAGAGCGAACAATCGGGATATATTGCTGATTCTCAATACCCAGCGCAGGCTTATGCTCGGTATCCTTCTGGAGTAAATCCGATTCCAACTCATAACCAAAAATAACGCCGGTATAACTGGCATACTGATAGAAGCTGTTTACCGCCTCTTCAAAACCTTCGCCGGCCTCATAAGCGCGATACATCGCACCTGCTGAATCAGCATTCGCCATAGCGACACGGGTACGGCGGTAAGCTTGAGGTTTCCACTCTTCTTCATAGGTATCAAGAATTGAGGCTGGAGCATGCCCTTTAATCACATAAGCCAGCTTCCATATCAGGTTATAAGCACCGGCCCAAGCGGTGTTCATGCCCATACCACCGGTAGGCGTAAAGATCTGAGCCGCATCACCCAGCAGGTACATACGCTGATCACCATACTTGGTAGACGTCTGCGCAGTGACTCGCCAGTACAGAATGCTCTGCACATTGATGTCCAGCTCGTCGCCGGCACCGGTGGTTTTCTTGATCCACTCAATGGCTTCTTCGGGGGTATAGTCGGTTTTTTCACGCGTAGGCACCTGTGCACGCCAACGGTTCTTACCATCAATAGGCTGGTACAACGCAGTAGCCTTGCCATGGCGCACAAACAACAGACCACCAATATGACCCTGGTGATAAGGCTCCAGATCGGCTTCAAACAGCACATCACGGAAATAGTGATCGCGATACTCACCTTCCATGTTTGCGCCCATCACTTCACGCACATAACTCTTGGTGCCGTCAGCACCAATCACATAATCAGCAGCAATCTCTTCCACCTCACCGGTGCTTAGATCACGGATTTTAGCTCTACAGCCATTCTCGTCCTGCACCAAATCAAACACTTCTGAGTGCTCACGCAACTCAGAAAACTCTGATTCATTAGCGGTTTTCCATAAAATGGGTTCCAGGTAGTCCTGACAACTCATTACTGGGCGCTGTGGCGTGATCTTGCGATCAACACTGTAGAACTCACGGGTATAAGCCTTGGCGATAGGCCCCTCTTTCATGGTGATGAAAACAGGGTTTTGCTGCGTCCAGGCTGCGCCCAGGCCAGTCGCCTCAATCTCATCAGCACAACCCAGTTGGCGGAATAATTCCAACGAGATAGCATCATAGAGGCGCGCACGCGGGTGGTTATCCAGGCTGGAACGTTTATCCACCATCAGAGAATCAACGCCATATTGGGACAATAATGCTGATGCGGTCATTCCCAGCGGACCACCACCAACAATTAATACTGATACTTTCTTCATGTCGCTCTACTCCAATGCCTCTGTCTGGCGATAAACTTCACCAAATTGTTACTATTTGCTTGAATAGTATTTTGGTGAAAGTGCCGCTAAAGCGTCAACGGGGGCTACGAAAATGACTATTTCAATCCACGAATAAGACTGATTACCTATTAAGAAACCCATAGGATCGCCTGAAGGTCAGAGTCCCGTTGTCCCTTCAGAAACCTTCGGAGGCAGGACGCCGACGCAGAGCGGCCATGGATGGCGAACAGCGTGTTTCTGAAGGGACAACGGGGCTCTGGCCGCCACCATTATCATTTAGAACACCTATAACTAATTGTTCTTAACTAGATTGTGGCGCTTGCGATGCGGTGTGACCTTCCAAGGCACGCTTTTCGGCATCCATGCCCGCTCTGCGTCGGCGTCCTGCCTCCGAAGGCCTTGGAAGGTCACACCGCACCACAAGCTTAAGCCCAATCTATTTCACATTTAACAAAATAGGAAAAATGATAAGTGCTATTCAATTACTCAGCAGTGTTCACCAACTCTTGTAAAGCGAATTCTTTTGCCCAACCGTAATCAGCTTTACCATTTGGCGCACGTTTTACTTCATCGACAAATAACACCTCTCTTGGTGTTTTGTATCCGGCTAGATGCTCTTTGGTAAAATCTTTTAAAGTTTCTTCAGACAATTCTGTAGTTAAGCTGGTTACCGCAACAATTCGTTGGCCAAAACGTTCATCGGGAACACCCACTACCAGGCAATCAAGAACTGAGGCATGTTTTTTAACAACCTCTTCTACTTCTTCAGGGAAGACTTTTTCACCAGCCGTATTGATACACTGGCTGCCACGGCCCAACAAGGTGATACTGCCATCGGCTTCAACGGTGGCGAAGTCTCCAGGGAAACTGTAGCGAACGCCATCAATGGTTTTGAAGGTAGCGGCAGATTTGTTCTCGTCTTTGTAGTAACCCAGCGGGACCAACGCGGAAGAGGCAATCATGCCAATGTCACCGCTACCCGGTTCAACTGAACGACCTTCTTCGGTAAAGACTTTCGCACCAGCAATTAAGTCAAACTTGGCCGTTTGACTTTCCTTACCTCCCGCGGCCAAAGATTTACGTGTGGTTAGGGAGCCACCCATGCTGCTCTCGGATGAGCCCACGCGGTCAGAGAGAATCATGTCCGCATGACGCAGGAAGCCTTGCTTGTTTTCCATACTCCACATAACGCCGGAAGACGTAATGCGTTTTAAGGAAGACAGATCATAAGGTTTTCCCCGTTCTTCAGCTTCATCAAGTGCCTTCACCAACGGCTGTCCAAAGGCATCACCAACAATAACCATGCCGGTTGCGCGATGTTCTTCAACCAAGTGCCACAGCTGATCGGCATCCAAACCTAATTTACGCGTTGATACGGTGGTACCACCGGTTAAGTTTGGCGCAAAACAACCTGTCCACATGCCGGTACCATGCATCATTGGGCAGGCTACAACGGTAACGGGGGTTACGGGCATGGATTTGACGTAATCAGCAATTTCAGCCAAGCAAGTTGGCGGTGTCATGCCACGTGCTTTTGCCCCCGACGAGATCATGTACTGGCAGAAGTAACCTTGCTCATACATAACGCCTTTTGGCATACCGGTAGTACCACCGGTATACAGAATATAAAGTGCATTCGGATCGCGCTGGAAACGTGGATCAGGTTCATGACAGGCGATTAATGTTTCGTAGTCTGCGGCAAAGTCCGGGCGTTGATTACCGCTTTCATCTTCAACCTGAATAAACAGCTTTACGCGAGGTAGGCGATCACGAATTTCTAAAATTCGTTCGGCGTAAGTCGCATGGTATACCAGTACTTCTACATCGGCATTATCCAGCAGATAAACCAATTCATCGGCACGGTAGCGGTAGTTCACATTAACGGAGGTGCCTTGCAGTTTGAATGCAGCAAACTGTGCTTCAAGGTACTCATTACAGTTATGCAGATACAAACCTACTTTGGTATCCGTAACGCTACCGGGCTCGGAAGACAGCGCTTTGCGATAAGCGCTGGCAAGGCGTGAAGCACGTTTGTCGTATTCACCCCAAGTTAAGCGTTCACCGTCACATATGGATACAAACCTTTCGGGTACCGCATCGGCAATGGTTTCAAAAACGCTGGCAAAATGAAAATCCACGATAGATTCCTCTCAACAATTTTTTAAAGGCGTTTACTTAACCTTGAACTCACGGGCTGGAATCATGGCTTCTACCAGGCATGGGCCCTGAGTATCCAGTGCGGCCTGCAGTTGCTCATCAAATTCTTCCACGGTGGTTGCACGGGTCGCTTTAACACCCATGCCGGTCGCCATGTCTACAAAGTTCATATTCGGGCTACCAATATCCAACACACTGGCGGCTTTTGGACTCGGTTTGCCACCACGGGCTCCAGTCAAAGCAAACTCGGCTTCCAGGACGTTGTATTTTTGGTTATTCAAAATAATAACTGTCACATCAAGGTTTTCACGGGCCATGGTCCACAGTGCTTGGATGCTGTACATAGCTCCGCCGTCGGACTGTAAGCAAACCACTTTACGATCCGGGCAGGCTACTGCAGCACCAACTGATGCCGCCAAACCGTAGCCAATCACGCCACCGGTTAACATGGTCCAATCGTGCGGAGCTGCGCTTTGTGTCAGCGGGAAAGCAAAGGCACCAGAGGCTGAGGAGTCGTCAACCACAATGGTGTTTTCAGGCATACGGTTGGCAAACACTTCGGTCCAGGTACGGGTATTCAAGTCGCCAGAAGGCATAGCTGGAACCGCACGTGTGGCGATGTTCGCTTCTGCTTCTTGTGCATTGACGGCTAGCATCAAGTCGTTCAGACAGGTTTTGGTATCGTGATCGACAGTGGCGAGGTTAAGGACTTCACAATCTTCTGGCGTCAGAACACTGGACATACCGGGATAGGCAAAGAAAGCGACCGGCGCCTTGGCGCCCACCAAAATCAAGTGCTTTACGCCACTCATCACCTGTACTGCGTTTTCGGCGCGGTAAGGCATGCGATCGATCTTGGCGGTGCCTTCACCACGTTCCATGCGCACGGTAAAAGTTTCCGTACAAATACGTGCACCAGTAGCTTTAGCAATTTTCGATAAGGTGATACCCATGTCAGTATCAATGTATGGGCCACCCAGCAACACCATGGTTTCATCACCATGCGCTAGCAATTCAGCCGCTTTGGTAATGTCGCTTTCAGACACTTTGGACAACGGTGGAATCTCAACACTTTCAACCGGACCATTGGGGTTGTCTCCCCAGGATACGTCAGTCGGCAACATCAGCGTCGCGATTTTATTGTGACCGGCTTCCTGTACCGCTTTGGCAGTATCCTTGGCAATTGCTTCCGGTGACTCAGAGCTGTATACCCAATGAGATACCGGGGAAGCGATGCTGTGAATATCCGTGGTCAGTGGCGCATCCAACTCCAGATGATAGGTAGCGTGCTGGCCAATAATATTCACCATCGGAATATTACCGCGCTTGGCGTTGTGTACGTGAGCCAGGGAGTTGGCAAAACCAGGGCCCAAGTGCGTTAGTGTGGCGGCAGGCTTACGCGCCATACGGGCGTAACCGTCAGCAGCACCAGCTACTACACCTTCAAACAAACCCAAGACACAACGAATTCCGTCTACTTCATCCAATGCGGCAACAAAGTGCATTTCGGAGGTACCCGGGTTAATAAAGCAAACATCGACATCACAGTTTGCCAGGGTTTTTAATAAGCTTTCTGCACCATTCATAATTAAATTCTCTACTCTTATTCAGCGACACCCAGAACGGCTTTACTTTCCAAGAACTCTTCAAAGCCGGCTTCGCCCCACTCGCGGCCATTACCGGATTGTTTAAAACCACCAAACGGTGCGCTTAGATCGGCAGCAGTACCATTGAGGTGAATCATGCCGGTACGCAAACGCTTAGCTACTGCCTGGGCGTTTTCTACCGAGCCCGCTTGTACATAACCGGATAAGCCATAGACGGTGTCGTTAGCCATCTCGACGGCATCATCGATACTATCGTAAGGAATCATGGTCAAAACCGGACCGAAGATTTCTTCCTGGGCAATGGTCATGTCATTGGTGCAATCGGCAAATACGGTAGGTTTTACAAAACAGCCTTTTTCAAAACCTTCTGGTCGACCCGTACCGCCCGCTAGCAACGTAGCGCCCTCCTCGATACCCTTTTCAATCAGACCCTGTACTTTTTGGAAATGCGGGAAGGATGCTACCGGGCCAATTGAGCCACGTTGCTCGCCCGCTTCCGGTGCAACCACTTGAACGACTTCTGCAGTCGCTTTGGCGATAGCTTTGGCTTGTTCGTTTAATTCGCGGGGGACAAACATACGCGATGGCGCATTACAGGCTTGCCCGGAATTGACCATCATCGACATAACACCGCGAGCAACCGCAGCCTTCAAATCCGCATCCGGCAAGATGATGTTGGCAGATTTACCACCCAGTTCCTGAGCTACACGTTTGATGGTGGGTGCAGCAGCCTCGGCTACCATCACACCGGCACGGGTAGAACCGGTGAAAGACACCATATCGACATCAGGATGTGAGGACAGAGGCGAACCTACGCCAGGGCCGTCACCATTCACCAGGTTAAATACACCTTTAGGTACTTCTGCCTCTTGCATAACCTCGGCCAGAATCATGGCATCCAGTGGCGCCACCTCTGAAGGCTTCAAAACAATCGTACAGCCGGTAGCAATCGCTGGAGCCACCTTACAAGCGATCTGGTTAGCCGGGAAATTCCACGGCGTAATAAAACCACAGACGCCAATGGGCTCTTTACTCAATAAGGTTGAGCCCCTTTGCTCTTCAAACTGATAGCTCTTCAGAATTTGCGCGGCGACGACATAGTGACCATATGCCATCATCGCTTGTGGTCCGTTAGCCAGCCACGCAGGCGCCCCCATTTCCTCAGTAATCGCTGCACCAATCTCTGGTAAACGACGTTTAAAGGCTTCAGCAATACGCTCCAATAAAGCTACACGCTCTTCCACTGTGGTTTGCGAAAACGTGGGGAATGCCGCCTTTGCTGCGGCTACAGCTTTATCTACATCTGCAGCACTACCCAGTGAAATACGCGCACAGGTTTCGTCTGTTGCCGGATTGATCACATCCAGCGCTTTAGGTGTTTCTGGATCGACCCACTGGCCATCGATATAAAACTGTAAATAGTCTTTCATAACGTCTCCCGTTATTTTTATGTATTCAAGTGTGCAGGCTTACGCCACCAGCGGATCAAGTAATAAGGTTGCCAAGCGCTTACGGTGATGCATAGCATCGCCAAACTGCTGCTGAACCCACTGTGCGCGGCGGATATACAGTTGGGCATCACACTCATAGGTAAAGCCCATACCACCATGGAATTGCACCGCACGGTCGCCACCATAAGCCAGTGCATCGCTGGCCTGCGCTTTAGCCATACGGCAAGCTACTTCGGCATCCTCACTCAGTGATCCATCATCGATAAGCGTTGCTGCGTGATAGATAAACGAGCGGGCGTAGTTGTATTGATTCAGGATTTCTACGGTTGGATGTTTTAGTGCCTGATAGGAACCAATCAACTGACCAAACTGTTTACGAGTAGTCAGATACTCGGTAATAGTATCGATACAGGCACTGGTGCTGCCGGTTGTTTCTGCTGCGGTTAACAATGCACCTAATAAACGCAGGTCACGTAACGCGCTAACGACTTTCTCGCCACTAATCACCTGCTCGGCTTTAACACCGGTAAAATCGATATTGGCTGAACGTTTGGTTTGATCAATCAGGACACGCTCTTTAATGGCATCGGCCGGCAAAGCATCGGCACGTACAACCGCCAATGCGGGAGTGCCCTGCTGTTCTGCTACCACGACAAAGAAGGAAGCTACAGAAGCATCGGTAACAAACAACTTCTGCCCCTGTAGAACACCTTCGGCATCAAGGCTGCACTGAATGCGTGTATCACCCCAATCCCCGTTATCCAACAGGGCTACCGTAGCGATAGCACCATCAACCACTTCTGCCAACAAACCTTGTACTTGCTCGGCCTCTGAGGCACGCATTAATAAGTGACTCGCCAAGGTGGTACTCACCAGAGGGGTACCCAGCATGGCGCGTCCCATGGCTTCAACAACAGGTACAACGGTTGCCACGCCCATCGCAGAACCACCGCAGGCCTCCGGCAAGGCAATACCGGTCCAGCCTAGAGCGACCATTTCATCCCATACGGCTTGGTCAAAACCGGTAGCGGTTTCCAATTGCTCGCGCACGGCGGCAATCGGTGATTTATCACGGCAGAACTCTTGCGCCACGTCCATTAACATGGCCTGCTCTTCACTAAATTCCAGGGAAGTATTTCCTGTAACTGACATAATCTTTTCTCCTACTGATAACCGATCGCGTCTGCTCGCTTATTTGGGCAAGCCAAGTACTTTTTCACCAAGAATGTTGGTCTGTACCTGACTGGTACCGCCACCGATTGTCGCCCCCAGAGAGTTAAGATAGGCCCGCTGCCAGAAACCACCGGACAATACATCCTCGTCACCTACGTAGAGCCCACCTTGTGCGCCCATCATGTTGACGGCGAACTTGCGCATAGCGCGACCGTGTTCGGTATTAGTCAGTTTACGGCCCAGCATTAACGAACCCGGATAATCCATGGTCAAAGGTTTGATCATGGAACGACGCGTCTGCAGTGCCAGAGCTTTCTGGCTCATAATTAATTTCACCAGCTCATCGCGAACCAGCGGATCTTTCAATACCGATTCACCATCACGCTGAATACCTTTGATTTCATTAACCATGTCATCAACGGTATTGGAAACAGTGGCGACACCACCAGCAGCTCCAGCTTCGGCACCACGTTCAAACTGCAGCGTTTGCATGGCGATCTTCCAACCCTGCCCTTCTTCGCCCATCAGGCAATCAGCCGGAATGCGTGCATCGGTAAAGAAGGTTTCGGTAAAACCATACTCACCGGTGAGCTTGCGAATCGGACGCGCTTCAATGCCCGGTGTATTCATTGGCGCCAGGAAGAAAGACAAGCCGTCATATTTACGCTTGGCTTCGGGATTGGTACGGGCCACCAGAATCATGTACTTGGCGTAGTTGCCATGAGTGGTCCAGATTTTCTGGCCATTGATGACATACTCGTCGCCATCGCGTACTGCACGGGTTTGTGCAGAACCTAAATCAGAACCGTGATCCGGCTCAGAAAAACCCTGACACCAGATATCTTCGGCAGTCAAAATACCTTTGAGGTGTTTCTGTTTTTCAGCCTCGGTACCCATATGATTAATCAGAGGACCGGCCCACCCCAGACCAACCCAGTTAAAGGTGATCGGACAGCGGTGAGCACGGAAGGTCTGATCAGCAATGGCCTGAAATTTAGGATCCATACTGTGGCCGCCGTATTCTTTTGGCCAGGCCATGCCCAGATAACCGGCATCATAAATCGTGCGCTGCCATTCACGCAGAAAGTCCAACTGTTGTTCGGTACCCACTTCCATAAACGTCAGCGGTAAAAGGAAATCCGGTTCAGCGGGTTTATTTTCTTTTACCCAGGCTGATATCTCAGCCCTAAATTCCTGTAATTCTTTCGTAGTTACTTCACTCATAATCTTTCCCCTACCTAAGCGCCTAACGCTTCAGCTTTAATAAAGGCTGGACGAGACATCAATCGATCCAGATAAGCACGCATATGCGGTTCTAATAGATCGATGATTTTTCCTTCCGCCACAGGAACCTTCGTTGCCAGAAAAATCGCATAACCCACAGCAATATCCGCAATGGTGAAACGATCATCCACCAGATATTCATGATCTTTCAGGCGATCACTGGCACGTTGAATGCGGCTTAAAAACCAGGTTTTATATTGTTCAGCGACAACACGGGTTTCGGGATTCTTATCCATCACGGTGTAACGCAGTACCAAGCTCTGCGGGAAAGTCAGAGAGGCATCAGACTGATGTAACCAGTTAATGTATTCCCCATACTCAGGATGGTCCGCAGATACCACTAAAGCAGACTGATATTTATCGCCCAAATACTGACAAATACCGGTCGACTCAGTCATGGAGATATCGCCATCGACAAAGTACGGCACGGTGCCGAGCTTGTTGATCTGCAGATACTCTGGCTGCTTTACCCGTGGCGGAAATGGCAGGATATCCAGTTCATAATCAACACCCATCTCTTCGAGCATCCACAGGGCTCGCAGGGAGCGGGTATTACGGCTGTGATAAAGTTTCATAGTCTTCTCCGTTGCCTTTACGCAATCCAATTCTGCAAGCGTGCTGCTTGTTCACGGGTTTTCTCTGGGCCACCCAAAATCTGGCGGTTAAAACCAATACGTTTAAACCAGTAATGCAAACCCAACTCATCGGTAAAGCCCATACCACCGTGGGCTTCTGTAGCAGTGCGTGCGACAAAGCGGCTAATTTCGGAGATATGTGCTTTTACATGGCAGGCCATCAGGCTGCGATCTTCGGGCACATCGCTACAACTGTAGGCGGCGTACCACATCAGTGAACGGCTCGGCTCAATTTCGCCGGCCATTTCTGCACACATATGTTTGACGGCTTGAAAGGTGCCAATAGCGCGGCCAAACTGGACGCGCTCATGGCTGTAAGCGACGGCCTGATCAAGCATATTCTGCGAGGCACCCAGGCTGTCAGCAGCAAACATAATGCGTGCAATATCAATCAACTCAGCTAACAAGTCATCGCGGGCATTCAGCGCTTCGGCGGTTACATCGTTAAGGTTGGCTTCAAAAACAGCCTGAGTGGTATCAACGGTATTTAGCTCAGACAGGTCTAAACCTTCTGCTCCGGCTTCTACAGCGTAAAGCTCTCCGTTAGTGGTGGAGAAAATAAACAAATCAGCATCCTGGGAACCCAGTACGAACAGTGAGCGACCAAACAACTTGCCACCTTCAGCCTTGATACCTGCCCCATCACGGCTGCCACTGGCCGATTCATTAATACCCACAGCAACATTTAAAGAACCTTCAGCCAACGCGGGCAACCACTTGGCTTTTTGCTCATCACTACCACCTTCGGTAATCGCAATTGGCGCTAGCACAGCATTAGGGATATAACCTACAGGTGCTGTGCGATAGCCCAACTGCTCCTGAATCAAAGCGGCATCCAGTACTGTCATACCCATACCGCCAAAGTCTTCAGGTACGAGCAATGCGGTCATGCCCATCTCGGCAATGCCCTGCCACAACCCTTTATCATGTACAGCACCTTCGTTAGTCGTCTTGCGGACATACTCAAGATTGGAGGTTTCAGCCAGAAAGCGTTCAACACTTTCCTGCATTTGGATTTGTTCGTCGGTTAATGCAAATTCCATAATCGTCTCCCCTCTTACTTCGCTGGCTGTGTTTTCATAACTTTAGGTTCGCGAGGCATACCCAGCCCACGCTCAGCAATAATATTTTTCTGAATCTGCGCGGTACCACCGCCAATAATCAAGCCCAGATCGAACATATACTGACGCTGCCAAACACCGTGATTACGCAAGCGTGGGGTTTCGCCAAATAACAAACCCAGCTCACCCAGCACATCAATGGCCAGTGCTGAGATTTGATGGCGTAACTCACAGCCCTGTAGCTTGCCTACTAACTGCGCCAAGCCAGGATTTTGCTTTTTCGACTGGGCAGTAAGGGTGCGATAGCTGTTGAACTGCATGGTTAACATACGCGCCTGTAATTGCAGCAGACGATCACGTAATAAAGGGTTTTCCATCAAGGTGGTACCGTCGATGGTTTCCTCTTTCATCATGGCAATAATTTTTTCAAGACGATTGCGGGCGATATTAGGGTCACCCAACATGCCGCGCTCGTGTTTGAGGGTAGAGTTGGCAACCGCCCAGCCTTCACCGCGAGCACCTACAATATTGGTTTTGGGGACACGTACGTCGGTAAAGAACACTTCGTTGAATTCAGCTTCACCAGTCATGGTAACCAGAGGACGAACCTCAATTCCCGGCGTATCCATTGGAATTAATAGATAACTGATGCCTTTGTGTTTCGGCGCATCTGGCTCGGTCCGAACCAAGCAGAACATCATGTGGGCTTCGGCTGCAGTACTGGTCCAAATCTTTTGGCCATTGATAATAAAATCATCGCCATCTTCAGTGGCCTTGGTCGACAGGCTAGCAAGATCGGAACCCGCACCCGGTTCGGAATAGCCCTGACACCAAAGCACATCACCATGCAGGGTTTTCTCGACCCACTCGGCTTTCTGTTCTTCAGTGCCCAACTCCAACAGGGTGGGAACCAACATGGCCACCCCCTGACCACTCAGGCCAAGGTAGGCACCCGCCGCCGTAAACTCTTCCGCGATAATTCGAGATTTCAGTACATCCGGCTTGGCCCCATAACAACCGTACTCTTTTGGATAAGTTCGTGCGGTATAACCGTGCTCAATCAGTAATTTTTGCCAGGCCTTCATTTCTTCGGTTGGCACTATTTGTGTGCGTGTAGGCCATTTGTCTTTATTGGCTTCCAGAAAGTCACGAAGTTCCTGACGAAACTCCTGATACTCCGGGCTGTAATTAAGATCCATAATCGTTCCCCGTTAAGTTACGTTGTGCCCTTCACGCCAAGGTGAAGTGCAACTGGTATTCAATGTCTGTTGGTGTCACGGTAATAGCGTGACCACTGGGATCCTCGGCCAGCATCGCTGCCAGCGTATCCGTATCCCCTTTTGCTGTGGTGGCAATAAAACGCTCGCCTTTGTCGTTCTCAGCCAACACCATGGCATTTACCGGCGCGTCTTTGCGGTAGTTCACCACATAGGTCACGATACGCCCTGCTTCAGGATCAATAGCCATAGGTTTGGCTTTTAAATCTGCCTGGGATTGCTGGGTATCGGCGTCCCGCCAATCAACCTCGGAGACTTGCGCGGAAAACACACCGGCAGCATGTTTGGAAAGGAAGCCGCCGTTCGCCGTTACCAAGGTATAGTCTTGGCGGTTACGACGAGAGTAAGTTACCGCTTCGGCCAGGCCGTGCATGGTGTAGTTATTACCCGGGCCACCAAAGTAAGGTAAGCCGCCGGTTAAAGACAAAGGCACATCACCGTCAACCGGCAACTGCAAATGATCGGTAATAGCGGTCACCGCACAGGGGAAGCAGCTATACAGATCCATGGCCTGAATATCAGCGACCGATTTACCTGCCATGCTTAACGCGCCGTCGACAACCTTCTGTGCCATACGTGAGGTAGAAACATCTTCACGTTCGATAAAACACAATTCAGTGCCCTGACTTAAACCGTGTAGGAACACCCATTTTTCAGGATTAATTCCCAGCTCTCGGGCTTTACCTGCACTACATAAAATAAGTGCCGCGCCCTGGTTTACACCGTCTTTTGCCACCATGCGGTTGTTGTAGATATGGGTTAATGGCAGCCCATCAAGAATGTCCTCTTGCGCATAGGACTTGGTAAATTGCGTGTAAGGGTTTTCTACCGCTTGCTGATTTAAAGGCGTTAACAGCGCGGCCATCTGTTGCTGATACTCATCTAACGATGTGCCATATGCCTGACGGCGCGCCTGCTCTATCAGGCTATAGAAGAACATTGGTAACATCAGGCCGTTGGCACGCTCCTGAGGTGCCAGCAACTTGGCAGCACTTTGACGCTCTTCCAAAGATTCGCTGTAAGCTTCATCCCAATCCAGCATCTGCTGCTGACGATCGGCCTGCTTTTGATTTAACAGAGCCTCAGCACCGGCCAGCATCACCAGATCACGTTTGCCCTTTGCAATATCACGGGCGAACTCAATCAGTAATGACAAGGGTTCATTGCCACCCACGGCACTGTAAATACGGCTTTCAGGCGAAGCGCCAATGGCCTTGGCGATGGATTGCGGCGGATTGTTGCTGCGACCA
The DNA here is from genome assembly GCF_042854845.1 of Maricurvus nonylphenolicus. Classification (GTDB taxonomy): domain Bacteria; phylum Pseudomonadota; class Gammaproteobacteria; order Pseudomonadales; family Cellvibrionaceae; genus Maricurvus; species Maricurvus nonylphenolicus. The sequence goes on along the minus strand of NZ_AP031498.1, from coordinate 2,214,792 downwards.
TGCTGGCAGGACCAAGCCTTGGATGAATCGGAAAATATACGGATAACGGCGATCGTATCGATAGCCGCAGCCACGCCGTTTGCTTCGGTATCTTCCACCGCAGCCATGGCTGCCTTGCTAGCCAGTGCCATAGGGGAGTCAGCGGTTGCTTCTCGCTCTACCGTTTGGCCAGCACCGATCAGAACAGGCATCCAATCGGGAACTTGAGAATATACATCTGTCATAGACTATCTCTTCACTCACAACTTATTTATTTTTCAACAAACAAATATCTTCACAAATAAAAACTTACTTACCTTGCCAATTCGGCTGACGCTTTTCGGCAAAGGCTCGAGCGCCTTCTTTTGCGTCTTCACTCTTAATGACAGGACGAGCAATATCCATTTGTTCCGCAAAGGCTTCGGTGGTTTTCCAGTCCGATTGCTTAACGATAATTTCCTTAGACGCTTTCACTGCCAATGGGCCATTAGCAGCAATATTCTTGGCAATAGCCAAGGCCTCTTGTAACGCCTCACCTTCTCCTACAACGCGATTAATCAAGCCTAATTCGTAAGCACGCGCTGCATCAAAGAAATCACCGGTTAAGGCGTACTCCATCGCAATACGTGGTGGAATCTGACGCGGCAAACGCAATAAACCACCGGCAGCAGCAACCAAGCCACGTTTTACTTCTGGAATACCGAAACGGGTTTTCTCAGCACAAACAATCAGATCACAGGCTAACGCCAGTTCCAGACCACCGGCTAAAGCCACGCCTTCCACTGCGGCAATTATGGGTTTACTGCCAACATACTGAGTCATACCGCCAAACCCGCGCCCCGGTACTGTTGGCAGTTCACCTTTGACAAAACCTTTCAGGTCCATACCGGCACAAAAAGCACCACCCGCACCGGTCAATACAGCAACGTGAACTTCATCACTTGCTTCAAACTCATCCATGGTGGCGGCAATTTTTTCAGCCATAGCTTTAGTAACAGCATTTTTGGCTTCGGGACGGTTAAGGGTCATCACCATGACACCGTCATTAATTTCAACCAGTAATTCTTCAGACATGGTTCTCTCTTCTACTCTTCGACTGATCAGGTTTGTTTAATGTGTTTTCGATTCACTCTGCTGATCCAGCAGATAAATCAAAGACTGATAAGGTTTTCCGCTGTATTCACTCAGACCAATTTCGCAGGTACGGCTACTGGATACGCCACGATGACAGTCATCAGGCAACTGCTCGCTAAGCCCCTCCAGAGCCTTCTGATTTAATTCCGGGGTAAAGAAGCCTTTGTCACCCGCAAAACCACAACAGCTGATATCTTCTGGAATCACTACCTTGCTAGCACACTGCTCGGCCAAGGATTGCATTTGAGAAGCTATCCCCATACGTACGGCACTGCAGGGGATATGCAGGGCGATAGTTTCGTTTGCGGGCGTAATGCATAACTTGTCGGAAGCATGCTCCGTGATAAATGCCATGGCATCCTGAAGTTGAATACGTTCATCCAACCCACCCTGCAATTGCGCACTGCAAGGCGACATATCGGAGATCACCGGCCAACGGCCATTTTCTGTAGCCGCTAATAAAGACTTGTTGACTTGCTGTTGCAGTAAATCGCCCTGCCCTGGAAAGCCTTTGCTATACATGGGCATGCCACAACAAAGCTCTTCCTGTGCAGGAGGGAAAACCACTTTGAAACCCGCTTTATTTAACAGGGATACCGTCGCCTGTTGCAGGCTGCGTTTATCACTGGCAATGGTATTGCTATCGGGCCCCATGCTGCGATTGGCACAACCACTGAAATACACCACCTTGGGTGCATCTGGCATTAGAGGTTGCGCTAAGTTGTGCTGCACTGGGGCAGATGGCGTTGATTGTAACCACAACGGTGCTTTACCAAAGCTTAAACCGCGCATCACTTTACTAACCCACAGCGGTAATTTACGTCCCAACAGGCGCTGTACGCCGGCTGAGATGGCCATCCCCACTCTGACCGCAGACAAGACTTTGCCATAATGCTTGGCAGCCGACCAAGCCACATGATGGGCCGCCATTGAATGTTGCTGGCGTAAATGACGGGTTAAATCGCCGGTATTGATATTCACCGGGCAAGCCACTTCACACAGGCCACAGGCTGCACAGGTTTCTTCACCGTCGTACTGGTATTGCTTGGCAATATCCCAATAACGTTGCTGGTCTTCACGACTATGGCTTTGCGATAGACGAGATAACTCACGTTGCACCGCAATACGTTGACGCGGCGTCAGTGATAATGCTTTGGAAGGACAGGTAGGTTCACAGAAACCGCACTCAATGCACTTGTCTACGATGTCACTGACCGGCGCCATCGGTTTTAGGTTCTTGATATGCACCTGCTCATCGGCGTTAAGGATGACACCGGGATTAAGTACATCTTTTGGATCAAATAGCGACTTAATCGAGCGCATCACCGAATAAGCCGCCTCGCCCCACTCCAGCTTCACAAACGGCGCCATATTGCGGCCAGTACCATGCTCGGCTTTTAAAGCACCTTCGTAATCTTTAACCACAAGATCAGCAACCGCTTGCATAAAGCCATCGTATTGCGCGATATCTTCAGCCGTTGTGAAAGCCTGACTGAACACAAAGTGCAGGTTACCTTCAAGTGCATGCCCAAAGATCAGTGTCTGCGGATAGCCGTGCTCGACAAACAATGCCTGCAGCTTTAAAACGGCTTCAGCCAGTTGTTCTACCGGAAACGCCACATCCTCAATAATAACGGTAGTACCCGTATCACGATTGGCCCCTACCGTAGGAAATAAACCCTTACGGACTTTCCAGTAGCTATTATAAGTATCGCTATCGTTTGAAAATTCACAGGGCCACAATAAACTGAATTGTTCGCACAGCTTGTTTACCGCATCACAGACATGCTCAAGATGCTCCGGCGTTTCGCCGCGAGCATCGACCAATAATGCAGTCGTAGTATCATCAATGGACTTTAACGCTTCAGGTACACCCGCCATATTCTGAATGGATTTAAGGCCGGCGTTATCCATTAATTCAACGGCTGCAACATCCACCTGTTTAAGCGCCTGTACGGCAAGACAGGCCTGCTCCACATTGGGGAAACACAGGAAAGCGGCGCGTTTATACTGAGGATCGATAACCGTGTTGTAGGTAATCTCGGCGATAAAACCCAGGGTGCCTTCTGAACCGATCATCAGGTGCTGCAGAATATCGAAGGGGTCATCGAATTCCAACAAGGCGTTAATACCGTAACCGGTGGTATTTTTTAAACGGTACTTACGGGCGATCTTTTCCGACAGCGCTTGATCTCGTTTAACCTCTTGGCCTAATTGCTCCAGGTTATCGAGAAAATCCTGATGGGTAACACAGAAGTCATTACGGCTGCTTTCGCAGCCGGTATCCAGATAGGTGCCGTCGGCCAAAAGCAGTTTCATACTGTGCAAGGTGTGGTAACTGTTCTGGCTCACGCCACAGCACATACCGCTGGCATTATTCGCGGCGATACCGCCGACTTTAGCGGTATCGATAGAAGCTGGATCCGGGCCGATCTTGCGACCGTAAGGTGCCAACAGGCGATTCACTTTAGCACCAATTAAACCTGGCTCTACTGCGATACGCTTACCTTGATCTTCGATACGATAGTCAGTCCAGCCATGACCCAGGCGAACCAACACAGAATCCGTAACCGCCTGCCCTGACAAACTGGTACCTGCGGCGCGGAAGGTAATTGGCACACCATAGTAATAGGCCGCACTGATAACCTGGCGAACATCTTCAATGGTATTTACGGTAATAACAGCTCGAGGCGTTAAACGGTAAAAGCTGGCATCGGTAGCATAGGCAAAGGTTTTGAGCGGGTCCGTTAGAATTTGTTCTGCCTTAAGTTCCGCGCGCACAGCTTGCATAAAGCCTTTAAACCCTGAAGGGCTGCCTTCGTAAGCGGAACTCATGGATACAAACTCAATCGCTTCGGTCATGCGTTAATGCTCAAAATAGTTCAGTGCTCAGCTGGAGATATTGCTCACTTGACGTTCAGCCAGACGGCCCTGAATATGACCCAGCATAAAATCGACCATAAAGGCGATCTCATCTTTGGCCACTTCCGCATGCTTACCAGGGTTGGCATGCATGCGCTTGTTGTTGGAGCCCAGAGCATCAAACAGATTCAGGTAACGCTCGCGGTTGATGATTTCATCATCCCACTGCATCAGGAAGAAGGTTGGGCAGGTCAACTGAGAAGCGAGATCCAACAATTCAGCGCCGTGTGGGAACTTATCAGTATCAGCACCGGCCAAGCCCAAGCAGGCAACCAAGACGTCATTGCGATCGGCGATAAATGGCAAACCGAACATAGTGCCCATGGATAGGCCCCAATAGGCCAGGGAACGCGGCCCTACTTCAGGCAAGGCCAATACGGTTTCTACCGCGGCCTGCCAGTCATCACGCATCAGCTCCATGCTGTCAGGCTGAACATAATGCTTCTGGAAATTGGCCTGCGGATGCCCCTCTTTCAAGCCTCGCAGCCCATGTACCGGACCATCGATAGCCAAACAGGGAATGCCCTGCGCCAGGAACTTGCTTGCCATAGTACTGATAGGCTGCTGGTAGCGATCGCCGGAACCGCCATGGCCAAAGCACACTAAGGGGACATTATCGGCCACGGTTTCCGGCAGCCATACAGCACCGGTTAACAGGCGTTTGCCTTCACGCTGCAGGTGAAATTCACGGGTGGGTTGATCTTTACTATCGGTGGCGTCTTGCCATTCAAGGGATACAGAAGTCATAGCGCTCTTTACATTAATAAGGCATTTCCATTAGTCCCCTTTGTTATAAGCGCTCTATGAGCCCCTATAGAGGGATGGAAATCACAGTGAAATCCGAGTGATTTTTACCTTACCAAGGTGCTTATGATTTCCACTATCCCCCGTTCGAAAATGACAATTTTCCACTTTTTTTATGACATACCCCGCCGGAGCATTAATCACGATACTAACCGTGAATGTTTATGTAACTTAGCTAAGTAATCAGCGAGACAGCTATGACCAAGTATGAAGAATTCAATATTCTCGACCTCAGCATTATTGCCGACAACAAAGGCCCTGCAGTTGAGTATTTCGAGTACCTTCGCAAGAACGCCCCGGTAAAATGGAATCCAGCGACTGAGAGCTACAAATCCAAGAATGATTTGCTCACCATGGATAAAGGCTTTTGGATCCTGACCAAGCACGAGGATGTTCAGGCTGTATCGCGTAACACCAAGCTGTTCTCCAGCGCCGAGGGTGGCCCCCTGCTGTGGGATGCAACCGAAGAACAGTTAGGTATGCACCGCGCCGGTATTATGGGTAAAGACGCCCCGGAACATACCGCCGTGCGTAAAGTGGCTATGCCTCCGTTCCTGCCGAAGAACCTGCTGGCTTACAAGCCTCAAATCGAAAAGATCGCCAAACAAATCGTCGACGGCGTTGCCAATAAAGGCGAATGTGAGCTGGTATTTGATATCGCTTCTCGCCTGCCAGTACAAACCTTCTGTGAAATCCTGGGCGTGCCGGAAGAAGATCGCGAAATGATCTTCAACCTCGGTAATCAGATCGCAGACACCGAAACACCATACCGTGCCAGCCCAGAAGAGCTCACACCAACCCTTAAGCTGTTTGCTTATTGTGAAGAGCTGAGTAAGAAAAAGCGTGAGAACCCAGATGACTCGCTGCTGAGCACCTATGTGAATGGTGAGATTGAAGGTGAAAAGGTTGACCAGTTCACCATCAACATGTTCTTTGTGACCCTGTCCATTGCCGGTCACGAGACCACTCGTAACACTCTGGTGCACTTTATGCGCTTAATGAAAGAGCATCCAGAGCAGTACGACCTGATCAAGTCTGATCCAGACAAGTACCTGCCTAACGCGCTGCACGAGGTACTGCGTGTATCACCTCCGGTAATGCAGTTCCGTCGTACCGTTATGGAAGATACTGAAATTCGCGGCCAGAAAATCAAGAAAGGCGACAAGGTATTCCTGTCTTACGTATCGGCTAACCGCGATGAAGACCTGTTTGAAGATCCAAACAAGTTTGATATTACCCGTGAGAACGCCAGAAAGCACTTGGCCTTCGGTGTAGGCCCTCATACCTGTTTGGGCGCTCAGCTGGCACTGATGCAGCTTCAGGTTCTGATTAAAGAGATCCTTGAGCGTATTCCTGATCTGGCCCCTACCGGTGATATTGAGTACCTGGACAGCATCTGGTTCCATGCGATTATGAAGATGCCCGTTAAGTTCACACCAGAAAAGTAACTCTCTGTAGTAAGCTATGGACTTTGGCGTAGTTGGCTTGGCCACTACGCCTTTTTTGTGTTTGTTAGTATGGGGTTCTAAATTCGGAGTCAGCCGCTAGGGCTTCTCTTCGCGCCCATAAGCGGCAGGAAAAAGTCAGCGCTGCGGAACTCACGGAAAGCGTTCAGACAGTCCTCGCGACTACCCTGACTTTTTCCTGCCGCTTAAACGATGGGCTGATTGCTACGAGAAGCCCTATCGGCTAACTCCTTACTCCGTGCAAAAACCAACTTCGGGATATAGGGATATTAAGTTTCAGTGCTTTCTTCTTCGGGGGGGAGCTGATTACGCAGCTGTTTTGGAGTCATATCAAACCAGGACATGCAGCTGCGGGTGAAGTTTGCAGCATCGTGATAGCCAAGAATATAACCTACAGTCTGAATAGTAAGCTCTTCTTCACGCAACAACTTCAGTAACCACTTGCGTCTGGCTTCTTCTTTCAACTGTCGGAACTGGTGATTTTTGGAACGCAGATAGTGACGTAGAGACGCCTCAGAAAGATTGAGTTTTTCAGCAATCGCCGAAATATTAGGTAATTGATCGCAAGATGGACGCTTGCGGTAGTTATCGGCAATCGCTTCATCCAGATACTCCCGCACCGCATCAACAGGGTCGGTCGTCGACATATATTTGATGACCGACAACATCTTCTTACAGTTTTGAAGCGCGACATCCCAAATTTCCTTCACATAGAAAGGTGATTCGGAATAATAGAGTTCAGCAGGAATCTTTAAAGAATAGGTACTGGATTCAAAGGTGATTGGACCAGGAATACGGCGTTTAATCTCGTTGACATACTCGCGTTCTGCACCGCAGTAAGACACTTCAATTCGGCTTTTATGCAAAGGATAAAGATTAAATATATGTCGGCACATTTGAGCGATGGTCATATCGGCTATCCCCTTTTCCAACTCACCTAATGGGCGGTTGGGGGTAAAGTGCACTTCGACGAATTCTTCACCTTCAACAAAATTGAAGTCATAAAACCATGCTGACAAAGGTGGGAATTGCAACATTAATTTCATCGTATGCATCAAACTGGGCGCTGATATGCCTGCATAACCAAAAGCACCCAGCTTCGCCATACTGACGTTATCAGCGACTATGAGTCCCCAGTCTGGACGTTTCATCTGTTTAACGAAACGCTCCATAGCCCAGAAGAATAGCGCCCTATCCTCCAGGTTTTCCTTAATAACCTCATCAAGATCAGTATTTTTATCTAAATTGAGTTTGGCGGACGAATGGCCATAGTGCTCAAGAATCAATTTCAATTCAGGTAAGATAATATAATGCAGATCCACGATTTTCCCCCTCAGCTCAATGTAAAAGTTTTACATATACACCTTTAAAGTCAACATGCTTTGCACTTTTTGATACAGAGAGTAGAAAAGGGTGCGAACAACCAAAACCAGATAAGAAAACAAGTGATGAAATTAAGATTGTGGTGCCTTATTGCCTGCTAGGACCTTCGGAGGCAGGACGCCGACGATAGAGCGGCCATGGATGGCGAACAGCGTGTCCTGGCAGGCAATAAGGCACCGCAATCGCCACGATCTAGTTAAGGACTCCTAACATTTTCCAAACCCACAGATCGCAGCGATTATTAGCTTAAACCAGAGGTAAACAACCCGCCAACAAATCAACCGCAGGTTCTGTCACATCAGCCCAATGCGCCGCCACAATGCGATCTGGACGGATAATCACAACCTCCTCCCCATCATATGGGGTGTACTGCTGCTCAGGCAGTTCCTCAATCCGCACGGGGAAGCCTTTGGCCTGCAGGCTATCTACCGCATCTGACCACTCAGCCTTATCAGCCGTAGCACCCAAAGCAACCACGTAATCCAAGCCGAACCAGTCGTACAGCGACTTATTTGCCGCCTGATCGATCCAGATATGTGGCGCACGACGGCCGTTGCGAACAATCGGGGCATAATTTAGCTTATCGTGTTTAACTACAGGGGCCAGGTCAGGATCTTCCTGGACCAAACTTGAGGAATACTCATAACCGAAGGTCACTCCGGTATAAGCCGCGTACTGGTAACAGTCACGAGTTGCTTGTTCCAGATCCTCACCTCTACGGTAAGCCCGGTAGATACCTCCCAGAAAATCAGCATTTTCAAGACAGGTTTGGGTGCGCAGAGTCGCCTGAGGATGATACTCCTCATGATAGGTCTCCAGAATACTGGCAGGTGCCACACCTTTGATCACATAAGCCAGCTTCCAAGCCAGGTTATACAAGCCTGTAAAGGCCGTATTCATACCCATACCACCGGTAGGGGTAAATACCTGGGCCGCATCACCAATCAAATGGATACGGTTATTGCTGAACTTGGTCGATACTCGAGCCGTTACCTGCCAGCGCAGAATACTTTCAATCTCCAGGGTAAATTCATCACCTGCGCCTAAGGTGTGCTTAATCCAATTAACAAAGTACTCCTCACTGTCATCAGCATTAGGATCGGTAGTGGGTACCTGACAGCGCCAACGGTTCTTGCCATCCAGCGGCTGGTACAGACCAACGCCATCGGGATGAGAAACATACAGTAAACCGCCCATATTGCTTTGTACATATGGGGTTAAATCCGCATGGAAGAGAATATCTCTGAACCAGCGTTGGCGTACCTCCCCTACCAGCTCGCCTCCAACAAGTTTACGCATCTCACTACGGGAACCATCGGCACCAATAATGTAATCCGCCTCAACCTCAAACTCTTCGCCGGTTTTTAAGTGACGAACCCTGGCTGTACAGCCACTCTCGCCCTGCTGTACATCGTAAACCTCAGAACTGAAGTGGAACTCCGCCGATTTATGCTCTTCTGCAGCCTTTAACAGAATCGGTTCCAATAGATCCTGGCAAGTCATCACCGGCTTCTGTGGCGTAATATCACGGGGTACAGAATGAAACTCCGGTGAATACAAGTTGGCAATTGGCCCAGATTTAATATCGACAAAGGCACGGTTGTACTGCGTCCACTTGGCCCCAATACCGGTTTCATCGATTTCATCCGCTACGCCCAACTGGCGAAACAGTTCAGCAGAAGGTGAATCGTACAAACGAGCACGGGGGTGATTACTCAAGTCATCACGCATATCTACGGTGATTGAATCTATACCGTATTGCGACAGTAAGGCAGATGCAGTTATTCCTAATGGCCCACCACCAACGATTAAAACTGATGTTTTTTTCATAACGAAAACCTTCCCTCGGGTTTAACTTTTTTAAAATTCCTTTTCAGACTATCCGTGAAAAATCTCGCAATTTTTGATGCACATCAATTTTTTACTCGCAACAGCCCCATTCTACGAAAATGACAAATTTGAATAACGCTTTTTGCAATAAGGGTTTTCAGCCCCTGTGCGATAGTTCAAACATACCCACATAAGCATAAGGGTTATGCTCTACAAGCCTGTGACCGGAGGGATTATGACCGTCGCCATCCAACAACCTGTTGTGAATACGCGCACACCAAGCGCGACACAAGAATCGATTCAGCTAACCATTAATGGTCAGCAGCAAACACACCATATTTCATCTCAGTGGACCCTAACGCACTTCTTAAGAAATGAACTGTCACTGACCGGCACCAAAGAAACCTGCGCCGAAGGGGCCTGTGGTTCCTGTACGGTATTGGTAGACGGCCTCCCGACTCTGGCATGCGTCACCATGGTCGCCACTCTGGATGGTAAGACCATTGAAACCATCGAAGGCATGGCTAACGGCAACAACCTGCACCCTATCCAGCAGGCCTTTGTCGATGAGCGCGGCTCCCAATGTGGTTACTGCAGCCCCGGTTTTATCATGACCACCAAGCATCTATTGGAAAATAACCCTAATCCCACCGACACCGAAATCAAGCAGGCCTTATCAGGCAATATTTGTCGCTGTGCCGCCTACGAACATATTGTCAATGCGGTTAACAGCGCTGCAGCAACCCTTGCCAAGGAGGTAACGCAAGATGACTGATTCCAGCACGCTGCTTAAAGAAACCATTCAAGATACACAAACCGTTGGCACCAACGTTCGCAACGTCAATATCTTTAAAAAGGTGACCGGTAAAGCGACCTACAACAACGATGTGCAACTCAAAGGTATGTTGCATGCCAAGGTACTGCGCTCGCCACATGCTAACGCTGAAATTATTGCTATTGATGCCAGTGCAGCTGAAGCTTTGCCCGGCGTCGAGCTGGTAATGACCTACCAGGCTTTCCCACATATATTTCCGCAACGGCTTTTCTATGTAGGCGCAGAGGTGGCTGTGGTTGTAGCACGTACGGAAGAGATCGCCCAACAAGCGGTTAAGCTTATTGAGGTTGACTACGAAGTCTTGCCCTTCGTGATGGATCCCCGTGAAGCGAAAAAAGAAGGCTCACCGCAAGCCATCACCAAAATTCCCAAAGGCAATCTACTAAAACCTGGTTTTATTTTTGAAGAAACCCCGGAGTCCCTGCCTAACGTTAACACTTGGAAAGAGCACAAGGTCTTTAGCGAGAAAAACGAAAAAGGCCTGTTCACAAAACGTGAAGAAGGTGGATACGACGGTTTTGGTGATGTAGAAAAAGGTTTTGCTGAAGCCGATGTTATTGTCGAAGAATCCGACTTTGGTTTTGGCTTGGTACACGCGCCCTTTATGGGCAACGACTGCGCAGTAGCGGACTACAGTGAAGACAAACTCACAGTCTACATTGATGCCCAATGGCTACACGGCGCCAAGATGCAGCTGGCTCTGCACTTCGGTATTCCCGAAAGTAAAATCAATGTTGTCTCCCCGGTAACCGCCGGCAGTTTTGGTGGCCGCCTGGGCAGTGGAGCTTTCAAATCCAACTTTATGGAACAGAAAGCCGCCTGTGGTGTTGCAACCTATACCGTATTGGCCGTCACAGCCTCTATGACATTAGGTAAACCCGTTCGGCTTGAGCACACCAAGCAAGAAGACTTTCTCTACCACTGGGGGCGTGGCAGTTTCGATACCAAGGTCAAACTGGGCTTTAAAAAAGACGGCACCCTCACCACCGTAGAATTAAACAGTTGGCGCGACATTACCACCGGCGGCATGTTAATCCCCCACGGTCCCCTACTGTTTGACTCTACTGCCACCGGCACCATGCTCTATTCACGCAACTGTGAGCATAGCAAACACGTAAAAAAATACGTGCATACCAACGGCCCCGGCACCCAAGGCTGGCAGGGCTGGGGCAACCCCGAAATATTTATTGCCGTTGAATCCACCATGGATATCGCTGCCGAAAAGCTCGGTATCGACCCTATAGAACTGCGTAAGAAAAACCATATGCGCCCCGGCGACAATCTGCTGGATTTAACCTACGAATTCTGCGAAGAAGGCCATTACCTATCTGGTGGTGATATATCCAAATGCCTGGACGAAGGTGCCGCCAAAGTCGATTGGCAAAACCGTAAACCTCATACAGAAAAAAGCGGTCGCATTCGCAGCGGTGTTGGCGTATCTCTGTCTGCACAGCAAACGGGGGGTGAAGGTTTAAGAAGCTCAACCATTATTAAAATCCAAGCGATGGGTACCGCACTGGTTTCCTGCGCCTATGCCGATTTAGGCCAAGGTGGCTCTACAGCTCAAACCCAAATTGCTGCCGAAGTGTTAGGCCTGGATATCAGTCGCGTAAGCCACGTATCTCACGACACGGACTCAACGCCTTATACCAGCTATCAAGCCTGTTCAAGCGGCACCATCAAGCAGGGTTATGCCACCTATCATGCGGCACTGGATGCGCGTAACCAGCTATTTGAAAAAGCCGCCCCTATGCTGAGTGCCAAGCCAGAAGACCTGGAAACCAAAGGCGGCTTGGTTTATGTGAAAGGCAAGCCCGAGCAAGCCCTTCCTTGGGTAGCCGTATTTTTAAGCATGGGTTCCATGGGGCCACTCTACGATATGATCGGTTACCACGCGCACACCACCACCGGTGGCCCTAACGCGGCAGAAACCGGGGCGACCTTTGCCACACTCGATGTCGATACTGAAACCGGCCAACTCAGTAATATCAAAATTGTTCACGCCCAGGATGTCGGTAAAGCACTCTACCCCAAAGCGGTTGAAGGTTGTTTCCTCACCATTCATCACGGTGTAGAAGCCTCCGGGCACGGCGCAGAAATGATCCGCGACCCGCAGACAGGAAAACAGGTTAACAATAACTGGGTCGACTACCCGGTAGCCACCATTCTCGATTCCGAAGTCGAACCCGTCATTGTTGAAACCCCTGGAGATGTAACACACCCCTATGGGGCTTCCGGTGTTGGCCAAGCCAACCAGAGCGGTATTGCACCCGCAATCGCCAATGCCGTCTACAACGCTATTGGTGTGCGCATACGTGAAGTCCCCATAACTCCCGACAAAGTTTTAAAAGCCCTCGGCAAAATCAAGGAGGCTGAAGTATGAAGCCATTAACCGTAAACAATGTCACCTCTATTGATGAGGCAGCAACCGCCTTAAGTCAAGGCAATACCAAAGTGGTTGCCGGAGGTACCGACCTGATCAGTGGGTTAAAGAAAAATATCTACCGCGATTCACCGGCAACGCTTATCAACCTTAAAACCGTTGAAGGCCTTAACACGATAACCATGGATGGCGACATTCTGAAGATTGGTGCCACCACCACTGTTGAGGAGATTGCTAATAGCCCGCTCGTGAAAGACGGCTTCAATGTCTTGGCTCAAGCCGCCGCACAAACCGCATCTCCCCTACTACGCTATTCCGGCACCATCGCCGGCAACATCTGTCAGGATGTACGCTGCTGGTATTTCCGTGCCGAAGACAATTACTTCGACTGCATTATGAAAGGCGGTGATACCTGCTACGCCCTGCGTGGTGATAACCGCAATCACTCGGTAATGGGGTCCATAAATGTAAACCCCAGCGCCTGCTCCAGCGGCTGCCCTACCGGCGTTAACGTCGCTTATTACATGGCAAAAATCCGTGAAGATAACTTCGACGAAGCCGCGGAAATTCTGCTGCAAACCAATGCCATGCCCGCCATTACCGGCCGTGCCTGTCCCCACACCTGCCAGGATGTCTGCAGCCGCAAAGCCCACGATGAAGAAATTGGTATTCGTTCTGTCGAGCGCATGCTGGGTGATCGTGTGCTGGATAACCCGCAACAGTTTATGACCGTTACCGCGGCAGATACTGGTAAGCATATGGCCGTTGTAGGCTCCGGCCCTGCCGGCTTGGCTGCCGCCTATTACCTGCGTAAAGCGGGCAACCAAGTCACTGTCTACGAGCAGTTTGAAAAACCTGGCGGCCTATTGCGCTACGGCCTGCCCGACTACCGTATCCCTGCAGATGTAATCGACAAACAAATCCATGCTTACGAAGTAATGGGCATTAACTTCAAATGCAATATGACACTGGGCAGCGATATTAGCGTCGAAGATCTGTCCCGCGATCACGATGCCGTCTTCCTGGGCACCGGCGCCTGGAAGGAGCGTATGATGCGTATCGAAGGTGAAGATGAATGTGTTTCCGGTATTCAGTTCTTGAAAGAACTGAGCGAAGGCAAACAAAAACGCATTGCCGGTCGCGTGCTGGTCATCGGTGGCGGTAATGTCGGTGTTGATGTTGCCACAACCTTAAAACGTATGGGCGCCGAGCCGCTGGTTGTCGACCGCCTGGCCCGTGATCAGATTGCTGTGATCGAACACGAACTGCATACCGCAATTGATGAAGGTGTGGAGTTCGACTATCTGACCATGCCTGTAGGTATCACTCGCAAAGGTGACAAGCTGGAAGTCCGTTTTGTCAAAATGCAGCGCGCCGATTCAGATTCTTCAGGAAGACCAAACGTCACCCCTATCGAAGGTTCAGAATTTACCATGGAAGTCACTGCCGTGATGAAATCCATCGGTGAAATAGCCGATATCGCTATGCTTAATGACGAGCTGACGCAGGCCTATAACCATCACCAAGGCACACAAGCACCTGCGGCACTGAACAACAATGTATATGCCGGTGGTGATTTTATCTCTGGCCCTACCACCGTGGTTACCGCGTTGGGCGCCGGGCGCCGTGGTGCCGAACTTATCGTGAAACAACACTGCAAGTCCAGCACTGTCGAGCTGACACCCGCCGAGCCAATCAAGATCTTCGAGCCAAGCATTCTCGAAGGCACCAAGCCTATGCTGAAGGAAGCCGAGCGGACGCTGGAGCAAAAACGCGCAGAACCAATGGGTGAAGATTTTGCAGGCCTCAATCAAACTCAAGCCAAAGAAGAAGCCAGCCGCTGTATGTCCTGCGGTTGTATCAGTGCGTCACCTTCTGACTTAGCCCCAGCCCTGCTAACGCTCAATGCCACGATTATCACCACCGAACGTACCTTAACCGCAGCCGAGTTCGCTCAGCCCGGTAAAGGCAAAAACAATAGCTTGCGCGATGGTGAGTTGATAACAGAAATTCACATCACCAAACCCGAAGCCAACAGCCAGCAGTACCAGAAATTCCGCGCTCGCGGTTCTATCGACTTCCCCGTGGTATCTCTGGCATCGGCTATCGACGTGGAAAATGGCGTTGTGAAAAGCGCGCAACTGGGACTTGGCGCCGTCGCCCCACTGCCACTGCGTGCCGAAAAAGCCGAAGCCTTCCTGCTAGGCAAAGAAATCACAGAAACCGTAGCTCTCGAGGCAGCAGAACTGGCCATGGCCGGCGCACGTCCCTCACGTTACAACGCCCACAAAGTACAAATTGCCAAAGCGTTTGTTAAACAAGCCATTTTGGATGCGAATAACTAAACCAGATATTTAAGATTAAAAGGTAGGAGAATCATATGAAACAACATCACGCAGATATTGTTATCGTCGGTGCAGGCGCTGCAGGTTTAAGCTGCGCCCTGTCCGCGCTGGAAGCCGGCTCAACCGTCATTAATATTGAACGCGCACCACGCGACATGATGGGCGGCAACACCCGCTGGACCGAAGCCAACATGCTGCTAAAAGGCGGCCCCGATCAGGAAGGCTTTGAGCTGAACGATATGTTCTACATGTCCTACGGCATCAACAAAGGCTTCCACGTTGATCCTGATATCGAAGCCGAAACCGTCAGCGACTACGAAAACTGGTCCCAACTCGCTAAAACCGCACAATTTGTTGACCCAGAATTACTCGGCAGCTTTGCCGAAGCCGTAGCACCGACCCTGGAATGGCTAACCGAACGCGGCATTAAAATCGACCCGAAACAAGCCGCCCCACTGCCGTTTTGTATCGAGAGTATTCCTTACGTACAGATTTACGGTGGCGGACTCGCCATTGTCGAAAGCCTGACGCCACGTATTGAAGAAAAAGGCGGCCAGTTCCTGTTTGAAACCACTGCCAATAAACTGATTGAAGAAAACGGTACCGTAGTCGGTGTACGCTGTAGCGGCAAAGACAACGAAACCATTCAAGTCTACGGTAAAGTGGTTCTGGCCTCTGGCGGCTTCGAAGGTAACCCGCAAATGCTGGTGCAATACGGCGGCAAGAACAACCGTTACCTGCGCCCTGTAGCCAAAGGTGGTCACTACAACAAAGGTGAAGGCCTGCGCATGGCACTGGAGCTGAATGCTGCTGCTGCCGGTGACTGGTCCGATTGTCACCAACAGGTTGTCGACCCTCGCACTGGCCTACAGGAAGCCATGGCAAATATCTGGCCCTATGGAGTAATGGTTAATCAGCGCGGAGAGCGCTTTATCAACGAAGCCCCTAACGCTATCTTCGAGTGGCAAGAAGCGCCTCCTGAGGCCATCATGGAACAACCAGGCGGAATCGCCTACACCATCTACGATGAAAAACTGGCAAGCGACAAAGACTGCAACTGGAAATACGGTATCCGTACCGATAAACCACCAATCAAGGCAGACTCTATTGAGGAACTTGCAGCACAGCTGATGATTCCACCAGCCAAGCTGAAACAAACCATCAACGAGTACAACAGAGCCTGCGTAAATGCCGATAAGGTAAAACGCGGTGGTGTTCTGGGTGAACTGCTGGTGAAGGGCCACTTGGACGGTGCGACGACCGAAGGTATCAATCCACCAAAAGAAAACTTTGCCGCCCCTATCGATTCACCACCCTACTACTGCTACCCGGCAATTTCCTCCATCTGCTTTACCCATGGAGGTTTACGCACCAACGGCCAAGCTCAGGTAGTCAATGCCAGCGGTGAAGTGATACCAGGGCTGTACGCAGCCGGTGAAACCGTAGGTATGCATTACGGAAACTACACGGTAGGAACATCAGTACTGCGTGGATTGTGTTTCGGCAGAATTGCAGGACAACACGCAAGCAAAAAAGAATAATCCAACTAAAGAAAACAAAAGGTAAGCTTTAAGCTTGTGATTCGTTGTTGCCTTCCTGGGCCTTCGGAGGCAGGACGCCGACGCAGAGCGGGCATGGATGCCGAACAGCGTGCCCAGGAAGGCAACAACGGATCGCAAGCGCCACCCACTCATTTAGAATAACTAAGCCGTAATATTTTAATGAAGATCGTGGCGGCCGAAGTCCCCTAGTCCCTTTAGAGACACGCTTTGCGCCATCCATGGCCGCTCTGCGTCGGCGTCCTGCCTCCGAAGGTCTCTAAAGGGACTAGGGGACTCCGACCTTAAAGCTTACCTAATGATTTCTAAATTGATTACGAAAAGACAGTAAGCCAGCGTTTTTGCCTGTAGCGTCTAGTCAGTAATAAACATTTCATCAACTGATCGAATAAGAACACCGAGAAAATACACCACACCGGTAAATCCAACCAAATGCATAAAGCGGCAAGAGGTAGACGCACACCAAGCGACGTCATTATGCCTGCGATTAACGGATAACGAGTATCACCCGCTCCACGCATTGCACCACTTAATACAAAATCTATTCCCAAGATGGGTAATAAGAATGCCAGGATCCGTAAAAACAGCGTACTAATTTCAACCACTCGGCTGTCATCAACCATAAATTCGCTGATATCTTCCGCAAAAACGCCAAAGCCTAAACCTACCAACGCCATAATCGTCACAGCAAGCTTTAAGGCTTCCATACTGGCTTCTAAAGCCTGTTCCGGTTTGCCGGCACCTAATGACATTCCTACATTGGCAGAAGCAGCTATCGAGAATCCAAGGCCAATTACAGCCGCTACAGACATAATGTTAATACCCACACCGTAAGCTGCGAAGGCTTCAGCGCCGTATTGGGCAACAAAGCCTATAAACACCAACATGGCGCCCTGCATAATTAACTGCTCAACCGTAGCAGGCATGCTGATATTGATGAACTGCTTGGTTTTGGCCTTTTCGCCGCCCTCATCTACTTTAAAAGGTAATTTAAGATGGCCAAGATACCAACGCGAAAAATACACAATGGCCGAAATCAAATAGGCTACGCCCCAACCTATGGCTGCGCCCTGCACCCCCATCGCGGGTAATCCTGCAACACCGTAGGCCAGCATGTATGCACCAATAACACTGATAACATTGGAGACAATACCGATATAGAGCGGCGCCTTGGCATCACCTGCGGCCCGGGAGGCTGTACTCATCATCATGACCAGTCCCTGAAACGGCGCAAATAGAAACATCCAACGAATATAGCTAATAGCTAGCTCACGACTCTCGCCCGTCAGCTGGAAAAAACTGGCAATAGGCCCTGCGCCTATCATGGCCAGTGCAGTTACCAGCAAACAAATCCCCAAACCAAACTTGATGGAAAGCTTCATGGTATCTACGGCTAGGGAGAGATTATTACCGCCCCAAGCACGAGATATTAATGCTGTAGTGGCAGCCCCCATACCCATCAATAACGCCAGCTGAATAAAGTGCACACGCTGACCAGCCGTGGTTGCGACAACCGCAGAAGTACCTAAACCAGCAACAATTTTGATAATCGCAACACCGGCCAGAGTGCTAAGCAAGAACACTAAAATAGACGGGCCAGCAATTGACCAAACACTTACACGGTCGTTAGATGAAGACATGATCACTACAACATTCAGAGACGGGCGACGGAGCGGAACGCTTGAAAGCCCCTACAACAATCGATCGATTTCGATTTTCGAGCCGACAGAATACAAAACGCCTTATGCTAACACAATAGCGGTAGCGCTAATGACATAAGGCAGTTCAGCCAATGACAAGCCTTGAATATGACTGTTTTCTTTGATGAAAATGCCAATTTTTGCAGCGATCTGCAGGGTATTCTGTACAAGATGTTATTAGCCTGACAGGAATACCATGACCGATATTCTCAATATGCTGCAAGCCCCCGGCCCTGCAAT
Organism: Maricurvus nonylphenolicus; assembly: GCF_042854845.1. Lineage (GTDB taxonomy): Bacteria > Pseudomonadota > Gammaproteobacteria > Pseudomonadales > Cellvibrionaceae > Maricurvus > Maricurvus nonylphenolicus. The sequence goes on along the minus strand of NZ_AP031498.1, from coordinate 2,196,212 downwards.
GAAAGATATTCTCGTAAAAGCCAGCGAAAGTAACTGGGTCCCCACCGATCCAAACGGTAAGGCTTTTATTAAAGTTCTGTGGACCTGTGCAGAATCCGGCGGCTGGGCCGTTATGCACAAATGGAAGAAAGGTTATGTCGCCCCGCCCCATAAACATCTGGGTGCGATTCACGCATTTATAGTATCCGGCAAACTTCAACTCAGAGAGCATACTATTGAAACTGGCGATTATATGTATGAGCCTAACGGTATTATTCATGAGTCAACTGAAGCGCTGGAAGACACCATTCATCTAAATATTGCCGACGGTCCTATATTGTTCTTTGATGATGAGAAAATTACCGGCTATGGCAGCTGGGAACAGATGTATCGTGTACAACAACGCGGTAAGGACTTGTAAGACACGCAATAAAAAAGGAGCTCAATGAGCTCCTTTTCAGATCAGATTACTTGAGAGTAATCTTATTCTGGACGCATCGCCGGGAACAGCAGTACATCACGAATAGACGGCGAGTCGGTCAGCAGCATTACCAGACGGTCGATACCAATACCCTGCCCTGCAGTCGGTGGCAGACCGTACTCCAGTGCGCGAACGTAGTCGGCATCGTAATGCATGGCTTCATCATCACCGGCGTCTTTCTCAGCCACCTGAGCCATAAAGCGCTCTGCCTGATCTTCCGCATCGTTAAGCTCTGAGAAACCGTTAGCGATTTCACGGCCACCGACGAAGAACTCAAAACGATCGGTAACAAACGGGTTGGTGTCGCTACGACGGGCCAACGGCGATACTTCGGTTGGGTATTCAGTAATGAAGGTTGGATCGTCCAGACGGTGTTCAACAGTCTTCTCAAAGATCTCGATCTGAACCTTACCCAGGCCCCAGCTGTCTTTCAGTGGGATATCCAGGTGCTCAGCGATCTGACGAGCACCAGCTTCGTCGGCCAGGGCTTCAGCTTTAATGTCCGGATTGAAGTGCAGGATAGAATCGAACACAGAGATACGACGGAAAGGTTTAGTGAAATCATAAGTGGTTTCCTGAACCACTTCACCTTCGCCGTTTTTCACGGTGCTCTTGATCTGAGTAGTACCGATCACTTCTTCACACAACTTACGCAGCATGTCTTCGGTCAGATCCATCAGGTCGTTGTAATCCGCATACGCCTGGTAGAACTCCAGCATGGTGAACTCAGGGTTGTGACGGGTCGACAAACCTTCGTTACGGAAGTTACGGTTAATTTCATAAACACGATCAAAACCACCAACAACCAGACGCTTCAGGTACAGCTCTGGTGCAATACGCAGGTACATATCGATGTCCAGGGCATTATGGTGAGTGATAAACGGCTTGGCAGAAGCCCCCCCAGGGATGGCTTGCAGCATTGGGGTTTCAACTTCCAGAAAGTCGTTGCCGTTTAAATAGGTACGAATAAACTGAACAACCTTGGAGCGAGTTACAAAGGTATCGCGCACATCCGGGTTGGCAATCAGATCAACATAACGCTGACGGTAGCGCATCTCCTGATCGGCCAGGCCGTGGAATTTATCCGGCAGCGGACGCAGGGATTTGGTCAGCAGCTCGTACTCATCCATCTGCACATACAAGTCGCCCTTACCGGACTTGTGCAGCTCGCCTTTAATACCAACGATATCACCCAGATCCAGGCTCTTGGCAAAAGGACGCGCAGCTTTGGTCACGTACAACTGGATGCGGCCTTCCACATCCTGGATCGCCATAAAAGCACCGCGGCTGGCCACTACACGACCGGCAACGCTAACAATGTTCTTGGCTTCTTCCAGCTCTTCCTTGCTCTTCTCACCGAAGGCATCTTTCAGCGCCTGGCTTTTGTGCTCTGGGCGGAATGCATTGGGGAATGTTGGGCCATCCTGCTCACGCAGTGCCTGCAGCTTTTCACGGCGCACCGCTATCAGCTTGTTTTCATCTTGCGGTTGTTGGTTGTCGTTGCTCATGATTATTTATAATCCGTGGCTAGTCACTTAGAGGCCAGCCTTCAGGCTTGCCTCGATAAATTGGTCCAGATCACCGTCCAAAACATTCTGACAGTTACTGGTTTGAACATTGGTGCGTAAATCTTTAATGCGCTGATCGTCCAGTACGTAGGAGCGAATCTGGCTGCCCCAGCCGATATCAGACTTGGTGTCTTCCATCGCCTGCTTCTCTTCGTTGCGCTTGAGCATTTCCTGCTCGTACAACTTCGCACGCAGCATCTTCCAGGCTTGATCACGGTTTTTGTGCTGTGAACGCTGACTCTGACACTCGGCCACAATACCGGTAGGTTCGTGGGTTAAACGTACCGCAGAGTCGGTTTTGTTCACGTGCTGACCACCGGCACCGGAGGCGCGGTAGGTATCGGTGCGAACATCCGCCGGATTAATATCGATCTCGATATTGTCATCAATCTCCGGGGATACAAACACCGAGGTAAACGAGGTGTGACGACGGCCACCGGAATCAAACGGTGATTTACGCACCAGGCGGTGAACACCGGTCTCGGTACGCAGCCAGCCAAAGGCATACTCGCCCTCAAAGCGGATAGTCGCGGATTTAATACCTGCAACTTCACCAGCGGAGCACTCTTCCAGGGTGGTTTTGAAGCCCTTGGCCTCACCCCAGCGCAGGTACATACGCAGCAGCATCTCGCCCCAGTCCTGGGCTTCGGTACCACCGGAGCCGGCCTGGATCTCAAGGAAGGCGTTATTAGGGTCCATCTCACCGGAGAACATACGACGGAACTCCAACTTGGCCAGATGCTCATCCAAACCGGCAATTTCGGTCTCGACATCGGCGACGGAGTCTTCGTCATCCTCTTCAACGGCCATTTCCAGCAGATCGCGGCAATCAACCACGCCCTGGTCCAGGTCATCGATGGTTTTTACAATGGCTTCGAGGTTGGAACGCTCGCGGCCCAGCTCCTGGGCACGCTCCGGGTTGTCCCATACAGAGGGCTCACCCAGCTCCAGCTCAACTTCGGTTAGGCGTTCTTTCTTGTGTTCATAGTCAAAGATACCCCCTAAGAACGTCAGTACGCTCTTGCAGGTCTTTGAGGTGGTTTAACAGCGGTTGGATTTCCATAAGATCTCTTAGTTACAAAACGATCCATATCGCGAATTTGAAAGGCGGCGATTGTACCTCAGGCGCCCTGCTGGCGCTAGGCCACACAGGTGCTTCCGAGAGGATGAAGATAGGGAAATCAGAAGGCCCCAAACAGGCTAATTTTCAATCAACTACTGGCGGCACGGCACGCTAAAATCGACGTGGTAGTGCTCATCATGCCTTACCCAGGAGCGTTTCTTGGAGAGTTGGATATGCTTTTGCAGATACTCTCCATACTGAGTTTCGAGAAGGCCAGGCTGCAATTGAGGGTCGAAGATGACCCTCCACAGCTCATACCCCCTGCTTTTGGCCTCCTTATGCAGGCTGACGATATGGGCAGCCAAGGCCTCATAATCGACCGACAGCCCGTCGTAATGGCCTTGTGAGTCCAGCTCAATGTCGTAGCCAAACTTGTTTAGTGGATGGGTCGGCAAATGAACAGATTCCCCCTTCTGGTTCTTCATAGGGGTCATAAAATCTACAGATAAGCCATTTCGGTGGGTCTTATGGGGCTTGAATTCTCCCCCTTGCTTAAAACCGGTTTCAGCGTATTTGTATACCTTGCCGGGCTGGGAGGATTCCAGATTCTGGTAGGCGGCAACAACAATGTCCTTTACCGTCGAATGAACATAAGTGCGTCCAGCGATACGGGCAACCGCACTATAGCCCACATAATTCTTACCCTCAGCAGGAAGTTTTACGCCCTGCTCCAAACGGCCATTTGAAGTTGTGCCAAAACACACGCTGTCAGCCGCTGAAGCGGAGGGGAGAAGGAGCGTATGAGCTAGAAATATAACAAGAATATGATTCGTTTTTTCCCTCAAAAATGCTCTAACCATTAAAGCATCGTTCCTGCTGCTGAGAGTCAGACGTCTTCAAGCAATTGACGATATCAACTAACTGCTTTGCAGTTTTACCACTCAATTTTTCAAGGCCATGGTTGGACTCAGTCCCGTACCAAGACAAAGAAGATGTAAATACTGCCTTTTGCTCTTCCGTTAGCGCTTCTTGAACCTCTGGTATATTAGTAAAACTGGAAGCAGGATCATAAGCTATAGCTACCCCGCCAGCAGGAAGGGTATTTTCAATACTTTCGTAAGGGGGGCGCTCTTCAAGAGAACATCCCAGAACTATGCTGAATGCAAATAGAAACAGAACTGTACGCGTCATAGAAAAATCCCTAGTGCATCGCCCAAAACCAGACCGTAGCATCTGAATAGTGCCTACCATTGCGGAAAGCAAACTCAAACCACGAACTGTATTTGGTTAAGCGATTTCCATTCCATAGATCTATATGATCCCCCTGGTTTCCAGGGCCATAATAATCCTTAAAAAAGATTATCCCTTTCTTGCCTCGGATCTGATCAAAACCGTTAACACCTTCAAATTCAACTACTTGTTTAACTGGGGAAAAAGCCGTCTTGAGCCATTTTGCAATTCTTCCGCTCTTAGGATATGAGCAGGAGAGTGCTTGTGCCAACACCTCGCACCTTTAAAAGAGGTTAAATTTACTCCAGATTTAACTAGGGCTTGCCCCATTCTGATAGCACATTGATTCTCAAAGGCCCTTTTCCCGTTGACCTTACAAGGAGCGTCATCAATAAGTGATTCAACTGTTGGATGGTTCTCCCACAAGTCATTAAATTTCATTGCTATTTCCCTATAGATAACCGTTGAACCAGCTAAAACTAGTCGATTCAGATTTTACCGGCAATCAGGGAAATAGCTGAAATTGCGATAGCTCACATTTTCGAGCCCGAGAATGGCTAAGGAGCCTCGAACTCCACTTCACCCACGGCAGGTACTTCGCCACAGGTATTGCAGATTACATCGATGGCCAGATCGGCGCCGCAGGAACGGTGAACCAGCTTGTAGGGGTGTGGCACAGGGGGCAGATGGTCCAGGGCCCACTGGCGGATTGCCAGGGTTTGTGGGTAGAGGGATTTGCCCTTTTCGGTGAGTTCATACTGTGAACGAGGTGGTGTGGTCTGGTATTCCTTACGCTCCAGCACCTCCATCTGCACCAGCATCTTCAAGCGGTCTGCCAGGATATTGGTGGCAATGCCCAGTTGCTGCTGGAAATCATCGTAGCGCTGCAAGCCCAGGAAAGCCGCAGCCAGGATCAGGGTGGTCCAGCGATCGCCGATAATATCGACAACATGGGATAAGCTCTGGTCAGCATCTTTGGACACCTTGGCGGTGCGGGTTCGACGCTGGCTGCCCATTTCTTTACGTAGAGCCGCCTCGCTGACCTTGAGCTGATCATCAATCTCAGCATCAACACGCTCCACATCATCGTAATGAACGGCCTCACCACAATGACGGCATACACAGGCAGGTACTAGATTGTGCTTTTCACCGACTTTATGCAGTAATACCTGGGGAACCCCGGCATCGGCCTGATCGGCCCAGTCCGCTTCCCACTGCCAGATCAATAGCGCCCATGGGTACAGCGCCAATCCCTCCTGGGTTAAGCGGTACTCATGGCGTAAAGGCGCTGTTGAGTAGGGTTTCTTGTACATCAAACCCTGCTCAACCAGAGACTCAAGACGGCTGGTTAAGGTGCCGCGAGCTATACCGGTGTGCTCACGAAACTCACTAAAACGATGCCGACCAAGGAAGGCATCGCGCATGATCAGAATGGTCCAGCGATCACCCAGAACATTGAGTCCACGGGCAACCGGGTTAGTGAGGATCTGGTGGCTAAATTGCATAAACAGTGTGCATACTCAAATACGGTAATACGGCCGCATAATAAATCAGCCACCACTTACTTGCACTAGCTTACGCAGTAAAATCCTTTAATACCGCTAGAATCACCTGCCCAATACCCATTAAGGGTTAAGTTAATTGAGCGCAAAACAGGCTTCAGGCATTGCCATCAAATTATCAGCGCCCGATGCCAGCGTCGCTTTATGCGTAGCAACGCGCGGCAATAAACGCTGGAAGTAGAAACGCGCAGTGTGGACTTTGCCCTGGTAGAAGGTCTCATCGCCCTCACCCGCTGATATTTGCTGCTGAGCCACTTGCGCCATACGCGCCCAAAGGTAAGCGAATAAGGTATAACCGGAAATCATCAGGTAATCGACCGAAGCCGCTCCCACCTCTTCCGGATTCTCCATGGCCGCTGCGCCTGCTTGCATGGAAACCTCCTGCCAGGTTTGTACCGCATCCTGCAAGGGAGCAACGAACTCCTGCATATCTGCATTGGTAGACAGACCTTCACAGTAATGAGAAATTTCAGCCAGTAACGGCTGTAACAGCTTGCCACCACTACCCAACACTTTACGACCTAATAAATCCAGCGACTGGATACCGGTGGTGCCTTCATACAAGGTTGAGATACGGCTATCGCGCATATTCTGCTCCATGCCCCACTCACTGATATAGCCATGGCCACCGAATACCTGAACACCATGGCTGGCAGCTTCCAGCCCCAACTCCGTCATAAATCCTTTACAGATTGGGGTAATCAAAGCCAGCAGAGATTCCGCTTGTTTACGGGTTTCTTCACTCTCTCCGTATTCGGATAAATCCAACTGTTGCGCGGTGTAATAACTTAAGGCTCGGCAACCTTCGGTGATCGCTTTAATGGTTAACAGTAAACGACGTACATCTGGGTGCACAATAATAGGGTCCGCAGGGCCATCAGGGTTTTTGGGACCACTTAACGAACGCATTGCCAAGCGATCATGGGCATAGGGAATCGCGCCCTGGTAAGCGATTTCGGAATGCACTAACCCCTGCATACCTGTGGCCAAACGTGCGTGATTCATAAAGGTAAACATACAAGCCAAACCTTTATTCGGCTCACCTATCAAATAACCTTTGGCGTCTTCGAAGTTCATCACACAAGTGGCAAAACCGTGGATACCCATCTTATGCTCGATGGAACCACACTTAACCCCATTGCGATCGGCGATACCGCCCGCATCGGAAACATTAAATTTGGGTACCGCGAATAAAGAAATACCCGCTGTGCCAGCGGGAGCATCCGGCAAACGCGCCAACACAATATGCACAATATTGTCGGCCATATCGTGGTCGCCACTGGAGATAAAAATCTTGGTACCCGTAATAGCGTAGCTGCCATCCTCTTGCGGCAACGCACGCGTGCGCAGCTGACCAAGGTCAGAGCCACAATGGGATTCGGTTAAACACATAGTGCCCGTCCATTCTCCGCTAACCAGCTTTGGTAACAAAACATCACGCTGCCAATCGGTGCCATGCTCAATCAAGGTTTTAATGGCCCCCTGACTCAAACCGGGGTAACCGGACCAAGACACATTGGCAGTCGACACAGCTTCGGTCACCGCCATACTCAGCGAGCTGGGTAACCCCTGGCCGCCTAATGCCTCAGGCACAGACAACAACGGCCAACCATTGTCGACATATTGCTTATAAGCCTCTTTAAAACCTGTGGGCGCAATCACGCCTTCCGGCGTCCAGGTACATCCCTCCTGATCACCCACACGATTTAAGGGTGACAGCACCTCTTCAGAAAACTTGGCCGCTTCATTCAACACCGCGTCCACCAAGTCAGAGCTGGCCTCGGCACATCCCTTTAAACGCTCATAGTGTGAGGGGTAATCCAGCAACTCATTAAACACAAACTGAATATCCTTAAGCGGGGTTTTATAACTAGGCATAGACGGGGAACTCCAGAACAACCATTTCAGGCGGGTAATGTAAGACGTAACATGTAACTTTCATTAAAAGACTATCATTATGAATAACTGCCGGTCAATCAAACTAAACACTGAATTAATGACTAAAATAACCTCCACAACCCTTATACCAACAATACTTGCAGTAAAAGACCCTCAATGATAGCGTTAAATAAATACTTCAACGAATTCCGGGTCCAAAATGAACACAGCCTATATCTTTGATGCCATCCGTACACCACGGGGTAAAGCCAGTGAAAAAGGCAGCCTGCATGAACTGCTGCCACTGGAGCTTCTGAGCGCTCTCTATAAAGCACTGGAACAGCGCAACGACCTGGACCCAAAACATATCAACGACATTATTCTCGGCTGTGTTACCCAAACCGGCGAACAAGCCGCCAACGTTGCCAAAACCTCCGCCATGTACGCGGGTTGGCCGCAGCACATCCCAGGGCTCACCCTCAATCGCTACTGCTCCTCTGGCATTGATGCGATTAACTTTGCCGCCATGAAAGTGATGACCGGTAACGATGAACTGGTAGTCGCCGGCGGTGTAGAAATGATGTCGCGAGCCCCCATGCTTTCGGATAAACCCGCTGCCTTTATCAACCCCAAACTTGCAGCCAAGCTGGGCATGTTAATGATGGGCAATGGCGCCGACCTGATAGCCAGCCTGCATAACGTATCAAGAGAAGATGCTGATCAAATCGCCGTAACCAGTCACCAACGTGCTCACCAGGCACAACAGGAAGGCCGCTTTAAAGGCATTATTCCCATCTACAACCCGATTAAAGATGTCACACTCAGTCACGACGAATTGGTACGCCCGGATAACAGTCTGGAAAAACTGGCGGCTCTTGAACCCTCCTTCGCCGAACTGGGCGCTAAAGGCTTAGATGCCGTACAGCTGGCTGGTAATCCGCAGCTCGACGCGATTAACCATATCCATACCGCAGGCAATTCCCCCGGTATGGCCGATGCCGCCGCAATATTGTTAATTGGCTCCGAAGCTATTGGTAAACAACTTAACCTAAAACCCAGAGCTATTATTCACGGCATGATCAATATCAACGATGATGCTCTGCAAGTTGTATCCGGCTGTGTCACCGCCGCCAAACAATTGATGGTAAAAGAAGGTTTAACCAATGAAGATATCGACCTGTTCGAAATTCACGAGGCCTTTGCCGCCACCATCGCCAAGTGCAAACAGGACTTGGAAATCGATGACAGCAAACTCAATGTAAACGGCGGCTGCCTATCCATGGGCCACCCTCTAGGCGCAACCGGCGCAGTAATGGCAGGTACCCTTCTCGATGAACTGGAACGACAGGATTTGAAGCGTGGTATTGTCGCAGCCAGTGGCGCAGCAGGTGCAGGTACAGCACTATTGATCGAAAGAGTTTAAACCCAAGACAAGCATTGCACATAGGTAGGAGGCAGTCGGGGGAAGCTGATCGTAGCAATCAGCCCATGCTTAAGCGGCAGGAAAAAGTCAGAGTAGTCGCGGAGGTTGTTTGAGTGCCTTATACGAGTTTACGCAGCGCTGACTTTTTCCTGCCGCTTATGGGCGCGAAGAGCAGCTTCCCCCGACTGCCTCCGGATTTAAAACTTTAAACTAAGCTTCTTGAACTAATTTCCCCGGGCGAGAGAGCCGAGGCACTAAAACAGGCGTCTGAGCCTTATAAGCCTCATAATCAGCATTCCCCTGCCACTTAAGATCAGTAGCGCCTTCCAACGTCGGAATACCACTGACCTTCGTCAAAAGAAAAATCACAAACAACGGAGAAATCATCGCCACATTCTGCCAGCCTTCCAACACAGGCCAAGCTAATACACACACACCAATCCATAACACGATTTCACCAAAGTAATTTGGATGGCGGGAATAAGCCCACAAACCTGTACGAATAAAATCCTTGCGACCATTTAAGCTGGCGCGGAATACGCGTTTCTGCCGATCAGCTATGACTTCAATGGCAAAACCGCTTAGCCATAACGCCACACCAATCCAACCCACAATACCCATTTCCAGACGATTGCCGGAAGTAATGGCCACCAACGCACACGCTGCTGTTACCACAACCCATAATCCCTGAAGGGTCCAGGCAGTCACAAAACGCAATGGATTAGGTTTAATTTTATCGAAGCGACTGTCAGCCCCATCCTGTTTAATACGCATAAACAGGAAACTGCCCAAACGCGCGGCCCATACCATTACCATCCCAGCCAATAAGGCAGAGCGTACATCTACCGCAGGGCTTAAACTAACAGCCAGTACGGTCAACAAGATATACGTCAGACTACCCGTCAGGTCATAATAATGTTCGGTTTGATAAATATAGGCAGGGACAAACGCCAGCCATTGCACAACAAAAGACAACAACACACACACGGCAAACAACGGTAAACCTGCCACCATTGCCCCCGCCTGACTTCCCGCCCAGGCTAAAACAGCACCTAGCAGCAAGCACACACTTATCGCGATCAACGCGCGAAGGTACTTATTCATTTTACTATTCTCTTACTCTGGCTATCGTTTTATTTATTATTGAGTCCATATTAAAACATAACTTTCAATACAGGACCCACAAAACAACATTACTCCTAAAGCCAACCACGGTCAATTCCTCTCACTCCGATATAAACACCGAGGTTATTGGCAAACTGAAGCTTACTTGTTAACCTCAAACCATTAACTTTCACTAAAAGACCCTAAATTGAGATACAACAATGAGTGACACGGTAGCCTGCCTCTACGAAGGACTAAATAAAGATCCCATTGCATTGGCAGCAATCGAAGGAGACCGGTCCCTCACCTACCAACAACTGGTAACACAATCGGAAGCTCTAGCCCTCGCGCTTCGTGACGCCCTGCCCGCTGGCGTACCCGTAGCACTATGTGCACAGAATACCCTGGAACATCTGCAAAGCTTTCTTGCTATTTTGCTGGGCGGTTTTATCTGGGTTCCCATAAACCCAAAGAATGGCCAACCTCTTAACCGACATCTACTCGACAGCGTACAACCTGCACTGATCCTAACTGATAGTACGAGTGTAAAGTCACTCCCGGATCATAACTTTACCCAGTGGCTTTTAGATGACAGCCAAGACAACCTTACGCTTCGGATAAAACCCTATCTAAACCAAAGCTTCACTCCAACAACCCCAAACGCAGATGATGTGATGGGCATTAAATTTACGGGCGGCACCACTGGTACCCCTAAAGGCGTGATTCAAACCCACGCCAATGTAAACGCCGTTATCGATCATCTGCAAACGCTTTATCAATTCCAGCAAGATGATCGCAACCTCGCCATCGCCCCCCTAACCCATGGCGGTTCGCACTATATACTGCCCATTCTTGCCGCCGGTGGTTGCCACCTGCTTATGCCAACACCCGATGTAAATGCCATTACCCAAGCACTTAAACATCAACGTGCCAGCATCAGCTTTATGCCCCCAACGCTGATTTACAAACTGCTCGATGAAACAGATATAAATGCTGAAGACTGCCCTCACCTGCGCCACATAACCTACAGCGCCGCCCCCATGCCACCAGAGCGCATACAACAATTTCACCAGCGCCTTGGCACCAAGCTTTCAACGCTCTACGGCCAAACCGAAGCCCCCATGACCATCACAGCCATGGCACCGGAGGATTTAGCCCAACCACATCTCATTGCATCCGTTGGCAAAGCCTGCGCACAAAGCGAAATATCTATTTTGGATGAAAACCTTAATCCACTACCCCACAACCAGGTCGGCCAAATAGCAGTGCGAGGCGCAATAGTTACGCCAGCCTACTTCAACGCACCACACCAAACTCGCGAAGCTTTTCATGATGACTGGCTTCTGACGGGTGATCTTGGCGAACTCAATGAAGAGGGTTATTTGTTTCTTAAAGGCCGCGCTAAAGAAATGATTATTAGCGGCGGCTTTAATGTCTACCCCGCCGAAGTCGAAAACATTATTGCTCAACACCCTGCTATCAGTGAATGCGTTGTGGTGGGCATTGCCGACGACTACTGGGGTGAAAGAGTTGAAGCGGCTATCTGTACTCACCCAGGCCAAGCTATCGATAACGAAGAACTCCTACAAGCAGTTAAAACGCAATTGGGTTCCGTCAAAACCCCAAAACAGCTACACCACTTTGCTACTCTGCCGCGTAATCCAGTAGGAAAGGTAGTGCGACGGGATATTCTTGAGCTTATTGAACGGCGAGTTTGAAACCCCGGTTCATCCAAGGGTGGGTGGCACCTACTCCCGGCTGCAAGACTTGTACTGGGGCGCTCGCTCTGCGGAACTCGCTTCGCTCAGACAGTCCTCGAAAGCGCTCCCACCCCAGTACAAGTCTTAAACGCAGCCTGATTGGTCCTAGGCACCACCCACCCTTGGATAAACCTACCTTCAGTAAATTAAATACCTTTTTGAGCTAGCACTGAGGGGAGGAGACAGTCGGTAAGGCTGCTCGTAGCAATCAGCCCATCGTTTAAGCGGCAGGCAAAAGTCAGGGTAGTCGCGGAGGTTGTCTGAGCGTTTTATTGCGAGTTTACGTAGCGCTGACTTTTGCCTGTCGCTTATGGGCGCGAAGAGCAGCCTTACCGACTGGCTCCGGGTTCGAGCCTCCTACGTAAAGCATAACCCCTTGTTCTTAAACAATTTTTACCTATCAAACAGCCTATCAATTTCAGTTATAAAAACCGTGAACCCCTAGTCCAACATATAACTTGCATTAAAAGACCAAAGTGATAAGCTTTTCAAACTTGCACTAAAAGACCAACGTTTGTATCTATCCCTGACTAGCCATCAGGTACCGCGTCCCAAGCAAGTGACTATAAAAAATCTAATAAGAAAGTCCACGTCCAGCGGTATCGGGCGGCCAAAGGAGAAACAACGTGAAAACTAAACCAAGAAAGAAAGTCTTGGCGCAGGCTATTGCCCTGTCCGCCACTCTCGGAACCACCTTAGGCACCACCCTGCCCGCCATGGCAGATGAACTGACACTCGAAGAAGTGATTGTTACCGCACAAAAACGCGCTCAGGGCCTGCAAGATGTACCTATCTCCATCAGCGCTATCAGCGGTGCAAAAATTGAAGACTTCAACATCAGCTCTATGGGCGATTTATCCGGTTCAGTACCTAACCTGCAGATCACCAAAACAGGTATCACCAACCAAATCGGTATGCGCGGTATTTACTCCGGTGCTAACAAAGGCTTTGAGCAATCCGTTGCCATGTATGTCGACGAGGTTTATTACGGCCGAGGCCAATTAATTCGTTTACCGCTGGTAGACCTTGAACGCGTTGAAGTATTGCGTGGCCCACAACCTACCCTGTTTGGCAAAAACGCCATCGCCGGTGCTATCAGTCTAACCTCTAAAAAACCGACTCAGGAATTCGAAGCCTCATTATCTACCCTGTATGAGTTCGAACATGACGAACGCAAAACCGTTGCCATTGTTTCCGGCCCACTGACCGATGAACTGGCAGGCCGTTTGGTTCTGTCCCATCGCGAGATGGACGGCTGGTTGGAAAACACCACTCTGAAACGCGAAGAGCCTAATGTAAAAGAAACCTATGTACGCGGCACCCTGGTTTGGGAACCCACCGAAGAGCTTAGCGTAACCCTGAAAGCCGAAACCTCAGAGTTTGATACCGCTGGTCGCTCGATGGAAAACCACAGCCCACAAGGTATTTATTCGTCAGTTCCCGCCTTTGCCAATGTCGATACCAAGGAAGACTACAAACGTCAGGACAACGGCCAGGAAAGTGATAACCAGGTCGACAATCTGGTTTTAAACGTTGAGTACGAACTGGGCGAATACACCCTGACTTCAACCACCGCGCACCTGGAATACAACGCACGCGAATTGATTGACGTGGATTACACCGCTCTGGATGTATTTAACGGTACCAACCAGGGTGAAGACTTTAAACAGTTCAGCCAGGAAATTCGTATTGCTTCACCAACCGAAGGCAACTTTGATTATATTGCTGGCCTTTATTATCAAACCAGCGAAATGGATGTGTTTGATAATCTCTATTTTGGTCAAGCATTAGCTGGCGGTGCACTGGGCGCTGCGGTAAATGGTGTTAGCAGCAAAACCTTCGAACAGGATTCCGATGTTTGGTCTGTATTTGCCCAGTTTAACTGGCGTATCACCGATCAACTGTCTCTAACTGTTGGCGGTCGCTATAGCGATGAAGATAAAGAAGGTTCACGTACCCTTGTCAACGACGGTTCTGCCACCATTGGTGGTCAACCTGGATTTGACGCTACGCTGGCGTTCTTGGGTATCAACGCCCACAGCATCAGCGACAAGCGCAACGAAAACCAGTTTGATCCGTTAGTGAATCTGCAATACGACATCAACGACAACACCATGGTGTATATCTCCTATACCGAAGGCAGTAAAGCTGGCGGTTTTGATATGCGCTCGAACAACCTGCCAACTGCAGCAACTAACCCAGGCACCTTTGAGTTTGAAGATGAACAAGCCACCAGCTATGAAATCGGTGCCAAGTTTGGTTTCGATCGTGGCGAAATCAACGCTGCTGTCTTCTATACTGAATATGAAGATCTACAGGTCACCCAGTTCGACGGCACCGTTGGCTTTAACGTACAAAACGCCGCCGAAGCGACCATTCAGGGTATTGAACTCGACGGTCGTTACCTGCTGGCAGAGAACCTGCTGCTAACCGCTTCACTGGCTTACTTGAACTTTGAGTACAAAGACTATGATGTCGCCCAGTGTGCACCCGCGCTGGTAGCGACTCAGCCACCAAGCTCAAGTGTTGCCGGTCTTTGTGATTTCTCCGGTGAACGCGCCGCGAATACACCAGAGTTTTCCGGCAATATGACACTGTCCTATGAGCACGCTGTATCCGATTGGGGCATGCTGAGCTATGCACTGAATATGGACTACAGTGATCATTACTATGCCAGCTCTACCCTGGACCCTAACTCAAAACAAGGCAGTTACACCAAATGGGGTGCACGTATTGCCTTGGCAAACAACGATAACGACTGGCAGTTGGCACTGATCGGCAACAACCTGACCGATGAGCGTGTGCTGACGCAATCTACACCATTACCGTTATCTGAAACTCTGACAGCGGATAACGGCGTTGCCTACTACGGCATCTACGAGCGTCCGCGCAACATCGCACTGGAATTTACTTACAACTTCTAAGTGCATTGCACAGGGTCTTTCTCTCCGGCCCTGTGCCTTTTTACCAAAGGCTGTACGAGGAGAAACCAAGGTTATGAATAGACAGCAGCTACAACAGTCACTGAAATTACCGGCCATTCAGGCGCCGATGTTTTTAATCTCTGGCCCTGACATGGTGATCAATGCCTGCCGTTCTGGCATCGTTGGTTGCTTCCCAACCCCCAATGCCCGTACAACCGATATACTCGACCAGTGGATGACAGATATAAAAGCTGCGGTCGAAAACAATCACGATGCAGCCCCCTGGGCGGTAAACCTGATTGTGCATCCCTCTTATCCACGGCGCGACGCCGATCTGGATTTAATTCTTAAACATAAACCACCTATCGTTATTACTGCGCTGGGTAGCCCGCGCGATGTGGTTGAAAAAATTCATGCATACGGCGGCCTGGTATTGGCCGACGTCATCAACCCAACCTTTGCTCGCAAGGCAGCGAGCGCTGGCGTCGACGGTCTGGTACTGGTCAGTGCCGGCGCGGGAGGCCACACCGGTTACCTGTCACCCTTTGTTTTTGTTGAAGAAATTCGTCAATGGTTTGATGGGATTCTGGTGCTGGGTGGTGGCATTGCTACGGGAGCCGCGATTCACGCCACCCAAACCATGGGCGCCGACTTTGCCTATTTGGGCACACGCTTTATCCCGACAGAGGAAAGTCTGTGCCAACAGGAATATAAAACTATGGTCGTCGAATCCAATGCCGACGACATTATCACTTCCGATGCCATTACCGGTGTAAAAGCCAACTGGATGCGGCAATCGTTAATTAATGGCGGCTACGATCCCGATAATATGCCCGCCAAAGGCAATATCGATTTTGCCAATAACGGCGCCGACAACAAACGCTGGAAAGATATATGGGCCGCAGGCCAAGGCGTTGGCGCTAGCGATCAAATTACGTCTATAGCCAACATAGTCAATCAATTACATAACGAATACCAACAGTCTGTAGCACGTATGCAGCAGTTGTCATTAACTTAATTTATTACCCATATAACTAGATAGAGCAGGACACGAGTATGACTCAACTAGAACTTACCGAACGCTCCGTTATTACCAAAGCCAAAGACGGCTCCACCGCCACCGATGCACCTAGCTGGACGGCAGAAATCGACAACCCGTATCTGCACGGAGTCTACTCACCGACAACGGTAGAAACCCAGTCAGACAGCCTGGAAGTGGTCGAAGGTGAAATCCCTGCGGATTTGTTTGGGGCCTATGTGCGTAACGGACCTAACCCGGTTTTTAAACCACGCTTTAATCATCACCCCTTTGACGGCGATGGCATGATCTATAGCGTGCACTTTAAAGACGGTAAAGCCAGTTACCGTAACCGCTGGGTACAAACGGATGCCCATATTAAAGAGGCCGAAGAAGGTAAGGCAGTGTGGCCCGGAGTGATGGGGCCGTTCGACTTTGACCTGCCTGGTTTTCCTATTAAAGATACATCCAACACGGATGTCATGTATTTTAATGGCCACATTATGTCGCTGTGGTACAACGCCGGCATACCTTACAAGCTTGATACCGAAACTCTGGAAACCCAAGGCCGTGAAGATCTGAATGGCCAATTAAAACGTGCACTGTCAGCGCACTCAAAAGTTGATCTGGAAAAGGATGAATTAATCTTTTTCGACTACTTCGATGAATTCCCGCATATGAGTTATGGCATTGGCGATAAAGACGGCAACATTATTCACGAGGAAGAAATCGAATTACCCGGCCCTCGCCTGCCTCACGATATAGGTGTCACCCCTAACTACGTCATTTTGCATGACTGCCCCTTCTTCCACGACACTGAATTGCTGGAGCGAACCAACAAACGCGTCATGACTTTCCACCGCGATGTCCCCACCCGTTTTGGTGTACAACCACGTTACGGTAAAGGCAGTGAAGTTAAATGGTTTGACTGTGAACCCTGCTATATTTTGCACGTAGTGAACTGCTGGGAAGAAGGCGACTGGGTTATTCAAGTCGGCTGCCGCTCCACCAATCCTATGCCTAAGGCTGATCCTAGCGAAGGTGATCTCTCGCACATGCTGGCGTATATGCGCCTTGAAGCCAATATGTATGTGTGGAAATTTAATATGAAAACCGGTGAAGTGATCGAGCACGATATCGATACACTTAACTCCGAATTCTGCCGCAGCAACCCGCTGTATATGGGTTACAAATCCCGTTACAGCTACAACCAGTACATCATGACCCGTGAAGATGATCAGGTGAACACCCTGGCCTTTGGCGCATTGCTGAAATACGACACCGAAAACGGTGACTGCCAGCGTTACGATTACGGCAAAGGCGTGTTTGGCAGTGAAGCACCCTTCTGCCCTAAACGCGGTGCGACCCGTAACGACCCGGAAGATGCCGGTTATCTGATTACTTTCACCACGGATACTAACGATTGGTCATCCTACTGTTTAATCTTTGATGCCAAAGACATCACCAGCGGACCTGTGTGCAAATTGCGTTTGCCGCACCGTCTGCCCTTTGGTTTCCACAGTAACTGGATACGCGGCGAGGACATTTGGAAGTAACACCTATGCGGGCAGTTCGCTAACTTAAAACTAAAATCAATAGAACTGCCCCGCTTACATCAATATTAAAAACAATGATTACGATAGCCTTATGATTGCTTATGATTATTACGCCAAAGACAACATCGGCCTACTACCGCCAACAAGGTTTATGGGCCGATCGCCAACTTCATGAACTGCTGTTTGAACACGCAGATCTAAAAGGTACGGAAACAGCACTGGTAGATCCCGCTAACAAGCAAGATCTAACCGGTGAAGCAGCGCAACGGTTTACCTTTAACGAAGTGGCCGATGCCATTACTCAGCTGTGTGCCAGGCTCTTTAGCCTGGGTATCCGACAAGACGATATACTGCTGGTTCAAATGCCCAATATTGCCGAGCTGGCCTTTCTGTATCTCGCAGCCTCTCGGCTGGGTGCCATTATCAGCCCGGTACCCATGCAATATCAGGAAAACGAGCTAACCGACATTATTGCCCTGCTTAAACCAGCAGCGGTGATAGGTGTGGCAACGTTTAAGCATGAAGATGCCATGGTCTGCCTACTCAATGCCTGTGAGCAGGAGAACCACAACGCACGAAAAATGAGTTTTGGTCAACACGGGAAATGTGATCAACTGACTTATCAAGGTGTCGACAAAACTCCGTTACAGCAAAGTAACCACTATTGTGAAAACAGAACCCAGTCCGGTGATGATATTTTTACGATCTGTTGGACCTCCGGCACAGAGGGAGCGCCCAAAGGTATCCCCCGCTCTCATAATCAGTGGTTAACGGTGGGGTTGGCAACCTATCAAGGTAATCGTATTCAGGCCGGTGAAACGCTGCTAAATCCCTTCCCGTTTATCAATATGGCCTCCATTGGCGGTTTGTTTTTAAGCTGGCTCTATAGTGGCGGTAAACTGGTGTTACACCATCCGCTGGAGTTACCGGTTTTTCTTCGTCAATTGGTTGAAGAGGAAGTCAGTTACACCCTGGCACCTCCAGCGTTGCTTAATGGCTTGCTAAAAAATGAAGCTCTCTTGGCGCAGTGCGATTTCAGTCGCCTTCGAGCCATTGGCTCCGGCTCTGCACCGCTGGACGACTGGATGGTGGAGGGATTCAAACAGCGCTTCAATATAGAAATCGTCAACCACTTTGGCTCCAATGAAGGGGTATGCCTGCTTTGCGGGCCAGATCACACCCAATCCCCGCATACCCGCGCGCGTTTGTTCCCCCGCGCGCACGACACCTTGATTACCCGCCTGATAGACCCCTTATCAGAAGATGAAATCACGACGCCCGGGAAGGAAGGTGAGTTACAAATTAAAGGCCCGAGTGTGTTTGATGGTTACTTCCGCCAGCCGGAAAAAACCCTGCAATCATTTACCGAAGATGGCTATTACAAGACCGGTGACATATTTGCGATCAGCACTGACGACGATCGCTTCTATGAGTTTGTCGGTCGCAGCAAAGATCTGATTATTCGAGGTGGTATGAACATCGCACCGGCGGAACTGGACAACCTTATCAGCAGCCACCCGGATATTGCTGAAGCCGCTGTAGCGGGTTATCACTGCGATATTATGGGGGAAAGAATCGCCGCCTATATTGTCCCAAAAGAAGGCAATGTAGATAAAGCTCAACTGTCACTCGAAGATATTGTCAGTTTTCTGAAAGAGCAAAAAGTCGCGGTTTACAAACTGCCGGAACATTTGGAAATTTTATCATCCTTGCCACGTAACCCCCTTGGCAAGGTTATGCGTAATCAACTCAGAGAAGCACGATAATGACTGCAATTTATCTATTAGGCGGAACCCAAACCGATTTCGCCCGCAACTGGTCCCGCGAAGGCCTGTCGATTTACGATATGTTTGCCGAAACGCTCAATCAGGGGCTGGAGCAAACTCAAATAGACGTTAACGATATTGCCGTAGGCCACGTTGGTAACTTTGTCAGCGACCTGTTTACCGGTCAGGCACAACTCAATGGTTTTTTTGGCCATGTCCACCCTGCCCTGCACAATATCCCCACCTCGCGCCATGAAGCCGCCTGTGCTTCTGGTTCTATGGCATTACTGGCCGCCATGCGTGATATAGAATCCGGGCACTATCCCCTGGCTTGCGTATTGGGTATCGAGTATATGCGAAACGTCGATGGCGCAACCGGGGCCGATCATCTCGCCGCAGCGGCCTGGCGTGGCATAGAAACCGAAGGCTGTACCTATCCTTGGCCGCACATGTTTGCCAATCTGTTTGATATTTATCAGGAGCGCTACGGCACCTCGATTGAGTACCTGCGTGAAATTGGTAAAAACAACTTTGCCAACGCCAAAAATAATCCCCTGGCGCAAACACGCCACTGGCAATTGGAAGACTGCAATTTTTCCGATGATGAAAAAGCAAACCCAATCATCGAAGGTCAATTACGCAAACAGGATTGCGGCCAGATTACCGACGGTGCCGCAGTGATGTTTTTAGCCAATGAGGATTATGCACGCAAGTACGCTAAACAACGCAATTTATCATTGTCTGACCTGCCACGTATTAAAGGCTGGGGCCACCGCAGTGCTGCGCTGTTAATGGATCGTAAACTGGAACTGGGCCAAGGCCAGCCTTTGGTGTTTCCACATGTTAAAGATACCTTTGACGATGCCCTGCGACGTGCCGGACTTAATGATGTGAAGCAACTTGACGGCCTGGAAGTTCATGATTGCTTCACCATGACCGAATATATGATTATCGACCACTCAGGTTTAACCGCACCCGGCGAATCCTATCGGGCCATTGATGACGGCAGTATTTTTATGGGCGGACAACTACCGATTAACCCTAGCGGTGGATTGATTGGTTTGGGCCACCCTGTAGGTGCCACCGGCGTGCGCATGATGCTCGATGCTTACAAACAAGTCAGAGGCGAAGCCGGTGATTGCCAGGTAGAAGGTGCCAACAATTTTGGTATTTTCAATTTGGGCGGCAGCGCAACCACTTGCGCTACCTTCGTCGTAGGGAAAGACTAAAGAATAGCAGGGAAAGTTTAACGCCTTTCGAGAACCGTCACCACGGTGGCGGCTTCTTCGGTTTCATAAAAGCCACCACCATTCTCAGCTACCGCAATACGGGCATTCTCAACCTGACGTTGGCCAGCTTCGCCGCGTAACTGGGTCACCAGTTCATGCAGTTGCATAATGCCGGTCGCACCAACTGGATGACCTTTAGATACCAAACCACCGGAAGGGTTTACCGGTACCTTACCTCCCAGCTTGGTATGCCCTGCTTCACTAAAGGCACCACCTTCACCGATAGGACACAGCCCCAGGTTTTCTACCTGCTGAATTTCTGAATAGGCCGTAGCATCATGCACCTCAGCCACATCAATATCGGCAGGATCCAATGCCGCTTCTTCATAGGCTTTTAATGCAGCTACGCGACCAATGTGGTTGGCAAAATCCGTCGCCTCACGCGGGCTACCACTGGTAAGGCTAATACCACGGATTAATACCGAGCGCTGCTCCTGCAAGCGTGATAAACCACGTTCGGAACACACCACCGCTGCCGCAGCGCCATCGGATATTGGCGCACACATGGGCAAGGTAAAGGGCCAACTGATCAGACGGCCGCTGAGCACTTCTTCAATCGACATATCGGTTTGGTACTGTGCCATGGGATTCATGGTTGAATGCCAATGGTTTTTGGCCGCCACCGCAGCAAGTTGACGCTGCGAGGTCCCAAAGGACTCCATATGCAAACGCGCCTGAGCGGCATAACTATCCATAAAGAAGCTGCGCTGGCCAGTATCTACATTGCGAAGCTCTGCTGGAATAAGATGCTCTGCCTGGCCTTCCACCAGAGTTTGAAATTCTTCCAGGCGATGGATATCCGTACCGCCCATAAAGGCGCGAAACATGGCATCACGTTTATCGGGGAAGAACATCTTTTCAGCCCCGGCCACCAACGCGATATCACTCATACCGGCGCGAATATGGGCAACCGCCTGCAACAGCGCCGTAGAACCCGATGCACAAGCATTTTCAACATTGGCGATAGGAATGCCCTTAAAACCCAAAGGCCGTAAAGCACACTGACCGCGAATAGCATTCTGCCCTTCCAGCAAACCTTGGCGGGTATTAGAAAACCAGGCGGCTTCAATACTATCAATTTCAGCACCGGCATCTTTTAGTGCCGCATGAACCGCCTCACCAGTCAGATCCTTTACCGAGCGATCAACAAATTTTCCCAAGCCGGTCATACCGATACCGGCGATAAAAACCTTGCTCATTTAGGGCCTACGCTGTTCACAGGCCATTTGCTTTGCACAATGCGAAAGCGATCAGCCACAAAGGCCAAATCGGTTAAACAGGCATTACCCGCTCGGGTTAATCCCGTCACATGATAATCACTGTAAGCGGCGGCAAAATTAATCGGCATACCCATTAGATTAAATGCCACAGACGCCCCGGCACGGTGATAGGCTTCTTCCGCCTTGCACATAAAGGCTTCATCGGTTGAATACACATGTGAAGTGATAGCACCTTTTTCTCGCACACCCTCGGTTGCCAACTCAAGTGCTTGCTCAGCGCTAGTAGCGCGGATCAGAAACGAAACGGGGCCAAAACGCTCATCGCCATAAAGTTCCTTAGCGTCTTTCTCCGCTTCAATAATTAACGGCGTTGCCGTGCGCGCCTGCGGGAAGTCAGGATGCGCATAAGGCGCGGAGTCACGAACCACTCTGGCAAAAGGAGAGGCTTTCGCCTGCTCTCGTATAGATGCAATTTCATCCTTCACAGCATCATTCACCAAAGCACCACAAAGCGTGGCCGCTTTCTTCTTATCCGCAAGATGCTGCTCTACGCCTTTAATAATGGCAGTTTTTACACTATCAAAACTAACCTGCTCACCTTTAACGCGAATACCGTCTTTAGGGATATAGATATTCTGCACACTGGTACACATTTGCGCAGAGGCCTGGCACAAGGAATGGGATATACCCGTCGCCATCGCTTCGAGATTATCAGTAGATTCAATCACCACCGAATTACAGCCAGCGGTTTCGGTATACACCAATGCCTGACGACAGTTCTGTTCAATCCACTCACCAAACTGCGGACTGCCGGTAAAATCGATAATGGCGGTATCAGGATGTTTTAACAGATCCATGGTTACGGGTTCATCACGTGTATCAGCAACCATCGTCACCAAATCAGGATTAAAACCTGCTTTGCTCAAAACATCACGAAAGATATTTACACATAGAGCAACAGGCAAAATACCATTGGGATGCGGCTTGATAACCACCGGGTTACCCGTCGCCAAACTGGCCATAACGGCAGGATAGCCGTTCCATTGCGGAAAAGTCGCGCAAGTAATAACCACACCCACACCACGCGGCATCAGTCGATAACGTTTTTCCAAATGGGCTTTTTCCGGGCCACCAAAACCTCTTTCCCAGCGGGCATTTTCGGGGACATCTTTCATCGCCTTGTAGGCGTACACCAGCGCTTCCAGGCCACGATCCAATGCATTAGCACCACAACCGGCAAAGGCCATAATGTAGCTCTGCCCCGCCGTGTGCATGGTCGCGTGGGCGTTAACAAACAACGCCTCAGGCGCACCACAGCGATCCAGCATTTCCAAACAGACACCGACTCGCTCTTCCACCGAGGCCAAACGCCAGGTGTCCATAGCCGCCGTTGCCGCAGCGAAAGTTTCAGCCACATTGACTTCCGGGTAACGGATACCTAAGGGCTCACCGGTAAACGGTGAAATCTCATTGCCTACCCACGCCTGTTGTGCGGGCAAATCCATACTAAAGTCCTGCCCCAGCAGAGACTTAAACTTTTCTGCCCCCGCAGCAGGAAGTTCCTTACCGTGGATTTTACTGCTGGGAGATTCCGTATAAGCCGTCCAGGAGTAACGCTTCTCGCAGGCATCCAGAGCCTTATTGAACTTGTCAGCGTGTTTTTCAAACAATGACATTATCTTCTACCTATGGGTAAAAGCATACTTGCCAAACAAGACCAGAGCTATAAACCCCAGAGGCAAGAGTGCTTATTTTATTTATTAATATTTACTTGCACTATAAGACCCTTAATCATTCATTTCAACAGAATTCAGGTAGCAACCCAGTGGATATTGCCCACAACTATCACCAATACTAATAACGCTCTATCACCTTAATAAATATCCATTATGGCTTTAGCTCTGGTAGGCTTAAAACCATCGTTTACAACGCTCAACAGGGATACACCATGATCGAATCACTCTTTTCAATGCAGGACAAAGTCTGTGTAGTAACCGGTGGCAGCCGTGGTCTGGGAGCCTTTATTACCCAAGGCTTTCTGGAGTCAGGCGCTAAACGTGTATATATCACCGCACGCAAAGCCGAAGCCTGTATCGAAGCCGCGGAAGAGCTGAGCCAATACGGTGAATGTATTGCCATTCCTGGTGATGTAGCCACATCAGAAGGCCTGCAAAACCTGGTCGCCGAGCTGACCAAACGTGAAGATTCTATTGATGTACTGGTAAACAATGCCGGTACCGGCTGGGGCGCTCCTTTCGGTCAGTTCCCGGAAAAAGGCTGGGACAAGGTGATGGATATCAACGTCAAGGCGCCCTTCTTTTTAACTCAGGCCTTAGCACCATTGCTGAAACAAAACGCTGATGAAAAGAATACCGCCAGCGTGATTAACATTGGTTCTATTGCCGGTATTGCTGGCCACGCGCTGGATAACTTTAGTTACGCCGCATCAAAAAGCGCAATCCACCAACTGACACGTGTATTGGCTACTGAACTGGCATCAGATCACGTGCGTGTAAACGCCATCGCACCGGGTCGTTTTTATTCCAAGCTGACCGAATTCCTCAGCAACGATAAAGAAGCCTTTGACGCAGAAATGGAAACTATTCCAATGCGTCGCTGGGGTGAACCTACCGATATTGCTGGTGTTGCGATAATGCTGTCTTCAAAAGCAGGTGCATTTATTACCGGCCAGATTTTACCGGTTGATGGTGGAACCACGCTGGTAAACTAAAAAACGAAACGCCTTAGTTTTTAATCCGGAGACAGCCGGCGAAAGCTGTTCTCCGCGCCCATAAGCGGCCGGAAAAAGTCAGCGCTACGTAAACTCCCTATCGGTCAAACAACCTCCGCGACTACCCTGACTTTTTCCGGCCGCTTAAGCAATGGGCTGATTGCTACGATCAGCTTCCCCCGACTGCCTCCTTCTATTGTGCCAATCCTTACATTCTTTATTTTGCAGAAGGTAGGTTTACCCAAGGGGGGATGGTGCCTATGACCAATCAGGCTGCGTTTAAGGCTTCTCCTGAGGCGGGAGCGTGGACGAGGACTGTCTGAGCGTTTTTTGCGAGTTCCGCAGTGCGAGCGCCACAGGAGAAGTCTTGCAGCCGGGAATAGGTGCCATCCCCCCTTGGGTAAACCGGGGCATTAACTCAATACAAAAAAGGCCCCTATAAAAAATAGAGGCCAGTTGCTGGATGGGCTGTACATCACAAGCAAGAAACTAACTAAAAGCGTTTACCTTAACTCGGGAACGAGAAGTTAACCCCTTCACGTACATTACTGGAAGGCCAGCGCTGAGTGATGGTTTTGCGCTTGGTGTAAAAACGAACACCGTCTGGACCATAGGCATGCAGGTCACCAAACAGTGAACGCTTCCAACCACCAAAGCTGTGATAAGCAACCGGTACTGGCAGTGGGATATTGATACCTACCATGCCCACTTCAATATAATCAGAGAAGTAACGCGCAGCTTCACCATCACGGGTAAAGATACAAGTACCATTGCCGTACTCGTGATCGTTAATCAGCTGCATGGCTTCTTCCATGGTGTTTACACGGATAACCTGTAATACGGGGCCAAAGATCTCGGCTTTGTAGCTAACCATATCCGGCTTAACATTATCGATCAGGGTGGCGCCAACATAGAAACCATTCGGATGGCCTTCAACGTCTGGCTGACGACCGTCAACCACAACGGTGGCACCATCGGCTTCTGCACTGCTGATATGACCCACAACTTTTTCCTGGTGGACCTGAGTGATCACTGGGCCAAAATCATTTTCAGAATTGTTAAAGGCACCAACTTTCAGTGGCTTCATCGCTTCTTGCAGTTTGGCAACCAGATCATCACCCGCCTGCTGACCTACAGCAACGGCTACAGACAGTGCCATGCAACGCTCACCGGAAGAACCAAACGCCGCGCCCAGCAATTGGTTAACCGCGTTATCCATATCGGCATCGGGCATAATGATCGCGTGGTTTTTCGCACCACCCAATGCCTGACAGCGCTTACCGTTTGCATTCGCCGTAGCGTAAATATATTCAGCAATCGGTGTAGAACCTACAAAGCTAACGGCTTTAACGCGTCGATCAGTCAGCAGCACATCAACCGCTTCTTTATCCCCGTTTACTACATTCAGTACGCCTTTTGGCAGACCTGCTTCGTGCAGCAACTGAGCAATGTACAGGGTAGAAGAAGGATCACGTTCGGAAGGCTTCAGCACAAAGGTATTACCGCAAGCGATGGCCAGCGGGAACATCCACATAGGCACCATGGCCGGGAAGTTAAACGGGGTAATGCCCGCAACCACACCCAGTGGCTGGAACTCACTCCAGGAATCAATACCTGGGCCAACATTGCGGTTGTGCTCACCTTTTAACAGTTCAGGTGCACCGCAGGCATATTCCACATTCTCGATACCGCGCTGTAACTCACCCATGGCATCGTGAGAAATTTTACCGTGCTCTTCACCAATCATTTTGCAGATGGTTTCGGCGTTTTCTTCCAGCAACTGCTTAAAGCGGAACATCACACGGGCACGCTTCAGCGGTGGTGTATCACGCCATGCAGGGAAGGCGGCTTCTGCTGCGGCAATCGCATTACTGACGGTAGCCTGATCAGCCAAGGCCACTTGTTTAGAAACCTCACCGGTAGAAGGATTAAATACATCTTGGCTACGACCGCTTTCGCCAGCCGCATTGATGATTTCTCCATTAATCAGATGACCTACAACTGTCATTGTGTATTCCTCAATAATTATTTATTCGCGTATAACGTATTCTTTTCTTGATCTGCTGGAAGCTTAATCCAGCTCTGCAATCGATTCACCCAGGGCATTGATCAGGCGATCGATTTCATCGATCTCAACAGTAAACGGTAAACCCATCTGAATGGTGTCACCGCCGTAACGTACATAAAAACCTTTTTCCCAGCACTTCATGGCAATCTGGTAAGGACGCAGTGCAGGTTCACCTGGCGCTGCCTCGATACTCAACGCACCGGCTAAACCGTAGTTACGGATATCCGTTACATACTGAGTGCCCTTCAGGCTGTGCAGCATTTCCTGGAACTGCGGCGCGACCGAATCTACACGCTCAATCAGCTGGTCTTGCTCCAGCAAATCCAATGTAGCCAGGCCCGCAGCACAGGCTACCGGGTGCGCAGAATAAGTGTATCCGTGGGGAAGTTCCAGCATATATTCCGGACCGCCCTGCTCCATAAAGGTGTCGTAGATTTCCTGCTTGGCAACCACGGCACCCATAGGTACTACACCGTTGGTTAACTGCTTGGCGACGGTCATTAGATCCGGCGTTACACCAAAGGCTTCGGAGCCGGTTTTTGCGCCCATACGTCCAAAGCCGGTAATTACTTCATCAAAAATCAGCAGGATATTGTGTTTGTCACAAATCTCACGCAGCTTCTGCAAGTAGCCTACAGGTGGCGGAATCACACCAGCAGAGCCTGCCATAGGCTCAACAATCACTGCTGCGATATTTGAAGCATCATGCAGTGCTATCAGCTCCTCCAGATCACCAGCCAGGTAAGCACCCTCTTCCGGCATGCCCTGGCAAAAACGATTCTCTGGTAGCAAAGTATGCGGCAAGTGATCGGCATCTATACCCTGACCATAGATAGCGCGGTTAGGGCCAATACCACCCACACTAATGCCACCAAAATTAACACCGTGGTAGCCCTTGGCACGGCCAATTAAACGGGTTTTGCTGGCCTGGCCCTGCTTGCGCCAGTAGGCTCGGGCAATTTTCAGAGCGGTTTCGACGGATTCAGAGCCAGAACCGGTGAAGAACACACGGTTTAAGCCCTCAGGCATAAACTCGGTAATACGGTGAGCCAACTGGAATGACTTGGGGTGACCAAATTGGAATGCAGGCGAATAGTCCAGCTCAGCAACTTGCTTGGCTACAGCCTCACTGATTTCAGGGCGACTATGACCGGCACCACAGGTCCACAGGCCCGAGAGGCCATCAAAGATCTGACGGCCATCGGCATCGGTGTAGTAGTTACCCTGAGCCCCCACAATAATCCTTGGGTCCTGCTTAAACTGGCGATTGCCCGTAAATGGCATCCAGTGGGCATCCAATTGCTCCTGTGACAGACCACAACGCTCCAGACGGTCTTGCTTGCTGCTCATAATCACCTCAATCCAATCACTGATAAATAATATTGGTCTTATTATGGCCAAGCTGTTAGTTTATTAAATCCACACTTTATTACGTTAAGTTAACTAAATATTTACCAATAATTATGAGCCGTACAGATAACCTTCTGCCCCGCCAACTGGGGGATTCCCATATACGCTTGTTGCGGATCTACAAGGCGGTGGTTGAGTGCGGCGGCTTCAGTGCCGCCGAAGTCGAACTCAACATTAGCCGCCCGGCCATTAGCCTGGCCATCTCGGAACTGGAGAGCCTGTTGAATATCAGGCTTTGCCAACGGGGAAGATCAGGCTTTTCTGTTACTGAACAGGGAGAAGTGGTTTATCAAGCGGCCCTGCAACTGCTTAGCAGTCTGGAAACCTTCAGAACGCAAATCAATGCGATCAATACTGAACTGCGTGGAGAGCTCAATATCGGTATTACCGACAATATGGTCACCACACCGCAGATGCGTATCACCCGTGCCCTGGCCTCCCTCAAACAGCAAGGTGCGGAGGTGACTATCAATATTCGTATGATTCCGCCTAATGAGATTGAAGCCGGAGTTCTGGACGGTAAACTGCAGGTAGGTGTTGTACCTGCGCTGCGTAACCTGCAAGGTTTAAATTACTATGCGTTGTACGAAGAACGCTCCGAGCTCTACTGCAGTTCAGAACACCCACTGTTTGCAATCGATAAGGCAGAACTCAGCAGTGAAGTACTGAGCCAATACGACGCTGTGGTCCCAGCCTATCCCCAAACGGCAGCTATCAAACAACAGCAATCACGTTTAAAAGCCTCTGCCAGCTCAACGGACCGGGAAGGTATCGCCTTTCTGATTTTGAGTGGTGAGTATATCGGCTTTCTGCCAACCCACTATGCGGAACGCTGGACAGATAAAGGGATGATGCGGGCGCTTGAACCCCAATCGCGGTTTTTCTATACCCCCTACTCTGCCGTTACCCGCAAAGGTGCGCGCCCCAATATTATTCTGGAAACCTTTCTGCAGGAATTAGCTAAGACAGAATAAACCCACCCCAGTCGAGCTGGGGTGGGATAGTATTTATGCAACGTCGTGATGACCGACACGCTCTTCTACTTCAGCATGCCATTCAAACAGGTTCATCTCGATAAAGAAGAAAGCAACGATCCAAAGGAAAGCGTCCCAGAAATCAATAAATTTACCATCAATACCCCAAAAGACAGCACAGGCAATCAAAATCAAATAAATAACCGCTTTGATGTAGGTACTGACTTTCATCATCTTATCTGTCAGCTCTTCCTTCATTTGCAACCAGATATCGATGGTTAAAATAAAAACCAGGCATACCCAAGTGGTTGCATTAATCACATCAATCATGGCCAGGTTCTGAGCCAGTTTAAGCGTTTCGGCATCGGCCAAAATCGTGGTTCCGGGCAGCTCAAAAAACTGCGTACTGTTACTTAACCCCAAGCAGCCTTCGCTGGCTATAGGCACAAACTCGTCAAGTGTCGTCATAAAGGAGAACGACTGTCCGGCCATGGAGCATAACTCTGTGACAGCAGAGCTCTCAAAATTCAGTAGTGATGTGTAAGTGCTGATATAGCCATAGAGCGCATACAGGATAAAAACATAACAAAGCCCCTTGAGCCCGTTAAGCCCCGCCTTCAGCAGCCCATGAAGCTTTTCATCTGAAATAACATGGGTTTCCATTTCAAACACCAGCAACAGCACAACCCACGAGGCCGTATCAATCGTTGCAGAATAGGCTTCAATCATCTGAGAAAAATTGATGCCATTGCTAAACATAAAGGCAGAGGCTGCGTACTCCTCCTGAAAGAAAAACACGGTATTAATACATAACAAACTGTAAACCGTGTACTTGAAGATCTGAAACCAGGGAATGGACTTACCTGGGGACGAAAGTGCCTCACTCATATTCATAAACCTTCGCTCTATTATCCTGAAAAGTTAACCGAACACGTCAACTTAATTAATTTTTATTATGGGTTTACGGCTGAGCTATCTTCTACTTAAGACTTATCAGTATAGCCACCGAATTAGCTGAAGATAGACATGAACAGTATTGCCAAACCGTCAGCAGGTATTTATGATTCAATCATAAACCGAATTAACATTCAACATTAACCGAGTCATTCATCGGTATTGAGAATCCTTTTCAAGAACATCAATCAAGGTATTAAGCCAGTGCATTATCAAGCTGAACCACATGCTGACTCCTATTACGCCGCCACAGCCAAAGAACTTCATAATCACCCGACACTACAGGGTGAAACAGAGGCTGATGTCTGTGTTATTGGCGGCGGTTATACCGGGCTTTCAGCCGCGCTACATTTAGCGGAGCGAGGTTATAGCGTAGCGTTATTAGAAGCCAACAAAGTCGGCTGGGGAGCCTCTGGGCGCAACGGTGGCCATGTGGGTACCGGGCAACGCGCCGATCAGGAGACTATTGAAGCCAAAGTCGGTACTGAGCGCGCTAAAGCCTTTTGGGATATGGGGTTAGAAGCCGTACAAACCGTTAAGGATCTGGTTGAAAAACACAATATCGACTGTGACTTAAAGCACGGCAATATCCACGTTAGCCACCGCCCGCAAGACGCACAGGAATATCAGGAAGAAGTCGAGCACCTGAAGAACCACTATGCCTATCAACATGTCCGCTTTCTGAATAAGGATGAAACACGCAATCTGGTGGGCTCCGAGAACTACCACTGTGGCACCTATGACACCTTTGCTTGTCACCTTCACCCGCTGAATTACGCTCTGGGTTTGGCCAAGGCCGCAACAGCCGCTGGCGTGAAGATCTATGAGAACAGCCGTGTCACTGAATACACTAAATCTGCCAATCCTGTTGTGAAAACCGATAAGGGCCAGGTTAAGTGCAAGTTTGTGGTCCTGGGTTGCAATGGTTATCTGGGTAAACTGGAGCCGCGTATTGCCGGCAAAATTATGCCGATCAATAACTTTGTATTGGCAACCGAGCCATTAAGCGATGAGTTGTGTCGCGAACTTATCCGTGAAGACACCTCTGTAGCTGATGCCTTGTTTGTGATTAACTATTGGAAAATTTCCGGCGACAACCGCTTGCTGTTCGGCGGCGGAGAGAACTATACCAGCCGCTTCCCCAAACACCTGAAACCTTTTGTACGCAAGTATATGCTGCGTGTATATCCGCAGTTGGAAAATACAAAAATAGATTATGCCTGGGGCGGTACACTGGGCGTGACTGTCAATCGTATGCCTCATTTTGGTCGCCTGGAAGACAATGTCTTTTATGCCCAGGGCTATTCAGGGCACGGTGTACCTACAGCGACGATGGCGGGTAAATTGATTGCTGAAGCTGTAGCAGGTACGGCTGAGCGATTTGATATTATGGCGGACTACCCTACCTATACCTTCCCAGGTGGTACGTTATTGCGTTGGCCTGGATTAGTAGCGGGTATGCTGTATTACAAATTGCGGGATAAATTTTAATCCTGAAACACACAAACAAAAAAGCCCGCAACATTGCGGGCTTTTTTGTTTATCTGGCGAGGATGTTACTTCTCGTAAATCACATACAACTTTTTGGCAGTCTCGATGGTTGTCCAGACACCGGAGAAACCGGCTGGGATAGCAAACATATCGCCTTTCTCCAAGCTTATCTCGTTGCCCTCTTCATCAGCAACAACCACCTTGCCTTCCAGTAAAAAGCACACCTCTTCTTCGGTGTAGCTCACCTTGTGACTCCCGGGCTCGCCCTGCCAAATACCGGCACCAAAGGTTTCATCTTTGTTGTCATAGCAATGCCAGATTAGTTGCGAAGGATTTCCCGCCAGGATTTTTTCTTGATCAGGCAGGTATTTTTCTGCATCGGTTTGATCGGTGCCGATGCGTTTAATGGTCGATACTGACACTTAATTGCCCCTCAATAACACGCTCTCTACAACGCCATTCCCGCTTCCGCGGGAATGGCGTGCTATTTATTTCTCAAATATCAGTCTTCTAACGCCCCAGCCTCAATCGCTTTCAGCGTATCATCCAAAGACTTCTTCGCCTTCTCGATCAGCTCATCAATCTCATCACGGGTAATGGTCAACGGCGGAGAGATCAGCATAATGTCACCGGTCGCACGCATCACCAGTCCATTACTGGTACAGAAATCACGACACAGACCACCGGCTTTACCGTCCGGCGCCAAACGTTCACGGGTGGTTTTGTCTTTCACCAGCTCCAGCGCACACACCAGGCCAACGCCACGGGTCTCACCTACCAGAGGATGATCCAGCAATTCTTGCCAGCGATCCTGCAGGTAAGGGCCGGTATCTTCAGCCACACGCTCAACCAGTTTTTCATCCTGAATAATTTCCAGGTTTTTCAGTGCAACCGCAGCGGCAGCCGGGTGACCTGAATAGGTATAACCGTGGTTAATTTCACCGGCCTCGTTCTTCAGCACTTCAGCCACACGATCACTGAACATTACACCACCAATCGGTAAGTAACCGGAGGACAAACCTTTGGCAATTGGCATAAAGTCTGGCTTGATGCCAAAGGTGTCGGAGCCAAACCAATTACCGGTACGGCCAAAACCACAAATCACTTCATCGGCAATCAGCAAAATACCGTACTTGTCACAAATACGCTGAATTTCAGGCCAGTAAGTGGAAGGCGGAATAATGACACCACCAGCACCTTGCAGTGGCTCACCAATAAAGGCGGCAACCTTCTCTACACCCAGCTCCAGAATTTTCTCTTCCAGAAGCTGAGCACGCTGTAAACCAAATTCTTCTGGCGTTAAGTCGCCACCCTCTTCAAACCAGTAAGGCTGGTCAATATGCTCAATACCCGGGATAGGTAAACCGCCTTGCTTGTGCATATAACCCATGCCACCCAGACTGGCACCGGCAACGGTAGAACCATGGTAAGCGTTTTTACGGCTGATGATCACAGACTTTTCTGGCTGGCCTTGTACGGCCCAGTAATGGCGAACCAAACGCAAAACGGTGTCATTAGATTCGGAACCGGAACCCGTGAAGAAGACATTGTTGACGTGATCCGGCGCAACCTCTGCCAGTTTTTCCGCCAGTTTAATCGCTGGCGGCGTGGTGCACTGGAAGAAGCTGTTGTAGTACGGCAGCTCACTCATTTGCTGACGCGCAGCTTCAACCAGCTCATCACGGCCATAACCCACGGCAACACACCACAGACCAGCCATGCCATCCAGCATTTTATGGCCATCGGTATCCCACAGGTAAACACCATCAGCCTTGCTGATAATACGGGTACCTTTTTTGTTCAGGTCACCCTGATCGGTAAACGGGTGAAAGTGATGCTGGCGATCCAGCTCTTGCAATTTTTCAGTTGTGGTTGTCATAGTTTTCACTCACTCAGGTCACTATCTATCAGCGATAAAGTCACTAAAGTTATACATTTAACAGAAGGTGTTCACGCTCCCAGGAGCTAATCACCTTATTAAATTCTTCATATTCCAAAGCTTTTACGGCGACGTAGGCATCAACAAAGGTATTACCCAGAATATCGCGTAACTCCTGGCATTCATCGAGCAGCTTGGCTGCCGACTCCAAGGTGCGAGCCACTTCAATCTCTTCGTCGTAGGAGCTGCCTTCACAGGGTTCACTGGGTTCGATTTTCATCTTCATGCCCAGGTATCCCGAAGCCAATGTTGCCGCCAGCGCCAGGTAAGGGTTTACATCCACACCGGCAAAACGGTTTTCTACGCGTTTAGCTTGAGGTGAGCTTTCCGGCACCCGGATACCGGTAGTGCGGTTGTCATAACCCCAACTCAAATTGATCGGGGCGGAGATATCCTTGGCAAAACGACGATAGGAATTCACATTGGGTGCATAAAACGGCATGGCATGCTTGGTAAAACGCTGCAGACCACCAATATAGTGACGGAACAGATCGTTCTCCTTACCCTCTTCATCCACAAAGATATTCTTGCCGGTTTTACTGTCGACAATACTCTGGTGAATATGCATGGAACTGCCCGGCTCTTTCTCCATGGGCTTGGCCATAAAGGTGGCGAATACACCGTGCTGCATGGCGATTTCACGCAATGTGCGTTTAAAGGTAAATACCTGGTCAGCCAGATCCAAGGCGTTACCGTGCAGGAAGTTTAATTCCATCTGCGCCGCGCCGGTTTCATCAATCAAAGAATCTACGTCCAGCCCCATGGCCTCACAGTAGTCATACATATCTTCAATCAACGGATCAAACTCATTGATGGCATCAATGGTGTAAGAGCTGCGCAAAATTTCTGGCCGTTTAGAGCGCCCCATCGGCGGCTCCAGCTCATCACCGGGATCCGAGTTTTGCTTAATCAAATAGAACTCAACTTCTGGCGCAACGACCGGCTGCCAACCTTCTTTTTCATACAAGGCCAATACACGTTTCAACACGCCGCGGCTAGAAAGTGGGTGCAACTCGCCATCACGTGTACAGCAATCGTGAATAATCTGTGCAGTAGGATCTTTTGCCCAGGGTACAACACGCATGGCATCTGGATCCGGGCGCAGGTACATATCCGAATCCGTTACGCCCAAAATTTCGTCGAACTCTTCGGGGTAGGTACCCGTCACAGTTTGCAACAAAACAGCTTCAGGCAAACGCGTCTCTTCTTTCGAGAATTTGTCTGCAGGTACAAACTTGCCACGGGCATTACCGGTCATGTCCGGAATCAGACACTCCACTTCCGTAATACTCTGCTGCTTTAACCAGTCATTGATGGAATCCATAAGATGCCTATTTATTTTCTCTCTTTTGGTTTTATTGTCTTTTAAGCGTGTTTATTTAAGCTTTACGTACTTCGCAAGCCGATTTAAATGCCGTGAAAATACTCTGATAAAACGGATTTTCGGTAACCTTCCATTCCGGGTGCCACTGCACACCCAATACAAAGCGATCAGCGCGGCTCATACGGAATGCTTCTATCAGCCCATCCGGTGCGCGAGCCTCAACTTGTAACCCTGTTGCCAGACAATCGATACCCTGCTGATGGATGCTGTTAACTTCGGCTCTGTCAGTTCCATTAATGGCAGCTAACAAGCTACCCACCTCAAACACCATGTCATGGGCCGGGCCATACTGAACCTCTACGGGCTGCTCGGGATCTTCACGGTGATCCATATAACCCGGTAACTCCTGAACCCGCTGGTGCAAAGTACCGCCCAGAGCCACATTAATCTCCTGAAAGCCTCGGCAGATACCTAACAGCGGAATATCGGCCTCAATCGCCATACTGATCAGTGGCAAGGTGGTCGCATCCCGCTCCGGGTCATGAATCGGCTCCAGTGCGGCCTCACCCTGGTAATGGTGCGGTTCAATATTGCTGGGGGATCCTGTCAACAATAGACCATCAATCATGCCCAGATAGGTCTCTAGCAGGTGGGGCTCCCCCATTGCCGGGATCAACAGAGGAATGGCATTCATCCCCTCGGTAATACCACGGATATATTTGTCACCCAGGGCATGAAACGGGTGCGGCCCTATTATTTTGCAATCTGCTACCAGACCAATAACCAGTGGTGCGCAATCGCTCATATCAACTCTCTCAACATGTGTCCCCGGCCTGAAGAAATCACACAACCTCAGGCATAAACAAGCTATTTATTCGGTTTTAGGTCTAATTTACCGAAACATGTAAAATTCAAAAATATAAGATTACTTATAGATAAATGGCTTTTTTATAGTGTTTTAAGATAAAAGACCCATCTTCAAAAAACACTTAAAACCGAATTAAGCTTCAGTTTATTTTGTTTTTATCCTAAAATCAATAAAACACAGATTGAGCGCTCCCCCACCAGGGAGCCCCAGACAGCCCAAAACGATAAGAAGCAGCTTCCCCGAGCAGGAGAGTGAATACGTGAATAGCTATATAGGCCCGGAAGAAACAACAGACACAGACCTGCTAAGCCAGCAGGAATTGGATGACTACCTACATAAAAATCCGGATATAGAGACGGTTGAGGTACTTTTAACCGACCTGAATGGCACTCTAAGGGGGAAATGGCTACCGATAGAAAACGCAAAACGAGTCCTTGAAGGCAACTTTAAGATGCCACTGTCTGCGGTATCCCCTGATATCTGGGGCCGGGACATCCCCAGCCTGTGTGCAGCCACCGGTGATGGCGATGGTATCTGCCTACCCGTAGCGGGAAGCCTGAAGACTATCCCCTGGCTCAAGCGCCCTACGGCTCAACTGCTGCTGAAAATGACGGAAGAAGACGGAACCCCCTGGGGCTTTGACCCCCGCGTGATTCTGGAAAGTGTTTATCAGCGCTACCGAGCACTGGGCCTAAACCCGGTTACAGCCCCGGAACTGGAGTTCTATCTGTTTTTGGAACAGCGTAATGCACTGGGTGAACCCCAGCTGCCCGACAGCCGCACCAATGGCCAAACCAAGCTCGGCGGGCAGATTTACAATACCGATATCATGCACGAATACGCTGATCTGCTGCATGAGATGCGAGAAGCCTGCGCAGCTCTTGATGTCCCTCTGGACACCATCGTTAAAGAACTGTCACCCGGCCAGTTTGAGCTAAACCTGTATCATGTCGATAACCCGCTACAGGCCGCAGATAACGCTCAACTGCTGAAGCGCATTATCAAAAGCGTTGCTCAGCAACACGGTTATATCGCCTCATTTATGGCCAAACCCTTTGCTGATCTGGACGGCAATGGCCTGCACCTGCACGCCAGCATTGTCGATGATGATGGCAACAATATTTTTGATGATGGTACCGAGGCCGGCAGTGATGCCCTGCGCCATGCCATCGCCGGCCTGCAGCACACCATGAGCGATACCTTTTTGATGTTTGCCCCACACATCAACTCCTATCGCCGCTTTAAAGCCGGCAGCCACGCCCCTGTTGCGCCCACCTGGGGTTATGAAAATCGCGATGTATCCATGCGAATTCCCAACGGCGACAGTAAAGCCCGTCGCATTGAATACCGCGTAGCCGGCGCCGACGCCAATCCCTATTTAGCGCTGGCCGCCCTGTTGGCAGGTATGCTATACGGCATAGAAAACAAACTCTCCCCTACAGAGCCCCAGCAACAGGGATATAGCGATATTGAACCCAG
The DNA here is from genome assembly GCF_042854845.1 of Maricurvus nonylphenolicus. GTDB lineage: Bacteria > Pseudomonadota > Gammaproteobacteria > Pseudomonadales > Cellvibrionaceae > Maricurvus > Maricurvus nonylphenolicus. Next base: position 2,159,153 of record NZ_AP031498.1, on the reverse strand, counting down.
CCTGCCACGTACCTGGACTGATGCCCTGAAAAGCTTTCAAAGCTCAACCTATGTCAAACAACAGTTGGGAAGCCCCTTTCAAAACGCATTTACGGCCCTAAAACAGTTTGAGCAGGATGAGTTTGCAGGTAATATTAGCGCCCTTGAATATGACACTTATCTGGTACTGGCTTAGCCTGTACCACAGCGACCGGTAATGCCGGTCCATGAAGGGATACAGCAATGCCAAAAGAGCGCCAAGAAAAGCGCAAGAGTGAACTCAGCCCACGTCGCAAACCCATGCAACAACGGGCTCGTGAGCGCACGCAACAGATACTCGATATTACCGCCCGCCTGTTGGAAGAAGTGGGTATCGATGATCTAACCACCATTCTTATCGCCAAAGAACTGGGCATCTCCGTTGGCTCCCTGTACCACTACTTTCCCAACAAACATTCGATATTATTCGCCCTGGGTGAACATTGGCTGGAAGAAATGACCACAGCCATGAACGATATCGAGGCCTACAACCTGAACGAGATGAACCTTGAACAGTTTGTTGATGCCGCCGTTGAACGCATGCTAACGGTCTACAAAACCCAAAAAGCGGTGCTGCCCCTCGCCCAAGCCCTGTGGGTGATTCCAGAGCTACGCGACCTGGACACCCAGCACGATGACCTGGTGATATCCAAGCTGGCTGCCATCTTCAAACGTCTTAACTTTAAAGGCAGCAAAAGCGAACTGGAACGTATAGGCCGGGTTTATCTGGAAACTACCCACGCCGTATTACTGACCATCGTCTCGCAGAAGACGGTTCGTTCAAAACGCAGCCTGGATGATTTAAAAGCCATGATGCTGACGCTGCTGCAGTCGCATATTAACGACTAATTCAAGGCGCCTTGTGCGCCTCGTAGTCCACTCACTGAACGACCTCTACAACTATTCCCACATGGCAATCACCTGCCCCTAAACGCCCGAGCCGACTATACTTTTATTCACGCTATGCTAATAAATGCGTGAAGTGATGCTTAAAATCCTGCTAATCGGTACATGCCTTCTATTCCTGCCAACAAGCCAGGTTCTGGCCTGCAAGCCTTTAGACGACTGTACGGTTAAAATCGTATCTGGTAACTGGCCGGGATACAGCGAAACCGATGGTAGCGGTTTGTATTTTGATGTATTACGCCTGGTTTATGAGTCGGAGGGTATCAAGCTTTCTCCCTCAGTAGTCCCCTTTAAGCGTGCTGTCCATCAGAGCCTAAGCGCTGAGATCGATATCTTACTGGTAACAAGAGCCAGAACCTTAGGCCCACTAAGCCAGACAATTACCCCCAAATATCCAATCTCTCAATCGATCACCATAGTGCTGTTTCGCAAGCAGGATTTATACAGCTGGAAAGAAATTCTGGACAACCCAGGCGCAATAAAACTGGCCTGGATTCGAGGTTATGATTATCACCTCTATGCCCCCATCCGCAGCCATACCCTGGTTAACGACGACTGGACAGGTATCAAACTGTTAGCGAGCTCCCGCATTGATGCCTATATTAGCGCCGAGGAAGATATCCAAAGCAGTGCCGCTGAGCTCAACATCAATTTAAATGAACAGTTTCGAAGCGAAGCTATTGCCTATGCCAAACTTTACCCGGTATTTAATCAAAGTGAACGCGGCCATCAATTGTTAAATATCTATGATGAGCGAATGGAGGAACTCATCCGATCCGGAAAGATTAACGAACTCTATCAACGTTACAACCTGGATTACTCAGAACTACTTCCGATTTCAAAAAAAGAATAATCAAGGCTAACTTAATTCAGCCTTGATTATTCAAACACCCACTTTTCATCATTAGTGAACATCACTTCCAGCCACATAGAACTGCTATCGGTATCGATATCTTTGAGATCGTCGGCTATACGCTGACGGATCTCATCCAAACCAGCCACATTGCCTGTATCCAGTCGGTCTTTAACCATCACATACACATTCAGGTTAAATTCCCGGCCTATTTTAGCCATTCGTAAATGGCAGACTTCCAATCCCATAGACTTAATAGATTTCGTAACGCATTCACGTAATTGCTGCTGTAACGCTTTTGATGGAGCTAATACCAACACCTCACGAATATTGTCACGAAATATTCTTATCGGGATTGGTAAAAATAAAGCGGTCAGCAAAATAACCAATACGGGATCCAGGTATGGAATATATTCACCCATGGAGGATTCACGAATCAGGTAAGCAATCACAAAGCCGGCCAGTATTCCGGAGCTCAATAAACAATCGAATAACCAGTCGATGGCATCAATCTTAGCCAGTTTGGAATTAACCTTCTCTGCATAAAAATAAATCACACTACCAAACAGCAAGGTGCCAAAAGTGGAGATACAGGCATAGGTAATGGCTGCCGATAGATCGATAACCCGACCACCATCCAGAAGACTTGAAACCCCTTCGGTTAATGCATAAAGACAGGTTGCACTGATAATCACCGCTTTAATGACGTTGAGCAGTGGTTCCAGGTGGGTGTACCCATATTGAAAACGTTCATCATCCGGGCGCACAACCAACTTGGATACCCACAAGGTTAATCCCGACATCACCAAGCTAATACAGGAATAAACCCCATCAAACAAAATGGACTGTGAGTGGGTATAAAACCCGTAAATTAAGCCGATGGCCGCAAACGCCGCTGCGCCCAAAATAGAGAATTTAATCGCCCGCTGTTCGAGCTTTTGCCTCTCTAGCGTATTCATGATGACACCTTTTGGATTCTATAAACAAAAACACCGCCTTGTAGGCGGTGTTTTCAAACTTACTTTTTACCTGGAAATTATTCGCCTAAACATATTTCCATTAAACATTTCTGCTTATGGCCTTAATCTCGAGAAAATCCTCGAAGCCGTATTCACCCCACTCTCGGCCATTACCAGACTGCTTGTAACCACCAAACGGCGATGTATAACCATGAGAGGCACCATTAACGCGTACCATACCCGCACGCAACTTACGGGTTACTCGATTGGCCCGCGCCTCATCGCCGGTTTGCACATAGGCTGCTAAACCGTAAGGCGTATCGTTGGCAATCTCGATGGCCTCCTCTTCAGAAGCATAAGGAATTAATACCAAGACCGGGCCGAATACTTCTTCACGAGCAATGGTCATTTGATTGTTCACATCGGCGAAGATGGTTGGCTTAGTAAAGTAACCGGTTTCCAAACCTTCTGGCTTGCCGGGGCCGCCGGCCGCTACACGAGCCCCCTCTTCTATCGCTGCCGAGATCATACCCTGCACTTTTTCAAAGTGCTGGCAGCTCACCAATGGTCCAATGTGATCGCCCGCCTTATCGGCCTTATCAACCTTAATGGCATTTGCCGCTTTAGCTGCAATCTCTACCGCATCTTCATAGCGTTCGGCAGGTACCAACATACGTGTCGGCGCATTACAGGATTGGCCGACGTTATCCATACAGTGGTTAACACCACGGGTTACGGCATCTTCCAAATCAATATCGTCAAAAATAATGTTCGGTGACTTACCACCCAGTTCCAATGCGACACGTTTTACGGTATCGGCAGCGGCTTTGGAAATGGCCATACCGGCACGGGTCGAACCGGTGAAAGACACCATATCGATATCTTTATGACTGGAAATTGCCGAACCAACACCCGGGCCATCACCATGAATCATGTTGTAAACACCGGCAGGTATACCTGCATCATCAATCATCTGTGAGAACACATGGGCAGACAGCGGTGCAATTTCACTGGGCTTTAATACCATGGTGCAACCGGTCGCCAATGCCGGCGCCACCTTACAGGCGATCTGATTAATCGGCCAGTTCCACGGCGTGATAAAACCACACACGCCCACAGGCTCATGAACAATGGTTGCATTGCCTTTCTGGTGTTCGAACTCGTAGGTTTTTAACGCCTCCAATGCGGCAGCAATATGACCGCTACCACAATCAGCCTGATCTGAATGGGAGAAATCACGCGGTGCACCCATTTCCAGTGAAATCGCTTCAGCCATTTCGTCGTAGCGGTCCATATAGGCTTTCAGTAAACGCTCCAACAGTTCGATACGCTCTTCACGGGTGCTGAAACCAAAGGTTTGAAAGGCGCGACGGGCTGCGGCCACGGCTTTGTCGACATCCGCCGCTGAGCCCAGACTAATAATGCCAATCTGCTCTTCGGTTGACGGGTTTTCTACCGCAAAGTCATTGGCGGTTACTGGGTCAACCCATTGGCCATCGATATAAAATTGACGATACTCTTTCATGTCAAAGTCTTCCTATTTCTTACACGTGAAGAAGGCGCCATTCCCGCGCACGCGGGTAGAGCCTGCCCCGCGAGCATCGCGAGTGTTTTGGGTATCCAGTTTGAATAGCACTCACTAGAACCGCTATACACAGTTCATAGAATCTACTCTATGCCAATTTGAGTTTATTTACTCCGTAGCTCTGGATGCCCAAAGCGCTCCCCATAGTCACGGGGCAGGCACTTCCCTCTTTCGAGGGAATGGCGTACTAATGTTTAACGAATAAATCTGACGGCTTTTTCTTTAAAGCTCATCCAACAACTTGTAATACATCATGCCCAACGCAAAACTGGGTGTACGTAATAACTTGCCACCGGGGAATGGCCAATGCTTTATCTTGCCGAATACATCAAACCGTTCGGCCTGCCCGGCTATCATCTGTGCGGTAATACGCCCCATCATATGTGTCGGTGCAACACCATGGCCTGCATATGCTTGAATATAGTAAACATTGCCATTTAAGCGACCCAACTGCGGCATACGGTTCATACCAATGGCCATTTGGCCACTCCAACCGTGATCAAGTTTTACCCCATGTAATTGCGGGAAGACCTTGAGCATTTTCTTGCGCATCACACCGAACAAGTCTTTCGGCTCACGTCCGGTGTAATTAGACAGGCCTCCAAACAGTAAACGACGATCGGCGGTTAAGCGGTAATAATCCAAAGCCGTACGTGGATCACATACTGCGCGATTACCCGGCATAATGGCTTGCGCCTGCTCTTCGGTTAAGGGCTCAGTCGTGACCACCGAACTGTTAGATGGCAACACTTTGGATGAAATCTTGGATACCAAACCATCAAGATAGGCGTTGCCACACAAGACAATATGTTCCGCATTCACCACCCCCTGCTCTGTATGTACAGCCGGACTATTTCCTTCAACAACTTTAACAACTCGTGATTGCTCAAAGATTTTTACGCCCAGCTCTTCAGCGGCCTTGGCCTCGCCAATACACAGATTCAGTACATGGCAGTGACCATTACCGGTACGATTAAGCATACCGCCTAAATAAAGGTCGGAACCTACTTCACTGCGTAGCTGCTCCTTATCAAGCATCTCAAGAGAGTGCGGGTAACCCATACGCTCCTGATAGTTTTTCTGTTCTTCAAACTCACGCATATGACGGGGCTTTAATGCCACATCGCAATAACCCCAAGTGAGGTCACAGTCGATCTTATATTTCTCGACCCGCTCGCGAATAATATCGCAGCACTCTACGCCCATATCATAGATGGCTCGCACACCCTCTTTGCCGATACGTTTCTCAAACTGCTCAGGATCGTGACCTATGCCGCCAATAATCTGGCCACCATTGCGGCCTGTTGCGCCCCAGCTGATACGGTTGGCTTCGAGCAAAATAACAGAGTAGCCACGTTCGGCCAGTTCCAGGGCGGTATTTACACCGGTAAAACCGCCGCCAACAACCACCACATCCGCCTGTTGATGGCCTTTGAGTTGCGGGTAATCCGTCTGCCAATTGGCCGTGGCAGCATAATAAGAACCTGTGTGTTCGGTGGTTTCTTGTGGTTTTTTGAGTCCTAACATATTCACTTCCCCAATCTATAGAATCTGATGCTTAATCACCGCTGATGGTGATCGATCTATTGAGAGTCTTTTCGAGCGGCTTATTGAAGAGCCGTCTCAGCTACTGCTTACGTAGAAGTGATAAGTCGCGGGTCGTCGTCCTCACCGCTAAAGATGTCCTGCCAGGCAGAAGACGTGCACGCCCAATGCTCCCAGGCGATATAACGGCTGGGAGTCACAAAAATGGCGTTATGTTGATAGGAATATGGAGTCATGGGGTTACTCTACCCCATGCTCCAGGAAGTTACAAGCCGAATAATACTTCAACTTTTATAGATGCTGATTAGGCCTCTAACAGCTCTTTTAGATATACACCGGTATGGGAACGCTTTCGCTTACAGATGGTAGCTGGTGGGCCCTGGGCAATCACCTTACCCCCACCTTTACCGCCTTCTGGGCCCATATCGATAACCCAGTCCGCTTCGGCAATCACATCCAGATTATGCTCGATCACCACTACCGAATTACCGGCATCCACCAGGCGGTGTAATACCCGCAGTAATTTATCAACATCGGCCATATGCAAGCCCACGGTGGGTTCATCCAGCACATAGAGATTATGCTGAGCAACACCTTTGGCCAGAGCCGCAGGACCGGTCTTGGCTTTTGACAGTTCAGCGACCAGTTTAATACGCTGGGCTTCACCGCCACTCAGGGTTGGGCTTTGCTGCCCCAAGGTGAGGTAACCCAGGCCCACATCCTTTAATAATTGCAGTGCATTGCGCACGGAAGGGATAGCTTCAAAGTACTCAGTGGCCTCATCGACATTCATGGCCAGCACTTCACCGATATGTTTTTCTTTGTAGCGCACGGCAAGGGTTTCATCGTTAAACCGCCAGCCATTACACACTTCACATTCCACTTGCACATCCGGCAGGAAGTTCATTTCCACCTTGCGCATACCGTGTCCACCACAGGCACTGCAGCGACCATCACCGGCATTAAATGAAAAGCGCCCAGGCTTGTAACCGCGCAGACGGGCATCGACGGTATCGGCAAACAGCTTACGGATGGTATCCCAAATGCCGATATAGGTTGCCGGGCAGGAACGCGGGGTTTTGCCGATGGGGGTTTGATCCACTTCCAATACCCGCTGCACAGATTCAAAACCCTCGAGTTTTTCACAGCCCTGCCACTGCTGCTTGGTTTTCTTGCGAGACCCTTTTGCGATAGCACGTTTAAGGTTGCTGTGTAGCACCGAACGAATCAGGGTACTTTTACCACTACCACTGACACCCGATACACACACCAGTTTGCGCAGCGGCAAATCCACATCAATACCCGCCAGGTTGTTCTGTTGTGCACCAATAATACTTAGGGTTTCTTTATCCCAGTGATTACGCATCTCGGCATCGCGTAACTCCGGCATAGGGTGGCGCAAAGGTTTGGCAATAAACTGCCCCGTGAGGGATTGTTTGTTTTTAGTGAGTTTTGTCAGCGAGCCACTGGATACCACTTCGCCACCATTAATACCGGCATGGGGCCCCATATCGATAATATGGTCGGCTTCGCGAATGGTGTCTTCATCGTGCTCTACTACAACCACGGTATTGCCCTGCTGTTGCAACTCACGCAGGGTTTCAATTAAGCGACGATTATCACGGGTATGCAGGCCAATGGTGGGCTCATCTAAAATATAACATACCCCCTGCAAATTAGAGCCCAGTTGTGCGGCCAAACGAATTCGCTGGGCTTCACCACCACTTAACGTAGGTGCGGCGCGATCCAGGGTTAAATAATTTAAACCCACTTTTTGCAGAAAGTGTAAACGACCTTGCAGCTCAACCAACAGATCACGGGCAATGGCTTGTTCCTGATTCTTGAGTTTCAGCTTGTTAAACCACAAGGCCGCGTCATCGACAGACAAGGCTGCCAAATTAGAGATTGATTGATCACGGAAGCGCACGGCTTGTGCGGTTTTATTCAGCCGCTGGCCATCACACTTTTTACAGCTGACTTCGACGATATTACCTTCATCATCGGGCTCTTGTTGCCACTGGCCCTCTTCACCGGTTTGCTCTTCATCAAAACCTTTCAGGGTAACACCTGTTCCATAACAACTCTCGCACCAACCATGCTTGGAGTTATAGGAAAACAGGCGCGGATCCAGCTCATCAAAGCCCTTGCCACAACAAGGGCATGCTCGTTCGGTGGAGAATAATGCCGTTGTCTTACGGCCAGCCACACTGGCCATAGCAATGCCATTACCCAGATCTAAGGTTTTATCCAACAGATCTGATAAAGGCTGGGTATTGGCTGCAGTGACTTTTATCTGGCCAACCGGCAACTCAATACTGTGCTCTTTATAGCGATCCAGTTTGGGCCAAGGATCTGTAGGCAGGTATTCACCATCAACCCGCAACTCAGCATAACCTTTGCCCGCCGCCCACTTGGCCAGTTCGTTATAAATACCTTTCCGGGCAACCACCATGGGTGCCAGTAAGGTAATTTCCTTACCGCGATAATCCTTTTGCAAACGCGCCAGAATCGACGCCTGACTTTGCGGCTCAATGGGCACATCACACTCAGGACAATACTGGGTACCCAGCTTCACATAGAGCAAACGCAGGAAGTGATAGATTTCTGTCAGAGTAGCGACGGTACTTTTACGACCTCCGCGGCTGGTACGCTGCTCAATCGCAACCGCAGGTGGGATACCACGTACTGCATCCACATCAGGGCGGGAAGATGGCTGCACAAACTGACGCGCATAGGCATTGAGGGATTCCAGATACCGGCGCTGGCCTTCACCAAAGACAATATCAAAAGCGACAGTACTTTTACCGCTGCCGCTAACACCAGAGATCACGGTAAACTTGTCACGAGGAATGGTAACGTCGACACTTTTTAAATTATGCTCACGGGCATTGTGAATCTGAATAGTGTTATCGGCAGATGATTTTTTGCGTTTATTAGAGGCATTCGCCGGTAACTTGATCGCCTTGCCAATCGTGGTTTCATATTCTTCCAAGGCAAGCGCAGTGTGAGAGTCTCTGTTAGCCATTAACTCAGCAGGCGTGCCATTCGCCACCAGCTGACCGCCAGCATTGCCCCCTTCCGGACCAATATCAATAAGCCAATCGGCCGCACGAATCACATCCAGATTATGCTCAATCACCAGCAGTGAATCCCCCGCGGCCAGCAATTGTTTAAACGCCTGCATCAAGGTAGCGATATCATTAAAGTGCAAGCCGGTCGTGGGTTCATCAAACAGAAACAACGTGCCTTTACGATCGACAGCGTTGCGCTTTTTAGCGTTAGCCGCATTTTTCGCCAAGTGGCCCGCCAACTTCAATCGCTGTGCTTCACCGCCACTTAAAGTGGGAACAGCCTGCCCCAGCTGAATATAGGTTAAACCCACATCGGCCAGGGGCTGCAAGCTACGTATAACCTCTTTGGAATCCTGGAAGAATAACAGCGCCTCGGCGACGGTCATTTCCAGTACATCGGCAATGGATTTGTTTTTGTATTCCAGGACGCCTGAATCTTGCGTCGCTACACATCCCTGCAGTTTTATCTCTAAAATCTCATCGCGATAACGCTTGCCATCACAGTCCGGGCAACGCAGATAAACATCACTTAAAAACTGCATTTCCACATGTTCGAAACCATTACCTGAACAGGTGGGACAGCGGCCGTTACCCGAGTTAAAACTGAATATGCCCGGGGTGTATTTGCGTTCTTTCGCCAGAGGCTGAGCAACAAACAACTTGCGAATAGCATCAAAAGCCCCCACATAGGTAGCCGGAATGGAGCGTGTGGTCTTACCGATAGGGCTTTGATCCACCAACACCACATCATCAATATGCTCAAAGCCTTCCAGGCGTTTATGGGCACCGGGCGCTTCCACAGGCTGCCCCCGCAACTTACATAAACCGCGATAAAGTACATCGCGCATCAGGGTAGATTTTCCAGAGCCGCTGACACCCGTGATACATACAAGACGATTAAGCGGAATATCGACATCGATATCTTTCAGGTTATTTTCACTGGCCCCAATAATGCGTATATGCGCATCCGGCGTTTCAGCAGTGTCCGGTTTGGACATGGACATGGACACCACTTTACGGCCACTGAGGTAATCTGCTGTTAACGAATGTTTATCTTTCAGCAACTGCTTGGGTGTACCGTAAAAACAAATATCCCCGCCCTGCTTGCCCGGCCCAGGGCCAATATCCAGAATACGGTCAGCAGCCAGCATTACTTGCGGGTCATGCTCCACAACTAACAGGGTATTACCGGCATCACGCAAGCGGTGCAACACCTGCACCATGCGCTGCATATCGCGCGGGTGCAAACCAATACTCGGCTCATCCAAAACAAACAATGTATTTACCAGTGAGGTGCCTAGCGCAGTGGTCAGGTTAATACGCTGCACTTCACCCCCACTTAGGGTGCGGGACTGACGATCAAGAGTCAGATACCCCAACCCCACTTCCAGCAGGTAATTCAGGCGCGAACGAATATCCCCCAGCAACAATTCGGAGGCTTCATCAAACTGGCTCGGCAGGGTTAGCTGGTTAAAGAACTCGGCACAGCGCTCCAGTGGCAGCTGCATAACATCGTGAATGGTTAAACCCGGCAGCTGGTTAAATACTTTTGCATCCAGCGTCGCATCCGCCGGGTAAAAAGGTGCACGACCGTTTAATGCGACTGTTGACTCTGCATTCTGTCCCAAGCGCCACCACAGGGCCTCTGATTTTAAACGGGCACCGTTACAGGTTCCGCAAGGCGTGTATGAGCGATACTTGGAGAGCAACACACGAATGTGCATTTTGTAGGCTTTGGTTTCCAGCCAGTCAAAGAAGCGGCGCACGCCGTACCAGACCTTCTCATCAAAGTCCCCTTCGCCTTCCAGCACCCATTGCTGATGTTTTTTACTGAGTTTGTTCCAGGGCTTGTCGACCGGTACGCCACACTTTTTGGCATAGCGCATTAAATCCCTCTGACACTCTTCATAACTGGGCGTTTGCCAGGGTTTGATCGCACCGTCCTTTAGACTTTTAGTTTCATCGGGAACAACCAAGCCATAATCCACACCAATAATACGGCCAAAACCACGGCAGTCTTCACAGGCTCCAATGGGAGAGTTAAAGGAAAACAAGCTCGGCGAGGATTCATTAAAGTCGATATCGCAATCAGGACAATGGTATTGGCTGGAATACTGTAAGGGTTCGCCCGCCTCTTTATTTTCATCGAGCGGATAAACCTTCACACGACCATTGCCATGGTTCATGGCAACTTCCACCGCCTCTGTCAGTCGATCGCGGTTGTCTTCAGTTAATTTTAATCGATCCTGGACGACTTCAACCCGATGGCTCTCACGTATATGAACGCGGGTATAACCCTGCTGATTGAGCAGCGCCAATACCTCATCATCGCTGAAATTGTGTGGCACTTTGATCGGTAGGCATACCATCAAGCGTTGATCTGCAGGCAAGGATTGATACAGTTGGTCAACAACGGATTGGGGCGAATCACAGCTAACTTCACGACCGCAGCTGTGGCAGTGCAAATGCGCCATACGCGCAAACAGTAATTTGAGGTAATCATTCAGCTCGGTCATGGTACCCACAGTTGAGCGGGAGGTACGCACCGGGTTGGTTTGATCGATAGCAATGGCTGGGGGAATACCCTGAATACTCTCTACCGCGGGTTTGTCCATGCGGTCAAGGAACTGACGGGCATAGGCAGAGAAGGTCTCTACGTAGCGGCGCTGGCCTTCGGCATAGATGGTATCAAAGGCCAGGGTGGATTTACCGGAACCGCTAACACCGGTAACCACAATCAACTCGTTAGTGGGTAATTCCAAGTCCAGATTCTTAAGGTTATTCTGGCGCGCGCCCTTTACCACGATGGCTTCATTGGCTGTAAAAGGTGCTTTCTGGATCCCTTTAGCTGACGGCTTAATACTGGTTTTGCTGCTCATTCCTCGACCACTCAATTTTCCAACCACCCAAATACTGTATATTTAAACAGCAAAACCATACCAAATGATGAGAGGCTTGGCAAAAACTTCTGAGGTATTTAGCGCTAGCTGCTCAAGACAAAATCCATAAACGCCTGATTGGCCTTAGATACATAGCGGTTACGCTTCCAGGCAAAGCCCAATTCCAAAAACATAGGCTCTTCAAAACTGATCGCACTAAGGCCAGGCTCCTGATCCGCCACACGCCGGATACAAAACCCCAACCCTTGCTGCTGTTCAATTAAATTAATCATCAAATGCGACACATTGGTTTCCACCGCAATATTCGGCATCAGATCAAGCGCGGCGGCTTTTGCCTCAATCAATTCACGCATGTAGTAACCCTCCCGGTATACCACCAAGGGTTCTGCCAAAAAGTCAGTAAAGCTAATACGTTGCTGTGAGGCTAATGGATGACTACGAGCGACGCAGGCCACGATCTCTTCCGGGGCTCCCAACGGCTTTACTTCCAGCTCGTCTGCGGCATCGTTAACATTCACCAGCGCCATATCAATCTCACCGTCCAACAGCAGCTGTTGGGCCCGACGTGTTCCCTCGCCGATGACAGAAACCGAAATTTGTGGGTATTGCTGACGAAAGGCGGCAATTTTATCCGGGAAGTAGTAACTGCCCATCAATACTGAAGTGCCCAAATTTACCCGCCCACCCTCCATGGCCTGCAACTCCGACATCTCCAGCTTTGCCTGCTCAAACTGCATCAGAATTGTTCGCGCATGCTGCAAGAGTATGCCCCCCTCTGAGGTAAGGTTGACCTTTTTATCCGCTCGGCTAAATAGCGGTAAACCAACATCCTCTTCAAGCTTGCGCACAGCAATACTGACCGCCGGCTGGGCCATATGCAGGCGGTTGGCCGCCTTGGTAAAACTGCCCTCTTCGGCCACCATTTGAAAAATCTGCAACTGACGCCTGTCCAAGCCTCACCTCACCATATCCAAAATATATCATTTACATACTTAACATATATTATATTTATTCACTCTTAATTGCTAAATTAGCCCTGTTCACACCTAAAATCACAGCAAACCATCTATCGAGGGCCCCTATGAGCAGCAACCAATGGTCTAAAGACTTTAACTGGCAAGACCCCTTCGGTCTGGATCAACAACTGACTGAAGAAGAGCGCATGGTTAGAGACACCGCTCGCCAATATGCCCAGGATAAGCTCCAACCTCGTGTCCGTCAGGCCTTCCGTGACGAACATACCGATCTAAGCATCTTCCGTGAGATGGGCGAACTGGGTTTACTCGGCTCCCCCCTGCAGGGTTATGGTTGCCCCGGTGTTAGCTATGTTAGCTACGGCCTGATTGCCCGCGAAATTGAGCGCGTGGACTCAGGTTACCGCTCCATGATGAGTGTTCAATCCAGCCTGGTGATGTATCCCATTTATGCCTATGGCAGCGAAGAGCAGAAGCAAAAGTACCTGCCCAAACTGGCCGCAGGCGAGTGGATTGGGTGCTTCGGCCTGACCGAGCCAGACCACGGCTCTGACCCGGGTAGCATGGTTACCCGCGCAAAATCAGTAGAAGGCGGCTATAGCCTGAGTGGTGCCAAAATGTGGATCACCAACTCACCGGTAGCCGATGTGTTTGTGGTCTGGGCCAAAGATGATGAAGGCGATATCCGCGGCTTTATCCTGGAAAAAGGCATGGACGGATTATCCGCACCGAAGATTGAAGGCAAGCTGGCGCTACGTGCATCCATTACCGGTGAAATTGTGATGGACGAAGTGTTCGTTCCTGCCGAAAACCTGCTGCCCAATGTGAAAGGCCTGAAGGGTCCGTTCGGCTGTTTAAACAGTGCTCGCCTGGGTATTTCCTGGGGCGCACTGGGTGCTGCAGAAGCCTGCTGGCATGCGGCGCTGGAATACACCATGGAGCGCAAACAGTTTAATCGCCCATTGGCAGCCAACCAGCTGATTCAGAAAAAGCTGGCAATTATGCAAACCGATATTTCTTTGGGCTTGCAGGGCTGTCTGCGCGCTAGCCAGTTGAAAGATAAAAATGAACTGGCCCCCGAGCTTATCTCGCTGCTAAAACGTAACTCCTGCATTAAAGCGCTGGAAGTTGCCCGTGAAGCCCGCGATATGCACGGCGGCAACGGCATCTCCGATGAGTACCCAGTAATGCGACATATGGTGAACCTGGAAGTGGTGAATACCTATGAAGGCACACAGGATGTTCACGCCTTGATTCTTGGCCGTGCACAAACCGGCATTGCAGCCTTTAGTTAATACAGGCAGATGTTATGACGACCGAGGAAAAAACAGCTGCAGCGCAAGCACCACTTAGCGGTTATCGTGTTCTCGATCTGAGTCGCATTCTGGCAGGCCCCTGGGCCGGTCAGGGGCTGGCAGACCTGGGGGCAGAAGTAATAAAAGTTGAGCGCCCTGATGTTGGTGATGACACTCGCCACTGGGGCCCTCCCTACCTGACAACACCAGAAGGTGAAGCCACCAAAGAGTCCGCCTACTATTTGTGTGCCAATCGCGGCAAGCACGGTATTACGGTAGACATTACCAGCCAAGAAGGTCAGGAAACCATTCGTAATCTGGTAAAAGATTGCGATGTACTGATTGAAAATTACAAAGTCGGAGGCCTGAAAAAATACGGCCTCGATTATTCAAGCTTGCAGGCCATTAACCCCAAACTGGTCTACTGCTCTATCACCGGTTTTGGCCAAACCGGGCCCTACCGCCACCGCGCTGGCTATGATTTTATGATTCAGGGAATGGGTGGATTGATGAGTATCACCGGAGAGAAAGATGATCTTCCCGGTGGCGGCCCGCAAAAAGTAGGCGTTGCCGTGACCGATATTTTTACCGGCCTCTATGCCACTATCGCTATTCAAGGTGCGCTACTTGAAAGACAGCGTTCCGGCTTAGGTCAACATATTGATCTGGCCTTGTTTGATGTACAGGCTGCAGTCCTGGCCAATCAAGCCAGCAATTATTTGATTGGCAAACAAGTACCCAAACGATTGGGGAATGCTCATCCTAATATCGTGCCCTACCAGGCTTTTGCCACTCAGGATGGCCATATGATTTTAGCGATAGGAAACGATCGCCAATTTCAGGCCTTTTGCGAAGTGGCCGGTGCTACTGAGTTGGCTAATGATCAGCGTTTCGCCACCAATCCGCAACGCGTGGCTCACCGTGAAGAGGTGTGCAAAAGAATCAGCGCTTTACTGCAAAGCAACACAACGGCGTTTTGGCTAGAAGCGCTTGAGCAAGTCAGTGTGCCCTGCAGCCCGATTAATACCATTGATCAGGTGCTTGAGGATCCACACCTGCGAGAACGTGGCATGGTGATTAAACAACAACACCCTCTCGCCGGAGAAATCGAACTGGTCGGCAACCCAATTAACTTTAGCCGTACACCATTATCTTTATCCAAAGCACCGCCGCTTCTTGGAGAGGATAATCATCAATAATCCTGGCATCGACGAGTTCGCTTACAAATCACGAATCCTCTCAGCTTCTCGCAGCCCGGACAGATAAGCGCCCTGCGTTGTCGCAGGGTAAGCAGAACTCGTAGCCTCCCCGGCAAAAAACAGGCGGTTATTCACGGGCTCTGCCAAGTGTTTTCGGTGCTTAGTCGTCGCCCCTACCTTGAGATAAGAATACGATCCCAAAGCATAAGGATCACTCCTCCAGCGCGTGATCTTAACCGCTTCTGGTCCAGGAATATCCTCACCATAGATTTTTCGAAGAACCGCCATGGCCTCATCAGTAATTGCCTGATCGGATTTTGACTCAATGGTAACACCATACTCAGCGGCATTAAAACCCAGCAACACGGGCTGCTGTACATATTTATAACCGTTGAGCCATTCACTGAAATGCCCTTCTTCCTCGCTGACATATTGAATGATGTTGCGCTCAATATCCCTATGCCAAAATACATGGGGAAACGTTAACCAGACTTTGTTTAACACCCCCATGCCCAACTTTTCTATGGCTTGAAGTTTCTTATCTGGCAGCGACGGTGAAAATTCAATACGCCCAGCCTTAAGCACACCAAGAGGAACCGTGACCACTACCCGATCACCACGGAACTCACCTGCACTCGAATAAACCACCACCCCTTTTGCATCGTATTTAATTTTCGATACCACAGCCTCAGTATGGATAACCAGAGATTGCGCCAAGTAGTCAGTAATCGCATCATAACCTTGCGGGAATAACACATCGCCTCCCTTCTGGCTTTTACCTTCATCCAAAGCCTCGACAGACAGTTTCTCAGGGCTGGCCGCAAATTCGTGCTCTACCTCAGTATTCACCATAAAGTTCAACTGTGCAGAAGTCAGAAAATCCAGATCACCTTCGCTTTGGGCATCATCAATCAAGGTTTGCAGCGATGCGTTAGGCTCCCTTCGCAAGTACCACGCCAAATAATCTTCCATCGTGGACATAAAACGCTCAGCGTTTTTATCTGGCAAACCCTCGCCACTACCATCGCTTTTATAGTTAGACGCATGGTCGTAGTCGAAGATCGGAGACAGAGGCGCTTTAGCCTTCTCAGCCAGAGCGGCGATGGGATTCTTTTTAATCCCGTGAATCCAGCTTGCCCCCATATCCATAGCAACACCAGAACTGCGTTCAGTCCATATGCGGCCGCCAATACGATCTCTTGCCTCTAGCAGCACAACATCGTAACCGGAGGACTGTAGTGAATTGGCAGCTCCCAAACCTGCTATGCCTGCCCCCACCACAATGACACGTTCATTTTCCTTGGCCATGACCGGTCCCCCTGCTAAACCGCCCAATATCAGAATTACTATCAAGCGTATAATATTGACTGAATCCATTAAGTCTCCAGAACGTTGTTTGCGGCAAACACGTATAGCATTTCCAACGCAAGCGTTGCACCCGCCAGCGATGTTATCTCGGCATGGTCATAGGCTGGCGCCACTTCCATCAAATCCATAGCTACTATATTCAACCCTTGTAATGCACGCAAAATCTGTAGCGCTTTGTCCGAGGTTAAACCTCCCACCACAGGGGTTCCAGTACCAGGGGCATAGGCCGGATCCAGGCAGTCAATATCAAAACTCAGATAGACAGCCCTATCCCCTACCCGAGCACGGATACGGTCAACGATGTCTTCAACTGAATGATTGTTGGCCCAGGCTGCATCAACAACATCAAAACCATGATCCTCATCCATATACTCCGTACGTATACCTACCTGAATACTGTTTTCAGGAACAATAAGCGCTTCTCTGGGCGCATGGTAAAACATGGAACCATGGTTATAGGCCAGATCACTTTGCTCAGTATCGGTATGGGCATCAAAATGAATCAACGCTAACGGGCCATGATGTTTAGCTGCTGCACGTAACAGCGGTAAGGTAATAAAATGGTCACCGCCGAAAGTCAGCAGGGTTTTACCTGCCGCCATAATATTACTGGCTTCTGCAGTAACCAGCTCAAGCATGCTATTACTGTCACCATCGTCAAAATTCAGATCACCGTAATCGATAACCCGCAATTTATCCGCTAGTGAAAACTGCCAGGGCCAGCGCTTTTCCTCCCAGCGCAATTGCGCCGAAGCCTGGCGAATACCGGTGGGCCCAAAGCGTGTACCTGATCGGCCACTGGTGGCGAGATCATAGGGTACCCCCATCACTACCGCATCAACCTGATCGCTCAGGTCACGGCTTAGAGGCAGCCCCATATAGGTAAAAATATTGGCGTAGGTGTTGGCATCGCTGCCAAAAAGATTGGATGCAGACACGAGCGTCTCCTCATTCATTTTTCGAAAAAACGTAAACGTTTCGAGAAATGCACAGTAGAGTGCTCTCGCAGCGGGATTCCCGTACCCGCTACGGACGTCAAGGTTTTATGTCGTGATGTTTGCGACTATTTGCTACTAGCGGGACGGAGCCTACACAAAACCGAACAATGAATCAATTTTAAGGGGCGCTATTTCGGCAAATACTGTCCGAGAACCCGTAAAAGCGACTGGCTAAACCAGGTAAATGCTAATTCTTGTTGACCACCCGCTTTGATAAATTCAAAACGCGCAACATCAAAACTGTAGGTAAACATACCTAACTGATGCGCGGTCTCTTCATCACAGGTTAATCCAGCAGCCAGAAAGATTTCAGCCAATAACTCTCCCATGGCTTTACTATGTTCAGCATCAATTTCCTGTAACTCAGCATACAGGCCCATGGCTTTCAGCAACTCAGATTCGATCAGTGAATCTTCATGGGGATTTCCTGGCCTGCCGTACACTGAGACAAACAGCTCCTCCAGCAAAGTCTCCAAATCAACTTCAGAGGCTCGAAGGATAAGCGGACGAATCTCATCTTTTACGGATTCCAACCAATCCTGATACAACCGATAAAGAATGGCCTGCTTGTTCGGAAAGTACTGGTACAAGCTGCCGACGGACATGCCCGCAGTCTTGGCAATATGGTTATTGGTTAATTTTTCCAACCCATCAGAGATCAACAGCTGTTTGGCCGCCGTCAAAATCTGGTTAACCTTCTGCTTTGATCGCTCCTGACTAGGCGCCTTGCGGGGCGCAATCTTGCGTTGTTTGTTCACTGTCTGCTCAGCCATAACTCTTCAAATACCAACTCCAACTAATACGGGCACTATACCTACCCTTCAGCCCCTTACCAAACCATCCTAACACAAAATGCGATTAATTAGTTGCATTTAACCCAAAACCCCGATAGCCTATTTTTGCGACTAATTAATCGCATTAATAAATACTCATAAAAATAAACATCGATATAACCTTTTGAGGAAGAGAGAAATGAGACTAGCCCCAAATAGGCTTGCGCTGGCTATCGCCCTGGCGACATCACCGCTCTATAGCCACGCCAACGAGAGTGACTTTGAAGGTTTTGCCATTGAAGAAGTGGTGGTTACCGCCCAGAAACGTGAACAGAGCCTGCAGGATGTCCCCATTGCCGTAACCGCTCTGAGTGGCGATTTCCTGCAGCAGACCGGCAGCGTTAACCTGTCCGATGTAGCCAACGTCACCCCCGGCCTGAATATCAGTAACACCCAGTCTGAAGGCGGTGGTGGTATTACCATGCGCGGCATTGGCTCCAATGACTTCGGTTACAGCTCTGACCCGAGTATTCCGGTGTACCTGGATGGCGTATATATGGGTAGTGGTGCAGCCCTCGTCGGCGACCTGATGGATGTTGCACAAATTGAAGTACTGAAAGGCCCACAGGGAACCCTGTTCGGCCGTAACGCCGTGGGTGGAGCCGTGAGTGTAACTACCACGCGCCCCGGTAATGATGTTGAAGGCCAGGTAAGAATAGGCGGCGGTAATTACGGCCTGCGTACCGTTAAAGGTATGGCCAACCTGCCACTGATCGAAGACGAACTTTATCTGCGCGTAAGCGGTAGCACCCGCAATCGTGATGGCTGGCAGGAAAATGTCAGTACCGGCGAACGAGATGGTTACGAGCAAGATCGCTGGAACGGTCGAGTTAAATTACTCTGGACACCGACTGATGAATTGGAAATTGAACTGACCAGCGATTGGCAACACGAGCAGGATCATGCGGGTTACTTCAATGTACTAGGCGGTGCTGCTGTCGACAGCCTTAATGGTTTGGGCCTACTCTCTCCAGCCGCGCTGGATGCCAAAGGTAAAACCGCTAGCGCGGGTAATGCATTTTTTGATGGCGCCAGTATTGTTGGCCCCGATGGTTCAGGCGTCGATCATGAACTAGACCGCAAAGTACGTGGTAATGCATTAAAAGTAACCTGGGACATCAACGAAGATCTGACCCTGACTTCAATCACCTCTTACCGTGAACTTAAATCAGCGATATCTGAAGATAACGATGGTACAGAATACCTGGTATTAAATGTCCGTAGCTTTTTGGCTAATGAAGAGTATAGCCAGGAGTTTCGTCTCAATGGCAGCAGTGACAAACTGGACTGGTTTGTCGGTGTTAGCGCCTACCGTTCAGATGTAGACGGTCAGGTCAACGACTCCTTTGGTGCTATATTCAACGGCGCGCCATTTGATGAAACTGCTATCGTACATGGCCAAACCGAAAGCTACGCCCTCTTCGGTGATGCTATCTATGCGTTAAATGACACCACCAATATTACCTTTGGTTTACGTGCCTCCTACGACACCAAAAGCCAGGAAATCAAAAACCCGCAAGCCTTCGGTTTACTGTTTGCCAGCCCAAATCAACTCCTCGGTGCCGACGGTAACCCTGATCCGAGCCTCGCTAAAAGCCGTGAAAACTGGGACGATATTTCTCCGCGTTTAGTGGTAGATCATCAGATCTCTGAAGACGTTATGGTGTTTGCCGGCGTAAGCCAGGGTTATAAATCCGGTGGCTTTAACAGCTTCCCAACGGTGGATATTGACGCGCTGTCTCCAACCTATGGCTTTGTCCCCTTTGGTTCAACCGAGCCGTTTGATGAAGAGAAAATCACAAACTATGAAGCCGGCTTTAAATCCACACTTATGGATGGCCGCCTGCGTTTAAATGGCTCGGTCTATTACTACGACTTCGAAGACCTGCAATTTCTGGTGGGTAACGGCACTACCATTACCGCTCAAAACGCTGGTAGCGCAACCGGTAAAGGGATCGACATTGAAGCTATGTTCCTGATTACCGAAAACCTCTCCATCAGTGCCAACATGGGCTGGCTGGACTCAGAATACGGTGATGATGTGATTGACAGTGATGGCTCAGTGATTGTGTCTGACGGCCAGGATCTGGCGAATGCCCCAAGTTTCTCTGGCAATCTGGGTATCGATTATCTGTTGCCACTGGGCGATATGGGCGAGCTGCGTACTCACCTGAACTACGCCTACACCGGTGATCAAACCCACAACGGCTCGAAAACCGACAAGATCTATGAAGAAGATGGCTACGGACTATTAAGCGCCCGCATTAGCTGGATGTCCGCTGATGAGCAATGGGAACTGGCAGCTTGGGGCACCAACCTGACCAACGAAGACACCATCGAAAGCTTTGGCGGTGTTACCGATGACTTTGGGTTTGTCTCGGTACGTCGCGGTGAACCTCGTATGTATGGGGTTGAACTCTCTTACACCTACTAAACAACTTATCTCGCTGCTCTCCTCTCCGTAAGCAACAGCTCTCTGGAGAAACTGGGGATCCCGCAAGGGATCCCACTTTTTCGTCAAACAAAGCAATCGTTACAGGTCTAATATGAAACTCCCTGCAATATTATCCGCCTCATTGATTTCTTCATCACTGCTACTACAAGGCTGTAGTGATACTCCGGTACCCGTAAAACAAGTAGCACCGAGCCAGGTTCTCTATAGCAATGCTCGAATCTACACTCAGGATAAAGAACAGCCATGGGCAGATGCCATGGTCGTTGAAGATAATACGATTGTATTTGTAGGTAACAACACTGACGCTATCAACTATATAAGCACACATCCGGTTGCTGGAACACAAAGCATAAACCTCAACGGAGATGTGGTACTACCCGGATTAATTGATACACATACTCACCCAGGTCTTGTCGCGACCCTGGCAGAAGATGACGAAGAAGCCAGCGAAAATCATCTGCCGGTTGATTCAAAAGAATCACTATACAAGTTTCTACAAGACTATGCTGATAAACACCCGTTCAAACCCATCGTTATGTTAGGCGAATGGGACGTGAATACCTTTTTACCCGAAGGTCCCAATAAAGCCGAACTGGATAAGATTTTCCCCCTACGCCCCGTTGTTTTGCTGGACAACTCCGGTCACAGCCAATGGGCAAACTCTTCTGCTTTAAAACTATTAGGTGTAAACAAAGACACACCTGATCTTAGCCCCAATATTTCCATGTTCGCGCGTGATGAACACGGTGAACCTACTGGCTGGATCAAGGAGTTTGCCATTTTTCCGAAAATCGGCGGCATGCTGGTTCCAGGCAAAGAAGAAGTTAAAGAAGGTGTCTTGGCATTCTTAAGTTTCCTCAGTAGCCGCGGTGTTACCACCTTGTGGGATGCCGGCAACTTCAATTTCGACGATGATATCTACGAAGCTATCGCCGAACTGGATCGCGAAGGATTATTGCCCGTACGCTATGAAGGCTCTTACCATATATTTGATCCCAAGCAGATAGATATTGCCGCCGCAGAGTTTTTAGAGCTACGCCGTAAATACGCTGGCCACCGCTTGCAATTCAATACATTGAAAATTCATTACGATGGTGTAAACGAAATCCTCACCGGCGGTATGCTCGAACCTTACGCGATAGATCCCGACAACCGCGGCGGCATATTATTTGATGCCGAACGCTTGTCACGTTTTATGGAAGAACTCAATCAGGAAGGTATTCACCTTCACCTGCACACGGTTGGCGACTGGGCTACACGTGAAGCTCTGGATGCCGTTGAGCTTGCCCGTGGTCGTAA
Source organism: Maricurvus nonylphenolicus (assembly GCF_042854845.1). Classification (GTDB taxonomy): domain Bacteria; phylum Pseudomonadota; class Gammaproteobacteria; order Pseudomonadales; family Cellvibrionaceae; genus Maricurvus; species Maricurvus nonylphenolicus. The sequence continues at coordinate 2,136,895 of NZ_AP031498.1, read as the reverse complement.
TAACAATTCGCTAGACATTGAAATCACCCTGTCTCACCTTGAGATTGTCAGCCCCGAAGATATCCCCCGCTTTGCCGAGCTGGATGTTCACGCCAACTTCACCCCCCACTGGTTTGGCGGCACTGTATTTGGCGAAGCAGGCAAAAGAGCTCTGGGGCTGGAACGTGCCAAACGCTCACAGGTTGCTAAAGCGTTTGTTGATGCGGGCGCAAATGTCACCTTATCCAGTGACGTGGTATCTGAGCGGGAAAGCTATCGCGCCGATCCGTTTATTGGCATGCAAATGAGTGTTACCCGCAAAGAATATAACGATCCTACTGGCCCTGTTTTATCGCCTGCCAATGCCGGTTTAACGTTGGAAGACGCCCTGGCGGCCTACACCACCAATGGCGCACAGCAGCTCGGATTTGGCAATGAGTTAGGATCACTCTCGGCTGGTATGAAAGCAGATTTTGTAGTTTTGCCCCACAGTCCATTTGACATGGATATCAATCAGCTACATCAAATCACCCCCAAGGCGACGGTACTGGATGGTGTGCTTGTCAGTGGAACACTCATCAAACCACAACACATTGCCAAAAAGTAAATTGGTATCGAAAACCAGTACAGGTATAACTGCAGTGAATACATTAGCCTTCAATATCAACAAAGCCATCGCCATCACCGGCGCCTGTGCCTTGATCACCACGCTCGGTTTATCAGGCTGCACCCAAACCTTACCCGGTAAAGGCGCAGACCTGGTATTGCTGAATGGAAAAATTGATACTCAAAACTCTGACTCGCCCTGGGCAAGCGCCATAGCTATTAACGGCAAACGTATTAGCTACGTAGGGGAAAACCAATATGCACAAACACTGATTGGCCAGAATACAATAGTGATTGATCTTGATGGGCAAGTGGTACTGCCGGGTTTTATTGATACCCATGCCCACCCAGTTATGGCTGCAGGCATGAGTGATGGCTTGCAACTGAGTTTGGACGCTCAACCAGACGAACTACTTGCCACGATAGACGACTACGTTAAAGACAACCCACATACACAGGGCATAATTGGTTTTGGCTTTTCCGCAGCCGTATTTGGCCTGCAAGGACCAAACAAAGAATTGCTGGATGCTATAGAACCCAATCGGCCGGTAATTTTGGTCGATGAAGGTGGCCATAGCGCCTGGGTTAATTCAAAGGCATTGGAGCTTGCCGGCATTGATCGCAACACGCCAGATCCGGTTCCCGGCACCCATTATTTCCAGCGCGACAGTGATGGTAACCCTACGGGTTGGTGTCTTGAAGCCATGACCTTTTTCCCCATGATTGCCAAGCTGCAACTGGTTGATACCCAAAAAATCATTACGGGTTCTTCCGACCTTTTCGCATTGTTTAGCGCCTTCGGGATTACCACTGTTTATGATGCGGGCTTCTCTTCATTCGCAGATACTGCCTATGAAGCCGTCGACCAGCTTGCCAAAGAAGACAAACTGCCCTTCCGCCTGGTGACCTCCCATATGATCCAATCACCTGCTCACCTGGTTGATGCCATCGATAAACTGAGCGCTTACCAACAGCGCTACAGCTCTGAGCTGGTGATGCCGCGGGTGATGAAAATCCATAATGATGGCACCAAAGAAGCACGCACTGCCGGTCAATTTGAAGCCTACGCAGATAATCCAGACAACTTTGGCAGCCTTCTACTGGAGGGCAAGCTTCTCTATGACTTTGTCCAAGATGTCGATAAAGCCGGGTTTGATATTCACATTCACGCGATTGGTGATAAAGCGGTACATGAAGCGCTTAATGCATTTGAACAGGCTAAGGCCGCAAATCCAGATTCCAGTAACCGATATTCTATCGCCCACACCGAACTGGTCATTGATAAAGACCTAACAAGGTTTGCGGCAAACAACGTTATTGCACAAACGACGCCTTACTGGTTTGAACCACACGGCGAAGCTGCCTTAGGTAAAGAACGAGCCAATAAACTGTTTCGCTTTCGCCAAATCCTGGACAGTGGTGCCAAAGTCACCTTTGGCAGTGATTTTCCCGCTACCGGTAGCCTTATAGGTCTATCACCGATTATCAATATGGAAATGGGTCAAACTCGTCGATTCCCTCAATCAGATAAAACAAGCAGTGCAGGCCCTCAAAAAACCCTAACGCTTGAGGAAATGATTCGGGGATACACTATCGATGCCGCCTACCAGCTGAATATGGAAACGGATATAGGCTCGCTGGAACAGGGCAAGTTGGCAGATCTTGTTGTGATCAACAAGAATGTATTTGAGCTCGATGAGGATCAGATTCACACCGCCAAAGTAGCGATGACCATGATGAACGGCGAAATTGTGTATCAGCGCAATTGGAAGAGCTATTTGGTCGAATGGGCGCTAGACCTCTAATATCAATAAAAGGGCTGCGGAGAAGATAAAACCCGAAGCCCTACTGATAATACCTTCACTTAAGGCTTGAGAGGGAAACCCATCCACTCAACCAGCTTTAACCAGGGTATACGCCATCCACCTTTTTCATCGCAGGTATCCATGGCGTACATGGTAAGTTTGGCACCAATCCAGCGAAACGGCTCGGGGGGAATATAGCTGGGAACCGTTCTCGCAAACGTCAGCTTTCGCTCTGGAATATCTTCATCATCCAATATAGCGACAGCAACTCGACTGGCAAACCGTGTGGCCGTGACACCAAAGCCGGAATAACCGCCAGCATAAATCATGTCACCATTGTGGAAATGTTGATAGTGAACCGCCATACGCGTTGTCAGTGCGATGGGGCCACTCCAGGCGTGGGAGATTTTAATGCCCGCCAACGCTGGCAGCGTTTTATAGAGGGTTTGCACCAGGCGATAATAAGGCTCCGGCGTTTTATCAAACGCAGGATCGGTATTGTTATTGAAGAAATACCCCAAACGCCCGCCAAACAGTACGCGGTTGTCTGCCGTTAAGCGCATATAATTAAGTTGCGTGCGGGTGTCGTAAATACCCTGACGGTTTTTCCAACCGAGCGCATCCAGTTGCGCCTGAGACAGGGGTTCCGTCATCACAATACGATCGCGAATTGCCGAAACACGTCGACTGATGACCTTCTTGTGTTTGGTAAATGCATTGGTTGCCAGCAATACCTTATTGGCTGTAATTTTCGCCTGCGGCGTTGTCACTACCAGGCCTTGGTTTGTTTTCTTGCTGTTTTGCATTGGGGTATTGTCATAGAAGACAACCCCTAACGATTGCGCAGCACGCTTCAAGCCCCAGGCCAATTTGGCTGGATGCACAGTACCGCTACGCTTCTTTGACCACAAACCACCCTCAAACAAAGGGCTGTTAATTTCTTTCTGGACCTCTTCGCGATTTAACAGGTGGGCATCATGACCAAACTTATCGTAGAGTTTGTATTCTTTCTCGATATCTTCAATACCCTGCTTACCAACGGCAACGGTTAACTCACCGCCCCATTCAAGATCGCAGTCAATATTGTACTTTTCGATATGCGCCTTAAAACCATCCATATTCTCCTTGCCCAGTTCTTCCAGCTCGTCCATTTCCGGCTTGAACAAGCGGTAAGAATTCTCCATGCCATGCATCAACGAGGTGGACAGGATCGCACCGGGTCGGCCGGTGGCTCCATTGGCAATTTCCCCGGCTTCGATCACAACGATGTTACGCTGAGGGTTTTTCTCTTTGCTCTGCAAGGCAGCCCACAAGCCGGTAAACCCGCTACCCACAATCAACAGATCACAGGTGATATCTTCCGTTAATGTCGGTGAAGCCTGCGGCCGTGCAGGATTATCCGACCAGTAAGGGGTAAACTTGGTCGACGTTAATGCCGCTTGGATTTCTGATAAATCTTGACTCATGAGGACTCCAGCCAAATTAGACACTTAACCCAGTAGTTAAGTTAAGTATAAAAGCCCCCACTGAAAGCGAAATCACCTTATAGGGGGATCAACAATTCAGCTGAGTCTCATTTTTTTGCGTCTCAGCATAACGTATTGCCAACTCACCGATTAACAGGGCAAATAGAGTACCTATCAATACAGGCCACTGAACGCCCTCGCCCGGCACATAGATAAACAGGGTAATACTCAGTATCAAAATCGCGATACACACGACGGCTAGTAAACTGGCGAAGGTGTTGTTACCGGGAATCTTATAGGGACGGTAATGCTCCCCATCGCGTAAGCGCAGTTTGATAAAGGCCAGTAACATGCCGACATAAGGTAAGAGAAAGATAACCCCACTAAAGGCAAATAAAGACCAAAACAAATCTTCATTGGAGTCGACCAGGAAGCCATAGAGTATAAGGATAACCGTGCTACTCACCCCCATAATAATGGAAGCCCCTACCGGTGTTTGCTTCTTGCTTTCAACACCGAAGACCCTTGGCAACTCGCCCTCAATAGCGGCCTCCGCGGCTGCCCGATTACCACCCATCGCCCAGGTAACACCGTTAGAGAAGAAGGTGTATAACGCCATTACACCCAAAGCTATAACAAACGTATTACCCAGCGTCGAGCCGCCGAAGAATAACATCAAGGTATCGATCAGCCCTTCCAGCAGGTCAATGTCACCGGCCGGCAATGCCGCCAAAATAGATACCGTACCCAAGACATAAAGGACAAAAATGATAATGCCGGACAGCAATATGGAACTGGGAATATCGCGGCCAGGATTCTTCATATTGTTGGCACTGGCACTGACCAGCTCAAATCCCAACATGCCGTAAATGATGGCCGGTATAAACTGTAGGCTGCCGACCCAATCCGGGGCCATGCTGTCAAGATTAATGGGGTTTGCCATGCCGTGTTCACTGACGTAGTCATAGGCCCCATAAGATATGGTAATAAAAACAACCATTTTAAAAATAGCACCGATATTAGGCACCCATTTGCCGATATCCAGCGCCATAACATTCACCCCAACAGATATCCACGCCAACAAGATGCCCATAATGATCTGGTCAGTGGCATCCATTGATGGAAAAAACAGTTGCTTAAAAACACCGGCAAACATGATATAGATGGCTGGCATCCAGATGGCTACATTCACCCAGTAACTCCAACTGATACGGGATCCCCAGCGACCACCAAAGGCATTCCTTACCCATGCATAAATACCGCCATGCTCAGGGTAAGCACAACCCATTTCGGCGCAGATCATGGCCATTGGCAGGTAGAACAAAACGCCCAGACACAACCACCAGAAGATACTGGAAGGCCCCAGGGATGCCGACGCGGTCAAGGTATCCAGCAGCAGAATCGCCGATACGCTATACAGCACTATATCTTTCTTGCCGATAATCTTTTCATCGACACCCGGTAACTGCGCTGTACTCTCATTCATGGCTATGCCTCGTTATTTTTTTGCGCCTATCGTGTCAGTCTATAATGGGGAGTAAAGCAGACCTATCCCCTTATCGGGGGACCCGTATTACTTGGCTTGTAGGCTGTTTTTTTGTAGTCTGGGAGAGCCATTAGCCTTCGGCTTTACATAGCAGCTACCAACAATAAGACCTGCATCGGCCATGAAAAAGACCTCACAGAACCTAGCCTGGCACCAAAGTTTAGCCTCGATCTTCAGCCGCAAGCCATGCTCAGACTCTGTTGATGAGCTTCTCCGCAGCCTTGAAAGGCTAGTCGACGGCGTTAACAGCATGGCCATACTCTATGCCCACGGTGGTGCCCCCAGAGTGACACACCATCGCCTGCTGGCCAATGAAAGCCTTAATTTGAATATCGATATGTACACAGAAGGTGCCTATCTTCTCGACCCCTTCTATTGTCATTTTATGAAGCAAAAACAGGACGGCGTATACAGCCTGCAGCAGATGGCACCCGATGGCTTCAAAGAATCGGAATACTTCAATGTGTATTACCGCAATGCCAACCAGGAAGACGAAGTCTGCTTTTTATTTACCATCAACGACTCACTGAGCGGGAGTATTTCAATCGGCCGCTCCAGCACCACCAACCCCAATCCGTTTAGCGCTGAGGAGATTCAGCGCCTTGAAGAGCGGCTACCAATCGTCAAGCTGATATATTCCCAATGGGCTGAACACTCTACTCAAGACTCTGCATCTACCCTGGTTTCACACCTTGATAACGCGCTGCAAAACTTTGGCACATCCTTACTCACGCCCAAGGAATGCGAAATTCTGCAATTCACCCTGCATGGATACTCACTCAAATCGATTGCCGAGAAACTGGATAATAGCCAGGAAACCATTAAACACCATCGCAAGAATATTTATACCAAGCTGGATATTTCTTCCCAGGCGGAACTCTTCCATTTATTTATATCCTCTTTACGCAGCATGCCGGCAAGTAGCAGTGCTGACCCGTTGAAAACCTATTCCGCATAATCCCAGATAAGCCCCACTTCGGAAAAAATGCCTTCAGGCCTTTTTATAGGCTCATATTACAAATCGCTATAATCATTTTTTTAAATGCCCCACCATTCACGTGACTGATAGGTCGCACCGAGTCACTGGCACCTTCACCACAAAAACAGTACAAAAAACCACCATCACGTTCAAACCAACCACAAACACTTGTTTGAAGACAACGACCAATCACCCCCCATCATTTAACCCCAAAAAAAATGCCTCTTTGCAACTGTAAAGAATTGTTTTAGCGTCATAAAAGTGTCGTCGATAAAAATAATTTAAAGGACACGCTTTTCTGATCTATGAGGTACCCGGAGAGAGTCCTTACCCATCCCACTATAAGAGGATCCAAAACCAACATCGTCGGCATCTGAAGTAATAACAATAAAAATACTCGGAGAGATCTACTATGTCGTTTAAATCAAGAAAGTTAGCGGTAGCAATAGGCTTAATTGCAGGCAGTTATTCTTTTGCTTCCATAGCCGAAACCGCCGATGACCTCGCCCTGGAAGAGGTTACGGTATATGCACAAAAACGTGCCCAATCTATTTTAGAAGTCCCCGTATCTGTTGCCTCCTACGATGGCGATCTGCTGGATCAAGCCCAGGTACGCGACCTAAGCGATTTACAACAGGTTGCACCCAGCCTGGTATTTAACAGCTCCACCGGCGCCACCCAATCCATTATGACCATTCGCGGTATTGGTACCGCAGGCCAGAACTCAGGCTTGGAACAGTCTGTGGGTGTGTTTATTGATGGTGTTTATCGTGGACGTCCTGGTTCTGCGCTGAATGATTTTGTGGATATTGAAGCCGTGGAAGTATTGCGCGGACCACAGGGTACACTGTTTGGTCGTAACACCTCTGCGGGTGTGATCAGCGTTCGTTCGAAAAAGCCGTCCTATGAAACCGGCGGTAATATTTCCGTAAGTGCCGGTGATTATGGCTATAAACAAATGAAAGCCAGTGCGACCGGCCCCCTGATTGATGACACCCTGGCCTACCGCATTTCGGCCACCTGGCAAGAGCGTGATGGATTTGTTGAAAATGCCGTAACTGGTAAAGAGTACAACGATAAAGACCGTACCACCGTTAGAGCGCAATTCCTGTGGGATATTGATGAAGATACCTCACTGCGTATGATGATGGACTATACCGATACTGATGAGCTGTGTTGTGCACCGGTACCCGTATTCTATGGGCCAGCAACATTGGGACTTATTGCTAACCCAGCTGCCCCATTCCCAATCAATGCTCCAGTACAGGGATATGACGCGGGTACCTATACTGCTCCTGAGCACACCTATACTGGTGGATACACTGATATCGGTGACTATAAAACTGATCGCAACGACGAATTTGCAGGTGATGACAGTATTATCGATGGCGGTATTTCTTTTGAATATGAAACAGCCCTAAGCGAGTCATTAGATTTAACTGCGATTGTTGCACACCGCTTCTTTGAAACCTCTCCTTACGGTGATGTCGACATGACAGCTGCCGATATATGGCGAGGTGGACGTGGTCAGGACATCGACGAAAACTCATTTGAACTACGACTGTCATATAGTAAAGACAATATCGACTGGACCGCAGGACTCTATTACTTCGATCAAGAAATCGATGCTACAGGTGATTTCGAATGGGGTGAAGACGGTTCAACTTATCTTGCCAACGTTGGTGCAGCTAGACTTCAAGCATTGGGAGTTGCTCCTGGCGGGAATCCCGGCGAGATAGGATTTTTGCTAAATTTTGCCAACCTATTAGATGGTGCAACCCCTGATTCCAATCTTGTTGGAACCGGCAGCCAGGAAAAAATTTCTTACGAAGCAGAAAGTCTTGCATTTTTTGGTCAGGCCACATGGCATATTAACGAAGATTTAAGCTGGACGTTCGGTCTACGCTATTCCGAGGAAGAAAAGAAAGCTGATTATGTAGTAACAAGTGACGATCCGTTCTCAACAACTGATTTGTCAGACCCAGCTTTTGCATTTGGTACAGATCCCGCCCAAAATACTTTTGCTGCACTGAGGGCTTTACAGTTACACCTTCCAGTAGGAGCATCTTCCGATAAATATGACGATGACAATGTCTCTCTGGCTACTAGTGTCAATTATGAACTATCAGAAACCATGTCCGTTTATGCTCGCTATGCTCAGGGCTATAAAGCTGGCGGCTTAAATCTAAATGGCGGTATTGGTCAATCCCCAGGCAACCCAGTTGCCAATCTGGCTAACAATGACTTTGATGCAGAAGAAACCGAATCTTTCGAGATTGGTGTTAAATCCTTCCTGCTGGATCGTACGCTGCAGCTGAATGCCACTGTGTTCTATCAAACTGTTGACGATTTCCAAACCAACTCCTTTGACGGTGTCGGCTTCACCCTGCGCAATGCTGGTGAAATCGAAGGTAAGGGTATTGAAATCGACTATATGTGGAATCCAAGTGAGAACTGGGTGCTTACCGGTGGTCTGGTACTGCAGGATATCGAATACGCTGAGTTTAGAAATGGCTCAACAACCGCTGCTCAACAAGAAGCTGCAGGTTTGATGAATCGCGCACTGGGTCTGGTTCCACCACAGGATCTAACCGGTGAAACCCCGAACTTTGTCTCCGATATCACCTATGCGGGCAGCATTACTTACCTGCATGAAATAAACAGTGATCTGATGCTGAAAACCGGTACCAGCTACCGCTTCCGCTCCGATTACACCACCGGTCAGGATAACGACGACTTTACCGAGAATGATGATTACTGGATTATCAACGCCAACATCACTCTCGAAGCCGCCGATCAATCCTGGGCTGTTGAGCTGTGGGGCAAAAACCTGACCGACGAAGAAGTGATGAATATCGCCTTCGACAGTCCTTTACAGAACGGTTCATTTAGCGCCTTTATGGATGCACCTATGACCTGGGGTGTAACCGGTCGTATGAACTTCTAAGCAATTTCTGCACGTTTACGTGTAGAACTTCCTGTTGCCGGGCCTGATTCAGGCCCGGCTTTTTTATGCCCTATAATTCACGCCGAAGGCTAATCAGTGGTCCCCTTATGGGTAACACCAACCTGTGTTAGCAAAAGCGCAGCCCCCATCAACCCAATCCCCTTCAAAAAGTGGGCTTGCTGCATTAAACGTACGGCCTCGTCCTGGGCATTTATCATCTCGTAACCGTGGCAAACAAAAGTCACAGGCATAAGAAAGATAAAAAGCAACCAGGCACCCAACCGTGGCCGCCAGTTAAAGAGGATCAACAATGCGCCCACCAACTCAACTACCCCAGATAACAGGATCAGAGGCACACCACCAGGAAAGCCCTCGGGCATCAGTGAGAGGTAATACGGGATATCAATAAAGTGTGTGACGCCCGAAATCAAGAACAGAGAGGTAAACAACACACGCGCTATTACGTTAAGCGCAATATGATTCGGCAGCTGATGTTCATTGAGCATAAAAAGTACCTGCTAGCATTTTTCCAGTTCGATTTTCTGCTTGTGCTTTTCTAACCAGGCAGCCTCTTCACCGGGCTCCGGCAGCAGATCCCCACCTTCCATAACCCATTTGGCTTCGACATCACGTGTCATCATACTTACATCAATAAATTCCAAAGCCAGGATATCAGCAACAGCTTGGCGCATACCATCCACGAGTCTAGCCTTAGCGTCATCGGTTCTACCGGAGCGAATATTGCCAAACAACTGACAAGGGCCATCAAACACATCCTCACCCAGCATAGCTTTCAAGATATGCTGCTGTTCAGGGTCAAAGAAAAATACATGTACAAATGTCTCTGGGGCACCGGTCACTTCGCAATGAATATCGGTAATAGCTTTAGCAATGCGCTCTTTATCTCCTAGAGTGATCGGCTTAAACGAGGTGCTACATAAATACAATGGCATAGTCAGTTCCTATTGGTTAGGCATTACAGAGGCAAGCACTTCGTTAATATGGCAGCCGGTTCGCTCCATCCACAAGGAGCAAAGCGCATGCAGTATTTCAACACGCCTTGACTGAATGATGGGCGGCGCCACCAAAGACACGACAGAAGATGTTGAGGGCTCACCGGCAGTCCAGCCATGTCCTTCAGGTACAACTATCCAGGTAAAAGCGATATCACTACCCAGGCTATTTGAAACCACAATATTTTTAATGCCCTCCTCCAACTGCTCAACGACATCCCGTGGAATTTGGCCTTCCTGTATATAACAAATGCAATACGTCATTACTGATCCTGCCAAGTAGGTAATTGCTGAAAATAATCAGGTTAAGGTACCCTATTCACGTTCCCTGCAGGTACTGAACGTTTTATATAGCCACACCATAAACAGGGCATAACGGTGTTTTAAAGATAGCCTTTAGGGTTATCTCGCACTATTATTTGATGGCCTATACAGAGACGACAGCGATGGACATATCAGACATTGAAATGCTTGAGACAATAGTGACCTATGGCAGTATCAACAAGGCCTCGGAGGTACTACATGTCACACAACCCACGTTAAGCAAACGTGTCGCTCGTCTGGAAACCAAGCTGGGCACACCGCTGTTCTTTAGAAGTAATAGCGGGTTAACCCCCACGGACCACACCCAATTCATCATTAACCGCTCAAAGCTGATAAAAACTGAGTTGCGGAATATAGAACGCCATATAGCCCTGCTGAACACACTGGAGGAAGGCGATTTAAAGCTGGGTATCGGCCCAATCATCGAGCAACTCTATTTTCCTCACGTCTTACAAGAACTCACCAAATCGCCAACCAGCAAACTGAACATCTATATTCGTACTGAAGCTGGCGACGACCTGGTTAACCTGCTGCGAGAAGGCGTGATTGATCTTGCTATTGGTCCATTTGATGAATGTAAAGCCAATGATGAATATGTCGTACTCCCAATCACCAGCCAACCCTTAATGATTGCCACCAGAAACTATCACCCGCTTACCGAAAAATCGCAAAACCAATCTGAAATCACACCAGAAGAGGTATTCAATTTTCCACTGATAGCTCCCCACTCCACCAAATATCTGTCACAGCTATTTCCCATATTAAAAGAGATTGGCCCCTCAAGAATTATCTTCGATAATTATTCCGTGATTAAGAGTTTCCTAAAGACATCGGATCATATCTGTATTGGCCCTGGAGCCGTTTTTCACAACGAGGTCCAGGATGAGTCATTAACGCTCTTGCCCTTACCCACATCAATCACCTGGAAAGCAGCTTGCATTACTCGCCCTGAAAGCGCCGATTTACCCATTATCAAAGCTGTTGTAGAAATCTTTCGCAATCACCCCCTCCCCTGCACATAATTAATAGGGGTCATCGGGTATGCCCTATTTAACTTCCCGGTAGGTAATACCGTTACTACGCCCTCTTGAGTCATTTGCTGTAGCTTTATCAAGCTGTAATGAAGCAAAAATAATAAACTCAGAGAGGAAGTTGACCCATGAAAAAATTCTCTTCAACAAAAACGCCATTAGCCCTGACGATTGCTGCCCTAATGTCACAAACTAGCGTAGCCAGTGACGGAATAATGTTAGAAGAAATTATCGTGACCGCTCAAAAGCGTGTAGAAAGCTTACAAGACGTTCCCATTTCTGTGGCTGCCGTCGGCGGTGAAAAGTTGGCTGAAGCTGGTATTAACAAGGTCGCCGACTTAACCGCCTACGTACCCAATATCCATATGACCGAAACCGGTCTCAGTACCCAACTGCGGGTACGTGGTATAGGCTCAGGTAACAACGCGGGTTTTGAGCAGTCTGTAGGACAATATATCGACGGAATCTATTATGGCCGCGCCCAGCTAATTCGAGCCCCTTTTCTGGATCTGGAACGCGTAGAAATCCTCCGCGGCCCACAGGGAATTTTATTCGGCAAGAATTCCATTGCTGGCGCGCTAAATATGACCACCGCCAAACCTACCGAGGAGTTTGAAGGCGAGATTCGTGCGAGCTACGAACCCGAATACGGTGTCCGCGAGCTTACAGGGGTAATCTCTGGAGCCTTGACTGACGACCTTCGCGCACGCTTGGCCTACCGTACTTACAAAGAAGACGGGTATATCGAAAATACCTTCACCGATAAGGATGAACCCAATCGTGACGAAGAAGCTGTACGCCTGACTTTGGCCTGGGATGTTAATGACGATTTGGAACTAATGCTTAAGGCAGAACGCGATACCTTTGATGTCAAAGGACGCCAAATTGAGATTATTCAGGATTCAGCTGCGTTTAAAGTCGGTGCCTTTGGTGACTTTACCGGCACAGGTTTTAACTATAGCGACATCATGGAGAACATACTGGGGCAACCGGGTTTTGATAGTGATCTAGACTATAAACGCCAAGCCAATACCGAAGACAGCAGCGATAATGAAATCTATAACTATACGCTAACCGCCAACTATACCTGGGGTGAAAATACACTAACACTGGTATCCGGTTGGACAGGTTACGAATACGATGATATTTGCGATTGTGATTACATTAGCACCAATTTCTTCTACGTACCCAGCTTCGAAGAATACGACCAGTTTAGCCAGGAAGTTCGCCTGGTTTCCCCCGGCGGCGAAACCGTTGACTGGATTGTCGGTGCCTTCTACCAGTCCAGTGACCTAAAAACAGGTACTGAACTCTTGTGGCCTGGAGATTCAGCGAGCGGTACCTTCGCCAATCAATCAAACTTGCGCCGTAATGCACAGGAAACAGATACATGGGCTGTATTTGCACAGGCTACCTGGAATATTACCGATGTGACACGTTTGACTGTCGGCGCGCGTTATACTGAAGAAGACAAAGAAGGCACCCGCACAGCCACCATCGTCGCCTCCGATAATAAAACAGAAATCACTGATGCTACGATACTCACCAATTGGAGAGTCCGTTTAGGCACAGAAAATCATGATCTTGAAGGCAATCGCTCAGAGAGCGCTTTCACGCCGACCATCAACATTCAGCACGACCTGAATCCAGATACCATGATATACGCCAGTGCATCCACCGGCTTTAAAGCTGGAGGTTTTGATTCCCGTGCAAACACCGATGCCTCCTTTGAGTTTGAAGAAGAGAAAGCGACCACCTACGAAATCGGTATAAAGACCACTTTTGCCGATGGCGCAGCAGAACTGAATGCAGCGTACTTCTATACCGAATACGACGATTTACAAGTCAGCCAGTTTGACGGCGCCGTAGGTTTCACCGTCGGTAACGCCAAGGAGACCGTCGTGCAGGGTATCGAACTGGACGGCCGCTGGGCGCTAGCCGAAGGCCTAGTGATGCGTTATGCCTTTGCTTACCTTGATCACGAATACAAGGATTACGACAACGGTAACTGCTACAACAACCAATCCGATCCCGATGGTGACGGACTGTGCGATTACACCGGCAAGTCGGGAGGCTACGCCCCCAAGAAAACCGGTAATCTGGGGTTCGACTATAACCTGATGCTAACCGATAGCCTGGAACTGCGCTCCAGTATTGATGCTCAGTACGTGGACAACCACAATGTGCACACTAACCTGGACCCGCAATACGATATCGATGCCTACACCACAGTGGATGCTCGTATAGAGATAGAATCTGAGCAATGGTCGCTGGCATTACTGGGTAAAAACCTGACCGACGAAGAAATCATCACCTTTGCTGGCAATGCCCCACTGTCCGGTCGTAACTTCGGTACCGACACCTTCTACGGGTTTGTAAAACGCCCACGTACGGTTGCCGTAGAAGCCGCCTATCGCTTCTAGGTTAAGGCCTAAAGCCGGTGACTGTCAGTCACCGGCAACTAACCACCCCTTCCTTCGTTATAACCTCGTTATGGTCCGGCTCATCATTATCGGAAATTCCCAACCCTCCAGCCCAGTGTAATAATTTTTCTACTGCGCTGATCGAATTGAGCCTCCCTTTCGCAAGCGACTTATAAGTAAGCAGTGGACATCTTATGAGCAAAATTATCTCTGTAGCAGAAACACTCTCTGACCCACATACCAAGGTAAGTAGCACCTCTGACAACACAGATTCAACATTGGATTACCAAAACCCAAACTACCGATACTTTGTGCTGGGTGTATTGACCTTTGTCTATGTACTGAGTTTTGTCGACAGACAGATTCTCAATATCCTTGGCGAATACATTATCCAAGACCTGCAACTGTCTGACGGTCAGTTTGGCGCCCTGTCGGGAATAGCCTTTGCTGCGATATACGTGATTGCCGGCATACCCGTTGCTCGCTTGGCCGACATTGGTGTTCGCCGCAATGTGGTTGCCATTTCCCTCGCCGTATGGAGTGTAATGACAGCCTTGTGCGGTGCTGCGCAAAACTTTTGGCAACTGTTCCTGGCCAGAGCAGGCGTCGGGATTGGGGAGTCAGGCGGCAGCCCTCCTTCCCATTCCATGATCTCGGATATTTTTCCTGCCAACCAACGGGCAACCGCTCTATCCATTTACTCTCTCGGCGTCTACGGCGGTGTACTGATAGGTTATCTGGCAGGAGGTTATCTCGGTGCGATGTTCAGTTGGCGAGTCGCCTTTGTAGTTGTAGGTCTGCCCGGTGTATTGATCGCCATATTCTTAAGACTGGCGGTAAAAGAACCCCCAAGGGGATTTTCGGAAAATCAACAAAAGCCCCACAAAGACACATCAGTACCGCCGTTTAAAAAGGTACTGGCGTTATTGTGGAGCCGATCTTCTTTTAAACACCTTGCATTGGGCTGCGCTCTGCACGCCTTTGTCACCTATGGACTGGGTAACTTTATGCCTGTTTTCCTGGGCCGAGTACACCAGATGCCCATTGAACAAATCGGGCTATGGTTGGGCTTGTGTTCTGGCCTTGGTGGTTTAGCAGGAACATTTGCTGGCGGCTACCTATCGGACAAACTGGCAAATCGCAGCGGTGATCTACGCTGGCACTTGTGGGTACCACTCTATTCAACGGTAGCGGCTATGCCCTTCTATTTAGCAACCTTCCTGTTTATTGATAATGGACTCCACGCAGCCATGTCCTGGTTCCTGCCCGCATTTATTGGCGGTATGTACCTGGGGCCCTGTTTATCGATGACTCATGGATTAGTGGGCCTCAGAATGCGGGCCGTCTCTTCTGCGATCCTGTTTTTTGTAATCAATCTTATCGGCTTGGGCTTGGGCCCCTTTATCACCGGGCTAACCAGCGACTTCCTTAAACCACTCTACGGCGATGAATCCATCCGTTATGCACTGGCGTGTATGGTGGTAGTCAACGCCTGGTGTGCAGTGCATTACCACCTTGCAAGTAAAACGCTCAGAAGCGATTTAGCCAACGCCCCGCAATAACACTGAGAACCAATGACATGACAGACAGCAGCACTCAATTTCTGGGCACCTGGAAACTCGTTAACTGGCACTGCACAGCAGATAACGGCAAGCAGTGGTATCCCTATGGTGAGGATGCCTCCGGATACATTATTTACACACCACAAGGTATTGTATCGGCAACACTCATGAAACAGGAACGCGGCGCCATCGATCTAACCCGCCGGGAGATCGGTTTATTAAGAAAATCACTGGAAGACATGAATGGCGACATTAACGGCGCGGACGAAGAAACGCTAAGCCGGATAGAAAAATACGCCGTAGCCTCTACAGGTTATACCGCCTACTGTGGCTCCTTTCACGTTTCAGGAAGCACTGTCACTCACCATATTGAGAACAGCCTGTACCCTGACTGGATCGGCACAGATCTGGTAAGGCATTTTGAATTTTTTGATAACCGTCTACTACTGACCGCGCGCGTAGGTCAGCTTACCGACAAACTTTTATGGGAAAGAGGATAATAACGGTGAAATATTTAACTATTGTGATCATCTCGCTAGGTCTGCTAGCTGTTGGCGGTCCTTTTTACCTGGGTCAGCAATATCTGTCTTATTCACCACTTTCCTTGTAATAAATCACCCACGACTTCCATCTGTAAAGTCACTATACTCTATGAAATAAATACAGAAATTTTATCTTCATTCGGGGTAAAGCATGACGACTGATTACACACTCTACGGCGCTGAACTTTCTCTCTACAGCGGCAAAGCCAGAGCGTATCTTCGATTCAAGAACCTAAAATGGAAGGAAGAAATTAATCAAGACATCTACCGCAAGATTATTATTCCCCGTGTAGGCGCACCTATCATACCGGTTTTACACACGGCTGATGACGTCATTGTGCAGGACACTACAGATATTATTGATTTCCTGGAAGCCAAGCACCCGGAGGTTTCGGTTTACCCCAGTACCCCAAAACAAAAGCTGGTCGCGTTGATGATGGAGCACTATGCCGAAGAATGGCTGGTAATGCCGGCCATGCACTACCGCTGGAGCTATCTCGACGAACACTATGACTTTATCATGAGTGAGTTTGGCGGCATTGCCCTGGCTGACGGAAGCATGGAAGAGAGGATCGCCATCGGCGAAAAGTCCTCTGCCGCCTTCAAAGGTATGCTACCCGCATTGGGTGTAAGCGATACGACAGCCAAAGCCATAGAAGCTAATTATTTAACCTTACTGGAAAGGCTCAATGCGCACTTTTCACAATATGACTATCTCCTGGGATCCCGCCCCAGCATTGGTGATTTTGGCTTAATAGGCCCACTCTACGCACACTTGGCACGAGACCCCTACCCCAAAGCCATCATGCAAGAAAAAGCTCCGGCGGTTTACGCCTGGGTTGAGCGGATGAATAACCCCAAACCACTCTCAGGTGAATTTCTTGCCAACGATGAAATTCCTGAAACCCTGTTACCGGTTTTATCCACCTTGTGTGAAGAGCAGCTGCCTGAAGTCCTCAGTGTCATTAAACACAACAGCCAATGGCTTGAGCAAAATCCCGGCGGCAATCTTCCTCGTCATCTTGGTTCGCACCCATTTAAAATCAATGGTGTGGAAAGTGAGCGAGTCATTCACACGTATAGCCAATGGTTGTTTCAGCGTCCGTTATTCCACTACCAACAGTTAGCGGCTGAAGAAAAACAAGCTTGTAGCGATCTGCTAAAAGCTGTTGGTGGCTATGAAGCGTTTCAGATTGAGATTAGCCATCCAGTAAAACGTAAGGCTGGTCAGCTGGAACTTGTTGAGGATGTCGATTCATAACAACGAATCTTGCAAGACAGTGCCAATATCACCGACTCCGCCTTAAAACCTAAGCAACCAGGTTTTGCGGAGTTCGGCACGCCTTCGGGATCATCTTTTTGTAATAGCTTTCTGCAACAAGTTTAATCTTTTGTTTGGCAGTAGGCATAGCTTCAATCCCTTCCCAAATCAAATGCAGTAAACGATTAAACTGGAAATCCACTTCGTGATGCATCACTTGCAGCTTCAGTAACTCCAGGCCGTCGCATTCTCCCTCCTTTTCACCCTCTTCCTGTAACCACTCGGTAAATTCAGTTTGAAAAATTCCTGCCCGAATCATCGTCACCGATAGCTGATCATACATGCTCATTATCGAATTCTTGATACGTTCATCGATATGATCAACAAGTTTGGAAACCAATAAGGTGATTTTATCAAATTGAGACTTAAGCCTCTCCTGAGACTCGATCAACTCCTGTACTGGGGGCAGTTCTTTTAAAGCGGGAATAGGATTATTAACCCGGCTTAGGGCACTAACAGCAGCCTGGTTCACCTTCTCAAAGTGCAACCCCTGATTTAACCGCATAGCCGTTACGGTTAATTCCTTCGACAGACCTTCAACGGCTTTGTAGCGGGTATAGTAGGCAATCATCAGATCACACAAGGCTATAACCTGCCCTGCAACCGCTAACTGATCTGCGCACTTGCGCTTGGGATAACCCGTACCCAATGCAGTTTCATGATGCTCCAGTACCGCTCGACTCACCGCTGAAGGTAAATTAGGCACCATATCGAGGAAATGTTTACCGATAACCGGATGGGCCTCCATGACCCGTCGCTCTTCTGGAGTGTAGCGGCCTTTTTTATTACAGACTTCCGGTGGAATATGTAACATGCCCACATCATGCATTAAGCCGGCAAGAAAAATAGTTACCGCATCCTCCTCAGGTAATTGCATTTCCTTCGCGATAATCACTCCGGCAGAAGCACTGAACAGTGCGTGATAATAGCGGTGCGTCATTTGCCGAGCCATAACGGTTAACTTCTGACGCAGCAAGGGATATTTATTGTATTGCTGACAACAAAACGCCAGAATCTTCTGTACATCGTCCTGGGCAATTAACGCATGCAACCCGGGTACTGAAGAAGAGAACTTGTTCAGGTATGCGAGCAAGGTTTTATCATCAAGACTGTCGGCGACATCGACGCTCTGCTCTAAGGGTTTCACCAGTTTGTGCTTGGCAATTACCTCTACTTTGCTTTCAGCAAGCACAGTACCGCTAGCGATGACTAGAGCGCCCTGCTCGTTGTAAATATCTTCTGAGACAACAACCTGATTGTGTTTATTAACTTCCGCTAAATGACGAGCATAACTCGTATCAAGATCTTCCATTCATGTTTCCCTAAGACTCTATGCTTTGTTTTTGTCCGTTACAGGAATTATGGAGGAAATTTACACGACAAGTTCACAAAATTTAACCGATATGGCACCTAAAGCTAGATTAAATATTTCTAGAAATTAGAAGAGTCCAAACTAAACTGAATCCGATTCAAGAAAGCGTCAATACTATGACAGCGAGGCGGTTTTACCAAAGCTATTGCGAAACACTTATAACCAATTACTAAGCTTTTAGGATTCTTATAACCCGCCACCGTTGTTAACACAGATGTTTCAACGAAGAATTTTTCTACATCCGTTTCTTAGTCTTAGCCGTAGCAATGGCTTCCAAAGGATTGTCCGGCCAGGGATGCTTGGGATACCGCCCTTTCATCTCCTTCTTCACATCTTCATAACTACCTCTCCAAAAGCCCGCTAAATCCTGCGTAACCTGTAGCGGCCGCTGCGCGGGCGATAATAGATGTACCATGAGCGCAATGCGGCCATTGGCAATGGTAGGCGTCTCTTGGCAGCCAAACATTTCTTGCAGTTTTACTGCTAATACTGGCGGGTTTTGGGTGTAGTCGATTGTGATGTTAGATCCTGAAGGCACCGGGTAGCGCAACGGAGCCTGTTCATCCAACGTTTGTGGTAACGGCCAGGGCAAACGGGCTGCAAGGATATTTTTTAAGTCTAGAGACGAAAAATCTTTCAGATGATTTACCTGATCCAGATAAGGAGCCAACCAATCTTCGATACTCGCCAGCAACCCATCTTCCGACATATCAGGCCAATCGGTCGCGCTATCTGCGGCACGCAACAATTCGATGCGGGCACACCACTGACGTAAGTCATCACTCCAACGTAAGAGTGATAAACCACGTTGACGTACAACCTCTAACAAAGCAACCTGTTTGGTTTGTGGATCCAAATCGGTTAGCGGTTCACGCTCTAACACTAACGCACCGATGCAGCGCTGTTTTTCTGCCAGTAATTTATCCTGCTGTTTACTCCACTCTACCTGAGTGCGTTGCTCGACCATCTCGGCCAGTTGGTGCTCAAATAAATTCTGATCCAAGGCTACCGCCAGGAAAATACGATCAACCGATTGGCCTTTGCGGCCACCCAAATTGGCTACCACTAACCATCGATGCTTTTGTAAACCATCGGTATCGGTAAAACTTGCTGAACGACCGTTACTTAATTTGTAATCCGTACCGCCATCGCGGCGACTGTGGGCGATACGATCTGGATAAGCGCAGGCCAATAAAAACCCTGGCCAGCATTCATCACTCGGATTATCGACCACCTGCTCGGTATCTACATCTCGCAGTAAACGGTGAAATTGTTTAGCCTGTTGTTTGATGCGCTGCAGCAGCACCTTCTGGCCACGGTCAGCTTGGCGCTCGCCATGTAGTAACTGCAAGCGCAACTGTATATCCGCTGGGCCTTGGTAGATTAAATCCCGCTCGGCCAGTAACGCCGCCAAATCACAGGCTAAACCTCCCAGCCCGTAGCGCTGGCCCATCAATATCATATGCGCCAAACGTGGGTGAGTAGGCAGACTCGCCATGGCTTCACCGTGGGCGGTTAACTGCTTGCCCTCAACCGCTTTGAGTTTCACCAATAGATCTAATGCCTGCTGATAAGGGGCTTTGGCCGGAACATCCAACCACTGCAAGTCGGCCGGGTTATCTACGCCCCAGCGTAATAACTGCAAAGCCAGCGGTGCTAAATCGGCCTGCTCAATTTCCGGCGGCGTAAATGCTCGCAATTCATCCTGCTGGCTTTGGCTCCACAAGCGATAACAACTGCCCGGCTCCAAACGCCCTGCTCGCCCCATGCGCTGGGTGGCTGAAGCTTTGGATAAACGCTGAGTATGTAAACGCGTCATACCGGCATTGGGATCAAAGGCCGGCAGACGTGACAAACCGCTATCAATCACCACCCGCACACCATCAATGGTTAAACTGGTTTCGGCAATACTGGTAGCTAAGACAATTTTGCGCTTACCGGTAGGCGCAGGAGCAATCGCGCGGCGCTGCTCAGCAAGTTTTAAATCACCAAATAAAGGCGTTAGTAGCAGGTCATCACGGCCGTTATAGATTTCTTGTAAACGCTGGTGTGCCTGACGAATCTCCCCCTGCCCCGGTAAAAATACCAGGATACTGCCAGTTTCATCCGCTACAGCCTGTTGTACTGTGCGAACTACTCGATCAACGATACGCTCGCCGTATTGATAAGGTTCGCCGTAATGTAGCGTAACCAAGTGCATGCGCCCTTCACTGCTGATCACCGGCGCTTGGTCACCATTAGCGTCAGCCAACAATTCACTGATTTGCGCACCATCGAGAGTGGCCGACATCACCAATAATTTCAGTGGTTGATCGCGCAGATCACCAAACAACTCACGCCCTTGCAGCGTCAGCGCCAGTCCCAAATCCGCATCTAAACTACGCTCGTGGAATTCATCAAATATCAGCAAGCCAATACCATCAAGCGAAGGGTCATCCTGCAACATGCGGGTCAGAATACCTTCGGTCACCACCTCAATTTGGGTGTGTTCACTGACACAGGTATCCAAACGTACGCGGTAACCTACTCGCTGGCCTACCGGCTCGCCCAATAACTCTGCCATACGTTCAGCCGCCGCACGGGCCGCCAACCGCCTGGGCTCCAACATCAGGATTTTTTGATCGCCCAACCAGTCTTGTTCCAGCATCGCCAGCGGCACACAGGTGGTTTTACCGGCGCCGGGCGGTGCTTCCAAGACGGTTTCATCGTGATCCTGCAATGCGTCGGTCAACGCAGGCAGCACATCAAAAATAGGAAGTAGTTTTTCAAAATTCATAGATTACGTTAATCAGAAGATCTTACTGCTGCCGGGCCCTGACCAAACCATCGTTTAAAAGCCCGGGAGAAATTGCTGGTATCGCTATATCCCAATACACCCGCAGCCTGTTCGATACTCAGCTGCTCTTGTTTGAGTAATTTCAAGCTCCA
Organism: Maricurvus nonylphenolicus; assembly: GCF_042854845.1. Lineage (GTDB taxonomy): Bacteria > Pseudomonadota > Gammaproteobacteria > Pseudomonadales > Cellvibrionaceae > Maricurvus > Maricurvus nonylphenolicus. The sequence goes on along the minus strand of NZ_AP031498.1, from coordinate 2,115,051 downwards.
ATCCTGACACCGCTCTTCCTTTAACTGTCGAAAAGACGTTTTCTCTGCCAACAATTGTTTTCTTAAATAGGATTCACTGATTCCGAGTTTACTCGACACTTCAGCAGAGGTAGGCAAGGCTGCGTATGACGCAACCCCCTGTTGGTTTCTCAAAATGGCGCTGTCGATATAGCCATTAACAGCATCCACAATGTTCAGCCGTTCATAGGTATATTTCGTCATTGAGTACTGCTTGCGGCATTCCTGTATCGAAAGTTCCCAAATTTCTCGGTTATACAAGGGAGATGGGAGATCGCAGTACTGACTCGGAATCGTCATAAAAAAGGATGACTGATTAAATAAAAGCTCGCCGCCCAAATACTCCTGAAGCAGTTGAATATAATCCGGTTGAGCATCCATAAAACCGAATTTGAGCTGATCCAAATTACCAAAGGTAACCGCAAAAACCTGCTTTATCAGCGATGAAAACGCGAATTCCGCCACACCTGCACCCATGTCAGAAAAATCTATTGCCGGGGTAAAACTGATGGTTAAGGTCTGCTCGTTTTCTTCCAACTGGTAGTCATAAATGGAACCAACCAGCACACCATAGTCCACCAGCAAACCCAGACTATGACGCAAGGTAGGCGCACTTGAAACGGCATACCCAAAAAAGCCAAACTCTAGCAAGTTAAAACGCATGCCCAAGTCGATACCCCACGACGGCTTTTCACGCAAGCGGGCGTATTCTCGAAACAAGCCCAGTAACGCATCAGGGCCTACATCACCACGTTTTATCTCTTCAATGAGCGCAGAGGGCATTGCAGGCTGAATCTGCAGGAAATAGTCAGCCATCATCGCGACAAAAGAGTCTGTACTGTCCATACCGATACCAGTAGCAAAAATGACATTATTTGGAAGCCCTCCGGCCATGTCAACCTGAACAACCAATCCCATACAATAAATATGGAATTAGTCAGAACACGCTATTTATCGGGGAAGATTATGCCGTTATCACTGAGTAGCCGAATTAAATTCAACCGTCGTACCTTCCTCAAAGGTATGAGCGCCTCTACTGCCAGCGCGGGCTTACCGCTGTTTCACCTGACCCAGAATACAGAAGCCGCTACAGGTAACTTTCCACCTAGTGACAAACTGGAATCCTGGCAGGACCTCTACAAAGCCCGCTGGAGTTGGGATTCCATCACCCGCGGCTCTCACGGCTGGATGAACTGTCGCAGCGCCTGTAACTGGGATCTGTATGTAAAAGACGGCATCGTGGTTCGAGAGGAACAATCGGCCAACTACGAACAAGCCGAACCCAATGTGCCGGACTTAAATCCACGGGGTTGCCAAAAAGGCGGCTGTTATACCGAGGTGATGTATGGCCCTACCCGTATTACCACCCCACTAAAACGTGCTGGTAAAAGAGGTGAAGGCAAATGGCAAAAGATCACCTGGCAACAAGCAATTGATGAAATTGCTGAGAAGTACGTTGATATCGCCATCAAACACGGCTCCGCCTCCATCAATCATGAACCCGGTACCTACTTCGATTACGGCGCCACCTTTGCGTCATTAATCCGCTTCGCCACGTTATTTGGCAGCAGCGCGCCGGACACCTACGCCGAGGTTGGCGATCTGAATATGGGAGCCACACTGACTCTGGGTATGCCGCTTATTGGAGGTTCATCGGATGAATGGTTCCTTTCCGACTACCTGGTAGTTTGGATGATGAACCCCGCCGTTACCCAAATGCCAGATACCCACTTCCTGTATGAAGCGAAATACAACGGCGCCGACCTTGTGGTTATCGACCCGGTACACAGTGCAACGGCTATTCGGGCCGATAAATGGCTCCCTATTAAGCCCGGCACCGATGCTGCACTGGGTTTGGCCACGGCCCGCCATATTTGGGCAACCGATAAAATTGACCTGCCCTACCTGCAGGAACAGACTGACTTCCCGCTTCTGATCAGAACCGATACCGGGCGTTTCCTGCGTGAAAAAGACCTGATCAAAGGTGGTAAGAAAAACCTCTACTACGTCTGGGATCTCAATCAGGAAAAAGCCATCCCAGCGTCCGGCTGTGAAGGCAACGAAGATGACTACAACCTCGGTTTAAACGGCACCAATCCGGCTATTGAAGGTTTCTTTGAAGTTAGGTCTGAAGATGGCGAATTAATCCCTGTCATGCCGGTAGGCGCGACCATTAAAGAACAGCTGGATGAATGGACCTTCGAAAAAGCGGCCAACGCCACAGGTATGAGCCTGGAGTTGATCCGGGATTTTGCCGTTGGTTTTGCCAATGCCAAACGCCCGATGATTCTATCCAGTTACGGCTCCAACCGTTACCTGCATTCAGATTTAATGAACAGAACCAAACTACTGTGCCTGTCCCTGAAAGGCTGTATAGGCAATGAAAAAGGCGCAGGTTTTTCGTCTATCGGCTTCCATGGCATGGAAGGATATGAAGAGTTCATCACCAATCCCGGTACCGGCATGCTCGGGCAAATGAAAATGATGGCAAAGCTCGCAGGCAACGCTGAAGTCTTTTCTACCATGGTCGATCAGCTGGTGGGCAAAAAGAGCAAGCTGCAAGCTCGCCACAAACTCTTTAGACAGGCACACCCGTTAATCACGCCTAACTTCACTGACATGACCAGTCAGAACTATCACTACCAGGGCATTAAAGAAGACATCGCCACTGAAATGGACGATCTTTACCCCAGAAAGTTTGATGACTATGTCACGGAGTCCATCGAAAAAGACTGGATGCCCGTGAGCCCCAGAAGCGGGAAGATTCGAGCTCGAATTATGTTCGGCAGCAACCTTCTACGCCGCAATAATATGACCGCCAAGCTTATTGCCGAGCAATGGAATGATCTTGAATTAACTGTCGATATGAATTTCAAGATGAGCTACACCAGCATGCACTGTGACTACGTGCTGCCTGTGGCCGGATACTACGAAAAACCCGGTATCAAATTCCCGGTATCCTTTGCACCTTACTTACAATACTGCGATGTGGCCGTAAAACCTTTAGGGGAAAGTAAAGACGAATGGGAGATTCACTGGTTATTGTCCGAAGCTATACAGAGGATTGCCAAAGAAAGGGATCTCGCCCCACTCGAAAATGTCAACGGTGACGAAAACGACCTTAAGACCCTCTGCGATCGCTTTAGCCTGGATAATAAATACGGCCCCCACGACGCCGAGAAAATTACCGAAGACATCATCGTCAACAGCCATTCCTGTGAAGACATGGATATCGAGGCGGTGAAAAAAGAAGGCATCCAGAAATTTAAAAGTGTGGGCGCACCGGGTTGGGTTAACCATATCTATAACTCCGACTGGGACGGCGTAGGTGTATTGCAACCCCTGACGGATTTCATACGCCATAAAACACCCTGGCCGACACTGCACGGACGCCAGCAATACTATATTGACCACCCCTGGTTTATCGAAGCCGGTGAAGCTGTACCTACCCACAAGGAAAGCCCAGAGGCTGGCGGCAGTTACGAATACCAAATGATTTCCTGTCACTCCCGCTGGAGTGTACACAGTACATGGCGAGACACACCGTTACTGCTGCGTATGCAGCGCGGTGAGCCCGTAATGTATCTCAATCCAAGCGATGCCAAACTGTATAACCTGGAAGACAACGATTGGGGCGTGTTCTTTAACCGTTATGGTGAGTTCCGTATGCGCGTCAAACTCTCAACCATGATTCGCCCGAAAGTTGTTTTTTACTTCCACGCCTGGGAACCCAGCCAATTCCCGGATCACAACAGCTTTAAGAATATTATTCCTGGTCTGATCAACCCCTTGCACTTTGCCGGTGATGGCGGTGAAGGCCAAATGGTTCTTTCGGCCGCGCACTACTCCCCCGGAAGCCACGTACAGGATACCCGCGTGGGGATTAGAAAGTGGCAAGGCGAGAAATTGAAAACCGCTGAAGACCTCATCAAAGAGCAAAAGCGCAACTCAACTGACAAGCAACGGATATCACTATGAGTGCAGAAATAACCCGCAACGGCGTTACTCGCCAAGTCGCTATGGTGCTTGATCTTAACAAGTGCCTGGGCTGCCACACATGTTCCGTGGCCTGCAAAAAGCTTTGGAACAAGGATGAAGGTACCGACTACACCTACTGGAATAATGTTGAAACCCGCTCAGCAGGCAATGGCGCTGGCTACCCCAAAATGTGGGAAGAGATCGGCGGCAGAACCGAAACCGGTGATGTCAAACGCGGCAAAATCCCAAGCCTGGATAACGGCTATGGTCGAGCATGGTCATTCAATCACGGCGATGTTATCGCCACCGATGCCACCACCGGTGAAAAAACCTGGCTAAAACCCAACGAAGATCCTTCATGGGGCCCTAACTGGGATGAAGATGAAGGCTCAGGCACTTACCCTGAAGACAATCACTATTTTTATCTACCCCGGTTATGTAATCACTGTACGCATCCGGCCTGCCTGGATGCCTGCCCTCGTGGCTCAATTTATAAACGAGATGAAGACGGCATTGTGTTGGTCAATCAGGATCGCTGCCACGGCTATCGCTTCTGCGTGGAGGCCTGCCCCTACAAAAAAGTCTACTTCGATCGTCAACGACAAGTGGCGGCCAAATGTATTTTCTGTTTCCCTCGCGTGGAAGAAGGCACCGCGCCGGCCTGCGCCCGTCAATGCCCAGGGCGCCTACGCTTTGTTGGCTATCTGGATGACGAGGAAGGCCCTATCTGGAAGCTAGTTCACAAATGGAAGGTCGCCATCCCTCTACACCCTGAATACGGACTGGGACCTAATGTGTTCTACATCCCACCGGTAAGCCCCAATCAATTGGATAGCGAAGGCCGCCCTACTGATATTCCTCGTATACCCATGGCGTATCTGAAGCAGCTGTTTGGTGAAGAGGCTGAGCGCGCGGTCGACATCGTCAAACAAGAACGTGAAAAGAAAAAACAAGGTTTGGAGAGCGAACTGATGGATATCCTTATCGCCTACAACTGGAACGATAACTTCAAGTTAGATGAACAAACCCGAGAGGTGATCTAATGCAGGAAAACGTTACCCTAATGGCAGCCCCTACCGCCTATCAGCCTGGCGGATACGTGCCCAAAGCCTATGCAGATGCCGTTACGCCTACAACGCCTAGTGCCGTTGTCACTAGCGATAGCATCGCGAATGGCTTTCTGATTAGCATCGCCTGGCAATGCCCCAACCCTGTAAAAAACATCAGTGATGAAGTGGATACATTCATCGATGCGGCCGCTATTTTAGTGCCCACCACAGAATACTCCCAGATAATGACCATGGGCGATACAACCAATCCTGTTGAAGGAGCCCTCTGGCGTGCAGATAAAGACACGATCACCCTGGTCAACGCCGAAGGCCTGGGCTCTATGCAACGTTTACCGGCACCGCCACAATGGGGAGTCACCGCCAACTGGCAACAGGATATGTGGGTGGTCACCTTTGAGCTCACAGGTTGGAAGTCCCTTAACCACTTTAAAAAAATCGCCATCGCTATTTGGTTAGGTGAACGCGCAGAACGCGGAGGCCTAAAGTCGATAACGCCCACCTGGGTCAATCTGGCATAAGGTAATGACGATGACCATTCCAGCCATGTCAATGAATAACAGCGACGACAACAGTTTGATACTGCTTGCCTGGGCTCAGTTATGGAGCCCCAGTATCAACGCAGAACAATTCGAGTGCTGTTGGCGCGCTTTGCATGTCAGTGATTACCACGCGGACTTGGAAATTGACTTCAATCGTCATTTTCACGTCGGCCTGCCCGCGCCTACCGTACCGCTGTATTTGAGTGCATCCCTCAATAAATCCGCTGACGGCCTACGGGAAATACTGATGCGTGCGATGTCACATTTGCACCTGAAATATCATGAAAAGATTCTTCCTGCAGATCATTTGTCTATTGTCATAGAAATCACAGCACAGGCCTATGCATCACAAGAAGACTTTATTTTACGCACACTGGTCAACGACTACTTAATTCCTTGGGTAAACATTGCCAAACAACGTATCACCCTCTTGACGCCGGATCTGTATGCCGCTCTTTTGGCATTTGAAGAAACCCTTAAAGCGCTGATCGAAGTTACACATACCGAATAATCTATAGATATCACTTACCTTAATAGTTTCTCACAAACACTCCCTGTAATGACCAGATGACTATCGGAAAAGACCAATCGCGGTAGCAGTCTGACAATATCAAGCTCCCTATTGATACCGATAAACTTTTGAAGGGTTAGTTCCTAACCCTGATGAAAATTACAAGATTAAATAATTTTTTGTGAGAGACCGCGATGTTAAAGAAATCACTGCCGGTTGCCATTAGCGTAGCCACCTTATTGCCCTCATTACCCGTAATAGCCAACGACGCTTCCTTTACCCTGGAAGAAATTGTCGTTACCGCGCAGAAGCGTGAACAAAGCCTGCAGGACGTGCCTGTAGCGGTTACCGCCTATGATTCCCAGGCCATGAAAGCCCAAGGCATTGACGATGCGGTAGACCTTAATACCGCCAGCCCCAGTGTTAATTTTAATACCGCGCAAAACAAGGTTTCCAACAGCCCGGTACGTATCCGTGGCATCGGCACCAACGGCACCAATGCGGCATTTGAAGGTGCAGTGGGCCTGTATATGGATGGTGTATATCGCAGCCGATCCGGCATGGTATTGGCCACCTTTAACGATATCAGCAGCGTAGAAATTCTACGTGGCCCACAGGGAACTCTGTTTGGTAAAAACACCAGTGCCGGCGCCATGATTTTAAGTTCCACCAAACCCAGCCAAGATTTTGAAGCGGGTGGTGAAGTAACGCTAGGTAACTACGACAAACAAAAAGCCTCTTTCTATGTTAACGGTGCAGTTACTGACACACTTGCCATGCGTGCCAGTATTATCAGTGACAAGCGTGATGGTTTTATTGATAACCCTGTCACGGGCAAAGATCAGCTCAATACCGATATCTATTCGGCCAAGGTTCAAGCCCTGTGGCAGCCCAGCGACGAACTGGAAGTTCGAGTGATTGCCGATTACAGCAAAAGTGATGAAACCTGCTGTTACGGTATGGAAACCCGCGTGGATGCTCCTGACCCAAGCAACCCGTTTGATGCTTTCTATACCGCCTTAAGCAATGCCCGTGGTCTGCCCTATTACACAGCCGATCAATTCGATCGTGACAACTATAACAACCAGGACGGCTCTGATGAGTCTACCGATAAGGGCATCAGCGTTGATGTAACCTATGACATCAACGAGCGCTTAACCCTCAAATCCATTACTTCCTACCGTGAATACAGTAACGACCAAACCCAAGGTGATGCCGATTTTGGTCCTGTGGATTTGCTAAAGGACTACCAGCAACTGTATGACTTCGAGACCCTGTCACAGGAATTCAATCTAACAGGTGATTTTGAACTGGGTGATACGCCGGTTGAATATGTTGTGGGGGCTTTCTACTCCAAAGAAGACTTGGATCACATCTATAAGCTATCTTCTGGCGCCGATATGGGAGCAAACTTTGATTTAATTTTCAATGACGGTTCTGGCAGTCCTGTCGACGGTTTATTTACCCCCGCCGAGCTGGCCAATCCAGATGCAGGTCCTTTTGTTGCCTCTAACTTTGAGCATGAAGATGAAGTCTGGGCTGCTTATGGTCACTTTACCTTTAGCCTGACAGAGCAAGTTAACCTGGTTACCGGACTGCGTTATTCTGAAGAAGAAAAAACCTTAAAACATACCAACCTGATGGGCGATGCCAATACCTATTTCGATAACCTGCGCCAAAACAACGCTGGCTGGTTACTGCTAGGCGCATCAACCGGTTCACCTGATTTCGAAAATACCATCAGCGATGAAGAGTGGACCTATACCGCGAGTGTGCAGTACTTCCCAATGGAAGATCTACAACTCTACGCTACCTACTCCAAAGGCTTTAAAGCCGGTGGTATTTCCCTAAACCCGGACGCGGCAGGCCAACTGATTGATGCAACCACCTATCTCACCTGGTTAGCATTGCCAGCCGTACCATTGCAGTTATCTGGCAAAGTGGATTCCAGCTATGATCCTGAATATGTTGATGCCTACGAAGTGGGTTTAAAAACCGGTTTCCATGATGGACGCGGTCGACTGAATATGGCGCTATTCTATTCTGACTATGAAGACATTCAGGTAACTACTTTTGTCGGCACCTCGTTTGTAACAGACAACGCAGATACCGCCAAATCTCAGGGCATTGAACTGGAACTGGATTATGCCGTTACTGAAAATCTGAGAGCTGACTTGTCGGTTACCTACCTGGACGATACCTCCTACGGTAGCTCTGAATTAATCCCTCACCTGGAAGGACGAGATCAAGCCTTTGCCCCGGAGTTCGCTGGCGCACTTAACATCAGCTACAGCAATGAGATTTCCAGCACGCTGGAAGGCTATATGAACCTCAACGTTTCCTATATGGGTGAACACTATATCTCCAACGACATTGAGGAAACCGAAGAGTACACACTGGTTGGCAGTACCTTTGGGGTAAGAACCTTAGATGGTGTATGGGATCTGTCTCTGTTCTGCCGTAATTGCTTCGATACCGAGTTCTACACCAACGGTAATACGGCGCCACTGCAATGGCATGCACCGGAAATGGCTAACCAGGGACCGCCACGTACCTATGGCGTAACCGTTTCAGCCAACTTCTAAACTTCAGTTTAACAAGCTCTTCCTCCCTTCAGGCCACCTTGCGTGGCCTTTTTTAGATTAAAAGCTAGGACTTTAATAACAGGCTAATACTCATCGCCAAACATACAATAATGGTTACGGGCTTAATCAGGGCCGTTCCCTTGGCCATCACCATTTTAGCCCCCAGACGAGCTCCGACAAACTGCCCCACAGCCATAGCCGCAGCGACGACCCACACCACGTGGCCACTCACGGCAAACACAGCAAAGGAGACGATATTACTGGTGAAGTTCATCACCTTGGCATGGGCTGTGGCATTTACCAGATGCATGCCTAACAGGGAGACAAATGCCAGGGCAAAGAAGGTGCCTGTACCCGGCCCAAAGAAACCATCGTAGAAACCCACAGTAAAGGCGGCGGTAACGGCAAACAGACGATCGCTGATGCGCCGTTGCCGGGCCTCTTCACCGAGTTTTTTACTTAACAGGGTATGGACGGCAATGCCGATTAACAGCACCGGCATAATATCTTCCAGAATACGGGTATCGATTAACTGTACACTCCAGGTACCCAGGGCCGAGCCCAGCAGCACCAAGGCAATCATCTCCCACACCTCGGGCAGCTTCACCATACCGCGACGAACGAAATATACCGTTGCCGAAAAACTGCCAAAGCAGGCCTGGGCCTTATTGGTCGCCAGAGCCTGCAGAGGGTTAAGCCCGGCCATCATCAAGGCGGGTATGGTCAGCAACCCACCACCGCCAGCAATGGCATCAATAAAACCCGCTACCAGAGCGATAATTGCCAGCAGGCCTAACCATTCTGGGGAAATCAGCTCCAAGTTAAATCCTCTACTTACGTAGCTCTATTAAAAACAGCCATTTTACGTGTTTTTGCCACCTGAAAGCACCGCAGAAGTTAATAAAATCAAGGGCTTGTAGCTGTGGTACAATTTCCTTTTTTGCAGTCGGTAGAACCATGTTGCAGCCGTTTTGGGCAATACTTATCTTACTGCTTAGCCAGCTTGTGCTACCCAGCTATAGCAGCGCTACTCCAGTCAGTCCTGCTACTAGCGCTTCCACAACACTTAAGCTGACCTCCCTAAAGTGGCCAGGTTTGGCCGACCCTGCCCTGCCCCATATGGGCTATATCCCCCACGTGGTGTCTACTGCGGTAGAGCGTGCAGGCTTTACCCCCGAGTTAAGTATCGTCCCCTGGGCGCGAGCGGTGGGCAATGTCAAAGCCGGCCAGGCCGATGGCTTTATATCGGTATTTATGATCTGGGAACCCGACTTCCCCACCGTGCGCATTGAGCCGTTTTATATGGCCAATATTCACTTTGCCAAGCACAAAGACAGCAGCCTGTATTTTGACAAACTGGAAGACCTCAACAACCTGTCTATTGCCCAGCTGCGCGGCAGCTGGTACGACAGCGGATTTGAAAGCGCCGAACACATCAACAAAGTGTACGTTACCAACCTGATGACTGGCCTGCGCATGGTCGCCCGTAAACGGGTTGATTTGTTTATAGAACCCGAGCATCCGCTGTTATATGCCATTAGCCAACTGCCGCCCAAAGAGCGTATGCAGCTGACTATACTGCCGAACCCGCTAACTAAACATGCATTGGGCGTAAGACTGGGGCCGCATATGGTGGAAGATCGCGAAACGGTTGAGCGACTGAATAAGGCTTTTGCAGAGATTAAAGCTGATGGGACATTGCAACGGCTGATCGAGGAACATCAGTTACGTGGTACGATAGAAATACCTTAGTCGCTGACAACCTATAAGTGCTAGTATCAATAACACACGGAAAGGAGCAAGGTAATTATGGCCGTACAACTGATCCCGATTATTAAAGCCGCAGCCCCTTATATCGCACAAATTGCCACGGTAGCTATACCCGCATTCACAGCCAAGAAAGAAGCCGACAATGCTGATACAGCGGCAAAAGACGCTATGGTTGCCAAGCAGATTGAAGAGCTTCAGGCGGCGGCATCGCAAAATGCGCAATCGATTCAATTACTTGCCGAGAATTTGCAGAAGGCGATAGAAAATATTGATACGGCGGCCAGTGAGGCAGAAAAGAAGATTTCCCTGTATCAGCGTCTTATTGCTTTATCCTTTGGTATGTCAGCCATATCTTTGGCGTTATGTGGCTACTTGCTATTACGCTAAAGCACTTAATGGATTTAATGCTCAGACCGTAAAGGAAGGTTATATTTTTCTACTACAGCCTGAATTTTACCCTCTTCATGTAGCTGCAGTATTCGCTCATCAATAAAACGCGAAAGTGTTATTGCCTCTTCACGACCAAAAGCGACTTCAGAAAGAACCAAGTACGTCTGCATAACAGATACCGGGAAGGCTTTTTCAACACCTATATTATCAGGATAGTTCATCATCAAGGCCGTTAGTTCGGATGCCGATAGCAAGGCGAAATCTACACGTTGGGCCAATAAGGCTTTAAACAGGCTTTCGGTTTTATTGAACAGTTCAAATTGTAATTCCAACGCAATATGCTCATTCATAGCATCAAACATAAACTTGGGGTGACGCGTGCTACCTAAGCGGTAACTTAGCAAGTCGGATTTATCGTCAATATACTGTTTATTAGTGGATAGTTTATAAAGATTAACATCGAAGGTAAGCAAGGGCTCATTGCCAACAACCAAGCCTTCCGGCCAATTCATTTTCTCTTTTAGCCCCACGCCAACGGGTAACGTTGTCATGTGTAATTCACCTACCTGCATTTGGTGAATCAAGCGCCGACGCGGGTTAATACTATATTCCAACGGTTTGTTCAAAGGAGCGAATACAGCACCGATCAGTTCCGGAAATATACCTTTAGGTGGTGATGTCTCGCTATAATATGCTGGCGATAGGCCCGTACGCAGCCCTACCTGTACGGGCTGATCTGCCAGCAGCTCTAAAGAGAAGAATAGTATGACTACAGGTAAAAGCCTTGCCATTAGCTCACAGCACGCTCTTAGGATTAGGGTACATTAAGTCTATTACATTCGCGGCTATATTCAATGCACCACAGTTTTACAGGGACGATCAGTCAATATCGTTGAGGTATAACCATTCATATAGCTTAGGCACCAGCTCATCACGCCTGATAGGCTTGGTGAGCACATCGTTCATACCGGCTTGTAAGTGATGGTCGGTTTCCGAGTCGATCACATTGGCTGTCACTCCAATGATTGGCACCTTGTGATAGTGATCTAACTGCTGGCGTATCTGCCGCGTTGCTTCAAAGCCATCCATCACTGGCATATGCCAATCCATTAACACCATATCGAAATCGGTTGTTTGGCAGGCAGCCAGGGCCTCTTGACCGTTAGCGACCACGGTTACCTGGGCACCGTGTTTAAGTAATAGTTTTTTCAGGATTATCTGATTGACGCTGTTGTCTTCTACAATCAGGAAGTGTCCATGCAGTTGCTGATCGGCAATATCTTCTTTGATTTCAGGTTGCCCCAGGGCAATGGCGCAGTTAACGGTGAACACACTGCCCTGCCCGATCTGGCTACTCATACTGATCTCGCCATCCATTAAATCAACAATACTTTTACTGATGGCCAGCCCCAGTCCAGTACCTTCGTACTGCTTGGTTTTACTGTCGTCTACCTGGCTGAAGGGTTTAAAGAGTTTGTCGAAGTGCTCCTCTTTAATTCCAATACCCGTGTCTTGCACCTGTATTTCTATATGTGCCTGGGCGCTATCACTATCAATGACACGCACCTGTAAGTTAACACCACCCTGCTCGGTAAATTTAACGGCGTTACCAACCAGGTTAAGCAGTACTTGCTTGATGCGCTGGCCATCGGCAAACAGGTAACGCGGCACCTGTGGTTCCAGTGTCAGGGTGAACTCAATATTCTTATTCTGTGCCTGAGGTAAAAGTAAGCGGTATACCGAATCGATAGCCTGGTGAAAGTCGAAAGAGTCTGGCTCCAGGGTCAGTTTGCCCACACCGATTTTGGCGTACTCTAAAATGTCCTGCGTTAAATGGGTTAGGGCATCGGCCGACTGGCTGATCAGTGCGGCAAGCTCGAGGGTTTCCTCGGGGTTATTACTGTTTAAAATGAGATTGGCAGCACCCGCGATACCGTTTAGCGGTGTGCGCATTTCATGGCTCATATTCGCCAGGAAGTTGGTTTTTACCCGGTTGGCTTCTTCGGCGGCCTTGGCGGCCTCCTGGTATTGAATCTGTGAACGCTTTAGCTCGGTAATATTTCGGGAGATGCCGTAGATATAGCGGATATTGCCTTCGTCATCTCGAATAGGATTGAGCATGGTACTCCACCAGCGGATCTCTTCACTGGTAAAGGCTTCCTCTTCTTCGTACTGAATGGATCGCTGCTCTTGCAGGCAACGTCGATAATTACGGGTGACAAAATCGTAGAAGTCCGGCTCGATCATATCGCGCAGATTGGTGCCTTCTACTTCACTGTTGGTTAGGTTCAGTACCCGCTCCTGCGCCGGATTAATCCCTACAAAGCGAAAGTCTTCCCCACACACTTCCAGGATAAAAAAATTATCCGGGCTGTTTTGCCATATACCGCTAAACAGGTGGTTGGTTAAGGGAAGGTCTTTCTGAAAGCTCATTGAACGGTTCCTGGTCGGTTTGCTGCCCTAATAAAACGCCCGGCGCACAAAGACACACCGGGCGTAGAGCGATTTAGTTCAGCTCTTCGATCGGGGTGTAACCTGAAATAGTGATCTTATCTTCAGGGAAAGCAGCAAGAATTTCATCAATATTCTGCTGGAACAGAGCTACCGTAGAGCTGTTGCGCATTTTCTCCGAAATCGCAAAACCCCACACGGTGTACTGATCACCTTTGGCGATACCAGCCGTGGAAACCGGTAACCCAGTGTCACCACTACCAGAGCTTTGCATCAGACTGATCCCATCGGGGCCCATTGCCAACGGTTGTTTAGTTGTCGGATTCCAGGCCAGCAGGCTTTCGTTCTTGTAGTAAACCCACAGCTCGTCGCTGCCATTGCTCAGTACAATTTTGCCCACATCAAAACCGCCGGAAGTACGGTTATCGATATCAGTAATGGTGCCGTTCATCCACTGATAGTTTTGCGTACCGATAATCGCCAAACACTCTGACAGCACCGATGGGCTGACTTGTGACAGAATCAATTGCCCGACAAACCAGCTCAGGCCGACAGAGCCTTGAATTAACTTGTTTTGGTTAGCCGGAATATCAGAGTTCAGCTGGGCGCCATCAATCGGGTAACAGGCCAACCCCCCTACCTGATCGTAACCAGGGCCGGAAACCACCACACGGCTCTGATCTTCCAGCTCCGTTGCCGACAGATCAAAAAACATCTGTGACAAATACTGCCCACCGGACCAGGCACATTTGTGATTACTGGTTTGAGTATCAGAGGCAACCGCTGCCGGGCAGATAGCCTCACCGGCCACATCAAGCAGGGTTTCATTTAACTGAGGTACCGCCCGGCCGGAAGGATCGGCGTTAATCACGGGTACGCTGTTACCCAGTTTAAAGGCGATATAGAAAGGAATTAACGTGTTCACCGCCCCCAGCTCGATGGGCATGATGTACTCAATATCCTTGCCCTGACTTTTCATGTAGCTGGAAATAGTCTGATAAACATTCACCGGGGCAGTAAAGCCTCTACCCTCAGCCACGGCATCGGGGGAGCCCATATCCGCCAGGATAACGGCCATTTTACCTGCGGCTAATTGGTTCGGATTAATGTACTTAACCGGGCCGGTGATCTCTTTTAGAAACTGCTCGGCCATGCTGATGGGGCCACCACCACCGGAGGCAAAAAAGCAGGCGCCGTAGACGACATTTTTAAGATCTTGCGGGCTGAGTTCGAAGGTTAGCTCACTGTCACAACTTGAGCCGAAATTTTCCAGGGTTTGAAATTGTTTCAGAGCATCGACGTGCTCGAGGGGTTTATCCATAACTATACATCCTGATACAGCAGTTGATCCATGGGAAGACAGAAGTCGTTAGAGGCTTCTCAGCAGCACTTTATACCAAAGCATAAAAGCAGAGCAATACGTAGGCATTTCGCCCGGGGATGCTGTAATTCAAGATGCAATAATCGTGTGAGACATATCCTACAAGCGTAGGATATATCTCACTTAGCCTTATCTAACTTAGCTTGATCTGCCCAAGTTAGATAAAGGCCAAGAAATGAAAAAAGAAATCAGGTCAGCTTAGGAGATAATACTCCGACCAATAATCAGCTTCATAATCTCGCTGGTACCACCGTAGATACGCTGTACACGTGCATCGGCGTAGGCACGGGCAATGGGGTATTCCCACATAAAGCCGTAACCACCGTGTAACTGCAGACACTGGTCGAGGACTTTGCCTTGCAGCTCCGTGGACAGCAGTTTGGCTTTTGCTGCGGTTACCGGGTCCAGTTTGCCCTGTACGTGCAGCTCCAGACAGCGGTCGATAAACACACGGCAAGCGGTGATTTCGGTATCCATTTCCGCCAGTTTAAACTGGGTGTTTTGGAAACCGGCCACGGTTTTACCAAACGCGTTACGCTCTTTCACATACTCGGTAGTGTATTCGAGTGCAGACTCACAGCTGGCAATGGCCACCAGGGCAATCTGCAAACGCTCCTGTGGCAGTTCCTGCATCAGGTAGATAAAGCCCATACCCTCTTCACCCAGCAGCGCATCTTTAGACACACGCACATCGTTAAAGAACAGCTCGGAGGTGTCCTGCGCTTTCATGCCCAGCTTGTCGAGGTTGGTGCCCTTCTCAAAACCTGGGGTGCCCGCTTCAATCAGGAACAAACTGGTACCGGCGGCACCTTTTTCTGGATCAGTTTTAGCCACCAGTACAACCACATCAGCGTGTTGGCCATTGGTGATAAAGGTTTTCGAACCGTTGATCACATAATCATCACCATCGCGTACGGCGGAGGTTTTAATGCCCTGCAGGTCAGAGCCGGCACCAGGCTCAGTCATGGCAATAGCGGTAACAATCTCGCCACTGATACAGGCTGGGATGTACTTCTGCTTTTGCTCTTCGCTACCGAAGTTTAAGATATAAGGTACCGCAATATCGCTGTGCAGCGGCCAACCTGGGCCGTTACAACCAGAACGGGCCAGCTCTTCAGAGATAATAGCGTTATAGCGGTAATCCACCCCCACACCACCGTATTCTTCCGGCGCAGTAGGCACCAAAAAGCCCTGCTCACCGGCCTTTTGCCACAGGCCGCGGTCTACCTGGCCGTCCTTTTCCCACTGCTCGTGGTAAGGGGTGACTTCGGTTTCGATAAATTTACGCACACTTTCACGAAATAGCTCGTGCTCGGCGTCATAGACTGTTCTTGGGATCATAGCTAGGTCTCTCTCTAGATGGGTATGGCATAAAGCAGATTCTGCACCTTGTTCCGGCCGCTTGGAACTGCCTAAATAATAGTTATGACAAACGTTCTATTTTAGATAGCCCGGCCCAGCGCGAACATAACCTCACAGGTAAAGGTGTTAACCCGTTACTGTTGACGGCCTACTCTCAAATGATAGAGTAAGACTCCACTACTCGCCTGGGAATATGGATGTTATGGCTATCGAAATCAGACAAGCTCGCCCCAACGATCGCGGCCCTATAGCCGAGCTCATGTACAGCTCCGGCATGGACGTGTATCGATACCTCTACGGCGACCAAGCAATTGATTACCTGGAATATGAATTTGCCTCGGGTGAGGGCTTTGCCGGTTACCGTAACGTCACCGTGGCAGTAAAGGATGGCACCGTTGTAGGCACAGGCTGCTTTTATGATGGCCAGCGTTATCCCGAACTGATCAAAGGCAGCCTCGACAATATGGTGGCCTTTTTTGACACCAAAACGATTGAAACGGTCATGACGAACGTCGGCCATACCGCCAGCGTGATGAAGCCACCGCGAGAGGGTGAGCTGTATTTATCCAATTTCGGTGTTGATCAGCACTACCGTAGCCAGGGCATTGGTTCACAAATGATCCAACAAATTCTGGAACAAGCCCGGCGAGATAATTATTCCGTGTTTGGCCTTGATGTGTCTGATGCTAATCCACGCGGGCAGGCACTCTATACCCGCTTAGGGCTTGAGGTTATTGAAAAGAAAACCTTCCCCATAGAAGATGCCGGGATTGCCCCTGCCTACAAAATGGAATTGGTTTTATAAGTATTCATCGCCAAGCTGTTATTACTGCTCTGGCCAAACGGATCCTGAAAGCCCTCAGCAGTTAGGGTAACCCCCTCACTGCTGCTTTTATTAACCGCCTGCTGCACTACGTTGATTAACCAGTTACCTGCCATCTCTTCAGACATACCGCTTTCTATTTTTTGCGCCCACTGCTGATGCAAGGCATACAACTCTTTAAACAGGTAATGCTGGGAAGTTTGTACCATGCCATTACGCAGTTCCATATCTTCCTTAAACACAGCCTCGATCGCTTCTTTATCGGGGTGGTCGTTTTTAACAACCACATTGCCCTGATAATCAAAACCAAACTGTATCGGTTGCGAGGTATCAATACCGCGCTGCGACAGCACCGACATCAAATTCTCTTCATAGGCTTTTACATCGGCCTCGTTAAAGAACTTAATGCCGGACACATCATCCAAGCTCACAGGTTGTGACTTGGCTTGCGCATCAGCAACGGCAGCTTCGTACTTCTCCACCATTTGCTCTTGGGTATGCTTGCTGACGGTCGCCGATTGGCTGAGTAATACCTGGGAGGAGGCTGGTGTGTTGGCGGCAGACTGTTCATCCTCTTTCGGGGACAGAGGATTATTAACGTTTACAGCCTGGGTTTGTGTGAATGCGATACCGAACTGGGTGTGGGTTTCCATTACCTGCTCCTCCAAAATATCTGGTGTTGGTTAGAGCAAGTTTTATGCCTGGGAAAAGGCGATAAAAGCGGCAATCCTTTGCCGCTTTGCCGTCAGATCAAGCGTTAATGCCAGTCTGGAAATGTGGGCGCTGTTCAACGCGTTTGATATAAGCGTGAATATGCTCCAGCTCTTCGGGTACACACTTAAGGTTACGGCTCATATAGCAGCAATGGCCCATCATAATATCGGCAGCGGAGAAGTCGCCAATAATATATTCACGACCTTCAAGCGCTTCGTTAACGGGGACCAAGGCTTTAGACAGTAAACGCTGCGCCTGCCCTAATACCACTTCATCGCGGCGATCGGGTGGTAACAGAATGGTTTGAACCACAATGGTGTTGATAGGCGGCATAATCATGCCTTCCACATAGTGGAACCATTGCAGGTATTCTGGAAACAGGGGGGAATCCACCTCGGGCTTTAAACGACCATCGCTGTGACGTGCCACCAGGTACTCGACGATAGCGCCGGATTCAAACAGGCTAATATCGCCATCATCCAGTACAGGTACGCGACCCAGCGGGTGACGGGCGCGGTGCTCATCGGACTTAAGGTCTTTAGGATGAAAATCCATACGGTTCAGTTGGTACTCTAAACCTAATTCTTCCAGCAACCAGACAATACGGCCGGCACGGGATTGGGGGGCGTGGTGCAGTGTTAACATTTTCTCTCTCCTACTGGTTATTACGCTGCGGACGGTTTGATGCCCAAACCAAGCAAGGTGGACTCGGCAATGGCCCACAGCTCTTTTTCTTTATGAACAACTTTTGAAATGGTGTTGATGCCAATCACCAGGGTTTCCAGCGCGAGCGCTGTGGTATCGACATTAAAATCCTGGTCTAAATCGCCATTTTCTACGGCGGTTTTTAATGCCTGCTTAAAAGCATCGATGGTGTCGTTAACGCGGTTGAGCACACTTAACTGCATGCCCTCTTCCAGACTATGTAATTCCGTCAGGCCGTTAACCACTATGCAGCCCTTGTGGGCCTTATCGCTTGCCCTGAATTTGCACAGCACTTTAAACATGGCATGAATACCATCCAAGGCCGAAATATCGGTTCGCTTCAGGCGTTTTGCAGGTGCATCTTGCAGATACAGATCCAGCGATTCCTCAAACAGGTTATCCAGTGAGCCAAAGGTATTGTAGAAACTGGAACGGGTAATCCCCACCTGGTCACAGAAGGCTTTTACCGACACATTAGACGCCCCCTGGCTCCAGAAGGTCATCATTGCCGTGGCAACAGCTTCCTCGCGGTCAAACTTCAATACTCCAGCCATAGGTTATCCCTTTCTTGCCTGGCCCATAGGGCATTTTTCGTACGCTTTTTAACATCATAACAATACTTGTACAGGCCTGTACAACATAATTTATCTCCTTTGGGCTACCTCCTATCGGCTCCACTCCGGCTGTTGACGACTCAAACCATAGTGCTAAAGTAGCTAGTACCTTTGTATGTGTATCGTTCATAAAACATTCATAAATGAACCATGCACGGACGCTTTCTTAGCCACGGATTGATGGATTATATGGCTCAGCATTCTCACCCTCTCTCCGTAATTCGTACTCATCTTTTTTGATATACCACCTTCCTGCAGGTGGTAGCTGCGACCCTGCCCGGTCGTACAACAAGGACAGTCACAAGGAGTAACACCGATGAAGCTAAAAAGTATTGGATACAGCCTGTTAATGGCCTGCGTGGCCCCGGTGTATGCCGGTGATATTGAGGTGTACTTTAATCACCCGGCCAATGCCCCCGCCACCACTGCCAGTTTGGAAACCGTCATTACCGATTTTATTGATGACGCCAACACCAGCGTGGATGTGGCTATTTATGATTTGGATAACGAAGCCATTGCCACCGCATTAAAGGAGGCCAAGGATCGTGGCGTAGCTGTGCGCCTGATTACCGACAATGAAAACACCGGCGCCGATAACCAGGCGGCGTTAAATATTCTCACCAACAATAATGTGCCCTGGCTGGATGATACCGCCGATGGCAGCGCCGGTAGTGGCTCGCAACATAACAAATTTATTATTGTTGATGGCACCCAGGTGCTGACCGGTTCCGCCAACTTTACTCACAGCGGCTTGCACGGTGATCCGGACGGCAACGGCGGTTACGACGGTGAAGGTAACGCCAATAATATTATCACCATCGACTCCACCGGTTTGGCCACCGCCTTTACCAGCCAGTTTAATATTATGTGGGGCGATGGCCCGGGGGGCTTAACCGATTCCCAGTTTGGTTTAAGCAAACCCGACCACGCGCTGCAAACCTTTTATACCGACAATGAAAATATTCGCATAGATATTCAGTTTGCCCCCCAGTCCCCTACTGTCTATGCAGGCTCTACTCTCGACTCACTGAACACGCACATTGCCTCGGCACAAACCCGCGTGCATTTAGCCCAGTTTGTCTTTAGCGCCCAAATTCTTGCCGACACCTTAAAAACGCGGTTTGATGCCGGTGTCAGTGTTGAAGGGGTTGGCGACAGCTCTTTCTTTAATCGCTACTACAGTGAATTCCTCGATATGTTGGGCACCCAGCAACCCAACACCAACGGCACCTATGAGGTAGATGCCTATACCAACAGCCCCAACAACCCCTGGAATAATCCTGCAGAAGCCTTTGTTGGATCGGTGAGTAGCCACGACAAAATGCACCATAAATACTGGGTGGTGGATAATACGGTAGTGACAGGCTCGCTGAATGCATCCGGCGCGGGTTCATTTGCCAACGATGAGAATATGCTGATTATTCACGATGCCAACGTGGCTGATCAGTTCGAGGGGGAATTCCAACGCCGTTTTTGTGAAGCCAAAGGCGCACTTAACTGTGACGGCAGCCTAACCCACGACAGTATTATTCTGGAAAACGTCGCCTTCACCGCCGTAGAAGCCACCGCCGTTATGGCCGTTGCCGCCAATGCCACCTTAACCGAATTGGATATTGATGCGGCGCTGGATTCCCGCGCAGCTAACGCGATTGTCAATGATCGCCCTACTACGATGGAAGCCCTGGGTGCTACTTATTACGTAGGCAAATCGGCACTGAAAAAACTGCGTAGCTACGCCATGTTGCCCGCCGCGCAAGCCTCCCACGAAGTGCGTTTTGATTTAGGCAACCTCACCAACCTGACGGATTTATACAGCTACCCCAATTCCAGCAACGGCATGACACTGGAGCAAACCATCGAGCACTATCTGACTCAACGCCTTGAGCGCGATGGTATTGCCAACGCCAGTGCGGTAGTGGATAAAGACGGCAGCACCTATGAAACTATTCTTCGCGGTGATTCTGCGGTGATTAATGACTACGCCACCACCGTGCCAGCGTTTTTAAGTGCAGGTATGTTGGCCGTCAATGCGGTTGATGACCTGCAAGACGACGGCATTTGGAACAGTGCGGAATGGCGCTTCTTCCTGCCGCTTGGCCTGGCCACCGAAAATCAGCGCTCGGTACAGCTGCTGCACTTCCCACCGGATTATTCGTTAACAGAGCAGGACTATTTAAATTCCAGCACCAGCCAACGCTGGGAAAGCCTGTTGGTACTCAACGGCGTCGCCCAACCCGAAGCCAGCCTGTTTGAAACCATTTTGGATATTGCCCCCATTGCCGCCCCGGCCAGTGAAGGCAGCAGCCTTGATGGCACCTACACCTACTTCGAACCCTATGTGCTGGATATGCTGAAGGTGCTGACCAAATCCGGTGAGCTGGGTAACGATGCCCTACCGATCGTGGCTTATGGCAGCCCGGTAAGAACCTGGCTATCCGATCACTACAACCTGACCAACTTTGGCGTTAACAGCGTGGCTGAAATCGAGCTGGAGCCCGGTGTATTTGCTCCAGTGGTTGGTGCCAACCACCCGAGTTATATCTGGTATTCCATTCAAACCAGCCGTGCACATGCCTTTGATGTGATGGAGCAAGATTTAATTTCTGCTTGTTGGCAGCATGCGATTGGGGATGATGTAACCATTGATCCGGTTGTACAGATGAGTAACTGTACGACGCAATGGCAATCGAACCCGCGGGATGTGTGTATTCAGATGGAGGTTCAGGCTTATTCGAAGAGTGAGGCTGAGGCGACAAGTATTTGTACGGCGGAGTATCCGTAACAGCAGATACACCTCACCCTCAGACGCCATTCCCGCGAAGGCGGGAATCCAGTGCTACGAAGTGGGTAGCTTTAAATCTTGCGCTATAGGTAATCACCTAGGTAATGATTTGAGCAGTATTACTCACCGACGAAAATGGATTCCCTCTTTCGAGGGAATGGCGTGCTAATTTTGCACTCACTCTATCTAACGTCACTCCTGTCTATCTAACGTCACTCCTGCGCAGGCAGGAGTCCAGTGACTTTTGGTTTTTAAACATTAAAGAGTAAGTGTCAGCGTCAAAGTAAGTCAAAGCCACTAGGCTCCTGCCTACGCAGGAGCGACATAAACTAAATTGCAGTGATAATAGACCTCAGCCTGCTCAATCGGAAATGACGTACTACCCCCTTTCAGATATACTCCCCGCCTACATTATTCAATAGAAACACCCTAATGAGTCGGACCAAAAGCAATACAAAATCCACCAGCTACCACCACGGAAACCTAAGGGAATCCTTAATCGAAGCTGCCCTGGTAATTCTTGAACGTGACGGTGCCGACTCTCTTTCCCTTCGCGCCATAGCCGCCGAAGTAGGCGTTTCACATACCGCCCCCTACTCGCATTTTAAAAATAAAAAGGAACTGATTGAGGGGGTATCCGAAGCCGGTTATGAATTACTCGCCGATTCGTTTGATGAGAGCGTCGCTGCGCAGGGTGATAACCTGGAAGACACTGTGCTGAACTACGGCGCATCCTATTTACAGTTTGCGTTGGATAACCCACAGCTTTACCGGTTAATGCTGGGGCAAGTGGAAACTCGCGGTTTAAAAGAGTCCCTAAGCTCCGCCACTCTGGACATGACCAAAGAGAGCATCACCCTAAAGCGCCCTTTTAAAATGCTGTTTAAAGCGTTTGAAGAAAAAATAAGCGACCCCGAACTGGCCAGCTACCAGGCACTGGGTGCCTGGGGCATGGTGCACGGTATTTCAGCGTTGTTGATTGAAGGCCATCTTAGCGTACCAAAAAACCTCGATTTAAAATCCTTTTTAGCCAAGATGACACTTCGTCGCTAACGCTAAAACCGCGTTAGAGCTGAATTTCAATATCTTCCAGCGGGAAGGCCACACAGGAATGGGTCCAACCGTATTGGGCATCGGTTTTACGCAGGTGAGCTTCCGGCGGATTTAATACCGAACCCTTCACCACTTTTACCCGACACAAACTGCACTCGCCCGAGCGACAGGCGTTCTCGGCGGTAAACCCGTTACGCTCCATACTGTTTAACAGCGGCTCATCAACGCGGGCTTTAAAACTGCCCTGCCCTTGAATGGTGACGGTTACTTCTTCCGCTGGTGCCAATTGCTCTGGCCACGCGTCCAGGGTTTCCGGATTTTTCGGTGGGCCATTGGCCTCAATACGAATATGACGCGGCTTCACGTTCATAGCCTGCAGGTGATCACGGCAGGATTCGTTAAACGGTGTGGGGCCACACAGGTAAAACATTTTGTCGTCTACCGAACCAATCAACTCACGCAAGCGCTCCTCTGATAAACGCCCACGCAACCCGGTGAAATCCTCGCCGGGGCGAGAAATCACTTTATGGTAAGTGAGAAAATCATACTCGGCATCCAGCTCTTTAAGCTCTTCATCAAAAATCACATCGTCTTCAAAGCTGGACAGATAAATCAGATGGAATGTGTAATCCAGATTACGATCGGCAATATCGAGAATCATACTGCGCGCCGGGGCAATGCCGGAGCCGCCCGCTAAAAACACCAGCTCTTTGGCCGGGAATAACGGGTTATGGTAGAAGGTACCCATAGGGCCGGTGCTGGTTAGCGCATCACCCACCTTCACCTGATCGAGCAAGTGATGGGTAATAAACCCTGGCGTGGCACGCTTGATGGTTAAATCATAATAGTGGCGTTGCTGCGATGAAGATGAAATCGCATAGGGGCGCGCACTGTCGGTCGCTTTACCTTCGGCATCAACCGTGACAAACAGATTAATATATTGCCCAGCCTGAAACGGTGGTAACAGCGAACCGTCGGCAGCCGCCACACGCAGGGTTTTGGTAGACGGCGTATCTTCAATAATGTCGATGACTTTCAGCTGTAAACGTTTGGGATGCAACTTGGCAATATTACCGGCCACCTTACCTTTTTGCTCGGCAAAGTTAGTGCCCTGCAAGGCCAACTGTTCCTGATGGCTTAAGGCTTCCTGATAACCGACAATTTGTTGAAACACAGATTGGGAGGATGATTTATATTCAGGCATTTTCAGCAACCTCTTGAGTTTCTTCAGCTGTGGCAATGTATTTCAAGGCAACATGGCCGGTTTTATGGCCGCTCATATAGGTAGGCTGGAATCCGCCCATACCGTACCAGGCACTGGACATATACAGCCCGTCAATGGCATCCATACGTTCACGGAATATATTGCTGTCTTGAGTATTTTGATCGAAGCCGTAGATGGCACCACCGGGGGTATTCAAGTAACGCATCATGGTTAACGGTGTCGCCACTTCAATTTGCTCCAGATGCTCCTGAATACCCGGGTACACTCTCTCGGCCTGCTTGATTAAGGTTTCGGCCAATTGGTATTTGGTTTCAGTGTACTTTTCTTCCGGTACCGATTCCCAAGGCTCACCGTATTGCAAACACAAAATCGACAGCGAACTTTTACCCGGTGGCGCAAAGTCGGGATCTTCAATGTTGTAGCAAGTCACCATAATGCTGGACGGAGCATCCAGCGTGCCCATCGCTTCAATGGCTTTTTCTTCATCGCGATTATCGACAATAAAGGTGGAGGCATTCTTAATGCCCAGCTCTTCAGGTGACTGATCAACACCTACATACAAGACAAAGGCAGAGGTACCAATGCGGCGGGATTTAAGATCTTGCGAGGCTTGCTGTGGCAGCTTGGGCATATCCAGCAGTTCATGGTAGGTATGAATCGGGCTGGCATTGGAGATCACGGTTTTACACTGATAGCGCTCACCGTTTTCAGCAATAACGCCGGTAACCACACCATTTTCGGTCAGAATTTTTTCGGCACCACAATTAAACTTCACCTGGCCACCGGCCTGCTGGAAGGATTCCAACAAGGCACTGGAAATCGCCTGGGAGCCACCTTTAATATGAGTAGGCTTGAACTTGCCGTAGACATAAATCATCACCGCCAAATCCACAAAGGGTAAATCCTTGGTGGCCACGCCCAGGTAACACCAGTAGGCGCCCAACACGGCAATCAGATCTTCATCGCTGAAGAACTCGCTGAACACTTCCTTGGCAGGACGCAGACCATAGCGCTTGTAATTAACGCACTGGTTATCCAAAAATTCCTGATCGTTATTGCGCTGCAGTTGCGGCACATTGATAAAGGATTCCAGGCTGATGGATTCCACCACCTGCATAAAGCGCGGAATGGCTTCTGCCTCGTGGGGGAAGCGTTCAATCAGCACCTGCTGCAGGCCGTCCCAATCGGCAGGCAAGGTAATATCGATTTCACCGGGCAGTACCATGCGATACAGATCGTGCTCTTCCACCACCTCGATCTTGTCCATAATGCCCAGCTGATCAAAGATCTGGCGCATCACAAACGGCTGCTCTTCCGTGCCCATACCACTGAGCTGGTGCAGGGCGACCTCAAATTCGAAATCACCACGGACGAAGGATGTGGCACAGCCTCCGGGAATATTGTGTCTCTCTAACAGCAGGGTGTTTGCCCCACCCCGCTGTAGCGCAGTAGCGGCGGTAAGCCCGGCATTACCTGCGCCGATGACGATGGCATCAAAAACGGTCATGTGTTTGTGCTCCTGATTATTATTGAGGCCAATCTTAACAGTGTTAAGTTTGACTTTCAGAAGCCTAGCACCACAATCTTAACAGTGTCAAGATGGCCTGGATGAGATAGACGCCTATATCAGCAAAACCGCCTTTTCATCCGCCTGCTCAAGCGTGCGAAACCCGCCTACCACGGGCACTGCCTCCAACAAGCTGATTTGATAGTCGCTGCCATAATGCGACTCTACCTCCGTATCAGTGATGGAAAACGGCGGCCCTTCCATTAAGGACTGGTCGTACTCAAAGCAGATCAGTAGCTGCCTGACCCGCCCGGTAATCGCCATAAGGTGCTGGGTATAACGGTGGCGAGTAGGCAACGGCAAGGCCACCAGCGCCGCGCGATCATAAACAGCACCCACCGGGCCGAGGGCCTGTTTATCCAACTCAAAGATATCCCCCACCCAAATATCAATCTGCGGGGCGCTATAACATTTAAGCGTGCCTTCATGCCTGACCGCAGCCTCAAGCCCCAACTCCTCAAACAACTGCTGCACCGCCATTTCACTTAACTCGGCCCCAGCCACCGCATAGCCCTGGGCCAGCAACCAGTGAATATCCAGGCTTTTACCGCACAGGGGTAAAAACACACGGCCCCCGACCGGCAATTCCAGTTGTGACATATATTTAGTCAAAAAGTGATTGGCCTCAGGTTGGTGAAAACCAATATCGTTGCTCGCCCAACGCTCGTACCAAAACTCTGCTTGCATGCTAGCTCCTGTTCTTCGCTGTAGTTGTTAGGGATAGTATGCAACTTCAAGTTAACTTGAGGTCAACACCCTCATGCGCCAAACAGACACCCAACCAGAAGCCAGCATCGATATCGGTGAAGTCACCAAACGCTCCGGCCTGCCCACCTCCACCCTGCGCTATTACGAAGAACAAGGCTTAATCCAACCCATCGGCCGCCACGGCTTACGCCGCCAATACAGTGAAGGCGTATTGCAACGCCTGGCCTTAATATCGCTCGGCCGCAATGCCGGATTTTCGTTGCAGGAAATTGGCGATATGTTTACCCCAAGGGGTGTAAATATTAATCGTGAGTTACTGCAGGAAAAATCGGAAGAGCTGGATGAACAAATAAAACGCCTAACGATAATGCGCGATGGCTTACGCCACGCAGCCAAGTGCCCGGCACCCAGTCATTTGGAGTGCCCGAAGTTTCAAAGGATATTGCGGATTGCAGGGAAAAAACCAAGAACTAACTAAACCAATAGCTCCTCGTCACTCCTTTCTCCTTTATGTCATTCCTGCGAAGGCAGGAATCCAGTGTCTTTAAGAGTCTTGCCTTCCCTCCAACCCCGCCATTCCCGTGAAAATGGGAATCCATTCTCCTTAAGAACCCCACACAACAACTTTCTACTATCCTTTAAAAGAAAACCCAACCCACCTTGTGAGACATATCCTACAAACGTAAGCCATATCCCACACCCCAACCAGCAAATTTCCTACACCCATTCTTTACCTAGTGAAATGACAAAACTCCAAATTTGTAACCACCTCCAAAAACGCCTGATTTACGTCAACAAAACTTTTACATTTTTCTATTTTTTCTTCAGGTGTCAGTTATTAATTGTTGACCACTCAGTCGAAGCTGATAGAGTAATGACCTTAATTAAAGCGTGGCTTAATGATGAGTAGCGTTTAGGAGATATTCACTTCTTCGCCAAGGATAGATGGATTGACAGGCATTCTGTTGTAAATCTTTTTCTTAAATATTTAAGAAGATTTTCTATTTCCGGACCAAATGATGAGATCAAAGGCTTGGGTATATGTAGATACCGTGTCTAGGTATAGACACATTTATCCAGATATGAATGGGTAGCTACATTTGATCAAGCCTGTTAATAAAGCTGTTAACAGTCCTAGGAGAGATCGTGCATATATTTTTAAGTCGCCCCACTTGGGTTTCTCCTGAATTTGAAGAGGGGCTCAAAATATTTCTAATGTCGTTGGCCAACTTAGGACTAAGTCCAAGAACTTTGGGTTCAACCGACTACCCAAGCAAGGCTCCTCTAGATGAAGTTTTAGAGATAATGGATCAGTGCCAAGGAGCTATTATCCTTGGATACCCTCAACTGATCATGGATTCGGGAAAAATCAAAGATTTCGACATTGCCTCTCCCCTATCATTGCCCACTGAGTGGAATCATATTGAGGCGGCTTTGGCATACTCCAAATCACTGCCAATAATGATCTTGCATCATAAAGGTGTATCACGAGGGGTTTTCGACCGAGGGGTAATGAATGCGTTTGTCCATGAGGTCGATTTTACACAAGCTAGTTGGTGCATGGATAAAGCATTAAATGGTGCAATTCAAAAGTGGAAAGAGAATTGTGAGTCCGGCAACCCTAATTTCTCGGCTGCTGTTAAAGCTGATCCAGATAAACCAGTGTGTCCAAACTGCACCTCTCCATCAAAGCCAGTGTATCTAAGTAAACTTCCGGCAGGTTTTAGCTTGGGAAAATGGCACTGTTCAGCATGTAGCTATCTAGAGCAGTAACTGTTAACAAGCAAAAGCAGCGGAAGCCCTAAAACGGCGCTCGCTGCTTTGGGCGTTAGCTTCTCATTCAGGGAACGAGTATGAAACTAGAATCCATAAGAATTCAGAATTTTCGAACATTCAAAGACGAAACTATTTATTTTGATGAATACAACTGTTTTGTCGGCCCGAATGGAGCTGGCAAATCAACAGTAATGAACGCGCTAAATGTTTTCTTTCGTCAACACAAAGATTCAAAAACTGACTTAAGTAAGCTATCCGCTGATGACTTTCATCACAAGGATACAGGAAACCCGATTTCTATCACGGTTACATTCTCAGATCTATCAAACGCAGCAAAAGAGAGTTTGTCTGATTACGTAAGGCAAGACAAGCTGGTCGTAACCGCTAAAGCTGAATATGACGAAGGCACCGAGAGAGCTGAAGTTAAGCAATTTGGTAATCGTCTTGGGATGACTGAATTCAAGGTATGGTTTGAAGCTGAAAAAACTAAAAAAACTGCTAAAGAATTAAAAGAAATATTTTCATCTTTAAGAGATAAATGGCCAGAGATACCAACAGCAAGTTCAAAGGCGGATATGGCATCAGCTCTGAATTATTTTGAAGCATCAAATCCCGAAAGCTGTAGCTTAATTCCTAGTGAGGATCAGTTTTATGGTGTCTCTAAAGGCACAAATAGGCTTGCCCCCCATCTGCAGTGGGTATTTGTGTCGGCTTCAAAAGATTTTTCAGAGGAAGCTGA
This sequence comes from Maricurvus nonylphenolicus, assembly GCF_042854845.1. Classification (GTDB taxonomy): domain Bacteria; phylum Pseudomonadota; class Gammaproteobacteria; order Pseudomonadales; family Cellvibrionaceae; genus Maricurvus; species Maricurvus nonylphenolicus. The sequence continues at coordinate 2,086,290 of NZ_AP031498.1, read as the reverse complement.
AGAATCAAAGAACTCTGCGCTCGGTCAACTTCTAGCAAGGGCTATAAGAGCAAAGGTAAATTTCGCTGAAAAAGTTACTGGGTTAAGAGATGGATTGAGACTAAGTTATGAATCGATGCTCGAACAAGAACAAGGCGTTTTAACTAGTATATCTGACTCTCTTGAATCGAAGTTAAAGCTCTGGGCTAATCCGAATGCCACGGCAAAAGTCCTATGGAAAAGTGATGCTGAAAAATCAATCAAAATTGAGGAGCCATTTGCACATATTCAAATCGGAGAAAAAGGCTTTGAAAGCGAACTCGCTCGATTTGGGCACGGAATGCAAAGGTCTTACCTCTTAACACTATTACAAGAACTTGCAGAAATAGAAGATGAAAATGCGCCGACACTATTAATGGCTATCGAAGAACCCGAGTTATATCAGCACCCACCACAAGCACGCTATTTATCTGAAGTTCTGCAGGATTTAGCGAAAGATCAGTCGCAAATTATTGTGTGTTCACACAGTCCGTACTTTATACCAGGAGATGATTTTCATACGGTTAGATTAGTAAGAGAGAAAGGCACACCAAGTTGCTCGACGGTAACATCACTGAAGTATGAAGATTTAGCGCAAGAACTAAAAAATTCTGGTGAAAAGCCGGTTAAAGAAAGTGGAATGGTCGCAAAATTGTATCCAACACTACGCCCAGAAATTAGTGAAATGTTTTTTAGCAAAAAGCTAGTATTGGTTGAAGGTGTAGAAGACGTAGCTTACATCACCACGTACATTCAATTGATGGGTAGACTCTCAGATTTTAGGCGTTCTGGATATCATATAATACCAGTGGGCGGAAAGAACGAACTAATTAAGCCTTTAGCTATCGCAAAGCTACTTAATATTGAAACTTTTGTGGTATGTGATGCTGACACAGACAAAACCAGAGAGTCGGAACTTGGCAAGCATAAAAAGGATAATGCAGCGATATTGCATTTGTTAGGGCATGATAAAACTAAAAATTGGCCTGAAACTGATATAAAAGAACACAATCTCAGGATGTGGATGACTAACCTAACGGACGTAATATCATCAGAGTTAGGGGAAAATTGGAAAACGCACGAAGATAAAGCAGCCGCATATTATGGCAACGCAGGAGGACTGAAAAAAAACCCCTTAGCAATATCTCGCGCACTCGAAACTGCTTGGCAGGCGAAAATTATATCTCCGACACTAATGGAACTGGTTGGAGCTATACTCGGTAACTTAGAAGAAGATAACGCCGAATTTGTTGAGAACACTCCTGTTGTGGAAATATCTAAGGCTCCCGTAATCGAAGATGATATTGGAGGAAAAAGGTACTTTTTTTCTGCGAAGGGTTCATTTCCTCCATTTCAGGGGGTTGCTACGCATACTAAAAATAGTTCAAAAGCAACTATATACGGAGCTAGGGACGACGACAGAGATTCAGCGATCTCTAAAACCATTGAGATGATCAAGCGCATACATGCAAAAACCTGATAAGCCACTGCACTCGGAAATTTTACTCGCATCACTCCTAAATTTCCGGTGAGTGGGGTGTTAATTAAAAGGGACAGTGGGATTAAAGTTTGACCAGCGCCCTATCTATACAATAAATATACCCTCTGCCCCTTTTACGATGCTTGTGATTTATGGGTAGTTTTACCTGTTTCTACAGATTGGCTTTTAGTGAAATCCAAGGCTTGGCTTCATGTAGACATCAAGTGCAAGCAAAGACACTTATACCCTGATATAGATGAAGCGTTACACTTGATCAACCCAGTAAATAAAACTGCTATGTACTTACAACTATAAAAGGAATCATAAATGATAAAAACTAACACTTTAGCTATCTCAGCGCTTCTGATGTTAGCTCTTTCAGGTTGCGATAAGATCCTTTCTGAGCCAACAATAGATACCTCAACAGATGAGCTGATGAAAACAACCTCCCAAGAGGTAAGAAGCTCCTTACCAGAAGCTGATCGTTCCAAGTTTGACAATGCACTTAAACTCTTGGCATTTAGTCAAATCGATATGAAAGATTTATTCGCCGCAGGTGCGGCTGATACAGAAAGTATTGAAAGCAGAATGAAAGAGTCACTTCATGGAAAAACTGCTCAACAAGTTATTGCTGAGGCAGAAAATATTAAGCTAGAGAGGGAAAAGAGGCAACGCGAGCAGGCGGTCGTAGAAATAGCAGAGCTAGAGAAAAAACGTGAAGCATCAGCAAAAGCAATCAAAGAACTAAAGAAGTTTCAGGTCATCCGCTCTAGATTCACACAGGAAGAGCAAAAGTACAGAGGCAAGCAGCCAATAATCGATATTACAGTTAAAAATGGAACTGACTCGCCAGTATCACGTGCGTACTTTGAAGGTACTATTGCCAGTCCTGGCCGAAGTGTGCCATGGCACGTAGATACATTTAACTACAGCATCTCAGGAGGACTAGAGCCGGGGGAAGAACAGAGTTGGAGGTTAGCTCCAAATAGATTCTCAGATTGGGGGAAAGTTAATGCTCCAGCAGATGCTGTATTTACAGTAACGGTTCAAAGAATTGACGGCGCTGACAGTCAGTCGCTCTATTCAGCAACGGGTTTCACGGAAAGAGATGAAAAGCGCCTTTCTGAATTAAAGTCTAAATATGATATTTAGCCAACATCTAAATCAAAGGGGATGGAGTTAACCTCCCCCATGTAACTATAAAAGTCTATAGATTAAAATCTATGGGGTCTGCCCCTGGAGTCAGCCCCCAAAGGTTAAAGAAATAAGTTTAAGTTAAACTTCGTACTGTTCAGAGCATAGATATATAGATGTCGATAACGAATAAATCAATAAAGCTGTTGTGGTCGAATGCTGCTGGCAGGTGTTCATTTCGAAGCTGTGGTGAAAGATTATCAGTCGAAGAAGCAGAAGGTGTAACTCCTTATACTCTTGGTGAAATGGCCCATATTAAGGGTAATAAACCCGGATCTAATCGGTATGATGCAAAACAATCAGCTACTGAAAGAGATAGCTATGACAACCTCATATTGCTTTGCCCAACTCACCATACATTGATAGATAAAGCCGAAAATGAGAGTAAATATACCATTGAGTTACTACACGAAATGAAGCGCGATCATGAGAGTTTCATTTCAACTCGGTTACAGAGTTCAGAGATAGATAATATTGAGCAGCTCAAAGACAAAATTGCTCCGCATATGGCGGAAAATTGCCAAGCGTGGGAGCAGTACGGCCCTAGATCAGAAAATGCTCAAAAAAATCCTAATAGTGACCAAGTTTACGCTTTATGGACCTCGGAGCGCCTCTCTACCATCGTGCCGAATAATAGGGAAATCGCAGCCCTCGTGCAGAAATACAGAGAGATGTTCTCTCGCAGCGAGCAAAGAGTTGTAAGTAAGTTTGTACAGCACGTCGAGAGTTATGAACAATGGGTAAATGATAAAATTCCTTACAATGCTGTTCAACGCTTTCCGAGCGACTTTGAAAGTTTAATATTAGGAGAATAATATGCCTGCACATAACGACAACTTTCCTTGGATGAGTTACTACCGAAATTATAAATTCTTTGAGCAGCGCATGAATGAGCATAGTAAAGTTAGTTTATGTGAGCAACTGGATGAGGGTCTATACAATATTGAATTGAATAATGGAAATACCCTTAAGGTATTTATATGCGAATGTTATTCATTCGGCACGGCTGAGTATGTAGAATCTTGCGAAAACTACGGTGCGATTGATGCCGTTGTTATAAGCTCAAATTGGTGTAGCTATGCTCTTGAGCTAAAACGAGACTGTATGGCAGATAAAGTTGGGATCTTCGATGTTCGTGGCTTTATGGCTGCAATTAATAGAAATGAATATTGGAGTTATATTACAGAATACGAAAAAGATAAATTTAAAGAGTATGGTTGGTAATAAATTGTTGGTTAAAGTTTATGGATTTGGTTCCTACTTTAATGGCTCAAAGACTTTCAATGATATAGACATCCTGATTGTACATAATTCGACCAGCCGAAAATCATGCTTAGAAGCTATTTCATTAAAGAAAGGTCTAATGACTAGAGTAGTGAAGGCTTCAATCACTATGCTTTCTAAATCAGAAGAAGCTGAACTGAAATTTATAAACAAAGCATCAGCGAAGTACTTATTGTCATATAATGGCAGCAATTTGTCCGACATAATTTCTATCATAGAAACTATAAAACCAACTCAAAGCTAAGCATAACGAGCAAAAATCAATGGATTCAGACTCTGTAATCTATGGGGGCTGCCCCCAATAACTCTTTCCAAAAACTCGAAAGAAGCAAGAACTTTGAGCTTAGAATGCCTACTTCTATTGACTAAGACCAGGATACAGGATGATTAAGAGAATTATTACAAAGATTAGGAAAATTAATAATATTAAGCTTTTATTGATATTAATTCTTGCTCCTTTAAGCTTTTTTATTCAAGTCTATTTATTTCCAGATGCTGGGAAAGTTACTAACAACAAAGCATCCCAATATTCGTTTCAAGTTAATTACTGGACTGAAGACATATACAGTAAGTTCAATATCATCAAAGAAAAAGGAAATTTACGAAACATTGCTCTAATAGAAGGTAACCTGGAGATTGACCAGGAATTCCGGGAAAACCTCATCCTTCTAAATCAACAACTCTCAGATCTTAATAGGTCATTAAATCACAATGGAGACCTCTCATCCTACATCATGGAAGATTCTCTGACACTGATGAATAAGGCCCTACCTGAAATGGATAAGAAAGAGCAAAGAGAAATAAGAAACCTATACCAAAGCTTCAACACCCTAACCATTGAGTATATTTCAAGAAAGTCAAAACTTGAATCGATCATTGAAGAGTTTACAAAAGCTTTTTCCTATTCCAGCATTCCGAAAACGACAGATGAAAAAGTGGATAGACTTTTAATTCAAACTGAAATACTAAAGAAACTGTACTCTGACGAGAGTTATTTTTTAAATTTGAATAAGGACTCTTTTAAGCTTGTAAGAGATCTTGCACAATCTTCAAGAGATCTTCTTACAAAGTATGAAGCTCTCGTAGTCAAGTATAACCAAAAGGTAAAGATTGAAGAGGCGATAAAGAACTCGATAATGTTATTCATTGCTATTATTGGTTTTCTTCTAGCCCTTTCAAGAGAATCAGAAGTACATACCAATGAAATAATATAAGGGTAAATTAATTTAAATCTATGGGGTAGAATCTCATCTGGCTACTAGTAGCCCCTCTTTCAGCAAGGATATTGAGCTTGATAGATGATGCTATTGACTTAACGTTGTTCGGAAAAACGGGGCAAGATCAGATTAGATGTACTGTTTTTCTAGCACCACTAGTTTTTCAGCGAGCGATTTATAGAATTCGTCCACACTATTGGTTTTGTGTTCAAACATTGTAGGACCATATATATTGCTTTTGAATGAATTGATTACCCGCTTTGTACCTAAATTTAGGTCTGAATGGTAATTGGCCCACTGCCACTCATTTTGAATGACAATTGTGTCAAGCCAGTTGAAAGATGCGCCTAGCTGATCCAACTTTTCTTTGAGGTCTTTTTCGTAAGGTTCCAAGTCTTCTATTTCGTTTAAATTGCTTGCATATATTAGAGCATTTGCGCGCCACAATATATAGGCGTGGTGTGTGGCTCGCAGTCTGTTCATGGCCTCCCAGATTAAATCAACATGCTTGCCGTATTTAAGCTGTTTTCTCCATGTAGTTACGCCTCTAAAGGCAGTAATAGCAGCAATAAGCCCGGCAATAGTGGTTACAAAAGTGACTGATTTTGTAAGGAATGTGGTTATGTCGGCAACTGAAAGCTGATTTGAGTAAATGACTGCCGCTATTACACAAAGGCTAACCAGTGTAAAGAGTCCGGAAATCATTACGGATGTGGCAATGATGAGTAGGTGCTTTTCCTTCATAGTATCGTGACTCGGGCTAGGCATTACGGTGGAGGGCTAATTTTGTTAGGTGAGAGTATTTCGCTGAGTTTAGCCATTCTGGTGCAGGAATTTAAGGTGGCGGAGGGAATAAATTATACTCCACCACCCCGCCATTCCCGTGAAAACGAGTAAAGCTGCTCAATCTATGGGGTCTACTCCCTTCCAGCAGTCCCCAGAGCATATCCAAAGCCTCAAAGGGCAAACTCTAAAAAGCAATGAAGATGCGTTGGACGCGGTAATATGCCTGTATATAGCTGCGCTTCATTCTATGGGTAACTTAGGGAAAACGTTTGGTGATACTGAAAATGGATATATTTGCGTGCCACAGACGGTTTGTATCTAAAGCCCGTACATAGTATTACTATAGCCCCTAACTGCCAAACATCACTGGATTTAGATAACGCAAGGAGACACCGATGAAGAAAATCATTGAAAACCTATTGGCGCTGCTTCAAGAGCTACCCAATATCTTGCAGATTCTCTTTTATGGCGGCGCCATCATTATTCTAACGGGCTTGTATTTTAAACTATTCCCTGGGGCGGACATTAACGAAAAGGCTTACACCAATCTGATGTCAGCCAGGCCTGATGACTCTCTTATCACAAGCTCTGGCAGTAGCGGAAACTATATTTTCATTACACCCGATAAGGACAATAACCTAACCTATTGGCCAAACTTAAAAGATTTTATGACGCTGGTCAGGAAGGAGAAAGGTGGTTTCAAGAGTACTCCCTATACCGACCAAATGAAGAAAGGCACCTATTGTGGCTTTCAACTCGACTTTAAGTTTGGCTATAGCGATAGGCTGTCGATCCAGAATTGGTTCCTGGGCTTAGGCGGCGAAAACCTGAGGCTCCCTAAAGTATTTGGCCTCTATGAATCAGACTCACAAGAATTCACCCTATCAAAAAGTGCCAAAGGCGGGACGCTGTGCCAGGAATACCTTTATGGTGTCAGCGGTGCAGAAGTCACCACAACGCTCATTGATAGCGATAAGGCCTGTATAGCCAACGGTAATGATTCTGTGTGCAGCAGAACCCGAATGGCGAACTGGCTCGACCGTGATGGTATTTTAAAAGAGCACCTTGAAAGAGGCATCACTGCAGCTGCCGTCAGCACCATGGGGCAAATCAAACGATGCAAGCAAATTCAATCCATCAATAGCGGTTCACTGCCTGATTTTTGTAGCGCTTATCTTGGCTCCCCCCTGATAGACAATGAGCTCAAGGTTATCAAACAACGCCAGAAAGCCTTGGCGGCTTTGGATGAGCTTGATCTAAAGGCATGCTACAACCCCATCAGCGGTGAAATCAGCTGCGCAGTTGATGCACTGGCGGCCTCCCCCATTAGCAAGCCACACACAGGTAAGAGCCCTTCCCTTTTCAATAAGGCCTGGGCGTCCAATACAGGCTCACTGGACACCTTCAATGCCGAAATTGGCAATACGACCTTTATGCAAACCTTCTCTACACTCGTCACATTAACAGCCAGTAAACAGCAGTGGATTGCTTTTGAAGATGACGAGATAGCCATCAGAAGGGATGTTTCTCGCGTGTATTATGGCACCACCCTGCCAACCATTAATGACATCGGCGAGACGATTACCGTCAACAACAAGCGCGTATTTCAAATCACCCTGGCAGAGCCCGATATCCTGGCCATAGATCGCTGGGCAACCGATTTTGCCATTCTTCACGACGGGGTGATTGAGGAACTGCTGAAACCTGGCGTAACCAACGAAAAAGGTATTAGCGGTTACCTTAACGAGAAATCGTTGGAATCCCTCAAAGACGCCATTGCCGTAAGCCGTATAAGCGCTATTACCAACTCTAATCAGATACTGTCTGACCGCTACACCACCGTTGATGGTATCGTAAATCTTAAGAAGAATAGTCAAACATCTTCCGACAAACCTTTTGCACTTTTTGCTAACAAGGCATTACAGCTTTTTAGCCACTAAATTATCTTTGGGGTAAGCCTCCAGGGGCTTACCCCGCTTCACCTCGCGCAATTGTCAGCTAGTTGATAGTTAGCGTCAGATATCTCCCTACAATAGCTTTCTCACTTTACGCTGTATAAAAGCCACGGTCGAGTTATGTATTTAAGACAATTCACACCATGACTACAGTGATTAGTTGAGGAATCGCAATGATTACATCTCCGCTTGGCCGCCGTGTCTGCTGTTTGTGTATGGGGCTTATGGCCTTCTCGGCGTTTGCAGCAGACCCTGTCTCCGGGCATCAGCCCTTGCAAATATGGGACGATGAGGCACGCAACAATCTACCTGCCTGGGTTCAGGTTTGGCTAACAATACTGAAGTTGGCCATATTGCCGAGCGTGTTCTTTGCCTGGAAATATGTAGAAGCGCGTTGGGTATTGGCCTCTATCGTTGCGGGCGTCACGTTCAGTAATCTGATTGCACCGCAACTTGGCCTATTACCGTTGGCTGGGCTGACCTCACTGACCCATGTGATCTTCTGGACACCGGCAATCGTGGTATTAATCAAAAACCGGCCCTTTATGCAGGGATTTTCTCTGTATAACGCTTGGGCGGCGTTTATGCTGGCGTGCATGTTGTTCTCATTTGTATTCGATATTCCAGATGCCTGGACATACCTGGGCTATCAATTACAAACTTAGTTTTAACGTATTCAGCCCGGTATTTCCGCCCGCTTTGCTACTGCCAAGCCAATGGCAACGAGCTTTTTATACGTCTATATTTCTTGGCTTTCCGCTAGCGCCTTCAAAAACCGTGTGTTTTGAGGGGGATTTTTGATTTGGGTCGAATGTTACGCCCCCCGTTTTTCCGCCCCAGCGGTTGGTACTGGGAACAGGCATGGCTTTATGCATAGGGTACGCTTGGCGGACACCACCGCCAGGGCCTGGTTGTTGGTGAACACCCCAGACGCCACCATAGGCATCCATGACTTTATCATCCCGGCCTCCAGTGCCGGTTCTGCCTACATTCTCCATTTTTCCGGCATTCATGGCGGTAACCGCTCTGTCCGCCCGTTCGTGTGTGGTTTGAGATTTACCCTGCTTTCCACTGAAATGTGACTTTGCCATTCCATTAACAGGGTTTCCCCCATTACTAAATGCGTTAAATCCACCGTCCATACTGCTTCCTCCTTAGATGAATGGTAAAAAGCAAATATCACACCAAAAATAAGGAGTCAGTATGAGTGAGGTATATGGTGATTTTCTGTTGAAAGATCGGCTGAAAGGTGGGTTAATTAATCGATAACTGGGTAAAAAACTACACACTTGGTTTTAACATTCTATGGGGGCTGCCCCTAGGGTCTGCCCCAGTAGTTCCAAACAACACTTTAGTTAGACTCATAACTTTATTGTCTAACACTTTAGGCTTATACACCCCATCAAAAAGTCACGTACTTTAACTAAGAAAAGGAACAGTAAGCGATTAAGAGCTTAACTCTATTGATATCCATAATGTTTTATTGAATAGTTAGAGGCTTGCCAAAAAGGAAATTTTGTTGATATCTCTAGCTTTATTAACATATCAACAAGATCAGCTCAAATACAAATGGAAATGTATTCATGGAATCAGCAAAATCTTATAAGGAACATATTGAGAAATACGGAGCTCTTCGAGCAGCAGTTTATAGCGAAGTCCCCAAAGCTATAAACATGCCAGGGGTTAGGTTGACACCTATCAATACCGTAGCGCTAGATAAATACGCTTCATGGCCCAACAACAACCGAGTCCCACCCAATGGAGGTTGGGATTGGGGATCATGGGTAAGCCATTATCGGAGCAAACACCCAAAGCGATTCGAAGCTGCAATATGGTTTGGCTCTATCCTATGCGGTTTGCTACTTGGAAAAATGTCCGGAAAGAATGTTCATATTCGCCTTGAAGTTCTAGAGGGATCAACAGATTCAACCCATCCCTTAAAAGGTAGAGTTGCCTACATTGCTTTATCTGCCGTCGAAATGTACGGTTATGCTTTAGGAGCTAAAGAATCACGTATAATTGATCCTGTAGACGGCGCGATTAATAGCTATAAAAAACTAGGCTACCAGTTATTTCCGGCCAGCAAAGGAAATCCTCGCTACCTTGCCAAAAGTCTATGAGGTGAAAAATGAAAACCCCACCAAAACATAAGGAAAAAGAGCTTCATTTTCAGAAGCTTAGGGATTATTCTAAAAAGATAGAAAGATTAAAACCCTTGTTGAGCTCTAATGAGCCTGAAGGAAAAATAAATAAAACACCTAAAGAAGTATAGGTACTGCACATGAATGATAAACCTATATCTAACCACGGCAACACAGAAGAATTTCGACGATTAAAAGAGAAATCCAAAGAAATACGTAAGAAGAATATAGCGCCGCCTATTGACGAAGATGAACCAGTGGGAAGGCTGTCCGGAGGACCGGATAGTCTAGATTTACCAGCCCCTAAAAGCGATGATTAGCAATCCCCTTATGAACGGGCTGGACCCAGTGTAAGCCCTAAATAGTTGACCAAAGGGGCAAAGGTTAAATTCCATACAGCGCCATACTAGGACAATGACGGAATATACAAAGCTCACAGGGAAATGTAACTTTGATCAATTCAATGACTAAGAGAGCAATAGGAGTCGCCCTCTTTCCTCTGCTACTTTCAAGCTGCTCCATCACCGCCCAACAAGTTAGTATTTCCAGCTGTATTGAAAGCAGCACAAGCCTCACAGTGAGTAGAATCGACGAGCGGAACTCCAGAGTATTTGTTATTACAAGCCCAGCAACATTTGAGCTACAAAATCAGTTAAAAACTGCCGACGCGTGCTTGAGGAACCTACACTGGCCAACAGATAGAAGTATCACCGTATTCTCTGAGGCTAAATATGTAGGCTATAAAGATGAGGAGCATATCAGCCCTTTGCACAAGGATAACCAATGGAGTAAGGCTTATCTTGCTGAATATTTCGGAGCTTCTGATAAATTCATCAGAATGCCTGCTTTATCTCCTTAAAACTTCTAAATCAGAGCCCCTAGGGGCTGAACCCAAATGCTTTTAATAATGCGTAAACCCCTAATATTACTATTACTGGCAACCTGTTCAAGCATAGCCTTCTCTCAGGGAGTTAAGGTTTTTGACAGCCAAGCTACTTTAGCCCTCTCCTGTAATCTAACTTTAGTATTGGCGGGCACCTCTGAACTCTATACCCCCAAGTTCAGCAAGATTGGCGATTGCCGGATAGTCACTCAAGCAGATACTGATATTCCCAGTACTCACTATATAAACGGTATGTATGTATTCTTTATTGAAAACAACATTACCTCTGAAAACAGGTGCTATTCAGAATACACTGCTGTAGGGATAACAAATGCTAACGAGCTATATACTACTGATCGAGTAAAACGCTCTGGAAGCTGTAATGCATCCAAAGAACAGCATGAATTTGAGTATTTTGCTGAAAAATTAACTGCAGCTTCTATTTAAGAAATCTATGGGCTTTTCCTACAAAGATCTAACCTACATTAGAGCATCAATCCAAGCTTACGAGGGAATATTATCCAACGTAAGCGAAGATGAATGCTCAGAAGAGGATGAATTTTCTGAAATTCAGGGTGACCGCCTTTACTTAGATCGCTTATTAGCCCTCGTAAACCAAAAGATTTCAGAAGCTGAAGGCGTTAAGCCAACGCTTACACCTATCAAGGACAAGGATTAACTTAAGATCAGAGCAGGATCAATGGGGTCTGACTCCAGGAGCATTCAAACCAATAAAACACCATGAATACAGGCTAGACACAGATGATCAATATCTGTACTATTCGCGCAGCTAGAAAGAAAGCCTATAGTTTATATTCTCCAATGCGTTGTTTTATTCGTAATTCCTCGTCCTGTAGTTTCTAAGTTTCAGTCTGTTTTTCCCGCTATTAGCGCCTACAGAGGCACCCTTACATTTAAATCAGGATATTATTATGTCTAATACAACTACTGGCACCGTAAAATGGTTCAACGAATCTAAAGGTTTTGGCTTTATTGAGCAGGAGTCTGGTCCAGACGTATTTGCTCACTTCAGTGCCATCTCCGGTTCTGGTTTTAAAACCCTGGCAGAAGGCCAGCGTGTTGAATTTACCGTAACCCAAGGCCAAAAAGGCCCTCAGGCAGAGAATATTGTAGCCATCTAAATCCGGTTACTTTATGTCTAAGAAGGGTAAGCTCATAAGGGCTTGCCCTTTTTTATTGGCTATCGGAAGCTGTTACTAGCTTCAAAGGCTCAACGTTTAAATTTAAGAATATGGCCTTTGAATTTCTGCTCAAGAAGATCCGTATCTATTGGTTTTAGATAAGAAACGCTGAAACCGTATCCCAGCAATTGTGTGCTGAGTTTGTTTTTCCTTCCTCGCCCAGGATCGACAATAATCACTTCACAGGTTGATTTGGCGTGCCTCTCGATAAAGCCGGCAAGTAGCTCTATATGGGCATCTTCATAGAGAAGATCGCTGCCAATGATCAGATCAAAATGGCCCAGTTCATCATCATGATCAGCCCAGCCTGTTTGTTCGTACGCAATCGGGCTGTCACCATTAAGCAGTACATTTCTTTCAAGAAACCCCTTTACTTCAGGGTGATAATCAGTGGCGGTGATATCGGTATTCTGTTTGTTAAGCAGCAAGCTGGAAAGCGCCATGCCACAACCTACTTCCAACACTCTTTTGGCCTCGGTGTCATAGTTCAACATGAGGTTTGCAAGGACTCGGCTTGAAGGCCAAATAACGCCAAATATGGGCCATGAGGCAGAGCATATGCCCAGCTCTTCGGCTATGCCTTCTGGATCGTGAAATTCTTGTGTATTACGTAATGTGCAGAGGTGGATATCCGTCTTACCAAATTCAATGGTTTGGTAGCATAAACGAGGTTTTGTCATAGCCTGGTCCTAATGCGTAAGCGCTGAGCCAGCTACCGAAGGATAGATAAATGACAAAACGTGGAAGTTTCTTCCGTCAGGGTATAGTACTGGGGGAATAAAGCAAGGAGTATCAAGGAAAGGGAAAAGGGCTATAACTAGGCATCTCATTGACCACGGGTAGTGTCCAGCAGAGGATTGAGGAGCAGCCCATAGTGATTGAGCCTCTATGCTTTTCCGTTACAAGCTACATGCTTCGTTAACCCCTGCAGCTCTTCTGCAATAAAATCATACACAACCCGTATCCGCCGGCTGGTATATAACTCGCGGTGCGATACCAACCAAACCGGGATTTCCGGGTCAAATTGATCCGGTAAGACACACACCAGGTCATCAAAAAGCTTACCGGTGTCCATGGGTAAAAATCCAAAGCCCAGGCCTTCGCGAATAAGTTGCAACATGCAATTGCCACTTGCCGCCAAGACTCGAAATTGTTCGATGCGAAGATTAAAGCCCTGCTCTGCCAGGTTAGCGATCAATGCTTCGGTATCATCAATACCGATAAAATCCTTATCCGAAAGATCGTCAAAGTTACGCGGTACACCCACTTCATCGAGTAAACGTTTAGCCGCGTAAATGCGCCCCCTTAAGTTGCCTATTCGACGAGCAACAAGATTCGGTTGGTTGGGCTCGCCATGGCGGATGGCGATGTCGGCCTCGCGGCGAATCAGGTCGCGTACCTGATCCGATGCGACTACCTCAACCACAATGCCCGGGGCCAGCTCGCGCAGTTTGCGTAGCATGGGTGGCAGGTAATAAGTGGCCATCATTTCAGTGGCGGTAATGCACACGCGCCCTTCGATGGCTTGTGATTGACCGCTGGCAGCCAGAGATATTTTGTTGGCCGCTGCTGCCATGTGGCGGGCGTGCTCAAGGAGCTCCATCCCTGCGCTGGTGAGTTGCAGCTTGCGGTGCCCCCGCTCGAACAAGGTTACACCCAGTGTCTCTTCTAGGTTGGTCACCTGGCGGCTCAGGGTGGGCTGGGTTTGCTGCATAACTCGGGCTGCGCCAGACAGCGAGCCCTCTTCGGCGGCAGCCAGGAATGCCCTCACCTGGTTCCAATCGAATGCGATATCGTTCCAGTTCATCTATTTACGTATACCAAATCATCATAAATAAGCATTCTATATGCTATCTGCGTATGATCAAATAGCATACATCTTGAATTGACCACCAAACAGGGAATCCAACCATGACTGCGACTTCAGCTGAATTCTGGGACCGAATCGCGCTGCGCTATAGCCAGTCCCCCATTGCCGATACGGAAAGCTATGAAAAGAAGCTGGCTGCCACTCAGGCACTGATGCAGCCGGACATGAGCGTGTTAGAGCTGGGCTGTGGCACGGGCTCGACCGCGCTGGCACATGCACCCCATGTTGGCGAGATAGTGGCAACGGACGTGTCTGATGGAATGCTCGCCATTGGCCGAGACAAGGCGAAGGCTGCCGGCATCGATAACATCCGTTTTATGCAAGCCTCTGTAGAGGATTTGCAAGAAGCCGAAGGCAGCTACGATATGGTGCTGGCATTAAACCTGTTGCACCTAGTGCCGGACTACCAGGCGGCGATTGCCAAAGTTCATCGACTGCTTAAGCCCGGTGGACTGTTTATTTCGAGCACCGTTTGCCTGTCTGACAAGATGTGGTTCCTGCGGCCTGTGATCCCGGTTATGCAGTGGCTTGGTAAGGCGCCCTTTGTAAGCTTCCTGAATGCAGCTACTGTGTTACAAGCTGTGGAAGCTTCTGGTTTTGAGTCGCAGGAGCACTGGACCCATGGCCGTGCGAACAGTCTTTTTCTGGTATCTAAGAAGCCTTAGTTTGATGTGAGAACGTGGGGTCAGACCCTAGGGTCTGACCCCTGAAGTTATTAAAAACATGATCAAAAGGAATCATCCTTGGTCGATTCACTTTCGAGAAAGTCCAAGGCATCTTTACCCATTCGCTTTTTGATAAGCCACAGAACAGTCTTCACCATAAACTTTCGAATTGGATCCTTGGGATTTAAAAGAACGAATCGGCCAATCGAAAAGGTTATCTGGGCTCTGGCTACGGATAAATATCGATTCATAACGCCTCCCAACTGGTCGCTGACTTGATAGGCGAAACCCTGCATGGGATCCCCTTCAAATGCGGTATACCCTGTTCTCGATCTAAATACTCCTCAGTATCTGGCGCAAGAATTCCATCTGCATGCTCCCAAATACCCAGATCATCGTGTTCAGGCAACCACCACCCGTGAGGAACACGCACCAGGCCATCAGGCATATCCTCTCGAATCATTACTTGCATGCGTATTCGCCCATTGATTGTTTCAATTTTTGCCCACCCCTGATCTACTAGTGCATAGTTACTCGCGGTATTAGCAGATACAAATATTTTGGGATTTTTATTGGATTTTCGCAGAGCTTTTACGTGACGTTGGCCAGATTGGAAAAATTGAGGTTCACGTACCCCTACAAACATTTTTAACGGATAGGTTTGGCAGGGTTCCGGGGAGTTTCGATGATAAGGGAGGGGATCTAGCCCCCAATCGTCAAGCATAGAAGAATAAAGCTCTACCTTACCGCTTGGCGTCGCAAAGCCTGTTTCTTGGTATTTATAGTACTTTACTTCAGCGATTTTGATCTTATATTTTCCCTGGAACTGCTCTAGCGTTAACCCTGTATGGGCCAATCGATAATCATAAAGTTCAGTTAAATCCTTCCAGGGAAAGTAGTCTTCCATGCCCATTCTTTTTGCCAATTCATGCCAAAAGAAATAAATGTTCTTACACTCAGCCACAGGCTCGTATAACTGCTGGGAAGATTGAACCAATGAGAACCATTCAAAGGCATCATGAAGATTAGGCCGCTCCATCCAGGTATCCCCCGGAAGAACATAGTCGGACAAACTGGCTGTAGGGGTCATAAAGAGTTCATGACAAACCACCAAATCCTGGTTCATCAGTGCGTCATGAATCAATTTTTGGTTGGCGTATCCCTGAAGCGCATTGTTGGCTATCGAAATAAAGGCTTTCGCAGGATATGGATCACCGTAAGCCATCGCTCTAAAAGTGGGCGACGGAACCGCCATACAAGTCCCTTTAACCTGGTTTGGGTATTCAGTACCCCAAACCCGTAAGGAGGGCTTGCGTAACTTTTCAGTGGCATTGTATGTAAATACGGGGTGCTCATTAAATCCAAATTGTTTCTCTTTTTGCTCTAATGGCAGTTGCTCATGTAATTCCAATGCAGATTCGGCGACAATATCAGGATTGATGCCCATGAGTAAGTCACCACCAGGCACATCCAGATTTCCAGTGAGTGCGCGTAAGATGGACTGCGCCCGAATCGCGGAAGTGCTACTGTTTTGCTGATCCGTGATCGGGGACCATGGAATCACTGCACTTTTTGCATTTGCATACATGCGTGCGGCTTGCCGAATGGAGTCCTCATCCACTCCGGTTATTGCAGCCACCTTCTCCAAGCTGTAATCATTTAGTACTCGTTCCTTAAGTTGCTCAAACCCCACAGTCCATTTCTCAACAAATGCTTTATCGTAAAGCTCCTCGGTAATAATTACATTTATCCAGCCTAAGCACATGGCTGCATCTGTACCTAACCTTAAAGGCAAGTGAATATCGCTTCGATCGGCACTTTGACTTTGACGCGGATCAAGAACGATAAGTTTTGCACCTCTCTCCTGAGCTAACCTGATTCGAATGTATTCCATAACCCAAGACTGCTTATGAGGGTTATGACCAAATAACACGATACATTCAGTGTGCTCATAATCTGGCGCAGGCAACCATCCATAGGTGAGTCGATGGACTGCCGCGGTATTACCAAGGCACAGGGCCACTGGAGAAATATAATTAGGCGTGCCAAGAAGATTCATGAAGCGCCTTGTCATGCCGGATTCAGTTGAACAATTCCAGGGGCCGCTACTCACCACAAGGGATTCGGGGCCATATTTATTAACAACATCCGATAGTTTTGCGGCGATTTCATCCATGGCCTGATCCCAGCTAATGGGCTCCCATTGACCACCTCCGCGCTCCCCCACTCGCTTAAGTGGCTGGGTCAGCCTGTTGGGATGCTCAAAGATTTCATGAGCCAGTTTCCCTTTTGCACAGATAGCACCTGGGGCCAATGGATTATCATAATCCCCCTCCAGGGAATAACGCCCCTCTCCATCTCTGGTTGCAACGAGCTGACAGGCAATATCGCAAGTTGCACAATTGACATGTTTTCTTTCCATTTTAGCTCCCTAATTCTTACTTTTTATCGATATAAAATAGCCGCTAAACAAGGCTTTCTTTCAAAAGATGATTAACGATATTCAATTAAGGAGGCATTCATTTACCATTTGTTGCCAATTACTTACCATTTGCAGCCTCAGGATATAGACTGAATCATTAACGACACTTGATTCGGATATAACAAAAATGACTAACAGGTCGCTACACAGCAGCCCTTATGTAAGCAATAGTTTTTTAAATCAGTTCGTGGAACTTGTCTTATCCCGTCGTGGTAACTTGGTCGAGCTTTGTAAATTGGCGGATTTACCGAAAGAAGTGTTTACTGAAGAAAACAGGCTCATTCCCTTTGATCGATTCATTCGACTATTAGAGATCACCGAACGTGAATTAGATTTTCCTGAAGTCGCCTTGGCCCTGGCTCAACGACAAGACATCACTATTCTTGGGCCACTGAGTATCATGCTTTATGACTGCAAGACCATTGAAGAAGCATTGAATGTCATTTTTCAATACCTTCAACTTATCGTTTCTGGTATTGAGATACAAACCACTGAGAGCGAGCATCTGGTTGAGATAAATTTCAATTGTTATTTACCTGATCTCTACCAACGCCCACAGTTTCAGAATTACTTGCTTGCCAGCACCACAAAAGTGGTAAGAGAACTAATAGGAAGGAAATATGCGTTACGGGGATGTTTTATTGCTTACCCAGAACCCAGTGAAGCTCAAGTCAAGAACTTTATGCATTTCTTCGAATGCCCGGTGGCATTTGGTACAGATCAATTACGCTTAACCCTTACCAGCCCATTCATGCAGGAGCCATACGAGGCAACTGAAGAAGCAATAACAAAAAGGATAAATACTCTAGTCGAGTCACAAGGAAATATTGTCAACCAAGTCAGTAAAGTAATCGCCTTATCCTTACCGAGCGGCAAAGCTGATATGAAAATGGTCGCTAGATCAATGGGGTATTCGGCAAGAACGTTACATCGACATTTGAGCGCCTCCTCGACCTCCTTCAAAGCATTACTCGATTCTGTGCGACTAACTCATGCCGATCAATATCTAAAAAGCACTCACTATAGCCTAACGGATATCGCCGCTCTGCTGGGTTACAAAAGCCTTAGCGCCTTTACTCGCAGCTATCGAAGATGGTGCGGAGTTTCTCCAAGTTCAGTGCGGAAATCTCTTTTAGAAACAAAATGATTGATGGGGTCTGACCCCAGAAGTTGCCTGACCCCAGAAATTGCCAGAAGTTGATCACTACTTCAAAAGCGCCTGAACTTTTGCGCCCCATTCAGCGGATGTTGGCTTTAGCCGAACCGATTGATTTTGGTCCCGCAATGACGCCGTTTTCTCTGTGATTTCGTCTATGCCTTTGCCCAGATAAGTCTGCGCAGCTGTTTCGCGGTGTGCCACCATGGCATGTCCCTGGCCTAATATCGCAATAATACAACCAATTTTTACGTGCTCAATATGATTACCTGAACGCGCTTTGAGCTCTGCCAATGCCGCGTGATTCCCGCCAGCGTAGGTGCTTACAAAGCCAACTCCGCGCCAGATCGGTCCTTGCTGGTCTTCAGGAAAGCTCTGTATAGCGTCTACCACTGTATCAATGTTCTTTTCGCCAATTGAAAACCACAGAGCTCTTCCTACCCCAGCATAAAATGCGTTGACGCGCTCCGAGTCTTCGTCGACAAATTCAGGAACATCCAGACTTTCATGCCTGGGTTTCTCTGCAACCATCAGTTTGTAAAAACCGAGACCATCAAAAACCCAGAAGCGCTCGTCTGAATTCAGCTTGTTGTAGAAGGATTCAGAAAATACCCCTGTATGGGCAATGGCCAATCCGAAGCCAGCGTAGGCAGTACCCTTACAGTCTTGAGGTAACCCGTCTTCGATATACTTAAGGCAATCCTCAAAATCATTGTCTTTTTTTAAATCGTGAAAATAAAGCCCCTGGGCAATGCCTTCAGAGAACCAACCGCGAGTCCAGGCGTCATGGCTGTCTAACTGTTCTCGCAACGCTTGTGAATAGCCTTGCTTGGCCAGGGCCGTGGCGGTATAGACATTCTCAATAGCAACGCTAGTGAGATCAGACAGGTTCTCAAGTGTGGGTTGTTTGATTGTAGTCATGACAGCAGTAGCAGCCCTAGATAGCATTACAACGAATTGATGATCATAAAATCTGGCACAAGCAATGGATTCTTTGGCATCAAGGGTTTCATGTTATTGAGCCACTGATTTAAAGAGGGGTCGTGCCTAATCAATAAATCCTCATCCATTCCCACCATGTAGGGAAATACAACCTGCGGGAATATGGCAAAATCTACTAATGATGGTTCTTCACGGCCGCCAAAGAATGGGCCACCCTGTAGATTCTCAATCAACTGCATGGCAATACGCACTTTCATGTCAGCTAAGGATTCTGAAGTGTCTACATGACACATCATATGCTTAATAAAAGGCGCCGCTTTCAGTAGGTCTGGCCAGGCGTTGCGAATTTCATCGGGTAAAGGCGTCTGGCTGCTAACAATTGAGGCGAGTCGCCATGCACGGTGTCGAAACGCTGCGTTCATCTCGCCTTCATAAGCCCCACGAAAGCCTGCCAAAATGAGGCTATTGGTTACCCAGGAATCCAGCGCTAATATGCTTTCTTTTTCCTCCGGAGTGTTCCCCATCAACGGATTTTGAGGAAACAATTCGTCTAACCATATCGCCAGCGGTGTAGAGTCAGTGCGCCACTCATCGCCAATCTGCAAAACGGGAACCTGGGTTTGACCGGTAAAGCCGATCTCTTTGGAATTTATTGGGTTTACGGGAACAAACTCAAACGGAAGATCTTTGTAGTAGAGACAACAGGCTACCTTGCGCACATAAGGGCTGGTTGAATAGCCGTACAGTTTAATATCAGTCATTTAACACCTTTAAGCCATCTGTTGGTAAACCACCTGTCGGGCGGCCGCCATATCAATGGATTTAGTTTCACACTAATTAGAGCACCAGAAAACGTTAGAATTACCGTTTTTCTAGTCATTATTCTCAGAATAATGAGATACCAAAAAGCCCGCACATTGCTGTGCGGACTCTCGTACTTACTAGCAGCACGACATAGGGTTAGAAATCATATCGTGCCGTTACCCCATAGGTGCGCGGTGGCGCCAGGAAGTAGGCAGAGGAGCCTGTAAACACGATGGGGTTGGTTGCAACACCGGCATAGGCTTCATCTTTCAGGTTTTTACCCCAAACGGAGATGTTCCAGTTATCGTTGCGCCAGCCCATTTTCAGGTTGATATTTTCAATGTCCTGCTCGTAATCACTGGCTACAACGGTGAGGTGATCGCCTTTGAACGAGTAATCGAAGCGTGCGTAGGCCGTACCATCAGCGACAGGTAACGTATAGGTAGCAGCGAGGTTACCGCTGAGTTCAGCACTATGTATCAGCTCATCACCTTTTGCATCACCCTCGGTAACTTCATACTTGTTCAGGTAGAGTAAACCGGCAGACAGGGTCAGGTTAGGCAGAGGCAAGGCATCAATATTTAAATCAATACCATTAACTTCCAATGCACCTTCGTTTCTAACGGTGGTACCGGCACCGGTATCCAGTTGCAGTAGTTGCTGGTAATTATCAACTTCTGTCAGGAAAGCAGACGCGTTAACACGCAGGCGGCTATCGAGTAGTGTCGTTTTAATACCCAGCTCGTAACTGCGGGTTTTTTCATCGTCAAACTCGCGGTCATCGACTGCACCGTTCACGCCATTAAAACCACCAGACTTTGAGCCTGTTGAAGCACTGGCAAACACCATCGTGTCTTCGTTCAGGTCATAGCTGACATTCAGCAACCAGTCTTTGTTGATGGAGCGGCGGTTCAGTTTGGCATCAACAGGGGTAAAAATGCCATCGATAATTCTGGAAAGTGCAACGTCGGAGGACGGAACGCCTGGCCCCAGCAGGTTGGCGGGAATGGTTGTTAAATCTACCGGAGGCGTGCCTGGGCCAAAGAAGTTTGCCGGTAAATACCCTGGAGCCGTGCTGGAGGTTTCGGAGAATAAATCTGCCTCCTTCTCTTCATCGGTCCAACGCAAGCCTGCGGTAATGTGTAATCTATCGGTGGCGTGCCAGGTAGCTTGACCAAAGACGGCCAGCGTTTGTGTCTCCCAAACATGCTTGGAAGACGCGTTGTCTCCCGGCTGGGCCATCAGGCCCAGTAAGGCTGAAGGCAGGCCCAACACTTGAGAGCCTACGGTATTAAAATCATCACCAATTTCTACGATGGAGTTACCATCACCACGCTGCGTGGTTTGTTCGTAGTAAAAAATACCTGCTTGATAGTCGATATCGCCATCGGTAGCAGAAGAGAAACGGAACTCCTGAGAAAAGCTATCGCCGGCGTTATACTCATTGGTGACCGTCAAAATATCCAGCTGACTTTGATCCGCATCGTAGGTACTGGTGTATTCATAATCATCCCACGAGGTAATGGATTTAATGCTGCCCATGTCCAGATCATAATCCACAATTAATGCGGCAGCATCCGCTTCCAGTTCAAACGCCGTGTCGACATTATTGGAAATTTTGTAATCCTTGTTGTCGTTTTTCAGAACCGTCAGACCTTGACTGGCCAGTTCATTTTGTACGGTCGTGGAATGTAAAGGATCAGAACCGCAGCAGTCGGTATCACGCTCGATATGGCTAAGATTGAGTTGGATGCTCAACTCATCCGTAGGTTGCCACAAGAGTTTACCAATCATGTTCCAGTCATCGGCACCGTTGTCGTCATTACCGGTTGCATTCTCCAGGTAACCGTCCTGTTGATTCACGTTGCCCGACAGGCGAAAACCCAAAGTATTGGTAATCGGGCCGCTAGCCGCCACGGTGATTTTTTTCATGTCGTAGTTGCCAAAAGAGGTTTCTACATAGCCTTCGTACTCTTCCATATTGGGTGTTTTGGTCGTAATACTGATCGCACCGGCATTGGTATTTTTACCGTACAGGGTACCTTGTGGGCCCTGCAGCACTTCTATACGCTCAATATCCGTCATATCCGACATACCAAGGCCTGAGCGGCCGATATAAACACCATCGACAAACATCCCCACAGAGGGCTCAAGCGCTGGATCCGTCTGTGCTGTGCCAATACCACGAATGGTTAACCGTGCGGTAAAGGGACTGGTGTTGGCACTAACACTCAGGCTGGGGGTTGAATTGGCCAGATCACCGGCGTTGTTAATACCTGCATCTTGAATGGTGTTACTGTCAAAGGCGTTAACCGTTACTGGGGTGTCTTGCAGGTTGGTGGCACGCTTGGTTGCCGTAACGATAATTTCTTCCAGGGTAAATTCATCAGCCATTGTTACAGGGGCAGTAATGGCGGTAACTGTGGCGGTACATATGGCGGCAGCCAAAGGAACCATTTTATAGCGATTCATGCTCATCTCCGGTCTATTATTATATGTTCAGCTATGGAGTATTGTTTCTCTCTAGCGCTTTTTAGTGTCGCTCTGATTCCACCGCTGGAAAATGTTGCTTTTACCGTAGTTCTTGTCTTTTTTTTCAGAGCACTGCCTCTGTCATAGCCGCCGAGATAACACTTACGCTAGAATGTTGATAATGGACGCCTTATCAGACTTACTGAAATCAATTCAGCTATCGGCAAAAATCTTCGCTTGCAGAGCAGAGGCTGGGCCTTGGAATCTGCAGGTGCTTTATCGCCCCCAGGGTATCTTTCATACTGTTATTCAAGGGCAATGTTATCTGCGAGAGTGCAGTAGCGATAAGGTGCTGCAATTACAGGCGGGTGATAGCGTGGCCTTCCCCACGGGAGGCACTCACTGGATCAGTGATAGCCCGGAAAACCTGGATCTGGATGCAACGAATGTCATCAAAGTAAATGACGACGAAGGTTTGATGCTGCTGAAAACGGGAGCAATAAGTATTTCTGCAACCGATAGCGGCGCGTGGGGCAACACCTCGCAACAGGAGGCAGCAACTGCTGGAGACTCACCTGAGGATGACCAGGTTACGATATTATTGAGCGGTACTCTGACCTATGACTCCTCTATCAATCACCCCTTTCTCGAAAGCCTGCCCTGCTTTATTCAGACCAGACCAACAACTGAAGGTGAGCGGCAAAGGCATGAGGCCTTAACCAACCTCATGATAGAGGAGTCATCCACGTTATACCCCGGCCAGCGACTTATCGTTGATCACCTCGCGGAGGTTTTCTTTGTTCAGCTGCTCAGAGAGCATATGCGCAATGCGAAACATTCCAATGACTATATGACGGCACTGTCTGACCCTCACATAGGTGTGGCGCTAAACCTGATTCACAAGGAGACAGATCCAAAGTGGACTGTTGAGTCACTGGCTGAGGCATCTGCAATGGGTCGCACCGCGTTTACCCAAAAGTTTGTCAACATGGTTGGGGAAACGCCTAAATCCTACCTTACCAATACACGTTTAATGAAAGCCAAGGCCAAGCTGCAAAACACCAATGAATCCATGATTAGTATTGCGCAAGGCGCTGGCTACGCCTCCGAGGCGGCTTTCGGGAAAGCGATAAAAAAGCATTTCAATACAACGCCTGGCAAGTTACGTAAACAGTCCTGATATGATGTGTATGGTGTGGGGTCAGACCCCAGGGTCTGACCCCACACCAAAAAGCTTAACTACTTTGCTTTCGCAAATCCGTCACCACCTTCCCGCCAATACCCCAGTTATCGGTATTTACTTCGTCAATCACCACTACTGTGGTGGCTGGATTTTTATTCAACACATCCACCAACAATTGCGTCGCACCAGCTATCAGCTCGGCTTTTTGTTCGGGGGTTACTTGTTCGTCGGTAATTTTGATATTGACGTAAGGCATTTCTTTCTCCTTTAAATGTACTTGAGTACTAACACTTTTAATCGTTGATCAACACAGGTTTATATTTGGTTTGTAACCACTGGCTGTGTGCCACCCAGGCGCCAACGCTCACCAATACCAAACCACTTAATAATTCCGGCGTTGCAGGCTCGTTGAGCGCAAACATTGCCGCCACACCTGCCAATACCGGTACCATGGCCATCATGGCACCCATGGATGAAGGGCCTATGACCTGTACAGCTTTTACGTAAAGAAACATCTGCACAATGGTAGCCATAATGCCCTGATAAAACGCCTGTAGCAGAATATCGGGCCATAAGTCGGTAGAAATATTCTTCGGTAACCAGAACATATAAACCGGCAAATACAATGCACAAGTAATCACTGCCAAACTCACTGTCGCCTGCCAGGGGGTAATGCCCCAACGTTTAATCAATACCGAAAACAACGCCCACATTAAGGCCGCCAGCACTAACCAGATATGCCCTTCTGCAAAGCTCTGGCCTTGACTCTGGTTTAACCCCTGGCTTTGCGACAGCTGTTGTGCGAATAAGCTGCCAACCCCTAAAGTGATAACACCTATGCCCAACCACTTGGACCAACTTTGCCTTTCGCGATTAATCCAAACTGACAGCAGGATAATAAACAGCGGCATCAGGCCCGGCAGTAACACTGCCGCGTGCGATGCGGGGGCCAACTGAAAACCCCGAAAGGCAAACAGCGCATAAGCTAAGCCGCCAATCACACTGGCCACCACCAACTTCCAGTTCAATAGGTTAAAGCGGTATTTAAACCACCACACCGGCAACAGCAGCGCCGCACAGGTGGCATAACGTATTGCGATCACATCGTACGACAGTAATTCACTGATCCCGCCCATGCGGGATACCAGGATAAACCCCGTCCAAATCACCACCGCGGCCAATGCATAGAGGTAGCCTTTGTTGGTAGCCTGTAGATGGTTCATCAGGTATCTCCTTTTGTCCGGGTGAATGTTGGGGTAAAGCTTAAGCCAATTGACCATTCATTAATAATGAATAATACTGAACAAACTATTCTTATATTGTGAAAGTAAAGACTCATGGAATTATCCGATCTCCGCGTATTTCAGCAGGTGGCCGAATCCGGCGGCATTACCCGGGCGGCCGAAAAGCTCAACCGGGTGCCCTCTAACGTTACCGCACGTATCCAGAAACTGGAGGAAGAGCTGGGCAAACCGCTGTTTCTGCGGGAAAAGAATCGCTTGCGGATTTCGGTGGCCGGTGAACAGCTGCTGGGCTACAGCCACAAGATTCTGGATTTAGCTCAGCAGGCGGTTGATGAGCTGCAGCAGAGTCACCCCAAGGGCGTGCTGAACGTCGGCTCCATGGAAGCCGTGGCAGCCACTCGCTTGGTAGACCCGTTAATGCGCTTTCACCAGGCTTATGCCGATGTCGAGCTTAACGTCACTACGGGCCCTACCGGTGTGCTTATCGAGAAGGTATTGGACGGTGAAATCGATATGGCCTTTGTCGCCGATCCATCGCCGGATCCACGCCTGGCCATCAAACCGGTTTATAAAGAGTCTCTAGTATTGGTCAGCGATTTACACCATAAACCCATCAAAAAACCCGCCGATCTGGACAGTGAAGCCACCCTACTCGGGTTTAATCACCGCTGCGCCTATCGCACCCGGTTAACCGATTGGCTTAACCAGGATGGCACCGTTGCCAAGGTGGTAGAGATTAGTTCCTATCATGCCCTGCTGAGTTGCGCAGCTGCGGGCATGGGTGTGGGGATACTGCCTGAGGCCTTACTGGATGATTACCCGTTCCGGGACAATGTGCAGGTACACAGCCTGCCGATGAAATGGCGTAAGACGCAAACGGCGATTATTTGGCGCCATGATTCGTTAAAGGCCAGTATGGAAGCATTTGTGGAGTGTGCGACTAGCGGGTAACGCTAAAGTTAGAAGTTTTGAAGTAATTCCCGGCGATAATCTTCCAGGGAGGTTTCTACGCTATAGCGTTGCTTTAATTCTTCTAAATCGGCTTTCCAAACCCGTAATTCGTCCATCACCAGGGTGTTGTCATCCAACTGCCACAACTGCTCCGATCCCTGGTAGGAGAAGTTCAGCACAATCATTGCGTTGGCATCACCCTCTTGGGCAGCAGCTTTGATTTTGTGGATATGACGGTTGATGTGATTGAGCTCTTGCTTCAAAGCCCAAACGTAGGCGACTTCTTTGAAGTAAGGTTTGTGTTTTAGTTTTTGCAGGGCAAAAACCAATATAGCCACCGATACAGCAACACCGATGACATTCAAGCCGGTATTACTACCCGATTCACTGCTGCCAAATAACGTTATTAAGAGTGTGGAAATACTTAATGACAACACAGCCAGACTGACGGCTAAGCCAATGGCTACGCGCTTGTAGCGTTGCTGATAAAGGGATTTATCGATGGACTGCAGAGTCATGGGAGTTCCAATAGCAATTGAGGGCCGCATTGTAGATGGCGGCATAGACAATTACCACTGAGGAAGTGATGGCTTTAACGCTGGTAGAGCCCGCCTAACTGATTGTTTGTTGTGCCACTGGAAAACAAATCATTGATTTTTAGCGCACTGGATAAGCCACTCAGGGTAACCCACTCTTCCTGTGTCAGATCCTCTGCAGGAATAATCTGCTGATGGCTGTCTAACTGTTCACTTAACCAGCGGGAATGGGTTGATGGCCTGCCGAAGTCACTTTCCAATACATCAAGGGCATCGGCAATATCCGCCTGCAGGGCCAGATGCTTGTCCTCACCTTCCAGCCTTTCCAATAAGCTTTCGGCTTTGGCCATGACCTTGGCGACGGTTTCCGTGGTATTGCTTGCTGACGAGCTGGCTTCACTGCCGGGTTGTAGGTGCTCGGGAAGATTGCCCACCTGTTGCTCCGATATAAAGCCGTATTCTTGCAAGCGCGCAATAAAGCTTGAGGATATGGATAAGCTTTTATAACCACCGGGGAAGAACTCCTCCTGCAAGGCAGCCAGTTTTTGCGCCCGTGAGGAAATCTTCACCTCACTCGCGCTGGAGGTTTCCTGCTGGGACTTTTCTGTTTGCGAGGTTACATCGCTGGTTTGACTGGTGGTTTGCGTATTCGTTAGGTATGAATAGCTATCGGTTGAATTTCCTGTTTGAGAAATAGACATAACACGCTCCCTTCGTAACCGCTATCCTTCGCAAATTTGATGCCATATCTAATTCTCAAGCGATTTACCGCGCTAATACGCAGAAATCGCTATTTTTCACTGCATTGCTTTTCAAACTTGTGCGCAGTTAACGGCAATATATTGCCGCTTTGTCGTAGCTACCCCTTACTTACCCCTCCACGACAAGCTTGCGGTAGCGACGTGTTAGTTTCGCTTTGCTGAGTAAATCTGCAATCAAGGCAAAGGCCGGTGAAGGTTTTTTCTGCACCGCTTTGCCACGCCCCAAACGCACTAGCTGACGCCGGATTATCGACATGGTCGCCATAGCGGCCATTGTTTTATCTTTCCAATTTACCGGTGGAATCACGGCAACATAGTCTGGCTGCGTTTGCCAGATATTGGGTAAGTCATGCTTGAAGGACATGGCACTGGCAATCCCAACCAGTTCAACACCGTTGGCTACCACACGATTGGCGGTGGCCAGGCGGCGTACGCCACCGGTGGTCATAATAGTCACTTTGGTTTTACTGGAAATACGTTCGGCAAACTCCAGGAAGTAAGCTTCACGATCCAGGGTACGGCCATCGGCGGTGCGGCCCTGCATGGCCGGGGATTCATAACTGCCACCGGAAAGCTCCACCACATGTACACCGGCGCCCTCCAGTTGTGCCACCACCTGCTCGGCATCGCCAATATCAAAACCACCGCGTTGAAAATCAGCAGAATTCAGTTTTACCGACAGGGTGAAACCTTCACCACATTGTTGGTGAATGCGCTGCACGATTTCCAGTAGCAGGCGGGAGCGATTTTCCAGCGCGCCGCCCCATTGGTCATGACGCTGATTACTCAAGGGAGATAAAAATTGCGCTAGCAGATAACCGTGCGCCGCATGAACCTGAACTCCATCAAACCCGGCCTTTTGCGCTTGAGATGCAGTGGTAACAAAGCGTTCGATAACATCTTCAATCTCTGCCTCGGTCATGGCTTTGGGTGTGGCGAACTTGTCGGAGTGTTTACCTAAATCCAGTGCCACTGCCGAGGGCGCCAGGGCTTTACCGCCCATGCTCTTGTAGACCTGGCGGCCCGGGTGGTTAATCTGCATCCATACCTGGGTGTTGTTGGTTTTGGCGGCAGCTGCCCAACGCTTGAAGGCCTCCATATCGGCATCTGCCTGTAGCGCGACTCCGCCAGGGCCGGTCATGGCCAGTGAATCGACCATCACATTACCGGTGATAATCACCCCCACCCCGCCTTCGGCCCAGCGTTGGTACAGGCCACACAGTTCGTGGCCTGGGCGCTGTTGGGCATCGGCCATGCCCTCTTCCATGGCCGCCTTTACCAGGCGGTTTTTCAGGGTTTTGCCGTTAGTCAGCTCCAAAGGCTCAAATACACTGCTGGGCATAGTCTCTCTCCGGTTGGGCTTATTAGCTCTGGATTATCGATGGTAAAAAGCATAACCTTAAAGTCAGCTTTAAGGTCAACAGCTATATCGTAAAGACCTGTTAACGGGAGGTATTCAGCAATGAAAATCGGAGAACTGGCCGAGCAGAGCGGCCTCAGTGCCAGTGCTATACGCTTTTATGAGAAAAAGGGCCTACTGCCCCATGCCGAGCGTTTAAGCAGTGGCTATCGGAGTTATGATGCTAGCAGTTTGATGCAATTGCAGATTATTAAGTTTGCCCAGAACTTGGGGTTCTCGCTTGATGAGATGGTTGCTTTGCTGGGAGGATGCTCTATTGATCACGAGCTAACGCTGAAACAGCTGGATACCAAGCGCCAGGATATTGATACGCTGATTGATAACCTAGAAGAGAAAAAACGTAGTATTGATCTGTTGGTGGAGCAATTGGAGGCGCACTGGAATAGAGATCAGTGCGTTACTCCGGAAGCGTTGGAGCTTGTGCTGAAGGCGCAGAAAAGTTAGAGAACTGGCTAGTCATACCTAAAGACACTGGATTCCCGCCTGCGCGGGAATGACGTTAAAGAGATTGTGGTGATCCCTTACATTTGCTTACCTGGCTAGGTATGGAGTTAAGAAGATTGTGGAAACCTTTTACATTTATTCGCTTGGGGAGGAATGACGTAAAGAACAAAGCTCATAGTAATTCTCTTACCTCTCCTACCGCCCTTGGTAATTCCTTTACCCTCGCATTATTTATCGCTTTATCAACCGGCCTGGCCATTAGTGGATACACCAGATTTGGCGTAAACAAAGTTTGCAGTTGTTCGACCGAGCTTTGCCCGTCTAGCCATAAGTCTATTCCCTGTTGATCCAACATCACCGGCATACGGTTGTGGATCGGCGCCATGGATTCTGACGCAGCTGTTGTTACTACAGAGCAAGATAACAACTCATCGTTCCAGACATCCCACAGCCCAGCGAAGGCGATGGCTTCATCCTCACGATAAATTTCTATGGGTTGTTTGCCACTGGCAGTTTTCTGCCATTCGATATAGGAGCTTACCGGCAGGATGCAGCGCTGGTGATGAAACGGCCCCTTGTACGCACGACTGGATTCAAGCCCTTCGGCGCGGGCATTGAACATAGAGAATTTGGTATCGGGGCCAGAGGACCAGGATGGAGTTAACCACCAGCGCGCTAAATGTAATTCTTTGTTGCCCTGGTTTTGTAACACTACCGGAACGGATTCGGTGGGCGCAACATTGAGTTGTGTTGCCAGTGTTGGGGCAGCCGCATCACCCATTACATCTGCCATCAATTTGTTGATGGCTGGACCGCCGATAATATTAAATCGTCCACACATAATACTGCTTAGCCTTAAAAAAGAACCACTTCATCATAACGCGGCAGGGTTATCAGTTTAATCCCCTGCTCTTTTGCCTTGTTATTGAAAAACGTCGGGATCATGTCTGGATTATCTGAGCCGCCGATAATCATGCTAAAAAGCCGCATCATACCGGTAAATTCGCCTTCTATCGGACCGGTTAGGGAATCCCAGTGAATGGGGATTACCGTATGGGGTTGGGTCAGGCCAATGGTTTGATCCCAAAAGATATTTTGATACGCCGGCTCAAAACCACCAAAGCCACCGATCCCTAACAGATAATAATCGGCGTTAAATCCCTGTAACGCATCCTGACGATAACCCGCCGAACCGGTAATCATGATGTCGCCTTTGGGGTGTTCAATATGCAGCGTGTAACTGGCGCCAACCCTGTAATCCAATATGGCTACCGGGGGAACCAAAGGCGCGGTGATTTTCTCGTAGTCTTTATTAACCTTGCCGCCTTCAGTTGGCGTGGGGGCATGGTAAGTAATGATAGGCGTAAGCGTAAAAGCACCTACGGGATAGCTCTGCCGATCTTCAACAACAGTGATTTGATTATCACTTAACCCCCAGCCTTTAGCGATCATGGCCGTTGAGGGCGAGCCCATTAATGTAGCGCCGGTGCGTTTGGCAACCTCAGGGGCATCCATGGCATGATCGTAATGGGAGTGAAAGGCAAATACCGCATCGGCGTTGGTTATCTGATTTTTCTGCAGACCAAAGGTAATCGCTTCCATATCAGGGCTGATGTTATTTAACAAAGCATCGCCAAGCCCCGGGCGACTAAACCAGCCATCGGTAATGATGGTGGAACTGCCATCGGAAATAACCAAGGTGGAAGTCCCCGTCCAGCGAACCGTCACGGCGCCCTCAGGAATATCCTTGTTACCTTCAACGGCCCAGGATGGATCTACCGGAGGCTTTTCGTAGCCGGTTAAGTAAATGCTATAGACGGCGATAACGATAAAAAGCGTGGAGAAAACTACGGCAAGAACTTTCTTGATACTCATAGTGGTGAGCCTTGATGTCCCTATTTTGAATTTCCTAAAAATATAGGGCTTTACCCCTAAGTTTTTCTACCTGAACTCAATCATGCACACAAGACTCTTAAAGCATGTTCAGGATCTGCCTCAACAATACGCAGCAAAGAACGTGCAGCGCCTGTAGGATGCCGACGCCCCTGCTCCCAGTTTTCCACAGTACGCTTACTCACCCCAAGGATCATCGCAAATTTATCTTGTGACACCCCTAAGCGTTCACGAATATCTTTAACTTGTGGTTCTGGAAAATCAAAACTGCGCGAAGCTTTTTCTTGGCCTTTTACAACCTTATCCATTTCCTGAACACTAGCCAGCAGCTCATCAAACATTGCTTTTTCCATCTTCACCACCTCTCGACAATATTTTTTAACTGAGCAATCTGCGACTTGGTCAGATTGTCCTGCTTGCCCTTTGGGTAAACGTATAACATACGAATATGGTCATCATTAACCACCCAGTAATAGATAGCACGAACGCCTCCGCTCTTGCCTTTTCCTTCCAGGCTCCATCGAACTTTACGTAAACCGCCCGAACCTTGGATCAAGTCCCCCAGGTCTGGACGATTGACCAATGCTTCCTGCAATTGTTTGTATTCATCATCGCTCATCAATTCTTGGATGAGCTTGGTGAATATGGAGGTTTCTACAATAACCATGCTTCCCTTAATTATACGCCATTGGCGTATATTCTCCAGTAGCTATCTATCAGGTGTTTTGCTCAATTAGCCTGTGTAAGCAACACCGAAAAGACAGTAAATATCCTTATTTATCAATCGGTTACATATTAAAGAGTGAGTTTATAATTGCCCAGCTGCGCTTGCCAGCGCTGCGCCCATTCACTGAGGGGTTTATACACCTCCAGTAATTCCATGCCCATAGTCGTCAACTGATAGCCCGACGGGTTTTCCAAAACCACTATCTGCCCTTCTTTTAAAAGCTTAAGGCGCTGGTTTAAAACCGTCGGCGATACATCACCGCAGGCTTGCTGTAATTGCCGAAACGTCAGGGTTTCGGATCTTAGCTCCCAGATGATTCGCATTACCCATTTCTTGCTGAGTAAGTCGATTATCTCGGCTATGGCTGGTCGTTTTGTAGTCATAATGTCGATTTTACCTCTTGCGCTACTAAAAGTGTAGCGATAACATGTGCGCTACATATTTAGTAGCACCCATCCCCAATTAGAGGACTCACTATGACTAGCACACCGCGTATTCAACCGGTTAACCCACCCTTTTCTGATGCTTTGCAGTCATCATTCGATATTGTTATGCCCGCGGGCATCCCGCCTTTGAATATATTCAAAACCGTGGGTAACAATGAACGAGTACTGTCGCGTATGGTTCGAGGCGGTTTACTGGACCGTGGCTCGGTCAGTATTGCACAGCGCGAACTGGTGATCTTGCGAGCCTGCGCCAACTGCAAAGCCGAGTATGAATGGGGTGTGCATGTGGTCGGGTTTGCTGAAAAGGCCGGATTCAGTGAAGCGCAGATTGCAGCCACCTGTGACAAGGCGCTGGATGATAATCTTTGGTCCGATGAGCAATTAGCGTTATTACAACTGGTTGATGAACTCCATGAAACTGCTCAACTCGGTGAGGACATTTGGGCTAAACTGCGCACGCATTTTTCTGAAGAACAAATGA
Organism: Maricurvus nonylphenolicus; assembly: GCF_042854845.1. GTDB lineage: Bacteria > Pseudomonadota > Gammaproteobacteria > Pseudomonadales > Cellvibrionaceae > Maricurvus > Maricurvus nonylphenolicus. The sequence continues at coordinate 2,053,653 of NZ_AP031498.1, read as the reverse complement.
TCGAATTGATTATACTGGCAGGTTTATACCATGCCGTCAGTTTTGTCGTGAATGGATTACGCGTGGAAAATGAAGCCTTTGCGCCAAGGTTTCCGGAATAATTATTCACTCGCAAACAGCCATTAACTGTCAGTAATTTCCGAGTATTATTTGGCACCTCTTTACACCTAAGGGATATTGACCCGCTAGTCTTACGGTCTACACTTTATGTGACAAGCCTGTATTTACACAGCCTCTTGATGCACTCCAAGCCCTACACACAAGGACGATGTATGGAACAAGCAGAAGCGATTATCAGTACCATTAATGTCTTAGTCGTCGATGATATGGAATCCATGCGCGGCATGGTAAATGGCTGCTTACGAGAGTTGGGCGTTGAAAAATCTGCCATGGCCAACAACGGGGAAGCAGCCTGGAAATTGCTGACAAATAAAAAGTTTGACCTGGTTATTTGCGATTGGGATATGCCCGAAGTTACAGGCCTGGATTTACTCAAACGTATCCGGCAGTCAGAAAAACATAACCACCTCCCCTTCCTGATGCTTACCGCTACGACCAAAAAAGAACAGGTGGTTAGCGCCATCGAAGCCGGCGTTACCGATTACCTGACCAAGCCCTTTCAACCGAAAGAGCTTGCGTACCGGGTCGTGAAGCTACTGCATAAAATTAAGAGAGATTAGTACTCACCGCTTAAGCCTTGCCGTTTTGCATTGCCTCCAGCATTTTGCCCATTTCCATATGTACCTGGTTAATGGCTTTTAACGGCCTCACCATCACTTTGAAATCAACGATCTTGTCGTCATCGTTCCAGCGAATGATATCTACACCATTGACATGAATACCCTCTAGCTCCAGGGTAAATTCCAGCATGGCATCACGCTCACCGATGATTTTGCGTACATACTGAAAGCTGTCGTTACCCAACACTTTGTTTGCAGCCGAGAGATAGGCGAAGGTAATGGCTTTACCTTCTTGCGGGGTGTGCACAACGGGTGAGTGAAAGACTACGTCTTCTGCCAGCAGATCGTTAAGAGCGGTCGTATCGCCGCTCTCCATAATCTGGTGCCACTGCTTTAACGCTTGGCTCATATTACTTCCTTATTATTGTGTGCTGATTACAGTGAAAGAATATAACCTTTACTGGGGTTTACGTCACCGCTGAGCATTTTTTGGTAAATGCTTTCCACAGCCGCCTGGCCTGCATTTTCCTCAATATCCATCCAATCGCTAACAAAGCCGGTAAAGCCTACCCACTGGGTATGCAATCGTTGCTGGAAACCTTCAGCCCCCCAATCGCCTAAACGTTTTTCGGCCTGCGAAGGCGCAAAGAACATTTGTGGCTGTGGACCAGGAACATCTTCCGACATGCCGCCGCGTTGATCCCAGTGGGATACACCTACCAGGCAGCTGTACTTCAATTGTTCGCCCAGGTGACGATGAAGATCGGCTAACAACTGGCCATTACCAGCGAAGTCGACACTGGCAGTAGGCTGGCTGGCATCCAGCTGACTTAATTGATCGTAGGTAAGCACCTGGTCGTAACAACCAAGGCCTTCAACAAAGGCTTTGTTGTGCTCTGATGTTAAACCCACAATCTTGTAATCCTGCTCACGGCCTTCACGGTTATTTTTCAGCAGGAAGGCCATGCCTAATGCTGTTTTACTCGACGCACTGGTCAGTACAACCGTGTTAGCACCAAAGAAGTTTTCGTCGGCAAAAAAATCATCCAACAAGAACGATGTGGTAAATAGTGGGCGCAGTACCATCTGCAATGCTTCGGCTTCCTGTTTATAGCTGGGGTCGCTCGAGCAGCGAATATACTGATTGTAAATAATGGGCAGTTCCAGGCGGTGAGCCATTACATCGGTAAAGCTTTGTTTGCCGATCTTGCCAGGCTCAGCCAGCAGGTATGAGGACATGGGGTAGTAACCGTAGAAACGCTCGCCCACCTCAACACCTTCACAGTTAGAGTCGACCACATCGGCAAAGCCCCATACCGGGATGGTGCCCAGGCCTTCTTCGGCAGGGAAGAATTTCCAGTAACCAATCATATCCCCTACCGCAGCGTAGGTAATGTTGTTGGCGGTAAACGCAAAACGATCGACCTTCAGCAGCACCTGGCCGTCAGACAGCGCTTGTGGCAGCTCGGTGGTTTTGATGTGAGTTTGGGCATAATCACTGCGATCTACCCAGAAGTGGGTGTTAACGTTGGTATTGCTCATGGGGCGTTCCATCTCTCTCATTTTAGATTGATCACTCTAATATAAACAACAAGCGATAGCAATCTAACGCGTGACCGGGTATTCACTCCCTTACGGATGATTCTCTACAGGGCCTGGGCCGGGAATTTTCAGGAACTCTTGTGAAGCGATCATCCTTTCGATATCCCGAAAGCTGACCCCAAAGTATTTGCGATAGAGGGTATCAACTGTGCCATCGTCTATAGCCTGCTCCAATTGCTCACCTACTTGCTGGGCCAATTGCGCATCCTCTCGATTCACAGCCCAGTACAGCGGCTCTGCCTCCATGGGCGGAAGGATCCTGATCTGCTGGCGCAATTCATCGCTAAGCAGAATCTGTGATTGATACTCCGCTAAGAATGCATCAACCCGATAGGAGAGCAGTAATTTCCACAATGCGGGGTTGTTATTCACAAAGATCCAACCGATACCGCTGTTGTGCTGATGTCGCCTGGCAAAGGAGTTTCCCCGCAGAGCGGCGATTTCCCATCCGGCAAATGCTTCGATACCGGATAAGTCTTTAACGGGATCTGAGCTGCGTAGAAAGAATGCTGGTAAGTGATACTGAACGGAGGGGTTAATAGCAACCAAGTTATCACCCAACTTTCCTAATGAGTAGGCACTGGCGAAAGGTGACAGGGTCATATTCTGGTTTTGAACTTCATTGAGACATCGCAAAAAAGCCATTTTATGAAATTCTGCCGAATAGCCTAACCGCGACAGAACCTCGCGGGCCAGCTCAACCATGACACCCGCCAGTTCAGGCTGATCATAGGAAAAGGGAAACCACTTTCCGTAACAGACTTTTACCGTGGCATCAGCTCCTGGGTTGGACTCCTGAGCATGGTCACTGGCAACAGCACCAGAACAGCAAAGCAGGGAGATGCACAGGACCTTCCTTAGCCCTCTGTCACATAGCCCTCTGAATAGCGATTGAAAAACTAGCTGGAGAATAGTGGTCAAAATAAACTTAGTGCGACACCCCTGGCCCCGCTTGCCCCAGACTATGACTTGCCGTAGGCGGAATAATGGTACGGGCTTCATGGCCGTGAATGGCACCGCCCTTGATCTCTGCCAGCAGGTTCTCGATGACCTCTTGGCCGCCCTCACCGGCATGATAGATATTGCCTATAAAGTAGAGGGTTCTAAGAGCTGCATCACTGAAGACAAAGACAGAATCAACGAACTCGTTATTGTGGAAGGTCGGTGATCGGTCACCGTCGTATACCAGTTCGCAGTTCTTGAATGTGCAGTTGCGGTAAGAGTTGCCGTGCAGGATAACTCTTTGATCTTCATAGGTTTTATCGACGATATTCATGGTCTAACCCCTCAGTACGCCCTCAGTACGGTCTCGTTTTTGTACCTATTTCAAGCATAGGAGGGATTTGAAAAGCTGCCAGTGGGCGCCCTCTCTGACGTTAAGCGGCCTTGCCACACTGGATCGCCCCTGATAGAGTGTTCGCCTTAGCTACAATGTAGCCAGACCTGCGACTGCATAATACAAGTATGGATTTACGAGAATAATAAATGAGCGAGCTCCCCGATCTGTCCAAAGCGGAATACAAAATCCTCAATGTGATGTGGAAAGGCGATGAATTCAGCATTCGCGAGGTGCACGATGCCCTCGATAACAGCTGGGCATTGTCCACCACCAAAACCACCATTGAGCGTATGTGTAAAAAAGGGTTGGTAGAACGCCGTAATCTGCACGGTATCAATGTGTATAAACCCGCTATCAGCCGCCCTGCTGGCCTGGCTCGCTGGGTAAGCTTTTTTGCCGATCACGTGCTGGGGTTAGACAGCCGCACGGTGGTGTCCATGTTCGGTGAAAGCGAGAATATTTCCGATAAGGAACTGAAGGAACTCAATAAGCTGGTTAAGCAATTACAAGATAAATAACAACGATAACGACTTGAGCTTTTTATGGTGGCCCAGATGACGACACTCTACCTTGATTACGTCAGCAATCTGTTCATTATTATGACCAGCCGCCAGCTCGCCTATACCGCTTCGTTGTTTATGCTTGTGCTGTGCGTCTGCGCACTATTAAAAGATCGCCATCCACGCTTGCAAATGACACTGTGGTTACTGGTATTTGTTCGCGCCCTTATCCCCGCACACTGGAGCACCTCTTTTAATTTACGCCACCTGCTGGAACAGTGGCTACCGCAAGTAAAATACTTCGATCCGTTATTTCAGCTTCACCAACTGGATCTAATAATCCATTTAAGTGCTCCGATTTCGGTGCAGTTTCCATATATTACCTGGTCGATGGCACTACTGCTTGCTTGGATCAGTATCACTACATTGTTGTTTATTCGCTTATTCAATCAGCGTAAACAGTTTAGAAAAATAGTTCAGCAAAGCGATGTGGTTACCCAAGCCAGCCACTTGGCTCTGTTTTATCACCTGCACGGCAAGTTTAAACTGCGTCGAACGGTCTCCCTTGTGGCAGGTGATGCGAATGTCTCGCCCTTTACCATAGGAACCTTGCGCCCGGTTATCTATCTGCCCAAAGAGATGCTGAACTCGCTGGACAAGCAGGCCCTGATGTCGGTCATTGCCCATGAGATGGCACATATCAAGCGCTACGATGACCTCTCCGGCCTGGCAAGACAATTAATGCAGCGCGTTCTGTTTTTCTTCCCTGTGGTTTGGTTTACCAATCGTCAGATAGACGAACAGAAAGAGATCGCTTGTGATCGCATGGCGGTAACCAGCAGTAAGCTTACCGTTGGCGATTATGCCAACAGCTTACTGTCGATTGTTAAACACTTTCAAAACCAAAGCTCGGTGAAAGTGCCAAGCCTGTCCTTACGCAGGCAAAGCTACCGAGCACGCTTGTTAGCCCTTAAACATTACTCCATTAAGGGGCTGAGCAGCGGCAGCCTGGCATTATCTGCAGCTTTGCTCACGATTTTATTTATTATGCCTATGGGGAGTCAGCACGCGATTTCCCACACGTTGAAGCTGAGAAGCTTGCAGGCTTTACCCGAGCCGATGCCGTTGTTATCACCGCCAGTACAAGGTGGTGAACTCTATGCCGGATTCCACGATGTTGATATACGCCTGCCAATGGGCGTAGGCAAAATGCAGGTATTCCATGACGGCTTGGATTTTATGGTACCTGTGGGTAGCCCGGTTTTTGCGATGGCCGACGGAAAAGTTATCAAGGTTGTCGATCAGCCTGAAGATGGTATTGCCATGACATCAGGCGGTTACGTCCTGATTGAACATACCAATGGCATTGAAGCCAGCTACCATTATGTTGGCAACAGTTCACTGCAGCCCAATCAACTCATCAAACAGGGCGAGCAAGTGGGTGAATTACTCCGTGTTGCCTTCTCGCCCCGAGACTTCCCGGAAAACCTTGAACAACCCAGGGTACCTGCCCGTGTCCATATCAGCACCCGCTATCAGGATGTTGCTATCGACCCCTCTCAGGTTATCGATTTAAGTCAGTACACGCGTTAATTCTGATTTAGCGTCAGGCGTGCGGTTCTCGTGCGCCTCTTACTCGCTCGTCGCCTCTAATTATCCTCTAAACAACCCTCTCCCCTATTGACATATGCTCTTATTAGTTTAAAAATCCCACACAAGCTACAATGTAGCACCAAGACTACAATAGCGATTACAATAATAGTTACAACTATAAAAACCCTGGAGAGGGAAATTACCTCCACTCAATAATCAATAATTAATACGGAGGAATTATGGGACACAACATAATTCAATCAATCAGGACACAAGCCCTACCCCTTAATAAACAAGCCCGACTGTCTGGACTTAAACCTTTGGCCGCTGCACTACTGGCTGCCACGGTAAGCCAGAGCCAACTCAGTTATGCTGAAGCGATTGAGGAAGTTATCGTCACAGCACAAAAACGTGCCCAGTCCATGCAGGATGTTGGCATTGCAGTGACTGCATTTAACTCAGAGCATTTAAAAGAACTGGGGATTAGCCAAGCCATTGATCTGGCGGGGCAAACACCGGGGCTGGATATTAAAAACACCGTGGGTAACTCTAACCCCGTTATCACCATTCGTGGTGTTGGCCTAAACGATTACAACACCAACAACAGCCCTTCCGCTGCTGTGCATGTTGATGAAGTGTATTTAGGCTCTAACGGGTATCTGGGTTTTCAGCTTTTCGATATCGCCCAGGTGGAAGTACTGAAAGGCCCGCAAGGTACCTTGTTTGGCCGTAATACCACGGCCGGTTCGGTGAATTTTATTACCCGCAAACCGTCGCAGGAATTTGAAGCCAACATGGATGCCAGCTATGGCAATTACAATACCCGCAAATTGGAAGCCGGTGTGGGAGGCCCGCTGTCTAACAACCTCAGTGCCCGCCTGGCGATCATGACCAAAAAAGCGGATGGTCATCTAGATGCCCAGGCAACGCCCAGTGACGCGGTTGGCTTTAACCCCATGCCCGGTGTCGCTGAACCACTGGAAGCTTTTGGTGGTGATGACAGCTTGGGCGACACCGATACCAGTGCCTGGCGTTTATCCTTAGCCTGGGAGCCAAGTGATAAATTTGATGCAACCTTAAGCCTGCATGGTAGCCGTGATAAATCGGAGTTGTGGGTACCATCGCAAGTGCAGGATCACAATTTTGTAGCCGGTGCCACCGCTGCTACCCTGCCGGTTATTCAAGGGGTAAATACCGGTTTTTCCGGTAATGCCGCGATACCGTTTCCCGTACTGGCTCAAACACAATTTACTATCCCTGCGGCTGGGGATGAGTATGATGTCTATGTCACTGAAACACCGGAAGTTGATGCTCGCCAGTTTGGCGCCTCACTCAAAGCTAACTGGGATATAGGTTTTGCAACCCTCACCTCAGTCACCGGCTATGAAGAACTCGATCGCGCTCAAAACTATCAGAGTGGTAGCCCACTGCGAATTTATAACACACCTTTTAGCGATGACATGTCGCAAGTTACCCAAGAGTTACGCCTGACCGGAGAAAACGGTGACGATAACTGGGTCGTAGGCGCCTTCTGGATGCAGGAAGATCTCGACTTTAATAAACAGGCTTCCCTGATTGATGTAGTACTGGACGCGACTGCACTGATTTATGATCTTGCTGGTGCCCCGGGTGTGCCTGCTGGCGAGTCATATATTCTGCCGGTGACCAGTTACGGCGATATTGATTACACACAGGAAGGTGATTCATGGGCGCTGTTCGGCCAGTACGAATGGCAAGTTAACGATACCTGGAAAGTCACCGCCGGTTTGCGTTACACCGAAGAGGAAAAAACCTTCGTGGGTGGTACCAAAGCCGTACATGTCGTCGATGGCGTTCCCTCTTTGTTAGGTCTGCAATTTCCTGACCTGCCGATCGAAGCTGATGAAAAATACGAAACCGATGATATCTCCGGCAAGATCGCTGTTGACTGGACGCCTAACGACGATCTGCTGATCTACGCCTCTTACAGTAAAGGCTTTAAGAGTGGTGGCTTTGATGGTTCTACCGTTCTACAGGAAGTCGCTCTGGAACCCTTTACCGAAGAAACCCTCTGGGCAACCGAGATCGGATTTAAATCCAGCTTGCTCGATGGTTCGCTGCAGTTAAATGGTGCCATCTACCATTACGACTTCGAAGATATGCAAGCCTCGGTAACGGTAGACCTGGGTGGCGGTAACACGGAAAGTTTACGCCGTAATGCCGGTAAAGCCGAAATTATTGGCGGTGAACTAGAACTCTGGTGGAAGCCGACGGAAAGGTGGGATATCCGTGCAGGTATCGCCGTATTGGATGGCGAGATCAAAAAGTTTGATTCTGATGATCCCGCTGAATCGGCTTTCTATGAAGGCAATAAAGTCCCCGATGCACCGGAAACCACGTTTAATGCCGTGGCTCGCTATGAATGGCCACTGAGTGATAACTTGCTGTTATCGGCCAGTGTTGATGTGAATTACAGCGATGAAATTTACAAGGATCTGGATAACACCGAGCTAACCAAAGCCGGTAGTTACACCCTGTGGGGTGGACGCTTGGCACTGGGTACTCAGGATGAAAACTGGGAAGTTTACCTGTGGGGTAAAAACCTCACCGATGAAACCTACCAGCTTAATGCCGGATTGGATCCACATGGTGTTACCGCCTACTACAATATGCCTCGCACTTACGGTGTAGGTTTAATTTATAACTGGCAATAACAGGAGGCTCACGACTTAAAACCTTCGCTCTCTGCTTTACGCCATCCGCTGTTGTGGGGTGGCGTTTTTTGCGTTTATAAAGAATGAAATAAATTCCATGTTTAACAGATCAAAGTCCATATTTGTGACGACAAAATAGAAAACCTGTAAAGACATGCAAAACTATATGACAGAGTCACGGCAGTACCGTAGGATTACTGCTATTAACACAATCAGAAAATGTACTTGAGGCGATAATGAAGCACCCAAAGGTATTTAAATCCATTTTATCTGCAGCTATTGCGTTTGGCATGGCAACAACACTGCAACCCGCTGCGGCTGAATCTAACGATAAGCGCAATGTTATTTTAATTATTGGCGATGGCATGGATGACACCCAGGTGACGATTGGACGTAACTACCTTGAAGGAGCCCAGGGACGACTGGTCATTGATAACATGCCCTACCGCGGTGCCGTGCAAGTGCTTACCGTGCATGAGAATGATCCCAGCAAATTTATCTATGTCGCCGATTCAGCCAATAGTGCAACGTCGATGGCAACCGGCGCTATAACCAGCCGCGGCCGTATTGGTACCTCCGCAAAAGATGACAAGGATCTAACCACCATTGCCGAGATGGCGAAAACCTCTGGTTTTGCAACGGGTATTGTATCTACGGCAAATGTCACCGATGCCACGCCAGCCTCTTTTGTGGCCCATGTCAGTTCCCGTGGCTGTGAAAACCCGGACATGATGGTAAACGCCGAAGCCTTTGCCGGCGTGATTGTTGATTGCTCGGCGGATACTAAAGCATTAGGCGGTAAAGGTTCTATCGCCGAACAAATTGCCGATGCCGATATTGATGTAGTCCTCGGTGGCGGGCAAAAGCATTTCAACAAAAATGCTGAAGCCATGCCCAAACCTCTATTTACGGTTGCCCAGGACAACAACTACCAGTACATCACCAAAGCCAAGCAATTGGCCCAAGTAAATCCTAATCAGAAATTACTAGGTCTGTTTTCTGAAAGTACCATGCCTGTGCGTATGCAAGGTGAAAATGGTCGCGGTTCAGAAGCCCCAAAACCCAGCTTCCTCAACAAAGTCGACTGGCGTGTTGGTGATGTTGAAATGCCTGCCCCCATGAAATGTGAAGCCAATCCGGAATTCGAGGGTATGCCAAACCTTCGAGATATGACCGCTGCTGCTATATCCCATCTGGATGCCCGCAGTGCGAATGGCTTTTTCCTGATGGTGGAATCAGCATCCATTGATAAACAGTCCCACGCGCGTAAACCCTGTGGTCAAATCGGTGAAATGCAGCAGCTGGATGAGAGCTTAAAGGTCGCTCTGGACTTTGCCAAAGAAAACCCCAACACCTTAATTCTGGTCACCGCCGACCACGGCCAGGCAGCCCAAATTCTTCCCGATGGCAGTCTGTTTAATGCCATGCCTGTGGCGGTATACCCCATGGGTATGGTCAGCCGCATTATCACCCCGGAAGGCCAGATTATGGCGGTAAACTATGCCACAACCCCCCACGGCTTCCCGATTGAAGAGCATACCGGCACCACCGTTCCGCTCTACTCAAACCAGCCAATTCCGGCTATGTTGACCCAACCGGAAATTTTTAATCTGTTGAAAGACCATTTGCAGCTATAGGGCCTACCCTTCCTCAGGCCGCAATAACCTGGCGTTATTGCGGCCATCGCTTGTTACTTCCCGCCGTTCCAAAAATTCGAATTCCTGCCGCCCTGCGTCCATAATTAAGCTATAGCAGACAAGGAGAATATCCATGTCATGGCGGTTTAACGCTCTCGTACTTACCACAATACTGGCTCTTGGCTTTTCTGCCCTGGCAACCAGCGAGCCCCGCTATGTCATCCTGTTAATTGGCGACGGTATGGACGACAGCCAAATTACCCTGGCCCGCAATTACCTGAAAGGTGCCCAGGGCCGCTTGCAGATGGATTCCCTACCCTTCCGCAGCAGCGTGCAAGTAATCACCATGTCTGAGCAGGATCCCTCAAAACCCGTCTATGTTGCCGACTCAGCCAATACCGCGACAACCCTCGCCACCGGGCAAGTGACAAGCCGCGGGCGTATAGCGACTACGGCAAAGACAGATAAGGACCTAACCACTATCGCCGAACTCGCCAAAGCTGCCGGTTATGCCACAGGCATTGTGACTACTGCCAGCATTACCGATGCCACGCCAGCTGCCTTTATTAGCCATATCGGTTTACGCGGCTGTCAAAATTCCGAGCGTATGTGGACAGCTACCTCGCTCGATAAAAGCCGCCAGGGTTGTGAAGCGGATTTAAAAGCCAATGGCGGCAAGGGTTCCATCGCCGAGCAAATTGCAGAGGGTACAACCGATCTTATATTGGGTGGTGGTAACAAACATTTCCAGATAATGGCTGAAACGACTGACCAAACAGTGCAATCCATTGCTGAGGCCAATGGCTATTCAGTTATTCATAACACAAAAGTTTTACAAGCAATGACAGGTGAAGAGAAAATACTCGGCCTATTCGCACGTAAAACCATGGAGGTAAAACTGCGCGGCAAAGATGACCGCAAAGCTGAACACCCTAAACGTAAAATCAAAAACTGGTTAAGCTGGAGCCCCAACACGGCCACCCTGCCAGAACCCATGCAGTGCGAAGCCAACCCCGACTTTGCGAATACCCCCACCTTACCAACCATGACACAAGCGGCGTTGGACCTACTGGTAAAACGTGGTGGCGATAAAGGTTTCTTTTTGATGGTGGAATCGGCCTCGATAGATAAACAAGCCCACCGCCGTAATCCCTGTGGTCAGATCGGTGAATTGGAACAACTGGATGATGCCCTAAAAAAAGCCTTAACCTTTGCCAAGCAGCATGCCAACACCCTGATTTTAGTCACCGCCGACCATGGCCATGCAGCTCAAATAATTCCGCTGCGCTATGCCCTACCTAAAAAACTTTCAACACCCGATAAAGCCAAGTTCGATAAATCCAAAGCGGATATCTATTCCCCTGGGAAAGTGGCACTACTGCAAACAGCAGATGATCAGATTATGGTTATCAACTACGCCACAAATAATGCCTCTAGCGCTGATCACACGGGTACCCAGGTGCCGTTAATGTCCAATCAGCCCCTGCCCGGTATGATGCAACAATCGGAAATCTTCAGCATCATGCAGAAATATCTGCAACTATAAGTTTCGGCGGTACTCACTTGGCGAACAGCCATGCCATCCCTTAAACGCGGTAGAAAACGATGTGGCATCCCTGTATCCCAACAGTAATGCAATATCAATAATGGTTAGGTTTTTGTCTTTCAGGTATTTGGTAGCCAATGTGGATTTCACTTGTTGCACAAAGTGTTGATAGTTTGATCCCCTTTCTTGTAAACGTCGCTGCAAAGTTCGGCTCGATAGATTCAGTTTTTTCGCTACGACATCGACACTGTAATCACTGCAAGCAAGTTGCCGGCGAACAACCGAATACAAATTCACCGTAAAGTTATCCGCTTCCCAGGCGAAGTTCACCAAAAAATCATCCAGCTCGTCTTTGACATTGTCGTAGAGCGATGTAGACACATGCATCTGCGGTAAATCCAAAATACTTATAGGGTAATAAAGAGCACTGACCGACTGATTGAAATGTAACGGCGCACGCAGGGCTTCTTTTATTGCTTCGCTATCATTGGGTTGAGGATAAGTGATATCTATCCGCACAGGCCTTGCCGGTAAAATACTAAAACCGTCCATTAACATAACCGTTGATGCCAACAAGGCATCAGTGACTAAGCATCGCGTTTCATGTGTTGGCCAGTCGATGTGTAGCTCCAAAACCAGATTATCGTCCTTGCGCTTAACGATAATCTTTACCAGATCCCCCAGGCTTGGAACCATATCAGGCAATAAGTTGATCCACTCTCTGAAAGTATTAGCCGCGGACGCTAGTGACATATACAAGTGAAAGCTTTCCATATAGCTCAGCCGCCCACATAACAGGCCAAAATTTTCTTCACCTGTTTGCGCCAGAATCTCTTTATGCAGGCGGAAGAACTTTTCAGCAGGCAGCGTTGCATCCGGCAAATTAAGCAAACCAATATCAATGCCCGCCTTATGTACCATGGCTTCGAACGATACACCCAAGGCTTCCGTCACCTTAGCCAATACCGTCAAAGACCGCGCATAGACAACACTCATAATCCTTCTCTCCCCCCTTTTCGAGCCGGTTTCAGGCTATTTACGCTCATATTATCCAGATAATGGCGCACTTTCCATGCCATATGGCGCAATATCAAATCAACTACTCCAGCGACCCATTAGAATCAAGTACCTATCTACATCACAAAACACTGCTGGCCTTAAGCCTAGGAGCCCCCTGTATGTCACTCGACTTTGATAGCGCCCGACTGAATAACCCCTACCTTACCGCTGAGCACGAGGAGTGGCGTTCGCAAATACGCCGCTTTGTTGATCGCGAAATCATGCCCTATGCCGCCGAGTGGGATGAGGCCGGTAAAATCCCGGATGAACTCTGGCCCAAAGCCGCCGCAGTGGGCATCCTCGGCCTGGGTTACCCGGAGGCTTTCGGTGGTATCAGTGAAGGTATTGATGTCTGGCATGGCAATATCATGACCGAAGAGCTTTCCCGCCCTGGTGTCGGCGGCATCTTCCCATCCCTGCTGGTGCATAATATCGGCCTACCTCCGGTGGCCAACTTCGCCCGCGATGAAATCAGGCAAGAGGTTGTGCCCGCCGTTTTAAGTGGTGAGAAGCGTATCTCTCTGGGCATTACTGAACCCAGCGGCGGCTCCGATGTTGCCAGCCTGCAAACCACTGCCCGCCGTGAAGGTGACTACTACATAGTTAACGGCTCCAAAACATTTATCTCCGGCGGCATGCATGCCAACTGGACCTCTACCGCCGTGCGTACCGGCGGTGATGGCCCTGAAGGAGTGTCGATGTTGCTAATCCCTATGGATTTGGACGGCGTATCGCGTACCGCGCTGGACCGCAAACAAGGCTGGTGGTGTTCTGATACCGCGACTATTTATTTTGACAACGTCAAGGTGCCCGCAGAAAACCTGATCGGCAAAGAAGGTGAAGGCTTCAGAGTTATTATGAATAACTTCAACTCTGAACGTATGGGTATGATTGTGCAGATGGAAGCCTATTCCCGTATCTGCCTGGAAGAAGCGGTTAACTGGGCTCAGGAGCGCAAAACCTTTGGCAAGCGTTTGGCAGATCACCAGGTGATTCGCCATAAAATTGCCGAGATGAAACAACACATCAATGCCTGTCAGGCCATGATCATTCACTGCAGCCGCGAGATAGAAGCCGGTGGCGTAAATGCCGGTGATCTCGCTATGCTGAAAGTACAGTGCAGCCAAACCATGGAATTCTGCGCCCGCGAGGCCAGCCAGATTCTGGGAGGCGCCAGCTACCTGCGTGACAACCGGGTAGAACGTATTTACCGTGAAGTTCGCGTCCAAGCCATTGGTGGCGGCTCGGAAGAAATTATGCGCGACCTGGCATCACGTCAGTACCGAGTATAAACCGATGACGATTAAGATCTGGCACTGCCACAATGCCCGTTCCCTGCGCCCTATTTGGGCGCTTGAGGAAATGGGCCTGGACTACGAAGTCATCTCCATGCCCTTCCCTCCACGATTTGAGCAACGGGAATTTCTCGAAATTAACGAGCTCGGCACCATCCCTTACATGATCGATGGTGAAACCCATATGACGGAGTCTTCGGGAATTCCGCTGTATCTGGTAGAACGCTATGGCAAACACGAGTTTGGCCTTAAACCCGATCAGCCGGAATACGGTGATTACCTCAACTGGTTATTCCACAGTGATGCGACCCTGACGTTTCCACAAACGGTTTATATTCGCTATACCTTTCAAGAACCCGAAGAACGCGGATTGAAAGAGGCGGCAACAGACTATATGAAGTGGTTCCATGCGCGCTTGCGCCGACTCAACAAACACTTGGAAGATGGCCGTGAATATCTGGTAGACGATCGCTTTACTGTTGCCGATATCTGCATTACCTACGCGCTGCATCTGGGGGAAAGTTTAAAAATTGATGAACACTATAAACCCCATGTTCGAGACTATTTAAACCGCATGCGGAACAGACCAGCGTTTCAGCGAGTGGTGGATATTGGCAGCGAATAACAGGCTGTTGATGTTTACCCCCAGAATCTGTGGATAAGCCTGAGGATAGGTGACTAAAACGGTAACGCAGGCCTTGAAAAGCCTGCGATTCAGCGATTCGGATAGCAAATAACCAGGCTATTTTTACAACAGCTACGCTGTGATCAGCTCGTCTATTTGCTGTTCAGGTTGGTGTTTATTGAGCCACGACAACAGCAATTCATTCACACGCTCGGGCTGCTCCAGCTGCAGAAAATGCCCGGCGTTTTGTACACTTTCTACACGAACCTCTGCAGTGAATCTGGATGAGTTCTCCATCCCTTCAAACACGCGGGTATCCATGCAGCCATCTTTAACCCCGGTCATCGCCAGTGTAGGGACACTAATCACACCAGAGGAACTGGCTGATGTTTGTTTATGCGCCCGACTAAACATAGAACGGTAATAGCCCAAGCTTGCCTTCACCACACCCGGTTGCGAAAACGTTTGCCGAACATCATCAAATACGGACTCTGGCCAATCCCATCCCGGCGACCAGCGACGCCAGAGAAACTTGAGAAAACCAAAGTCATTACGACGCACAACCCAATCGGCTAATCCACGTAACTGAAAAAACAGCATATAGGACGAGTTAAGGTATTGAATCGGTAACCGTGACAAGGCCTTTGAGTATGTCACCATATGGGGAATCGCCAGGGTGGTAAGCGAATAAAACCGCTCTGGGTATTTACAGGCTGCGGCATAACTCATGACCGCGCCCCAGTCGTGCCCCACCAAATGGGCTTTCTCCACCCCCAAATGATCCAACCAGCCGGCCACATCGGAGGCTATGCTGTCGATGGTATAGTTGCCATCACTGACCTGCGATGAGGCTTCATAACCCCGCATCACTGGTGCAATACAGCGGTAACCTGCAGCGACTAACGCCTCAATCTGGTACTGCCAGGTGTGATGAGTATCCGGAAAGCCATGCAGTAGTAGCACCACCGGCCCTTCGCCCCGATCAATGGCCGAGAAAGACAAACCATTGGCCTTTAAAATGAGATCAGCCATATCACTTACCCTGTTATTACCCTGTTGTCGTTACCCAGCCACCGGCCCACGGTAGCACCTGCCCCACCATATGGGTGCATTTATCAGAGGCTAGGTACAACGCCAGCTCGGCAGTTTCTTCCGGGTCGGCCACTTTACCGGTTGGAATATGCGGCAGGACTTTTTCTTTAAAGACATCGCTATTGATAAATTCATCGGGGAAATAGCGTTCGTTTTTGACGTAATTTTGTGCGATGGCATTAAGCTGTACATTGCTTGCCGCCAATTCTAAACCCGCCGCACGCACAAAGGCATTTTGGGCACCACGTGCAGAACAGTAGGAACTAAAACCGGGAATACCACGCAGGGATGATGCACTGGTCATGGCAACGATTTTGCCGTGGCCTTGCGCTTGCATGGCCGGGGCAAAGGTATTGATGGTGCGCATAAAGGGGTAAACCATCAGCTCAAACTGGGATTCCCAGTCGGCACTATCGAGCTTGCCCACGGGGTTGGGGCGCGGATCATCGGCGAAGTTGGCTACCAGGATATCGATATCGCCGACTTTTTGTTTGAGGGCATCGACGGCTTCCTGGGTTTGCAGCAGGTCGTTATCGGTGATGACTTCTGCACCTTCGCGTTCAAAGCCTTCGGCTATGGGTTTGCCCATGTAGCGGTCTATGCAGGTGATGAGTACTCGTTTGTTGGTGTAGCGTCCTGGTTCTGACATTGGCCTGCTCTCTTATTTCGATTTGATTATTAGCATGCAAGAAAAGACTTACTGCGCCCAAAATCACTTCAATCTCGCTTATGTCGCTCCTGCGTAGGCAGGAGCCTAGTGGCTTTGACTTACTTTGAAGCTAGTACAATTTCGTAACTTTGTGCCAAAGACACTGGATACCCGCCTGCGCGGGTATGACGTTAAATAGTTAATACCGAGGTTCCGGTACGGGCATAACTTATTAGAACTTGTGAAAACCATCCTAAACTAAACGAACAGTTAGAAATAGTAAAAACACGACAAGTTTTCGTTTTCTGGCGACTTTTGACGTGATGGGTAAAGGATTGGCGCCTTAGGTAAAATTTGTTCAGGCGCCAAGAGAGGAAAAGTACTTATGCGTCCAATAGTGCTTGCAGATCAGCAGGCACAGGCATGGGTTTAACGGGGCTGACGTTGGCACCACCGGTATTTCCCAGCGGCACCCAGATGCGGGAAATCACCAGCGAGGCCAGAATGCGCACTACTTGACCTGTGACTTCCTGCCTGTCCCTTCTGTGCCAGCCTACTTTTAACATCCACCAGTGGCTGCGGGTGTGAGGGATCACAAAGCGCTGCCCAAGAATATGGGCGCGCTCCAAGTGATGGAATGCCTGATCCCAGTTCTGTTGACGGTAAAGCGCTTTGGCCCGCGCCATTTCCTCTTCAAAAGCTTCCCTTAACTGAGTTTTCATAGCGGTACTCCATTAAGTATCACGGCAAGCACGGTAACCTGCGGTACGGTCACCAGCGGTAAAAACAAAGCCGTTTTCCAGGAATGCATGGTGTCTTTTATCACCATCACTTCGGTGTAATCGGTCGACACGCCGGTCATCATAAAGGCGAAGCTGTTACCCGGAGCCTGTGCGCGTGTCATTAAATCAGCGGCAATAGGCGTGGAGCCTTCAGAACACACTTCAATAATGGTGGCAGCAACCAGGGTGAAGATCAGGCCGATGGCCGTGGGGCCAAAGTATTCCTGAAAATGCTCCAGGCTGACAAAGCTGCGAATGGCGGTGGCAAGCAATACACCAAACAGCAACCAGCGCAGTACCATGCGTGAACCTTTAATACCTTCCCACATCAAATCGGCAATTAAACCTCCGCTCCAGGGAATCTGTGACCAGCCTTTTTTCATTTCGGGCCAGAGCTTATAGTCCAACGGTAAATCGGAGGTATTGGGGTTACCAGGCAGTACTTTACGCTCAACCAGGCGATCAAAAATCCAGCCACTGATCAAAGCAATGATCACCGACAGCACAATAAACGCTAACGTCCAAGGCAAACCTATCAAGGCCACCAAAATAATGGTGAGCGATAAGGAGTTCCACGGACTGGCGATCAAAAAGGCCATCACCTGCCCAAGGCTGGCACCGCGTTGATAGAGTTTCATGCCCACCATCAAAATGCCGTGGCTGCATAAATCCATAAACACGCCGGCTGCGGTCGCGCGCCATAAACCCGAGATGCTGCCGCCGCGGCCTAAAATAGAAACAATCATTTCCTGGGGAATACGGCTGAGTACACCGACAAATATCGCCGCTAACACTACGCCCCACCACATGGTATTCATCAACTCAAATACGCCGTGGCTCATTGTCATTAACCAGGGCGGTAATTGCTCGATGCCTAACAGGTGCAAACTGTAGTTAAACACCACCAGGGACAAGCTGCCCCACAACAACCAGTCAATTGAACGGGATTGCTCTGCCTGAGCTTCACTACTGCTGCCACAACAGCTGCTTACTGCAACAACTTCCTGAGGTTGTTTCTTCTCCTCTGAACAACATCCACTCATTGTGTTTTCTCCTTACCTTCTATATCTAGATCTTCACCATGAGCCAGCTCATCAATAATGGCGCACACCGGCCCTTCATCGCCGGCACAGTGGGATACCATGGTGGCCAAGGTATCGCGCATGGCTTGTAACTCTTTTAACTGTGCATCGACCTGGGTTAATTTTTCCTGCACCAGACTTTTTACATGCTGGCTGCGGCGCTGAGGATTTTGGTACAGCTCCAGCAGCTGCCGGCATTCATCCAGGCCAAAGCCGGTCGCACGAGCACGCTGCAAAAACTTTAACGTGTCCAGGTCGTGATCACTGTAGTCACGGTAGCCATTTTCACTACGCACAGGTTTGATTAACTCAATTTGCTCGTAATAGCGGATGGTCTTGCTGGTTAAGCCAGATTGCCTGGCTGCCTCACTGATATTCACAGACATTGCTCCCGTTTCATTACGACTATGAAGTACTTTAAACCTTACAGCTACTGTAAGGTCAACCCATTAATTTTGATCAATATTTAATCGTAAAGAATGACCTAACAGTCAGGATAAGTGATTGAAGCGACAGGATTTGTTACCAAATGCCAAATAGTTTGCTAGAATGGCGCCTGATGTATGTACAAAATCACATTAGGACGTGAATATCTCTTTATTAATCAAATAGTTAGAGATGAATAAAGGGAATAACTATAACGATAAGTTAGTACAGTTAAGTACAGAGGAAAACAATCTGTGGAATACCTGGACGGTACCCACCCGGAATGGGAAGAAATGTGGCAGCAGCTCGCTGATGATCCACTGAATGACGGCGATCCCCTTTGCATCAACCAGGGCCTGACCTGGGAATATATGGGTTCAAGCGCTGACCATCATAACTTCCGCCATTCCAAACACCCCAAAAGTGGCCGTATTGAGCACGTTTATCTCGAACGCACCCGATCTGCGTCGGCGATAGGCTGGGCTTAAATAGACTGGACCACGACTTCAGTGCCTGCCCTTTTGCAGGCTCACAGGCTCACTCCCCCCTAAATTTTGTTCCTTGCATTAATAAACTTAAACCTTACGAAACTACGTATGGATTCCCGTTTCCACGGGAATGGCGGATCAGAGTTAGCTAAGTAGGTATTCCATATAGCGGTGATTATCCAGATCCGGGGTGTAGCTTTGCTGCTCACCCAATACTTTGAAGGATAAGCGCTCGTAGAGTTGTTGCGCGCGGGGATTGATCACCGAGACGTCCAGGCTTAACTTGCCAATGCCCTGCTCTCGGGCCAGGGATTCCACATGGGCAATCATCTTCGAACCCAACCCCAAACCGCGGCTTTCTGGCGTAACACCTACATGGGCTATATACAGGCAATCCTTTTTCGGCGGTTTGACCAACTGGTATTCAAATCGCATACCTTTGGCCAAAGCCTTCAACCCCTGAATCAAGCCCAGATAACGAATGGTGCCCAAGGAAGTAGCCAACATGCCTTTATCTATCGTGGATTTGGTAAAAGACCCAATCAGCCCCAATACCTTGCCATCCACTTCAGCCACCCAGTGATTGCGATAACTGAACATGCCCTTGTCTTGCATAAACATCCAATGCAGAAAATCCAGACTGCCCTCAGGTTGCTGGTTGGCAAATACATAGTCAAAGGCTTTGGGGCCGGAGCTGTACATCAGTGCCGCAGTTAGATGAGCATCTTCTGGGGTTGCAGGTCGGATGGTGATATCAGCCATATGGATGTTGGTTCCAATGTAAAAATGAATAGGAAATTGATTGAGATTAACTTTAGCGCAAAGTTAACGCCTACCAAACGACTATAGTTTTAAGATTTGTAAGCCTTCAAAACCGGCGCTAAGGCCGGTTCTTTTCTCTCAGTTTTTCTTAGAAAAAACCCTGGGCTTGATTGCCATAACTAACCAACAGGTTTTTGGTTTGCTGATAGTGGGACAAGACCATCTTATGGGTTTCCCGCCCAACGCCAGATTTTTTGTAACCGCCAAAGGCCGCATGCGCCGGATAGCTGTGATAGCAGTTGGTCCATACTCTACCCGCTTCAATACCTCGCCCCATACGGAAAGCACGATTGATATCTCGGGTCCACACTCCGGCGCCCAAACCAAATTCGGTATCGTTAGCAATCGCCAGGGCTTCGGTTTCATCTTCAAACGTTGTTACCGCCAAGGTTGGGCCAAAGATTTCTTCCTGGAACACACGCATTTTGTTGTGACCTTTTAGAAGCGTAGGCTGCACGTAGTAACCGTTGGCTAATTCTCCGCCCAGAATTTGACGCTCACCACCCAGCAGGAATTCAGCGCCCTCTTCTCTGGCTACATCCATATAAGACAGGATTTTATCCAGTTGCTGCGCAGAAGCCTGTGCGCCGACCATGGTGTCGGTATCCAACGGATCGCCCTGCTTGATTTCCAAGGCGCGAACCACCACCTTTTCCATAAATTCCCGGTAGATACTTTTCTGCACCAGCGCACGTGATGGACAGGTACAGACTTCGCCCTGGTTAAAGAAACCCAGCAGCAGGCCTTCGATACACTTATCCAGGTATTCATCGTCATGCTGAACAATATCTTCGAAGAAAATATTCGGGGATTTACCACCGAGCTCTACCGTAGAAGGAATCAAATTACTGGCGGCTGCCTTCATAATGTTAATACCCACCGGGGTTGAGCCGGTAAAGGCCAGTTTGGCAATGCGTGTGCTATTGGCCAATGCCTGACCCACTTCAGTACCAAACCCGTTAACGATATTAACCGTACCCGGTGGTAGTAGATCTTCAATCAACTGGATCAGACACAGAATAGAGACTGGGGTTTGTTCTGCGGGCTTGAGTACCACACAGTTACCAGCGGCCAAAGCTGGGGCCAGCTTCCAGGCGGCCATTAACAGTGGGAAATTCCAGGGAATGATTTGACCCACAACGCCAAGAGGCTCATGAAAGTGATAGGACACCATATCCGCATTCAGATCGGCGGCCGAACCTTCCTGCGCGCGAATACAACCGGCAAAGTAACGGAAGTGATCAACAATAAGGGGAATATCTGCACCCAGGGTTTCCCTAACCGGCTTACCGTTTTCCCAGGTTTCAATCACGGCCAGAGTTTCAATATGCTGCTCGATACGATCAGCAATTTTTAACAAGATGTTTGAGCGATCTGTAGCAGAAGTGGACCCCCAAGCGGTTTTCGCGGCATGGGCGGCGTCAAGAGCCAATTCAAGGTCTTGTGCAGAGGATCGTGCCACCTGGGTAAATACCTCTCCGTTAACCGGGGAGATATCATCAAAGTATTGGCCGCCCACTGGAGCAGTCCATTCACCACCAATAAAGTTCAGGTATTGGGCTTTAAATTCAGGTTGTTGGTATTTCATTGTTTGCCTCATGGTTGTCTAAGTTATTTTTAGCCATTGCGGCTGACAAACGGTTTAGTTGGAGCGAAGAAGAAAAAGCCCGCTCCTAATTGGAGCGGGTAAGAGCATATCCACACAAAGCTTGTATTACAGGTAGATATGGAGAGAAACTAGAAGTTGTATTTCACATCAACGCCGTAGGTACGAGGTGTGCCACGCATTACCTGATCGCCGCCAACCACGTCGGTTAGCTCGAACATGTAAGAGGCATACTCTTTGTCACCCAGGTTTTTACCCCACAGGGCTACTTCAATTTGCTCACTACTATCGAACCAGGCTAAACGGGCATTCCACAGGGAATATCCAGCTTGGCCAATATCTTCGTTGCGATCATAGCTGCTGGGATCGCCAGCGGTAACAATAGTGCCATTACTGAAGAAGACTTCACTCTGATAAGTGCCATCAACCTGCGCCATCAAAATGCCATTATCGCCCAGCGTCCAGGTGTAGTTGGCTAACAATGTTGCACTCCACTCCGGCGTATTTTGCGGCGTTTCGCCACTCAGGTCTGTGCTGCCGGTACCAGACAGTAAAGGCACAGTTAAATCAAAATCATCAAACTCAGAGTGGGTGTAACCAACACCGGCCTGAATAAACAGCGCTTCAGTTGGCTGCCAGGTTACATCCAGGTCAAGACCATAAAGTTCCAGGGCTTTGGCATTTTCAATACTGGTGCGAGGCAAGTCAGTAATTGGATCAGCAATACTGTTAAAGACTTGGGCATCTTCGTAGTCATAGTAGAAGACCGCCGCATTTAAACGCATGGTGCCATCCAACAAGGTTGACTTCAGGCCTAATTCATAAGCGGTAAGAATTTCGGGATCATATTCTGCTGTTGCGACATAGTTAGCCAGATCCGCACCAGCACCACCATTAAAACCGCCGCCTTTAAAACCACGGGTGATGGAGCCGTAGTACATCACATCTTCATCGGCGAAATAGTTCAATGCGACCTTGCCAGAAAACTCTTCATTGGTAAGATCATCGCTATAATCAACCGAGGAGACAAACGGGGTGTAAAGCGCAAAGTTGGGAATATTTGCGCTGTAGTCGATGTCAACGTCTAGCTGGGTATAACGGCCACCAACGGTTAAGGTCCAGTCTTCAGCCAGTTCATATTCTACCTGACCAAAGATCGCCTGGGTTGTCAGCTCTTGATGACCTTCACCGACACTCTCTCCCAGGAAAGGGCCCAGAGGAAAGTTAACCGGGTCCAGTGGCAGATCGCCAGAATAAGAGATCGTCTTCCAGTTAGTCGTTTCCGTTAAGTAGTACAAACCGGCAACCCAATGCATAGCATCAGACTCACCATTTAAACGGAGTTCCTGGGCAAAGGTGTGGGTGTCTACATTAAATTGGAACTCAATCAACTCCAGCGGCGTCATATCACCTTCTTCATTGTGACGCTTGCTTAGGTCGTCATAAGAGGTAATCGAGGTTAAGGAGAGTGAATCATTAATATCGTACTCAGCCTTGATGCTGCCACCCAAGGTATCAACGTTGATGGTGTAATCTTTATCGCCATGGGTTCCTTCATAAAAATCACTGTCCGACGTTAAACCATAAAGATCAGAATCGCTGTCGTTACGTGAACCGTGAATATTCACCAGAACCGAAAAATCATCGGTCGGCGTAATATCAAATAACAGGCGGCCTGCGAAGTTCTCCTTCTCAACTTCATCACCGGTACTGAGGTTTTCGATATAACCGTCAGAGGTGTAGTTGACCAGCGCTAAACGGGCATTAACGGTATCTGTCAGACTGCCCGAGACCATACCTTCGGTTTTTAAGTAACCATAAGTACCAGCACTTAACTTAACAGAGGCTTCAAATTCATCGGTGGGTTTGTTGGACACAATATTTAATGCACCACCGGTGGTATTACGACCAAACAAGGTACCCTGCGGGCCTTTAAGGACCTCCACTCGGGCAATATCGAACATGGTTGTTAACTGACCATTAGATGATCCTATAGCGCTGTCGTCCACATAAAAGCCGACAGGACCGGTATTGTTCAATCCAAAGTCATTCAACCCAATGCCACGAATATACACCGATACCACACCGCCCTCACCGGCTGGTGACATGATATTGAGGTTAGGGGTTTTTGCCGCGATTTCATTACTGCTAACGACACCCATCGCTTCCATGGTTTCACCATCAAAGGCATTAATGGCAATCCCGACATCCTGCAGGCTCTGTTCACGCTTCTGCGCAGTTACCACGATCTCTTCGAGACTAAAGATATCCTGTGCTTGCGTTGCGCCAGCGGCCAATAGGCCTAAGGCAACAGACAGGGCGTTTTTCTTAAAAGATAAGGCTCTCATACCAACTCTCCAGCTGTTTTTATAGTTGTTTGCAGTCACACCCTTTTGCAGAGTTTCTGACTACAGCAAAAACAATAACCGAGTTAGCCATTAGAAAATTGACAGCATCGGACCAAAAATTGACAACCACTGCCGAATTAATAAATAGCCAAAATAAAAAAAGGCCGCGGGGTAAACAGCGGCCTAAGAAGCGAGCGAACACGATCAAGTATTAGCTAAGTCATCATCGAATAGACACTACTTAAGATCAGAAAGAATATAGTTGGCAATAGCATCAAGAGTTTCTTCACCCAGATAGGCCTGTGGTGGCATTTCCGGGAAACCTGAACGTTTCTGAATCGGTTCAGCCACATAGGCCGCCATGGCTTCGGGTTTATTAGCGTACAAGGCCTGAATCGACTTCACGGATGGACCGTGCAGAATAGAGTCATAGGCGTGACAACCAGTACATACCGCCAGGTACGTTAAACGTCCCTTCTGCTCTGCAGTGTATTCTTCGGATTCTACCGGTTCATCCAGCATAGCAGTTTGGTAATTGGCAACACTCATATCGGCATTACACTCACCCCAACGACGAGTACCGATCGCGTTGACATCCTTCTGCGGCAAAATACAGCTATCTTTCTCTTTACCTGTGGCAACAACTTCAAAACCAGTACCGGCGCTCATCAACAGATCAGCCATAATGCCAACCGGTTTGGTGCCGTTGTTTTTCCACTGGTTATGCATAATACGCACCTGATCGGTGAAGGGGTCAACCTGGGAATCATGAGCTAAACCAAACGACAGATTATCCATTACCAGTACGGCGGCACCATCGTTATCCTCAATCACATTATTTTCTACCGTGACATTATCCGGACCAACCACCAGCAAGCCGATACCTTGCGGGATATTGGCCGCAATGGAACTGGCGGGTGCAAAGTTTTCATGGTTATTATCGGTAATCACGTTATCGCGAATGATGATGTTGTAGGCATCTTTTACTGGCAGCCCAGGAATCAGGGTTAACGCGATACCTGTAGCATTGTTGTACACCTTGTTGTTTGCCATTAAGGCATTGCGACAGTTTTCAAACTCCAGGCCCATTACATTTTCGTAGGCAACATTCTCGATAACATCGATATTGTCACTCATGCCTACGTAAATACCGGCATCTTCCGCCCCGATCACGGTATTGCCTTTGATCAGGCCATTTTTGCCGTACTGTGGGAAGATCGCGTAGAAGGCACCTTCAACATAGTTATTGATGATTTCAAAGTTATTGGCGCCCTGGGTCATAATGGCATTGCCCTTGTAACCCTTAAGTCGGAAACCATCGATCACCGAAAAATGTCCAGAGGTAATAATGCCATCGTTGAGTTTGTTCTGACCGTCAAGCCAGGCGTACTCACCATCTTTCTCAAGGCCTTTTAAGATAATATTGGATTTATCGACATAAACAGATTCATGGTAAACGCCTGGCTCTACCAATACTCGGTCACCGGGCTGAGCTTTACGTACACCATCCTGAATAGAGGTGCCCGCTTTTACTAAAATATCGGCTGCCAATACATTGACCGATACCAAGCCGGTAAAAGCCATAGCGAATAATGTCTTCATGTTTTTCATTTTAACGTTCCCCTTAAATCTCATTCTTCAATTCGCCGGTAATCGGATTAGCACCACCGTGCCCCACACTGGCTCGAGCTTTTCGCGCTAGTAAATAAGGCTTCTTGCTCAGTAATTGCTGGCGATTTTTGCTAAAGTGCGCAGCGATATCTTTCTCGCCTAATCTCACCGCAATACCACCCAGGACCTTTGCCATATCCACATAATCCTGTGGGTGAGAGGCTTCAACAGGTACATCTGCCGCTTTGCGTAAAATGTCGATGGCAGCAGCATTCTCTCTCTCTGCGACCAGCCCTTCGATCAACCAACGGTGGAAAGACAGGTTTTCTGGATCAATCGCCATGCCCTGCTCTAACAACTCGATAGCCCTAATGGGATCACCACCGGAGAATTCAGGCAGAGCCAGCAACAACTGGGCAAGCATTAACAACGGCAGTCCATCAATGACTTCAGGAGAATCTTCAACGACACCATCCAATAGGCCTCTTGCCTTTATTGAAGCCTCCATCATTTCCCGTGTGTCACTTTCCCGCATGGTGGATGCCAGCGTATACGCTGCTTTCAGTACAGTAATTTCCGGAATCAGCGGCTCAAACATTTCAACGTCGTCCAGGAGTTTCAACGCCTGTATGCGGTTTCTTTCCCAGCGCCATCCCAACTCAATGGTTAAATCGCCACCCTGATAGTGGGCGTTATACTGTTTATCCAATACTTCGAAATACGTAATATGATCACCAAGCAGGTTTAACTTGTCTTCAATGGCAAAGGCCGACAGCCAATCATCCTCGATAATTTCTCCACCGTACTGCAGCGCACAGCTCATACCAAAACGATCCCACTTCGCCTCACGCATGTCTGCATAAACAGCCTGTTTGATTTCATCATTAGCAATCGGCGCACAGAATAGCGTCATATCCAGCTTACGCTTGGCTAAAGCGGTTAATTCAGGATTTTCCATCTCGGCGAAGATAGACGTGGATTTTTTAGGTTTATCCTCTTCACTCACCCCTAGTGAAGCGACTGGCAGCAACGCCAACCCCACACATAAAGACAACAGTTGTTTCTTGGCTCTCATTGTTTTAGTTCTCCTCTAATGATGTAACGCTATCTAATCCGGACGGCAGTGTGGCGGGGACCGCGGGCAGGTTGCGCTCATCGGTTAAGCTCCCCAAAAATGCAGCGATATCGGCTTCGTCCTGATCACTGAGCTTAGGCCCCTTTGTCATATGCACATGCCAGTGAATACGCAGTGGCTGCTCTTTGGGCGCCATATGGCCGCGGGTATTGTTATAGAAGCCCACCACGTCTTTTAAATTGTCGAAAATACCGTTGTGAAAGTACGGCGCTGTTTGCCCTATATTGCGCAAGGTAGGCACGCGCATAGCCCCTTGCAGAAATTCATCATCAGAAAATTTTCCAGCCCCTGGGTCGGCAAAACCTTGCTTGTCAGCCGGTGCACCGATCACTGCTAACTCACTGTCGGTAAATAACGGCGGAACATGACATTGCGAACAGCGAGCCACAAAGCCGCGAAAGGCGTTGTGACCGCGAATCTCCTGCGGGTTCAAGGCCGATTCATCGCCATGCGCATAACGATCATAGCGACTGTTCAAGCTGATTAAGGTTGTCTGGAACGCAGCCAGGGCCTTGGCAATATTGTCGATGGTTGGCTGCTCATCAAACGCCTCATCAAACATGCGAACGTACTCAGGTTGCTCAGAGACAGCCGCGACTACACCCTCTTCCGTATTACCCATCTCATCTTCTGACAGCAATGGCAGCTTGGCTTGCTCAGGCAAGGTATCTGCCCGGCCATCCCACATATAGCGCTTGAGAAAACCCACATTCCACAGTGTTGGCGTAGCCCGCTTCAATGCCATATGGCGCCCGTCCTGCTTGGCACCCAATGATGTTTCCAAGCCATCACTTAAGCCTTTATCCAGCTGATGGCAGGAGGCGCAGGACATATCTTTATTGGCTGACAATACGGGATCAAAAAACAGATACCGCCCGAGATCGATTTGCTTGGGTGTGTAGGGCGATTCCAACTTGGGCAGATTGGCTCTAACACCGCCATGCTGGTCCGGGGAATCGTAGAAGTCATAGAGGCTGCGTAACTGACAGGTACCATCACTCACCAACTCAAAACTTGGCGGGCAATCTTCGCGTAGAACAAACTCATCTGCCTGAGCAGTAACCACCGCAAAAGCCAACACTAAACCTACATACCCAGCTACAGATCGCATGACTACTTCACTCCCAAACCCGTGATGTGCTTGATTAAGGTATCTACATCCGCATCAGAATGAATGCCTTCAGCCATCAAACGCATTTGCTGACCACGCTCATCTTCTTTATGCGTACCACGCAATCCCTTACGGAAGTTCTCGATCTGCGCACGTAAGTACCAACCGTATTGCTGGGTTAACTTCGGAGCCCCCAAATCGGGATACCCCTCACCGCCCGCACCATGACAACTTGCGCAGCCGGAGTACAAACCGCGCCCGCGAAATCCGGCAAACTCTTTTTCTGTGATAACCACCGGTTCTGGCAGACCAGACAGATAAGCCGATACGGTGGCGATCATTTTGTCGGTCAGAGGCAAGGCTATAGCGCGCATGGTTTGCCCGGCGGTATCTTCTGTATGAGTACCACGCTGGCCATCGCGAAAATGACGCAATTGGCGCTCCAAATAGGCTTGCGACATAGCCGCAATACTGGGGGCCTTCATCGCCTCATTACCCTCACCGCTGGCTCCATGGCAGGCAGCACAACGCTGTTGATAAAGGGCTTCATCTGCCTGGGTATAAACACTGGCAGCAATACCTACCAGGAAAATCAACCAGCTATAGCGTTTGAGGCTTGTGCCTAACATCATGGAAACTCCTCTCCAAACCATCTTCTTTTGGCATGAAAATACTCTATCGAGAATGGCAGAAAGCCGCTTGACGATTACGGACCAATAATTGATAAATTCGGTAAGAAGTATTGGAGCTCTCTATAAGCGCGTGTTAGATTTATCCATTATTCTTAAGAGAATTGACCATTTCGGCATAAAGTTGACGACTTCGGAAATAAGCTTGGTTCGTGCATGATTGGAAGTGAAAATAACGCTAAACACGAAGGTGTGCCTTGCGGCTGGCTGTTAGCAGCTCTGCAGGATAAAGGCCTGAGTCTTGCTCAACTCAAAGAGAGACTTCCCGGTTACCTGGACGGCAGCGAGTTATCTGATGTTGTATTACCCCTTGAGCTTTATATCGAAACCATTGAATGGGGAGCCAAAGTACTCGACAACGAAAATCTAGGTATTGAGATTTCCTGCCAAGCTAAGCCCTACCAGTTCGGCATTATTGGTTACCTTGTCGCCAACGCCGCCAGTGTTGCCGACTCCCTGGATTTAGTGACCCATTACTACAAGGTTTTTTCTCACTACTTTGATGCCTATTACACTGTAGAAGACGATATCTGTCGTTATTACTATAAGCCTGCGGCCATCAATGACAGTGATATGCGCCAGGATATTGATTTCTCACTGGGGATGATCGTCAACTCATTTAATCTCTTCACCCCGAAAGATTGGGCACCAGAACATTGTTCGTTTACCTACTCCGAACCAAAAGACACCAGTGAGTTAAAGCGTTTTTTTGGAGCTAATATTCACTTCGATCAACCAAAAAACTTTATCGCCTTTAAGAAGGATATTCTGGATATCCCGCTGTCCGACTCTGATCCTGCTTTGTTAAAAATTCTTAAGCAGCATGCCAATCAGATTCTGGAGCAAATTTCAGAAGAGAAGAGCCTCGCAGAACACGTCAAGCTGTTGATAGCTACCAACCTGGGGACGGAACAGCTCAATACCACATCCATCGCCAACAGCTTGAACATGTCGGTCCGTAATCTGCATCGATTGCTAAGTGAGAAAGGCACCTCCTTCCAACAGCTGCGTGACCAAACCACATTGGAAATTGCTAAAGAAGCTCTATTGGAAACGCAAAGTAGTGTGACTGATATCGCCCTCAAGCTAGGCTTTTCAGAATCCAGCGCCTTTGTACGAAAATTCAAGCAACAAAGCGGAATGACTCCACTTCAGTTTAGAAAATCTCACAAGGTTTAATTAAAATAGGCGCTAAATATTCGCTGAAAAGCGCCTTTAGATTTAAAGCGAACCACCTGCTCACAAGCTCTGGCAATAACATCTGGGCTGAATGCCTGGGTAAGCAGGGCTAAATGAATATGAACATCAGCAATAGATGGCCCCTTTTTTATCATATCCGAGCGCCCCAATTTTTCTGCGGTTAACTGAGCGTGTGACCAATTCATTAAAATGGTATCAACACGCTGGCTCATTAACGCTTTCATCATAGCATCAACAGAATTAAAACTGGTCAAATGCTCATATGACAAACCTGAAGCATCTTTAAGTCCAGGTGATTGATTCAACATCCCTATCCTAATCTTTTCCAGAGACTGCATTTGCTCTTCGGTAAAACTCCCGTCACGATGCCAAATAGTATTTACGCTAATACTCAGCATAGCCGTTGGGCATATGGTCATGGGTTTTGGAAAATCCTCTAGCTCAAGATCACCATATAGAATAGCCGTAGACACTTCGGCTCTACCATTGATCAATTCGAAGGGAACACGTGCATCAGGTACCAAGCTAGCATTTAGTTTAATTCCCAGCGCATCAAAGACCAGATATACACTCTCTGGGACTATACCAAGTACCTTGCCCTCTTCATTCTTATAAACAATAGGTGAAAGCCCTTCTCCATCTATATAACGAAGAGATCTTTGAGAATCCGATAAGGCTACTGCGCTGAGACTGAAGGCGAATATCAAAGAAGACAAAAAGCGAAGGGGGAAATGCATAGAATCTCCTACTCAGTGTATCTATTGTAGAAGATTCCGTAATGAACAGCAGCTAATCGCTTAGGCTTCGCGTAACACAACCGCAGGCGGTGTTTTAATCACCCGGTAACAGCTGAGCATACCCACAATACCAATCAGCGCAGCGCCCAATAGAGGGCCCGCTATCCACAGGCCGTAATGTACGGTTAATGGCATATTCATGACCCAGGTCTGCAAACCAATCAGCAGGGCTTCACCACCCATGACAGCCAGGGTGCCCGATATCAACCCAAGCACAGAGAACTCCAGCCACAGGCTACCAAGAATCAACTTACGCCCACTGCCTAGTGCACGTAACAAGCCTGCTTCGCCCTGTCGCTCGTCCATACTGGCATTAACGGCTGCGATCAATACCAACAATCCACATACCAGTACCAGCCACAGCACCAGCTCAACGCCCTGGCTTACATTGGCAACAATGGTTTGAATCTGGCTGATCACCTTATCCATCTCAATGACGACAATGGTCGGGTGCGCCAAAAGGATATCGTTGATAAAGGCTTTCTGCTCAGGTGCCAGATAAATACTGGTGAGATAGGTGGGCGAAAAGCTGTCCAAGACACCGGGGCTAAACAGGAAGTAGAAGTTGGGCCGCATGGAATCCCATTCCAGGCTGCGAATACTTGCCACGGTTGCATCCAGGGTTAACCCGCCAACACTAAAGCTGATTTGATCACCCAGTGTTACGCCCATATGCTCTGCCATTTCACTTTCTACAGAGATACCTATCGGTGCCTGCCCCGCTTGGGGTTGCCAGGTATCCCACCACTCGCCGGATAGTATTTTATTATCCGCTTGCATGGTGGGCGTCCAACTTAAGTTTGCTTCGCGGCGTAACACTTCCGCTCGCTCAGCAACTTTCATGTCGGGCACTTCACCATTGATGGTGGTAATCCGCGCGCGAACCATGGGATACAAGTTCGCGGCTTCAACCTGTTTTTCCTGTAATAGACTTTGCAGAGAATCCACTTCGTATTGCGCGATATTTAACAGGAAGTGGTTGGGTGTTTCGGGCGGCAACTGCAAGCGCCATTCATCCAAGAGATTACTGCGAATACTAAACAGGCTTAGCAGCAACATCAGCGCCGTGGCAAATACAATAATCTGCATAATGCTGCGGCCCTGCTGGCGCTGCAGATTTGCCAGGGCAAAACGCCATACATGGCCAACACGCTGACTGAGTCGGCGCCCACCCCAGAGCAGTGCAAAGGCAATTACACCGGCGACAGCCAAAAGCACGGCCATAGCAATCACAACACTAAAGGTAAGCCCCAAATCGCGACTAAAGGCGCCGATTAGCAACAGCAGGGCCAATAGTCCCCAGGCGAAGCGGCCGCTGTAGGCCAAAGATGCCACCTGCATTTCGCGGCGCAGAATTTTCAGTGGCGGTACACCAGGCAAGTGCCACAACGGCGGCAAGGTGAAAAACAGCAGGCACACCAGCCCTGTAAAAATACCAATGCCATAATCATAAACTGCGGGAGCAGCCAATTGGATAGGATAAAAGCTCTCCAGCCCCCAGGACACCAGGCGCTGTAGGCCGTCCCCTAATAAGGTACCGATAAACAGAGCGCCAATAGCGAGGAGTATCAATTGGCCGACGTACAGATAACGGATATGCCAACTTGATGCACCCAGGCTTTTCATTAACGCGACCTGATCGACATGCCTGTCGGCAAAACGCTGGGCCGCAATCACAATGGCGACACCCGATAGCAGTACACCAATCACGCCGGCCAGCAATAAAAATCTTCGCCCGGTTTTTAAGCTTGTTGCCAAACCGCGTTGCGCAGACTCCAAGTCCATTACCCGCTGGTGAGGACCCAGTGCAGGTTTTACGGTTGCAAGTAACTGGTCGATGGACTCAGGCTCATCCGCTAACAGCCACTGATAACGAATACGGCTGCCCGGCTGGATGACCTGCGTTGCCGCCAAGTCCGCCTGATTCATCAAAACCCTGGCACCGTAAAGGGAGAAGCTGTCGCCACGGTCAGGCTCACTGATAACAACCTGAGTTACTTTAAATGGCTTAACGCCAATTTCAATTTCATCGCCCAGGGATATTTTCAATAACGGCAATAAGCGAGAATCTACCCAAACCTCGCCGGGAGCAGGAACTCCCTCGGCAACCTGTAT
Source organism: Maricurvus nonylphenolicus (assembly GCF_042854845.1). Lineage (GTDB taxonomy): Bacteria > Pseudomonadota > Gammaproteobacteria > Pseudomonadales > Cellvibrionaceae > Maricurvus > Maricurvus nonylphenolicus. Next base: position 2,021,131 of record NZ_AP031498.1, on the reverse strand, counting down.
ATCACTTGCCGCAGTGGCAAAAGGTGTGCGACTGATGTGCAGCTGGCCACGTAACGGATAAGCATCACTCACAGCTTTTACAGACGCGAGATGCATGCTCCCCTGAGCCTGCTCATCAGCCGCGCTGGCGGTAAATACCATGGAGGCAAACTGGGTAGACTGTGCTGATTCCACGCCCTGTTCCACAGCCTGTTGATGCCAGAGTTCTGGAATGGGCTGTGAGCTTCTAACAATTCTATCGGCCCCTAAGAATTGCGTGCTTTCTGCAATCAGCGAACGCTCAAGACGCTCGGCAAAAACATTAATACCCGTCACAATGGCAACGGCCAATACCAGGGCAACACTGAGAATTTTAATTTCGCCGCTGCGCCAGTTGCGGCGCAACAAACGCCAGGCCAATGCGGATGAAAACGTAGATCGAGCTTTCATATCAGCAGCCTTTATCAATGTGCAGCTTGTACAGCAGATAAATGGCCTGGCTCTACGGCCTTGCCAGCCTGTAACACCAAATGTTGCTCACAGCGCTGTGCCAAGCGCTGCTCATGGGTAACCAGAACCAGCGTGGTGCCCTGATCACGGTTAAGTTCGAATAACAAATCAATCACCCGCGCACCTGTTGCAGCATCAAGGTTACCGGTAGGTTCATCAGCAAAAAGAATGGCTGGCTCACTGGCGAATGCCCGTGCAATGGCAACCCGCTGTTGTTCGCCTCCCGACAACTGGCGAGGATAATGCTGTAGACGATGTGAAAGCCCGACACGCTGCAGAAACAATTCAGCCATAGCTCGCGCATTGGACTTGCCGTGTAGTTCTAGAGGTAACATGACATTTTCCAGCGCCGTTAAGCCTGGCATCAATTGAAAGGACTGGAAGACAAAACCCACCGATTTGGCTCGCACAGCCGCCCTGCCCTCTTCATCCAGCCCGGTAAGATCATCACCATCCAGCTCAACACTGCCCGCAGTTGGTTCATCAAGACCGGCGAGTATACCCAGCAATGTGGATTTGCCAGAGCCGGATGCACCGGTAATAGCCAGGCTTTTACCTCGCTCCAGGTTCAGGGAGACAGAGTCCAATATCGTTAATGAGCCTTCCGCCGTTTGCACCACTTTACTAAGCTGTCTGGCTATTAACATACTCTGATCCCCATACAATGCGGTTAATTCTGGTTGATAGAACTGATTCTTAAAGAGATAGTCAAAAGAGTCAAAAAGGTTGACACTTCTTTACCCACAATTGATATACACTTGCCAAATCAATCTCTGTAAAAGGCCATAGCATGAAAACAAAGCCCTTTATTACTGGTGTAATCCTAAGCCTGCTGGTCAGTATCAGCGCCAGGGCAGAGACTATTATGGTACTGGGCGACAGTCTCAGTGCGGGCTATGGCATTGATCCGTCACAGGGCTGGGTCAACCTGTTGCAACAACAGTTGGGAGATGACCACAAGGTGATTAATGCCAGTGTCTCCGGAGAAACCAGCGGCGGTGGTTTACATCGCCTTCCTCCTCTTCTACGAGAGCATACCCCCGATTGGATCATCCTTGAGCTAGGTGGCAATGACGGCCTGCGTGGTTATCCACTGACAACGGTACGACGCAACCTCGAGCAGATTATTGATACCAGCACCAAATCGGGCGGACGCGTGCTGTTAATTGGTATGCATATTCCGCCCAACTATGGCCCCCGTTACAGCCAGCAATTCTCATCGCTCTATGTCGAGCTGGCAGAAAACTATGACCTGCCGATAATTGCCAACTTTATCGACACCGTGGCTACCTCTCCTGAGCTTATGCAAGCTGACGGCATTCATCCCACTGCCGAAGCACAACCCCTATTGATGGAACAGGTATTCACAACCTTAAAGCCGCAGTTAAAGAATACCTCTCCTTAAGGGATACCCTTGAGTACTGGTTAATAGGGACAGGTTTAATACCTCCGATATTTGAGCTGTTACTTATTGCAAACCCGTACAGAACTTATCGGGGGCAATCACAGGTAATCCTTGATCAAGATCATAATTTCCCCCATATAGCCGCCTAATAATTGCAGCCACTTGAAGATAGATAACGCACGTGGCTGACAATGATCAAACTCGCTTCACTCGTAAATAGCCCAATTCATCATACTGTTCATCACTCCATGATTCGGCCAATGGTTGGTATGGCCGCACGTCACTGCCCTTTTTCACTGCAAAAAAAAGTGATGGGTAAACTGCTTCCCCAAGCCTTTAGCGAAGCACTAAGGGATGGCGACCTGGATTTTCTGCAGGACCGTTTTGTTAGCCTGAAGATCGATGACCTGAAATACAGGTTAACCTTGACGCTGACCAACAACCAGTTACAAATTATTCCCAATACAAAACCTGCGGAAGTCACCATAGGCGGTAACCTGGATGAATTTATTCGCTTAGCCGCCCGCAAAGAAGACCCGGATACACTGTTCTTTCAGCGACGTCTGACTATTGAAGGCAATACCGAGCTGGGACTGGAGGTCAAAAACCTTATCGACAGCATTGATATAGCGGACCTGCCCAACTGGATACAACGCAGTCTGCAATATGCCGATTTGTTTATTGCCAAACATTGATTTTTAAATAGTACAGGAACACACGCCATGGAGCTTGTATGCCCCGCCGGAAGTTTGCCTGCCCTAAAATCTGCTGTCGACAATGGTGCCGATGCTGTCTATATCGGTTTTAAAGATGACACCAACGCTCGCCATTTTGCGGGACTAAACTTTAATGATAAAAAAGCCCAACGTGCACTGGATTACGCGCGCGACCACGGTGTAAAAATCTTCGTTGCTATTAATACCTACGCACAATCCAAAGGTTGGCAACGTTGGCAACGAGCCGTTGATACGGCTACCGATCTCGGCGTTGATGCACTGATTATTGCCGACATGGGGGTTATGGGTTATGCCCGCAATCGCCATCCGGATTTAGCACTGCATCTATCGGTGCAAGGCTCGGCCACCAACGCCGAAGCCATGCGCTTTTATCAACAGGAATTTGGTATACGCCGCGCGGTACTGCCCAGGGTATTGTCTTTAGCACAGGTAAAATATGTGGCCGAACACAGCCCGGTTGATTTGGAAGTCTTTGGTTTTGGCAGTTTATGCATAATGGCCGAAGGCCGCTGCCATCTATCAAGCTATGTAACCGATGAATCGCCCAATACTTGTGGAGCCTGTTCCCCCGCTAAAGATGTACGCTGGCACGAAACGGATTACGGTCGTGAGTCACGACTCAACCATGTTTTGATAGACCGATACAAAGACGGCGAAAATGCGGGTTACCCTACGCTCTGTAAAGGTCGGTTTGAAGTTGACGGTAATGTTTTTCATGCCCTGGAAGAACCCACCAGCCTTAATACCCTGCAATTAATTCCCGAACTGGCCTCTATAGGCATTAAAGCGATCAAGCTTGAAGGTCGGCAACGCAGCCCCGCCTATGTAGAACAGGTGGTTCGAGTCTGGCGCCAAGCGCTGGACACTTACCAACAGGAAAAAGACAGCTTTGCTCCCAGAGCAGAATGGCTGCAATCGCTGGATAAGGTTTCTGAAGGTTCACAAACTACCCTGGGTGCCTACCACCGAGCCTGGCAATAACCGACGATTCTAATGAGACCTGAAACCCTATGACACAATCTGTAACGTCACCCTTAAAGCTCTCACTGGGCCCGATCCTTTACTACTGGCCCCGCCAAAAAGTCGAAGACTTCTACCAACAAATGCTGCATGCCCCGGTGGATATTATTTACCTGGGTGAAGCGGTCTGCTCTAAACGCCAGGAACTGCGAACCGGTGACTGGCTTGAACTTGCAACCGCGCTGTGTGATTCCGGTAAACAAATCGTTATGTCGACACTTGCCTTGATTGAAGCCCGATCTGAAATCAGTGCACTGCGAAAAATTTGTGATAACAGCCCTTGTCTGGTTGAAGCCAACGATATGGGTGCAGTGAATTTACTGGCGGAACGCAAGCTGCCGTTTGTCTCGGGCTCATCAGTTAATATTTACAACGCCTATAGTCTGCAAACCCTTTATCAAAAAGGCATGCAACGCTGGGTTATGCCCGTAGAGCTGAACGCCGAAACCCTTAAGGATATTTTGGCGGATGCTCAGCAATTAGGGTTTGCCGATAAAATCGAAACCGAAATTTTCAGTTACGGTAAACTGCCTTTAGCCTATTCCGCCCGCTGCTTTATTGCTCGCGCCAAAAATCTGCCCAAAGACGACTGCCAACTCAGCTGTATTCAATACCCTGATGGCCTGGTGATGAACACTCAGGAAAGTCATCAACTGTTTACTCTCAATGGCATTCAAACCCAATCCGCATCCCTTTATAACCTGCTGGGGGAATGGCAAACCATGCAGGATATTGGCGTGGACATTATGCGTATCAGCCCACAATCAACGGATACTCTAGGCATCATTAACCGCTATCATGAGGCCATCCATCAGCAAGCCAGCATAATCAATCTGGTGCCTGAACATCAGCTACAGGACAACTGTAACGGGTATTGGTACGGGCAACCGGGAATGGACTGGGTTAATGCTGATAACAGCTGAAATACTCATTATCTGTGAGTGAAACGACATAATTCCGGAAAATAATGCCACTTTTCGACATGGATACTGGCACTGCTCTACTATTCATTGGAGAATGAAATATCAATCTAGAGTGTGTTAAGTCCTATGACAGTTCCAGTACAAGGTTACTGTGACAGTGCCTTTAGCCAGGTTCGCGAAGCCTTCACCCAGAACTTTATTGATCACGGCGAATTAGGCGCTGCCTGCAGTGTCTATATAGAGGGCAAAAAAGTCGTCGATCTCTGGGGTGGTTTTCAGGATAAAAACCGCAGCAAGCCCTGGCAGCAAGACACCCTGGTAGGCTTTTATTCTGTGAGTAAAGCCATTGCAGCACTGTGTACCTTACAACTTGTCGATCAAGGTTTACTCGCACTGGATAAACCTATTGCCAGTGTATGGCCCGAGTTTGCCGCCAACGGTAAAGAGCAAATTACACTGCGTCAGCTGCTCAGTCATCAGGCTGGCCTGATAAGCTTTGAAAAGCGTTTAACCAATGAAGACCTGTTTAACTGGTCGCCCATCGTTAAGGCACTGGAAGAACAAGCCCCCTGGTTTGAGCCGGGAACCCAGGCGGTGTATCACACCAATACCTACGGTCATTTAATTGGCGAACCGTTACGACGCATCACCGGCAAAAGTGTCGGCCAGTACCTGCAAGAACATATTAGCCAGCCATTGAATGAAGAAGTCTACTTCGGCTTACCCGATGCAACCCTGAACCGTGTTGCCGATATAGTTTGGCACCCCAGCGATCAGCCACCCCCTGCCAGCATTTTGGATAACCCTATTAACGAAACCCAGCAGATGGTGAATTTAAGCTACTTTAATCCCCCGGGTTTTGCCGGGCTGGGCGTTATGAATGGCCGTGGTTGGCGCCAGGCCGAAGTACCTTCCACCAATGGTCACGGTACCGCGCGTGGCATTGCCCATGTTTACCAGCAGCTCGCCGGTGCAGGCAAAGTACCTGGGCCTCAGTTACTGAGTCAGGATTTACTGCAGGAAGCGACAACGAAACAGTCGGAGAATTTTGACTGCCCGGTACTGGGACGCCCGGTGTGTTTTGGTTTGGGCTTTCAACCCACCCGCGACTATCGTCAGTTTGGTCCCAATGCTCACAGCTTTGGGCATTTTGGTAGCGGCGGATCAGCGGGCTTTGGGGATCCCGATTGCCAGCTGGGCTTTGGTTATGTGATGAATGATATTACGCCGAGGTGGCAGAGCCCGCGGAATCAGGCGTTGATTGATGCTGTTTATGGGTGTTTGTAAAATTTCGGTAGGTATTTTCAAACGCAGATCTAAAAAAGACACTGGATACCCAAAGCACTCGCCTTGCTCGCGGGGCAGGCTCTTCCTGCCTGCGCAGGAATGACGACTCGAATAAAGTACGATCATCTCAAACCGTCGCTCCTACCCCAGGGTACCTTCTCTTGCTGCGCAATTCACCTTGTGCGAAGGCAGGAGCCTAGTGTCTTTTACTCGCCGAGATTGTAAAGGTGCCTTAGTTACACCATATCCTTGTATGGGTTTTCTGCACTAAGATCAATTTTATTATCAAAGCCCGGCATACTGATACTGTCCGCAGAAATCTCAATGTCTGCTTCGTCAATCATATTCTCGCCAAACTTGTAGATAGTTTTGAGATCACCAGCCAAAGCGGCCTGTTCGTAAGCTTCGGCGTGTCGACGCACAGCTTCACGACGCTCACGGTAAGTTGCCATGGCGTCTTCACCATAACGTTTGGTCATCATGGACTCAACAATATGCGGGGCAAATACAGCCGCCGAAGCATTATTGCCACCAAAACCTTTGGAGTTAAGGAAGCTGACATCCATGCCCTGCTGACCCACAGCGACATCCTTGACGGAAATATTCAGACGATCATCGTAAACATCGTCAGCGACTTTATCGATGGTTTTCACACCGGGAACGATCCCGTATTTAAACACCCCCAATGAGCTGGCCAACTGATCGCCACTGGCAGAGGACAACGGGTGACCGACAAAGGCTTTCACAGCCGAAATAGGCCAATCTTTAATATCGAAGGCTTCCGCCACCTTATCGAAAATAATCGATTCGGTTACGCGGTTAGCCGGGGTGCTGGAACCGTGGGCCTGAATAAAGGAGCGCTCACGCACACTTTCTTCGCCAATAATGGCTGCTGCGTTGGCCAACGATTTGGCCATGGTGATGTAGTTACCCGGGCCAGGAGCCGAAATAGATTTTTTCGGGCCATCGGCATTGATAAAGACTTCCGGTACGGCACCGTGAATATCGGCACCCAGTTCCAATGCCAGGGCATCGTCCATCAACATAAAGAACTGTGCAGACTCTGCCAGGGTAAAGCCGCAGTTTTCACCAAAGGGGCGACTGGCTTTACGGTAGTCTGGCTCTTCACCTTCAGGAGTACCCAGCACTTTTGTCAAGCCGTCAACCGATGCCAGGGCACTCATATTGCCATAGCCATCGATAATTTCTGACTGGATAGGCGCCTCAGAGGAGCCCACTAAAACAACACGGCGTTTACCAGACACAATATCGCTAATACCGGCCTGCAGGTTGTATAAGAAAGTCGCACAGGCGCCGGTTAAAGCACCGGTTTGGCCAACACTACCCAGCACATAGGCGTTAATAAAGTCGGCAGGCATAGTATTCAAACCCAGCGGCAACTGCTTGGCGGTAACACGCTTGCCCATTAAGCGGGACTTCATCATACCGCCATTACCGTTTTCGTCGTTCTGCCCCATCACACTGCTGGCGTATACGCCTATCTCGTCAGGCGCTACAGCATCAACGATGGTTTGCCATTCAATACCGGTTGATTGCACGGCATCGGAAGCCGCAACGACAGTTAGCTGTAAACCACGAGGATGGAAACGCGAAGTGTAATGTTCGCCTGGCTCAAAACCTTTAGGTAACTGGCCAGCGGATTTCACCGGCATTTCGCGTGTCGCATCAAACTTCACATTGACGCCATCAAGCAGCTGCACCTTCACCATGCCGTCATCAAGTTCTGTCACTTGCCAGGATTCTGGCAGGGATTCCGGCAATTGTTTTTTCTTGGTAACGAAGGTCAGGGCTTCGCCCTCTGCAGGCGCGATGGTGGCTTCTTTGTGCCAGTGCACATTGTCGACATCCAGGTGTTGCTCTTCGATGCGACGAACCAGGGTGGAATTCAGGATCTGCTCTTCGTACTTGCTCGCCACTTCTTCAGCGGTGTAGCTATTGCCTTCAGCATCGCTATATTGGCCATCAGTAAAGGAAACCAGCTTCATCAATGTCGCCAGGCCTACCAGCGTTTCCTGGCGATCCTCGGCTGATAAGCTTTCAATCACAGTGCGGCGGTAACCGTGGTGGAAAGAACTGCGTCCAGCAGCATTAAATCCACCAAAACCAACGATAACGGGCAAGCGAGACATAGGTAATTCTTCTTTATCAACTAATACACGGTAACCCACGCAAAAGCCCCGTTTTGCCGACTGCTCCCAAGCGCGTTACAGGAGTCCATGGCCAAACAGGTGGTTTCAGGGGTTATAGGATAAAGACAAGTTTATGCCTCTGGGATGGCCACAGATAGGGGATTCTGGCCATAATTTTTGCCATACAGGACTTTATTTTGGCCATAAGTTTGGGCATAAAGGCCAATATAACGTTTTTGAAGCAAATAAAAAGCCGCTATTTCGAAGTGAAATAGCGGCTTTTTAGCGAAAAATAGCGCTGATTCAGATCATTTAGGCAATATAGCCAGGAACCAATTCGCGCTTGGCCAGCTTCTCGCGCAGACGGCGTTTGATGACACCGTAAGTCTTGCGATCCTTCTCGGCCAACTGCTTGGCGAAGGCAAAACTCTGCTCCTGCAGCTGATCCATCGGGAAGATGTCATCAACGATATTGTTGGCTTTACACTCTTCACCGGTATAAGCCGTACCCAACAGCGCCATATATTTCAAGGCGTGTTTATTGGGGATCAGGTCGATAACATCAGTCATCATATGGGTGAATGGGATATGAATGTTCACTTCCGGATAGCAGAAGCGGCCACGATCGGCGCGCATAAAGCGGAAATCGGCACAGCTGGCCATAATGGCACCACCGGCGTAGCAGTTACCATTAATGGCAAACACGGTAGGCACTTCCAGCAGCGCTATACGGTAGTAGAGCTTTTCCAGCGTGCTTACAAAATTCTCAATCCCCTCGGGGGACTGCTGGCCCAACCAGCCCAAGTTAATACCGGTGCTGAAGGTCTTCTCGTGCTCGCAGGTCACCATCAGGGCGGTATTGCCCTCAAAGGCCTCAACCTCATCCAGAGCCGCGTGATACTCTTTCAACACGTCTATGGTCAGGGAATTTTCACCTTCATGGTTGGTCAGGGTCAGGACGTGAACGCCCTCTTTTAGCTCTAATGTCATTGTGGACATGACACTCTCTCCTCGAATCTTGACAGTGTCCTGATTCTAAGGGCTTCCCTACCCCAAACCAATAACCGATTCCGTCAAAATTACTGACCCTTTTGCCACTTTCTGATCATCTCCAGAGAGACACCGTAGTGATAATGCATTTGATCCTGGCTATAGCGGTGCTCTTGCCCTACCGGACAGGCGCTGCGAGCAATGCATTGGTGGGCACACGGGGATTGTGGCTGCAGGCGATAATCCAGGCAGACCTGTAATTGAAAGTCAGCATGGCTTTCACCCAGTGCATCGGCTGGGCAAGCCCTGACGCAGGGTTTGGCTGAACAAGTGCTGCAGGGGGATTGAACCTCGGGGTCTATTCTGCGCTCAGGCTTTTCCTGTAATGGCGTAGAGACCAGTACTGCCCGGTAAGCGTACCAGGGGCCCCATGGCTGATTGACCCCCGACCTAAACGGCGATTCACCATGCCAGCCGGCTAGGCGACCAAGGGCCTGTAAATCAACTAAACATTGATCGGCAGGATATAACCAACGGTAAGACACCTCTGGGCAGGTGTCAGACAGACTGCTTGCAATGGTTTCTGTGGTAAAGCTATCGATCGGATGCGGGTGAATCCGATTGGCGATATCGCCCCAGCGGGAAGCTTTAAAAGCCTGCCAAAAATCGCGCCCGGCATGGCCTATCAGCAAGATATCTGTCAGTTGATCGTCTTCCTCCAAAGTGGAAGCCAGAGAGGCCCTGACAGACTCCGGCAGATCAGCAATCTTTAACACGGCCTGCAGATTGAGGCCGTATTGATCAAGCCGGTCGAATAGAGACTGACTCAATAATCCACGCCCTCACGGGCTTTAATGCCGGCTTTAAAAGCGTGCTTAACTTCTTTCACTTCAGATACAGTGTCACACAGTTTTTGCAGTGCACTACCGCCACCGCGACCGGTGACAATCACGCTCTGCTCAACCGGACGATTGGCCAGTGCACTCAGTACCCTTTCCTCATCCAGATACTTGTAGGCCAGCATATAAGTCAGTTCATCGAGCAGTACCAGATTCAGGCTTTCATCCTGCAGCATACGCTCGGCTTCGGCCCAGGTTTTCTCGGCCGCTTCAATATCACTGGTGCGATCCTGGGTATTCCAGGTAAAGCCCGTACCCATTTGGTAAAAATCCACCTCGGGGAATTTATCGCGAATAAACACTTCCTCACCGGACAGCTGCACACCTTTAATAAACTGCACAACGCCAACCTTGTGACCATATCCCAGAGCACGCATCACCATGCCAAAGCCGGAGCTGCTTTTGCCTTTACCATCACCGGTTAGCAGAATCAGTACACCGCGCTCAATATCCGCCGCCTCGATGCTGGCATCCACATTGGCTTTTTGTTTTTCCATCGCCTTTTTGTGTTTGGCGTTTTTCTTTTCATCAGCAGATTGCTGCTCGTCGGTCACAGGAATATCCTCTTACAAAGTGTGCCTTTTCAGGCCGGAAACTTCACAAATAATAACAGCTTCATTCTATTCTCGTAGTGTAATCACGTAAAAGCGCCAAGTAATAGACAAGACCGCCCCTCTTTCAGAAGTACGTCTGATCGTCTGGACAAGCCCTATATGATCTTCGACAATAGCGCCCAATTGGCCTGCAGAACGAAGTAAGAACACCATGATTAGAGAACTTTCCCCAGGTGTAGACCTGCATATAGATGGCGCTATCGCCACTATCACCCTGAATATCCCGGAACGACATAACTCCCTGGATAACGATAACCTGAGCCAGTTTCTGGCGCATTTGGATACCGTAGATCAAGATTCTAGTGTGCGGGTTTTAATCATTACCGGTAATGGTGAGAAGACTTTCTGCGCTGGTGCAGCTCTTAATCAACTGGGCTCTGGCAATTTCGACGGCGATCGCTTTACTCAAGTGCCCGATAAAATCAGTGCTATGAAGATCCCCACCATCTGCGCCTTTAATGGTTCAGCCTACGGTGGTGGTACCGAGATTGGCGTGGCCTGTGATTTTCGTATTGGCATGACAACTATGCGCCTGTTTGTTCCACCTGCGCGTATTGGTTTGTGTTATCCGGTAAACGGTATCGAGCGTTATGTGAATACACTGGGCCTGCCCACTGCTAAACGACTACTGGTGGCCAGTGAAGATTTTCGCGGCCCGGAGCTCAAAGAGATTGGCTACCTTACGCATCTGGTTGAGCCTTCTGAATTGGAAGAAGCAACGCAGAAGCTGGCACAACGTATGGCAGGTTACGCACCGCTGGCTATGAATGCGATGAAGCAGATTTGTAATCAGGTGGCTGATGGTAGTTTTGTTCGTGAGGAGGCACAGAAGCTGGCTGAGGTTTGTACCGCATCAGATGATTTAAAGGAAGGCTTTGCGGCTAGTGCCGAAAAAAGAGCACCTGCCTTCAAAGGCAAATAGGTAACTAAGGATGGGGTCTGACCCGCAGGGTCAGACCCCGTTCAGTGCGATCCCCCTGTAGTTCCAATTTATTACCCTACCCCTTTTCTACCTCCAAAGATCCAAAATTTCCAAACAGGCCTTGATCCATGTCAAGAAAGATTCTAAACTTTCAATAATTTCTGAAACTTTAAAATTCAGCATTTAAGGAATCCTGGCCGTGAAGATGTCTCCTACCATTGAATCCTTCGTCCTCCATTTCGGTGAAATGGGCAGCCGATGGGGGTTTAACCGCACCGTTGGCCAGATGTACGCCATTATTGTGCTGAGCGAAGAGCCTCTCAGCGCTAACGATATCGCCGAAACGCTGGGGATTTCCCGCGGCAATGTCAGCATGGGCATTAAAGAATTACAGTCCTGGCGCCTGATTCAGGTGCAGCATGTCGCGGGTGATCGCAAGGATTACTACACCACCGCCGGCAGTATTTGGGAGATGGCCAAGCGTATTTTGGAAGAACGTAAACGCCGGGAAATGGACCCCACTCTGTCACTGTTGCGCGATACCCTGCTCGAAAACGAAAGCTCCCAATCTGAAGCCTATGCCCGCGAGCGCATGCAGGAAATCCACGATTTATTGGAAACTCTGCAAGTCTGGTTTGACGATATTCAAGGACTTAGCCCCGACAAATTACAAACACTGCTTAAACTCGGCTCCGGTGTCGGAAAGGTGCTGGAATTTACCGACAAATTAAAAGGAGGTAATAAGTCAGGCAAAGCCTGATCCTTAAAAAACGCTCTAAACCTGTTAACACCACAAGATGTAAGCGAGGTTTGCTATGGTCGACAGTTTTGTCGCAGACACCTTGATGTTGTCGCGCATTCAATTTGCCCTCAATATCAGTTTTCATATTCTCTTCCCAATGATTACCATCGCCCTGTGCTGGTTTTTATTCTTCTTTAAAGTACAACTGCATCGCACCGCCAATCCTGTATGGATGCGTGCTTATCGCTTCTGGGTAAAAGTTTTTGCCCTCACCTTTGCCCTTGGGGTTGTTAGCGGCATTACCATGTCGTTTCAATTTGGCACTAACTGGCCCGGTTTTATGGAAAAGGTGGGCAATATTGCCGGCCCTCTATTGGGCTACGAAGTCTTAACCGCGTTTTTCCTCGAAGCAACATTCTTGGGCATTATGCTGTTTGGTATTGATCGTATATCACCTCGGCTGCATACCTTTGCCACACTGATCGTTGCACTGGGAACCACAGCGTCTGCGTTTTGGATTTTGTCATTAAACTCCTGGATGCAAACCCCAACAGGGTTTGAGTTACGTGATGGTGTCGCCTTTCCGGTAGACTGGTGGGAGATTATTTTTAATCCTTCCCTGCCCTACCGTTTGTCCCACACCTTGATTGCTTCCGGCCTTACAGCCAGTTTCCTGATTGCAGGTATCTCGGCTTATCGCATTTTACGAGGCGATCAAAAACGTGCACCGCGATTAACTTTAAAAATTGCCCTTACAGCAGCTACCCTATTGGCCCCCTTGCAAGCCTTTGTCGGTGATTTACACGGTTTGAATACACTCGAACATCAACCGCAAAAAGTGGCTGCGATGGAAGGTGTTTGGGAAACCACCGACGGTGCCCCATTGCTACTGTTTGCGATCCCGGATGAGGACAATCGCACCAATCATTGGTCACTGGGTATTCCCAAGTTGGCCAGCCTTATCCTCACTCACGATCCTCAAGGTACCATTCAAGGACTTAATGAATTTATCGATGAACACCCACCCGTTGCTCCGGTGTTCTGGGGTTTTCGAATCATGGTAGGCATTGGATTACTGATGATAGCCGCGGCCTGGCTTGGCAGCTACTACCTGTGGCGAAAGGAATCTGCCCCCAACTGGTTTTTGTACACCATGACGGCGATGACTTTTTCCGGCTGGGCCGCAACATTGGCAGGTTGGTACGTAACCGAAATTGGTCGCCAACCTTATCTCGTCAGTGGCGTACTGCGCACAGCGGATGCCGTAACACCGGTCGCAGCCAGTAATGTCGGTTTGTCCTTGTTACTGTATTCGCTGGTGTATGCCGGTTTGTTGGTAGCTTATATACACACGCTATTTTTAATGGCCAGACGTGCGGTTGAAATTGAAGAAATCTCGGCCGACGAACACCAACAGTTTATTGGACAAACCAATACAGGGGGCAACTATGCTTGAACTTGAAAGTCTCGCCATGATTTTTGCCGGCCTTATGGCGTTGGCCATTTTAGTGTACGCCATACTTGATGGTTACGACTTGGGCGTAGGGATTTTGCTTCCTGCTGGTAATGACGAACAATCCAGCCAACAGCGAGACACCATGATTGCCAGTATCGGCCCTTTTTGGGATGCCAACGAAACCTGGCTGGTACTGGCCATTGGTTTACTGCTGATTGCTTTCCCACAAGCCTATAACCTTGTGCTGGAAGCGCTGTATCTACCTGCCACCATTATGCTGCTAGGGTTGATTATGCGTGGCGTTGCCTTTGACTTTCGCGCCAAGGTTGCACTCGATCACAAGATGATCTGGGATAGATTATTCCGGGCCGGATCTTTAATTACCGCTTTATCTCAAGGTTATATGCTGGGCCTTTATGTGATGGGTTTGCAAACCACGCCTGCCAGTATTGGCTTTGCCCTGTTAAGTGCCTGTGGCGTTGCTGCAGCTTATAGCTATATTGGTGCAGGCTGGCTGGTTATGAAAACCGAAGGCGAATTACAAAAACGAGCTGCCCTTTGGGCCAGACGCAGTGGCTGGGTTTGTTTTATCGGGGTTATCGGGGTTTGTCTGGTAAACCCGTTGGTGAACCCGGGGGTTTTCGACAGATGGTTTAGCTTTCCTTTCGGGCTGCTATTACTGCAGATACCCGTCGTTAGCCTGGCACTGTTTGTGATTAATGATCGGGTTCTGGTTCGCATACCGTTTGAACAGGATTTTGGTTGCTGGATTCCCTTTGTCGCCAGTGCGAGTATTTTCTTTGTCTGCTTCCAGGGACTGGCCTACAGCTTTTACCCTTATATTATCCCCGGGCAGTTAACCATGATTGAAGCTGCCAGTGCGGCGGAATCCTTGCGGTTTATGTTGGTGGGAGCTTTGATTGTGGTGCCGATAATTTTGGTTTATACCGTGTTTTCTTATCGGGTGTTTTGGGGGAAAGCGACACAACTCAAATATTATTAAGTGATGATAGTAGATGCCTACGGCTGGGGTCTGACCCGTAGGGTCAGACCCCGGTTATGTGCCGGTCATGAACTTAATAGCCTAAGTTTGTTATCCTGCCCTCTCCAGTCGACAGGTTCCATACTGACCACTTCCAATCGGCTTTCACCTATTGAGGTTGTTTCTTTAGCCTGAAAATTCTCCCGCATCCGGTTAAAACTGAACCAGCCTTTATCGGTTTGCATTACCGCTTTAATACGCGGGACTTCCAATTCTGAAAGAAGCGTTTTTAATCCTTCAAAATTGAAGACAAACGTCTCGGGGAATAACCAGCCACAGCTATAGCCGTAATCGGTTTTATTTTCCTGACGTAGCACGCCATCACTGTCACGCTCGGCAACATCACTACTTGAGGCTCCTGAGTGTGAAGCTGGCGTTGTCAAGATTACAGTTTGTTTTACTCGCGGTGCATCCAGCCATTGCCAAGGCATATTGCCTTGACTGATTTTGCCAATCTGGCTTTTCATAGGTTTGAGGCTCGCGGCAAAGGTATCGAAGCGAGCAAGGTGTTCAGGTGCTGAGGTATCAGACTTGGTTGCGATCAGCACATCAGCCAGTTGAATTTGATCACGGAAAGCCGGCAGCGCTAAAAACTGATCATCACTCAAACTCCAGGGATCAAGTACACATACCACCGCATGCATATCCAATATGCCTTGATAAGCCTTACCACCAAAGCTTTGTAAAATCTGTTTGGGATGCGCAAGGCCAGTGGGCTCAATTAATATACGATCAGGATTTTGTTGCTCGATAAGCTGATTCATCGCGCTCTTTGAAGGCAAGCTGGTTGTACAACACATACAACCACCAGGTACTTCTTTAACAGCAATACCTTCGGCAGCGAGCAAGGCGCCATCCAAGCCCACTTCACCAAATTCATTAACCAAAACCGCCCAATGCTCATCGGCAGGTTTGGTTTTTAACAGGTGTTGGATTAACGTGGTTTTACCGGCACCTAAAAAGCCGGTAATCACATTGGTAGGAATAGGATGTTGCCTGTTCATACGGATTTATATTCTCTTTTATGCATTGTGCTCGCGACAATAATTCACTAAAAACTCGACAAACAACCGCACTTTGGCGGACAGATGCCGATTACTGGGATACACCGCCCACACGCCCGTATCGGTTGGTTGAAACTCTTTCAGCACCTCGACCAAGGTGCCTTCTGCCAAATCTCTGCGTACATAAAACTCAGGCAACTGAACCAACCCCAAGCCTTGCCGTGCCGCCGATAGTAGCGCCCTGCCGTTATTACTCCGCCAACGCCCTTCAAGCCTTTGCTCAGAATGACCGCTTGAGGATCGAAAACGCCAGGTTGGCAAAGTCCCCAGCAAGCAGTTATGTCGTGACAGCCCTTGAATAGATTCTGGCTTACCCTTGCGAGCCAGATAGTCGGGACTGGCACAAATACACAGTGACCGACTGACAATACGCCTGGCGATCAGCGTGGAATCACTGAGTACCCCCGCGCGAATCGCCAAATCATATCCTTCGGCAATCAAATCAACGGTGCGGTTGGTAAAGTCGATATCAATATTCAATTCCGGGTTTTGCGACATAAACTCCGCAGCAGCCGGGGCCACAAAGTCCTCACCAAAACCACCGGCAACCGTCATTTTCAGATTACCCCGCGGAGTCGCCTGCAGATCCATCACCGCTTTTTCGGCATCCTCCAGCCCTTCAACCAGCTCTTTGGCCCGCAGGAAATAGGCCTGGCCTACCTCGGTTGTGGTGACCTTGCGGGTAGTACGCTGAAGTAGCTGGGCGCCCAAACGGTTTTCCAGCTGGCTGATCTGGCGGCTGACATGGGACTTGGATACCCCCATCTTCTCCGCTGCCGCTGAAAAGCCGCCGTGTTTTACCACCGATACGAATATCTCGCTTTCTTCCCACTTAGCCATCTTATTAAACCATTATTTTGCTGCCTTATTGTTGCCACATAAGAACAAACTTATTACAAAATCACACATACAACCCAGAACAGCAACAGTCTATAATCGAATCCATCAAGATGTCACCTAAATTCTGGTGATGTGAATTAGACTCATTGATAGCCATTGCTAACTGATAACAAGGGATGAGATATGAAAACGCGTGCAGCCGTAGCCTTCCAGGCCGGAAAGCCCCTGGAAATTGTCGAACTGGACCTGGAAGGCCCAAAAGCCGGCGAAGTATTGATTGAAATTAAAGCCACCGGCGTATGCCATACCGATGCTTTTACCCTGTCCGGTGATGACCCTGAAGGCGTATTCCCAGCCGTACTTGGCCATGAAGGTGCAGGCATCGTCGTTGATGTAGGCCCTGGCGTTACCAGCCTCAAACCAGGCGATACCGTTATCCCCCTCTACACCCCAGAATGCCGTGAGTGTGACTTCTGCCTGAACCCTAAAACCAACCTGTGCCAGAAAATTCGTGGTACCCAAGGCCAAGGCTTAATGCCAGATGGTACCAGCCGCTTCTCCCTCGACGGCAAACCTATCCTCCACTATATGGGTTGCTCCACATTCTCCAACTACACCGTGTTGCCGGAAATTGCCGTGGCAAAAATCCGTGAAGATGCGCCGTTTGATAAGGTGTGTTATATCGGTTGTGGTGTAACCACCGGAGTGGGTGCTGTGGTTTTTGAAGCCCAGGTAGAAGTGGGATCTACTGTGGCGGTATTTGGTTTGGGCGGTATTGGCTTGAATGTTATTCAAGGTGCAAAACTCGCTGGTGCCAGCCGTATTATCGGCGTGGATATGAACCCCGCCAAAGCTGAACTGGCCAAACAGTTTGGTATGACTGACTTTGTTAATCCGAAAGATGTCGATATGAAAACCACCGAAGCCATTATCGATTTAACCAATGGCGGCGTGGACTACAGCTTTGAGTGTATCGGTAATGTAAACACCATGCGTCAGGCGCTGGAGTGTGCACACAAAGGCTGGGGTGAGTCCTATATTATTGGAGTTGCCGGTGCCGGTCAGGAAATTTCCACCCGTCCGTTCCAGTTAGTGACTGGTCGCTCCTGGAAAGGTACCGCCTTTGGTGGTGCGCGAGGTCGTACCGATGTACCTAAGATTGTTGATTGGTATATGGAAGGTAAAATTCAGATCGATCCGCTGATTACTCACACTATGCCGTTGGACGATATTAATAAGGCGTTTGATTTGATGCATGAGGGTGAGAGTATTCGTTCGGTCGTACTCTACTAAAATTCGACTTAGTGCTCCGAATGGGGTCTGACCCGCAGGGTCAGACCCCGGACAATTACTGGCACCCGCAGCGGGGTCTGACCCTGCGGGTCAGACCCCATCTATATTAAGGAACACGATTTTGGAATTAGTTGCGTCGAATAAATGCTTTGGTGGTGAGCAAAAGCAATATAGTCACACCTCCTCAAGTTTGAACTGCGATATGCGGTTTTCTATCTTTTTGCCACCTCAAGCAGAGGAAGGCAAAGTCCCCGTGCTTTACTGGTTATCCGGCCTTACCTGTACTGATGAAAACTTTGTTCAGAAAGCTGGCGCACAACGCTATGCCGCTGAAGCAGGAATTGCCATTGTTTGCCCTGACACCAGCCCGCGTGGTGAAGATGTTGCAGATGATGCCGAAGGCGCTTACGACTTTGGGCTAGGTGCTGGCTTTTATGTAAATGCCACACAAGCACCTTGGAACAAGCACTACCATATGTACGACTACATTACTCAGGAATTACCAGCGCTGATTAATGCTGAATTCCCAGTTGATGTCGAACGCCAATCCATCAGCGGTCACTCCATGGGTGGTCACGGGGCTCTAACCATTGCGCTGAAGAACCCGCAGCAATATAAATCTGTTTCGGCTTTTGCCCCAATCGTTTCGCCTATTAACTGCCCTTGGGGACAAAAAGCGCTGGGCGGCTACTTAGGTAACAATGAAAACGCTTGGTTTGAATACGATACTTGTGAGCTTGTGAAGAACGCTCCGGTAAAACTACCGATGCTGGTAGACCAGGGAGATGCGGATCAGTTTTTGGAAGAGCAGTTACAGACGCAACGTTTGGTTGATGCTTGTGATCAGGCTGGGTACTCCGCTGAGATCAATATGCGTGAGGGTTATGATCATAGCTATTTCTTTATTGCTAGCTATATTGAATCCCACATTGAGTTTCATCGGAAGTTTCTTTTTAGCTAGACCTGTTTACTAAATCCGGCTGGTTGCAAGTGGGCCTCTTTTTGAAACACGCATGAAACCATCCCTGGCGCTCCTCAGCGACTTCCGTGTCGCTGGGGGTTTCAAATAGAGGCCCACTTACAACCATCCTACCACTGCAGCATCTCCATCACTTTCCCTTCGAACTAAATTGAACGAACAAGAAAATCTAACAGTTAAGATGAAGTGAGTGTAGGGGGCCAGTAGTCCCTTGCGAAACCGCCGGCGACAGGGACGTCGCCGACGAGCGCCATGGATGGCTATTGCGTGTTTGGCAAGGGACTACTGGCCCCCTGCACGTCTTACTTTAGTACCAAACCAGAAACCAACTAAAACTAAACAGCATCAACCTTATGCATATTGACAGACTCAATCATATCCTTAGTAGCCGCTAAATAAGCCGCCATATGCTCAGAATTGGCGTGAGCCAAGAACGCATCCTTATCAGCATAAGTCTCCTGAACATAAAACATGGTAGGTGCTTTACGATCCTGAAAGAACTGATAACGCAAACACCCTGCTTCCGCCTGCGTAATCTCCTGCGCCTTACGCATCTCTACTTTAATGGCCTCTACGCTGTCCTCTTTTACAGCAACACGGACCAACAAATTCACTTCTGACATACGAATTCCTATGCCCCATAAGGGTTATCAATTAAAAACAACCAACGACCATCATCCTGGCGTTGCAATACATCCAGAGCGGTAAATGCCTCTCCGGTACTGGCGCGTTTCCACTGCATTTTCACTTGGGCAATATCGCCGGCGACGGTCATAGTACGTTCTACCAGCTTCATATCACCTGCAATTGTGGCGAATACTTCCAATTGCTCTCGTACAGCTTCATGACCAGATACCGTGGTAGTGCCCGGACCAGATACAAAATGCGCGTCCATATGATAGAGCGATAGCGCACCATCGATATCCTGTTTTAGCAACGAGATAATAAACAGGCGATGAATCTCTGCCGGATCACGGCAGATCAAACCTTCAGCAACGGCATCCATAAACGTTCCTTAATCGGCTTTTACCGGCGGACGGTTTTTACGGTAGGAATCCTTGATGTAAATCTTGTCATCGCGGAATACAAACAGGTCGTTACCGTGCATATTCACTTTGCTACCATCGGCCATGGTGCCGGTAAAGCGCCATTCAGATACACCGCGGTCACCATTTACAAAATGTTTGTCTTCATTCCAGGCTGCATCCGGGAATACCTCCCAAATTTTCTGATAGCCTGCTTTTACCGCTTCGAAACCTTCAAAGCGAGTCCCACATACCTCATCGCCAGCAGAACCATCAAAGATGCAATCTTCGGTCATAAATGACATCAGCGCATTGATATCGTGGTCATTCCACGCTTTGGCAAAATCTTTTAACACTTGAACGCGTTTCGCCTGTAACTCTTCAGACATCGTATAATCCTCAATCAGTTATTCTGTAATTTCAGGAGATATTTCAGTGAATGGCTCTGCCAGCTCAGGCCACAACCTGGCAACATTGACGCCATCGCCTTTTAACCCATAACAACCATTAACCATGGCTTTAAAAACACCCATGGATTCCTGGTAATCTTTAGTTCGGCACTCTTCATCCACCACAGTTTGAAAAGCGACGGTTGCAATGGGCCCCAGGAGTTCACGCAGATGGGTACACCCTTTAATCCCGCCAAACAGGATTTTAATGGTCTTGGTCCAGCCGCCACCTATGCGTTCACCAATTAGCGCTTTGTAGGCGTCTGCGACTTCCGGACAGGTGTTGTAGGGTGTCGCATCCATGCTGGTATTGACGTCGATAATTTTCATCGTAGTGTCGAGCGTCAAACACAACGTCATATCATGCAGTGATTCACCAACGGGAATATCCGGCCTATCCGGCGTTGTTATATCGATGCCTTTAACATCGATTAATTTTGCCTCAATATCGTAAAGGCCATCACTACGTTGATAGCCAACAATATCGATAGACCGATGATGAGATAGTTTTCGCTCAACATGTTTATTCACACTGCTAACAGCCACACGTAACCTCTACCTATTCGCTTGCCAGATCGAAATCCTTACCCGCCAGCGTCATATAACACTCGGTACCCGCTTCAATCTGTTTTTGCAGGCCGTGGATTCGTGGCATGATTTTGCTGACAAAGAAAACGGCATTATCCATTTTCGATTGGTAGTAACCGTCATTATCGTCAGCCAGGTTAGCCTTGGCAGTCACAGCTGCACGCACCAGGTAGTAACCCATAACGACATAACCGGACAGCATCAGAAAATCTACTGCTGCTGCATTAGCTTCGTTCAGATCTTTAAGTGAAGCTTCCAATACCCTGGCAGTGGTTTGCTCCCAGGTAGCCAAGTACTGAAGATAGGTATCCATCAAAGAATCCAGCTCAGCTTTATTAGTGGCGCAGAACTGCTTTATCTCTGTTAGATAGCGCTGGTACTGAACCTGATCATCAGCAAGGATTTTACGGGTAATTAAATCCAGGCCCTGAATCGCCGTAGTCCCTTCATAGATTGCGGTAATACGAACATCTCGACTGAGCTGCTCCATACCCCATTCCTGAATAAAACCGTGGCCACCGTATACCTGTACACCGTGACTGGTAGCTTCAATAGCCGCTTCGGTAATAAAACCTTTGGCGATAGGCGTTAGGAAACCCAGTGCCGCTTCGGCTTGATGTTTTTCTTCCTCAGAACCGCTTCTAACCAAATCCACCAGACGTGCCAAGTCGTAAGCCATCAGGCGCGCACCTTCAGAGAAGCTGCGCTGAGTCAGTAACAGGCGACGAATTTCAGGATGAGCAATAATCGGATCTGCCGGTTTTTCCTTATCAACCCGGGGAATCGCTTTCATCTGCAAACGCTCGCGGGCATAACTCAGCGCACCTTGATAGGAGCGCTCAATCTGGCCATGGGCCTGCAAACACACATCCACACGGGATTCATTGATAAAGGTAAACATGCAGTTCAGGCCACGATTTTCTGGCCCGATCAAATACCCCTTGGCGTTATCGAAGTTGATAACGCAGGTAGCATTACCGTGAATACCCATTTTATGTTCGATGGAACCACAGCTAACGCTATTGCGTTCACCGATACTGCCATCGCCATTGATATGGAATTTAGGCACCAGGAATAGCGAAATACCTTTGGTGCCTGCCGGTGCATCCGGTAAACGCGCCAAGGTTACATGCACAATATTGTCGGCCATATCGTGCTCACCGGAGGAAATAAAGATTTTATTACCGGTAATATTGTAACTGCCATCAGCGTTAGGTTCGGCCTTGGTGCGTAACAAACCCAAATCGGAACCGCAGTGGGATTCGGTCAAACACATGGTGCCAGTCCAACGACCGGCAATCATTTCTGGTAGGAACAGGCGTTTTTGCTCGTCAGTACCATGGGCTTCGATGGTGGTTACCGCGCCCCAGGTAATGGTGGGATATAAACCCCAGGCCAGGTTGGCAGAGATAAGCATCTCGTACACCGACATTTGCAACGACATCGGCAAGCCCTGCCCTCCCTTTTCTACATCCTGGGCAAGTGCGGGCCAACCGTTATCAACAAACTGCTGATAGGCGTCTTTAAATCCGTCAGGTGTGGTGACCACAGTATCATTCCACTGACAGCCCTGCTGATCACCGGATTGATTTAACGGGGCCAGTACATCTTCCGAGAACTTGGCGGCCTCTGTCATTACCGCACCGATAAAGTCGCGATCAACTTCTTCGGCACCGGGTAACTGCTGATAATGCGCGGTTAAATCCAATACATCATGGAACGCGAACTCGATGTCGCGTACAGGAACCTTATACTCTGCCATGGTGGTTTTACCTTAAGCTACTTCAAACAGACCAGCGGCACCCATACCGCCACCGACACACATGGTAATCACAACGTATTTAACACCACGGCGTTTGCCTTCCAGCAGCGCGTGGCCCACCAGGCGAGTACCGGTCATACCGTATGGATGGCCGATAGAAATACCACCGCCATTTACGTTCAGACGATCCAGCGGAATACCCAGTTTTTCGGCACTGTAGATAACCTGACAAGCGAAGGCTTCGTTCAGCTCCCACAAGCCAATATCATCAACGGTTAAACCGTGAGCTTTCAGCAGCTTAGGTACGGCGTAAATTGGACCAATACCCATTTCATCCGGTGCCAGACCGGCAACCATCATGCCGCGGTAAATACCCAGCACATCAACATTTTCTTTTTCTGCCAGTTCGCGATCCATCAGAACGCAAGCCGCAGAACCATCAGACAATTGCGAGGCGTTACCGGCAGTAATGAAACCACCTTCAACAACAGGGTCCAGAGACTGCAAACTTTCCAGAGTGGTTTGTGGACGGTTGCCTTCGTCCTTGGCCAGGGTCACTTCTTCAAACGTGGTTTCCTTGGTTTCTTTATTGAAAACCGCTTTGGTCGTGGTTACCGGAATAATCTCATCGTCGAACAAGCCTTTTTCCTGTGCAGCCGCGGTACGCTGTTGTGACAACAGTGCGTATTCATCCTGAGACTCACGGGAGATACCGTACTTGTTACAGATATTTTCTGCGGTCATCAGCATCGGCAAATAGGCGTTTTTATCACCGGCTAGAACGGCATCATCTTTTTCCTTCATGATCCATTCGAAAGCTGGGGTTTGCACCATGGAAATATGCTCATGACCTGCTGCAACAGTCACGTCCATTTTGTCGACGATAATTTGTTTAGCGGCAGTCGCCACAGACATCAAACCGGAAGAACACTGACGGTCGATGGTTTGGCCGGATACATCCAGTGGTAAACCGGAAGCCAGTGCGGTCATGCGGCCCAGGTTCATACCGGCGGTGCCGGCTTGTAGAGAAGTGCCCATGACCAGGTCATCAATGCGCTGTGGATCCAGGCCCGAGCGTTCTACTGCCGCTTTTACGGCGAAGGCTGACAGTGCTGGAGATTTGGTGATGTTAAATGCACCGCGGAACGCTTTGGCGATGGGGGTACGGGCAGTGGATACTATGACTGCTTCTCTCATGGTTTACTCCTAAATTAAATTCACGAACATAATATTCTGCCATTCCCGTGAAAACGGGAATCCAGTTTAACTGGCACTAAGTTGAACCCAGTGCATATCTAATAGAATTCACTTTTGCTCAATTTCGGGCCTAAGTGCTCCGTATCACTGGATCCCGCCCCCGTTTTCACGGGGACAAGCTTAAAAGCCACGGGGATGGCGGTAGATGGTTTGGGTCTATACGATTGGCTTCGTTACATTTTCTGAAAATCTTTAAAAGGTTTTCCTTCCGCAGCTAATCTCTCCAACAACGGCGCTGGCTTAAACCAACGCTCACCATACTCACCCAACGATTGCTGGTAATGCTTTAAACGTTTAACCACTTCATCCAGCCCCAGCTCATCTGCATACTGCATAGGCCCACCGCGGTAGGCCGGGAAACCATAACCGTAGATATACACCAGGTCGATATCGCCAGAACGGTAAGCAATACCCTCATCGAGAATTTTTGCACCTTCGTTGGCGAGCATCAAAATGGCACGGTCAACTATTTCCTGCTCACTGACATCGCGCTGTTCAATGTTGTTTTCAGTGGCGATGGCTTTGGCCAGCTCCAGCACTTCGGGATCATTGTGCTTATCGCGACCTTCATAGATATAAACACCACGACCGGTTTTCTGACCCAATCGGCCAAGATCTTTGAGATTAAATTGCAGCGCCTGATAGGTTTTATCGTCTTCCCAGGTTTCGCGGTTGGCTTCGGCGGCCATACAACCGATATCGATGCCGGCCATATCGCCCATGGATACAGCGCCCATCGCCATACCAAAATTGGTTAAGGCCAAATCAGACTGTTCAGGGGTAGCACCTTCCAGAATCACGCGGAAGGCTTCACGGGAATACGGCGCCACCATGCGATTGCCGACAAAGCCGTAACAAACGCCAACAACGACCGGTACCTTCTTGATGGTTTTGGCCAGTTTTAACGTGGTCATCAAAGCATCATCGGCGGTTTTATCTGCACGAATCACTTCCAGCAGTTTCATCACGTTAGC
Source organism: Maricurvus nonylphenolicus (assembly GCF_042854845.1). Taxonomy (GTDB): domain Bacteria; phylum Pseudomonadota; class Gammaproteobacteria; order Pseudomonadales; family Cellvibrionaceae; genus Maricurvus; species Maricurvus nonylphenolicus. The sequence continues at coordinate 1,996,224 of NZ_AP031498.1, read as the reverse complement.
GGGTGAGAAGAAGTGCAAGCCCAATACATCTTCAGGGCGAGAAGTCGCCTCGGCAATTTCATTCACATCCAGGGTGGAGGTGTTGGAGGCCAGAATACAACCCGGCTTACAGACTTTATCCAGCTCGGTGAAAACCTCTTTTTTAACATCCAGGTTTTCAAATACCGCTTCGATCACCAGATCCACATCGGCGAGATCGGCGTAGCTGGTGGTACCGGTAAATAGCGCCATGCGCTCTTCTACCTGTGCCTCCGTTAAGCGACCACGCTTGGCTGAGATTTCGTAGTTCTGGCGTACTTTGGCCAAACCGTTATCGAGAAATTCCTTTTTGATTTCCAGCAAGGTGACAGGAATACCGGCGTTGGCAAAGTTCATGGCAATACCGCCGCCCATGGTGCCGGCACCAATCACAGCAACCTTTTTGATATCACGCAGGGGCACTTTGCGATCAACACCCGGGATTACACCCGCAGCACGCTCGGCAAAAAACAGATGTTGTTGTGCACGGGCTTGCGGTGTATCCGCACAATCCTGAAAGATTTCAGCTTCACGCTGCAAACCTTCTTTAAGAGGCAGTTGTGTTGCGGCTTCAACCGAATCGACACAACGATTAGGGGCATAATAACCCGCGGTCTTTTTCGCGATCTTGGCCTTGTAGGCCGAGAAGGTATCATCACTGTAGCTGTCTGCCGCTACTTCAAGGTTTTCACAGGACAACACTGGCGCATTCAGATCAGCCAGTGTAGATGCGTATTCAATCGCTACGGTTTCAAATTCTTCATCAGTCTCAACACCGTAGACTTTATCTAACAAACCCGCCTCAACGGCTTTATCGGTATTAATGGGTACCCCACTGGTAATCATATCCAGTGCTACATTCACATTGGCCAAACGCGGTAAACGTTGGGTACCGCCTGCACCGGGAATAATCCCCAGATTAACTTCCGGCAAGCCCAGCTTGGCACCAGTCTTGGCAACACGATAATCAGCCGCCAGGGCCAATTCCAGGCCACCGCCTAATGCCATGCCGTTAATGGCTGCTACAACAGGCTTAGCGGACGCTTCAATCAGATCACACAAGGAGGGCAAGCTCGGATCAGCAAAAGATTGTTCGGTGCCAAACTCGGTTATATCCGCACCAGCACAAAAGACTTTTTGGCTGGAGTTAATCACAATGGCTTTGATATTTTCATCAGCGGTAGCCGACTCATAAGCATCACGTATAGCTTTACGTAGGGCCAGCCCCAAACTATTTACAGGTGCCAAATCCAGGGTAATAACAGCAACCTGATCAACGGTGCGGTACAACACAGACATATTCTATTTCCAATCGAAACTTAAACACATAAACCGAACCTGCTCGTCAGGTCCGGTTTACACAAGGAGAGAAAAGCCTTACAGCTTTTTGATTACCTGCTCAGAGAAGGTTTCCAGCATCTCCAGCTCTTCTTCCTGCTCGAAGTAGCCCACGTGGTGCCACAGGAAGAAGTTATCGATACCTTTTTCCTCGCGGAACTTGGCAATGGTATCCAGGGTTTCCTGACCGGTGCCCTTCCACACACGACCCATAGGCACATGATAAGGCGGGCAGTTGTAAGCGCCGTTAAACAGCTCTTCAAAACCTTTGTAGTGATCGTCGGCTTTAGCCTGGGTGCTGGCCATGGTCAAGTGACCACCAATACCGATGAAATCTTTCGGCTGTACGGTGCGTCCGTACTTGGCTGCTTCTTCGGTATACACATCAATAGTGGTATCAATAAACTCATCTTTGGCAACGAACGAAGCCAGCTTGATTTCTTCTTTTGCGGCGAAACAGGCGGTTTCCATAGACCAGCTAAACGGCGTCCAGATTTCCGGGTGCGCACGACCATCAGGGCGCTTCAGAGGTTTTGGTACCAGACCGACTTCGTGCAGGTTACCGTTAGCATCAATGGCGGACTCATCACCCCACTTTTTGGTGGGCGGGAACTGCCAGGGAATATCTTTAGGTGGCATCTGCCAGAACTCACCGTCCTGGAAGTTGATGGTGTCGTTGTGCCAGAGCTGCTTGATAATCTCGAATGCTTCGTAGAACAGACGACGATTCTTTTGATCGACTTCGGATTTGTCAGATTGGGAGGTACTGATCTCCAGATGTTGACTGAAAGTGTTCAACCAGCGCGGTGTGTTACCGCGAACAAAACCGTAGAAACAACGGCCTTCGGTCATTTGGTCCAGCAGCGCCAAATCTTCCGCCAACTTCATTGGGTTATGCGCGGTCAAGGCCATCCCCATTTGGCCAACCATCAGATTCTTGGTGTGCTGCGCAACAAACAGATCCAGCATGATCGGGTTAACGGTGGTTTCGATACCCTCAATCTGCATATGGTGTTCGGTCATACAGAAACCTCCATAGCCATTGTTATCCGCAAAGATCATTTGCTCTTTAAGACGCTGCAGAAAATCCTGATAACGATCAGGATCAGCCCCCGGGTTTTTCACATCCTCACCGCGACGACGCATGTAAGGCTGAACAAGAATAGTAAAGCGCATGGATTCCTCCTGGCGTTAAAAATGGCTATCTAATGTCATTGCTTTTGTGGTGTTGAATGGTCGGCGCCATCCAATCTGCCCCTATAATCTTTTGATCGAACGTTCATGTCAATATAAAATTGATCAAAAACAAGGCATTCAAAGATATTTGACAGCTTTTTCAATCCTTGCTAGATTTTAACCGAACGTTCGATCGCAAACGGTTTTTGGACATATTTCAGCCAAAACATGGCATAAATGGTCAAAAAGCAGTCAAAACAGACGCCAAGCTATTTCGCCCCAGAGCAGAAAGCAGATAGAGAAGTAGATATGACACAGATAGACAGTCGAGAATTTCGCAACGCCCTGGGCCAATTTGCCACAGGCGTGACCATAGTTACGACCAAAGATTTTCAAGGTCAGGCCGTTGGCATGACCGCCAACAGCTTCAGCTCCCTGTCACTTGAACCGCCTCTGGTGTTGTGGAGCATTGCTAAAACCTCCAGTAACTACACAGCGTTTGTCGAGACCAACGATTTCGCTATCCATATTTTGAATAGCGAACAACAAGATCTGTGCGGCCAGTTTGCCCGTAAAGATATCGATCGCTTTGCCGGTGTGAGCACCGAAACCAATGCCGCGGGCACTCCCCTACTGACCGAATACCTGGCTCGCTTCCAGTGCACCACAGAACATCGCTACGAAGGCGGCGATCACATCATCCTGGTAGGCCGCGTTAATCAACTCGATACCCAAGCCGGTGAACCGCTGCTGTTTTATAAAGGCAGTTTTGAACAACTGGCTCAGACTGAACCCGTTTAAGTTTGGTTTTATCCACCCATCAGGAGAGGTAATGACTATGAATTTTTGCAGCCACTGCGGAAACCCCGTTGCATTACGCACGCCGGACAATGACAGCCGCCAGCGTCATGTGTGCCTCTCCTGTTCTACGGTTCATTATCAAAACCCGAATATTATCGCCGGTTGTCTGGCGACGTATGGCGATAAGGTGCTGTTGTGTCGCCGCGGTATTGAACCGCAAAAAGGCCTGTGGACTTTACCGGCAGGCTTTTTGGAAAACGGTGAAACCACAGAGCAAGGTGCCGCTCGAGAATCCTGGGAAGAAGCTCGCGCACAGGTGGATATTGATCATTTGTACGGCGTATTCAATGTGCCGCATATCAGCCAGGTTTATATGATTTACCGCGCCCAGCTGACCACGCCGACGGTTGCTGCCGGTGAAGAATCCCTCGCCGCACAATTGTTTAGCGAAGACGAAATCCCCTGGGATCAACTGGCCTTCTCCGTGGTGGAAACCATGCTTAAACGCATCTTTGAAGACCGTAAAAATGACGCCTATCCACTGGTCACAGAAGTTCACTGCCAGGCACTGCCTAACAGCAAACCTCAAAACACCATTGATGATGAACTACTAGATCTGCCGCCACTTGCCGCGTCAGCCATGTAAAGACTATTTGCCGGAACCCAACATGTCGCAAGCAAACCCGTTTCAGGAAATCCGTCAGCTCAGCGCCACGGCACTGAGTCGAAAATTTCGGGCCAAGGATTTATCGCCGCTGGAAGTTACCCAGGTTTTGATCGATGAACTCGATCGCCTGAATAAAAGCCTGAATATGGTTTACCTGCCAACACCAGAGCGGGCATTGCAAGAAGCCAAAGCCTCCGAGCAACGCTGGATGGATGGTACACCCAATGGCCCACTGGACGGTATTGCCACTACGATTAAAGACGGCCTGCTAAGCATTAACGAACCCAGCTACCGCGGCTCCATTGCCAACGATGCAGATGAATACTCCTGGAATCAGGACGCGCCGGTAAATGCCCGCCTGCGCGAAGCGGGCATGGTATCGCTGGGTAAAACCACAATGCCAGATTTTGGCATACTCGCCAGCGGTTACAGCTCCATTCACGGCATTACCCGCAACCCCTGGGCGCTAGATAAAAATCCCGGCGGTTCCAGCTCCGGCGCTGCGGCTTCCGTAGCCTGCGGATTATCGCCTATGGTTGTGGGCACCGATATTGTTGGCTCCATTCGCCTGCCAGCATCTTTCTGCGGTTTGTTCGGCCTAAAACCCAGCCAGGGACGCGTGCCCTATTATCCACCTAACGCACCAACGCTGGTTGCCGGACCTATGACCCGCACAGTAACCGATGCCGCGCTGATGATGAACGCACTCTGTGCGCCTGACCCACGTGACTTTACTGCATTGGCGTTTGACGACTGTAACTACCTGGAAGACCTGGAACGCGCCCCCAGACAATTAACCCTGGGCCTGCTGACCGATATCGGTTTTGGTCCAGAGGTAAATACAGATGTAAAACACGCGGTAGAGCAAGCGGCAAAAGCTTTTGCTGACTTGGGTTACAACATTGAATTAATCGATACGCCATTTAAACAAGGCGACGATCGCTGCGCTGAACTGTTTTACAAACAACGCTGCTTCAGCGAATTTGGTCAATATTCCGAACGCCTGAAAAAGCAATCACCTTATATTTACGATTGGACACTCGATGCGGTAAACACACCTGCACCAGAGCTGTACAAGGCCATGAATGAAATGCGAGCCATGCGTGAGAAGGTCATGGCTATCTTTAATCAGGTGGATTACTTACTGCTGCCATCGGTTGCTATTCCAGCGTTTGATGCCGAACTACCCGCACCGGATATCAATCAACTGTTTGCGCCATGGTCAAACACCTACTTGTTTAACACCACCGAACAACCGGCCTCTTCCATTAACTGCGGTTATACCAAAGACGGCCTGCCGATTGGTTTACAAATTGTTGGCCCACGTTTTGATGATATGGGCGTACTGCAACTGTCGCGACTCTACGAAAAGATTCGTCCACAGCAACAGCCATTCCCAGCGATATAACCCGTTTGAGAACGTTATTCATGAGTACAGCTGAAAACATACAAACCCTATCATTGAACTACCCCGAGCTTTTACGCTCGCAAGCTTATATCAATGGCAATTGGGTAGAAGGTAACGAATCAGTAGCCGTATTCAATCCGGCTAACGGCAATATCGTTGGCCGTATCGCCAACCTCAATGCGCAGGATACCGAAGCCGCCGTTGCAGCTGCCGAAACCGCACTGATCAGCTGGCGACAAACTACCGCAAAACAGCGCGCACAATTACTACGCCGCTGGTACGAACTGATTATGGAAAACCAGGAAGACCTGGCCCAGATTCTGACCGCCGAACAAGGCAAACCCCTGGCCGAAGCCCGCGGCGAAATCGCCTACGGTGCCAGTTATATCGAATGGTTCAGCGAAGAAGCCAAACGCATTGATGGCGACATTATTCCTGCACCTAACAATCAACAGCGCGTAATGGTGATTAAACAAGGTGTCGGCGTGGTCTCAGCGATTACGCCCTGGAACTTCCCCAACGCCATGATAACCCGCAAGGCCGCCCCCGCTTTGGCAGCGGGCTGTACTTTCGTTTGCAAACCCGCCACAGAAACACCACTGTCGGCACTGGCACTTTGCGTATTGGCACAGGATGCAGGCATACCTGCCGGTGTAATCAATATGGTGACCGGAGCAAACTCCCGGGAAATCGGTGGTGTACTCTCCTCCCACCCCAGCATCAAAAAATTAACCTTTACCGGCTCAACCCCTGTGGGCAAAGTGTTAATGTCCCAGTGTGCCAGTACAGTTAAAAAGACCTCGATGGAATTAGGCGGCAATGCACCGTTTATCGTTTTTGAAGATGCCAATATCGATGCAGCTATTGCCGGCGCCGTTGCCTCCAAATTCCGCAACGCAGGTCAAACCTGTGTGTGCACAAACCGTATTCTTGTACACGAAAATGTGGCTGAAGAATTTACTCAAAAACTGATTGCTGCAGTTAAAGCATTAACACTTGGTGACGGCACCGATACAGAAACCAGTATTGGCCCTATGGTTAACGCTAAAGCCGTTCTGGATACCCACTCACTGGTTGAAGATGCTATTAATCAAGGTGCAACTTTATGCACCGGAGGCAAAGTATCGGATCTTGGCCCCTGCTATTACCCGGCCACTGTACTCGCCAATGCCACGCCATCGATGCGTGTTTTTAAAGAAGAAATTTTTGGCCCAGTTGCTCCGATTTATACATTCAAAACCACCGAAGAAGCTATTGCTCTCGCCAACGATACCGAATTTGGTTTAGCCGCATATTTTTACACTCGCGACTTCGCCCGCACCTATCAGGTTTCCGAATCTCTGGAGTACGGCATGGTGGGTGTAAATACCGGCATTATTTCAAACGAAGCCGCTCCCTTTGGCGGTGTAAAAGAATCCGGCAATGGACGTGAAGGTTCCAAATATGGTCTGGATGATTATTTGGAGTTGAAATATATCTGCCTTGGCGGCCTATAAGTTTTTACCAGTGTTCCTGTAGTAGCCTTTGTCTCTACTACTCTCTCGCTTGAGCCCCGCACCCCGGGGCTTTTTTTTGCTTTTTATTTCGGTAATGTCCCGTTTAGTGCCAATCCCCGGTTTACCCAAGGGCGGATGGCACCTATTCCCGGCTGCAAGACTTCTCCTGAGGCGCTCGCACTGCGGAACTCGCTGAAAAGCGCTCAAACAGTCCTCGTAAACGCTCCCGCCTCAGGAGAAGTCTTAAACGCAGTCTGATTGATCATAGGAGCTCCCCCCCCTTGGACAAACCTACCTTCAGATAAATAAATCAAATTCAGATTTTAAGATGGGGTCTGACCCAATGGGTCAGACCCCGGGCTAAAACCCTCCCTCGAGAAATAATCTCGGTACTAGCACAGAAGTGAGGAGAGAGTCGGGTGAAGCTGATCGTAGCAATCAGCCCATCGCTTAAGCGGCCGGAAAAAGTCAGGGTTGTCGCGGAGGTTGTCTGAACGTTTTTTGTGAGTTTACGTAGCGCTGACTTTTTCCGGCCGCTTATGGGCGCGAAGAGCAGCTTTACCCGACTCTCTCCGGATTTAGAACTACCGCCCTACGAATACATCTTTTAAGGCATTTGTTCAAAGTAATCCCAAACTGATCCTCACCTTGATCCACGTCAAAAAACCACTTGCCTCACAAAATACAATAATCACGAACGTTCGATCACAAACCAAAAGGATACACCATGAAGGCTCACGTTCTCGTACAACCCTATATGCGCAGTAAAGGCGAAGAAGTTATTTTGCCGGGTTCTGATCCCGAGCGTTTCGACACCTTGCTACAACGCACCACCGAACAAATGCAGTTTGCCGACAACAACGGTTTTGCCGGTTTCTGTATGACCGAACACCACTTCCAGGTTGAAGGGATTGAGACTACCACCAACCCCTTGTTGTGGAATTTGCATATTGCCAAACACACCAAAAACCTCGCGGTTGGTCAGGTGGGTATGGCATTAACCGCCCACCACCCTATGCGTTTAGCAGAAGATATGGCCATGCTCGATCACATGACCGACGGCCGTCTGTTTGTGGGTTTTGTTCGCGGTAATACCCCACGATGGTTAAACACTCTGGCACAACATCTCGACATCACTACGACGCAATCTGATCGCTCCAAGGAAGATATGCGTAACCGCCGCCTGATGGAAGAATCCTGGGAGGTTGTTAAAAAGTGCTGGACCGAAGAAACCTTTTCTCACCACGGTGAGTTTTGGGATATTCCACCGAAAAATGTTCACTGGCCGTTTTACCCCACCCAACAATGGGGCGGTGAAGGCGCACTGAGTGAAAACAACGAGCTGAAAAAAATGGGCATTGTGCCCCGCCCGCGTAAACGTGAAGGCCGCGACTTCCCGCCACTGTACGTACCCTTCTCATGGTCGATGGAAACAGCCAAGTTCTGGGCCAAAGAAGGTGCCAAGTTAGTGGCCTTTGTATCCAAGGATGAATTTATCGATATGACGATGGATATTTATATCGATGAATGTCACAAGCATGGTCATAGCGAACGCACTGTGGGTAATACGCTGGTATTGGGCGGCCATCTGACCATAGGTTCTACCGAAGCTCAGGCACAACAACACTATAACGACTTTGAGAAGTTGTTTAACAGTGCCTACAACACCCCACCTTATAACGTACCCATGGGGCGTGTATGGAAAGGTACGGTTAACCAGGTGATTGATCAGGTTGGTGCTTTACGAGAGAAGTACGGTACCGAAGAGTTTGTTTGCTGGCACCATGTGGGTTACTTCGAGCAGGAAGAAGAGTTGGAGATGTTGGATAACTTTGCTCAGGTGATTAAGGCGTTTTCCTAAATAGACTTCTTATCGCTTCATCTAATATTACTGCCTCATTCGAGGCCACTGGATTCCCGCCTGCGCGGGAATGACATTAATTATTTGTGGAGTAATTTTTATGATTCCTAATATGAAGAATTTTGAAGATTTGAAAGCCCAGCAACTACTTCCACCAGAAGCTTATACCTCGCAAGAGTGGTTCGAGCGAGAGAAAGATGAACTCTTTGGCAAGACCTGGAGCTTTGCCTGTCTGGAAAAAGATATCCCCGAAGTAGGTGATTACATTACGGTACAAGTGGGTAACTACCCACTTGTCGTCCTACGTGATCGTGAACTCAACGTTCGTGTTTTCCATAACATTTGTCGCCACCGCGGTGCAAAAATACTCGAAGGCACAGGTAATTGTAAAACCGGTCTGAAGTGCCGCTACCACTACTGGATGTTCAACCTGGACGGCAGCGTACGCGGTATTCCACAGAAGGATGTCCTGTTTAGTGATTGCGATAAAGCCAATCTGGGTCTGAAGCAAGCTAGCATGGGCGTTTTTAAGGGCATGGTCTTTGTTAATCCACAGGCTGAACCTGATCAGAGCTTTGATCAATGGCTGGATGGCATTAAAGACGATGCCTGGGAAGAGATTGGCGATGAAGTGGTTGTCGCGCTGGAAATCAACTATGAAGTACAGGCCAACTGGAAGCTGGTATTTGAAAATGCCAATGATGGTTACCATCTGTCTTACTTGCATGAGCACACTCTGGGCGGCCCCTTAACCAACCACCAGAAGACCGTGAGTTACGGCTTGCACTCTTGCTATCAAGGTTCCAACCAGTACTACGCCGAGATTCTCAAGAAAGGTAATACTACCCTGGCACAAACCCTTTATGCTGCCATGGACAAGAAAGCCTTGAAGGAAGCTACAGCCGACGTAGCGCCGGAAGACTACGAGGAATTCACCGGCGGCCATGACCTCTACTTTATGTTCCCCAATGTGGTGGTTTCTTCCGGTGCTCTTGGGTTTATGTACTTCCAGATTATTCCGGTAGCCCCGAACAAAACCATCAGCAAGTTCCGTTTCTTTACCCCTCCGGGTTATGAAAAGGACTACTACAAGGCCAACAATATCCTCATGCCTAACCCCGGAGTTAAAACCCGTGTCGGCGTCAATGAGAAGCCGATTAAACTCAGTGAAGTGGAAGGTGGTTTTGACAGTAAAAACTTCCAGGTGGAAGATATGTGGATCTGTGAGCAAATGCAGCAGGGATTGAAATCACCCGCCTACGAGGCTGGGCCCTATGCACCGGGAACCGGTGAGGGACCCATAACATTCTTCCAGGCTAATGTGTTGTCGTTTATGGACAAGGAAAAACTGAATGAAGTGATTTAAGATTACCTTTCAATCGCCTGCTAGAAAACCGCCTTTACTGGCGGTTTTCTTTTGCTCTCTAACTTTAAAAAGACATGCATAAAAAAACCTCACCGCCTGCCCTTTACGCAATAACAGATAAGCCCAGACTGTTATAACTAAGGCGGTGAGGTTTAACCTTTAGGGATTCTTAAGCAGGAAACTGATAATCCTTAAACTGCTCGCGCAAATCCTTCTTACTGATCTTACCCGTGGCGGTATGCGGTAATGACTCAACAAAGACCACATCCTCCGGCACCCACCACTTGGCTACCTGCTCTGCTACCGTTGCCAACACAGATTCCTTGGAAGGAGACTTACCCGGTGCAGGTACAACACATAACAACGGGCGCTCGGACCATTTCGGGTGATAAACACCGATAGCGCCAGCCTCAGCTACCTCAGGATGTGACACCGCGGCATTTTCCAAATCATTAGAGCTGATCCACTCACCGCCGGACTTAATAACATCCTTCACCCTATCGGTAATGGCTACATTGCCGCTCGGTTGAACGGTGGCAATATCACCGGTATCGAACCAGCCATCAGCGGTATGGGCATCGGTTTTTCCAATACCCAGATACTCTGAACAGATCCAGGGGCCTCGGACTTGAAGCGCACCTGCGGCTTCACCATCCCAAGGTAACTCTTCACCTTCAGTATCAACAATGCGTACTTCCACACCAAAGGTTGGACGACCAACACGCAAACGCAATTGATATTGTTCATCGCCGCTCAGGCTATCCATTTCAGGGCTTTTGCCATTCATAGTGCCCAATGGACTGGTTTCTGTCATACCCCAGCCCTGCATCATAAAGATGCCCTGCTCTTTCTCGAAAGCTTCCATCAATGACTTAGGTGTTGCAGCACCACCGACCATCAAGGTGTTAACGGTGGCCAGTTTCGTATCGCTTGCGCGCAAATATTCCAACAGCCCCAACCACACAGTTGGCACACCCGCACTGGCGGTGACTTTTTCCTGATCCATCAGTTCTGCCAATACCTGGCCACTGCCCATAAACGGGCCAGGCAATACCAGCTTGGCACCCACCATTGGGCAGGTGTATGGCAAGTTCCAGGCGTTAACATGGAACATAGGTACAACAGGCAATACAACATCAGCTTCGGTTAAACCAATTGAAGGCGCTGTTGCGCCGGTCATGGAAATTAAAACCGTCGAGCGATGACTATAGACAACGCCTTTAGGATTACCGGTAGTACCGGAGGTATAACAAATACCGCTGGCCGTTTTTTCATCCAGCTCAGGCCAGGCAAAGCTTTGTGGCTGATCCGCCATCAGGGTTTCGTAGGCGTAAACATTTTTCAGCGACGTGTCCGGCATGGTGCCCGCATCGCACAGTAGAATATAGCCTTTAATTTTAGGGAATCGATCCTGCATCTTTTCGATTAATGGCAGGAAATCAAGATCAATAAACAGCCATTGATCCTCACCGTGATTAACAATGTATTCCAGCTGCTCTTCAAACAGACGCGGGTTTACTGTATGCACGACAGCACCCGAACAACATACAGCATAATAGATTTCCATATGGCGATAATCATTCCACGCCAGGGTTCCCAACACATCGCCCTGCTTAACACCGAGAGACTGTAAGGCATTGGCCAATTGCCCGGCGCGCTTAAAAAGATCGCCATAAGTGCAGCGATGGACTTTATAACCATCGCCCTCTCGTAATGCTGAAACCACCTCCTTACTGCCATGCACCCGATTTGCGTGCTGCATAATCCCGGTTATGGTTAAAGGAAAATCCATCATCAAGCCGTTCATGCCCTGACCTCTTGTTAAACTTATTATTAATTTACAAAACTGCTTCGGTACCAAAAATTGTGGTTACCTGGCTGGATAAAGTGCCGCCATTACCGTGGGCCAACGCAACCTCGGGAGTGTCCAGCTGGCGATCACCCGCCTGGCCACGCAGTTGTTTTACCGCTTCCAACATACAGAACAAGCCATACATCCCAGGGTGAACACAGGACAAACCACCACCATTGGTATTTACCGGGCGGTCACCTCCAGGCGCCAAATTGCCGTTGGAAACAAAACGCCCACCCTCACCTTTTGGACAAAAACCCAGGTCTTCCAAAAATAAAATCACATTGATGGTGAAGGCATCATAGAGCTGAATAACATCGACATCGTTCGGTGTCAGGCCGGCCATTTCAAACGCTCGCGGTCCACTTTCAGAGGCAGCGGTAACGGTGAGGTTGGGCATTTGATCTATTTGGCGGTGCCACATCGCACCTGCGGTGCCCAGCATGTAGACCGGTTTCTGCTGCAGATCCTTCGCACGTTCAGCGGACACCAGTACCATAGCCGCACCACCGTCGGTTACCAAACAGCAATCCAGAGCCGACAAGGGTTCAGAAATTATTTTCGCCTGCATCGCTTCTTCGATCGAAATCGGTTTTTGCACAAACGCTTCCGGATTCATGGCCCCCCATTTACGTGCTGCAACGACAACTTCGGCTAACTGCTCTCGGGTCGTACCGTATTCGTGCATATGACGTGCTGCGGCCATGGCATAACCACTGATGGGAATACGCGGTTTGTATTGTTGCTCCCATTCCGGTGTTTCAATCAGGCCGGCGTGATCACCACCATTAGTGCGCGCATTACTGCCATAACAAATTAGTGCAACTTCACACAACCCTGCATCAATGGCCATAGCGGCCTGCAAGACCTGTGACATAAAGGTCGAGCCGCCGTTCATATCACAGTTGGTAAACTTTGGACGAATGCCCAGGTACTCAGCAGCCGACATGGTGGCAAAATAATGCGAACCGGTAGTGGCAAATAAACCGTCCACATCCTTGAGAGACAAACCGGCATCAGCCAGGGCGTTAACAGATGCCGCGCCCAATAATTCCAGCGGGCTCCAACCGGGAGCCTCACCTATACCTGCCGAACCTATGCCCGACACGGCGACCTTTCCTCGTAATGGATGAGCCATACAATACCTCTTGAAAATTCTGACCTCGTGTAAAAACTGTTGTGTGTACTGTTTATACGGGCAGGAAAATTAAACGTGGAGCCATGCCTTCGCGCTCCACAATGTCGGCCTTAACAGACATACCAATGCTGACGGTATCTGCGGCAACGCCTTCGATGTTGGTCATCATGCGCGGGCCTTCTTCCAGCTCTACAATCGCCACACAGTAATCACCACCGCGCTCTGGCTTACGAGGAATACGGGTACAGGAATAAACTTCACCGCGACCTGAAGCTTCGACCCACTCAAGATCAATCTCACCACTGGCGGGAATCATCACACGGGGATAAAAGGTGTACTCGCCCGTTGCCTGGGAGCGTTGCAACATAAAACGCCCCTGCTTTAAAAATTCAGTAAATTGCACCTGCGGGCCACTGCCCAGTTCTGCAGGATTGATAACTCCGGGTTTGTTTATCCCCACGCCTGAATACCTCGTTTGTTTATCAATCGATCACTTATCGACCATTTCAGTATCCAACCACTATAAATGAACGAACGATCGATCTCAAGATCTATTCAGAATCGTTATTAGGCTGAAAGGAACAACAGGGGGAGTTAAATCAGCTCATTGAAGTAGGCAACCAGATCTTTAAAAACGATAGGTTTTCCTAAATGGGCATCCATACCCACCTCAATACAGTGACGAGCTTGCTCGGGCAGTGAGTGGGCTGTGAGCGCACAGATCGGGATGGGCGAAATGCCCTGCTCCTGTTCCCACTGGCGAATGGCTTGTGTGGCTTGATAACCGTCCATTTCCGGCATTTCACAGTCCATCAAAATGCAGTCAAACTGCGCTGAGGATGCACTGCGCATCTCCAATGCCTCACGGCCATTTGCCACCATGGTGTGCTGCACCTGGATCTTTTTCATCAGACCAGTGATTACCATTTGATTGACGGGATTATCCTCCGCAATCAGCACATGCAGATTACTAAAACTGGGGAGCTCTCGCTCCTGAGTTTGCGGCTTTACATCAACTTCAGCAGACAGCTTGAACGTTAGCACAAAAGAGAACACCGTCCCTTTGCCCAACTCACTCTCCAACCACATCCGGCCACCGCCAATTTTTACCAGTTTTTCACAGATGGCCAACCCCAAACCGGTACCGCCAAATTGACGAGACGTAGAGCTGTCTGCCTGCTCAAACTGATTAAAGATTCTCGCCTGCGCCTCCTCGCTAATACCAATACCACTGTCTGCCACAGAAAATTCCATCGTTGCCGATTCACCATTCTGGTCAATACAGGTAATTCCTACTTTGATAAAGCCCTGTTCGGTAAACTTGAAGGCGTTACTTAGCAAGTTACCCATCACCTGCTGAATACGGATGGCATCGCCCATCACAAATCGCGGTACATTTTCATCAACATGAATCTGAAAATCGATATCCTTGTCCTGCTGTGCGGCCACATTGCGGTAAATAAGCCCAAGACCATCCAGCACCGAATGCAAATTGGTGGGCTGCAGGTCAAACACCATATTACCGCTGATAATTTTCGAATAATCGAGAATATCGTTTATCACCCCCAACAGAGTTTTACCGGACAATTGCAAAGCTTCCAGATAACTGCGATGTTCCTTATCCAGATCTGCACCTTTTAATAATTCCGCCAGGCCAATGACACCATTTAATGGAGTGCGTATTTCGTGACTCATATTGGCCAGGAAAATACTTTTCGCCTGACTGGATTTTTCCGCCTCTTCCCGAGCTGCGAGTAACTTTTCCTGTGACTTTTTAATATCGGCCTGCATCAATTCCAGCGACTGAATTAGCAGGCTGACTTCCCTCGGGGCATAACTGACATTGATATGCTCCTCCAAATTACCCTTGGCAATACGATGTGCCAGCTTAATGCTCATATCGATAGGTTTGAGAATTAAGCGGGATAAGCCCATCGAGGCTAACAGCAACATCACCAATGCTGTAATTATCATGGTGAACATCATAATTTTGCGCAGCGAGTTAATCTCATCGGTAAGTTTTTGATGTTCGGCGTCCATCGCTGCTTTCAGCGCAACCAGGACTTGGGAAATCAATCCTGCAGAGTTGTAGGCCTCCTGATTGGAAATTGATTCGGCAGCCAGATGCGGGGTATCCAGACTACGGTTGTAGGCTCGTAAGGCCTTGCGGTAAATACGAGCCTGCTTTGACAACTCCTCCTCAAATAACACCAAGGCGCTGAATGGCTGTTGGTATTCGTAACGGCCAAGGTCTTCTTTCCCCGACTCGATACCCTGTAGAAGTTGTCGCTCCAGGCTGTAAAACTGACTCAGATGGTAGTGATAGGTTTCGGAGTTCTGGCCTCGCAGTAATATATTTTTCCATTCCTTTTCATACTGCTGATGTAGGTGTTTAACCCGCTGCACAGACCGCAGACTGGTTAAATACTCCTGCGCCTGAACCTCTCGCACTTCAATGATGTCGGTGAACAACTGACTGGAAACAAGAAACAACGCACTAAAGACGGAAACGATCGACAACACCAGGATGATCAACAACAACCTGATGCTGATATTTCGCTTACGGACTTTGGTAGAGGCGTTAATCATCGGGTATAGCACCCCAGACCATTAGCGCGCAGGCATAAACAGCACTTCGTTATCGACTTTATAGTCACCAATCAAACGTTGAGCTTCGTCAGATAACAGCCATTTAACAAATGCACTGGCCCCTTTGTGATTATTGTCGGGATGCAATTTGGGGCTGATCGAAATCACATGGTAGGGATTGTTGAGAGAGTCTTCTCCCTGATACAGCTGTTGCAACTTCAGGTTATCGCGCTTGGCCAGCCAGGTGCCGTTATCCACCAGCGTGTAGGCTTGTTGCTCATTGGCATGACGCAGGGTCTTACCCATGTTATGACCATACTCGACGTACCAGCCGCCAAAGGGCTCCAGGCCTGCGGACTCCCACAGATCAAGTTCCTTCTTATGGGTACCACTATCATCACCACGGGAAATAAACGCCGACTTAGTTTCGGCAATACGGCGTAAGGCCGACTTGGCATCACCACTGTCTCTAATACCCGCGGGGTCACTGGCTGGGCCAACAATGACAAAGGCGTTGCGCATCACATAGTGACGCTCATGGCCAAAGCCGGCGGCCATAAAGCCCTTCTCTGCCGCAGGTGCATGGGTAATGATAACGTCAGCCTTGCCCACCGCCGCCATACGTAACGCCCACCCCGTACCAAAGGCCTCGACCTCTAAGCGGTAGCCTGTTTTAGCCTCAAAGGCCGGTTTGAGGATAGCCATTAAGCCGGAATTGGAGGTAGACGATGTGGTTAACAGTCGAATCTTCTTGGATTCAACGGCCTGAGCAGTGCCAGCAACCAACAACAGAGAGAAAAAGAGGCTAAAGCCAAAACAGACCCTGGCCCAGGGATAACCCTTGATAAGATTCCTAAACATGCCAATCCCCGCAGATCGTTCAACCAGCCTGAACACCTTAAAGCAGGCACAATAATCCTCAGTATGGTTCAGATTTGGGGTTCAGGCCATTGTCGATGGGGGGATAGGTCTGCGTTAATCCTTACGCCACTTGGCGTATACATCAACACTGGATTTTTTTGCCGCAGATTTGGCTTTAGGCTTGATTTTAGCGGGCTCGCCGGGTTGTTGATCCATGGGCACAATGCGGTCACGGGGCGGTAGCTCATATTGCTCATCGTTGGGCCGCGGCAGGCTCTTGTACTTGTATAAATAGAAGCTTTCGACCTTCTCCCGCGCCCAATCGGTACGGCGCAGGAATTTAAGACTGGATTTGATGCTGGGGTTACTTTTAAAGCAGTTGATGTTGATGGCGTCTGCCAGTACATCCCAGCCGTAGTGCTCTACCAATTCGGTTAACAAAGCCTCAAGCTTTACGCCATGCAGGGGGTTATTGCGCTGTATTTCGGTCATAGAAGGGTCAATCAACATCAGATTAGCTGTGCCCTATTCTATCGCGTTAGCCCCTACGAACACCATCAGCAAACTGCTAAACTAGCCCTCTTCTTAACATCCCCTTGCCAGACTAATAAACAGGACTACATTCAGCATGTCGCAAAGCTTTCAAATCCAGGGCGAAATCCACTCCATTGGCCACACCAACGAATACGGCAACAACGGCTTTACCAAGCGTGAATTCGTGATCAAGCTGACTGGCCCCGGTGAGAACAGCAACTACCCCAACTACATCAATCTGGAGCTGGTGAAAGACAACTGCGCCCTGATGGATAACTACAACCTGGGTGACGAGATTATCGTGCACTTTAACCTGCAGGGTCGCCTGTGGGCCGGCAACGGTAACGGCGAGAAGTGCTTTAACAGCCTGCAAGCCTGGCGTGTCCAGCCGGCAGCACAAGCCCAACCGCAAGCAGCGCCTGGTATGCCGGACTTTGGTAATGAGCCTGCACCTGACTACGGCAATACGCCGGAAGCCAGCGGCGCCTATGACGATGAGCTGCCGTTCTAACGCTCAGGTTATAGACACAAAAAAAGCAGCCAATGGCTGCTTTTTTATTGCACTGCAGACTTAGCTATTCTGCAGCTGGTTCTCCAATTCCGCCATACCGGCAGGTACATCAACCGCCACCCCCAGCGCCTTAAAGGTGGAACCAAAGGCGTGCAAGGTACGGAACAGGTTATGGGCACGGCACTGCTCCCCCATCTGACCAATACGCACAATCGGCGGGCCAAAGGAGCCGGCAATCTCAACCCGGTAGTGCTTGGAGATATGGGCGCAAACGTCTGTGGCCTCCAGCCCGGAAGGCAACTGAATACCCACTACCGAATTCAAGCGTGCTTCCGGCTTAACGTATAGCTCCAGACCTAATCCCTCGATACCCGCCTGCAAGGCAATAGAGGACGCACGATGACGCTCAAAACGCTTGGGCAGGGTTTCCTCACACACCAAACGCATGGCCTCATGCAGGGCCAGCAAGCCGGATACCGGTGCGGTGTAGTGGTAGGAGTTCTTGTGCCAGAAATTGGTTGCCAGGGTGGCATCCAGGGTCCAGTGGCGCATGGGCTCCGGGCGATTGGTAACCCGCTCCCAGGCCTGATCAGAGAAGGCCACCAGGGAAACGCCGGGAATAGAGCTCAAGCCCTTCTGACCACCGGTAATCACGGCATCAATGCCCCATTCATCCATTAATAACGGCATGGTACTCAGGGTACACACCGCATCGACCACCACCAGGCAGTCATAGCGTTTGGCAATGGCTGCGATCTCGGCCAGCGACTGGTTACAGGTCGTATTGGAGGTTTCCCCCTGCACCAGGGTCAATACCTGCGGGCGATGCTGTTTTAGTGCGGCCTCTACCTGGGCAGGATCGGCGGCTTCGCCGTCTGCCACCTGCATAATCTCAACATCAGCACCGTTGCGGATGGCCATTTCCGACAAGCGCGTCGAGAAAAAGCCATTACAAATGCTCACCACCTTGGTGCCTGGCCATACCAGGTTGGCTACCGCCATTTCCATGGCCGCCGAACCGGGGCCTGCAACACCGACAATCCATTCGGATTCGGTCTGGAAAATATAACGCCCCATGCGTTTGACCTGATCGATGATCCGGCCCATGGTGTCACCCAGGTGATTGATGACAATACCGTTTGCCGCCGCCACCGGTGCAGGAATAGGAACCGGACCGGCTCCCATCATCAACAGGGGTTCTTCGGGCAAAATACGGTTTAGGTGCTCAATATGCGGGGCATCTATAGTCATCGTGGGTTATCTCATTACGTCCTGAGTAAAAACGGGGACGGAGGATAACATATTGATGGCCTACAAAAGGGACTAATCCTGCACGATCGCGTAATTTCTTACGTTTCCAGCAGGATTAGCCAAGGGAGGATGGGTAAAGGTAAACCTTAAGCGTTCTCAACCTGCTGCTTCAGCGCTTTTTCCTTGATATGTTTGATGCGGGCATCACAGACCCCGTCCTTAATAAAGGGCGGAGTAAAGCCATCAAACAGTCCATTATGGTAGATCTCATCAGCCATCAGCTCTGGCAGAACGCCAGCAGTAACAAGCACGCCTTCCAGCTCGACTTTAGCACTATCACTCAAATCCTGGTAGCGCAGCTGTAATTGCTCAAAGGACCAGACGCGGTACTGGTGAGTCGAAAAACCGGCACTCACGCCATCAATTTCAACGCTGAAGCTCTTCTCTTTTTGTTTACCTGCCATAGCACAGGCCTTGCCAAAGGGAATATACGTCTTGCCAGCGAACGCCAGTAAGCGGGCTAATGAATCCGGTACACCTGCATCCAGATCAATCCAGTCACCAAATTCGGTTTGCCCAACACAACCCCGGGTATCCCCCAGCTCACTGATAGTATCCATCCAGCGACAGGTGCGCGGTGCATTGACTTCCATAATTTCGTTGGACTGTGGATCGTTGTACAGATGCGCACGCAGAGGTCCATACATCGCAAAGTCAGCCAGAGACGGTTTAAAGCCCAGCAGGTATTGATAGTGGGTAAAGTGCTCTTCCAAAATGGCCAGCAGATCGAGAATTTGTTTATCGATATTGCTGCGTACCTCATCGCCGGCCAACCCCAGGTGCTGATCAAAACCGGACTGACGCTCCAACAAAAACGGCGCCAGGTCTTTTGCCTGCACATCGGCCTTGCCGTAACTCATACCGCGGGCAATACGGTGGCTCATGGTATTGCGGTTTTGTTCATTGCCCCAGCGGGTGTGCATATGCAGGCGTGGCAGATATTCATCGGCAAATTCTTCCAGCAACCACATCATAAAAGCCAGACGCTCATCTTCAGGGATCGCAGGTTTGTCGGTAAATTCAGATTCAAACCATTCCAGCATCGGGGTTGAATCCTGCATCACTTGATCATCCGGCGTCAGGATCACAGGGATAATCGTTTGGCCGACCAGCTCAACAATCTCCCCCATATAAATATCCATATTGGCTTGCATACGTTTGTAAGGGATACCCTTGTAGTTCATATAGGTCATCACCTTGTATGAGTACGGTGAGGTATAGTCCTGCCAAATACGGTAGAAGTTTTCCTGTCCCGGTTTCAGCTCGCGGGCATCCGCTATTGCTTTTTGTTCCTGGCGAATATTTCCCGGTATTGATTCACTCATAGTTATCTCTCTCACATCTATTTCTAATCTTTTACTTATCTAGCTCGCTCGCAGTAAAAATCCCAGGGATTGTTTACAGGCGCTAACCATCTGTTTTTTGTTCTTCACCAATTTTGAGGTCACTAATAAACCGTTAAGGGATATCAACAATTGATCCGCTAAAATGGTGGTATCCACATCGTCTGCAATTCGTCCTTGGGTTTTGGCCCTATCGATAACGTCAGTAAAGCGACGCGTAATTTTGCGTTGTCCGATTTTTATGACGTTACGCACAGCCTCATTTTTATCTGCCAATTCAGCGAGGGTATTCGCCATTAAACAGGAAATGCCCTGCACATCCTTGGGCAGATCGGTAAAACAGGAAGTGAAGAAGTCCTCAATTGCCGCGATTGGATCCTCTTGAGCCAAATAGGTATCCATCCGCGATTCAATCACTCGGCAGATATAAAACTCCAGCACCTGGACAAAAATCGCTTCCTTACTGCCGAAGCTGTTGTACAGACTGCTGGATTTCAGCCCAGTGGCAGCTTCCAGATCGCGCATACCCGTTGCTTCATAACCCTTAAACCAAAAGGTGAGCATGGCCTGGGTCAGCACCTGATCCTGATCATAATTTTTGGGTCTAGCCATGGAGGTTATCTCCCAGTAAATACCTGACTGCTTAGTTTTGTATCGATCGTTACAATTCTAAGGAAATAGTCTCACTACGGCTGAATCCTGTCAACCGCGGGGTAATTTGACCCTTAGATTATGTACATCCACCCCACCCTTATCAGGCTTCAGGATGCTGGTAGGTTTGCCCTTGTAACAAGGGCTCCAACTGTTGAAACGCTTCTACCATCGCAGCCATAAAGGCTTTCACTTTGGAGGAATGACGCAAGTCCTGATGAGTAAACAGCCACAATTCATAGGCATCTTCACTGCGATCATCAGGCACACGAACCAGGTTAGGCTCCTGATCGGCAATAAAACAGGGCATCATGGCTATCCCCAAGCCTTCCTTTACCGCAGAGACTTGCAGCAGAGCATCGGGAAAGTTGTGCAGGGCAGGAATGTCCGGGTAAGCACTGGTCTTTACCCAGTCGGGAAAAGCAATATCGTCATCCCAGCCTATCCAACAGGCCTGTTCGCCCAGTTTATCCAGCGGGATTTTGTTCAAGTAGTCTTTTGAGACATAGTTTGCGCGGCGAAATACACCCACACGACGCCCCACCATATTTTCCGGCGGTTTATCGGTGATGCGAATTGCAATGTCTGCCTCACGCTGATCCAGACTCAAACGCTCCGAGGTGGCGATAATGTCCAACTCAATATCCGGATAATCCTGGGTAAAGCTCACGATATAGGGCATCAACGCCTGGCAAGCGACAATATCCGGCATGGTTACCCGTAAAGGCCCGCACAATCTGTCATCCTGCCCGGAAATGCGCAACTCCAGGTTATTTACGCGGCTTTTGATATCGGCGACATCGGCCAGAATACTCTGCCCTTCTTCCGTCAGCTGGTAACCACTGGGTAAACGATCAAACAATCGCACGCCCAAATCACTTTCCAATGCGGATATACGCCGTGAAATGGTTGAATGGCTCACCTTCAACTTTTGTGCTGCCGTACGTACCGATCCCTCTTCGGCAAGCGCGATAAAGTACTGAAGGTCCGACCAATCCACATCTCTCTCCTGATTTTTTGACTACACTGGTATCCAAGTGTCACATAATTGCAAAGCTCCTTTGCATATATTGAGGCTATTCAGGGATACGGGCAAGCTCTAGACTCGTCGCGAACTGTGACAGAAAAACAAAAACAGGAGCTTCATCAGGGGAATGGAAAACAGCATGATAGAAAGCAAGGCAGCGGATAAGAGCACTTGTTTTAAAGATCGTTATATTGAACGCCGGCAACAAAGCCTGCGCTTAACTCAGGGTCTGGATGCCGAGGACATGGTCGTACAATCCATGCCCGATGCCAGTCCCACCAAATGGCACCTGGCCCACACCACCTGGTTTTTCGAGCAATTTGTATTGCTCCCCTATGCGCCCAATTACCGCGTATTTCATCCAACATTTAACTACCTGTTTAACTCCTACTACAACAATGTCGGTGAGCGACACGCGCGTCCGCTGCGGGGTTTATTAACTCGTCCCACCTTGTCACAGGTTCAAGAATATCGCCAAACGATCGACGAAGCCGTTTGTAACCTGCTGGATAAACTCAATGAGTTTGACCCTGATCAGGCGAAAGTCATCACGGGCACCCTGGAAGTTGGTCTGCACCACGAGATGCAGCACCAGGAACTGATGCTGACCGATATCCTGCATGCCCTGTCATTTAATAAGCTCTATCCGCCCATGCGCCCCGTAATAGAGACTGCGACTAGCCAGGCTATCCCCCTGTCTTTTGAAAGCTTTGATGAAGGCCTTTACACGATAGGTGCGACAGGTAAAGGCTTTAGTTTTGATTGCGAATACCCGCGTCACCAAAGCTATTTGCCCGCCTTCGCGATAGCTAATCGCCCTATCACAAACGGTGAATGGCTCGAGTTTATCAAAGATGGCGGCTATCACACCTCAACGCTGTGGCTATCCGATGGTTGGGATCAGTGCCAGCAACAGCAGTGGCAAGCGCCACTCTACTGGGAGCAGGAAGATGGGGGAAAAGAAGGTGGACAGTGGTTACAGTTTTCTCACTATGGCCGCCATGCCATCGTTCTGAATGCACCGGTCTGCCACATCAGCTACTACGAAGCCGATGCCTATGCCACCTGGGCCGATGCCCGTCTGCCCACCGAACAGGAATGGGAAATGGTCGCGACCCGACATCCCATTAAGGGTAATTTTCAGGAAAAGGAACAGTGGTTACCACAGGCGGCACAACTGTCCGGCATGCAACAGCTTTACGGTGATGTGTGGGAGTGGACCCGCAGTGCCTATTCGCCCTACCCCGGCTATCGTGCCCCGGCAGGTGCTATTGGTGAATACAACGGCAAATTTATGTCGAACCAGTTTGTTCTGCGTGGCGGCAGCTGTGTGACCCCCATAGAACAACTGCGCCCCAGTTACCGCAATTTCTTCTACCCCCATCAGCGCTGGCAGTTTACCGGCTTACGCTTGGCCAAGGACATATAAAAGGACCTTTTCATGCATTCTCAAAATACGCTACACGCCGATCAATCCTTGCCAGCAGATGCCGTACTGTCTGAAGTCCTCGACGGTTTAAGCCAACAACAGAAAAGCCTACCCTCTAAATACTTTTACGATACCGAGGGGTCGGAACTCTTTGATCAAATCTGCGAGCTTGATGAGTACTACCCCTATCGCACTGAGATTGCCATGTTGCCGTCCATTGCCCAGGATGTATCACATATGCTCAACGAACCCTGCAATATTGTAGAGTTTGGCGCAGGCTCCTTGGCCAAGATCCGCATTCTGCTTAAACACGTCGACAGTATTAGCCGCTTTACCCCGATTGATATTGCCGGCGATTTTCTGCGCCGCGAAGCCGACACCCTGCAAAAGGAGTTCCCTCATGTGGAGGTCTATCCTGTGGAAGCGGACTTTACCCGCCCGGTTGAACTGAACACAAACGCCAGCTTAAAAAATATCGGTTTCTTCCCCGGCTCCACCATTGGCAACTTTACCACTGAAGCCGCCCAAGCGTTCTTAACTCAGGCACGTGAAACGCTTGGCAACGGCTCCCTGTTACTGATTGGTGTGGATACCAAAAAACCACCGGCGATGTTGCACAAGGCCTATAACGATCAGCGCGGTATTACCCGTAAATTCAACCTGAATATGTTGGCACACCTGAACCGTGAAACCGGTGCCGACTTTGATCTGGATAAGTTTGAACACTACGCTTTCTACAACCCGGAAAAAGGCCGTATCGAAATGCATTTGATCAGCCAAACCGAACAGACGGTAACCGTAGCTGGCAATGCGTTCGAGTTCCGCGAAGGCGAGAGTATTCACACGGAAAATTCGCACAAATATACCCAGCAGGAATTTAAACAGTTGGCCAGCAACTCCGGCTGGCGCAGTACCCGTCACTGGATGGGTGGCCAACAACTGTTTAGCGTTCACCTGTTACAAGCTATGGACTGATAATGGCAGTAATACAGCCACGCAGCGTTAGCAACAATATAGAAAACAAACTTGATCTTCAGGTCTTTGCCGACCATGGCTACTCGGGCAATGATGTGCAGGTTATCCTGCTTAACCATATGCCCGAGCAGCATGAATGGAAAACCCTGATTCGATTATCGGCAGACACCGACAGCCACGGCAATCCGCAAACCCTGTGCTTTATCGTTTTACAAGATGAACCGGTTTGCCGCTGGTATCAGGGCGGGCGTGAAATTAACCTGTGCGGCTCAGCACTCATTGCAGCAGCCTACAGCTTGCACCACCATGCAAGTTACACCCTACCAATAAAGATCCACGGCCCATCGCAAATTTTCACATTACAAGATGCCAATGGTGAATACGGCTTTTCCCTGCCACGCTTCACCCTGTTCGACGAACCCCTACCAGCGGCAGCCAAGCGGTGGTTAAACAAAACACCGGTTAACTGCATGAGCAGCGGTGATCCCCAAGGCTACTGGGTAGTGGAATTTGAGGAATCTGTAACCGAGCTGCAACCACAACTGCAAACCATCTGTGAGACTACCCAACGGGCTATTATCGCCACCAGCTTGCAGGCCCCTTCGGGCTTTGACTACGAACTGCGCTACTTTGCCCCGCAATACGGTATCGATGAAGATATCGCCACCGGTTCAGCCAATGCGGTCCTAGCCTGTTACTGGCAACAGTGGCTAAAGCAGGATGAATTTCAGGCCCTGCAACGAAGTGGCTTGGCGAATGGAAAAGGCGGTAGCATCCGCACCCGACTCGATCCTCAAACCGTTAGCATTTTTGGCAAGGTTATAGCGAATTAAGTTACAGCGGATCGATAAACTTCGGCGCACGCTTTTCAAAATTAGCAGTTACCGCTTCAATCTGATTGGTTTTACCCATCAATGCATCCTGCTCAACGGATTCAGCCAATATACCCGCCTCCACATCCGGCTGACGCTGATTATTGATCAAACGTTTGGCCGCTCGAATAGCATCCGGATTTTTATTGGCAATCTGTGCTGCAGTTTCCAACGCTTCAGTCAAAGGATCGTCACATAAGCGCGTGGCAAAACCGTAACGCTCAGCTTCAACACCGCTAAAAACCCGTGCCGTATAGGTTAGTTCGCGAATAATATCTTCACGCACATAAGCACTCCACAATTGCGTACCGGCCATATCCGGCACTATGCCCCATTTCATTTCCATAATACTGAGCTTGGTTTGCGGATGGATATAACGTATATCGGCACCACACATCAGCTGCAGCCCTCCGCCTAAACAACTGCCTTGTACCGCAGCGATAACGGGTACAGGCACTTCGCGCCAAATCCAGGCCGCCTGCTGAAACAGGTTACAAATGCCGTAGGCGCGCTCTACCAAATCTGCTGCACCACCAGACATCATCAACTCCATATCCAGGCCAGCACAAAACGCCTTACCCTCACCACTCAAAACAACGACTCTCACGCTGCCGTCTTTTTTGATAGCTTCACCGGTTTCAATAAGGGCTTCAAATAAATCCAAATTCAGTGCATTCATCTTGTCAGGTCGATTCAGGGTAACCCTGGCAATGCCCCCTTTCACCTGATAGTCGATAACCTTACTCATCACTAACACCTAAACCAGAGGCCGTGCCACCATACATGGTCGATTTCAGGGTTTTGAAGATGCCACGCTGCTTATCAGCCAGACCACTTATCATCTCCACCGCTGTTGGTATCAGCGCCTCTTCACTGCAAACCGCATCGACAATATTGGCTTCCAGGCTCTCTGGGCCTGTGTAGCGTTTGCCCGTGAGTACCGCATCGCGATAGACAGACGCTGACAGTTTTGTTTCTGCAATAGCCATCACTTCTGCACCAATAGGTACACCAACATCCACTTCACTGATGCAGAACCAGCCTTTGTCATCACGCATAACCCGATAATCACAAACCAGAGCCAGAAACACTCCTGCGGCAAAGGCATGGCCATTAATGGCAGCAATGGTTGGCATTGGAAACTTGATCAGCCGACCATATAGTCCCAAATGCGCTTTACCAAAAGCGTCTATCTGTTCGGGGGAATATTGCATCAACACCGGTACATTCAAACCTACCGAAAACGCCTTACCCGTTCCGGTAATCACTAAAGCACCCGGCCCTTCGGCGGAGGCTTCCACACTGTCGAGGGCCTCATGCAAGGCCGCCACCAGTTTCTCATCGAAGGCATTTCCGTCAGGCGCATCAATGGCTAATACATGCACATTGCCTTGTTGGCTTAATTGAATCATAGGTTGTCTCTCTCTTTATACTGCAGGAATTCTTTTAGAAGCGGTAAACACCATCAGTCACATTGGTGTAAATCTCTTGGGTTAAGGGTTGGTATTCGCGTTCGCCGGGCAAGGCCACGTAAATAGGGTTGGAGCAGCTATTGATATCAAATCCTTCGCGCTTTAAATCTGTTTTTACATACTTAAAGGTTGGCGTCTTGGCAAACTGCCCTTTAATACGCACAAAAACGGGTACGGCATAGGCGGGCATATTCTCATCCAGAAACTCGTACAAGCCCTTGCCACAGAAATTCTCCACGCTTTCCTGAAGTTTGACGGCAATCATGCCGGCCTTACCGTTGGTATTGGGAATTTCCACCCCAAAGGCCACCGACTCTTCAACATCGGGGTGTTGGTTGGCAATATTTTCCAGTTCCCCGGTCGAGACATTCTCACCCTTCCAGCGAAAGGTATCGCCGGTGCGGTCACAGAATTGCAAATTGCCATAACCGATATTCTTGAGGATATCGCCGGTATTAAAGTATTGATCCCCATCTTTAAACGCATTGCGAATAATCTTGGATTCGTTTTTGGCTTTATCGGAGTAACCTTCAAAGGGAATATCGCTGGTTATCTCTCCTAACAACAAACCAGGTTCCCCGGTTTTGGCTTTTATTAACCGGCCTTTGGCATTGCGAATCGGCTCTTCGGTTTCCTGATCTACTTTTACCAGTGCGTGAGGTGTAAAAATCATGCCTACGCTGTTATCCAGATTAAACAGATTCACAGAAGTCAGATTACCCTCGCTGGCCCCATAGAGTTCCCTAACCTCCTCAATGGCAAAGCGCTTCTTAAACGCCCCCCACACCTCCGGACGCATACCGTTACCAATCATAAATCTGAG
Source organism: Maricurvus nonylphenolicus (assembly GCF_042854845.1). GTDB lineage: Bacteria > Pseudomonadota > Gammaproteobacteria > Pseudomonadales > Cellvibrionaceae > Maricurvus > Maricurvus nonylphenolicus. The sequence goes on along the minus strand of NZ_AP031498.1, from coordinate 1,968,705 downwards.
CGGATTAGCCGCATCATCTGGCAACTCAGGTTTATTCAATAAATAACGGCAAAGCTCACCCACATAGGCAAAGCCAGTTGCCTTATGTTTACGAACATCTAGCCAAAAGTTAGAGGCACTAAAGTTTCGACTTAGCGCGAAGGCCGCGCCATTACACAGACAGGCAAACCAGGAACTCGCCAGCGCTGTGGCATGATATAGAGGCAAGGTGCTATACATAACATCCCGTTGACTTAACGGATTCATAAACAGCCCCATTCCCATAAACACTTTAGCCATGCGTTCATGAGATTGGACGGAAGCTTTAGGTAATCCCGTAGTGCCGGACGTATAGATATACCAGGCCGTATCGCGCGGTTTAGGCCCCTGATCAGCAGGTAAATTAGTTGTTGGAAACTCCCTGCAAGCCAGTGCGATATTGATATAAGGCCCATCATCGATTCCGGGGTCAGCCAAACAATCTGCATCAGGGACACGGTAGATTACAGGTTCTATGTCTAATGTGGATCGGATAGCCTCTAGCGGTTCTACACACTCATCGCCTACCACGACCGAATCGACTTTGACCAAATTCAGGCTATGGGCAAGCACTTGTCCTTTTTGGGAATTGTTAATTAGGGAAGCCGCCGCCCCCAGTTTGGTAATGGCTAACTTATAAATCAGAAATTCAGGACGGTTAGCCATAAACAGAGCCACCACAGAACCTTTGCCTACCCCCTGACCAGCCAGATAATGCGCCACCTGATTGGCCGCCTGATTAAACGCACTATAGGTAATCGATCTGTCCTGATATTTGATCAGAACATTATTGCCATAAAGCCTAACTTTTTCTTCCACCAGAGATGGGTAGGTATCCTGTCTTTTCTCTTCGTCCTGTCTGACATAACGCAGTGATCGCACTAATCCCCCCAGGCGTTGGGTAAAGTATTTTCGGTTACGAAACAAGTCAAACAAGCTTACAGACTGGGACATAATCTAGGCCTTTTGTAACGATCGACACAAAACCAAGTTCGATACTATCAACTGATGTTTAAAAGAAAAGCGGGAAAAATGACAAAACCTTGTGATTGGCCACATCTGACAGACCTGTGACCACATATGATTTCTCAACGTCCACCAGCCATCAGCTTTACTAAGCTGTACGACATAGTGCTTTCAGCTTTTCTGGTTATAAGGAATTCGATATCAATTTTACTTGTCGCCCCAAACCGAAACAGTGTAAGGTTGGCCGCATGTCGGTCATATGTGGTCATCTTTAATGCCCCCCTGTGACAGACAGAGCAACTGAGCAGAGTGTCAGAAATACGGTTTATCATTCAATGAAAAACACCTTTGGCCTGGATGACAAAGTAATCCCCATCTACTTCCCCAGTAGTCTGGTGCGGTGGCTTGAATCGCAAGGCTATAAGCGTGAAGAACTCATTGAAGGCACTGACCTTGAGGCCACAGAAATAGATAAACCGGAAGCCTTAACCAGTTTTCGCAAACATCGCAAAATAATAGAGAACGCGGTACGCCTTGCCGACAGCCCTCATCTGGGATTGGCCTTTGGCCAGCAATTACAAATCACCTCGATGGGTATCGTGGGTTATGCAGCATTGTCCGAAAAGAATGTTGGCCAGAGCCTGCAAACGATCGTTAAGTTTATTAGGCTTCAGGCATCGCTTCTGGATCTGGAATTAGCGCGTAAAGAAGACTATGTCAGTTTGCTGATAGATGAGACGATTGATCTGGGATCCATACGGCGCTTTATATTTGAAACTATTCTCGCTTTCAGCTGCAATATGTTGGAGAGCCAGGGGATAGAAAAACTGCCGGGTATGCGCTGCAAGATGAGAATGACCAAAACTGACGACTGGGATGATTACAAACACCTTTTGCCTTTCCCCGTTCAGTTTGACCAATCGGTGAATGCCCTGGAGATACCTGCAGAATATATGGATCTACCATTAAAAATGGCTGATCCTGTATCGGCCAGTAACGCTATCAAAATATGTGAGGAGCAACTGCAACGATTCGAAAACCAGGAAGGCTTACTCAACCGCTTACAAGCCCTGATAGAAGATTCACTCGACAACCCACCATCACTAGCCAAAGCGGCTGATCATTTTTGTGTATCCCCTCGCACGCTACGCCGGGAATTGGAAAAACTGGACACTACCTACCAAACCCAGCTCGATCACTATCGAAAAGAAGCGGCCATCAACTATTTAAAAGGCTCTACCCTCTCGGTGCAGGAAATCGCTGATAAGATGGGTTATAACGACTCATCCAACTTTGCCCGGGCATTTCGTAAATGGACAGGCAAATCGCCGGGTGACTATCGCCAGTAAGCTATAAGGGATATTACTCCTGAAACAGCTTCTTCCTGATACGACTTAAAGCAATCGGGGTAATCCCAATATAGGACGCCACAATCTTTAAAGGGATTTTATTCCGCAACTGTGGATGCTCATCGAGAAATTCCAAATAGCGCTGCTCGGCACTTTTCTGTAACAGGTAGTATTCCCGCTCTTCCTTCTTGGCAAACATATGCTCTAGCAGACGGCTATAGGCATTCAGGAAACCGGGTTGCGGTTCCATGGTTGTAAAGAAATCCTGCCAGTTAAATTGCAGACAGAGGATATCGTCCATGGCCTCGATACTAAATAATGCAGGCTTGTTAAAGGCCATAGCCCGGGTAGAGCCGGCAATCCCTGGTGCACCGGCGAAGGATTGCGTGAATTCTTTGCCATCGACAGAGACACTGAAGTAGCGTGCCAAGCCGTGGATTAGGAAATAGATATTTTGGGCTGGCTCGCCCTGGGTAATCAGGTGTTCACCCTTTTTGAAATGTCTGACTTCACCCTGTAAACCAAAACGTTCGAAGTCGGCCAGCTCCAGAGAACTGTTGAGTGTGTCGGCGCCCTGTTTGAAGTAACTGACAAACTCGGCCATTTGGGTGGGGATGTGCATAAGAATGCTCTTAACAAAATCTAATGTAGTGAATTCTACAATGCCACCCCCTTCTCTACTACAATCCCATTCACTAGTTTAGTAGATCGCCATCCCCTCGAAAGAGGGGATCCAGTATTTATGGCACTCATTAATGCCCTGCACAGCCCCTTTTAACCTTAGCCTGTGCTAATTTTCATTTAATCCACTCCGTATCTCTGGATACCCGTTTTCACGGGTATGGCGCAGTAGGGAGGCTCGGGTATGGCACGACACGCTATGACACACTCACCACAAACCGCTCAAACAAAAACTCCGAAATCGCCATATCCACATCCAACTCAAACACTTCTGTCAGTAGAATATGCAAGCGCTGTGTATCATGCACGGGCGCTACCAGCGTATCGCTTGCGGTAATGGTATGAAATTCAGCATTACGTAATGAGTAAGTCACTTCGGCCAGCTTGCGGCTTACCACCAGATTATTCACAAACGCTGCATCGGGGTGGCGGTGAGAATAAAAGTGGCCCAGTAAACAATCCGCGTCGGTATAGGTATTCATATCGAAGGTGTACAAGGTAAAGTAATCACCCTCTTTCAACACCTGCATACGAAACAGACCATTCCCATCTTCAGTAATTCGGTAATGGCTATCACTCTCCTCCTGACCTTGCGGCAGTAGCACCGGGTGATAAGGCCCCATGGCCCCAAAACCGGCATCAACAATCATCTGCTGACCATCGAGTTCCAACAAAGTAATACGGTGGGTTCTGGCTGCATCTACATCGCGATTATTAACAACTCGGGCCACTAACAAGCGAACGTTAAAACCCAGTTCCTGCAATACATGGAACACCAGCTTATTGTGTTCAAAACAGTAGCCGCCGCGGCCTTTGACAACAATTTTGTCGAACAACGCAGGCAGATCCAGCGGCAGCTCCTGGCCCAGCACTACGCCCAGGTTATTAAAACTGAAACGGGCAATATGGCGGCTTTGTAAGTTATCTAAAAAAGTTTTGTCCTGTGCTTCAACTGATAAATCAAGCGCCTCTAAATAGGACTGGGTAATTTCTGAACAATTCATAAGCGAGCTTTTCATAGGTGGTACATCCTGTTGCTGTGCCTGCATATTAACCAACATCGACACAGCTGTAATAAACCCAGGTTTATTTTTGTAAAAATTATTTGGGCTAAACCTGGGTTAAGTGTTTTTTGCTTACGCCCTGTTAGACTAGCCCTCGAGATAGGGGTTATTACACTTTAAGTGATTCACCAAGGAGAAGCATTGAGACATGAATATTTTTGATGCAATCGAGCAACGTCGCTCGGTTAAACACTATGATCCAGCCGCCAGTATGCCAGAACAGGATTTTGAAAAACTGATGTCCGCCATGCTGTTATCACCCACCTCATTTAATGCCCAGCACTGGCGTGTTGTGCGTGTACAAGACAAGGCGCTACGGGCAAAAATCCAACAAGCGGCCTTTGATCAAGCCCAAGTAAGTGACGCCGCCGAACTGATTGTACTCTGCGCCGATATCAATGCCTGGCAGGATCGCCCCGTGCGTTACTGGGCCAACGTTGACGAAAGCGTACGCAATGTGATGCTGCCGATGATGAAGGGATTTTATGAAGGCAAAGAACAGCTGCAACGGGACGAAGCCCTGCGCTCCTGCGGTATTGCCGCCCAAACCCTGATGCTCGCCGCAAAAGGCCTGGGTTATGACAGCAACCCCCTGATCGGCTTTGACGCTGAACAGGTAGCTGAACTGGTCAATCTGCCCGAAGGGCATCTGGTCTCTATGCTGATTGCCGTCGGTAAAGCCCAGCAACCCGCTCGCCCCCGTGGTGGCCAACTACCGTTAGAAGAAATTGTTGTAAACAACACATTTTCCTAACACACCCCCCAAAGAGCCCAGGGCACAAGACCCTGGGCCCTCCTTACCTCCCCCTCTCCCCTGCAACATCTCCCCATCGCCCTCTTGCATTAAATGCATATACATGTATTATATTTGCCATGGAGATGAAAAAGTCCGACATTTGCCTGGCCCACGTACTGCGTCGCGCCGATCGCGTGGTTACCCAGATCTACAACGATTACCTGGCACCGCTGGATATTCGCATTACCCAGTTTTCCGTGCTGCGGGCAATCCACCTGTTGGGCACAACCACAGCCGTTCAAATCCAGGAAACCCTGATTATGGAACAGGCGACCGTCTCCCGCGCGCTCAAGCCCCTGATCCGTGATGGGTATATTCAGGTTTCCGAAGGTGCCAATAAACGTGAGAAAGCCCTGTCGCTGACCCAAGCTGGCGAAGACTTATACCAGCAGGCTCAAGCCCCCTGGGAAGCCGCGCAAAAACACCTGCGCAAGCTGATTGGCAAAGGCCAGGATGATCAATTGATCGAGCTGAGCCGACAAATCGTCGCAGGTAAAGCCTGATTTTTTAAACCCTTAATACATGCATATGCATCACTCAAACCAAATACATGCATACACATCAATAAAATGGAGAATCCCATGAGCACAAACCACCCCTCCCTGGTTACCCCCCTGTTCAGATGGATTGTGAACCACCCCAAACGGATTGCCTTATTGGGCCTGCTGGTGATCGTCGCCTTTGCCACGCAGGTGCCCAATATCACCCAGGACACCCGCTCCGATGCCTTTTTGGCGGACGATAATCCTGCATTGGTGTATCGCGATAAGGTGAAAGCCATCTTTGGTCTTAGTGATCCCATGGTGATAGCCGTCGCCTCCGACAGCTCTATCTTTACCGTGGATGCCTTAAATGCGGTTCAGGCGGTTACCGAGATCGCCACCGATGTGGCCAATATCGATCCCGACGGTGTAAAAAGCCTGGCCACGGAAAACAACATTATCGGTACCGATGACGGTATGGAGGTAGAAGCCTTTTACGAAGCGCCACTGAGCTCTGCCGACGAAGCAATAGCAGTGCGTGATGCCATTAGGGACTTCCCCCTGTATCAGGGCAGCATGGTGGCACGGGATGAAACCGCCACGCTGGTGATTGCCGAATTACTCGACGAGCAACAGGCCGAACAAACCTATGACGATTTGTTACAGGCGCTGAACCAACTGCAATTACCCGAAGGTGTTAGCCTGTATGTGGCCGGTGAAGGGGCTATCTCTGGCTACCTGGGTAGCTATATCAGTAGCGATGCCCAACGCCTGAATCCACTGGCCGCGCTGATTATTACAATAATTGTGTTTTTAGCCTTCCTGCGTTTCAGTACCACCCTGGCCGCCAACCTGATTATTGCTTCATCGGTGCTACTGACCGTTGGCACCATGGCTATGAGCGGTGTGCCCTTTTATGTGATAACCAATGCCCTGCCGGTCATTCTGATTGGCATTTCAGTGGCGGATACCATTCACATTTACAGTGAGTATTTTGAGCGCCGCGCGCTGCACCCGGAAGAATCGGTTAACGATGCCATTGTGTTCAGCATGGAATCCATGTGGCGCCCCATCACCTTAACCACCCTGACCACCGCCGCCGGCTTCCTGGGTTTGTATTTCGCCGCCTATATGCCGCCGTTCAAATCCTTTGGTTTGTTTACCGCCTTTGGTGTCACCATGGCCTGGTTGTATTCCATGCTGTTTCTACCGGCATTAATGGCAATTCTGAAAAGCAAGGTACAGCCCGGCTTGGCCAAAAAAATCGCCAGTCAAAAACACGATTTTTTTGCCAAGGCTATGGTACTGCTCGGTATCTTCACCCGCCGTTATGCCCGCGGTGTTGTCACTACCGCTGGCATTGTGATTGTGGTGGGTGTTGTAGCAGCCAGCCAATTAATTGTTAACGAAGAACGTATTGAAACCTTCAATAGCAACGAGCCTCTGTATAAAGCCGACAAGGTGATTAACAACCGCTTTGATGGTAGTAACTACCTGGACGTCGTGATTGAAACGCCTACCGAAGAAGGGATTTTCGAACCTGAGGTGCTGCGTAAAATCGAACAGCTACAGGCCTACGCCGAAACCCTGCCCAACGTAAACGGCTCGACGTCGGTGGTGGATTACCTGAAGCAAATGAACCGCGCGTTAAACGAAGGCCAGGCCAGTGAATACAAGTTACCGGACAACAAAGATCTGGTTGCCCAGTATTTTCTGTTGTACAGCGCCTCCAGTGAACCGACAGACTTCGAGGAAGAAATCGATTACGACTACCGTCTCGCCAATGTCAGAATCAATATGAACACCGGCGCTTTCAACAAAAATAGAGACGTGGTGGAAACCATGGAAACCTACCTGCAAGCTCACTTTAATGACGAGCAGGTAACCGGTACCCTCAGTGGCCGCGTTAACCTGACCTACCACTGGATTAAAGACCTGGGCGTAAGCCACTTTACCGGCGTTGCCATTGCATTGCTGTTGGTATGGCTGGTTTCCTCTCTCCTGTTTGGTTCAACCCTGGCCGGTGCCTTTGCCCTGCTGCCAGTGGCCACCAGTATTCTGCTGGTATATAGCGCTATGGTGGGTTATGGCATTCCTCTGGGGATTGGTACCTCCATGTTTGCTGCGGTTGCCATTGGCTTAGGCGTCGACTTCGCTATTCATACTATCGATCGTCTACGCCACTTGTACCAGCAAACACATAACATGGACAAAACCCTGGCCCAGTTCTACCCCAGCACCGGCCGCGCCTTGTTCTTTAATTTGCTGGCTATTGCGTTAGGTTTCGGCGTGCTGATTTCCAGTAAAGTGGTTCCACTGAATAACTTCGGCACCATCGTTGCGATCTCAGTCACCACCAGTTTCTTTATCAGTATGACCTTGTTACCGGCTCTGGCACTGTTGTTTAAACCCCGCTTTATCACCGGACATAAAATCGACAATCTGGATATCGATAATACCGGTATCACCCTGCTCTCCCCCACCACTAAAACCGTGATTGCCGTGTCGGTTGTGAGTTTAGTGGGCTGGATGCTGGTATCAGAACAAGCCCTTGCAGATAACAGCACCACGGGTGATTTACCCGAAGGACGCTGGGTCATGCAACAGGTAAACAATGTCGATGACGGCGATGCGGTAAGCCGCAAGCTGACCATGAAAATGATCGACAAACGTGGCAAGGAACGCGTTAGGGAGACCGTGGGTTACCGTAAATATTTCGGTGAGGAAAAACGCACCGTACTGTTTTACCTTACACCGCGTAATGTGAAAGACACGGGTTTCCTGACCTACGACTACCCTTCCATTGAGGTCGATGATGATCAGTGGCTGTACCTGCCAGCCCTGCGTAAGTCACGCCGGATTTCTGCCTCGGATCGTGGTGATTATTTCCTCGGTACCGACTTCAGTTACGACGACATCAAAAAAGAAGGCAAAATCGAAATTAACGATTACCAGTTTACAACCCTGCGCCAAGAAGTGATTAACGGTAAAAATGCCCTGGTGGTTGAAGGTATTCCGGTCGATAAAGAAACCGCCAAGGAGCTGGGTTATGGTCGCGTAGTAAGCTGGATTGATACTTCTAACTGGGTGGTGATTCGAGCCAAGTACTGGGATATAAAACTCAATGAGTTAAAAACCCTGGACATTAGCGACATTCGCCAGGTTGAAGGTATCTGGACCCGCCATCAACTCTACGTACAAAACCATAAAACCGGGCATATGACCCAGTTTGTATTCTCCGATGTGGATTACAGTTCACCGGTTAAAGACACCCTGTTTACTCGCCAGGCCCTGTCCCGAGGTGCACGCTAATGAACAAGCCTGTGCTATTACTGCTGGGCCTGTCATTAAGCGGGCTAAGCAGTGTTAACCATGCCGCTGATATCAGCGGCATGCTCAAAAGCCAAAGCGCAGTTGCCACCAACAGTGGTAACACGCAACAACAGGAATGGTTACTGGATGTGGAATACCAGGGTAGTCTGTTAGGCGGCGATCTTACCGCCATCGGCCGTGTGCGCTTGGATACCGATGACGATCTTAACCGTCGCGATAGAGCCAGCAGTTTTTCATCCATCAATGGGCCGGTATTTAACGGCCCCGACGGCGCAGTAGAACTGCGCGAACTCTACTGGGATAAAGCCACCGCCTCCAGCTACTGGCGCATTGGCAAACAACAGGTTGTATGGGGTGAGGCCGACGGCCTGAAACTGCTGGATGTGATTAACCCGCAAAGCTACCGGGAATTTATTCTCGACGACTTTGATGATTCACGTATCCCACTGTGGATGGTGAATATGGAATACAACTTAAACGACAACAGCGTGTTACAACTGCTGTGGATTCCCGACACCACCACTCATGAGCTGGCCCCCAGCAATTCGCCCTTCGCCCTGAGTAGCCCGTCACAGGTTCCGCAGGTGAATGGCAATAACAACATCGCCATTAAAGAAGCCGAAGCCCCCGGCAAACTGTTTAAAGACAGCGATGCCGGCCTGCGCCTGACCAGCTTTATTGGCGGCTGGGATATCTCACTGAATTACCTCTACCACTATGTAGACACACCCGTGGTACGCGCCCAACTTCAAGGCAGCAATATTAGCGTTACACAAACCTATGAACGCAGCCACCTGTGGGGCGGTACCGCCAGTAACGCGTTTGGCGACTGGACCCTGCGCGCCGAATTCGCCTACGAAACCGACCGCTACCATCGCACCGAATCTTCTCTGCCCGGTGTCGAAAAAGCCGACCAATGGAGCAGCGTGATTGGTCTAGACTGGCAAGGCTGGAGTGATCAGTTTGTCTCCATGCAATGGTTTCAAACCACCATTACCGGCAGCGACAATCCACTGGTCAACGATAAGCGCGAAGAAGTGATCAGCCTGCTGTGGGAATCGACCTTTTACAATGAAACCCTGACCCTGTCCTGGCGCCACTTGCATTCACTCAATAACAAAGACGGCCTGGTACGGCCCAAGGTGATTTATAACCTGCAAGCCAATCTGGATATTTACGTTGGAGCAGATATTTTTTACGGCGACAAGCAGGCGCTGTTTGGCCAGTTTAAGGAAGAAGACCGTGTCGTATTGGGGTTTGAGTGGGGGTTTTAAGCAGAGCTCAATCAAAAGACCCAATTTAGGTATGAACGGACCCAAATTGGGTCTTATCAGGTGTACAATCGCATCTTACCTGATGTACATACCTCAAAACTAAAGGGCACCAGCATGGAAGATTTTGACTTCGATACGCCAATCACGGATGAAGAATGGGACACACTCGAAGACTTCCTCCTTGACCAGCAGGAGATCACACCCTTTACTACCCTTTCCGCCCTGGATGGTTTTCTAACAGCCGTAGTCAGCGGCCCGGAAATGATCCCGCCGAATGAATGGCTGGCAATGGTATTTGGTGGCGATATGGAAGCGCCGCAGTGGAAAAGCGATGAACAACCCGAGGTAATTATTGGCTTGCTGCTGCGCCTGATGAACAATATCGCCACCGTCATGGCGGAAACACCGGATTATTTTTCACCCTTGTTTCTGGCCTACCGGGAAGAGGATCAAGAAGCCCCTGAAGATGAAATTATCGTGGTTGATGAATGGTGCCATGGCTATATTCAGGGCTTTATTATGAGACGCCACGCCTGGGAAGGCCATGATGAAGCACTTGAAACACTGATTCAGCCGATCTTCGTTTTTGGTACCGAGGAAGGCGCAGCCCTTATCGAATCTCTCAGTGCTGAGGATGAAAAAGCCTTAAAAGAATCCATCCCCGATCACGCGCTGTCCATTTACGAATACTGGCTGGAAATTCGCGCGCAAGACCTTGAAGCCGAAGACTTCTCCTATCTTGATGAACCTCAGGAACCCTTTTTCCGCGTCGAACCCAAGGTAGGCCGTAACGATCCCTGCCCCTGTGGCAGCGGCAAAAAATACAAAAAGTGCTGTGGTTTAAACTAAACCTTCAGCAATCGGGTAAGGACAGACCAGCTCCCGGTACTCACCAGGGGCTAAGTTCGAATCCAGCTCAAGATCACCAATCGACAGTCGGTGCAAAGCCACCACCGGATTACGAAAACGGCCGAACATGCGCTTAATCTGGTGGTAGCGCCCCTCTTGCAATACCACCTCTGCAACATGATCACTCAGAATACGCAGCGTGGCCGGACGTGTGGTTAACCCCTCAAAAGGAAAATACATACCTTCAGCAAACGCCGCGATGTAATCCTCTGTCAGGGGATTGGCCAATGTAACTCGATAACATTTAGGCACCTTGGACTCGGGTTGCGTCAACGCGCGCGACCAACGGCCATCATTGGTTAGCAGCATCAAACCTGTGGTATTAAAATCCAGCCGGCCAACGATATGTAAACTGTCACGCGCAGGATGATCCAGTAAATCAATCACCGTCGTGTGCTTGTCATCCCGTGTCGCACTCACAACCCCGACTGGTTTGTTGAGCATCAGGTATGTCGGTTTTCTGGCTTGCAGTACGTCACCGTCCAGCGTCACGTGCGTAAACTCATGAATCGGCTGCTGAATACAGCCCGCAAGTTCACCATCCACACTGATCCGGCCACGGGCCAGCATCAACCTGACATCGCGACGGTTAACACCGGTATGGCTGCTGATAAACCTGTCCAATCGGGTACGGCTAACCTTCATGCGCGTTTAGCCAACACCCTGCTGACTCAGCCACTGCTTCAACTGTGGCAAGGCGACAGCACCGGAAAGCCGCGCAATTTCCCTGCCCTGCTTAAACAAAATCAACGTGGGAATCGAACGAATTTTCCAACGCCCTGCGACCTGCTGATTAGTTTCCGTATTGAGCTTGGCCAGGCGTACATTGGGCTCCAGCTCACGTGCAGCCTGTTCAAAGGTAGGCGCAAAGCTTTTACAAGGGCCACACCAGGGCGCCCAGCAATCGACCAATACCGGGATCTCGTTATGGTTAAGCACTGCGGCGACATTGGCCGCGGTAATATCCATCGGTTTACCGGTAAAAATCGGTTTCTTGCACTTGCCGCATTTTGGCCCATCACCCAGGCGCTCGGTGGGCAGGCGGTTTTTGGCGTTGCATTTGGGGCAGGTAACATTGGTGGTGGACATGGCGGATCAACAGCTCGATAACAAAAGGCGGATTATAAGCCAAAATGCTTAGCTAATCCTTGCTGCGATACTCTCCAGGAGCCAATCCCGTGGCCCGCTTAAAGGCACGCCCAAAATTGGAGGTATCCTTATAACCCAGGCACTCGGCGACATCTGCGACAGTTAATTGCCCTTCTTTCAGAAACTGCTGCGCCTTGCCAATGCGGTAATCGGTAAGCAATTGCCGAAACGACAACTGCTCCTTTGCCAGGCGCTTGTGCAAGGTACGGGCAGACACGTGCAGCATATCGGCAATCTGTTCCTGTGAGGGGTAGTTACCCTCGTATCGATCCAATAGCTGCTTAATGGCTTCACCAAGACTACGGGAAGACTGCAACTGCTCACTAATACTCTCACAGGCTTTCACAAATAACTGATGAGTCGCTGGGTCGGAACTCATCAAAGGCGCATCCATATAGCTCAGAGGAAATTCAATGAATAACGTAGAACTGTTGAAGTGCAGGTCGTAGGGAAATTTATCCTGGTATGCACTGTTGCTGGGAAACGGAAAATGAACGGCAATATCACGCGGTAAATAACCCACGGTATCTTCCAACAATTTGAAGGTTCCACTCACAACGATCTGCGCATGAAACTCTTTGTTTTTATCAATGCTGGGAGGGAATACGCTCTTGACGAAAACCCTGTCGGCCTTTTGCTGACTGGTAAAATGGGCAGGAAACAAGGTATCGGTAAACCGCGTAATCAATTTCATCATATCGGCAACACAACGGCAGCTGCTGATAGCACCGCCCAAAGCACCATGGCTTACCGGCGATAAACGTTTACCAAAGCGAACCCCCAACCACGGATCGTCACAGTGCTCCACCGCAATATCGCAAGCCTGAGCAAACTGCTCCAGAGATATAAAACCTTCCGGTATTTCTGCCAGAGGCTGGCATAACGCCTGGGCGTCGGCCAACGCGGAAGGCGCCACCTGATACTCAGAAACCAGCATATCCAGCAATGACTGGGTATAACGAGCGGGCAGGCGCTGGGCAAATTCAATGGTCATAGTGTGAATAACGGGGTTCCGAAAATGACCATACTACGCGCGAAAAGTGATCTGTTGCAAGCAAGCCCTGAAATCTACGATAGCCATACCGATTACAAGAACGCTACCGAATAGAGGAGCACAACTTATGACTTACCCCGCGTACCCCAAACGCATGCTGACTGAAGACGAAATAGAAACCTTTCGTCGCGATGGCGTGGTAATGGTAAAAGGCCTGCTGGAAAGCAACTGGCTAAACCTAATGGAAACCGGCCTGGAAGAAGCCAGATATGCCGCCTCACTGATGGGCAAAGCCATGTCAGCCAAAACCAAAGGTTACGAAATGGACGCCTATTTGTGGAAACGCAACGATGCCCTCCGCGATTTAATTTACTACTCCCCTTTTGCCCGCTGGGCCCAACAGTTAATGGGTAGCGAAGAAGTACGCTTCTTTTACGACCAGATGTTTGTCAAAGAACCCGGCACCGATGCCCCCACACCGTGGCATCAGGATATGAGTTTTTGGCCATTAGAAGGTGATCAAATCTGCTCATTCTGGGTGCCGCTTGATCCAGTCACGCGCGTTAATAGCGGCCTGCAATATGTAAAAGGCTCACACCGTTGGTCGAACCGCTACAAAGCCATTTCCCCGGATTACAACTCCGGCTTGCTGGAAGATAAAACCCTGGAAGATGTGCCCGATATTAACGCCCACCCGGAAAAATACGAATCCACCTGCTGGGATATGGAACCCGGTGACGTACTTATATTTCATCCACTGACATTACATGGCTCATCCGGTAATACCACACGCAACCATCGCCGTCGCGCATTAGCCTTGCGCTGGCTTGGTGACGATGTGCGCTTTTATCCTTCTGATACGCGCATGCCCATCGCTTACCAACACAATGCCAAACCCGGTGATAAAGTCAGCGGTGGTGCATTCCCCAGGATTTTACCTGAGCATATCCCCGCTGAACGCGCGCTGCGAGCCCATGGCCCGGAACGCATGCAAAGTACCGTGATTGGTCGAAGTGCCTGGAAGACCTTGCGCGCATCAGTAAAACAACGACTACAAGGTTTTAACAAAAAAGAATTGGAACAAACCTGGTAAGCCTAATTACGCACAGGCGATATCAATCACCTTACCGGGGTTAAGAATCCCGGTGGGATCCATTGCCAATTTTAAGGTGCGCATCAAGGCAATTTCTGCATCACTGCGACTAATAGCTAAATGACGTTTCTTTTCCTGGCCTATACCATGCTCGGCAGAAATCACCCCGTGGCGCTCACGCAGGGCGCCATAGACAATATTCTCAACAGCTTGCTTAACCTCAGGCGCATCACTACCCACCGCGACGACAACATGAATATTACCATCGCCCAGATGACCAAAAATAATTAAGCGGTTGTCTGGCCATTGCGCATTTATCTGCGTTTCAATATCGGCCACATAAGCTTCCATATCGGGCAAGGGTACACTGACATCAAACGCAAACAGTGGGTAAAGCGCGTAGATAGCTTCCATATCATCCCGAATAGCCCAAATCGCTTCACGCTCTGAGGTAGATTTAGCCAACACCGCATCTGCCACCAAACCACTTTCAAACAAATCTTCCATGGCGGCATGAAAACGTTCGTCATCCGCGGCAATATCACCACCCATAGCTTCGATAATCACATAGTAGGGATAATCCACAGGTAACGGCAGACGATGCTTGTCACTGTGCTGGGTAATACAGCTGTAAAAGCTGTTCCACATTACCTCAAACGAACTCATACTACCGCCCAGAGCACTGTCGGCTCGCCCTAACAATTCAGTAACCTGCTCAAATGAACTCACCGCCACCAATGCCGTATTCTGGCTGCGGAATTTAGGCCGCAAACGCAACACCGCGCGAGTAATAATCCCCAGCGTACCTTCGGAACCAATAAACAACTGCTTAAGATCGTAACCGGTATTATTTTTTATCACCGACTTCATGGAAGAAATCACCGTACCATCAGCCAATACCGCCTCCAGCCCCAGCACCATGTCCCGAGCCATACCGTAACGCACCACTCTATTACCGCCGGCATTGGTCGACAGGTTACCGCCAATAGTCGCCGTACCCCTCGCACCTAAGTCCAACGGAAACATCAGATCACGCTCTTCGGCACACTCCTGTACCTGCTGCAAAGGCACACCGGCTTCAACCCTCATTGTGCGTGAGCGTGTATCGATGGATTGGATATTGTTCATACGCTCCAGCGAAATAATTATCTCGTCAGTTTGCGCACACTGGCCACTCACCAGCCCGGTCCTGCCCCCTTGCGGTACCACTGACTGGCCTGCGCTATGGCAAAGTTTCATGGCTTGGGATAACTCTTCGGTAGACGCTGGACGGATTAAACCGCGGGGGATTACAAAGGCACAGGCTGGGTGATCCCTAAGCGCATCGCCCTGCAGGAAGCCTTTATCGCCAAGCAAATTGGCCAATTGGGTGAGTAGATCTGACATGATGAGCCTCCTTGGTGCCACGGGGTTTGGAGTGGCTTTTGGAGGACTCTAGCAAGTGGGGATTGGGGGATTTGTTATTGGGTTTACATTTGGGGGGGATTGGAGGGTTTGGTTGATTTACATCAAATCGCTAACGAGAAAGCCCTGCATTAAGCTAGGGCTTTACTACCATGTAGCTTCAGATACTCATTCCATTCTGCATCTTGCTCATCCGTCGTAAACTTGATTGGAGGGAATTCACTAACAAGGTCCTTGTTCTGCATACCCTCTAAAGCTAGATCTTGTTGTAGTATTGCTTCTTTCGATAAATCAATATTTATACTGGCAATAATGTTCTTTACCAACGCATCCATACTTGATCTATCGATCATTTCATCCTTGTCGTTAAGGTTACCAGGCATTATCTGATCGAGCCCAAATGAGAACTCAAGAATTTGAGAATCACCGACTGGCATAAGAAAATATTTCATATACTTGCCGGAGTTATCAGTTTCCGCATTCGGAACTACATCAAAAGTTACTCCAGTAGCAGGAAGCCCTTGAGAAGGTTGCCAGTTTACTGGAGCTATCCATTCTGCCCCACCAAACGAAATATCGCTTTTATATCTGGCTTCTAGATATTTTGAAATCGAAAACTCAAATACCCGAGGGTTAAAGAAGGAAGTACTTTCATCATGCTCGGAGGGCATGATAACTGAAACTGACATATTCAATTCAGCTATAGCACCAACAAACCAAGGCCCATAGAAACTCCAAGAACGATTACAAAGAGGAATAAATCGCCATGAGTCTTGATCAACTACACCGTGACTAAAACGTCGGCTGCTATCATTGTCGATACTGTAATGACCTACTGGGGTAACATTCTCAGCCGAGCTATATTGAGTTTTATGCTTTGGAGCCAAAAATCTTATCTTTGATCCAGCTAAAGAAAACTCGACCGGCTTTGCCGAATTGATATCGGGTCCTTGAGGAGTACAATATTCATTCAGCTCTCGGAATTTAATAGGTGAATATTTAATCACTAGAACTTACTCTTAATCTTTGCGTGACGGTGCGGTAGATAAGCCTCTACCAAAGTACTTCCTAAACTTGCCGTACCTTTAACAACTGCAAAAGCAGCCAGGAATGAAGCAACAGCTGGAACGGCAGCAATAGAGCCAACACTTCCTCCAGCAGTAACAGCTAAAGCCCCCGCGACAGTAGCTCCTGTATTTACAGCTGTTGACATATTATTGCCGCTAGCTATCAAATCCGAGCCAGCATTTAGTAACGAGTAGTTCTTTTCAGACCTATAGCGCTGTATCGCATGAGCAAAGTTTCCAAATACGCCAACCCCACCTACAAGGTCGTTAGGGTTTAGCAGATTACTTTTGCTCATGCTCCTCTCTACTTTGAGCTTCAAATCATTGGCAATAGTATAAGCCTTATTTAGTGACGTAGTAGGTCGGTGCATAAAGATATAGTGGTTTTCAAGTTTTACACCCTGCTGAACCAGTATTTTCATAGCCTGGGTTAAAACGCCCGAACCACCAAATTCAGATATCCAGCAAACACCTTCAATATCGCGCGCATCATACATTGTCTTAGCAAGTAGAATAGCTGACTCATGAAGATCGCTGTCTGTTTCCGGGTTCTGTGCTTGTCGAGCATTAATGAGCCCACCAATCTTTTTGGGGCCGGGAGTGAAGTGCATATCAAAACCACGATCGTCAGCTCGAGTCCCGCCTATCGAAAGAGGGGAGTTAACTATATAAGGCGCGGTATTGTTAGCTGCATCATTCACATGACCATGACCTTTATCAGTCACACATACCATCCTGTCAGTAGACTCATCAATCTTAGCCTCAGGCAATATTTTAGCCTTCCAAACACCAGCGTCTTTAGTAACTTCATGGAGAGCAGGCTTTTCTCCTCTCTTTTGAAGCTGAAAATAGTTAGTATCCGCTTCCAAATTTACAATCTTAAACTTTCCGGAATCCAATTTTTCAACGGTAACCCTACAACCGGGCAACACAACAAAAAACTCTCCATTACCATAAGCGACTGATTTATTGGATTTAATGAAGACATTCTGTAAATGCAAGCGTCCAGCATTTAATGAATGAATACCGTTAACGGCTAATCTGGCCCAGTGGTTGCCTTTATCCGACAAAGTAACTAAGTTGTCGTAAACTGGCTTCACAGCAGGCACACACAGAACTGTTACGCCGCTAGATTTACCGGCGACAACTTGATCCTGTAGGAAGT
This sequence comes from Maricurvus nonylphenolicus, assembly GCF_042854845.1. Lineage (GTDB taxonomy): Bacteria > Pseudomonadota > Gammaproteobacteria > Pseudomonadales > Cellvibrionaceae > Maricurvus > Maricurvus nonylphenolicus. The sequence goes on along the minus strand of NZ_AP031498.1, from coordinate 1,950,961 downwards.
GTGGTGGTGGGGTATTGGGAAGAACACTACTGTTCATAAAGTATACATCCTTTGTATCACGTCCATGTCACTGACATTTGCTCAGTGCTCCAGATGCATATATTAAATTACATCAACTGGAACGAGAATAGAACTTAGGTGCTTTTACGCTAAAAACTGGACAATACATCACAAAACCACACTTTTGCCTGATCCCCAGCTAAGGAGAACCACCTAGTCATACAAACACTCAATTTCGCTCCCAACTCCCAGCCTGAACCATGTAGAATAAATTTCAGTTACGGTAAAGGGCTGCCCCCGGCCCACCAAACGGATTTCTAAACTACCCATGGAACTACCAACATGAAGATACTCAAAATCATCGGTATTACTGTCGCTGTACTTGTACTCGTTGTGTCCGGATTAGTGGTTACCGGTTATGACAAGAAGCTGGCCATGCAGGCCTTTGCCGCTTATGGCAAACCGGATGGGGTATTTCGGGCTGAGGATGCTGTGGCGCCGCCGGACTACACCAAAGAAGAGTTCTGGGCCGCTTTGCCTGGCAAAAAAGATCCGGCTGATTTGGTGCCTGCGGGTGTATCCGCGATTACCCAGGGCGAGGGTAAGGTAGATACCTTTTTTATCCACCCTACTGGCTTTTTAAATGCGGGCAGCTGGACCTCCCCCATGGAACTGGATTCAACCACCGAGGAAAACACCCTGTGGATGATGGCTAACCAGGCCAGTGCCTATAACGGTTGCTGTAATGTGTATGCGCCACGTTACCGCGAGGCCAATATCTTTGCTTACTTCAGCGATGCCGAGGTGCGCGACACCATCCTCGACTTTGCCTACCAGGATGTGAAGGCAGCCTTTGAGCACTATATTCAACACGAAAACCAGGGCCGTCCATTTATTCTGGCCGGCCACAGCCAGGGCACACACCACGCCAAGCGCCTGCTGGCTGAGGTTATTAATACCTCTGACCTGCACCAGCGTATGGTGGCGGCCTATATTATTGGTGCTGTGGGAAACCCGCTGTCACCAGCCTGGTTTGCGTCTATGGATAATATCTCGGCCTGCCAGTCGGCCACCGATCTGCACTGTGTCATTCACTGGGATACCATGGCTGAAGACAGCGACCCGGTTGAACGAGCGGAGGCATCACTGTGCACCAACCCATTAACCTGGGAAGTGAACGAGGAATATGCCGAAGCCAAGCTTAATGAAGGCGCGGTGGTTCCAGTAGGTACCTACAATCTCAACTTTGGTAACAACGAAGACCTTGCCACTGGCCAACGTTTTGAAAACATGACAAGCCCAATTCCCCACCGAACTGGCGCACAATGTCGCAATGGCACGTTATTCGTTGCATCACAGAAGGATAGTGAGTTTGATGCTATGGGCTCCGGTGCTACCGGCAGCTACCACGGTTTGGATTACGCGCTGTTTTATATGAATATTCATAACAACGCCAAGCTGAAAGCCAATACTTTTTTGCAACAGCTAAATGCTCGCAAACAGGAAACCGCTTCACCAGCAAATGAACAACAAGCCAGCCTCGATTAAAACCATCAACTAAAGAAGATGGCAGTCCGGTGATGTTGTAGTTATGTATCACCTTGGGGTGCCATCTGAAACCACAATTCCTGCCGGTGCAACGGTGTTGCTTCAGGCAGGAACGGGTTTTCCAAATGAAACACCTTTCTACCGGCCAGGTTTGATCGCTTTAGGTAATCACCATAGTGGCGATAAAACAACGCATCAAACTCGCCGTTAGCAATCAGCTTTTCCAGGCCTTGCTCAATATCACGGGCCAACTCATCGGCCTCGGGGTTAACAAAAAAGTACAACGCCTCGGGGTAAATCATCAGCAGGTTAGGATCGACCATGAGCGCTTTGTCAGCATGACGCTCATTTTCAGGCCAGGCTTCGGTAATAGCACGGGGAAAATAATCAATGCGCCCCATCGCCAGCATTTTAAATAAACCGGAATAGGAGCTGGTAGCCAATACCCTGAAATCGTTATGACGCAAAATACCGACATCAGGCCAATCGTGTCCCTGCCCCGCCGACATCGCCTGCACTTCCTCGCGGGTAGTGATGGTATTAAAACGAGGCAGGTCGGATTGCCTAATCAGGGGAATTCGCCAGCCCAACAAACCCTTGTCAATGGGTATGCGAATAACCCTTAGACGTTGCTCACGCTGAATAGACGTCGCACTCCAGACAACATCAAGATCCCTACCGTTTTCGACATTTTTTAATGCACGTAGCTGAGTATCGGAATGGTCACTGGGCTGCAACTGATAATCCTTGCCAGACTGTTGCAATACTAAGTCCAGTAGCTCTGCGGGATAATCTTGACGGGGGTCAGCAGCGCTGTCCGCTCTGGGGTACACCACATTAATGGCAGCTTGGGCAGGCAAGGCATGCAGGCACATGCCCATTGCCAAAATGATACACCTCATGCCGAGGCTAAATGCATTCACGCCTGTACAATCCTTATTCAGCGCTTTATAGGGGCAGCAATTTTACCCTAAAAGTACCAGTAAAATGAATAAGGCCTCAGAAAAAGGCCTTACCTGATAGACCTCTGTAACCACTTCACCTTCAGTAGCTTATCCAGTGACAGCAACCCGCCACCATAGACAACCACCTGCGCCAATAACACACCCCACAGCACATGCAGGTACATCGCCGCTGGCGCTATATCGGCAAGGCTAATAACAGCAACCACATTCACCACAAAAAGACTGAGCGCCGCAAACCGGGACATCAAACCCACGGCCAATAACACCGGGAAGACCAGCTCACCAAAGGTCCCCAGATAGGCCGCGGCTTCAAACGGTATAAATGGTACCTGATACTCTTCCTCAAACAGGAACAGGGTTGTATCCCAATCCTGGATTTTGGTTAAGCCCGCCCAAAAGAACACCTTGGCGATGTATAAACGAATGACCAGTACAGCAATAGAGTGAAGCTTATCTAAGCCCTGGGAGGCCAATCGGTAATAGCCATAAAATTGATGAATAAATTGAGACATAAGCATTTCTCCGTTAGTTAATTTCTACAAGTTGTTCAATCCACTGATTTTCCAGCGCGTTGGAAAGCCAGTGAGAAAAATCGAATTGGGGATGGCGATCAAGCAACTGCCCCAGGCTGTTGCCTTGCAGCACATCACAACACCAGGCGTACTCTGCATCACTGATCCGCTGCAGCCTCGGTGCATTTCCCTGGCGATGAATAATCAGATGACATCTGCCCTGGTGCTGCTGCAGTTCACGCGCAAGTAAATCGCTATCCAGCTGCAAGGATTCCTCAGTTGGCTGATGAGCGCGCCAGATAATATCCACCGGAAAGTCACTGGCCATTACCTGCACACTGTCAGCCAGGCAAAAGCCAATGCGCTCGACAGGGGTGTCGGCCAGATGCGACAGACTTGCCTGCACCAACGGTCGATGTGCCGAGCGCGATGCGTTATGAACTGCCCACTCAAGCTGAGCCATATCGGCCAGATACGGGTGCTCTTCTATTAATGACGAGGTTAAAAGCAGCTCTTTAAGATCACCGCCCCAGTCAGCCCAATCCCCGGTCGCCGGAGGAGAGCTTTGTAGCAACATGCGGGCAAGCACCGTCATGGCCACATGGCCCAGCAGTTGTTCGATGACCGGGTAGCTGATACTCAGGGCTCTGGCTGCTGTAGCCAGCAAGTTATTCTGATATACCTGTAGGCCACGGGCAAAACCTTCACTGTATTTGGGGGCAGCTTTCTGCAAGCCATAAATCATGGCAATTAGCTGTTGCTGGCGATCAGCCAATGCGTCTTGTTTATGCGACATGGCTAGCGCCCTCCTGTGCATAGAAAACATTGTCGATAATGCAGCGGGCCTTTAACGCTTCAGCCACCAGGATTGGCCAGGCCGGCAGATCGTTATCCCATTCAATTAAGGTGGCGATGGGGCCTGTGCGCTGAATGGTGTACTCATACAACGCCCAACATTCCTCTGAAACCGCCTGACTGTGATCATCAATAATTAACTCAGGCGAAACGCTTGGGGTGTACCCCGCCAGATGTAACTCACCGATTAACTCCGACGGAATAGCGTCTACCCACTGCTTGGCAACCGTTAATGGATCACCCTCAGGAAAATTGTGTGCATTAACCAGCACATTATTTAGATCTACCAACAAACCACAGCCGCTTCGTTGTGCCAGCGCCACCAAAAACTCAGCTTCGCTCATTGTGGTATCGTTAAATGCGATATAGGCAGACACATTTTCTACCAGGATCTGGCGACCAAAATGCTGCTGAACACGATCAACATTATCGATCAGTAATTGCAGGCTCCTGGCCGAATATTCCAACGGCAGTAAATCCCCCGCATGTACCGAATGGCCATGCAGCTGGCTCCAGGTGAAACACGCATGGTCAGAAATCAACACCGGATTTACGCGCTCCGTTAACAACGCCAATTTTTCCAAATACGCAGCGTTAATACCGCTGGCAGAACCTAAACCCAGCGATGTGGAGTGCAAACTTAGCGGATAACGCTCTGATACATCCTGTAGCAATGACAGCGATGCGCCACCTTGGGCAAAAAAGTTTTCGGCATGCACCTCGACAAAATCGATTGCCGATGTCCCGCTCATGGCATCGCCATAGTGAGCATGGCGTAACCCCACCCCCACCCAGCCAGAAGACGGTTTGGGGGATGGTTGATTGAATGTGCTTGAGCGAGACATCTGGACCTCCTGCAAATAAGGCAATGCAAATCTAGGATTTATTCTCTTCAGCGTAACGACGCTTGGCTTCGGCTTTCAGCATGCCGCCGATACTTTCACAAGTACCCTTGGCCACCAGCTTCCACTCACCGGGGTCGTTATCGACTTTAGATTGCGCAGCACAGGAATGGGTACCTGCTAAATTGGCACAATCGTTTTGCCCAGCTTTGGCCACGCCGTAACACTTTTCCTTACCGCCCGCATGAGCAGGCAAACTGGAGATAGTGCCCAAAGCAACCATCAGTGCCGTTGTTGCAATACGTTGTTTCTGATTCATTTCAACTACCTTCCTATTCAATTGAGGAACCCAGCCTACTTAGCCAGATATTTATCCAGCCACTGCACCAGTGAATCCAAGGGAGTGGCGCCCACTTGGCGGGCAACAACCTCCTTCTCACTGGCGAGTACCAGCGTGGGCACGCCTCGAACATTAAAATCAGCAGCCAGTCGTGGATTAGCATCAACATCAATCTTGTGAATATCCACCCGGCCTTCAAACAGCGCCGCGATACGCTCTGCGGCAGGGGCCATCTGTTTGCAGGGGCCACACCACTCCGCACTGAACCACAGCAGGCTCAAGGGCGGGGATGCGGCCTCAGTGCCAGAGGCCGCCGCTGCATTGTCTGCGGAGTTATTCGTCCTCTTCATTGGCTTCAGCTACAGACAGGTTTTCAATACCAGACCATTTACGGTTGGCGGAATGTACATAGCCATCAACATCTGTCAGCCACTTCTTCTGAACATCTTTGTTGAGGTTCAGGTAGAGTTTGTTGTCATCAATGTAGAAAGCCTGTGGATCAACATCGAACTTTTTGTTCAGAGAGACACCAAAGGCACAGTAACCACCATACTGTGGTGCATAGCGATCGGCATCGGCTTTAAACAAGTCGCGGTTCTTTTTGCTGGAGAAACGGTAGATTGCCCCATCGTGGGTAGCGGTATACTTTGCGGAGCCCTCAACGGCTTTATTCACAGTGAAGTAAGCCACTGGATCGTAACCGTGGATAGCCACATCATTGGAGCCAATATTCACGGCCGAAGCAAAACTCAGGCTGCTGAAAATAAGTGCGCCTGCAGCGGTGGCCAATTTAAAAGTTTGTTTTACGTTCATGCTGTTTTCCTAAAGTTAGAAATATCTATGGGTTGAAAGAGGCAGAACCGGTAAATGGTTGATCGCCCTGCCTGTGATGAGTAGATTAGGGGTTTTAGGGCAGCAGAAAGCCGCAGGGCATCCACAAAAATGTGCAGATCGTCCTAAATCACAAAAATTAGGCTTCAAACGGTAAAACGCTGAATAGGTAGCAGGATGGATGAACTAAGCGCGCTATTGCAGGATCTGGACTTCAACGCGGAAGTATTCTTCAGTGGTAGCCTGTGTGGCCTGGAAGTGTTCGAAGAGCAAGAGAATACCGGCTCACTGCATATGCTGAAATCGGGCTCGATGACCATGATCACCGAACAGGGCCACCAACTGACGGTAGATAAACCCGCCGTAATCTTCCTGCCCTCTGGTAGCCAGCACCGTATTCAGATTAAGGAGTTAACCGAGGCGGAACTGGTGTGTGCCAACATTCAGTTTCAAACCCGGCAGAAGACCACCCTGGTCGATAGCCTGCCCAAGTTTCTGTGTATTGATATCGAGCAGGATGAAGTGATCAATACGGCGGCGCAGTCGATATTCGATGAAGCCTTTAACCGTGAACACGGCCGCCACCTGATGATTAACCGCCTGTGCGATATCTTTATTTTGCACATACTGCGCTATGTTATTCGCACCGGCATTGTGGAGTTAGGTATGCTGGCCGCCAACACCCACCCCCAGCTCGCCAAGCTGATGCAGGCCCTTACCGCCAACCCCGAGCAGCCCTGGGCGGTGGAAACCATGGCAGAATCAGTCGCCATGTCGCGATCAAAATTCGCGGCACTGTTTAAGGATTCCCTGGGCCAGGCGCCAATGGAGTATCTAACCGATTTACGCCTCAATAAGGCCAAACAGCTGCTAACGCAGGATAAGCCCGTAGCCGTGGTTGCCAATGCCGTGGGCTATGACAGCCCCTCGTCCCTGTCACGCGTGTTTAAGCAGCGTTTTGGCATAACCCCCAAGCAGTGGCTGAAAGATCAGGTCGGCGGGTAACGGCTACTCAACAGGCTCCATCGGCAACCACAACTCCTTGCGGTCGAGCGGCGTCTGTTCGGGTAATTGCGGGTTTAACAGCTGGAATACCTTTCGCTCGGCAACCCTGGCACGTGATAAATAGTCGCCATGATGACGGTTAAACAATGCATCAAACTCGCCACTGGCTATCAGCGTTTCAAGCCCCCGCTCAATATCATGGGCCAACTCATGATTCTCTTTATTCACAAAAAAATACAAGGCGGATGGGTAAACCAGCATAATGTGCGGATCGACTACCAGCGCTTTACCAGTATGCAACTGTTGCTCCAACCAGATTTCAGCAACTGAACGCGGGAAGTAATCTACCCGACCTGCGGCAAGCATTTTAAACAGCCCGGTATAAGAAGCGGATTTAGCCACAGTAAGACCATTTGCCTTGAGCACATCCACATCGGGCCAGTCATGCACCTGCCCTGCCGTTAACGCCTGGAGATCCTGCAGGGTGTTAATAGCACCAAACCTGTCAACATCATTGGCGCGAATCAGCGGAATGCGCCAGCCCAGCAAGCCCTTATCTATGGGAATCCGAATAGGCCGTAAGCGTAGCTCCCGCTCTTTAGAAGTCCCCGACCACACCACATCAATATCACGCCCAAGGCGCATATTTTTTAGCGCACGCAGCTGCATACTGACATTGTGATTGACCTGCAAGCGATAGTCTTTCCCCGATTGTTGCAGGGCCAAAGATAACAACTCAATAGGGTATTTTTGCCGGAGATCATCCGTGACTTCGGTTTTGGGATACACCACCGTAATAGCCGCCAACACCTCAATGGGCAACAACAATAGCGTCAACAACCTTAACGTTTTCATAAGGTATATCTTAACCTGATCGTATTTGTGCTTTTATTGCGGAGCTATTCCCTCATTGCCAGTATTCAACTGCAGCCACAACTCCTGGCGATTGAGCGGTGTTTTATCCGGTAATACCGGGTTTACCAAACGCAGCGCTTTGCGCTCAGACAATTTAGCGCGTTTTAGATAATCGCCATAATGGTAATTAAACAGCTGATCAAACTCACCTGAGGCAATCAGTTTTTCCAGCCCCTGCTCTATATCATCGGCCAGCTTTTGGTTGTTTTTATTGACGAAAAAATAGAGCGCTGTGGGGTACAACAGCAGGATATTAGGGTCCACGATAAGTGGTTTACCGGCATACAACGGAAACTCCAGCCACACCTCGCCAATAGAGCGTGGGAAGTAATCGATACGGCCGGCAGCAAGCATTTTAAATAACCCGGCATAAGAACTGGATCTCGCCACCTTCAGGCCATTAACCCACAGCACATCCACATCGGGCCAATCGTGGCCCTGACCTGCGGTTAACCCCTGCAGGTCCTCTAAGCTATTAATGCCAGCAAACCTGCCTACATCATCTCTGCGAATAAGCGAGATACGCCAGCCCAGCAGGCCCTTATCAATGGGTATTCGGATAGGCCGCAGGCGACTTTCCCGATCAACGGAGGTTTCCGACCAGACCACATCAATATCATGTCCCAGCTCCATATTCTTCAGCGCACGCAGCTGCATGATCACTTCATCACTTGGCTTCAAGCGGTAATCTTTGCCCGATTGTTTAAGCGCCAGGGACAGCAGCTCAACGGGGTACCTCTGCCGGTAATCTTCGACAACTTCAGGCTTTGGGTAAATTAGCGTAATGGCCGCATTACCCGTTAGGGACACGAGGACTGAAAGCAGCACTATTAAGCGGGAAATCATCATAAGCTAATCATAGACTGATTCCCGTAATCCCCCCACTTAGCCTTTCTCCCCCTCTTTTCAAATGGTAACAACACCTTGACACCAAGAAATGAAGCGTGATTCAATACTTCGAAGATTTGAAGACAGATTCAAAGCTTGAAATAAACACAAAGAGGCCCCCATGGTTTACAGACCCACAGCCAATACCGAAGCCCGTAAAGTAAAAGTACGCGAACGCCTGCTAAAAAGCGGCCTGGAACTGGTCGCCGAAGGCGGCTTTAAGAAGGCGACCATTGGTGCGGTAGCCAAACGAGCTGGCGTAGCCTCGGGCACGGTATACAGCTACTTCAACTCCAAAACCCACTTGAGCACAGAGATCTTCCAGCTGGGCACCGAGCGGGAAGTCGCCAAGGTACACGAAGCCCTCACCCAGGAAGGCGATATAACCACCCGCCTGGAAAACGCCACCCGCGTCTTTATGACCCGTGCCATGAAAGGCCGCACCCTGGCCTTCGCCATGATTGCCGAAGCCGTGGATGAAGAGCTGGACGATGAACGCCGCCGCTACCGCGAAGTGTGGGCCCATACCTACGAACCCATTTTGCAGGAAGGCATAGATACCGGTTATCTGCCGCCCCAGTCTGCCGCCATCACCGCTGCCGGCCTGGTGGGCTCCATGGCCGAAGTCATGGTGGGGCCACTGTCATCAAAAACCGAGCAATTTGAAGACACCGAACTTGTCGACACCATGGTGGCCTTCTGCCTGCGCGCCGTAGGCCTTTGTGCGCAGGCAACCAACCCAGCGCCAACATGCTAAGCACATATTGAGGACGCATCATGAACGCCAACACACAAACACCGTTCGCCAACGCCTATAGCGATCAAACCCACGCGGTAGAAAACCAATCCTACGCGCTGGAAAACTACAACGCCTATACAACGGACCTGGCGTTAGTTGAAGCCGTTCACCGCGAAGGCGGCAGCTGGGGCCACGACAGCCTGGTTGCCTTTGGCCAAGAGTGTGGCGAGCCCGAACGTATTGCCCTGGGCTTTCAGGCCAATGCCAACAAACCCGTCTACCGCCCCCACGACCACTACGGACGCCGTGTAGATCAAATTGATTTTCACCCCGCCTACCACGAACTGATGGACGTGTACCGCCGCAACAATATACACGCCCTGCCCTGGACCAACCCGCAACCCGGTGCTCACGTCGTGCGTACCGCCAAGGCCTATTTAAATTGCCAGGTAGAAGCCGGCCACGGCTGCCCGGGCACCATGGTATTTGCCTGTGTGCCCGCGTTAAAACAACAACCCGACCTGGCGGAAAAATGGTTGCCACTGATTACCAACGAACACTACGACCCGCGCAACATTCCCGCCCACCAGAAAAAAGGCATTACCGTGGGCATGGCCATGACCGAAAAACAGGGCGGCACCGATGTGCGCAGTAACACAACCCGCGCCTACCCAGTGGGCACTGGCGGCCCTGGAGCAGAATACGAACTGGTGGGACACAAATATTTTGTCTCGGCGCCCATGGCCGATGTGTTTCTGGTACTGGCGAAAACCGAAGTGGGTATATCTTGCTTCTTGGTACCGCGTTGGCGCCCGGACGGCAGCAAAAACCCAATCCAGGTTCAACAACTGAAAGACAAAATGGGCAACATCTCCAATGCCTCCTCAGAAACCGAACTGCGCGGTGCACTGGGTTGGTTAATTGGTGAAGAAGGCAAAGGCATAAAAACCATTTTGGAAATGGTCTCGCTCACCCGCTTTGATTGCATGCTGGGTTCTGCCTCGGGTATGCGTGCGGCCATGGCCCACATCACCCACCACTGTGCGCAACGCAAAGCCTTTGGCAAACACCTGAACCAGCAACCGCTGATGCAAAACGTACTGGCCGACCTGGCCATTGAAAGCGAAGCGGCGCTGGCTTTCACCATGCGCATGGCCCGCGCCCTGGATAATGCCGGTCTGGATGCCCACGAAGATAACTTTATGCGCATGGGCACCGCGGTAGGAAAATACTGGATTTGTAAACGCGGCCCCGGCCACGCCTACGAAGCCATGGAATGTATTGGCGGCAGTGCGGTGATGGAAACCAGCATCATGCCACGCCTGTACCGTGAAGCACCTATCAACGCCATCTGGGAAGGCTGCGGCAACGTGCAAGCGCTGGACGTGCTACGCGCCATGCAACGGGAACCGGAATCCCTGCAGGCATTCCTGGCAGAAGTAAACCGCGCCAAAGGCGCCGACAAACACTTCGACAAATTTGCCCTAAGCCTGGAAAACGACTTCTCCGACTTGGCCAGCCTGGAATACCGCGCCCGCCAAGTGGTCGAAAAAATGGGTGTGGCCATACAAGCCAGCCTGCTGATTCAAGCCGACAACACCCTGGTAGCCGAAGCCTTCTGCGCCTCGCGCCTGCACCAACACGGCTTCAATATGTACGGCACCCTGCCCAAAGGCATAGACTGTAACGCCATCGTTGAGCGCGCCACTCCCGAAGTTGATTGGCTGAAATAATAAACCCAATCATCGGGGGATAACTTCTACCCAGCCACCCCCGAATGCCCTCTCACCGCCATCCCCGAATGCTTTAATCGGGGGGAGCCTGCCCCTTTTAACCCGCCACCCCCGAATGTTTTAATCGGGGGTCCAGTTTCTTTAAATTTTGCGACTTAAACTAAAGCTTAATTCCCTGAGGATAACTAAACCGATTCCCCGGATCCAACTCCCGTTTCAGTTTCTGCAGGCGGGGGTAAGACTCCCCGTAATACGCCCTTTCATAATCCCGAATATTCATATCCGGATAATTTATATAATGCTGCCTTACCCCGTTTTCATACAGAATAGTTTGCAAGGTTGCCATACCCTGCATACTACGCGCTTCCTGCTTGGGTGACTGCCAGTAACACTGCGCCTCCCCCAGGAAGTTTGCCTGACGATGAACATAGGCACCATCAGCCGTACTGCCATTGCTACGTTTGAGATTATTGATTTCGCCACCCAGACTACTGATTTGAAACACCATACCCGGCGTATTAATAACTTCGGTAAATAGCGCTTCAGTGCAACCGCGAATATCCTCAAAACCCTTGTAGTAACCGGCACTGATGTTTTTAAAATACAACGCATCACTGCGGCCATAATAGTACTGCAAACCCACTGCCAGCGGGTCTGGCTTAAGGCCGGCGTTGTTATCCATGGTGCTATCGAAATTCGCCAACAAGGTTTCCATGGCACTGTCATGTTCGGTTGCGGTGAACATCACCGTTAAGGTGCTGCCATTTAACACAAACGCAGAATAGGCATGGTGCGGCAGGTTTTTACACTGCTCAAACCAGAACTCAGCCAAACGTGAAGCCCTGGCAGGGTTGAGTTTATAAGAGCGAAAACGGTGCTGATGCAAGGTTTCAGGGGCTGCAACCGTGTTGTATCGCAACTGGGTAACCACACCAAAGTTGCCGTTACCACCACCCCGGCATGCCCACAAAAGCTCGGCCCCTTTGTCGGCATCAAGATCGGTATCAATCACATTGCCTTCAGCATCAACCATGCGCACACCGGTCAGGTAATCGCAGGTGAGCCCAAACTGGCGACTAAACAACCCGTAACCGCCGCCCAAGGTAATACCCGATAAACCCACCGTGCCACAAGAGCCCGTAGGCAACAGACGCCCTCTGGCCAAACTGAATCCATACAGTTGAGCAAGCCGTACCGCCGGCTGAGCGATAAGCTCATGACGCTCGTTAAGCTCCAGCCCCGCCATGGTGGAAACATCTATCACCATGCCACCGTTATTCAGCGAAAAACCTTCAAAACTGTGACCGCCACTTTTTACCGTAACCGGTAAATCCTGCTCTTTGGCATAACGCACCGCCTTTTGCACACCCTGCTCGTTACTGCATACCGCAATCACTTTGGGCGTAAGGGAGATACGTTTATTAAACAGATAGGTAAAATCATCAAACAGGCGGTTGTTACGCTGTAAATACAACACATCAGAATCGGAATTATTCGATTCAGCATAAACCGAAGGAAATACCCCCAGCAGGCCACCTAAACCCAATCCCTTTAAGAGTGATCGTCTATTTATCAATTTCATCCTTTTCCTTCACTAGGGTTCCAACTGCAACCACAACTCCGCTCTGTCTAATGGCGTTTCCTGAGGCAATAACGGGTTATCGAGCTTAAAGGCGCGGCGCTGCGACAGCTTGGCGCGCTGAATATAATCACCATAGTGGCGATCAAACAGCTTGTTAAACTCGCCATTGGCAATCAGCTTTTCCAGGCCCACCTCGATATCGCGTGCCAGCACTTGATTATCTTTATGCACAAAGAAGTAAAACGCCGTGGGGTAAATTAACAACAGATTAGAGTCTACCTGCAGATGTTTGTCGGGGTGGTGCTCTTTCTCAATCCATATCTCGACGATAGAGCGGGGAAAATAATCGATACGGCCAGAGGCCAGCATTTTAAACAACCCCAGGTATGAACCCGAGGTCACCACCCGAAAATCGTTATGCCGCAAAATACCCACATCTGGCCAGTCATGGCCCTGCCCTGCCAACAGCGCCTGCACGCTTTCCCTGTTGTGGATACCTTCAAAGCGGCCAGTATCAGCCTCGCGTATTAAGGGCACCCGCCAACCAAACAGCCCTTTATCAATAGGAATGCGTATGGGCCGAATACGCTCCTCACGCTTGGCAGACGTCATCGTCCACACCACATCCACACCTTTACCGCTTTCGAGTTTTTTCAATGCGCGTAACTGTGAGCTGATCAGCTCACTGGGCTGAAGCAGGTAGTTTTTGCCAGAGTATGTAAGAGCTAACTCAAGCAGTTCTATGGGGTAGTGCTGACGATCGTCGTCGGAGAATTCAGGCTGGGGATAAATGACGGGGACGGTAACGGGAGGGGCGGCAATAACAGACCAGGACAACAAGCACATAACAGCAACCCAGGCTGCCATACCTCTGCTGTCCACTGCCTTTCTCTTCACCACATAACTCCCTTGCTAGTGATACCTGTCTACGCCAAACACTGCTCGTAGTGATTAACGATATACTCAGCCCGCTCGCGCTTGGGCCCACGCATTTGCCGCTGGTAATGCCGCATAAGCTTATTGTGGTAGCGCTGATGATGCTCATGATCACTTTGCCACATACGCCCCGTAAGCGATACCCGCTCTAGCGCATGGCTGTACTCATTGCCACTCTGCGGCTGACGTACATGAATCACCTCGTAATCACGCCCCTTCTCCGAGACGATGCTCTCCTGCAACAAACCGTAGTGCTCAGCATTCAAATACTGGCGCAGATCGAACTGCGTGGTGGTAGGACACAACAGAAAATCCATCTGCGCCACCTGATCCAGATCCTTACCTTTCGCATTCGCTGCCATAGCACGCATGATATCGACAATATGCTCCCCACCAACACCCGCCAAAATTACCAGATGTTTAACAGCAGGATCAAACACCAGCGCCCCCGCATCGCCACTCACAGCTTGATAACGCTCGGAAGGATAAAGCTCAGGTTGCTGCTCTAGTTGCCGCTGTAACTGCTCGATAATATGCGGCACCTGATCAACAAAGACCAATTGGTCACAGAGCTGATTTTTAAGGATCTGAATCCCCAAATACCCGTGATCACAGCAGCAGTCCCAAATGGTGTGGTAAGTGCCCTTGGCCTGGGCTTCGCCGATCCACTGATAAAGACGAGTTAAACGTGGACCAAGGCCAACAGAAGGAGGAAAGGAAGGTATAGGGACCGCTACAGACATGGTGAGAAGGTAAAGATTAAAAGGCCGCACATTATAACGGCAAAGCCTGTATCGCGCGATTGTGAAAAGCTATCTAAGAACGCTCCCCCAGAACGCCCCACCTAACTCCCTTACCGCCATCCCCGTACTCCCCCACCGCCTTCCCCGCATGTTTTAAGCGGGGAACCAGCAACTCCCCACGAGCGCAGCGAGCCCCCCTAAACCCAATACAAATAAACCGGCGACCGATAAAAATCATCCACCCGCACCACCCTCTCAACCTCAACCGCAGGCAACGCAAAATTATTACTAATCAAACAACGGCGCCCTTCAGCCAACTCACCCTGCAACTTCCCCTCCAGAGCCGCCATCCCCCCAGGAAACAAATAACAAACCAAAACGGCCACCGAAGACAAATCCGCCTTAAGAAAATCCCGCCGATACAACTTCAGATTATCCAACCCCAAACACTTGGCAACACACAGAGAAACAAACCAGGGAACAAGCGATAACTCATAACCAACAACCTGCCGATCTGGATACTTCCGGGCCAACCGAATAACCAAACTGCCCCAACCACTACCCAAATCAACAATAGCGCCAGCTCTTACCTTACCCTCAGCCTCGCCCTCAGCAGCCTCAATCAACGCCATCACAACCTGCCGTGCCTTACTGGAACTGGGCATCGGCGATATGCCCGTAATCACCGTACTCCAGATAATCGAGAGGCCAAGTAAGACAGCGAAGATAATTAGACCTAATTCAATCACAAACAAGAGAACCTCAACTCCCCTCTCCTGCCACTTCACAGCTATACAACCAATAAATCAACACCACCAACGGCAGGTTTTTAGTCAACGGCCCAAACGGATGTAACCAAAAGTCAGGCGCAATAACCGTTAACAGCAAGGTATACACAGCAATAACACCAAACTGCAGCCAGTAGCACCACAGCAACTTCCTGCCAGTGAGTAACCATAGGCCAATCAAGATATCCAAGACACAACCAGCAACAATACAGACTTCAGCGAATGCACCCGTAATCTCGGCACGGGCCAACACATCGTAGCCAATATCCTTGGCAAAGAAGTAAGAGGTCACCCCGGTAAAAACCCAGAGGAAGCTGATACTTAATCTGGCAGCCGTTTGTATATTCATATGCGTACCCTCTGTTATGCCAGTGGTAATGGTTTAAACACCATCAACACAAAGATAACCAAAATGGCAGTAAATGCTGGTATGCCCAATAGCGTCCACCACCGCATTAGGCGTTTAAACTCCGGGGTTACTTCCCCCCTTCCTCTTGAAGCATCAGCCAACTGCTTCAGCTTGTACTGAATAACCACCACCGGAATCCAACAGGCACCAATAAAAACAAACAAGCTGATAACCACCAGGAACCAGGGCGATGTAAATGAAAAGCCCAGCTTCATCATCAACAAAACGCCGGTAATAAACTGAACGACTACCGCCGGTGCGGTAAACAACCAATCAGCCAGTACGACGTGACTTGCAGTCACGGCAATGGCTTCGGTATTGGATGAACGGCTGGCCATAAACATAAAAAAGGCAATGCCCGTACCGGTACCCGCAAGCACAACCGCGCTTAAAATATGCAGCAGCTTAAGCACCAGATAACTATCCATCTAAAAACTCCGTGTGATGATAAATACCCAGCTGTTTGGCCTCCTGGTCAAACTCCTCCAGCGTAAACAACCCCAGGCAAGGCATAGCGCCCAACTGATCAATACTTCCGACAATCAATTTCTTGGCAAGAATAATAGCTGACAAGGTAGGAATATACGGCCCAACGCCATGCTCGGCACACAGCAACCAGTGAATGCGTTTGGGCTGATTGTTTTTATCGCGCCCAGACAACATAACCTTCATGCCGCCCACATCGGTGCCCCAGCGTTTAAAAATCTCACTGCTGATAATAATAACGCGGGTAAATCGAGACCAGTCTTTCACCAACCCAAGCTTGGCCCAAAGGGCCATAAACACCATGCCCAAATGAAGCAACGATAATTCCAACCCCGCCTGGAACCTTACTGTATTTGCAGAAGGATAACGCTTGGGAAACAACTCAAGATCGGGGATATCCACATTGGCCAACCAGCGTGAACCCACCACATCACCAAAGCACAGTTTGCGCGGCGACATCCAGCCATAACGATCAACCCATTGCCCCTGATGTAATACCGGGAACGGGTGCCCGGTATAAGACAGAATCCCTTTAACCGTTGCCTCACCCCGCTCGGCACGATTGCCTGGCGCGATGGCAAAGTCGATCTCTTCCAGGGAGGAGAAATGTTCGAGAAAGTGATCAATAACCACCGACGACAAGCCAGGGACAGAGCTGGCGCCACTCACAAGCAACACCTTACGCTCCAACGCTTTTGCGTTAAGAGCCTGAATATCGCACACAAAGCGGCGATCATCGGCCAAATCAATATAGTGGCTGCCGACGGCAATGCAGGCTTCGGGGACGCGGTAAGTTTGGCCCTGGAATGGGCCGCTGGTGTGAATAACCAGATCAGGCGATAAGCGCTCCAGTTCAACCTCAAAGTTCGCACTGCCAATATCGATTTGTGAGGGCTCTAACATTGCTGAGACGCCCTTTTCAGCTAGCTGCGTACACAACGCCTGTGCTTTTTGCAGGTTACGCCCGGCAATAATGACGGTAATACCCTGGCTAGCGGATAAGCTTTCAGCTATGCGTTTGCCGAAATTGCCATAACCACCAAGAATTAGCACCCTGCTAACTGGCATACATCCCATATCCCTGTGAATCTGAATTGATCTGGTCTCTGCGCCTTACACACAAAACCTCAGGCCGCCCTAAAGCACCATCTTACTCAAGCTAACAGGCCCAGAACAAGTAAACCTGCGCCTGCCAGGTGATCAAAAAACAGACAAATCAAACTTCGATTGGATCACATACTAAAGCACTAGATAATTTCATACTACAGCACCGATGTGCTTTGAATTACACTCGCGTTCAGGTATTTAACAAGGAATCGTTATGCCCGTTCCAGAGAAACCCGTGAAGTATCACGAAAAGAATCTTCTAGATCACGTCATAGACCAAACAACGAGCCAGAAAGAAGAACTTACCGCTGCAGACTGTAACCGAATCGCTACCGCAGCTCAGGTCCAGGCCGGTATTGATAATTACCGCGCCCAAGCCGCGCAGATGTCTACCCAGCAACTACGTGACGAGCAACACGTTTCCAGTAGATTGGGAGCACACTTGGAAGAAGCCGGACATCTAAGGCCAGCAAAATGCCATGCTCACGCACTGGTTGCAGGAAAACATCAGTATGCCGCTATTCTTCGGGCTTTGATGGCACGACTAGGAATCCGGATTGATGATTCTGATAATGGCTGCTGGTTACCAGAAAATACTGCCGCAACACCCCACCCGGCTTTTCCGAAAGCTGTTCCTCATAGTCGTATACACCGCTACAACTACTTCTTTTGGTTACGCTTCAGGTTAGGTAGTATTCGGCAGGAACAACCTTTTAGAACCACATTACAACTCACCGCCAGACACCTGCAGCAAGGCACACAACCCGAGTTTGTTATGATGAAAAAAGGCCAAGGACTACCCGTAGAGAGAATCGCCTAATGGTGTACAAACTTCGTTCTGATCGTAACAACTATCTGTGTGCTGAAATCTCGCCCGATGAGCTGGAGCAAAAACTGGGAGAAGACCATTTCTTTCTGCTGGATGAGCCCACCTGGGTTGACTTCTGGGTACCCATGCAAGTCGAATTTAAAGACCTAAGCGATAACCAGAATGTTACTACGCCACCAGATATTACCTGCTGGTTTACTGATCAATTGGTGCTTAGTGAAAAGGCTTACAACGCTCTCAAACTAGATCTTGAGGGGCATGGTGAGTTTCTGCCGTTAAGCTGTGAAGGCATAACTTATTGGTTATTCCACGTCACATCGGTGGTACCAGATGAAGCGGTCGATCAAGAGCATAGTCATAGAGATGTGGAAGAAGGAGGCTTTATTGATGTGAAGCAGCTTTCATTCAATAACCAGCATATGGCTGATTACCCAGTATTTAAGACCCACTACAATGGATTGAAGAATGTATTTTGTACCGGGGAATTTCTCCGATCAATTGAGTCAGAAAAACTAGCAGGCCTCTTATTTCATACAGATTTAGCCTCCGTGCTTTAAATAGTAGGCACCCCAGGTAAGGGGATTGAAGCCTTCTAACTCAGATAATGGCAGGTCCATTCCTGATTAATTTACATTTAAAGCTCTCACCTCCTATTGTTCAGTCCGTTATGTGCCATTAACCGACGTTAAAAAATGCTCGTTGAATCTAACTCCTTAATACTCATCTGCACCCAACTATTTCAGGCTGCTACCTATATGAATCTTTGCCTTGACTATGGGGTATTTGATTTTCATTAGCCGGCAAAACGATTTTAATGATTTAGGCTTAGTAATTTAATCTTGGCCGATCTTCTTCAAAGTAGCGACAAGAGTGATGGATTTCACTGACGAGAAATTGAAACCTTTGAATAAGATCTCAAAACCAGCTGTTAGAAAGGGCGATACAAAAACAAAATCGTGAAAGCTTCCACCATGAATATCTTAACTCAAATCGTCGCGCCCCAATGAAATTCGACGTAACATTCTTAGCACTAACTACTTTCGTAAATTAAGTCTATCGTCCAATCTTAGGCTGCAACTTGCACTTCAATCAGTTGAGGATAAAGAGACTTACCGACTTTATGGGCTTGAAAGCAAGCCCGAACCAACGCTGTAAACTCGTGTTTTGAGTCTAAGTATTTTTTTAATTCTGCTTTTATTTGTTTTGCCTTACCAGCACTTTCTAGGCAACGCTCTCTTTTCGCTTTAAGCCCGTTTTGAGCATACTCTTCAAACATCGAGGAAATCGACACCCACAAGGCTTTACGCTGATCGCATAACTCAGTGTCATCTAATCCATATCGCTTAATAGAGAAGTCAATTCGCTTGCGATCCCAATCATCTAAATCAATAGGTGGCTCTGGGTTGGGTTCTGGCTGCCCTAGCGCATTGAAGCTAATCAGTAAGGCATCATCTTCATTGGCGGGGTCAAGAAGCATCGGAGTTTCTCGCGTGACAGCAATACCAGGCTCACAAACAGCCTGCCCGCGCTCACGCAAGGGGAAATAGGTTCCTTTACGGGTATTGGGCATAGGCTTAGAAAGACGGTAGTTTTCAATATCAAAAGCCAACCACCAATAACCTTCGTGGCATCTTTCCCAACTTTCATTTCTTGCACAGCTTTTCGGCCGGAAATGCTCTAAATGCGGGTATTCTGCGGAAAACCTTGCTTCGGTATACCAACACTTACCGTCAGAGAGGTCTTTTAAAAACTCTAATAAATCGCCATCTCGCCAGTGTGTTTTATTTCGGTGAATAATAGCTTTACGTTTTTTCGTATCAGGCTCGGCTTTTAGCTCATCTAAGATCGCGTTGGACTGCTCTAACCAATCCTTCAGGTCATCTTTGGCCTTTTCTTTTAACGGGATATACCTCATGCATCTCCCTCCGACTGCTTACCATCAATAATATCTTGCAACAGTTCATCGGTTAGCTCTTCCAACTCGTCAATTTCATCTGCAGTGAATTGCCGCTTATTCATCATTGGATTGCGAGCCAAGGCTTGTGAAAATTGATTAAAGTAAGGATGAGGAAAGCTATGAGCTACGCCTAGCCCGTCTAACTCACCAGTTAAGCGCTCTAGATCTTTAGCCATCTGCTCTGTTTTATTGCGAATACCTAAAAGTTTGTAACGCTGAGTTAAACGCTCAACGACTTTAGGTGGTAATACTGAATTCAAGCCAAATATTTCGGACTGCAGCAATCCGTCCACGCCCATTCCTATCGGGTCTTCATCCGGCGTATCTGCCGTAACAGTATGCTTACCGTCTTTATCATGACGGTTGAGTAGTCGAACCTGCTCTTTTTTAAGCCCGCCAATCATGAGTGGATTGTGGGTTGCCAGTAATAATTGAGAAGACTGGTCAACCACCTGACTTTCTAGCAGGTTCAGATATTCGTATGTCCAAGCGGGATTTAAATGGGTATCCGGCTCGTCCAGCAGAAACAGTGATTCTTCGCCTTTAGTAAATTGCAGTAATCCCAGCACAGTAAGCAGCTGCTGCTCACCTTCAGATAGCTGATCAAAGCGGATCTTTCCTGCTTTGCTGTGCTCTACCGTTACTCGAACCTCATCCACTAAATCACAGAGGTACAACCCCTCTAAGTGCGCAAAAAAGTGCGTTTCATCTTCACCGGGATACATTAATTCTGTCAGTGTGGCTTTATCTTTTATATAAAGGTATAGGCGTTCTTGATCTTCTGTACGATCACGAAAATCCTTGGTTACGGTCTCTTCATTGCGGATAGGCGCGATGGCATGGCGCCACAAACGATCGGTAAAGGTTTGAAACGCGCCTTTGGCGTACCAAAATATTGGGTCGCCAAACTTTAAATCATTTTCTGTTGGTTTTTTACTGCCGCGCCAAAAAGGCTTATGCATGACAAACAGTGCCGAATCAAAGTCAGCAATATTTAAATAGTCATGCAAGAACGTTTTAATTTTTGGATTTTCATCCATAAGAAAAAAAGCCAGCAATACCAACTGACTGTAATCCTTTCGGCAATAAAACAAACGCCGAAGCGGTATATTGTCGCTACTACCTCCCGCCTTCCACTGTTGATACAAATTTTTTGTGGGTTTATCAAAAAGCTTTTCTAAACGACGATTCCAGCCGGAATAATATGAAAAAACGTATTTTGGCAAATAGTTATCGGGATCAGCGTTAAACGTTTTCATTGCCAGCTTATTGCCATTCACCAACGCTTGTTGTTTCGGGCGGCCACTCGGGTTGTTCGCCAGCTGTATCGCATACCCTCGAATACTGTATTCCAGTTCGTAATAGAATGCCGATGCTTCTCCTGCTTCCAAATCACGGAATATTTCCACCAACACTTCAATCAGGTTGGATTTTCCGGCACCGTTACGCCCCAGCACGACAGTGGTTTGCGGCCCTTCGCTGGGTTTAAATTCAACATCCTGTAGATTGCCATAATCTTTAATGTAAAGGCGTTTTATACGCATACCGAGCGGTGTCCTTTCTTAAGCTTTTATCGTGGCCTATGCCGCTTTCAACTTTCGCAAGCTGGGGTCGGATGAGGGGTTAAAATCAATGATTTTTTTAGTCGCCATTTCCTGTTTTAGTTTGGCGTAAAAATCGTCGATCGATAATTCTGACTGCTTCCAGAGGGTTTCGGCCTGCGCTTCTCCCCCCAGTTGGGTGAGCAGGTCCAGCAAATAGGTCTCCGGGGCTTCGGCTAGTTTCATCAGCTTTTTCTTTTTAGTGGTTGTTTTACGTTTACGCGTACTGGTTTTTCTTTTTGGTTTGGTTTGTTGCTGTTCTCGCTCAGCCTGAATACGTTTTAACAATTCAGATGCCGGTTCGTCGTTGGGGTCTTGTGGCACCAGTTCTCCGCGAAAGGCTTTGGCCAATATGGATTGGGTTAGGCGGTCGATGCGTTTTTTGGCGTCGTGGTATTGCTTTTCGACGGTATCGGCCATGGCGAAGAGGGATTCGACTCGGCGGACGATTTCTTTTTGTTCAGAGAGTCCAGGCAAAGGAGTTACGAATCTCTTTACATCTGCTAAATTAATACCCTTTTGAGCAACCCCTCTTACTTTTTCTGCAAGACAACGAAAACCACCTGGAGATTGAAGCAACATTGAAATAAAAACTGGATCGACTGTTTCTCTTACTGGAATCATTGCCACTTCACGACTTATATTCGTAATTTCTGAACCCAATTCTTCACCCGCAACAGCAGCATTTCCAACAGTACCTCTAATTGCCAACAATACTTCACGGCCTTTGAGTCGAGTTCTGGTATATTTGCTCTCAATTTCTTCTGAAACCTTTTTCAGACCATTTACTCGTATTGACAGAGGCTTAACGTCCCCACATCTGATTGTAGGGATTCCCTCTTCTTGTGCGTCGCCAGTTTGAACAATGCCATAGGGAATACCTCGATTAGGGTCAACTAATTGTTCTAGCGCATAAAGCTTCCAGCGTGGCCATGGGCTATGTCCGTGCAAACTAACTGCTAATTCGATTTCACTTTCACTTAATTCTTCTAACTTTTTAAGCTTATTTGAATTCCGAATTTCACTCTCTATCTTTTTATAGTATGAGCTAGCACTGGACTCACACTCTCGCGTTAACTCCCCCGATGTAGCAGCAGCGAGGACGGATTGGCGGAAGCGTTTTAGCAGTGTGGGGATGCGTTCGAGGCGTGTTTGGGCGGCATCGACTTTGGCAAGCAGGCTATCAAGTTTGTTTGCGATTCGGGTTTGTTCGTTTAGGGGGGGGAGTGATACAGGAGCCTTCGAAAACCGGCCTTTATTAATGATTGTCACAGTCGTAGATGATGCTTCTGCCTCCATCCACTCTCTCAAAGTCATTAAGTAGTAATAAATAAATTTGTTATTAACAAGCTTATTAACTACAACGCTATTTATTTGTTGGTTAGTTGCCGATTTGACTTTAGTCAGCGCCACTCGACCCAAATTCCCAATGCACGTCACCGTTACCGAACCAGCAGGAATTGTTGGCACAGTCTCTGCGCCTAACTCAGAGAGGGTTTGCTCTGTGTTTAAAATCAGACCTTGATTTTTAACATCACCGGGTTTGATAAATGGAATATTACCGTCAAAGTATTCCGGATTCTTTTTGGTTGGAGTTTTCCCTGTTACAACATCTGATATTTCGTCAAGAAGACAATCAACCCACCCCTTCGGAAGCTCACTCATTCCTGAACCTCTTGCTCTTCCACCGAATCCAATTCCACTAAGATGGCCTGCAATTCAGTCATCGCGCCTGCCATTTCCTCCAGCGCTTCGTTGATTAATACATCGGGCTCGGGCAGGTTTGCGCTGTCTTCTACGCTGTCGTCGCGAATCCAGGATAAATCCAGCGAATCATCTTTAGCGGCAATCTCTTCGCGTGTAAAACAGCGAAGCCTACAGGTTTCGACACTGCCAATATCACTGCCATCTTTATGTTTTTCAATAAACTTCTTGCGCGCGGCGGTTTTTACTTTGGTTAAATCACCACCTACGGCTTCATAAAATTCTTTAAAGTGGCCTTCGTTAAAAGTGGTGCGTTTGCCAAAATGCGGCATATTGGAGCGCAGGTCGTAGACCCAGACTTCTTTGGTATTGCCTTTGTCTTTTTTAATGTCTTTGGGTTTGTTAAAAAACAGTACATTGGTTTTTACACCAGCGGCGTAAAAAATACCGGTGGGCAGGCGCAAGATGGTATGCAGGTTACATTTATCCATTAAGTCTTGGCGGATGGTTTTACCGGTGCTGCCTTCGAATAATACGTTGTCTGGCAATACCACAGCGGCGCGGCCACCAGGGGCCAACATGCGGTGGTACATAAGGTGTAAAAAAGCCAGTTGTTTGTTGCTCGTGTAGTGCACCAGGTCATCGCGGGTGGGTATGCCACCGCCCTGCTTGGTGCCAAAGGGTGGGTTGGCGAGTATTAAGCTGGCTTCGGGCAGTTGTTTGCCTTCGTTACTTAGGGTGTCGCCAAACAATATGCCGGTGTTTTCTTCGTCGATTGCCAAATCGTGCAGCATGAGGTTCATGAGAGCCAGACGGTGGGTGTCGGGCACCAGTTCCATGCCGTAAAAGGTCTTGTGCTGATACTTGTCGTAGGCCTTTTCGCCTAAGCCATCGATATCATTGTGCTCATCAATATGGTGGTGGGCGCTAATTAAGAAGCCGCCGGTTCCTGCGGTGGGGTCGACGATGACGTCATCCAAATTGGGCTGCATGAGTTCCACCATGGCATTAATGAGCACACGTGGGGTGAAGTATTGGCCCGCGCCGGACTTTTTCTCGGCGGCGTTAATTTCTAACAGACCTTCGTACATATCGCCTAGGCCTTCAGTTTTGGCGCTGTACCAGTCGAGCTTATCGATTTCGGTAATGAGTTTGCTGAGGGTGGCTGGTTTACGAATCACAGTACTGGCGTTGTTATAAATTGCCTGTGTAATGCGTGAGCCGTGCGCGCCTAGGTGAATGAGGAGCTTTTTATATTCATCTAAGCGACTAGCCGCGTTGTAGGCCTCTAAATCGCTCCAACGATAACCTTCTGGAATATTGGGTTGTTTTCTTTTCTCCCCCTTTTCTAATTTTTTGCTTTTTTCTTCGTCGCTTCTACCATCTTCAGAGCCCGTTTCTTTCGCCATTTTTAGGAAGACCAAAAATGTTAGTTCGTTAATGTATTCGTGGTAGGTCACCCCGTCGTCACGGAGTAAGTTACAAAGGTTCCAGAGTTTATTAACTAGATCTTGGGTGCTCATTAATTCGTGTTCTCTCATTAACCCGCAGCTTAGCGGGCTGTTTTATGTTTTCAATCGGTTTAGGCCCAGAGGGCCTGTTTAAACTGTTGCAGTATGTCGGCAATGGGTTGGTCAAATAATTTGTTGGCCCGTTGGCTGCCGCCTTTGGCTTTAAATATGCCTTGGTTCAAGGCGGGCTCATCGACAATGGTAGTAGCTTTCATTTGTTTGGCGATAAGCTCTAACCATTGTTTTTGCGGTGTTTTCCAGGCTTGGCTGGCCAGTATGTTGGCTAGCGCTTGGTCAACGCGCTCTTCCCAGGGGATGAGGGCTTCGCCTATGGTTGCTTGGCGAATAAAGCCAATAATACGTGCGGCGATGTCTTCGTTTTTCACTTCTTGCCAGGCGGTTTGTAGGTCTTTTTCTCGAAAGTGGTTTTTTTCCAGCTCTACAGCCAGCTCTTTTAAGCTTTGGCGGCTGAGTTCCCAAGGTTTGTTCACCACGGTTTGTATGGCTGCCATGCGGTTGCTGTTGGCGTTAACAAAGCTGTTAAAGGCGTTGAGGTAGTCTTCGGGTTTTTGGCCATCACCGTAGCCGGTGGTGGTTTTTATAAAATCATCGTCACCTTCGTGGATCACTACCGTATTGGCGGCTCGGCCCGCGCCCTTCACACGAGTGTCTAGCAGTTCACCCAAACCTGGGTGCTGGGTAAACCAGCTGGCTACGTCATCCAGCGGCATGGCTTTAAGCTGCTTGGCAAAATCACTGGGGGTTTGGCCGACTATGGTTTCAAAGGTGTCGGTTTGTTCATCGCTTAGGTAGTTCTTTTTGACCTGCAACTTAGCAATAAATTGGTTTTTGGCGAGCTGTTGCAAATCGGGGGCTTCACTCTGGGCCAGTTCTTGTTCCAGCTCGCTAAAGCTGATGTCGACTTTGTTCACCACCGGCTTCATGGTGTTGACTTTTTCGAGCTGTTTGTAGATATCGACGGCATCGTAAATTCTGAATGGGCCTTTGCCAATTTCTGGGCATAGGCGGGTGGCGCGGCCAAGCATTTGTTCAAATAGAATTCGGCTGTTTACGCGGCGTAAAAACACCAGGTTACAAATGCTGGGGACATCCACACCGGTGGTAAGCAAATCGACGGTCACGGCTATATTGGGTAGCCTATCGTTTTTGTAGCTGCGAATTTTATCTAATGGCTTATCACTGGCGCCGGTGATTTTTTGTATAACATCGTCTTCTACTTCGCCGTGATAGTTTTCTACCGCATCTTTTAAGGCTTCGACTACCTGATCGGCGTGTTTATCGGTGACACAAAAGATTAAGGTTTTAGCTGGCGAGTATGGGTCTATGGCGTCACTTTCGATTAACCATTTCGTGACCACCTTGGTAAATTCCGGCGCAACGACGCGGCGATTATAATCGGCAATATCGAAGCTGAGTTCGTCTGGCGTGAGGTGGCTTTCGACTTGGTTGTTTTCGGGGTTGTAGGTTTTTACCTCTTCGCCCACCTTGTAGTTAATGCCTTGCTCGGCCAGTTTGGTGTGTATGCGTATGGGTGGCAGGTGGTCGTTTAAATAACCATCTAACACCGCTTCGGTATAGCTATAGCTAAATACTGGCGCACCAAAAATATCGGTGGTGTGTAGTGCCGGTGTGGCGGTCAAGCCAATTTTAAAAGCATCAAAATAGTCGATAACGCTGCGGTATTTTGATTGGTAGTCTTTTTGATCGCGGAACAGAATCTCTGTATCACTTAACTCGCGATCAAGTAGATAACCACGATGGCATTCATCGACAACAATGCAATCGTATTGGCCTACACCGGGTCTATTGTCGTTATCGCCGGGGTAGAGAATACGCTTTACCAAACCTTGTACAGTAGCCACGTGTACCTTGGTATCATCATCGGGTATTGGCTTTACGGGCTTGTTTTGCTCCATCCCCATCACGTCGAAGGTATCGGCAAAGGTGTTTAAGTTTTCTAGTCGAACTTCGCAAAAATCATCGGTGGCTTGTATACCCAATGCTGAGCGATCAACTAAAAAGAGTATGCGCCGAAAACGCTCGGATTTAAGTAGGCGGTAGACCATGGCAATGGCGGTTTTGGTTTTACCGGTGCCTGTTGCCATAGCTACCAAGGCGCTGGTATTGCCTGATTTAATTGCGGTTTCGATACTTCTAATCGCGTCTTTTTGGTAATCACGCAAGCTTAGGTTGTAATCAAAGCCCATGTCGTCCAGCTCGGCTTCGGCTTTCTGGGGTGTTTGGCGCAAGTAGGTTTTGATCTCTGCCGGGGTGTACCAACCTTTTAAAGCACGACGGCGATTGGTATTATCGCGCACATCTAAAAACCAGGTACCGCTCTCTTGCTCTAGTTGCTTTAAATAAGGGCGGCCATTGGTGGCAAATACCAGCGGCACTTTAAATTCGCCGTAGGAAGCTTCTATGGTAAAGGCGTTTTTCTCTTGCAGGCCTTTGGCGTAACGCTTGGCTTGATCGATAGCGCTATAGACATTCTTCGCACTCTTTTTGGCTTCTATCACTGCTACGGGAGTTAGGCCCATAAACAATACATAGTCGGCAGGACCAGAATCGGTGGGCCATTCTGCGATTGCGCGGTTCTCGTTTGCTATTGGACTGGCGCCTTTACTGAACCTTAGGTTTTCGGTATCGGCTTGCCAGCCTGCTTCGATCAGCTGTTCATCAATTAATACGCGTGTTTCGGCTTCGCTTAGCAGTAGGGTTGATTTTTCTACCCGTTGAATGGTTGTTGCCTGCTCGGTTGGCGTCTGCTGCTGGAAGGCCATTTTATACACGACATTGGCCGCGTCCATTTTTGCACGGTATTCGTCTAGCTTGCTTTCATTTTCAGTGGCTAGTTCCTCCCACACTTTGCTTTCTGAGGCCATTTCTTCAGCCCGCTTACGTTCGGCCTCTGCCTTTTGTGCTTCGATGTCTTTTAGCTGCTCAGTTTGCGCGATGCGGTCTTCGGTGGTTTTTATTTTCTTTTGCTGCTCCAGTAGTGCCTCTTCAAGCAGGCGTACTTTTTCGGAAGGGTCTTGGGGCTTGATAAACGCACTGATTTTAAAGCCTTTGGCTTTATCGCCACCAAAGTTACTATGAAACCACGCGCTTAGGGCGTGCCCCACCTGCAGTGATTTAAGCGCGTCGCGGTGGCTGGCAGAGGTGATGTCGTGAGTTGCGGGGTTGCCGAGTTTTCTAAGCGTGTGAAAAGCGTCTTTAATTTGAGCGTCTAGCCTGAGTTGATAGTCTAAATCACGCAGCAAGTCGATTTGTTTAATTTCTCGCCCACTATCAACCCCCACACGCGAAGCGATGGTTTTTGCCAGCTCTTCACCGAGCTGACGCATTTTCATCAAGGTGGTATTTGGGTCGGGTACAAAGCAGGCCTCAGCGGTTTGCGCGAGGCGAACGAGTAATTCGTCGTGATGTTTTAGAAATTCAAAATTAGACTTCATGTTATTCGCTACTGCCCCCAATATCCCTGTTTACACCGGCAAGCTATACTCACTGAAAGCCATGTTGGCCAATACTAACATTCTTCTTTTTATTCAGATTTCGCTCACATTCAATCCAGCCGCCTTCAGCCGCTGAGTCAGATTTCGCATCTTACTAAATTCAGTACCAAAACTTGGCTTTAAGCCAACCCCCTCGCAGAACTCCTTGGCCGTAATGTCTTTTAAGGAGTCTGCATGCTTGATCATCTGCAGGTGTAGTTCGGTGGTGTATTGATTACGCTGTGCGTTATCTAACGCCTCGCGAATCGACTCGAAAATAGCTAAATGTGTCATTTATTAACCATTAATGATGTGGCTCTTTGCTAATTTAGCTAAATTAGCTAACCAAGGTATTCCGGTCAAGGGATTACTTGTTTTAAACAAAAAAAGGCGATAAATGGGCTACTAGGTGCCAAATACAGTCACCACATGCAAAACAACTTAATTAGTGGGGGCAGATGAGCATTCTGGCATCAAGCTCCTCATAACCTGAATGACCGCTTAGGGTTATTTACCGCCAGATTACATAGTATTCTCACGCGCTTTAATATCGAATCAAGCATGAGCCAATACAACTAAATCTCTAAATAATTTAGCTCATCTTCACCCATTAGCTTTCGATTACACTGATGCATGCCCTTAACTTTAAAATGCCCCAAATCACTTTCGACGAAACCTTTCAAACTTCTCAGCTAAGGATTCCCTATTCGGATAATAATCTTTACATGAAGGCAAGTTTAAAATCTGCTTATCGCAAGCTAAAAACGCCTTATCAACAAATCCATTAGGCAGATGCTCTTTTATTTCACTAGAAATATGAATACGATAATCCCCATCAATGCCGAGAAGGTTACGATCAAATGCACGGTGATGAAGATTACTTAAAGCAATCCCGTTATTCACAAGCTGCTTTCCGTACACCTGAGAATCCGGAACGATATGAGCAGCATCAATAAGTCGAGGCTGTGCCATACCGGTAACAGCACAACGATTCTTATACACGTCTAAAACAGCCGCCCGAAATGACGACTGATGCAAGCGAACCTTTGTCTCTCGCACCATATAACGACTCTCGATAGCATCTGGCAGTTTGTATTCAACTATAGAGTTCTTGTCATTTTGTTGGGCAATACCAACTAGAATTTTTGCATACCCCCCATCCGGGTGGATATCCTCAATAAAACAAGGCCATAGAGCCTTATAAACAGCCGGGGCAATAGCATGAAAATAAACAAAAGGCTGCTTACTTTCATAAGCTTGCCACAAACACTTATTTCGGCCTCCGCGAGGGTCTCCCTTCTGTAATGAGTATTGATAGTAACCATCATCTGTCAGCTGATCATTATAGATATTAATACCAGCCCCTTTCCGAGGAATCGTAGTTTTAATACTCAACACGCCACTACTCATTTGCCGCGGTTTAAATATCCCTGCAGCACGATTCATCAATAGAACGGTTTCACCATTTAAATTAAAACCCTGCTCAATAACTGCAGACGGAATAGCATCACCATAAAGCTCATCAAGTTGCTTAACATGCTCAAACGCAGCACTGACAACCACCAACTCAGAAGACATTAATTGACCACCTATATAACCGCCACAAACTCACCAAGAACCTTAAAACTATCGGACTGGTCACTCAGTGACTGGGCTGCTATATCCTGAATCGAGTCTAGAGCAGCTGTATCTTCATTACGCTCTTTCCAATACTGATAAGAATTCAATAAGCCTACATGGCGCTTTGAGATAATTAGGGTATGGCCGTCAGTGACGGGGAAGCCATCGGCAATGACAAATGCGTAGTCGTTTGCCGCTAGAAGCCTGGGATTGCAGGGGTCCCGACTGATATCGCAAAATGGGCAGGGTTGCTCGGCCATTACATCCTTTATCCTTGGCGAGTGTTGCTATCCGGTTACTCATCACTTCTTGTGATAGAGCTCACACTAAAGGATTAACTTTAACTACCAAGGTACCAACTTTCAATAGCGAAAACCTGTCGATGACTGGGTGTTCATAGTTGGTTTTCGAGGGTATTGACGTAAATCAGGCATTTTTGGAGGTGAGTCCAAAAATGGGGGGCAAAACGCAGGACTCCTAAAGTTGACAGCCTCTTTCATAACCATTAAATTGTACACAACATTATTTTGCACAATTACAATATCCACGCTGTATAGGACCCCCAATGAAGATGACTTCCCTAACCCTACTCACCCTAAGCATCGCCTTCGCCGCCCTGCTGACCTTCCAAAACCTGAACCCCCCCACCCATCTGGGGCTGACTGAAGGCCAACTGGCGCCTATGCCAGACAAACCCAATGCGGTATCCAGCCAAACCGAGCAGGCCGACAAAAAAGTTGAGGCCCTGCCCTTTAAAGCCACGGTGGAAGCTACCCAGCAGGCGGTGAATAACGCGCTGGCCGAGCTGGGCAATAACGAGATTCAGGTACAGGAAAATGGGTATACCTACAGCGTATTTACCAGCCCGACGATGCGGTATCGCGATGATGTGGAGGTTTACCTGGATACCGAGGCCAAGCTGGTGCACTTCCGCTCCCAGTCCCGTGCGGGGTATTCGGATATGGGGGTTAACCGCAAGCGTTATGAGGCCTTCCGTCAGTTGTACTCTCAGCAATAATCTGATCTGTAAGCCAAACAAGGAACACCGGAATGAACCCTAAGAAGCTGTTATTACTGACTGCGCTGGCCTGTGCCTTGGCCGCGGCCTACTACCTTGATGTGGGCCAGTACTTGAATCTGTCGTATTTCAAAGCCCAGCAGGCCGAGATTAACAACTATGTCGCGGCCAACCATATCGCCAGCCTGGCGCTGTTTTTTGTGATTTATGTGGCGGTGACGGCGCTGTCGATTCCGGGGGCGGCGTTAATGACGCTGGTGGCCGGGGCGCTGTTTGGTTTGCTGGAAGGTTTGGTTCTGGTGTCTTTTGCTTCAACGTTGGGCGCAACCCTGGCTATGTTGGTGTCGCGCACCTTGCTGCGGGACTCTATTCAGCAGCGTTTTGCCGATGCCTTTAAAACCGTTAACGCCGGTATTGAAAAAGAAGGCGCGCTCTATTTATTTACCCTGCGCCTGGTGCCGGTGGTGCCGTTTTTTGTGATTAACCTGGTGATGGGTTTAACCAATATGCCGGCGCGTACCTTCTTCTGGGTTAGCCAGGTTGGCATGCTGGCGGGCACGGCAGTGTATGTGAATGCGGGTACGCAAATTGCCAATATTGATTCACTCAGTGGCATTTTGTCGCCACAGCTGATGGGTTCGTTTGTGTTGCTGGGGCTGTTCCCGCTGTTGGCCAAACGTGCGATGGAGATGGTTAAGCGCCGCCAGGTGTACAAGGCTTACCCCAAGCCCAAACAGTTTGATGAAGACCTGGTGGTACTGGGCGCAGGCTCCGGCGGTTTGGTGACTGCCTATATTGCCGCCATGGTAAAAGCCAAGGTCACCCTGATTGAAAAACACCAGATGGGTGGCGATTGCCTGAATACCGGTTGTGTGCCCTCCAAGGCGTTAATTCGCTCCGGCAAGTTTATGGCCGATGTAAACCGCTCGGCGGATTTGGGTTTTCGCGCGGCCAATGTGGAGTTTGATTTTGCCGATGTGATGCAACGGGTGCAGCGTGTGGTGCAAACCATCGAGCCGCACGATTCTATCGAGCGCTACACCGGCCTTGGCGTTAATGTGGTACAGGGTGAAGGTAAAATTACCTCGCCTTATACCGTGGAGGTTAACGGCCACACCATTACCGCGCGTAATATTGTGGTGGCGACCGGGGCACGTCCGTTTGTGCCGCCCATTAAAGGTATCGAACACATTGATTACCTCACCTCCGATAATGTGTGGAATTTACAGCAGCAGCCCAAGCGTTTGATTGTGTTGGGTGGCGGGCCTATTGGTTGTGAGCTTACCCAAAGCTTTGCGCGCCTGGGCAGTAAAGTCACCCAGGTAGAAATGCTGCCACGGCTGATGACCAAGGAAGACGAAGATGTATCCCTGGCGGTACAGCAGCGCTTTGTGAATGAAGGTGTTGATGTGCGCCTTAACCACCGCGCGCTGGAGTTTGTGGTGCGCGATGGTGAGAAGGTGTTGATCTGTGAAAACCTCTGCAGCCAAAGCAAGGATAAAACCGTCGAGATCCCGTTTGATGAAGTGCTGGTTGCGGTAGGCCGTGCGGCTAACACCAGTGGTTTTGGCCTTGAAGAGCTTGGTATAGAAACCAATGCCAACGGCACCCTGGCGGTCAATGAGTACCTGCAAACCCGCTACCCGAATATTTATGCGGTGGGTGATGTGGTGGGGCCTTATCAGTTTACCCATACCTCGGCGCATCAGGCCTGGTACGCGGCGGTGAATGCGCTGTTTGGCAAGTTCAAAAAGTTTAAGGTGGATTATTCGGTGATTCCCTGGGCAACCTTTACCGAACCGGAAGTGGCTCGTGTGGGGATTAACGAACAGGAAGCCAAACAACAGGGCATCAATTACGAGGTCACCCGTTTTGATGTAGCCGAACTCGATCGCGCCATTGCCGATGAAGAGGCACACGGTTTTGTGAAGGTATTAACCGCCGCCGGTAGCGATAAAATTCTGGGCGCAACCATTGTTGGAGAACAGGCCGGTGATTTAATCGCCGAGTATGTGATGGCCATGAAACACAAGATTGGTTTGAACAAAATCCTGGGCACTATTCACATCTATCCTACCCTGGCCGAGATGAACAAATACGCCGCCGGGGAATGGAAGAAGGCCCGCAAGCCGGAAGGGTTACTGGGTTGGGTTGAGGCGTTTTTCCGTTGGCAGCGCAGGGATGAGCGTGGGGCTTTGGCTACTGAGCCGCGGCGTTATGGGTCGCTGGGGGTTCAGGCTGGTTCGACTACGCAGATAGGCAATGACAAAGGGGCTGAGTTGGTCTCAGATTAAACGTGATATAGATACACACCTACAGATCGAGACCAATAAGGCCATGTTTGCAGCTACCTTACATAGGGGCTTCGGTCATGGCCTTTTGTATGTTCACAGACATAACAATAATTAACACAGACTCCACTTTTAAGCCTGCCCAAATATGTAATATTATAACATTACAAGACATTACTACCCGTGAGCCCTACCCCGCCATGTTAGCCCAAGCCCCTGAACTTGCTGCCGAGCACATTGCCGCTGAAGGTGATGACCCAACGGTATTTACCGAGATCTTTCAGCCCAATACCAATATCGCTGTTTGGCAGCGCACGATTAGCCCTGCCCTGCAGCAGTCGATTGCGGAGTATTTGAGCAATACCAAGCGGGTGGAGATCTCGATGACGGTTTCGCCCGAGAGTGCTTATCAGAGTGTGCGTGACTCGTTGGGTGATGCGCCTTGCGCCCATGTGCTTAGCGAGGATATTGCCCAGCTGGTGGATATGTTCTGCTTCTTGTTTGAGCTGGATCGCGCTGGACTGCGTATAACGGCGCTGGATGCCGCTATGTGCCCGCGTTTTCATTTTGATCGGGTGCCCTGCCGTTTGGTCACTACCTACCAGGGTGTGGCTACCCAATGGTTGCCCCATGAGGTGGTTGATCGCTCCAAGCTGGGCCATGGTAGTGACGGGCTGCCGGATGAAGAGTCTGGCCTTATTCAAGGCCCGGACGATATTCGCCAGCTGACTGCAGGTGATGTAGCCTTGTTAAAAGGCTCTTTGTGGGAAGGCAATGAAGAGGCGGGCCTGGTGCACCGCTCGCCGGCGGTGACTACTGATGAGCGCCGCCTGTTACTGACGCTGGATTTTTCTAATTAACACCAAACACGGAATATTCCCGATGAATAATAATCGCTTTAACAAGAAACGCTTCTTATTGGTAAGCACGTTGGCCCTGCTGGGTTCTGCCGGTGCCTTTGCCGCTGACGGGCATGATGACGACCAGCACACCTCCCACGGTGCCCATGTGCACGGTGAAGCTGCCCTGACTATGGCGCTGGAAGGCAGTGATGTGGAAATTGTGCTGGAGTCCCCGGCGGCCAATATTATTGGTTTTGAGTACAAGGCTGCGACTGAGGAAGAAAAGCGGATTGAGAAGCAGGCGGCGGATGCGTTGAAGGCTGCGGGTATGTTTACCTTCTCGGGTGCGGCGTGTGAGTTGGAGAAGGTGGTTGTGGTGTTGCCGGGGGCTGACCACGATGATCATGGTGATGACCATCACGACGAGCATAAGGATCATCATGATAAGCATGACGACGATCATCACGATAAGCACGATGATCATCATGATAAGCATGAAGACGAGCATGATTCACATGCTAAGGCGTCTCACTCTGATGAGCATCATGACGATGAGCACCATGATGAGCACAAGTCTGAAACGCACAGTGAGGTGACGGCTAATTATCACTACCATTGTGAAAATCTGAGTAAGTTGGAGCAGGTTGATACTGGGTTGTTTAAGCAGTTTCCGAAGCTGGAGAAGATTGATGCTATGTGGGTGTCGGCTACGGGTCAGGGGGCTGTGGAGTTGAGTGCTGAGAAGAGTGTTATGAAGTTGAAGTGAGGTTTTAAGGACACTGGACCCCTGCCTACGCAGGGGTGACGTTAATGTAGATCTCGCGTAATTCACTGGATACCCAAAGCACTCGCTTTGCTCGCGGGGCAGGCTCTCCCCGCTTTCGCGGGGATGGCAGGATAGTAGGTTCTGTGTAACGTCTTTAGCCGCCGTAGGCTTCGTAGTATTGCATGTCGATGGAGTAGGCGGCGGTGGCCATGTCGTTTTCGGTTATTTCGGTTTTTAGGTCACCGTAAATCCAGAATGGGTCATACAAGGCGCTTAGCTTTAGGCCCTGCGGGTATTTAACAAAAATGATCTGGTTGGGTGGTGGTGGCGGTACGTGAATACAGGCACCAAAAAACGGGACCAGGAAGAATTGGGTGATGGTTTGGTCGTCATCAAATTCCAGTGGCACGATAAAGCCGGGGATTTTAATGGCCTGGTTGTTCAACTCAGACACCACTTCGGTTGATACCAGTGCTTGCTGATACAGATCCTCTGGCTGGCCATCAAAGGCGCTTTTGATCTGGCTGCTGATTTGGTCTTCCAGTGAACCGTCTTCCACATCGGTGACGTAGCTGGGCGGGTTCATCAGAACTTCCAGCACGCTTTTGGGAATCAGCTCGTCCCACTCCAGTTCGCGGAATTCCTGGTCTGGTTTGGTAGGGTCACCGGCTGGGGCATCGTGAATGATCAGGTCATCCTGGGCTGTTGCTGCCTGAGCTGTCGCAACGGTTGATTCAGCCACGCTGGCATTAGCCTGGGTGGTGGCGTCGTCTTTGCCACAGGCACTGAGTAGTAAAGTCGCTACAACAGCGAATGAAAATTGATGAAATTTATTCATGGATGATAGGTCTTAGTTAAAACACAAGGATGTTAGCCTGAACGTCAAAATGATACATTCTAACGCTTGTGAATAACAATTAATCTAACAGGGATTTACGCTTTTTTGCACTATGACTATTAGCCTCAGCAACGTTCGTTACGCCTACCCCGACAGCCCCGATAACATTGTACTCGACATACCCCAGTGGTCTGTGGCCGCCAAGGAGCAGTTTTTTGTTCACGGCCCCTCGGGCAGCGGTAAATCCACCTTGCTGAACCTGTTAAGTGGTATGGCCAAGCCGCTCGGTGGTGAGTTATCCATCCTCGACCAGCGCCTGGATACCATGAGCCCACAGCAGCGCGATAAGTTCCGCGCTAACCATATTGGTTATGTGTTTCAGCAGTTCAACCTGATTCCCTATTTAAATGCGGTGGAAAATATTGAGCTGGCTGCGCACTTCTCGCCACAAAAGCACGTCGCGGGCTTGGCGCAAGAGATTGCCGCATTGTTAAGTGAACTGAATATTTCCGAAGTTGACAGGCAAAAGCCCACCACTCACCTGAGTGTGGGCCAACAGCAGCGAGTGGCCATTGCACGGGCGTTGATTAACAAACCGGAATTACTGATTGCCGATGAGCCCACCTCGTCACTGGATGAACAGAACCGCGATAGTTTTATGGCGCTGCTGATGACGATGGTCACCGAGCACAACACCACGCTGGTGTTTGTCAGCCACGATATGAGCTTGTCGCGTTACTTCAGCCGTACAGAAGAGCTTTCCAACATTAACCGTGCAGTGGAGGCCGCGTAATGTT
Organism: Maricurvus nonylphenolicus; assembly: GCF_042854845.1. GTDB lineage: Bacteria > Pseudomonadota > Gammaproteobacteria > Pseudomonadales > Cellvibrionaceae > Maricurvus > Maricurvus nonylphenolicus. Next base: position 1,914,448 of record NZ_AP031498.1, on the reverse strand, counting down.
CTCCAAACTGGCACTGAAAAGTTTACTGAATCGCAAAGGCTCCGTATTACTCACCCTGATGGCCATGACGGTCAGTGTGTTTGTGTTATTGGGTGTGGAGCATATCCGCCACCAGGCCAAAAGCAGCTTTGCCAATACGGTATCGGGCATGGATTTGATTGTCGGCTCACGCACCGGCAGCCTGAACCTGTTGTTGTATTCGGTGTTTCGCATTGGCTCGCCCACCAACAATATTGATTGGGACTCTTACCAGGACATTGCCAATAACCCGAAAGTGAAATGGGCCATCCCTATTACCCTGGGGGACTCCCACAAAGGCTACCGGGTGATGGGCACCACGCAGGAATATTTTGAGCACTTCAGTTACGGCCAACAACACCCGCTGGCGTTTAAAGCGGGCAAGCCCTTCGAAGGCATGTTTGATGTGGTGATCGGCTCCGATGTTGCCAAAAAACTGGGCTACTCACTGGGCGATAATCTGGTATTGGCCCACGGCATTGCCAGCACCAGCTTTAGCCTGCACGATGATTTGCCCTTTGCCGTCACCGGTATTTTAAAACCCACCGGCACCCCGGTAGACCAAACCCTGCACGTCAGTCTGGCTGGCATTGAGGCCATTCATGTCGGTTGGAAACAGGGCGTAAAAATTCCGGGGCAGCAACCGTCACGTGAAGAGCTGGAACAACTGGAAAAGGAGCTGCACCCCGCTAGCGTTACCGCACTGATGGTGGGCTTAACCTCACGCATGGCCACCTTCCATGTCCAGCGCAATATCAATAACTATCGCAAGGAACCCCTGATGGCTATCCTGCCCGGTGTGGCCCTGTCCGAGCTGTGGCAAATGATGGGTATTCTGGAAAACACCCTGCTGCTGATTTCCATTTTGGTGTTTGCCTCCTCGCTACTGGGCTTAAGTGCTATGCAGCTGTCATCCATCCGCGAGCGCGAACGGGAAATCCAGCTCCTGCGCGTCGTTGGCGCACCACCGAGTTTCCTGTTTTTGCTGATTGAACTGGAAGCGCTGCTAATTGCTGCATGCAGTGTGCTGCTAGGCGCAGGCCTGCTGTCACTGTGCCTGCTTATCGCCAAGGATGTGCTGGTCAGTGAATTTGGCCTGCATATCAGTATGAGTATCTTCTCTGAAAGCAGCCTGTATCTGGTGGGCATTATTATTGTGGCATCCAGTATTGCGGCGATTATTCCGTCGCTGAATGCGTATGCCAAGGCGAAGAGTGTTAGGCATTGATCCAACCTGTAACATTGGCACCCAACTGACTACTTATTGACCAAGCCTCAATCAAGCACTATTATGTACACAATTACGTACATAATAGTGCGCCTAGTTTTTTGAGGTGTCCCCATGACCACACAAGCAATCCTGGCCGAACAAACGGTTTCGATTACAGAGCTACGCAAGAATCCCAATCAGTACTTTAAAGATGAGCCTGTCGCCGTGCTGGCTAACAATAAGCCAGCGGGCTATTTGATCAGCGCTGCGCTTTACGAGCAGATGATTGAGATTATGGCGCAAAGCTCCCCTGCCATTGCCGCCAACTTCAGGCCCTCAAAGGCTCGCCTGGATGAAATCACACGTCTGGGTAATGAATTACTCAGTAAAGCCACTGACGAAGAGCTGGGTGATTTTCAGGAATAATGCGAATATTTAAATCAAGGATGATTATTCAGCAACTGACCGAGCAGGAGCTTTCAGGGTTAGTTGAAGATTTCAGAACCTATAAAACACGTCGTCATCTTCCCGATACCTTTGGCCGTGATGAGCTCTACGATCATCCTTTTACATTACCCATCATTAAGTCTGAAGAAGTCCGGCACATTCACCTAACTGATGGTGATAACCCGTGGAAACCAGGCAAACTCCAATACAACAAAACCAGCGATTCCCACTTAATTTATTGCCAAGGCTGTATCGATTCCAACAATTTCTTACTGATGGGCATCTTGGCACCGGATGCCCATAAACTAGCTCGCGATAACAGCATTATGTTTAAGCTGGGCAAAATGGCTGAAACATTTAGGCTTCGACACTAACCGCTCACCTGTTGCAACTTGTCCAACTCAGCACTCAGCTTTTGAGTTAACTGCTGGTATTCATCCCAAGCAGTTGACCAGAGTTGTTTCAGTGTATCCTCGGTATTGTCTTTGGTTGATAACAGAGCGGCCTAATGGCTTAACACATGCAGGCATAGGTTAAGCCAAGCCTGCCACAAATTCCCGCTGCACAAACTCAATAAAACACCGCACCTTCTTCGACAAGTAACGTCGGTGCGGGTAGATGGCGAACATGCCAAATTCCAGGGTGGTGTGGTCTGGCAGCAACTGCTGCAGGCTGCCGTTGTTAAGCTCTTCTGTAACAATAAAGTTGGGAATCAACCCAATACCTCCGCCGGCCACGGCGATGGATTTCACCGCGCGCGGGCTGTTGACGGCCACTTTTGAACTCACTTCTATCGAGTAACTTTGCCCATCGGGCGATAACACTGGCCACTGTTTACCAATACGAAAATTGCTGTCAATTATGCACTGGTGTTTGGCAATATCTTCTGGAGTTTGGGGTTCGCCGTGTTGCTTTAGGTAGTCGGGTGAAGCGCACAGGTACAGTGGCACACTGGTAATTTGGCGGGCGATCAGGCGTGAATCATCCACCCCGCCTATGCGGATCACCAGGTCTATCCCCTCTTCCAGCATATCGATTTTGCGGTCGGTGAGTTGCAGGTCAACGGTAACCTCGGGGTAGTCTTGCTGGAACGCTGGCAGGCGTGGTGCCAGGATCATCTCCCCAAAAGTCACCGGTGTGCTAATGCGGATCTGGCCCTGCGGGCGGGTGCTCTCGCCGGTAACACTGTCTTCCAGCTCGCTAAATTCTTCCAACAGCGGCAAGGCCCGCTCATAGTAACGTTGACCAGCTTCGGTGAGGGATTGTTTGCGGGTGGAGCGGTTAAACAAGCGGGTGCCCAGCTGCTTTTCTACCTCGCCCACATACTTGCTCACCAGGGCTTTCGACCATCCCAGGCGCTCGGCCGCATTGGTGAATGAGCCGGTTTCAACCACCGCGACTACGGTTTTTAAGCCATCAAGAGTGTCCATTCGCCTGCCATCTCTCTCAAATCAAAAGTCAACATATCATTGACAATCATTCAACACAAACCCCGTTTATCAATGCAAGGTAAATCCGGATACTGAGCCCATCAACTCACCGCTAACGGATTTACCCATGGCACATATTGAAATCTATACCCGCCCCGGCTGTGGTTACTGCATGCACGCCAAGCGTTTACTGCATAGCCGCGGACTGAACTTTGATGAGCACGATGTGTACGTGCAGCCTCACCTGTTGAGCGAGATGCAGGCACGCACAAAGGGCCGCACCTTTCCACAGGTGTTTATTAATGGACGCAGCATAGGCGGCTTTGATGATTTGTTGCTGTTGGATCAGCTCGGCGAGTTGAAAAAGCGAACCGCTTAAACCCTATCACCCCCAACCCCGAGGAAAAACCATGTCTACTATCACGCTTTACCGTCACCCTCTCTCAGGCCACTCACACCGTGTGGAAGCACTGCTATCGCTGCTGAATCTGGAGGCCACTATCGTTGATGTTGATTTGGCCAACGGTGCACACAAGCAACCGGAATTTTTGGCCAAGAACCGTTTTGGCCAAGTGCCGGTACTGGAAGACGGCGAGATCACCCTGTCGGATTCCAACGCCATTCTGGTGTACCTGGCACGCAAGTACGACCGTAAAGGCCACTGGCTGCCGGCTGATGATACCGAGTACGCCGAGGTGCAGAAATTTCTGTCACTGGCTGCCGGAAAAATTGCCTATGGCCCCGCAGCAGCTCGATTAGTGAATGTGTTTGGTGCTGGCCTGGACCACCAGCTAGCCATTACCACTGCGCATGCAGTGCTCTCTGTACTGGATGAACACCTACTCGGCCGCGACTGGCTGGTAGGTGCTCACCCCACCATTGCTGATATTGCCAACTACGCCTATATCGCCCACGCCCCGGAAGGTGATGTATCGCTACAGGAATATCCACAAGTGCGTCGCTGGCTTACCAACATAGAAGCCTTGCCGCACTTTGTAGCAATGCAAAAAACGGCCGTCGGATTGGCCGCGTAAACAAAACCTTAACCTCTGGAGATTTTTATCATGCCTATCGAAATTTTAGCGTTGGCCGCCACCGGCGCCCTGTTGTTAACCCTGACTTTAATTCAAGGCACCCGCAATGTGCTGGTGCTGGGGTTACCCACCGCCGCAGGCAACCAGCACGATATTGCGCCCTGGAATGGCGCTAATGACCGCCTTAACCGTGCCATACGTAATTTGATTGAAGCCATCGCCATTTTTGCACCTATCGCCTTAACGGTTCAGGTGCTTAACCTGGGTAACGATACCAGTGCACTGGGGGCTGAAATCTTTTTAATTGCCCGTGTGGTTCACGCTCTGGTTTATATCGCAGGCATTCCCTGGGTTCGTACCCTGGCCTGGTTTGCCGGTGTTGCGGGCATCGTTATGGTCGCATCGGCACTGATCGTTTAATACACTTGAAGTTAATAAGGGGCATCACCATGAGCACGTCCACTCAACACGACAACTCGCCTTTTCATGCGGGCGAGCAAGCCCTGCAAACCCGTATGGGTGTGCGAGACAACATGGAGCGTTTTGGGCGCCGGGTGATTCGCCCCTTTATGCCGGAACAACATCAGGCGTTTTACAGCCAACTTCCGTTTGTATTAGCGGCTCATGTTGATCAGGATGGCTGGCCCTGGGCCTCCATCCTGCATGCACCAGCTCCGCACAAAGACGCGCGTTTTATGCACGCGGTGGATGACACCCATTTACGTTTTGACTGCAAACCGCTAGAAGGTGATCCGCTCGCGGACGCTCTTACTGGCAAGAACGTTGATAAACTTCACATTGGCTTAATGGGCATTGAGCTACCCACCCGGCGACGCAACCGCATGGCCGCACATGTGGTTGAACGCGATCAAGCAGGTTTCACTCTGAAAGTAGACCAATGTTTTGGTAACTGCCCGCAGTATATTCAAAGCCGCGATGTACACATGCTGGATCCGGCTACTATGCCAGCAGCTATTACAGAAAACCTCACCGAACTGGATGAAGAAGCCATCGCTTTTATCCAACAGGCCGATACGTTTTTTGTCGCCAGTTACTATGTGGATAAACACAACCCAAGTGCGGCCAGTAACGGGGCCGATGTTTCCCACCGCGGCGGCAAGCCTGGTTTTGTTCGTTTGGATAATAAGCGCACACTGACGATTCCCGATTACCTGGGCAACAATCACTTTAATACCCTGGGCAATATTCAGGAGACCGGTAAAGCCGGATTGCTGTTTATCGATTTTGACAACGGCGACTTGCTTACGCTCACCGGTAAGGCTGAACTGCTACCCGATTCAGATGAAACGAATCACTTTAAAGGCGCCGAGCGCCTGTGGCGTTTTGAGTTAACCCAGGCCCGTCGCCTGCGAAATTCACTGCCACTGCGCTGGAGCTTTAACGATTACTCGCCCAATTCCTTACTGACCGGTAGCTGGGCCGAAGCCGATCAAATCGCTACCAGTGAGCGCTTGCGTAATCAGTGGTTAAGCGCAGAAGTCATCAAGGTGCAGAATGAAAGTAGCACCATTAAATCATTTTATTTACGCCCCAACGAAGGCGGTATTGCCCACTTTGAAGCCGGGCAATTTTTATCGCTAAGCGTTAATGTCGACGGCCAGGACCAGATACGTACCTATACCGTATCCAGTGCACCTGCCGATGATTTTTACCGCATCAGCGTCAAACGTGAAAACCTCGTCAGCGGTTTTTTACACGACAATATCAAAACCGGTGACCATATACAGATCAAGGCACCGAACGGATCTTTCCACTGGAACCATGACAGTGAGCGCCCTGTGGTTATGCTGGCCGCCGGTGTGGGCATTACGCCCATGGTATCCATGGCCCGCCACGGCTTTTATGAAATGGTACGTACCCGTAATTCGCGCTCCATTACCCTGATTAATGCTGCCCGCGATACCCAACAACGAGCCTTCTATAAAGAACTGCAACAACTGCAGCAACAATCGGCAGGCAACATCGAGGTTCACTGGGCCCTGAGTCAGCCCCAGGCGTTTCCGGCCAATGGCAGTCACAATGAACATTACTACCACGGCCGGATAAACAAAGAGCTCTTGCAGTCGGTTCTGCCGATGGATGACTATGAGTTTTACTTGTGTGGTCCACCAGCGTTTATGCAATCCATGTATGACCTGCTGCGCGAGCTAGGCGTAACGGATCGTCGCATACAGGCCGAAGAATTTGGCCCTGCATCTCTCAAGCGCGACCGGGAGCAGTTAACAGAACTCGAACCTGTCGATGAGCCCGAAGCCGAACAGGCTGTGATTAATTTCATCGATGCAGAGTCCGGGGCTACGGTTGAGCAGCAATGGTCCCCCGCCGATGGCAACCTGTTGGAATTTGCCGAAGCCCACGGCTTTACGCCGGAATACGGTTGTCGCAGCGGCCAGTGTGGAGCCTGTAAAACCAGGTTGCGTGATGGCCGCGTGGTGCAAGCAGGAGCCGATGTATCCTTACTGGCAGAGGATGAAGTGTTGCTTTGTTGTGCCAAACCGGCTGCCCGTGAAGACGGTGGTTTGGCTCAGGTTACGCTGATTCTCGACTAGGCAGGGGTTTCGATCTTCTTTGATCTAACGTCAGTGGATACCCGCTTTCGCGGGTATGGCGAGCTAGATTCTCAGCCCTGCATCCACCTCGATGGTGCGCCCGGAGATATAGTCGTTCTCCAGAATAAAGGCGATGGTTTGGGCGATATGGGAAGGTTTGCCCAGGCGTTGCAGTGGGATTTGTTTGGTCATCATCTGCAGGGCTTCGGGTTTCATGCTGGATACCATTTCGGTTTCCATAAAACCTGGGGCGACAGCAGCGCTGCGGATGCCGTAGCGAGCCAGTTCTTTGGCCCAGGTAACGCTCATGGCTTCAACGCCCGCTTTGGCCGCCGAGTAGTTGGTTTGGCCCATATTGCCAGCCTTGGAGATACTGGCGATATTGATAATCACCCCTTCAGTGCCCTGCTCTACCATTTTGGTGGCCGCTTCCCGGCCGCAGAGGAATACACCGGTAAGGTTTACATCCATTACTGACTGCCACTGCTGCAGGCTCATGCGTTTTTCTATCACACCATTGCGGGCTTTGATCAGCATGGCATCGCGGGTGATGCCAGCGTTATTGACCAGGCCGTGCAGGTTACCGAAATCGGCCATGATCTGGGCAAATATGTCTTCTACCTGGGATTCTTCGGCGACGTTGGCGACATAGCTGCAAATGACCGCATCGGCTTGTGCTACCTCTTTACACTGGGCTACCGCCTCATCCAATTTGCTTTGGTCCAGGTCGATCAGAGCCAGTTGGGCGCCACGGGCGGCCAGGTATAACGCGGTTTCCAGGCCCAGGCCCTGGGCTCCGCCGGTAATTGCAATCACACTTCCAGAGATATTCATTGTCGCCTTCTTACATACTGAATTAATGCTTTCGCATTATTATAGGGGTATACCCCTACACAAAGAAAGCGGCAACTTAAACCCGACAGAAAACTCCAACCTGCTGCTGCACCCGCTCGGTATATTCCATCAGGGGCTGAAACTCACGGGCGATGGGGGTTATCCAGGCATCAGGCTTGTTATCCAGTATACCGGCCAGCAGGGAGGCGACGGTGAAGTCAAAGGCCGTCAGTTTGTCGCCTAGCAAATAAGGATTAACACTAACGGCGGCATTGATGGCCGCCAAATCACGGCGCGCGAAGTCCTTCTGCTCTGCAAAGGTATGCTTTCCCAGGCCGTGGAGGTTATAGGTTTGGGTAACCTGGCGGCGGGCTACGAAACATACCAGCTGTTTAAGCGGGAAAGGCATACTGCCAAAAAAACCCTCTTTCACATTGGGCCACCAGCCATCATCAATCCAGCGGCTGGCTACCATCAGCCAGTACAGGTGGTCTTCGGCCAGGCGGGTAAAGGCCGTGCCGCGGGCTTTTTCTTCTTCGCTTAGATCGCCGAATAAACCGCCGCTGGTCTTTTGGTCCAGATATTCGAAGATGATCTCGGAGTCGGCTATGCGCTGCCCGTCAATTTCAATGAACGGCAACTTACCTTTTGGGGATTGGCGTGGATCACTCAACTCGACCAGATCAAAATCCAGGTTCAGGTGCTTAAGGGCCATTTCCACCTTTAAACAAAAGGGGCTGACGTTGCGCAGGCCAAAAGCGGCCGGAAAGATAAATAGCTTGATCATATGACATTCCTTGTAATGCAAAAGCGGTGCTTAACCATAAGAAAGCTCACTCCGCGTGGCAACTACCTACCAGGTAAAGCGCTCTCGGCTACACTGTAAGGTACGTAGTTTACACCGTGAGCGTCGTCTATCTATGCCACAGCGATATACCTCAGCAACCTCCCGATATATAGCACGTATGTTATTGATGTTGTTTACGCTTGGCAGTCTAACCGCAATGGCTGACCAAAACACACCACAAGAACCACGTATTATCAAAGTCGCCCTGTTAGATCACTCAGAGCCCTTTGTCGTAAAACAGGGTGACAGCTACAGAGGCTTGCTGGTGGATATGCTTAAGGAAGCAGTGTTGCCTTCTGGTGCCGAATTTCAGGTCGTTATTCGTCCCTATGCCCGAGCCATCCCCGAATTACTGGCGGGTAAACTGGATGTAATGTTTTTAATTCGTATCCCCGGACGGGCAACATTCCCGCCAACCGACAAAGTCATTATTTCACAACCTATTCTTGTTACACCGCTAAACCTTTACGCACGAGAAGATAACGACATAGTTATTAACACGCCCACCGACCTGGGTAAGTATCATTTAGGCGGTGTGCGTATACGCGGTATAAAACATGAAGCCAAAACGCCTGGCGACCCCAAAACCAGTTACTTTAATAATCCCGAGCAGTTATTTAAATCTTTAGTGACCGGCCGTATTGATATGGCCATTACGGGGCCAATTATCGCAAATTATTGGCAGGAAGGATTACAAGCCCGGTTTGTCACAAAACTCCAATTAGGCAAAACCATTACCCAGTTTATTTTTTCCAAAGCGTCACTACAGGACGCCGCGATACCTTTGTGTACAAGTTTTATGAAGCAGTGGGCAACACCCCGTACCCAGGCTACTCTGCAGGAATCAGCCAAACGCTATAAAACCAAGGTATTTTCTTCACTTATTCGGATACCGCCACCGACCATGCCGGACGAAGAACTTTGCTTTTCGGTTAAAGACTATTTGGAATACGAGAAAAAAGCGCAAAGTAAATAACAGTAAAATCCTGTTAGATGCTGTTACTCTTGAATTGTATCGGGAAAACTTTCGGGAAAAATAATACTGTTCGCTTTACGGTACTCAATAATTTCCTCGGGCTTAAGCCAGTCCTCTATATAATGCCGAACCATTCCACTGATAGACGGCTCTATGCCGTTTACCGCGGTAACCACGGCTTTACCCCATGGATTTTTAGGGCAGACAATATAGACAGGTTCAAACGCTGGCACATCGTTAAGAGTGACTTTATGCAATTGAGCAGGATCAATACCAAACTGCTTCTGATAATGGTTGATCACCCAGGGTAATTCCAAAATAACATCCAGGCGCATGGCCATTAGCATTTTTAGCAGGGTTTCATGCCCGGCATAACCTCTCACGATATTCAACTGCTCCCGGTATCTACCAATGATATTGTCACGCTCTTTGCCATAGGAATGCCCCGGCGTTAAGGCCATGCGAAGCTTGGGGCTGTTTGCCAATAACGGCTCAAACCCAAGATTGCCTTCAAGCCAGCCCTGGTGATGTTTGAGCTTATCGATGGATCCAACACTGCTGTAGATCTGGTAGGAGGGAATAAGCAACAACATATCACTGTAATGGGTATAGGTTTCACGCTCAGGGGTGTAATGCAAAATCGCACACACGTTATGTCCGCGCCGCAGCTCCCCCATCAAACGTATATAGTTAGCCCTCATAACCCGGTGATCGTATTGCGGCAGGTGGCGCTCCAAATCAGCAATGACCAAATCCCCGGCACCGCGATCCCGCAAGGGGCCAGCGGCAATGTACAAGGGCTCGAAGGCCGGTTTGACCCAATAGATAATTTTGGCATCTTGACTAATGGGTTGTGGCGCTTCTGACGTCGATGCTTCTGTAACGGCCTGGGTTGAACCTGTATGCAACAGCACACATAGCAAGGCAGCCACGCCTACACTATTAACAGCCCAGTAGTTATAAATCCGCTTTAGAAGTTGCAGCAAGGTGGTTACTCTGTGGTTAAGCTCTTTTAGAGTTTAGATGACAGGGATTTATCCAGCCAATACGGCTCCGAGGGGGGCTAACAGGTTAGGCACAGACGGTTTGAACGCTGTACTTGATTAGCAGCATCACTGTCGCTGCCGCTCAGACGCTTTTATCAAACCTGCAATATTTGCGTTGATTTTTTTGGCGTATGAACCTGCGCGATCTTTGCCTAAACTGGCATGGGAAAAACAAAGCCGTAATTCAAAGTCGACGACTTTAGCAATGGGCTTTAATGCTATACCTTGCCTTTTTTTCCAAAATGCTGCGGTTTGCGGTGCAATAATAGTCATGTCAGAGCGCCCACTAATTATCATTTTTAACGCGTCATCCGGATTGCGGTGCAAGGTAATGTTGTTTTTAGGGAAGCCTGGCATATAGCGGTGAGTGTCAATGACTCGGGTTGTGGCTATCTTCAAGTGGTACAACTTGGCTATATCATCTACAGGTGATATCTCGCTTTTTTCTAGTGCATAGAGGTAGGAAGTATTTCTACCATAGGACAATTCAGCACAGGAAACCTGGGGATAATCGACTGCTTTTTCCTTGTCATCGAATATGAAAGGGCCTGCATCAACCGTCCCTTTGATAACTTCGGCGGCAAGACGAACAAAGTTCTCATGTTCGTGTATTTCCGGGCTCAAGCCAGTGCCAGCAAACAGCTTATCCAGGAATTGGAAGGCTACGCCTTTAAGTTCACTCGTATTTTCATCCCGATATAACCAGGGAGGATGGCCACCCGGAATGCCAATATTGATAGTGGCCGAATTGATAGCGGCCGAGGATTCGCCAAAAACCGGTAGCCCTATCGCAGACAGAAAGGCAAACACCAGGAAGTTCTTCATAAGGCAGCTTGGTCTGATTAAGAGGTTAAGTAGCTCTGTGAGTATAGTTGAAGACCTTGCTCCGTTCATAACCCAGCGGGATCGTAGAAAAGAGTACTTATCCACAGACCTGGATGCCCTGGAATCACGAGCCGATAAAAAAGCACAAACAAGCCGGCGTCGAGGTAGAGTATCAGTAGAAGCGCTAATCCATAATGAGATATTGTGCTGACGCCAGCTGATTTCGCCCGCCGTTTTTGGCGACGTATAATTGCGTGTCTGCTGCTTCTATCAACTGATGTTCATTACTGTCTTTAGATGGATAAATCGTGCTTAACCCAACGCTTACGGTAAGGAAATCTTCTACAGGCGAATGAGCGTTGGGGATACTCAATGCTCGTATAGCCTCTAGCATTCGCGTCATGATAGCCTCAGCCTGAATCAGGCTTGTATTGCCCAATACTATTACAAACTCTTCCCCGCCATATCGGGCACATAAATCGCAAGGTCGTTTGGCAAATCCTTTCAATAACTTTGCGATTTTACTTAAGCATTCATCACCGGCCTGATGGCCGTAGGTATCATTGAGTAATTTAAAGTGATCCAGATCTATTATCGCTAACGAGAGTGGCATGCTTAATCGGGCACAGCGCCTGTACTCACTTTCAAGAAATTCATCAAAGCAGCGACGATTAGCAATATCGGTAAGGCCATCAATGCGTGACAATTCAAGCACGGCCTCCTCAGCTAACTTTCGCTCCGTGATGTTCTTGTGCGTAATGACAAAGCAGTGCTGCCCTCCATGAGCAAAAGCTGTAACCCTCATCATAAACCAACGCTGTTCAGCGGAAGAATGGCATGGATATTCTAAATAGAACTCGTCCTGCTGATCGTTTATCACTGAACGGATTCCCTGAGCAGCAACAGCAGCAAGATCATCCCCGTTGGCAGAGGCTCTTTCACAGGCGGTTAAGTAGTTGGCATCAGCCCAGGAAGACGCACCATCGTTGCCTTGACTAAAACAGCGCCAAGCATGATTCACGTAAAGAAAGTTACCGAATTGATCAATGACCGAAACTTCTTCGGACATTGAATCTAGCACTGACTTAAAAAACTGGGAGGAATAGTCCACTGAGTAGCATCCCTGCAATAACATCCGCTTAAACTCTATATTAGATCATGGCAGCGGGATGTACAGAAGGATGTAGATGCCACAAGCTATGGTAGCAAGTAGTGTCTTAGTATTTTCCAGGCCTTACTCCGGGACCGATTCCTCAGCCGGTGTAGGGTCAGTAGGTGTGGCACCAAAATAGGCTTCAAAAGCGGCACGGTAATCCTCGACTTCATCCGGTTTCAGCCAAATTTCGATATAGTTTTTCATGCGTTCATGCAATGGCGGTTCAATTTGATTGAGATGATCTATCAGGTGCAGTCCCCAATCATTTTTAGGGCAACCTATATAGGCAGGCTCGTAAGCAGGTGCTTCGGTTAAGGTCATGCTATGGAGCTCGTCTGAACTTATCCCCAATGACTCTAAATGATGGTTAACTACCCAGGGGAATTCAATAATCACATCCACCCGCCCGGCCAGCAGCATTTTCACCAAAGACTTTTGTCCGGCATAACCACGCACCAAATCCAGATGACTGTGGTAGCGAGCCAGGACTTCATCCAGGGCTTTGCCGTAGGAATGGCTGGCGGTATGCGCCATACGTAAACCGCGTTTGCTCTGCAATACATCAGCAAAGGCGACGGCCCCCTCTTCCCAACCGGCGATATTCTCAAACACCTGCCTATTGCCTGCCTTTACATACAGTTTATAAGAAGGCGGAAACGCGAGCGTATTGCTGAAGGCGATAAAACCTTCCCGCCTTGGGGTGCGGTGTAATATGCCGCACACAGGGTTGCCCGCACGAATTTCAGAGATCAAACGCGCATAATTGGCCCGCAGCTCATGGTGGCGATAACCAGGTAACTGCCCCTCTAGATCCTCCAGAATCAGATCCCCGAAACCAGGCTCTTGCTCTGCTGTCCTTGACCCAGGTGGAAAAAACAGAGGCTCCAGACCGGGTTTGGCCCAGAAGATACGGTCACCATCGGTGTGCAAATGCGGCTCAAGGGTGACTTCAGGCTCCCGTTGTTCTGCAGATGATGCAACATCCTGCGCAACGGAAACCAAAGGCAAAAGCGCTGTAATGAATATAACTGCGGGTTTGAACACCCTGCTACCACCTTCTCTTGGGCTGTTAGCTGCAGTTTACATCAAATGCGAGGGCTTTTAGGAGTCTACAAGGGAGAGGTTGCTCACTTTACCGGATAATAGGGACTAAGGCCGGATTCTTCCTGCAGGATGCGCTTTAAGGATAGCGCCAAAGGCTCCGCCAAATCAGCATGCCGGGCATTCAAATACATATAAATATCGAGGTAAAAAGCAGAAGATTCATAGCGATGCAAGGGTTGCTCTGACAACTGTACAAACCGTTTTTCCAGAAAGACATGAGCAAGCACCCAGTCCACACGCTCACCTTGTAACAGGTTAAGCAGCTGTTTGGGGTAATTCGCTACCACCCGAGTCAATTCACGAGTGCAACCTAGCTGGCGGGCATAGCGCTCGATAGCCTTATCAAAGCCATTGATAATACCAACCACATCGTGACACACGGAGAGGTCAAAAGGCTTATCTTTTGTATACGCGTAAAAGTAGAGAGGGATCTGGCTGATACGTTGCTCCACCCTGACCAGGGTTGGGAACTCTTCCTGTAACCAGCTGGCCTGCATCAATAAGCCGTCAGCGTTGCCTGCCAGGGCATCATAAAGAGCCCGGCGACCAGGCTCATAGCGGACTTCCATATCATAGCCGTGCTCTTTAAGGGCCAAGCGGATGATCTGAATCATGGGCGACTCTTGCAGGTTGAGTCGCTTTATATACTCAAACTCGGCAAAAACCAGGGTGTTGGCATTGACGCTGCTGATAAAGAATAACAACAAGATGCCGAGAGGCTTGGAAAAGTTCACGCACACTGCCCGCCATGCATTGCTTTACCTGCAAGTATAGCAATGGACCTTGGTGGACAGGATGCGACCTTATTCTAAATAATGCCTTAACTGCCGGTAAATTGGGCTTTACGCTTGGCAACAAACGCCGCAACACCTTCCTGGGCATCCTGGCTTTGTCCCGTAACCGCTTGACACTGAGCTTCACATGCCAAGCCTTGAGTGTAATCCAGATGCAAACCGGTATGTATGGCTTTACGCATTTGCCCAAGGGCAACCGTTGGGCCTTGGGCCAAACGTTCTGCCAGCGCGTAGGCTTCTGTCAGTACTTTATCGTCATCGATGCAACGATAGATCAAGCCCCACGCCTCTGCCTGCTCTGCCGACAGGCGCTCGCCTAACATCATCAGTTCCTTGGCCCGTTGTAAACCAACTAAACGCGGTAATATCCAGGTAGAGCCACCATCGGGCATCAAGCCAACATTGACAAAGGCTTGCAGGAAATAAGCAGAGCGTGCGGCTATACAAAAATCAGCCACCAGCGCCAGCCCCACGCCGATGCCCGCAACCAAACCATTGGCTGCGGTTATCACAGGCATTGGCAATTGGTGTAACGCTTCCAGACAGGGATTATAGGACTGCTCCAGAACGTCCTTTTCTGAGCCTGAGTCTTTGGCATCATCGGCCAAATCGGCACCGGAGCAAAATGCCCGGCCCTCGCCCGTGATCACCAACGCACGGGCGCCATAATCCTGCAATTGATTCACTGCCGCGTGAATTTCTTCAAACATCAGCGGTGGCGCCGCATTAAGTCTTTGCGGGCGGTTTAATGTAATCGTCGCCACATTGTTTTTTACGTCGAGCGTAATTGTCTTATAGTCGTCCATAAAAATACCTCTATTGATTCTGTGACTTGGCTTGCTTCACCAGGGCATCACAAACACCTTCACGAATGAACGGTGGCGTGAAACCATCGTACAAATTGTTGTGATGAATTGGGTCCGCCATCATGGCGGGCAGCACTTGCGCTTTAGTCAGTAGCGTGCAGACAAAATCCCGATCACTATCAGCCAAAGATAGATAACGGTTTTGCAGTTGTTCGAAAGACCACACCCGGTAGGGATAGGCATTAAAGGTGGCAGTCTGTCCGTAAATACTCACCTCAAACAAATCCTGTTGCTGCGCTTCGGCAGCTGCGGTGGCCTTAGCCAAGGGGATATAGGTTTTGCCAATAAAGGCTAACAACTGCTGCACGGTGGACGGGGTTTTCTGCTCCAGATCAATCCAATCACCAAACTCAGTTTGACCTACATGACCTCGGGTATCCCCTAACTCAGAAATAGTATCGAGCCAACGACAAGTGCGGGGTGCATATACTTCCAGAATTTCAGCGGAGAAAGGATCGTTAAACAGATGGCCATTTAAAGAACCATACAAAGCAAAGTCGGCTAGCGATGGCCTACCCCCCAGGACAAACTGGTAATGCAGGAAGTGCTCCTCAAAGATTGCCAACAGATCATGCATCTGGCGCTCGACACTGGCGCGTACCTCTGGCGTTGTTAGACCCAAGTCACCATTAAATCCCGACTGGCGCTCCAGCATAAAAGGCGCGATGTCTTTCGGATTGACTCCATCCATGGCATAGGTCAGCGTTCTTGCCAGACGATGACTGATGGCACTGCGGTTTAGCTCATTGCCCCAACGGGTATGCATATGAATGCGCCGCATATATTCATCGGCAAATTCTTCCACTAACCACATAATGAAGGCCAAGCGGTTATCATCAGGAATAGCTGAATTGTGCGGGTATTGGCTTTCAAACCATTCCAGCATCGGTGTTGAATCCTGCAGCACCTGGTTATCCGGTGTGATGATCACAGGCACAATCGGTTTACCTACCCGCTCAGCAATTTCCCCCATCATATTTTCCATATTGGCGGTAATGCGTTTATAGGGAATGCCTTTGTAGTTCAGGTAAGCCATTACCTTGTTGGAGTATGGTGAGGCGTAGGTTTGCCATAGGCGATAGCAATGCTCCTCCCCGGCGTTTAACTGACGACTAGCAGTTAGTGCGTGCTGCTCACGCACAACATTTGTAGGCGTTTGTTCAACCTTTGCTTTAGATACTGAATCTGACATTACATTACCTCTTAGCTATCAGATGTTTTACTGCTTGGACGTATTCCAGGGCGTACCAAAGAAATATGACACTAACTTTTTACCAAAGCTTGGTTGATAAGATTTTCTAAACGGTGCCATGTCATCAGCATCCATACCGGAGCTAATATCGACATCGGTGATAAATGCGTCCCAACCACCATAGTGCTTCAGAGTGGCTTTAACCCTGTCTGCAATCTCGGGGGTTAATTCGTTAAAGCGTTTATGCAATTGCTCCCTGCACCACACCCGATAGTCGTAGGTCCGTGTCTTCGAATAGCTAGTGCCCTGAACGGTATAACTGCAGGAGCTCTTGCCGTCACGACAGGTGCGTGCGTTTTCCAACAGATAAGGTAGATACGCCTCACAGATATCTTTGACAAACGGCAACCAGTCTTGTGGTAACTGACCCGGTTGGACATTCCAGTTGGCATCGGCCACATCGTCCATCTTCAGCGCCCACATGCGTGCTACCCACTGATACACATGAGGTGCCTTATCGCGCATAATTTTTGCCGGTGTAGGGTCAATGCTGAAATGACGGAACATCGGGCCCATAAAACCGAAATCCACCAGACAGGGTTTATCCCCCAGTAGATACGGCTGCTTGGCAAGAATCGTTTCCATCCACTGCAAATTATTCAGGTAGATGGATTCAACATGTTCGAGCGTGGATTTATTAACCCCATCGTGCTTGACATATTCTGAGCGCTGACGCCACTTCGCCATCAAGGCGGTAAGCCACTTAGGCCCTGGGATATGGGTGATTAATTTCTGGCTGAAGCGGATGCTGTTGACGGCTGCATCGGCAGAATAACTCCAGCGATAATGCATAGCCGGGCGCCAAAGCCATTCATCGGCGTAGTCTTCCAACAGATAGCAAAAGAAACGCAGATAAGGGTCGTCGGGTAAAATCCCGCTGTCCGGAAACTGCTGGTCCAGCCATAATATAATGGGGGTTGAATCCTGCAACCAACGGCCATCGGGTGACTGCAAAAACGGGACTTTCATAAGGCCGGTATTGCGCAAACCGGTTTTCCACCACTCGGTGAAACTGATTTCGTTTACCTCAAGGGGTAACTGCCTATAGCGCAAATAGCTGTGTAATTTACCGCTATAGTAAGACTGATCAACAACATAGAGTTGATATTTATCGTTTGTACTGGACACCGTTAACTCCTGCTCAGTAGGTTAGTCTTGCAATAGCTTTTCGCAGCCGGTGCCTGCCAGGACACCATCGACCCATTCACGGTCTAATTCAGACAGGGCTAAATACTCGCCGCGAATCCACTCGACGCAACGTTTTTGATAGGGGAAAGGGTTTTGTTGCCAGGGTTTACCGTCTACCTGGGTTTCCACTTGCGCTAAACCTTGATCTAACGCTTTGGCATTGGCCAACATCACAGGCACATAGGTACGCCCTACTTCGGCAAGTAATGGCTGTAAAGTGTTTTGAATATCGTCACGGCTCGCCCATGTATCCGCAGGAATTTCATGGCCCGAGAGGTCTTCCATAAAGTTCATCCAGGCCAATACGCGTGGTGCCAACTCCAGGGTCAATGCCATGGGGGTTGGATCAAAACCCGCTAGCTGGGTGAGTTGGCCATAGAAGGCAAAATCTGCACTGCCCGGGCAATCACCACAAATAAACGTTCTCTGGGTGAGAATTTGGTTAAAGGCCTGCAGGAATAGTTTATAACTGCTCTCGATCACTCGTGCAGTAATCTTATTAGAACCTACAACCCCTAAACGGGATATCTGTCGGGTGGCAAAATGGCTTTGAAAAAAGACACAATCCTCCTCCGGTAAAGAAGGATTGTGTTCAAGCGAGAGAATGATGCCAGCTTTCTCGATATCTGCCTGGAAAGACCAGCGGTAGTGAAACATGGCTTTGGTAAGCCATTCATCACCATAGTCTTCCAACAGATAATCAATAAAGGCTATCGCAGGGTCGTGCGGGATGACTGAACGCGATGAAAAAGATTCCTCAAAGCGACGGATTAATGGCGTGGAGTCAACAGCGGCTTCCAGCGGCCCATCTGTAGACTCCAAATAAAAGGTGGGTAACAAACCCACTTTAGGTTTAGGCAGTTCTTCCGGTGCGCCACCCTGACTACCCTGCATAAATTGATAGGGAATTCTGCGGTAACGCAACAGTGATAACATTTTGCGGGTATAGGGGGAACCGTAGGTGCCATAGAGGCGTATTGGTGCTGTGATTGCCATAAGCTATCCGTCTATTAATTTCATGTCGAAGTGGTGGGAAGCATTACCATCAGGCAAAGCGAGATCAGAAGCGTCATCAGCGCTAAGCTGATGACGCTTACTTAAGGGTTTAAAAAGCCATCATGCCCTGAATAGAGATAGTACGAGGCGGGCTATAGAAACCGACATGAGCGCCCGTCAATAACGGCGTATCGGCGGCAAAATTGCGCACTTCCACATCGGTCAGATTTTTACCTACCAACGCCACTTCCCAACCGCCATCGGCAGCGGCCAGGGCAACACGAGCATTAAAGATCGTGTTGGCTGCCTCTTCATCGATAGGATCGAGATCATTGGCCAGGTAATGATTGTCGGTAAAGTTCATGTCCAGACGTGAGCGCAGCTCTAAAGCATCAGAAAGCGCAGTAACATGATCTAACGCCACATTAGCCGACCACTCTGGCGAGAAGATAAGCTCTTTGCCACCTAAATCCTGGGAGCAATTTGCATCCATCGCTGACTGGGCAACCGTACAAGGCGCACTGTCAAATTCACCGTAGCGGGCATCAAGGTAGGCCGCTGAACCACTTAACGTCAGGCTTTCGCTGAGGCGCCACATACCATCGACTTCCATCCCCTGCGAAATGGCTTCACCGGCATTACCAACCGTGAACCCATCAGAGGTAAACGTACTCACCTGTAAACCTTCAAATTCGGTATAGAAAAGTGCGAAGTTTAAACGCGCGGCACCATCCAGCAAGGTGAGCTTTCCGCCGATCTCGTAGGACGTGGCTTTCTCTTCATCAAAACCAAACGGTTTGCCCCCCGCATTGGGATCGTCAATACCTGCTTCGTTAAAACCACCGCCTTTGTAACCGATAGAGGCACTGGTGTATAACATCACATCATCGTTAACATCCCAACTAAGGTTAAGCGACGGTGTCCACTGCTCTTCTTTCAAATCCTCTTTAACCGCATGCTCCTCGGTACCGCTGGTGAGATTAAGTATGGCGGCGGCCAGCACATAATTTGGGTCACTTGGGGAGACAGCATTTAAGGTTCCATGCTCAACAATGGTTAAGCGGCGCTGGGCTTCCTTTTCTTCCAACGAGTAACGCAAACCGACTGTCAGCGCGAGATTTTCCCGAATGTGCCAAGTACCCTGGCCAAACAAGGCATAGGTATCCGAGGTTTGATCAAAATCACGGGTGTTGCCAATGGCTGGCAGACTCGCCAGGGTATGCAGGTTTGGAATCACACCAAAGGGAGCACCGAAATCCGTCGCACCGTTAAACAGACCCGCCTGCGCCAATCCTGCCGCCAAGGCGATATCGAGATCCTGTCGGTAACCCGCGAGCGAACTGAAGTTAACATCCGTTCGCTGTAGCGAATCCAGCTCACTGTGTTGATAATAAAACCCGGCGATATACTCAAAGCGCTCACCCAGTGGTGAGGTGATACGAAACTCCTGGCTGACTTGCTCAAACTCCTGCTCAACCCAACGCCCCAGAACATCAACCGCCGAGTAATCGACATCCTGATTGTCCATGGCTTCATAAGCGGAATAACCGGTAATTGACGTTAAGGTGTATTCACCCAGACTGTGATCAACGGTAAGCACCACATTGTTGTTATCGGTTTCAGCAATGTGCTGATCCATCGATTGCTTGTATGAGTCAGTGCTATAACCCGCATCACTGAGCGTAAACAAATCGGCATAATCGCCAGTGACCGTGGGTGAAAGCATGCCACCATTCGCATTGGCATCTGCGACCAGACCCGCCAGGTAAGCATTGTTAGGAAACATCAACGCGCCCGCCAGTGGGCCACCTGCACTCATGGCAGCCAATGCTGACGGATTAACAGCAATATTCGCCAAACTCTGGGTACGTGTTTGGCGAATATTGCTGCCCTTCACATCGAAGTAACCATGCTCCAGCTTCAGAGTTACTGCGGTGTCTTCATTCAGGTCCCACACCAGGCTTGCGCGCACTGCCGCTTCATCTTTTTCCGGGCCATCGCTATTAATAGCGGTATTTTCAAAAAAGCCATCACTTTGAGATTGAGTGACAGCTAAACGACCGGCAAGATTATCTGCCAGTGGGCCGGAGACCACACCCGAGACACTGTACTGATCATAACGCGGCTCTACTTCGACACGCACATTAGCTTCAAACTCTTCGGAAGGTTTGGCGGTGGTAATATTGATCGCACCGGCAATGGTATTTTTACCAAACAAAATTCCCTGTGGGCCACGCAAGACTTCCACACGCTCTAGATCCAAAAACGGAGAGCGGAACTGGCGATCACGCCCGGCGTAAATGCCATCGATATACATCCCAACCGACTGCTCGAAACCAACATTGGCGCCCGAACCAAAGCCGCGAATATAAATATTGGTTGAGGTTCCCCCCTCATTGATCGTCAGGTTGGGTACATAACCGGATAGATCATCCAGCCCGGTCATATTCATATCCGATATCTGCTCGCCGCCAATCGCACTTACGGACAGTGGCACATCCTGCATACTTTGGGAACGTTTTTGGGCGGTCACAATGACCTCTTCCAATACAAAGCTTTCTGCTATCGCATTACCAGCAGCGAGCAACGCAATGACACCAGCCAGCGGCTTTTTTATACGTTGGTTGATGTTGTTTTTACTACTCTCTCTCATCGTCTTCTCCTCAAGTTCAGTCTTGTTTTTATTGTTATTCGGTTTAGCTAAACCGATCCTACTGGACTGAATTCGAAGAACAATGGCGCGCCAGGAGAATGGCGCAGAGTGAAGAACGACTTGCGTAATATGATTAATTCAGGGAAGAATTTGCAGCAAGGCCCGATTACAAGCCCTGCTTGGCGCGATACTCACGCGGGGTAACGCCCATCCAGGATTTAAAAGCGCGGGCGAAATTAGTTTGCGAACCGAAGCCCAGCAGGTAGCTGATCTCACCAATGGACAGATGGGGCTGGGCCATATATTTCTGGGCCAGATCGCGGCGAACATCCTCCAGCACCTGTTCGTAGGTTAAGCCCTGTTCACTGAGTTTTCGCTGCAAGCTACGCAGGCTGGTATTCATTGAAAAGGCGATATCTTTCTGGGTCGGTTTGCCGCTGGGTAGACGCTCCAAAAGCTTGGCCCGTAAGCGACCGACAATATCCTGCTTGTCAAAGCGATTCATGCTTTCAATAATCACATGGTCACTGTGTTTCAGCAGCTCCGGGTGCCCCGTAGGCAGCGGCTTGTCAAAGGTTGCTTTATCAAAGCACAACGCAATACGCGGGTGAGAGAACTCTAACGGGCAGCGAAAGAAATCCTGATAAGGTTTTATATCTTCCGGCTCATCGCGCATAAATGAGACACGTTTTGGTGCAAAACTGTCATTGCAGAGCGTACGACACAGGGTAACCACGGCCGAATACAGCGCATCCATTGCGGCAACTTGAATGGTGTGAACAAAGTCCTGCTCAGGAGAAGCCAATTCCGTCCAATAGCAATACTCATCTTCCCCCACCTCAACACCCGAGGTACCTGCATCACTCAGTAACTGACCATAACTGACAGCGCGATCAAACGCATCTTTAAGACTGGAGGATAACCACATAGACATACTCAAGGCATGAAATGTGGTGGGACACACAAAGGTACCAGCTTTTAGGCCAAAGGCAGGGTCACCCGTTTCGGCAATTGAGACTTCCAATAACTTGCCCAACTGATCGATAGGTACGCGGAAGTCAGGGTCTGATAGCAACTGCGGGTCAATATTACATCGCGCCAGAACAGCATTACCATCGATGCCATAGGAATCTAACGCTTTGGCAACCATCAAAGGAAAACCGCCAATGGTGGTGTAGGTGGAAGGCATAACCCGCTGAACTAAGACTTATTAAGAAGCTTATACAGTAAATCCTAAACGTCTTTCCTGCAACTGAGCAGTCTATTCAGTAACGGGGTCAGTCTGTGTGATAGTGCGTTCATCACAGTACTTTTCTTGGAACCGCTTAGGCATTCTAGACGGCCTGCCCGTGGCAATATTGATACAGACATAATCCAAATCTGCTCTTACCAGGGTAGCCCCATCCGACACTCGAATTAATTGAAAGTGACGCCTGGCACGCAAGCGTCCGTCATTTTCTACAATCCAGTTGGCCACTTGAACTTTATCGCCCAAATAGGCCGAACGCAGATATTGGATATTGCTTTCGCGTACCGCCATGCCGTTGCCCAATTCTTTAGCTGCATCGGTATCCACCCCCACGGCTTTGGAGTGATCACGGGCACATTCATCAAACCAGCGCACATAGACCGAATTATTGACATGGTTGTAGCTGTCAATGTCGGACTCTTCGGCAGAGACCTCGATGATAAAGGGGTTGGGAAAATCCCAGGCATCGGCGGGTATGGTCATAAGGGTGATTCCTTTCTGGCAATAAACTGACTGTCGCAATCTTACAGTCTGTCCGACAGAATTCAAACACCTGTTTGGCTCATAAACCTGGGCGCAGGCATACCTTCTGTGAAATCAGAATGATGGGCTTCTACAGAAAAACATCCCCGGAAAACACTTCTTGCTCCTGTCCGGAATCCGTTTGCAGAATCAGAATGCCTTCGTCGGAAAGCTCTTTAAAAATTCCGCTTACCCGCTCATCCTCTGTGAGCTGCACATGAATTCGCTGACCTAACCCGGCCATACGAGCACGCCAGATCTTAATCAATTCGGCAACCCCTTGCGTTTGCCACTGGGCTAAATAGCCATCGAGTTTATCCAGGTAATGACTGAGCAGGTCAGCTACCTCAACATCGATACCACACCGCTTTAGATTTGCAGCAGGGTACATAATTTCAGAATCCGGCGGATTACTGGACACATTGACCCCGGTCCCCAATACCACCCAGTGAGACTCTTTGTAGATACCGGATTCCAACAGAATGCCCACCACTTTACGACCATTGATCAGCACATCATTGGGCCATTTATATTTAATATCACAGTCGGCAGGTGCCAAATCGGCAATGGTCTCACCAATGGCAATGGCAGCAATCACTGACAGGTTTGCCAGTTTCTCGGCTGGCGCCATATCTTTCACCAGTACCGAAACAAACAGGTTACCTTCATCGGAGATCCAACTGCGGGTCTTGCGCCCACGGCCCTTGCTTTGTGTGGTAGCCCAAAATACCGATTTATTGACACAGCCCTCGTCAGCCCTGCGCTTGGCTTCGGTATTGGTTGAATCTATCTCATCGAAAGCAAATAACCTAAAGCCCTGCGGCACCCTGACCTGAGAATCCATAAATCACCTTAGAAATCGAAGAACAATGACATGTTATAAAAAGCATAGCAGCAAGTCCGCAAGCCAACTAACTCATTGTTTTTAATGGATTTTTAGATATAAATCTAACCTGTACTCAGCGACTATACTAATAGCATTGCCCTTATCTCTGTAAAAGGTCTTTAAAGCATCTAATGGTTTACCGGTTACTCTTTATATTGCTGGCAACCTTTTCCCTTCTCTTCTCTGTACATGCCAAAGCAGAGAAGCTTGATGAAATCCTTCTTGCCAGTGAAGAATGGCAGAGAGCGACACTTAGCGATGGTACCGGGCTCTACTGGGACATCTTCCGTTATGTCTACGAACCTGCTGGTATAAAGGTAAAAACATTAACCTTTCCCTACGAAACCGCGGTGAGTTATGTACAACGCGGACGTGCAGATGCCTGGCTTGCTTCCTACCTCAATGAAAGAGAATTTGCCCTCTACCCCCAATGGCACTTCGACGCGGAAGTTGTCAGCGTTATGTACAACAAAGACAACCACACTACTTTCGAAGGAATAGAATCATTAACCAACAAACAGGTAGCCTGGATTACAGGTTATGCCTACCATCTTTATATCGACGTGCCAATGCAAATACATGAGTTGAACAATCGCAAGAGTATTTTGAGGATGCTCAAACGAGGCCGTATCGATTACTTCCTGGACGCCGAAATTGATATTGGCTTGGCAAAAAAGGAATTTTATCCGGGTGATAAATCCTTAATCATTAAGGACCTAATCAAGCTGAAGTTATACCCGGCCTTTGCTGATACCGCCAAAGGCCAAAAGTTCAAGAGTATTTGGGATCAGCGGATGCCGAAAATTTATAAAACAAAGAAAATGAAACAACTATTTAAACAGTGGGAGTTTGATTACCCGTTTGATGACAAGATTTAGATAAGGCCATCGCCAAACTTGATAGCTCCAACTCAATAACAATCTCACACCAAATTTAGCACCATTAATTGGTCAAGGAGAGGCAAACACAAAAAAGCCCGCATCTGACGATGCGGGCTTTTTAAATTTGGTGGAGCCTAGCGGGATCGAACCGCTGACCTCAACACTGCCAGTGTTGCGCTCTCCCAGCTGAGCTAAGGCCCCTTTTTTAAAAACCAGTTTTACACCGTGGAGGTGGCTTTCCTGCGAAAGCGGAGCGCATTCTATCACCCTTCATGTTTGTGTCAACTACTATTTCGCTAAATAAGCTATTGAAAAGTCTCAGGTTTTGGTGATTTGGCCACAGACCCCGGAAACTCAGTAGTCGAGCATTACTGTGTATTCCCGCGCCAGCGAGCCGCCGGGCCAGGCCAGTTGTAGCATCAGGTTAATAAAGGGCTCGGTGATGGGTTTGCGAGATTTGACGTTTACCACCAGCTGACCGTCTTGCTCGCTGATACTGAGCTGGAACTGGTAGCGGCTGCTCAGCAGTTCTACCCCGTATTTGGCTGCTTCCTGGCTATTCATCAGCTGAGCATGGAGGTCGTCCACACCATATTCGGTGCCGCCCAATTTGATGGGGATTTGAGCTTGCAGCCTGTCGCCCAAGCGAGTTTGGGTACTCAGTTCGCCCAGAGCCATGGCCCAAGCACCTTGGGTGGTAAACAGTATTATCAGCGTGGCCAGCAATTTGGCAGAAAGGGATTTCATGTGAGCTTCCGAAGTTGGCAGGTACTTACTCTTAGTATGGCAGCTTTCTTCGCAGGAAGACCACGACCAGCTCTCATCTGCCCTGTCAGCATCTGACCTTATATTGTCGCCATCTCCCCCCGTATTTAACGGCAAACTCCTTCAGAATTACTCACAATGGGGGAGAAGTAGGCTGCTCCAAAAGGCTAAGGGTAGACTGAAGTCGCATAGCCAAAGACTTACCAGTCACCTAACATCAGCCATATATACACATAATTACAAGGGTTACCCAGGAATCTGGGGGCCCGAGAGAGTAAAAAGAGAGACAAGAGAGGAAAACGGAATGAGTTACTCCAGCGAGTATGAGGCGTCGATTCAACGCCCAGGTGAATTTTGGACTGAGAAAGCCAAGCAACTGGAATGGTTTGAATTCCCCGATACGCCACTGGCCAAGGATGCCAACGGTATCGACCGCTGGTTTGTCGATGGCATTATGAATACCTGCCATATGGCGCTGGATTATCATGTAGAACAGGGCCGTGGCGAGCAAGTGGCCATTTACTACGACTCCCCCGTTACCCAAACCAAGCAAGCCATTACCTATGCCGAACTGACCGCTCGTGTAGCAACCTTTGCCGGCGCCCTGCAGGAGCAAGGGGTGAAGAAAGGCGATCGGGTTCTGATTTATATGCCGATGGTGCCCGAGGCGGCTATAGCCATGTTGGCCTGTGCCCGCCTGGGCGCCGTGCACTCAGTGGTATTTGGTGGTTTTGCCGCCAGTGAACTGGCTGTGCGGATTGATGATGCTCAGCCCAAGGTGATCGTCTCTGCCTCCTGCGGTATCGAGATTGACCGTATTATTGAATACAAGCCACTGTTGGATGCCGCTATTGAGCAGGCCGAGCACAAGCCGGATAACTGCATTATCCTGCAGCGCCCGCAGGCACCTGCCAGCATGATTGAAGGCCGGGATCTGGATTGGCATGTTGCCATTAGCGATGCGCCCAAAGCCCCCTGCACACCGGTTAACGCAACCGACCCGCTTTATATTCTCTATACCTCTGGCACCACCGGTAAACCCAAAGGTGTGGTGCGTGATAACGGCGGCCATGCCGTGGCCATGCGCTACAGTATGAGCGCTATCTACAATATGCAGCCGGGCGATGTGTTCTGGGCGGCCTCGGATGTCGGTTGGGTTGTGGGCCACTCCTATATTGTTTACGCCCCGCTGCTGACGGGTTTGTCTACCGTGCTGTATGAAGGCAAACCAGTGCGCACACCGGATGCCGGCGCCTTTTGGCGTGTCGCAGAAGAATATAAAGTCAAAGCCCTGTTCTCGGCACCCACAGCGTTTCGGGCAATTAAGAAAGAAGATCCCGATGCGGAATTCCTGAAGCAGTATGATTTGAGTGCGCTGGAAACCATTTTTATGGCTGGCGAGCGCCTCGATCCTCCCACCTACAATTGGGTCACCGGGATTACCGGCCTGCCGGTGATTGATCACTGGTGGCAAACCGAAACTGGCTGGGGCATTTGCTCCAACTTGATGGGTGTAGATCCCAAGCCCTGTAAACCTGGTTCCGCCACCCTGCCCTCACCGGGTTTTGATGTGCGTATTTTAGATGACGAGGGCAATGAACTTGGCCCTAACGAGCAAGGCAACGTGGCTATTAAATTGCCTCTGCCACCGGCTTGCTTACCATCAGTATGGGGTGATTTTGGGCGTTTTAAATCCGGTTATCTTGAGCAGTTTGAAGGTTATTACACCTCAGGTGACGGCGGCTATAAAGATGACGACGGTTACGTGTTTATTATGGGCCGTACCGATGATGTGATTAATGTGGCCGGCCACCGTTTATCTACCGGCGAAATGGAAGAAGTGTTGGCTGGCCATCCAGCGGTGGCTGAGTGTGCGGTCATTGGGATTAGTTGCCCGATTAAAGGCCAGTTGCCGATTGGTTTGGTGTTATTGAAAGACGGCGCCGATATTGAAGAGCAACAGCTCAATGCCGAGCTGGTAGCCAGTGTGCGCAATACCATTGGTGCCTTGGCTTGTTTTAAAACCGCATTGATTGCCAAGCGTTTGCCGAAAACCCGTTCGGGTAAGATTCTTCGTAAACTGCTGCGCCAGATCAGCAATGGGGAGGACTATTCAATTCCCTCCACCATTGATGATCCCAACAGTATTCCGGAAATTGAAAGCCTGTTGAGAAGTCATCAACTGGTAGCTTCAGCTTAACTCAAGCCTAGCTCCCGAAAATCTTTACTGCGGCCCTCTGCTATGGGGGCCCCACTATCCCGCTCTTTTACCGCTTGTTTAAAACCCGCCTCGGTAGCACGCTCTTCAAACCATTTACCTTCTGGGGAATGACGGGCCACACCATCAAACATGGTGGCAAACATTTGCGTGGTTTTCAGGCCCATATTTTCGTAGGCCTGGTTGACCGACATTTTGCACATCATCAACTGGTTACGTGGTACACCTTTAATACGGTCGGCAAGTTTTTGTACTTCTGCATCCAGTTGATCGGCCGGTACGGATTTTAAAATCAGCCCCATGTCTTCGGCTTCTTTGCCTGTAATTAAGTCACCGGTAAACAACATGCGTTTGGCTTTTTCGATGCCTAGGCGATAGACCCACATCATGGTGGTAGGCACACCCCAGACGCGAGCAGGCGGGTAACCTATCACGGCATCATCGGCCATAATAATCATGTCACTGCACAGGGCGATATCACTACCACCAGCAGCCGCTGCGCCATGGATTTTGGTAATCACCGGTTTGTTACAGCGCCACAGGGACATAAAGTTTTCCGTGTTGCCCCACATGGCCTGGAAATCCAGGGTTGGGTCCCAGGGCATAATGTCTTGAGTGCAGGGGCCTTCGTCGTGGTCCTCGGCATACTCGGTAAGGTCATATCCTCCGCAGAAGCCCTTGCCTGCACCCTGCAACACGATCACATGCACGTCGGGATCGGCTGCCGCCTTTTGCACCGCCATAGGCAACTCATTGGCCAACTGGAAGTTGATGGCATTCAGCCTTTCAGGGCGGTTTAGGGTCAGGGTTGCAACCCTGTCACTTACCTCGTACAGAATGGTTTCAAAGTTGGTAGCCATAAGGTCTCTCTCTTCTCTATCAAGATCTTCCAATATTTAGTGAACACTGTGTACTCTTTTAATCGATACTATAATGAACACTGTGCACTGTAAATAGTTCGGGACACTCCCAACGAGCTTAGGTAAACTGCCCACCACTTTTTGACCGGAATACCCACCAAGCCTATGACTCCCCCTACCCGCGGTCGCCCCCGCAGCGAAGAAGTCCGCCAGGCCATCCATCAGGCCTTCCTGGCCGCTATGCTGGAGGACGGTTTTAATCAGATATCCATTGATGCGGTGGCCAAGCGAGCGGGCATTAGTCGCACGACTATCTATCGCTGGTATAAGGATCGTGACGAAATTGCGTTGGAAGTGGCGATAGAGTTGGTAAACCTGCCGGAGTTTCCCAAGCCCACAGGAGATTACCAAGCAGACATTCGTGCGTTTTTCAGCAAAACCTTTGAAGGAGCCAACGAACGCGGCCCACTGTTTACCGCCCTAATGGCCAGGGCCCAGGCAGACCGAGAGTTTGCTGAACAGGTATGGCAAAACTTTTCTCAGCCAAGGCGAACTCAGCTTGCAATAATTATCCAATCAAATCCCGCAGTTGCCGATACTGACCAGAAATCAGAGGCTCAACTCGATACCCTACTGGACCTTATTTTTGGCGCCATTTGGTATCGCATGATGAGTGGTCATGCCCCGCTGGATAAAAGATTTATTGAAGAGCTGTGCGAAATCATCCAGCACTATATATAGATCCTTTTCTATAAAGCTTCGTCTATATAAACCGACACAATAAGAGCAGTACTGCGCAACACCCGCTATCATTACTAAGTATCAGAAGCGGGTTTATTCATCTGCACAATAAACCATGCTTTTTATAGGGTTTTCTCAACTGATTTCGAGTCTATTTGCGTTTAATTGCTATTGTAAGCATCACTATTATGAAAACCCCTGCTCAGCTCTTAAAGCAATTTACGATTACTCAAAAGATAATTGCTGGCTTCGCTATCCCCGTTGCCCTTACCAGCTTGTTGGCCATCACGGTTTACCTCAATGCTAAGTCACTGATTGAAACCAACAAATGGGTCGAACATACACATCAAGTTATTGCTCAAGGGCACTTACTGGAAAAACTGCTTCTCGAAATGGAAACTGGCGAGAAAGGTTTTTTAATTACCGGCAAGGAGAGTTTTCTTGTCCCTTTTAATAAAGCAAGGCAAGAGTGGCAACGCGAAATCGAAAAAACCAAAACTCTGGTGAGTGACAACCCGCCCCAAGTTGAAAAGCTTATCGAGATCAATAATAACGCAGAAGTCTGGCTGCAAGCCGCTGCCACCCCTGAAATTAACCAGCGTCGCAAGGTAACAACCTCAAGCATCAGTATCGATCACATTGAAACCTTGCTGGAGAATAAGACCGGTAAAAATATTCTGGACGCCATTCGTCAGACAGCCACAGAACTGGACAAAAAATTTATTGCTGCCAACAACCAGGAAGCCTCAATGATTCTGGCCTCGGTGATGAAGGACGTTGTAGAACAGGAAACCGGGGAGCGAGGCTTTTTGATCACCGGGGATGAAGACTTCCTTGCCCCCTACCACCTTGGCAAAGATCAGTTTAACCGTCATATAGGCCTACTGAAATCCATCATCTTAAACTCCCCCAGTAAAACAACCGTCAACGCTACCCTTGAAACGCTGGAAAATCTGTCCGAGCAATGGCTCGACGAAGTGGCTACACCAGAGATTGAGATGCGCCGACAAACCTATCTGGGAGGCTCTGACGCGAGCAGCATAGAAAATATTGAAGCGATATTCGCCCAGGGAAAAGGCAAGTTCATCCTCGATGAGATGCGCAGAAACTTCGACAGGTTATTGAACATCTATAAAAAAGCCGATAATGAGCAGGCTCAAACCCTGGTGATTTCCCTGGCCAAATCCATGGTAGACCAGGAGACCGGCCAACGTGGTTTCCTGATTACAGGCCAAGAGCCGTTTCTCGAGCCCTTTCATATTGGCCAGGTTGAATTTAAGAAAAAATTGCAATCCCTTAAGGCAATGGCAAATGATTCGTACGACCCGCTACAGACACTTACTGAAGTTGAGCGTATAGAAACACTTATGAACGACTGGGAGAAAGACGCTGCCCAGAAAGAGATTGAAGACCGTAGAGCCATTAACGAGACCGGACTTTCCCCCCTTGAACAAATTCAAAAACTTATTGCACCGGAAGAATCTGACCGCCATATTCAAGAAATCAAAGCCCAGCTTGACGTACTTAAAGACAATATCCCAAGCACCAGACGGATAGTTTTAACACAAAAAATCGACACCCTGAATCTTAGCATCAGACAACAACAAGTCCACTACAGCCAGTTCCTTAGCACTGGCCAATCCAGTCAACTTGAGAAGTTGATTAATGAGCAACATACCACCCACAAGTTAGTTATTGACATAGCGGCGTCCTATGGACCGGAAACCCAACCCCTTATCGACCAATTAATTACACGCATTGCCACATGGCAAAGAGACTTTATCACCTTAAACTTGAGCAAAGTATCTCAGACCAAGAAGAGCCGGGATTCTTCTCTCGCACAAATCCAGCAGGTTTTAC
This sequence comes from Maricurvus nonylphenolicus, assembly GCF_042854845.1. Classification (GTDB taxonomy): domain Bacteria; phylum Pseudomonadota; class Gammaproteobacteria; order Pseudomonadales; family Cellvibrionaceae; genus Maricurvus; species Maricurvus nonylphenolicus. The sequence goes on along the minus strand of NZ_AP031498.1, from coordinate 1,883,220 downwards.
AGGAAGGTAAAGGTAAAAAACTCTTGGATGAGGCCAGGCAATTAATCGATGAAATTAACAGAGATTTCATTAAGGCCAGAAACGTTAAAGGTTCTCACACGGCGATCAATATCTCCAAATACCTGGTCGACCAAGAGACTGGCGAACGGGGTTTCATCATCACTGGAGATGAGACCTTCCTTGAACCTTACAACGAAGGAGAAAAGAATCTCCGGCTAGGCATCGCTGAACTGCAAAATATTGCCAAGCAGGCGTTTAACGTTGAAGAAAGCCTACAACAATTAGACAACCTGGAAGCACTGGTCAACACCTGGTTAACCGAATCTGCTGAACCTGAAATAGCACTAAGAAAGGAGGTAAACGAAGGTAAGTCTTCTTTCCAGGATATTATTAACACCCTCTCATCTGGCCTGGGTAAAAGTATTCTCGACAAGATTCGCTACTTTCAATCCAGCCTTAACCAAACCTTTAGTAACGCACAAAACCAGAGCGCCCAACGTCTTATTGCCGAATTGGAGAAAGACATCGTCGACATGGAGACTGGTAAGCGTGGATTTTTGCTGTCAGGTAAACCCGAGTTTCTACAGCCATATGTGATAGGCAAAGCAGATATAGCAATGCACTTCGAGCAGTTAAGACAGCTCATAAAACAGGGTTACGACACTGAAGTCATGCTCGATAAGATAGAAAAGCTAAGAAAAAAAGCACAACAATGGAAGAATGAGGCTGGAGAACCTGA